>JAYQVH010000004.1:62183-222163 GCA_038148375.1 Rhodospirillaceae bacterium | reverse complement strand
TTACTCCCTTACGCAATCACCCCAATCTGTCCCATTGGTGCTGACAGGGGACACAAGGATTTCTCGACCTTCGACAATGCGGTCAACTGCACGGCAATGCTTTTCGAGATCTATTGCCTTCATCTGTGCAAGCGTCGGGTTACTGATCGCCAATATCCCTAGAAATATCACCCAACGCATTTGCAGCCCCCCTACCCCCTGGCATCAACTTCTCGTTATAGTAGCACATTGCAGGCTGAATCCCAGACAGTTGGTAGCAAACTCATGCTGTATTCATCTTATGCAATGGGCGTGTGTTATCTGCGCTGTTGTTTGATTGACAGGCGGAGCCATGCGGTATTTATTCCGCGCGGCGCTTATTTAGGCCCGCATATCGATTCCTGGCCGAATTCACATTTTCGTGATTACTATGTGATTGCTAGATGCGTTTTCGGCCCTTGCTGAGCAAGGCGACACTCCCGCAAGTTATTGATAATAAAGGCAAAGCCGGAATAGCTCAGTTGGTAGAGCACCTGATTTGTAATCAGGGGGTCGGGGGTTCGAGCCCCTCTTCCGGCACCATCAGACCAAGAGGGCACATGACGATCATTCAGACCATTGTTGCCTGGATGGACAGCAATGGCTGGGCCACGGTCGGCGGTCTGCTGACGGCCGGATATATCGCCATTCTCGGGATCATGATCCGCAAAGTCCTGCGTGACCGCGCGTTGCCCGAAGAGCAGCGTCCTGGGCCGCGCCCGCTGTTTTATCTGGGACAGGCCTACCTCGCCTTTGTGTGGCCGGTGCCTTTGTTTCTGGTCTTGGAAGCGTTGGAATTACTTTCCGCCGGTTAGTTGAGCGTGGCGGCGGCATTTATCGATGTCCGCCAACAGCGAGTTCAACGTCGATCGCAAGAGGTCGGCATTCGCCGGTCCAGGGTTGCGTTGAAAACCTTCGATCACTTCCTCTGCTTGAGACGCCGCGCGGCCGAGGTCCGCAAAACCGAAAAGCCCGCTGCTCCCGGCAAGTTTGTGGATATGTCCTCTCAGATCTTGAACGTCCTGAGACACGACGCCGCCCATGGCGTCGTCATAAGAGCTGAGGACACAAGCGACGGCCGCTCCAACCGCCTCAAGCCGTTCTTGAAAGCGCGCGCCGAGTGAAGCGCTTTCGTTAAGGTCCCGCACTGGAACGCACTGGCCTGCCAGATAGGAGCTGGCAAGGTCGCTTAAGGACTTGGCATCTAAGGGTTTCTCGATGAGCCCGGTAACTGCTCCAGACACCAATAGCGGCTGGACCGATCCACTGCCTTTAGACGCAGCGATGACGATCAGGATCGCACGATCTCCTATGGCTTTTCGAAACAGCGGAGCGGCTTCGAGTCCACCCATGCCCGGCAAGTCTAAATCAAGCAACACCAGATTCGGTTGGATAGCCTGACATGCCTCTAATGCCACCGCGGCGTCTGAGAACATGTGGAAACTCACTCCTGAGACCACGTTCTCCAGTAAGGTCTTTGCGAAGGAGCAGACTGACGGGTCGTCCTCCACCATTACAATTCGACATTCGTCAGCCAACAGCATGGATCCAGGGTTCATTGCGACAAGGACAAAAAGATTTAGCGTGACCGGACGCAATACGCCACGCCAAGGCATCTGTACTCGCATAGGCGGTTATCTGTAGATTACATGACGCGAATATGGTTCACAGTCACAAAACCGCCGGATGAAATTCCCTTAGGGCCATATGGCCAAAACACAACAAATGTCCGACCTGATTCTGGTCGTTGAAGACGATGATCTGGCCCGCGACGCTATTCGCACATTGCTGGCTGGCGAGGGCTTCGTGGTCGATACAGCCGCGGACGGCAATAAAAGCCGTGCGCGGCGTCGGTTATGAATTCTGCCTGGATGTCGAACGCACAGGCACATTCAAATAAGAAAGCCCCGCGCTTTTCTCGGCGCGGGGCTAACCGGTTTTAGTGTGCCGGCAATTAGATGCGGAAGAACGGCTGGAGCACCTTGGCAATCATACCTGTCGGCCTCAGCTGGCCTTCCGTAACGACCAGACAGAAACAGTCCTCACCGGCGTCAGCTATCGGTTGGTGAACCATGTTGTCGTCAGCCGCTTCAACATCGCCGCGGACAAAGTGCCCGGTGGCATCGGAGTAGCCACCGGCCAAAACCATCGTCATTTCGCTGCCGCTGTGACCATGCATCGGAACCTTGGTTCCAGGTGCGATGCGCAGCAGACCGACCTTCGGGCCCTTCGCAGCCGCACCGATTTCAGCGTAATGCACACCAGGACCAAGCCACCGCCATGGCATCGACTGAACGGATCCGGACACATAGTCCTTCAGCGGACGCGGTATACGGATGGGGTCATCGTCGGCAGCCGCAACAACCGGTGCCGTCACCTCTTCCTGATCATCATCAAGGCGTGACAACACGCTGTCCAACGCATCCGATCCAAGTTGGACAGGCTGAACGTCATCAAACAATTCACCGCCGACCTGCTCCGCTTTGGCAACAACGCCACGGCATTTCGGGCAAAGCGCTAAGTGGGTCGCAATGAGTATGGATGACGGTTCATCGAGCGATCCAGCTGCGTAGGACCACAACAAATCGTCGCTGGGGTGATGACTGGCATTCATTCTACTTCTCCTAAAACCGTGCGAACCTTACGCGTGGCTAGTCTCAAACGTGACTTCACGGTGCCTAACGGCAAGTTGAGTTCTTCTGCGATTTCTCCATGAGGCTTGTCCTCATAGAACGAAAGACGGATCACTTCTGCCTGCTCTTCCGGAAGTTGCGCTATGGCGGCGCGTATTTGCTTTTGCGTCTCGCCAATCTCGACCGCGTCGTCAGGAGCAACTTCCTCATCGGGAACAAAAGCTGGGTCTTCCGGATCAAAGTTAGGTCTATTTTCTTTACGCAGCGCATCAATCCGTAGATTACGCGCTACTGTAAAGATCCATGTCCCGGCGGATGCCTTAGACGCATCGAACCGATCTGCTTTCCGCCAGACGGACAGCATCGCTTCCTGGCTCAGTTCCTCAGCGGAGGCCGCATCGGCACCTTGGCGCATGAGATAAGATTTAATGCGCGGTCCGTAATGAGCAAAAAGATCGGCAAAAGCCTGCTTGTCACGGTGTTCGGCAACCGCGACGAGCAACTTCGTCATCACAACCCTGTCTGGACCTGCCGAGGCACCAGTTTTTGAACTTGTAACCACCCTTCGTTCGTGCCGGCTTCCCGGCGCACCCCTCATCAGGACCGTTGGCGAACTCTGAACATTAACCTGTTCTTGTACACCAAACATTCAGTTCTCTCCGCCCAATGAGTAAAAACATACTCTCCACGTACATGTCTTTACGCTGGCTGGCCGGGCACAGATCACTTTGAGTGTACAAAATAATACACTTATTTTTCATGTGGTTATTTGAGGTATAGAGCTTCTTTGGGCGCAAGTGAACCGCGATCGGGTATGTGCCGTATCAGGACAAAATCTATGGTCATTAACACGCTCGAAAGGGTTGGCCCCGTGCAGGGCCGATTTGGTGGTGCGCGGCCATAGAGAAGGCAAAAATTTGTGTATCAAATCAATAGTTTCTGTTTAGTTTAGGCTGGCGCAGAGACGAACACGACGGGGGAACAAAGGTTGAAAATTGCCGTTATCGGGACTGGCGTCGCGGGATTGTCCGCGGCCTGGCTCCTTAGTCGAAACCACGACGTTATCGTATATGAGAAAGACGGCAGGATAGGCGGGCACTGCAATACCGTCGACGTCACCATCAATGGCCCGAATGGGAACCAATCCATTCCGGTTGATACCGGCTTTATTGTTTACAACGAGCGCACTTATCCCAATCTGACGGCTTTGTTTGACCATCTCGGGGTGACGACAGAAGACAGCAATATGTCTTTTTCCGCCTCCGTTAACGATGGCCGGTTTGAGTATTCGGGATCCGGGTTGAAAGGACTGCTGGCGCAGAAGCGAAATCTGGTGAGGCCCCGGTTCTGGAACATGGTCTGGGACATCCTGCGGTTTTACCGGGAATGTGTGGCCGATGCGGCCCTGCCGGAAAACGCGTCGCTGTCTCTCGGCGACTACCTTAACAGGTCCGGGTACAGCGATGGATTTTTACGGGACCATATTTACCCAATGGCGAGCTCCATCTGGTCGGCGTCGTTCGACGAAATACGTGCGTATCCTTTAACAGCGTTCGTGCGCTTCTTTTCCAACCACGGTCTACTCGAAACAAAGAAGCACCTGCGCCCGAAATGGCGCACGGTTTCAGGCGGAAGCCGGACATATGTGAACAAGATTGCCGATACGTTCAGGACCGGCGTGCGCTGTGGAGACGCGGTGACATCTGTCACGCGGCACGACGAGGGCGTAACAGTAAGAACAGCATCGGGCAACGTGGATCACTTTGATCACGTTGTCATCGCCGCCCATTCGAACCAGGCCTTAACAATGCTCGAGGATGCCTCAGCAGAAGAACGCGCCCTGCTGAGCGCAATCCGCTATGAGACCAACCGCGCCATTGTGCATACTGACGAGACGATGATGCCGCGCCGCCGCCGCGCGTGGGCCAGTTGGAACTACGTCTCTGCGGCTCAAGACGGTAACGAAAAGCTCGTTTGCCTTACCTATTGGATGAACCTGCTGCAGAATATCGATCCCCGGCATCCGATCTTTGTCACGCTTAATCCACATCGCGAACCGGACTCATCCCGTGTCATTGACCGGTTCGACTACGAACACCCGATTTTTGATCAAGCTGCTCTCGAGGCCCAAAAAGATCTCTGGGCCCTTCAGGGTTCCAACCGCACGTGGTTTTGTGGCGCATACTTCGGCTACGGCTTTCATGAAGATGGGTTGCAGTCTGGCTTGGCCGTTGCGGAAGCTCTTGGCGGTGGCAGACGCCCTTGGACGGTACCGAATGAGTCCGGCCGAATCTGCATGGCAACAGAGACTCAAGACCGCGCGGTTGCGGCTTAAAAAAGATGACAGAATCGACGTCCTGCATCTACCGCGGCAATGTCATGCACAGGCGAACGCGCCCGCGCCGCCACAAACTCACCTACAAAGTATTTGCGTCTCTCCTCGACCTCAACGAACTCGACACACTTCACACCACGGTGCGCGGATTCGGATACAACAGGTTTTCGCTGCTGAGCTTTTTCAATCGCGACCATGGTCCTGGAACCGATGAGCCTTTGAGACCCTGGGTCGAGCAGGTGCTTGGCGAAGCAGGTGTGGACCTCAATGGGGGCGCGATTAAGCTGCTCTGCTATCCGCGCATTCTCGGCTACGTGTTCAACCCGCTGTGCAATTACTTTTGCTACGCATCGGACGGCACTTTGGCCGCCATCATCCACGAAGTCTCGAATACCTTCGGTCAGCGCCACTGTTACGTGTTCGCCGTTCCATCTGGTAAGGGGGACAACGGCGGCAGATCGATCATCCGGCAGACGGTGGACAAGTGTTTTTATGTCTCCCCGTTTATCGACATGGATATGACCTACAATTTCCGAATTGTGCCGCCTGGAGATGAAATTGCGGTGGCCATTCACGAAACGGATGCTGAAGGCACACTTTTATTCGCGTCTTTCAGCGGCTTCAAACAACCACTCAAAAAATGGACATTGGTCAAAGCGTTCTTGTCATACCCCTTGATGACGCTCAAAGTAATTGGCGGCATACATTGGGAGGCGCTGAAGTTGTGGCGCAAGGGCGTGCCCTTGGTGAAAAGACCAGACCCGCCTCCACACATGATTACGGTTGCTCACAGCTAACGTTGTTTTAGAGGGCGCCATGGACGGCACAACACACTCAAACGAGAACGCTTCAACGGCGGTCCGGCCCGGCGCGCATGCGCTGGTCGGAAAAGTCGTCAGTGTCCTCAGCAAGATTTCAATCGGACGCCTCGACGTCACCCTTCCTGATGGATCTTTTCACGCGCTCGGTCCCGGCGGTGAACCGCATGCGGCGATGGTGATCAACCGCTGGCGGGCAGTCCGCCGGCTCCTCACCCAAGGCGATATGGGCTTTGTCGAATCCTATCTTGACGGCGACTGGGACAGTCCCGATCCGTCAAAGGTTGTTGAGATCGCCGTGGTCAACAGGCCCCATGCCAAGACGCACGAGCTTGACGGATTCTGGCATCGCATTCGCAACCGCATCATTCACACGCTACGTGCCAACACCAAACGCGGCGCAAAACGTAACATCTCCGCCCACTACGACCTCGGCAACGATTTCTATCAGCAGTGGCTCGACCCCACGATGACCTACTCGTCGGCGTATTTCACGGATGACAATGTGCCGCTCGATCAAGCCCAAGAGCAGAAATACCGGCGGATCGCCGAACTGTTGAGATTACAGCCGGGTCACAACGTGCTTGAAGTCGGTTTTGGTTGGGGCGGCTTTGCCGAATTCGCCATCAAGGAATACGGCTGCTCGATCACCGGCCTGACGCTATCCAAAGAACAACTCAATTTTGCCGGCGAGCGTTTACAAAAGGCGGGGCTGTCGGACCGCGTTGATTTGCGCCTTCAGGACTACCGCGACGTTGACGGACAATACGACCGCATCGCCTCCATTGAGATGTTCGAGGCCGTCGGCGAGGCCAACTGGCCTCATTATTTCAATATGGTCCGCGACCGCCTGGTTCAAGGTGGAGAGGCTGCGCTGCAAATCATCACCATCGACGACGGGCACTTTGATCGCTACCGGCGCAGCGCCGATTTTATTCAGCGCTACATCTTCCCCGGCGGCATGCTGCCGTCGGTCAGCGCCCTGAAAGACCAAGTTGAACAGGCAAAGCTGCAACTGGTCGACATGTCTCACTTTGGCGACAGTTATGCCCAAACCTTACGGGAATGGCGCACCCGGTTTCTCGGCGCCTGGTCAGACATCGAACCGCTGGGGTTCGACGAGAGATTTCGCCGCATGTGGGAAATGTATCTGGCCTATTGCGAAGGCGGGTTCCGCGCCAAACTGATCGATGTGGGCCACTTTAAGATCGCGCGCGTATAAGGGACACTTGTAAGTCCTTTAGTCACGCACGGGTCTCCCCGATGCCCAGTCCACCGCCCTCTTTGTCACTTCGCCGTTTGATTGCGTACGGCTTGCCGGCTTTCGCTCTCGCGATGCCGACTATCCCGGCGTTCGTATATTTGCCAGCCCTGTACGCGGAAGGATTGGGCCTGTCTGCCGCCGGACTGGTGTTGTTGGCCGCGCGTAGCGTCGATGTGATTTCGGACCCGTTGATCGGCGTCGTCAGCGACCGGTATGAGACAAGGTGGGGACGGCGCAAGCCCTGGATCTTCATCGGCGCACTGCTGGCAGGCTTCGCACTCGTCCGGCTATTTCAGCCGCCCGAGGATGTGGCAGCCGCCTACCTGCTGATTTGGGCGGTCGTCCTTTACCTCGGATGGACCTTCATCGCCGTACCCTATACCGCATGGGGCGCGGAACTGAGCGACGATTACCATGAACGATCCAAAATCACCGGTATCCGGGAAGGCCTGACGCTGGTCGGCATCCTCGTGGCCGGTGCGATTCCGGCCGTCACAGCTGGCATCGGATGGAGTGAATCCGAAGGTCTGGCAGCGGTGTCGTGGACGGCGATTGCGCTGGGCGGCCCTGCGATCCTACTCTTGCTGTGGAGGGTGCCGGAAGTTCCGGCAATCAGGACGCGCGGCGAAACACGGCATCCACTCTCCATTGCCGCGGCCATCGGCGCCGGCCGGATAATGTTTGCCAACAAACCGTTCGTACGGTTGCTCTCTGCCTGGTTCATCAACGGCATGGCAAACGGCATCCCGGCAGCGCTGTTCCTTCTGTACCTCGAATTCGGATTGGAAGCGGCAGAGAGCCAGCGCGGTCTTCTAATCCTGGCCTATTTCGTCAGCGGTGTACTCTCGATCCCGCTTTGGGTGCCGTTGAGCTGCCGGTTCGGCAAACATAAGGTTTGGTGCTGGGCCATGATCGTCACTTGCCTGGCCTTCGTTTGGGTGCCCTTCCTTGCTCCCGGCCAGATCGGGGCGTTCGCCCTGGTCTGCGTCGTCACTGGAATGGGGCTGGGCGCCGATCTGGCATTGCCCCCGGCCCTGCAGGCGGACGTCGTCGATTTCGATAGGCTTCGCAGTGGCAAGGCCCGCGCAGGCCTGTTCTTTGCCCTGTGGAGCATGTCGACAAAACTGGCTCTGGCTGTGGCGGTCGGCGTGACTTTTCCCTTACTGGAGGGTTTAGGTTTCTCGGCGGACGGAGGAAATAGTCCGTCCGCATTGCGGTCACTGGCGGTGATCTATGCGGGGGTGCCCGTCGTACTTAAATGTATAGCGATCGCGGTGGTCTGGAATTTTCCGATCACACGGGAGCGGCAAGAACTTATCAGACGGCGGCTTGACCGCCGGGCGACACAGGCGACTTAGGAGGTATGAATGGTTCGAACCATCCTGCTGTGTTTCGCCGTCCTGGTTACAGTAACAGGGTGCAGTGGAACGATGAAACCGGAAGATTTTGCAGGACGCGAGCCCCGTTTGGTCCTTGAGGACTACTTTGAGGGTAAAACCAAGGCTTGGGGCATGTTCCACGATCGCTTTGGAAACCTGCGTCGCGAATTCGTCGTCGACATAACCGGCACCTGGGACGGAGAGATCCTTACCCTCGATGAAGAGTTTGATTACTCGGATGGCGAACAAGACCGGCGCGTCTGGACGATCAAGAAGATCGACGACAACACTTATGTCGGAACCGCTGGCGACATCATTGGCGAAGCCTCAGGTAAGACCTTCGGAAACGCGCTCAACTGGACCTATTCCATGAACTTGAAAGTTGGTGACGGAACGTGGAAGGTGAAATTCGATGACTGGATGTTCCTGCAGCCTGAGGGCGTGCTGTTGAACCGCGCGTCTGTGTCCAAATTCGGCTTCGAATTAGGTGTTGTGACGTTGTCGTTTGCCCGCGCGGATGAGGAAAGTGAAACCGCTGCCAATTCTAATGTGCAGCAACGCGCCGCCGAATGAGTCTGATCAATCCGCCGACAATCGGCACACGCTCGTAGAACTGCGACGCGGCGTCCCAAAAATCGATGTGTGCGAGAATTCGGCCGTCGTCGGCGAACGTAAGTTCGCTCATCCCCTGCACCACCCATGGGTCCCGGCCCAACGCTTTGACGGTGGCCGTGCTGTCCCAGCGCAAGTAACAGACGTCGCCATCGTAAGCGCAGTGCTTAACCGCGAAGGAGATGTCCGGCGCGGCATCGAACATGGAAGCTAGTATTCCGCGATATGCAGCCAACCCCCGCACTTCATTGAACGGGTCTCTGAACAATATTTCTTCGTGAACCACGCTTGAGAGCGCGTCCAGACCGGCAGGCGTCAATGTTTCGTAGAACCGGATGTACGCTGCCGCTGGATGATCGTTTGACGCCACGTCTATACGCCCGTCATTTTTCTAACGAGCGGAAAATACAGCCAATATGGCAGGATCCGCAGAAACTTTAGGATCAGGACAAACGGCGTTGGAAATGCGATCTCAAACTTGCGTTTCGCCATGCCTTGAAACACGGCTCGCGCGGCGTCTTCAGGTTCCATCAGGAATGGCATGGGAAAGTCGTTTTTGTCCGTGAGCGGAGTGCGCACAAACCCAGGATTAATTACTGAAATTGTCACGCCCAGGCCGTCGAGCTGGGTCTTTAAGCTCTCGCACATGTTGATGAGGCCGGCTTTGGTCGCCCCATATGCCGCCGCATTGGGTAAGCCGCCGTATCCGGCGACGGACGCAACAACGGCGACGTGGCCGCTCTTGCGGTCGATGAAAGACGGTAAAACAGCGTCGAGCCCGTTGACAGACCCGAGGTAGTTGACCTCCATCAGCGTCCGGAACGGCCCGACCGAAAATTTCTTCGGCTCTGTGGGAACGTGTGTCCCCGCGTTGAAAATGACTTGATCGACGTTAGCAAGATCGTTCTCAATCACCTTGAAGGTCTGCTTGAACGCGTCGTGATCTGTAACGTCCAACACATACGGATGAACTGCGCCTGAGAAGCCTTTGTCATTGGCCTCCCCCGCCACCGCTTCGAGGTCCTCCCGCGTGCGGGCACTGATCGCCACGGTCCAACCGCGCGCTGCGTATTCCAGCGCAACGGCTTTGCCAATGCCCTTACCCGCGCCCGTAATCCAGAGCAATCGCGCCATCAGGGCGCCGCGGACATTTGCTGGGAACTCTCAGGCAGACCACATTCCTTACAGACGTATTCCAGCGTCTCGCCCTGCTTAGTGGTAAACTGCATACGCACCCATCTTCCGTCGCGGTCGTACCAGACCGTGGTATCCCTGAGGTCGCCGGTGTATTCAAATCGCTCTGCTGCGACGATGCCGGATTCCGTTTCAACGTTTTCGATTCCGCGGCCGAGTATTTCGACTTTAGCGAGTTGGCCGTTGATGGTGTTCAGAACGACGGAACTATCAACGGCACCGACATTCCAGTGATTTGAGGGATACACCCAATCATCGCCTTCGAACGTGCCCTTGCGCCCCGCAGAATAGAAAGTACCGTCTTCCGCCAAATAAGCTTCTACGGTCGACTCGCTACCATTGTCGTTCGTCGCTGATGTCAGGGACCGCAGAACGCCATCCTTCCATAGGCCAATGGATTCAAACTCGAATTTATAAGCCGTGATGAACAGGAGTTTGACTTTGAGTTTGAAATGACTCGTAACTTTGAGTTGGACGCCATCTCTCTCGAACTCGACTTTATGTCGTCCGACACGAGCGCCCTTCCGATACACGTCAAATTCCATACCCGCCGGATACAACTCGAACGGATCAATTGGAGATCGGTCGGTTTTTGGCCCGACCTCAACGATGACCGGATCCTGGGCTTCGGCCAGGGGTGGCAACGCCTCCTGGGACGACGCGGAACGCGGGCCTGCGAGCCAAATGAGGCCCGCGATAATGATTAGCCAGATAACAATCGCCCAAATACGGCGCGGAGGCTTGTTTTGTGTCATCGGCATCGGCATTGCAGAGTCCGTAAACAAGAGGAACGTATTGACCTATCTACGCTTACCAGCGCCGGGCGGATGCATTACCCGGCCATTCTGCTCCCACCGCCTCCACTATAATTATAGGGGATTAACATACCTTAACTGCCTGGAGAGCGCGACCGTTATGGCCTTATGGGGAAAGCAAGGCAAAATTATGAAGTGGCGGTCGCGCCTAATACTTAGTCTCTGTTTTTGTCGAGTGGGGTCATCGACAAGTCTGTCTTAAGGCCAAGTTGGCGAATCATCGCAATTCCGTCGTTGTTGCCCCAACGCTCGATAACTTTGCCGTCCTTGAAGCGGTAGATATCGATTGCCGACGTTTCGAAGCGACGCCCATTCGGAGGATTACCCTCCATTTCTCCCTCGATCCGCGTGCCCTTTAGGGTGACGCGTGCAACGACCAAATCTCCCTGACAGATGATCAGATTGTTGATCAGCTGGCGATCCGGAGACACCCGTTCGGAATGTTCCCAAATTCTGCTCATGTGATCAGGCGTGCGAACCGCCGTACCAAGTCCGCCGGCGTCGACATTATGGCTGACGAATTCATCAGCATAATATTCCGATGCCCGCGCGCCTTGACGCTCGTTGAACAGGATTTGGGTCATCTCAAGATAAGTATTGAGATTGGACTGATCGCCCGGACAAACGATTTCAGTCGCCTGCGCGTGGACAGACAGAATGCCCACGGCAACAGCCGTCGAAATTAAGAAAGAGCGCATGTACAACCTCCGCTTTTATGATTGTTTGTTTGAAGCGCGCCGAAACCGCGTTTTAGAACGGAAGATCGATATTGCGGTCAATGACAATGGCGACAAAAATGCCCGCCAAATAATTCATCGAAAAGAAAAACGTCTTACGGGCCCACGCTTTGGTCGGTTCGCGCACCAGACGCCAGTTAAGCCACAAAAACCAAAGGCCGAGCGGCGTACTGATAACGAAATAGATCAGGCCCAACTCGCCGAGAACTACCGGCAGTGCGGCAGACGCGGCGAGCAGAACAGTATTGACCATCATGTACTTCGCACATTTCGCGTTGCCGACAAGCACAGGCAACATAGGCACACCCGCTTTGGCGTAGTCGTCTTTGATCATCATGGCCAGCGCCCAGAAATGGGACGGCGTCCACAGGAACAACGTAATGGCCATCAGCATCGGCAAGGTGAATGCACTCGGGTCGGCCGCGGCCGCACCGGCTAGGACTGGAAAACTTCCTGCTGCACCGCCAATGACGATGTTCATCCAGTGCCGGCGTTTCAGCCAAATGGTGTAAACGACCATGTACGTGAACGCACCGAGCGCGAGGTGAACGGCGACAATCCAATTAAGAGCGGCCGCTGCCAATGCACAGCCTGCAACCAGCAGTATCGCAGCGAGCCAAAGCGCATACACTGGGTGCTCCATCGCCCCCGACGCCAAAGGCCTATTTGCTGTGCGCTCCATTTTCTGGTCGATGTCGCGATCATAAAAGTGATTGAACACCGATGATCCCGACGAGCACAGCATCATGGCAACAATAACGGCCAGCAACGGCCCCCATTGCACCATCTCGGCGACGGCAAAGTAACCGGCCATTGCCGTAATGGTGAGGAGCACGCCGATGCGTAGTTTCAGCAACTCGATGTAACGCCACAGTGTCATGTGTTGCCAATGCCCAGGTTGTTCAGGTCCGGTTCATCTTGCAGATCAACAGACGTCGAACCTGATGCGGGTTTTATCAAAAGACTGCGGATCGCCAAAACAACAAATATCACACCACCGATCACGGCGATCAGGCCGCCCACGCCCATGAGCGTCATTGATGCTAGCTTTTCCGCGCTATCCAGGCCTTGTTCTTCGCCCGAGACCTTACGCGCGACACCGCCAAGGCCCGCCAAAAACAGGCCCAGTGAATGGAATAGTTGCCCTGTCCCAAGCAATACATAGGAGGCAATGCGCCATTTGCGTTTCGGCAGAGCGATATTGAGCAGAGGGAGGAAAAGGCCAAAATACAGACACATGAAGACCAGCGTCACACCAATGAGTTCGGCGTGGTAATGAGCAGGCGTTCGCGTATCGACACTACTTTCGAAGAAGCCGATCACTCCTCCGAAACCAAAAAGGATCAGCGCGACCCATAGTCCGGTGATTTCAGGCGGCTGATCCCTAAATGCCATCGCCCGCCTCAGAAATAGCCATAGCGTTGCCAGCAGAAACACGCCGACAGGCACTGGCAAGGCATACCAATACAAGTCCGTAAAGGCGTTGACCTGTGCAGCATCGTCCGCCGAGTAAGACAGATAGAGCAAAGGACCGATCGCGGCACCACCGACCATAATGGCGGCGAGTACTTTGAAAATCCGCTCCGAAACCGGCGTCTCACCCAGCGACATGCGGGATAACAGGTAAACCCCAACCATCAATAGTCCCGTATTCGCAAACTGAAGAACGTGACCCATGCCCCAAAACGCGCGCTCGGCTATGTCCGCCGGCGACAGTCCTTTGGGCATTGTGACCCAGGCCACGGCGACACACACGAGCGCGGTCAGATAGATCAGCCCGGCCGCTGCGATGGCGAAAACGACAGATTCACCGGACCGGGAATGGAAGACGATGGTCAGCAGGCGCAGCACCGGCAACGCCAGTCCGATGGCCAGGAGCGTCAGTCCCGCGAAAAACAGCGGGTGAATCAGAACCGGGACGTAGTTGTTCGGTGACGGCTCTCCGAGATTCAGGAGGACAGGGGTTAGGATGACGACAAAGCTGAGGCTCGCTGCCGTCAGTCCCATGCGGCCGATAAAAGCCGCGCCCTTGGTCATGCGCCCCGAAACGCTAGTCGCCAGCACGGTAAGGGCACCGTGGACACCGAGGTACCAGATGACGAATGCGAAGGTGACGTGCGCGATTAGACCTTTTTCGAAAAATGTCTGACTGTTCCACGGCAGCACGGACTCCGCTCCCGGAACGCGCAGCAGCGCGACAAGGATCGCCATCAACCCGGCCACGGCCAAAGCCGCGAGAGGTAGGATGATCCAGCCTTTCAATTCCCAGGTTAGATCTTCCGTTAAACGTCCCGCGAAATGGCCATCGACAGCCGCTTCCGGCTGTTCGATCACATGTTCGGGCGGCGGCGGCAGATGAAACGTCATGTACGGTAGGGCCCGGGCTGTGAAAAACGGTTTAGGTCACGGGTGCTGGATAGACATGGTACAGGATCGCGTACACAGCGACCCCTGAAATCGTCACAAACATCCAGACAGGCCAGGTCCAGCGGGCGATCGCTTTGTGGCGTTCAAACTCCCCATGCAGGGCGCGCCATGCTGTCACTACTACCATAGGGGTAACAATAGTGGCTAATACAACGTGAGATATAAGTAGTGCGTAATATGCTGGCACTGTCCACCCTGTCCCCGGAAACACAAAGATCGGAGCGGTGAAGTGGTACGTCAGATACGAAACCAAGAACACGGCTGAAACGACAATTGCGGATACCATCGCTTTTCGGTGGGCGTCCTTGCGGCCAGACTTGATCAGCACAAATCCAATGATCAGCAGGATACAAGACAGGGTGTTCAGAGCTGCATTTACGTGCGGCAGGACGGTTGCTGTGGTCATTTGAGTGTGACTTTCTGATGTACTGGGTTCGGCGAATTCGGCACGCTTGGTCGGTCGCCTTATGGCCCGTCCAATGCAACTTTAGCGATGAAACTGACGTACATGAAGACGGATACAGCGAACACGCAGAGCCCAAAAACGACTAACTTTTTCCGCTGTTCGGGAGTCTCAGTCATCTCATTCTCCGTTTCATTAGCCTTCACCATGGTGCCCCGCGGCAGGGCGGGCGGTGACCTACCACAGCCTCAAGTCCCTGTCATGTTTTCTCGATGGAAATATAGGGACAATTCCAGGAGGGGCAAACCAAGTGCGACTTATTCGCAAACCCTTAATTTCCAACGGTTTTCTTTACCCTCCCCCGCGCTTGGTTTATGGTTCGCCATCGATTGTCGGCAGCGGTCTGCGTGGGGCGGGGTTGCGTAAAGAGAGTGTGTTGCGGCTTTGCGGCATACGGCTCTAAAAATCGGTTGAAACCAAGGCTCTCGCCCCTTAAACGATTGTCCGTTCGCCAGCGGTAGGGAGATAGAGCGTGACCCGCATTTCAGCGTACTTAATCGGACTACTTACGAGCTTGGGTGCTGCATCGTCAGCGCTGGCTCAGGACTTGCCCACTCCTTCATTCCCTGTGCCCTGGCAGCTCGGTTTGCAGACACCCGCCTCACCCGTCGCGGAGCGGCTAGTCGAATTTCATGACTTCCTGATGGTGATCATCACGGTCATCTCACTGGTCGTACTCGCCCTGCTGATCTGGTGCGCTGTGCGATACAATTCCAAGGCCAATCCCGTCGCCTCTAAAAATTCCCATAACACGCTGCTCGAGATTGTGTGGACCGCCATTCCCGTCATCATCCTCGTGGTCATCGCTGTGCCGTCTTACCGCCTGCTTTACTACATGGACCGCATCGAAGACCCGGAACTGACGATCAAAGTGATCGGCAATCAATGGTATTGGACCTACGAATTCCCAGACGATGAAATCGTATTTGATTCCTTACCTCTCTCAGACGATGAAATCGACGTTGCAGCCGGACAGCATCGTAGGCTGGAAGTAGACACTCCGCTCATCCTTCCCGTGGACACGGACATTCGCATTCTCTTCACCGCGACGGACGTCATCCATGCGTGGACCATTCCGGCATTCGGGGTGAAGCTGGACAACGTGCCGGGACGCACCAATGAGACGTGGACGCGGATTACCATACCCGGCAAATACTATGGGCAGTGCTCGGAACTCTGCGGCATCGACCATTCGTTCATGCCAATCGTGGTCCATGCCGTGTCCAAAGAAGAATTTGAAGCGTGGCGCCAAGATCAATTGGCTGACGCCGGCGCCGCCCCGGACGCCGTGAACCGCTTCGCCGCCCTGACTCAGGAGTGATTAGAATGGATACCACGGCGACCCACGCTCACGACGACCATCACGACCACGCGCCGACGGGCATCACCCGCTGGCTGTATTCCACCAACCACAAAGACATCGGGACCATGTACTTGGTGTTCTCGGTGATCGCCGCGCTGGTCGGCGGCGGCATGTCATTCCTGATCCGCCTCGAACTCGGCGAACCTGGCATTCAATTTTTCAATGAACTGAGCGCCAATCCGAAACAATTCTACAACGTCACCGTCACAGCACACGCGCTGCTGATGGTGTTCTTCGTCGTCATGCCGGCTCTCATCGGTGGCTTCGGTAACTGGATGGTGCCAATGATGATTGGTGCGCCGGATATGGCCTTCCCGCGCATGAATAACATCTCGTTCTGGCTTATGCCGCCGGCCCTGGTGCTGCTGATCCTTTCAGCGGTTATGGGGCAAGGCGCCGGGACCGGATGGACGCTCTATCCTCCGCTCTCGGGCCTCGCGGGCCAACCGGACATGTCTGTCGACTTCGCCATTCTGTCACTGCACGTAGCAGGGGCTTCGTCGATCTTGGGCGCGACCAACTTTATAACGACGATCCTCAACATGCGCGCGCCGGGCATGACCATGCATAAGATGCCGCTCTTCGTATGGTCGATCCTTATTACGGCAATTCTGTTGCTGTTGGCTCTTCCTGTTCTTGCCGGGGCGCTGACCATGCTGCTCACGGACCGCAATTTCGGTACGGCCTTCTTCGATCCAAGGGGCGGCGGCGACCCGCTCCTGTGGCAGCACTTGTTCTGGTTCTTCGGCCACCCCGAAGTGTACATCATGATTCTGCCGGCCTTCGGCATCATCAGCCACATCGTCTCGACATTTTCCAAGAAGCCGGTGTTCGGCTACCTCGGGATGGCCTACGCCATGGCGTCGATTGGCTTCGTCGGCTTCATCGTTTGGGCGCACCACATGTACACCGTCGGAATGGGCGTGAATTACCGGGCCTACTTCGTTGCGGTAACGATGGCCATTGCCGTGCCAACCGGTATCAAGATCTTCAGCTGGATCGCCACCATGTGGGGCGGTTCTATAGAGTTTAAAACACCGATGGTGTGGGCCTTCGGTTTCATCTTCCTGTTCACCGTAGGCGGCGTCACCGGCGTGGTGCTCGCGAACGTTGGCATGGATATCGCCATGCACGACACCTACTACGTGGTT
Source organism: Rhodospirillaceae bacterium (assembly GCA_038148375.1). Taxonomy (GTDB): domain Bacteria; phylum Pseudomonadota; class Alphaproteobacteria; order Rhodospirillales; family Rhodospirillaceae; genus CAWUEX02. Next base: position 204,954 of record JAYQVH010000004.1, on the reverse strand, counting down.
GCACACTTCCATTACGTGCTGTCGCTTGGCGCCGTGTTCGCGATCTTTGCCGCGTTCTACTATTGGTTTGACAAGATGACCGGCAAGTCCTTCCCAGAGTGGGCCGGCCAGTTGCACTTCTGGACCACTTTTATCGGTGTCAACGTACTGTTCTTCCCACAGCACTTCTTAGGTCTGGCCGGCATGCCGCGCCGTTACATCGACTATCCGGATATTTTTGCTGGATGGAACTACGTGTCCACCATCGGGGCTTGCATTTCAATTGGCAGCACTGTGTTCTTCCTGGTCGTAGCTTTGGCCGTGATGTTGGGTGGCAAGAAATCGGTGGCCAATCCTTGGGGTAAAGGCGCGACGACACTTGAGTGGACTGTCGCGTCGCCGGCTCCGTTCCACACCTTCGAGGAGCCGCCTGATTTCACGGGCGGGCAGCCTTCCGCCCATCCAGCGGAATAGGCGCAGCGGTGACCCAGCAATCCGACCTTGCCCGGCGTAATGCACGCACGGCGATCACGGCAATAGCCGTGGTCGTCGGCATGGTTGGATTGTCGTTTGCGTTCGTGCCGCTATACACCCTGATTTGTCAGGTAACGGGGCTGGGCGGCACTCCTCAGCGCGCCGACGCAGCGGGGCCGGTGGTTCTCGATCGCGAAATCACGGTCCGGTTCGATGCAAATGTTGATCAAGGGCTGCCTTGGGCATTCAAACCCGATGAGCGGACCATCACGCTCCGCCTCGGCGAAGAACGGCTTATGTCGTATTCCGCGTCAAACCTGGCCGGCGAGCCAGTCACAGGCATCTCAACGTTTAACGTCACCCCCCTGAAGGCGGCTCAATATTTCACAAAGATCGAGTGCTTCTGCTTTGTTGAGCAGACCCTGGCGCCTGGCCAGACCGCGCACATGCCGGTAACGTTCTTTGTCGATCCTGCACTCGCTGACGATGACCTGGCGAACGAGGTAAAGACCATTACTCTGTCATACACCTTTTACAAATCGTTAGACGACATTCCACTCGAAGACGAGGAAGATGCTGTTTCCAGCATTCAACCGCCTTCAAATTCGAAAGTTTCTGCTGCCTTTGTCGGTGGCAATTGATCAACCTGCGTAACGTACGAGGACGCGAACGATGAGCGCACAGGCTAAACACCCCTTCCATATGGTTAACCCCAGTCCGTGGCCGGCTATGGGCGCCCTATCCGCGCTGGTCTTGGCCGTTGGCGCCGTATTTTATTTCCACGATGAGCCACTTTTCGGCGTAAACGGGATCGCGAAGATCATCCCTGGCTTTACCCTGGTGTTTCTCACCATGTTTTTCTGGTGGCGCGACGTGGTCAAAGAGTCTGTGGTGGAACATGCACATACCAACGCGGTCAGTTCAGGCCTGCGGATGGGCATGGTGTTGTTCATCGCGTCCGAAGTCATGTTCTTTGCGGCCTTCTTCTGGGCGTTTTTCCACCACTCACTCGGTTTCTCGACCGCAACGTTGCAGTGGCCCCCAGAAGGTATCGAAACACTCGCGGCGTGGCACCTCCCGTTCTACAACACGGTCATCCTACTGACCTCGGGGGTCACCGTGACCCGGGCTCACCTGTACATCGAAGCCGGTATGAACGACAAAGCCGCGAAATGGACATGGATCACCGCCGCTTTGGGCGTGCTGTTCCTTGGCCTTCAGGCCTATGAATACGGGCACGCTGCGTTCGGGTTGACGGACGGCATCTACCCGTCGACGTTCTACCTGGCGACCGGCTTCCACGGCTTCCACGTGTTTGTCGGCACCAGTTTCCTGATTGTCTGCGCCATTCGCGCCCAACGGAATCAGTTTGACGCCCATAAGCACATCGGATTCCAATCCTGTGCCTGGTACTGGCACTTTGTTGACGTTGTGTGGCTATTCCTGTTCGTCTGGGTGTATTGGCTGCTTGGCGACCCCGTCCGCACTTTCTAAGAAAAACAGACGGCCGGAACACAAGTTCCGGCCGTTTCATTTCATATGTCCGATTCATCCTCCCACCCAGCCGCACCGCTCGCCCTGGTTGCCTTTAGGGGCCGGTGTCCCCGCTGCGGGCGCGGCAGCCTGTTTAAGACCTATCTGGGCGTAGCCGACCAATGTGACGTTTGCGGGTTAGGACTCGCCGGACACGATTCGGGAGACGGGCCGGCGTTCTTCATTATGCTGCCGTTGTGCATCATTGTAGCGGTCGCCGCACTGCTCCTCGACATGCGTCTCCAGCCGCCGATGTGGGTGCATATGGTTCTGTGGCCCTCGGTGATCCTCGCTGCTGTGCTCTTGACCCTTCGCCCGGTAAAAGCCGTGATGGTTGCATTGCAATATAAGCACCGCGACGTCGAACACGACGATTCATCAAATCAGCAGTAGTCCTGAACCGCTTCCCTCATACGTGACTTCGCGTTAGCGTCGGACGCTTCAGCGCACCGTGCGATTGGAGTTTTGATGGAGCACCTTACCCATATCAATCCACCCACGCTGTCTGACAGCTTGGCTGTGGGCTATTCTCAGGTCGTTAAAGCCAAGCCCGGCCAACTGGTATTTGTCGCGGGGCAGGTCGGGTGGGATACGAAAAGCGAAATCGTCGGCGACGGATCATTCGCCGCGCAGGCGCGCAAGGCCCTGGACAACGTAAAAATAGCGCTGGCGGAAGGCGACGCGTCCGGCAAGGATATCGCACACATTAAGTATTTCGTCTTTGGCCTGACCGAAGAACGAGTCGGAGAGTTGGTATCGGCAATCGGCGAAGCCGACTTAATCGACCCAGAAAAACCGCCAACTGGAACGCTGATCGGTGTTGAGAAGCTGGCCCGCGACGGGCTTCTGATAGAAATTGAAGCCGTTGCAGTGATTCCGGACTAAACTAGCCAGCGAACTGACCGCTCCCAGGGAGAAGATTGCGCATGACCACACTACCGCCTGATCAGGTGTACTACGTCTCGCCGGAACAGATCAAAGCCTGGCGAGACGAAGGTTCGGCTGTCGTCATCGACGTGCGTGAACAGAACGAATGGGACGACGCGCATATCCCGGGGGCAATGCTCATTCCTCTCTCGACATTCGACCCTCGGACAGTGCCCGACGCAGGAGACAAACATCTCGTTTTTCATTGCCGCTCTGGCCGACGGTGCGGTTTAGCATCGGAAAAAATGGTTGAAGCCGGCTATACCGGCGTTATCAAACGCATGGAAGGTGGATTCCTGGCGTGGGATGCCGCGGGTTACGAAAAGGAACCCGGCTAAAGCGCGGAGCCAGCGATGAACGCTGTAGCGATACGTCATGACCCCGAACTGATCGGCCGCGAGCGGGACCGAGTTTTCCTGGTCGTTATTGACGATTCTGAAGAACTCGCCAGTGTCATTCGTTACGCCTGCAACCGGGCCCGTCATACCGGCGGTCAAGTTGCCCTTCTTTATGTCATCGACACGGAAACCGGCAAAGACTTCCAACATTGGCATTTCGTCGGCAACCTGATGGAGGAGGAAGCGGAACAGCAAGCCCGTGACGCACTGAGCCGTTATAGTGGGCAAATTGAACGCGATGCCGGATCAAAGCCTGCTCAATACATACGCAAAGGAAACCAGCGGGAGGAATTGTTTGCGCTGGTAAAAGAACACCCGGAAATTTCTATTTTGATCCTGGGCTCCGCTCCGGGCGAGAAACCTGGCCCGCTTGTCGAGGCCGTTACGGGAAAATATGCCGGCCAACTTGGCATTCCCGTCACCATTGTTCCTGGCAGTTTGCCCGCGGCGGAAATCGACCGTTTGACCTGAGCCTCTGACCCGTTAAATTCCCCAATAGAACACATTTTTAGGCTGTCGTTTTACAGAAGGACGGCCTTGGAGAATTTTCATGTCCTTTCCCGCCCCTGCGGAGAATGATGGTGTCGACACATCCCCGGCTGTGGCGGACGACGTTAAGACCACAACCTGCTACATGTGCGCCTGCCGCTGCGGCATACGGGTATTCCTTAAAAACGGGCAGGTTCGATACATTCAAGGGAACAGAAATCATCCCGTTAATAAGGGTGTTCTGTGCGGGAAGGGTGCGGCTGGCATCATGAATCACCTGTCGCCGGCGCGGCTGCGCAAGCCACTCAAGCGGGTCGGTCCGCGCGGCGCTGGCGAATACGAGGAAATCGAGTGGGATGAGGCCCTCCGCACGGCTGCTGACTGGCTGTCAAACATACGCGCAACCGATCCTAAGAAACTCGCCTTTTTCACCGGGCGCGACCAAAGCCAGTCGTTGACCGGGTGGTGGGCCAAGCAATTCGGCACCCCGAATTACGCAGCCCACGGCGGTTTCTGTTCCGTCAATATGGCAGCGGGCGGCCTCTATTCCATCGGCGGTTCGTTCTGGGAATTCGGCGAGCCCGACTGGGAACATGCCCGCGTTTTTTTGATGTTCGGTGTCGCTGAAGACCACGATTCAAACCCGATCAAAATCGGTTTGGGGAAACTGAAAGAGCGCGGCGCCAAGATTATCTCTATCAATCCTGCCCGCACGGGGTACGCTGCTATTGCCGATGAATGGCTTGGCATACGCCCTGGAACGGACGGATTGTTCGTCCTTGCCCTCGTCCATGAGTTGCTGCTGGCGGGGAAAATTGACCTCGACTACCTCGTTCGGTTTACCAACGCCAGCTGGCTGGTGCGCCATGCTCCTGGAACAGCAGACGACGGCATGTTCGTACGCGACGATACCGGACGTCCGATGGTTTGGGACGCCTCTCGCGACAGCCCGACTCCATACCGCGACGCCGATCAACCAGATCTGGCCAACGAACACCAGATTGAAGGCGCAACCGCTGTTCCAGTGTTTAAACTCATCGCCGAGCGCTACTCCGACTCTGCCTATTCTCCGGACTCCGTCGCAGACCGCTGCGGAATTTCTGCCGCAACCATTCGCCGTATCGCGGCCGAGATCGCGGACGCTGCATTCAATCACGCGGTTTCCCTGCCTGTTTCCTGGACAGACACTCACGGCCGCCAACTTGAAACAATGACCGGGCGACCGGTGGCGATGCACGCAATGCGCGGGATATCGGCCCACAGTAACGGCTTCCAATCGTGCCGGGCGCTACACCTCCTGCAGATGCTCATCGGCGCGGTCGATACCCCGGGCAGCTTTCGATATAAGCCGCCGTACCCCAAACCAGTACCGCCCGGACCAACGCCAAGCGGAAAGAGAACTCAACCGAACACGCCTCTCGGCGGCATGCCTCTCGGGTTTCCGGAATCACCGGCGGATTTGCTGTATGAGGACGACGGCACGCCGGTGCGCATCGATAAGGCGTTCACCTGGGAGAGCCCGATGTCGGCTCACGGCGCGATGCATCGCGTCATCGCCAACGCGTCCGCTGGATATCCTTACCCGATCGACACGCTGTTCTTATACATGGCCAACATGGCTTGGAATTCTTCCATGGATATCCAGGGCACGCTGGACGCGCTGACCGCAATCGACCCGGAATCAGGTGATTATAAGATTCCACATATCATTTACAGCGATGCCTACGCCTCGGAGACAATCGCTTACGCCGATCTAATCCTGCCTGACACGACCTACTTGGAGCGATGGGATTGCATTTCCCTGCTCGACCGGCCGATTGGCGAAGCGAACGGAGCGGGCGACGCCATACGCCAGCCGGTGGTGGAGCCGGACCGCGATGTCCGCCCGTTCCAATCGGTCCTGCTTGACCTCGGCGCCCGGCTCGGCCTGCCCGGCATGGTAAACGACGACGGCAGCCCGACGTATCCGGGCGGTTATGCGGACTACATTGTCTATCACCAGCGCACGCCGGGTGTAGGGCCCTTGGCGGGCTGGCGCGGCGCGGATGGGGCACGTTCGGGCAAGGGAGACGTCAACCCGGAGCAACTCGACCGTTACATCGAAAACGGGTGCTTCTGGCACGAGGAGATTCCGGCGTCGGCGCGCTACTACAAAATGGCCAATCGGGACTACTTGGATTGGGCCGTTTCCATGGGCTTCTTGGCAAAGGCTGAGCAGATCGTGCTGCAGCTTTACTCCGAACCCGTACAATCGTTCCGCAATGCGGCACGCGGCCACGGTTCACATCAACCGCCGGATAATTTGCGGGATCAAGTCCAGCGTGCGTTCGACCCCTTACCCAACTGGTATCCGCCGTTTGAGGATAGCAAAACCGATACATTGCGCTATCCGTTGCACGCGCTAACCCAGCGGCCAATGCACCACTACCACTCATGGGGCTCGCAAAATGCCTGGTTACGCCAGATCACAGCCCAGAACCGACTGTTCATGCATCGCGATACCGCAACACAATTGGAAGTCAGTGACGACGACTGGGTATGGGTGGAATCCCGGCATGGCCGCGTAAAAGGTCAGGTGCGCCTTGTGGATGGTGTCAACAAAGACACGGTATGGACGTGGAATGCCATCGGAAAACGTGCCGGCGCCTGGGGACTTGACGGCGAAGTGCCCGAAGTCACGAAAGGCTTTCTGCTCAACCATGTGATTCCCGAAAAACGCTCGGATGGCGCACTTTCGAATTCCGACCCGGTTACGGGACAGGCGGCGTGGTTCGACCTCAGAGTGCGGGTCGTAAAAGCGCAGGCCAGCGAAGCCCACGAGGCTGCGCCGCAGCTTGAAGCGATATCTCCACCGCCGGGCCAGCCGCCACGGCCGCCGCGGCTGGACTACGGCCGTGCGTTCCGCGCAAAGATAGGCGCCGAATGACCTGCCTGCCTCAGAAGACCGATCGCAAGCTCGGGTTGGTCATAGACCTGGACACCTGCGTCGGCTGTCAGGCCTGTGTTACCAATTGCAAAGAATGGAACACGGGCGGACACATGGCGCCGCTCACGGACGTCCAGCCTTTCGGTCCTGGCGCCGACGGAGTTTGGTTCAACCGCGTGCACACCTACGAAGTGGCGACACCCGACGGCGACAGCCGTACGTTGCACTTTCCGCGCTCCTGCCTTCACTGCGAAGACGCAGCCTGTGTCACCGTCTGCCCGACCGGCGCATCATACAAACGCGCGGCGGACGGCATTGTGCTTGTCAACGAGGACAAATGCATCGGCTGCAAACTCTGTTCGTGGGCATGTCCCTACGGCGCCCGTGAATACGATGCAACCGAAGGCGTGATGAAAAAGTGCACGCTGTGCGTCGACCGAATCTACAATGAAAACCTCGACGAAGAGGATCGCGTTCCGGCTTGCGTACTCACCTGCCCCACCGGCGCGCGCCATTTCGGAGACCTCGGCGATCCTGACTCCGCCGTATCGCAGCTTGCAGTCCAACGCGGCGGCAAAGACCTTCTGCCAGAGATGGGGTACCGGCCAACGAATAAGTACTTGCCGCAGCGGGCGAAGGCTGATCACCAAACGGGAGCCGGGCCGCTAGCACCACTCGACGAGACAGCCGGTGCGACCGGCGTGCTGGCGTGGGTCGACCGCATGCTGACGCGCGCAGGGTAGCCAAAAAACATGCATCCAGCCGCATCAGTCATCCTGTTTACCACGGCATCCGGTGCCGGATACGGCGTGCTCGTGCTCTCGCCGATCTTGCTGGCATTCGGAATTCTGCCGGCGGATCGATGGCTTGGCGTCGCTCTGCTCGCGCCGGCGCTCTGTTTAGTCACGGCGGGCCTACTCGCTTCCACATTTCATCTCGGCCATCCCGAGCGGGCGTGGCGCGCGCTCAGCCAGTGGCGCTCATCTTGGCTGTCCCGTGAAGGCATTATGGCGATCGTTACGTACGGACCGGCGGCCGCATTCGGATACGCCTGGATCGGTCTGGAGACCGCGTCTGGCGGTTGGGCTTGGACGGGAATCGCTACCGCCACCGCTGCGGCAGCGACCTTGTTCACAACAGCGATGATCTACCGGTCCCTTAAGCCGATTCCGGCGTGGGCGACCGACTGGACCATCGCCGGATATCTCATTCTCGGACTGCTGACAGGTCTGATTGTTATCACCACAGTGAGCAGCTCGTTTGGCTTTCATCCGGTGCGGTTCCAGTGGCTCGCGCTGGCGCTGGTGGTTTGCGCGGCGATAGTCAAAAACGCATACTGGTCAAGGTTGGCCGGAACCTGCCGGGAGACAGAGGCGATGTCAGGCGCAGCTGTCGGCTCAGATGATGGTGCGATTACCTCTATCGAGTGGCCGCACACAGAAGAGAATTACGTGCTGAAGGAAATGGGTTTTCGAGTCGCGCGTAAGCATGCAGATAGGTTGCGGCGTGCGACACGCAATCTGCTTTTTGTTGCGCCCGCAATTGTATTCGTCGTGATGCCGTCTCTATTGCCGATGCCCTATCTCGCTTGGATCGCATGGCCAGGTGCCGCGCTCGTGCTGGTCGGCGTCGTCCTGGAGCGTTGGCTGTTTTTCGCCGAAGCGCGGCATGTGGTGACGCTGTACTATGGGGCGTCCTAGTTCGAATAAGAATCCCTCACTGCCGCTCACAGCTTCGCGACCGTAAGGATCATAAAAGTCTCAGTAATCATAGGTTTTTCAAGCGATCTAATACTCTAGCCCAGCTAGCCGAGTCGGATTTTATTAACCCTTTTGCGCAAAGGTATCGCCATCGAGTCGTAACCGGGGCGTAGCCTCGTGACGCAAAAGGGCAAGGTATGACGACCTCTTCAAAATTTACCGTTCGTTTCACCACCGGCGGACGCATCCAACCGATTGAGGATTGGCTGCGCAAGCATGTGCGGGGAAAGTGGACGATAAAGGTCGATGGGGCCGCAGAGGATCTCTCGAAGAAGAACTACGTCCTCATCTTTGAACAAGAAGCCGACCGCGACGCCTTCCGCAGCTACTACCGCATTCCCAAGCCGCGGGTGCGGCGTCCTAAAGAGCCGCTGCGCCAACGCCTGACAAAGTCAGTCAATACGACGCTTGGCAAGGTAAAGTCGAAAATAAAGGTGCCTGCGCTGTTCCAGCAGAGCGAAACCTAAGCCCCCTACTCGCCTCTTAACTGCTTCATCATCGCGGCAGCCGCCGGCGCGCGAAGTTTTTGAATCTTCGTGTTGGCCGGCCGGCCATAGCTGCGCGCATACCAGTCCGCGACGATTGGCCACGGCGGAAGATCGAAGTCGGAACGGTCAAGGTATTCCATGACGCAGGCGACGTTGAGGTCCGCGACCGAGAATGAGTCTCCGACAAGGTAGTCGCCGCCGGCCAACGCTTGTGCAAGCAATGTCATGAGGGGTCCCGTTCGCTGCGCAAAATCATCGACCAATGCCTCGTCACGTTCCTCTTCCTTTTTGAAGACGAATTCGCGCAACCGTCCGTAGGCCAGCGGCTCCAGTTCGGCCGCAGCCCAGAACGACCATTGAATACAAAGAGCCCTGCCGGCGTCGGCCTCCGGCCACAAACCGCCTTCAAACTTCTGGGCAAGGTAAAGGTTAATGCCGAGAGATTCGGACATCACGGCGTTGCCGTCGACCAGCAAGGGTACTTTCCCGGCTGGGTTTATCTTCAAATACTCGGGTGATCGGTTTTCCTGCTTTGCCCAATCCAGGGACACATGTTCATACTCAACACCCAGTTCTTCCAGCATCCACAGGTTACGCGTCGCACGCGAAACAATGCTGCCGTATAGCTTAATCATATTCTTAAACTCTCTATGCGCGCTCTTACGCCGCCGCAGCAGCTTCTTTCGCCCGGATATCGTTGGTTTTCTGATTGGCGTCACGGGCCAAACAACCCTCCAGCCAGGCTTTGGTCTTCGGCCAGGGCGAAAAATCGAAACCCGTGCGCAACAAATAGTCGGCGACACATGCAACATTCAGATCGGCGATCGTAAATGCGTCACCGGCCAAGAACTTCCGGGCAGCTAGTGTTGCTTCAAGCGTATCGATGGGACGTTTGGCCTGTTCCGCGGCGGCATCAATCTTTATCTGATCGCGGTCGGGTTCGGCCTTAAAGATAAATTCCATCAGGCGTGACACGCTCGGCGGCTCCAACTCCGTTGCCGCGAACAGTGTCCACTGCAAACAGAGCGCCTGACCAGCGCTGTCATCCGGCCACAACGATCCTTTGCCATAGGTCTGCGCGATATACAGGTTCATGGCCAGGCTCTCGAACATGGCGACATCGCCGTCCGTCAATGCCGGTATTTTGGCGCCCGGATTGATTGCCGTGAATGCGTCCGTCTTGGCTTCCCCCTTGCGGTAGTCGATGGGATCGTGCTGGTAGTCAGCGCCCGCCTCGAGCAGCGCCCAAATATTGCGCGAAGCCCTTGAATTTGCCTTACCCAGAAGTGTGATCATTTTCCTACGTCCCTCTCTCGTGAAAATTTGCCGCAGTCTAAAGTGCGCTACATTCTTGCGCTACCGCCGAATTGCATAGACCTCATTTCGTGTTGCGAGCGTTGTTAAGAAATGCGCCTCGCCCGGACGTGCCAAGCCCCTGCGTCCTGGGTTAGTATCTCGCCATGGTTATGAATTCGCTGTGCCGGTTGTCGATAAACGTCCTTGTTGCCTGCGCCGTTTTTGCGTTTGACGGCCGGACCATTGTCTTAGCCGAGAAGTCGATCACCATTGGCAGCCCCATCCTGCCTGCGACACGGGGCAATCCTCATCAGAATGTCAGCCTGCCGGGCACTTTACCTCTTCACGCCATTTTCGACACTTTGACCCGCATCGGTGCCAACGGCGCCGCAGGACCAGCCTTGGCGACATCCTGGGAGGCGAAAGATGCCAAGACATGGCTATTGACCCTCCGCCGCGACGTCGCATTTTCAAACGGCGAGCCATTCGACGCCGCAGCCGTGGTGGCCGCCATCGAGTTTCTGCTGTCGGATGCTGGCCGCAGCGAGACCATCGGTACGCATCTGAGCCGCATCGGTGTTATCGGTGTGCGCGCGCGCGATGTCTATACGGTTGAGATTGTCACCGGAGAGCCCAACGCAATCCTTCCCATCCATTTGGATTTTCTGAGAATTCCCGCTCCATCGCATTTCGAGGCGTTGGGTGCGGAACAATTCGCGCTCGACCCTGTCGGCTCAGGACCCTTCACGGTCAAGAATTGGCGCGACGGACGGATCGACCTAAAGGCCAATTCAACGTCCTGGCGGCCACCCAAGCTGGACTCGGTCACGCTTGTTCAAATGGCCGATCAGGCGGCGCGCCTTCAGGGCATCCTATCCGGATCTCTCGATGTGGCGATGAGCGTGGCGCCGGAAGATGAGTCCAGTGTCTCTGCGGTTGGCGGGCGGCTGATCTCCTACGCAAATCCGTCTGTTGCGTTCATTCAGTTCGTGACGAGCAAGCCATCGCCGCTGACCGACCTCCGCGTCCGCCGCGCCTTGAACCACGCGGTTAATACGCAGTTGATCATCGACGTGATGTTCGGCGGAGCCGTCGAGCCAGCGGCGCAGATCGCGCATCCCCAGGCGTTTGGCTACGATCCTGAGATCGACCCCTATCCCTATGATCCCGAGCGCGCCAAGGCGCTCTTGGCTGAAGCTGGTTACGAAGACGGATTCAAGATGGTGACTCTGATGGTCGGCGGCCAGTCGAATGACGACCAGGCCCATCAGCAGATTGCAGCCGACTTAAGCCGGATCGGTGTCACCATGGAACTGCAGCGCACAACCTTCGCCAAGTACCTGGAATACATGTACCAGACCGGCTGGCCAGACCCCTTCGTTGCATTTTCAATGGTCACCAGCGGATTTGATCCCATGCACGGCTACCGCACGCGGTCCTGCCGGTGGACCCCGACATACTATTGCGACCCTCAGATTATGCCGTTGATCGAACGCGCAGAGAACGCGGTCACGGCAGAAGAACGCCGCCGACTCGTTGGCGACGTCCTTGCCTATGAACACGATCACCCGCCCGGGATTCTGATGTGGCAGAGCCCGGCATTCGACGCTGTGGCGGGCCGTGTCGGCTACTACGATGTGATCGCCGACGGCGTACCCTTCGATAAGCTGGACGTCACCGATTAGGGGGCTTTTATGCCCCAGTCTTTGGCCCAGCCGAGACCCTGGTGCGTGCCCGATCGGGGGTCGTATTCGGCACCGACCCAGCCGCCATAGCCGTGCGCGTCGAGCAAATCGAATAAATAAGGCCAGTTGAGTTCGCCGGACCGGTCCGGTTCATGGCGTCCGGGCACGCCGGCAATCTGAATGTGGCCGATTTTGTCGAGGTGCGTTTCCAAGAAGTCCGTTATGGCGCCCTGCCCCAGCTGCGCCTGATAGATGTCGTAGAGAATCTTCAGGTTCTTCGCGCCGACCTCATTGATAGCTTCCACCGCATCGTCTGGCCGCGTAAGGAAATACCCTTCCATCACAATCGGCTCGATCAGCACGGTAACATCGACATCACGGGCCATTTCGGCAGCGACATCGAGGTTGTTGAAATACACCTCTAAGGCTTCGTCCCACTGATCCTCAGCCACCTTGCCGGCAAGGACGTGAATACGCGAACAGTCGAGCAACTCGGCGTAGTTCAATGCGACTTCGAAAGAGTCGCGAAACTCTTGCTGGCGGCCAGGCAGCGCGGCCAAGCCCCGTTCACCTGCGGCATAGTTTCCCGGTGGCGCGTTGAACATCGTCATGTTGACTTCGGCCATGGCGACTCTATCGCCAACCACGCTGGCCGGGTCTGCATAGGGAAACAAGCACTCGACACCCTTGAAGCCGCACGCAGATGCCGCCGCGAACCGGTCCAGAAACGGGACATCCGCAAAAAGGTGAGAGACGTTTGCTGAGAACCGGGGCATTGGCGGAGTTTAGCCTGCGCGCGCAGGCGAAGCGACCAACTCTTGAACCCGCGCCGCAATATCCTGCGCGGCAGACAATGGTGGGTGGCGCCACTCCTGGAGTTCATCCGGCATGGGTCTGGCGTAACCGAGTTTGAACAAACGGTGGTGCAGCCGCGCGTGTTTCGCCGTGACACTGCGTGGCGGACAATAGATATATACCGGTGTCTCTGTCGCACAGGCTTCCGCGCACATGGTCATCGAATCCCCGGTGACGACAATGGCATCGGCCAGCGCGAGATACCCGTAATAGGGATTTTCTCCGTCCTGTCCCCAGACAAATACATCGCGGGGTTCGGGAATGACCTGCATCAGCGCTAGCTCAGCGTCCCGGCCGGTCCGGCGCGACGTCGAAAGGAGCACACTTCCTCCCGCAGATTTTGCCAGGTTGCTCACCTTCAAGCCAAGATCGAACGCCTGATCGCTAGAGAATGGCCGCCGCCGCGTCGCACCGCCGACGATCACGGCGACATACGGCCGCGGCAGTGTGTCAAAACGATCCTTCCACCGTCCCGCCTCGTTGGTCAGTAAGCCGGGGGTGACCAGATTTGGCGCCCCCGTGAAGGTCACGACGTTGGGCCATTTGGTGATACGCGGTCTGGCGTCGTGATCGGGCACGGCGATGAGATCGAAGTCTTTGCCTCCCACGCGACCCGGAAACATGATCTGCACCAGCTTTGCCGTGCCGCCGGACTGGCGCTTGATCCACCGGGCAACAGGCGCGGAACGCCGTCCGGCTGCGATCACGACATCCGGCCACGGGGATGTGAGTCCGCTGCGGCTGGGATCGGTCACGCCGGCCAGGGTCGCGCGGCGGATGATGTTGGGCAGCCTGGCAAAGGCGGTATAGCGAATCGGCTTCTCGGTGACCGGCCAGCCGAGCGCTTCCGCCACCCCTAGGACCTGCACATTGTTGCCCGGCCGGTCATCGGTGAGGGCCCAAACGGTCGGGGAAGTCTTGGGGGAATCGGACATAGGTAAAATATCGGACGGCAGCTCGCCAGCAGGCGTTGAGAGTGTCGCGGTAACTCAGTAAACAGGGGGACGTTCCGTTCGTAAAGCCAGCCGAAAGACTCTCATCAAAATGACATCGCCCGATTCCGCCGCTGCCGGCGCCCGATCGCTGCGCCAACAGGTTGCGGCCCAGACCATCGCCAAGATCCTGCTCGAGACCAAAGCCGTCAATTTCCGTCCGGAAGAGCCCTATACGCTCACTGCGGGCTGGGCGAGCCCGGTCTACATCGACTGCCGCTGGCTGATCTCCTTTCCCCGGGCGCGGCGCACGATTACGTCCCTGGCCCGGGAGGAGATCGAGCAAAGCGTCGGCTTCGAGAATCTGGATTGCGTCGCCGGGGGCGAAACCGCGGGCATTCCCTATGCCGCCTGGATTTCTGACGCCCTGATGCTGCCGATGCAGTATGTCCGCAAGAAGCCCAAGGGATTTGGCCGGATGGCGCAGATCGAAGGCGACCTGCCCGAGGGCTCCAAGGTCCTTCTGGTCGAGGACCTCGCCACGGACGGCGGCAGCAAGCTGGCCTTCGTTAAGGCCCTTCGGGATGCCGGAGCCGAGTGTAACCACACCTTTGTCGTGTTCTTTTATGGGGCCTTTCCGGGTGCTCTGGACGGCCTCGAAAAGGAAGGGGTTAGCCTGCATTACTTGTGCACCTGGGCCGACGTCCTCAAGGCTGCTGAAGATGGTGGATACTTTGATCAAGATAAGATAAATGGCGTTCGGGAGTTCCTAGCGGACCCCATCGGCTGGTCGGCTGCCCATGGCGGCCGCGGGGGAGAGTGATCATCGTCGATGCCACGCGAAAAGTTTTGGGTCCGCAAGGCGACCCGCAAGGATGTTCCTGAGCTCTTGAAGCTCCTCAATGAATGGTACGTGGAAGACGGCGACCGGCCGGTTTCCAAATTATCAGATTCCTTTGTGAACACATGTTTCGGCAGAACACGTTCGCACCACGTCGTCGTCGCCGAAGGCGAGTCGGGCTTGGTCGGGATGGCCCACGCATACCCGGTGTTCGATCCGGGCGAGGAAGAGCCGATATTGGGCCTCGAGAACCTTTTCGTCACAAAAGGCAAACGCCGCAACGGCATCGGCGCGAAATTGATGAGCGCGATCTCCCGCTTGGCGAAACAGGAAGGAGCTTCGGGCGTGTGCTGGATGGTCAATGGCCGCAGCCGGAGAGCGATGCGTTTCTATGCCAGCCAGGGTGCCGAGCGCAGCGATTACGTCCCGATGTTTCTGGTCGGACGCTCGCTCAGCGCCAGAGCGCGCAGCGTCAAAGCCGTTTGAACACCGGACAGCCGTGAAGTCGGCTCTGGGCCGCGCGCGACCCTGCCCCTAGACATGCTACCGTCCGCGTGAGGACAGGATTAGGGGATTTTCAATGTCTGAGTTCGTTCCGCCGCAAGCGCCCACGATGGGCTGGGCCAGTGATGTGGCGGCTGAGATGCTGCGGCGCGCAGGCCTCAAGTACATCAGCCTGGTACCGGGTGCGAGTTTCCGCGGCCTGCACGATTCCATCGTCAATTATCTCGGCAACCGCGATCCCGAAATGGTGCTGTGCCTGACGGAGCAGGCCGCCGTCGCGATCGCCCACGGCTATGCGAAAGTCACCGGCACGCCGATGGGCGTCGCCCTGCACGCCAACATCGGTGTCATGCACGCCGCGATCAATATCTTCGATGCCTTCGCCGACCGGATGCCGATGGTGATCATGGGCGCGACCGGACCTGTGGACGCCGCCAAGCGACGCCCATGGATCGACTGGATCCACACCGCGGCGGACCAGGCCGGCATGGTGCGCGACTACCTGAAGTGGGACGATCAGCCGGCCTCGGCGCAGGCGATTGCCGAAGCCGTCCTGCGCGCCGCGCGCATGGCTGCAACCGCGCCCATGGGCCCGACCTATGTGTGCCTCGACGCAGGCCTGCAGGAGCAGGAATTGGAAGGTGCGGTTAGCCTGCCAGACCCGAAGCACTTCCCCACCGCTGCGCCGCCCGGACCCGACCCGGCGAGCTTGGAGAAGGCCTTGGCTGCGCTGCGGGGCGCAAAAACACCTGTGATCCTGGCCGGACGCGTGTCACGCGACGAAACCGACTGGGCGCGACGGATCAAGCTAGCCGAAGCGTTGAACGCGAAGGTCTATACCGCGCTGAAGCAGGCCGCGGCCTTCCCGGCATCCCATCCGCAGCACGTGGATATGCTCGGCCTGTTTCACACTAAGGATGACCTGGCCGCGCTGGCCGAGGCCGACGTGGTTCTCAGCCTCGACTGGGTGGACCTGCAAACGGCCCTGCAGACGGTCGGCCGGGCCGACGATGACAGCCTGACAGTCATTCATGCCTCGCTCGACCGCTATGCTCACACCGGCGCCGTGATGGACTACCTGGGCCTACCGCGCGCGGATATCATGCTGCTCGCCGATCCCGACACGACGACGCACGCCCTCCTGACGGCAATGGGCGTAAAAGGCCCGCCGGCACATGCTGCGGCGCAGCCCGGACGCGTCGATCTGCCGGACACCAAAACGATTTCCATGCGGCATCTCGCCGACGCGACGATGCACGCCTTGGCCGGACGCAAGTCCAGCTTCGCCTGCCTGCCTTTCGGCTGGCCGGTGGCGGCATCGCCGTTCGATCATCCGCTGGATTACCTCGGCGCGGATGCGGGTGGCGTCATCGGCTGCGGCCCGGCGTTCGCGATCGGCGCCGCCCTGGCGATGCGGGACTCCGACCCGGACCGGCTGGTCGTCTGCGCCACGGGCGATGGCGACCTGTTGTCCGGCATGGCGGCGTTGTGGACGGCGGCGCAGCGCAAGCTGCCGCTGCTGGCTGTCGTTAACAACAACCGCTCCTTCATGAACGACGAGCGGCATCAGGATCGGGTCGCCCAGGCGCGGGGCCGGCCGCGCGAGAACAAGTGGGTGGGCCAGCGTCTCGACGATCCTCCACCCGACCTGTGTGGTTTGGCAAAGGCACAAGGCTGGGCCGCCGTCGGGCCGGTTGCCCTGCCGGAAGAACTGCCCGCGGCGTTTGATCAGGCGATGGCGTCGATCGCACGCGGACGCCCAACCCTCATCGATGTGCTGGTCGATCCTGAAGCTTAAGGAAAGACGCATCCGAAATGAAAAGGACCGGCACACCTCGCGGCGGCCGGTCCTTATTCATGCGGAGCGCTAGGCGCCCTTCTGGGTACGCCAGTTAGTCGTTGGCGACCAGGTTTTCGGCAGAGCTCTTACCGTTCTGGCCCTGCACAAGTTCGTAGTTGACCTTCTGCCCTTCGCGTAGCCCTGACAGGCCAGCACGCTCAACGGCTGAAATATGGACGAAGGCGTCCTTCGAGCCGTCATCGGGTTCGATGAACCCGTAGCCCTTGGTTTTATTGAACCACTTCACGGTTCCGGTCGGCATAGTCTTTCTCCAGTAGTAGGCACGTGTTTGGCCACACACAAACTCGCGTGGGCCGGGTCTTACGATCACACTGTCAGGGGGCAATTAGGCGAGTGAAACGTAGAAGGTCGCGTAAATTAACTCAGGCAATGCAAGCGCAACGCTTATGATGTGCGACTCGGGGCCAGGAGTCAATAAATCCCACAAAGAGAGCATTGAATTTCAAGGGCTTGCGGCAGTTCTGTCACAGCTCCGCGCGCGCCTCGCCCCGACCAGAATTCTGTTTACCCGGTGAAAAGGTGAGGAACGAGCCCATGCACGCGCCCCGTAACTCGCCTTGTGCCCAAATCGGCCAGCGATTTCAGGAGGTTAATTCTGAGACGAACGAGCCCATGCACGCAGCAAAGCTGGTCTGCGCGCACCCATGCATCGGCTAAGGCATGGCGTTCAAATCCCGGGGTTTTCCAGGAACCCTGGATAGTTTGCATCCACCCAGCCGCGGATATCGTCGGACGCCTTGTCCGGTCCGTTGCCGAGCTTTTGGCCATAGGTCTGCCAGCTCAGCGCACCCGTGGCGTCGTCCATGCCCATCCACGGGCGGAAACCACCCAGACTTTGGTAGAAGAAATTGCACGGCCGGAACGCCTTGCCGTCATCGGCGATGTCGTCGGCCTGGGCGACATACGTGGTCAGCGACGACGACGTGCTGGTCGCCGCGCGGCCTTCCCGCCCCTTAAACTTGGCGACGAAGTTTTCGCGCATGAACACCTGACCGAGGTTGACCAGGGGTTCACTGATCTCGCTTTCGAATACGAGCACGCGCACGTCGGGTTCGCGGATTATGCCGTTCGGCCCGATGACGCCCCTGTTGAGAGAGCGAATATGATCCGGCTCGGCGGTATGACCGTTGATCGGATTGGTGAAGGTGGTCAGCGGTTCGCCGGTCTCGGCGTCGCGGAACGTGCCGCGCCCGGCTTGGGCGTCTTGCAGCGTTCCATCACCGTTGCGGGTCAGGCGCTGAAAGGTCAGGCCTTCCGCAATGGCGATCTTGACCGCGACCTCGTCATTCGGCTTCGCCCAGATGTTGGCCCGCCACCACCACAACGACAACTCGCCGTCACCCATGCCGCGCATACGGGCATAGACTTCCATCTTGTTGGCGGGATTGGAGAGGTCGAGCGCGGCCTGTGCCGGACCGGATACGGTCATACTCCCCATCGCCGCGGCTGCCGTACTGCCAAGAACCGTTCTGCGTGAAAGCGTCATAGGAATTCCTCTCTGTTTATTGCTCCGGCGCAGGTGTGATCCCCAGCGCCTCTAATTCTTCAGTATTACCCCACATGGGACCGTCTTCAGCGAAGCCGATGACGTTGCCGTCCGGGTCGCCGATGTAATACAGCGGTGGACCCGCGGGTCCTTGATACTTTTCGACGAACGTCGCACCGCTGGCGCGGGCGCGGTCCACAACTGCCTCGATATTGTCCACGCCGAAAATCGCCATCGCCTGAGATTGCGTCCGCGACGTACGTGGCGGATTGGCCGGCGCATCCGCATCGAGATGGCCGATCTCCAGCGCCGCGCCTCCCCCGGCGCGCAAACCGACGATGCGCTCCGACGACGCCCACTCCTGAAAGCCGAGCGCACGATAGAACTCGGCTAGGGCATCGCGGTCGTGGGACCGCAGCACCACCCAGCCGATGCCTTTCATGCGCGGCGCGTCTTCAGCGCTTGCGGAAAACGCGAATCCGGCCATCAGGGCCATCACGAGACCCACTTTAGTCATCGGCGTGATGCTCTTCGTAATGGCGGCGCAACAGATCGGCGCCATAGTCCTGGCCCGGCTGGCGCAGAATGGTGTGAATATGATTGGGGTCGTGTTGGCGTTCGCCGGATTGCGCCCGGCCGATAACGAGCGTGTGATCGAATTCGATCAGCACCGACGGCCCGTGAACGCGGTAGTAAAACGGACTGCCCGCCTCGGTCGGGCCCATCCAGGCGAAGTGCAATACGTCCGCGCCGTCAGCGGCGATCCGGCCGAGCAGCGCATCCGCGGCTTCGGGATCAACATTGCGCACATATTCTTCGATGAGACCCTGCAAGAGGGCGCGCTGGCCGTCCGTCATGTCAGACCCGGTGAGACCTTCGAAGTCCGTAAGGGCATCGCCCCGCTCCGGACCGGTGAAGATTTCGTCTGGCACCGTTGCACTGAGGATGGCGCGACTGCGCTGCATGTCGTCGAGGCTATTCACCAGGGCGAGTGCTTTGTCTTCTTCTTCGCCGAGCACGCGCCAGCCGGTATAGGGTCCGTCCGGAATTTCATTGGGCTGAATACCGACGAAGGCGGGCGTTACTTCCACCATTCCGTCAGCGACGGTGAAATTGAGACCGAGGTGATGGCCGTCGACCTGCCAGCCCCAGGGCGCGTCGCCGCCTGGCTCACCGAAAACACCGACCCAATAAAAGCCGTAGCCGCGGTTGATGACCGCCTGCATCTCCGGGTTGGTCATCTTAGAGAACAGATAATCATCGACCCACATAGTGCCGACAGCTTTTTGATAGCCCTGGCTCGACAAGCCGCACTGCATGAGACGGTGCGCCAGCTTGCGCTGGTTTTCAGACATGTCCTCGAAAGGCAGCCCCTCGTCGCGATAGCGTCCGCCCGGCAGGTTGGTCCATTTTTTCCGGCCTTCATGGTCGAATGGCCGGACCGCTTCGTCCCGTTGTTCTTCCGACAAGGACGCAAGCCAAGCGTTTGCCGCCGAGGCGCAGGTATCGGCCAGGGTCGCGGCGCTTGCGGTTGATGCCCCGACCAACGCCAACAAGAGCGCCATGCAAACTTTGCGCATCACCGCGTTTCCTGCGCCAGAAAGCGGAAGAACTCGCGCCGGGTTTTCGGGCCGTAGGTCAGGTAGCTCGGGTCCGGCGCTTCGGCATATTCGCGCTTCGCCTCTTCCACCGGATCGGCCTTGGTATATTTGCGCACCTCGTCGGGTGTGAGGCCGTAGGCCTCCGCACCGCTGAGCCCAAACACCTTGGCGCGGATCTCCGTCGTCAGCTTGGGATAGCCGTATTTCTCCTGAAACTCGTCGGAGATCTGGAAGGCGCGGAAGGCCATGATCTGATCCTGCGGCGAGCCGTACCAGATCGAGTCCGTGCCCCATAGCACGCGGTCCTCGCCGACGTATTTGAGCAACTTGCCAATGACATGCGCCGCCTGATCCGGATCGCGCATCAGATAACGCCAGGTGCTGCCAAGCTCGGCATACACATTGGCCTGGCTCTCGGGCGTAATGCCGCTGTCCATCAGCGAGGTGATGAGATCGTCGACGCCGGAGCCGGAGTCCCGGCTATAGGGTCCTTCCGGTTTCGTCATGTCGTAGCCCGAGTGATAGATCAAAAACTTGATGTCGGGGTTTTGCGTCGCTGCCGGGCCGACGTCGCGCGAGCTCGCGTACTTCAAATTGTTTTTGTACTGCAGGAACGGCAGGCCTTTGTGTACGGCGATGATGTTCACCCCGGTCTTGCGCACCTTGTCGATAAAGGTCTGGCCGAGATCGTCGTCGAGGAAGTAGCCGGTGTCGTTGGGGCCATGCTGGGTGTAGGTCTTCCAGGCGGAGACCGGCCAGGTAGCGGCGGTTTCGTCCATCGCCTCCAGGTCTTCAGGATAGGTCGGCATACAGCGACCGTGCACCATCAAGCGCTGGGTGGTGCCGAGGGCCTCGACGATGCGCACCGTCTCCGCCCCTTCCGAATACTTCGGCAGCATCTGGTTGCCCGGCGCAGGCCCGAAGGACAAGACGGCGATGTCCGTATCGCTGTCCATGAACACTTCTTTGACGTAGGCCTCGCCGGTCAGGCAGTGGATGTGGCCCGTCTCCGGATCGTCGCCGCCGTAGCTACACCCCACCTGAGGCGCGAAGAATTTGTAGTTATGGCGTGCGGGATAAAGGGGCGAATCCTCCGACCAACTGTCGATGTTGCCGACGTGATGGCCCTGGATGTCGAAAATGAACTCGTCGCCGTCGAGCGCCTCCTTCGCGGCGGCCTCGTCCTTGCCCGCTTCCCACGGCAGCTCATAGGAACTGCCGCGTTTGCCGGTGGCGGCGTTGACCTCGTTGAAGGCGAGCAGCGTGGTTGCCGCACCGGCGGCAGAGACGAGAAAGTCGCGGCGCTGTTTGCCGGTGTGACGGGCGTTGTCGTCGGCATTCACCAGCGCCCGGCGATTGGCTTCGACGTTCGCTGCGCTTAAGGGCCGGGGCTGGAATTCTCCGTTGGACGTGGTGTCGATCTTGATCGGCAGCCGTGTGCCATCCGGATCATTGGCGAAAGGTTTACGTCGCGTGGCCATGGTGCGCCCTCCCTCTTGGTCGCCGAAAGCTTAGACGCGATATGCGTGCTACGCCACCACCGTCACTCGAGTCGCGCGGGCGGTGTCGGTCTGCCCATCTCAAGAATTGAGACCACGCGCCAGCCCGGCGCTTCACGGCGGATGACATAGGTCGACATGACCGTGTTGCGGACGGCACCGGATGAGTCCGCAAGTTCCCAGCGCATACGGGACAGCGCAAATTCGTTCGACAGCTCGATGACGGTGTAATCGGCCAGATTCAGTGACGTAATCCCGCGTTCCCCTAGCGCGGTATAGAACCCTGCGAGTTCCGCGACTTGTTGCGGCTTGCCAGCCATTGTCCGCATGGTTCCCGTGTGGGCGATGCTGACAACGGTTTCGCCGTAGAAACTGGCGACCGCTTCCGCGGAAAACGAGGCCGACGCTTCACCGTACATGACCGCAAAGTCTTTAGGGCTCGCGGGCGTGCCGTCGGACGCGGAAGCCGCGTGATGATCGGCCTGAACGGCCGAAGACAGAGCGCACATCACCAGTACAGCGAGCGCAAGGAAGAGATTACGGGGCCGCCGGGCGACCTCGGCAACATCAAGGTCGGACGCGAGATCATCAAACGCCTGCTCGACGACGGCACCCTGACGCCGCCGGGCACGGCGATGGATAAAGACAGTTATGTTTAGGAGCCACACATGATCCCCCGCTATTACGCCCTCGCCTGCCAGACCATCGTCAATCCGATCCGGGCCGACGTATCCGGACCGGAAGAAGGCCGCGCGATCATGAAAGAAAACATGGACGCGGCCCTGGACCTGATGAAGAAGGGGCTCGGCAACGGCCTGGGCGCGGTCAAGCTGGTGACCTTCCCCGAGATGTTCCTCACCCTCGCCCCGGCAGCGTGGCGCGGGCGCAAGTCCATCGACTGGCTGGACGTCGGCTGCATCGAGATCCCCGGGCCGGAACTGGAGCCGCTGTTTCAGGCCGCGCGGGAATTCGGCGTATATATCGGCGCCAATGCGTACGAATACGATCCGAAGTGGGAGAAGCGCTATTTCAACTGCTCCTTCCTGATCGACCCCAAGGGCGAAGTGATTTTGAAGTACCGGCGGCTGCATTCTTTGAGCACGCCGTCGCCGCACGATTTCCTGGACGAGTACGTAGAGGTTGAAGGCTGGGATGCGCTGTGGCCGGTGGCCGACACTAACATCGGCCGCATCGGCATGTTCCCCTGCATGGAAATCACCAAGCCGGAAGTGGCGCGCATGTTGGCGATGAAGGGCGCCGAGATTTTGCTCAACCCGACCTCGGACTCACCGGACTTTCCGGGATGGAGTGCGTGCAAGTAGGCCCGCGCGCTGGAGAACAACTGCTATCTGATTTCCACCAACACCGGCGGCTGGGTCAGCCGGCGCGGATTCCTGGAATCCACCAACGCCGGCGGCACCAAGATCATCGATTACTACGGCAACATCATCAACGAGACAGTTCCGTCCGGCGAAAGTATGAAATGCCGCGCCCTCATCGACATCGAACAGCTGCGCGCGCATCGCCATTCGGCCAACAGCTTTAATGTCATCGCCCAGCTGCGCACCGAGCTCTACACCGAATACAAGAAGACCATCACGCCGCCGAACCGGTTCAGGTCCGGCATGGAGGATCAATCGCAACTGCGCGGGCTCTATGCCGAGGTGATGGAAAAGATGACCGCGGAGGGCCTGTTCCCCCGCCCGCTGCACGAAGGCATTGCCGAAGACAGCGGGAGCTAAACCCCAATCTTTAGCTCTAGCCCTGCACCGGCAGGGTTACCTTTACCCGTAACCCGCCGCCGGGGCGATCGAGCAGCACCACATCGCCGCCCATGGAGCGGATGGCATTGCGGGCGATGGTCATGCCAAGCCCGGTGCCGCCGGTGTCGCGCGAGCGGGAACTCTCCAGGCGATAGAACGGCGTGAACACCTGTTCCTTCTCCCCATCAGGAATACCCGGACCCTTGTCATCGATCACGATTTCCGCGTAGTCACCACTGCGCGATAGCGTGACTTCAGCAGAGCCGCCGTACTTGACCGCATTCTCGACCAAATTGGTCAGCGCGCGCTTGAAGCCGAGCGGCCGGCCGATCAGTTTCAACGATTTCGGCCCCATGTAAGCGACCTCGTGACCGATGGCTTTTTCGTCCACCGCCAGGGCAGCCAACCCAGCTGCAATATCGATCTTTACCGCCGGCTCGTTGGCGGTATCGTCACGGGCGAACGCCATGGTCGCCTTGATCATCGCTTCCATTTCATCGAGATCGTTGAGCATTTTGGAGCGCTGTTCGTCATCATCGACAAACTCCGCTCGCAGGCGCATGCGGGTAATTGGCGTGCGCAGATCGTGGGAGATCGCGGCCAGCATTTGGGTGCGGTCCTGAACAAAGCGCTTCAGGCGGCTTTGCATGGTGTTGAAGGCGCGCGCAGCGCGGCGCACTTCGCCGGTGCCGGACTCGGGCAACGGCGCGGCGTTGAATTCGATCCCCAGGCGTTCGGCTGCGGTGGCGAACAGGGACACCGGCCGGGTGGCGCGGCGCACCGCGTAGACGGCCGACACCGCAATGAGGAGTGTCAGCACCGTGGTGAAGATGAACGGCCGGGTGCGCTCGCTGGTTTCATTGATGTTCAAATCGACGCGAGCGTTGAACCACATATTTTCGTCGACCTTAACGGACGCGCGTACGAACGGTTGGAAGCCGCGTATATCGCGCAGGGTCTGATCGAGAGTCCGGGCACGCCGCTCCGCGGCAATGCTCGCAGGCGGACGCGGCGGCGGTTCTCCCGCTAAAGCGTCCTCTGGCTGCGGGGGTGGTTCACCGCCGCGCAGGCCGCGATGATGGCGGCGGATTTCCTCTTGGGTCGGGAAGCGCTCGTCACCCTCCGGATCGGCAATCCGCGAGTCGATGCGAATGTCCGTCCCGGTGGGAAACTCACGCGCCAGGCGGCGATAGACGATGCGGGATGTAAACACGTCGTCGGATTCGCGCACCAGCGGACGGCTGGTCACCACCATGCGTATGCCGGGTGAACTCAAACCTCGGATCAGGCTCAGCCGCTCGCGTTCTTCGGCCTGCTCAATCACCCGCTTGTAGACGATCAGCTGATCGGCGGCCTGGCTGGCCGCCGCCGCGGCGGCGGCTTCGTCGCGGAAGATCAGATAGCTCAGCAACGACAGGCTGTAGATCAGAATCACGGCGGCCACCACCACCGTGAACACCCAGCCGCCGAGGCTGTCGGGCATGAATCGGCGCAGGTTCATCGCTCAGACCCGCGTCACATCCGCGGTCAGCATATAGCCGCCGCCGCGCACGGTTTTGATCAATGTCGGCTCTTTGTGATCCGGCTCGATCTTCTTACGCAGACGGCCGACCTGAACATCGATCGAGCGGTCGAACGGGATCGCCGCGCGGCCCTTGGCCATATCGAGCAGTTGATCCCGGTTTAGAACGCGCTGCGGGTGTTCGACGAAGGCGACCAGAAGATCGTACTCGCCGGCGGTAAGATCGATTTCCTCATCGCCCCGGTGCAGCGAGCGGGTCGCCGGATCGAGCTCGAACTCGGCGAAGGCGAAGCGGCCCTTTTTCTCACCATCGGTCGAGGCTCCTGCCCCGCCAGTCTCGAACCGGCGCAGCACGGCTTTGATGCGGGCGGCCAGTTCGCGCGGATTGAAGGGCTTGGCCATATAGTCGTCGGCGCCGACTTCCAGACCGATGATACGATCGACGTCCTCGCCCATGGCGGTGAGCATGATAACCGGCATGTTGGATTCGGAGCGGACTTTGCGGCACAAGCTGAGGCCGTCCTCGCCCGGCATCATAAGATCGAGAACGATGAGGTCGATCTGCCAGTCCTCCAAAGCCTTTTTCATCTCACGCCCATCGCGGGCCGTGGTCACCCTGTATTCGTACTTGCTGAGGAAGCGCGAAAGCAGGTCACGAATTTCCGCATCGTCGTCGACGATGAGGATGTGCGGTTTGGAGAAATCGGAAGCACTCGTCATGGCCTGGATATTATAGGGCCCCGGTCGGCGCGCAACACTCCAGCCCGCAGAAAACTCCCATTTTCCGCAACAAACTGTAACAGCGGGCCGTCTGGTTACAGCCGGTTACACTTTTCCCGTGTTCACGACATCGGGCCGTTACAGAGGACTGGCTTAATGGCCTCATCGAACGAAGCGGAAATAACAAACACCCGACACCGCCAGTTCACAACAAACGAAACGAGGACATGAAAATGGACACCGCTTTGAACACCGCGATCACCACTGTGGTTCTGCTCACTGCCTGGACCACGATTGCTTCCACCGTAGCCGCCGCTTGCCCCTTTTAATGGCGGCTATCGCCCTGCCGGACCCGGAGCCCCTTTCCCCCTTTGAAGACCGGGTCCGGGCGGTGGCACCCCACAGGGGATCAATACGAGGACGGATTTCCCACTTCCGTAAGTTAACGAGGAACCATCGCCATGAATAAGAGCTTCATCATCGAAAACACCGTTAAGACAGGTCTGACCGCGATTGTGCTGCTGGTGTGCTGGGCGACCCTTACCCCGACCTTCGCCGCCGACGCCGATGACAACCGGCGCGCCATGTTCGAACACCGCATGCACGACCGAATGGAAGAACGCTTGAGCGAAATCGACAAGCACCTGAGCGTCGATCAAGTGCGCGACATTGTTGGAGGCCGCATCGCCTCCATGGGCAACACCAACCTAAAAGTCGGCAAAACGACGGCGACGGAGAACAACTCGGTCTTGGTCGACATTGTCACGAAGGATGACTCTCTGGTGCAGACGGTCGAAATCTCGACCCGCACCGGCCGCCCGGCAGAAATGGACCGCCGTGTCGCCAAGCGCATGATGCGCGGCAAAATGGGGGGCCATGAGGGCGGACGCGAATTCGGCCGCGAGCGTCGTGGCGGCCGGGGCTTCAATGCCTTGGCAATGGCCATGGGTCCGAACAACCGCGACCTCGAACTGACCGTCGAACAGGCGCGTACCCTGGCCGAATCCCGCCTGATCCTGTCCGGCAATGACCGTCTTAAGGTCGGCAGCGTCGAAGCCGTCGACGACGACACCATCGTGGTGGAAATCGTCACCCTGGAAGACTCCCTGGTGGTCCGCCGCGAGATCGACCGCAGTTCCGGGCGCACACGCCGCGGCTTCGCCGAGTAAACGGAGCCCTCTCAGCCCTGAACCAATAAAACCTCTCCCCTAAGTCCCCTTTCATGTTCACTGCACGGGCGATCCTGGATCGCCCGTTTTTTTTGGCATGCAGCGGCGGCGCCGACACGGCAGGATGCGAACTCATGACCGAAAACACCCCACGCACCGCGCTGAGCCGCCGCACCCTCATTGGGGCAACCGCCGCCTCGGCCGCGCTGGGTCAATCCACCATCACACCCACCACTGCACAGGCGCAATCCGGAGAAATCAAAATGGCGAAAGACGCACAAGCAATGCCCGAGGGCGGAGTCACCATGGACGTCGACCGTGCGTTCGTACGCATCAAAGAAGGCTTGGTGCACTATCGCCATGCCGGCGAGTACACAGACGGCGGCCCCCTGCCCCTGTACATGATGCATGCCGGGCCGGGCTCCTCGAAGGGTCTCAGTGGAATGGTTGGACTGTTGGGACAGTCCCGCCGCGTCATCGCCGCCGACACACTCGGCTTCGGAGAATCCGTACCGCCCGAACCGGAAGAACCCGAGTTGACCTATTACGCCGACAGCGTCATCCGCATCTGGGACCAGCTTGGGCTGGACAAGGTGGATGTATACGGCAGCCACACCGGTGCCAACATCGGCCTGGAAATCGCCATCGCCCATCCGGACCGGGTGCGCAAGCTGGTGTTCGACGGGGTTGCGCTGTTCGACGAGGACCTGGCGGCCGACATGCTGGCCAACTACGCGCCGAAAGTGAAGCCGCAGGAAAACGGCGAGCACTTCATCTGGGCGTGGAACTTCATGAAGGACATGGGCGTGTATTTCCCGCATTACCGGCGCGACGCCGAACATTACCTCGGCAAGGAACCCTGGCCGCCGGAAGTGCTGCACAATGGGGTCATGGAAGTGATGAAGGCGCTGGATCACTACTACAAGGGCTACAACGCCGTGTTCCGCCATAAAACGCGGGACCGTCTGCCGCTGTGCACCGTACCATCCTTCTGCATGGCGCACCGCGCCGATCCGCTCTATGTCTCGGTGGAAGAAGCGGCGAACTTATTGCCCGACGCCGAACATCTGGTGCTGCCGATGACCGCCGGCACGCAGGATAAGGTCGACGCGATCGAGAAGTTCCTGAACGCCTAACTAAGTCAGTTAGACGCGCGTGCCCGCTCGTTTGCGACCTCGACCCCGAAGTCAATTGCCGCGGTCGATGTCTCCGACGACAAGCCCGACAGCACCGTGCCGCCGACGATATAGCCGGGCACGACGGAAATTCTGAGTTTGCGGGCCAGGTTGAAGTTCTCGATCAACTGATCGGCGACCTCAGGCGAGATCATATCTGCCTTGAGCTGATCGACATCGAGCCCAACGGACTCTGCGACCGTATAGATGCGCTCTTCCGTCAGCTGGCCTTTGCGCGCCATCAGCGCGTTGTGGAAGTCAGCGTGTTTGCCCTGACGCTCAGCGGCCAGCGCCGCCTTTGCCGCGACCACGGAGACCGGCCCGAGAATCGGGAAGTCCTTGACCACCAGCTTGATGTTGCCGTCCGCGCGCACAAGGTCCTTCAGGCGGGGCTCGGCGGCTTTACAGAACGGGCATTGGTAATCGAAGAACTCGACGACGACGATATCGCCGACGGCGTTACCGAGATGCGGTGTGCCGGGATCGTTTTGGAGGTCCAGGGCATAGCGTTGGGTCCGCGCATTGGCGTCGGCCTGCAGATCCGGATCGACGGCCTGAGCCGGCGCAATGTGCGCCAGAACGACGGCACCCAAAAGGACTATTAACCCGCGCATCGTCTCACCCTCCACTCTTGAAACCGTGGGCGCATGATTTCACGGACCATTGGCCGCGATCCAATCACATCAGCGCATCACACCGGGATGTGAACAGTCGTCCGGACAGGTGCGGTCAGGATCGCTGAGAAGACGCAATCCAGGCGCGGACTTGCTCTTCCAGGTGATCAAGCGGCAGCGCGCCGTTGCGCAGTACGACATCGTGGAAGTCGCGGATGTCATACGCCTCACCGAGCGCCGCCTCGGCCTCGGCCCGCAGCTCGAGGATTTTCAACATGCCGATTTTGTAGGCGGCCGCCTGTCCCGGCATGACGATATAGCGCTCGATGGATTTGACCGCTTCGTATTCGGGTGCCGGCGTGTTTTGCTTGAGATAGTCGATCGCCTGCTCGCGGGTCCAGCGCTTGTCGTGCAGACCTGTATCAACGACTAGACGGCAGGCGCGCCACAGCTCCATCGACAGGCGGCCGAAGTCTGCGTAGGGGTCCTGATAGAGACCCATCTCCTTCGGTAGCAGTTCGGAATACAACCCCCAGCCTTCGACGTAAGACGTCGCCCCGTCGTAGCGCCGGAACTTTGGCATCCCCTCCAGTTCCTGGGCGATGGCGATCTGCATGTGATGGCCGGGTATGGCTTCGTGATACGCCAAGGCATCAAGCTCGTACACAGGCATGGCCGACATGTCGTAAAGATTGACGTAATAGCGCCCCGGCCGCGTGCCGTCCGGTGACGGGGATTGATAAAACGCCTTGCCGGCGGAACGCTCACGGAACGCCTCGACCCGTTTGACGTCGAGGTCGGCCTTCGGCAGGGTCGCGAACGCCTGCGGCAGGCGGGCTTTCATATCGGCGATGAGATCGTTGGTGCGGTCGAGATAGGTCTGCCTCCCCTCGTCCGTGCCGGGCAGGTAGAAGCGCCGGTCTTCGCGCATGAAGGCGAAAAAGTCCTGCAACGTGCCCTCAAACCCGACCTGGGTCATGATGCCGCGCATTTCCTGATGAATGCGGTCAACCTCCGAAAGGCCGAGATCGTGGATCTCGGACGCGGTCAGGTCGGTGGTCGTCTGCACCTTAAGGCGGAACGTGTAATAGGCATCGCCTTCCGGATGCTTCCAGGCACCGTCGTCGGTAGTGGCCGCGGCCTCCTGCGCGACGACAAGCGCGCGCAGATCGGCATAGGCCGGCGCGACGGCGGACGTTAAGGCTTCCGATGCCCGGGCAATCAGATTGTCTTGGGCGTCTTTTTCGAGTTCGAGCGCGCCGACCTTGTCCTTGAAATCGGCCAGCAGCGTTGAGTCGGCGTCCGACTCATCGAACGGCCGCCCGGAGATAATGTTGTCGATGTCCCGCAGAACGTGATCGAACACGAACTTGGGCGGCAGAATGCCGGCGGCCTGCGCCTCGCGCATTATGCGCATGGCATCACCGAGCTTCTGCGGCACACCGTTGAGCCGGGAAATATAGGCGTCGGCATCGTCGACACTGGTGACCTGGTGAATATTGATCAGGAACGCGGGCACATCGGACTGCACGCCGAACATCTGATTGACCTGATAACCGTAGAGGCGGAAGCGGTCGCCATCGAGGCGCTGCTGCATTTCGTCGATGTAAAGCTGATAGCTGATCTGCGCCTGCTGATCCAAAGAGTCGAAGTCGAAGGCCTCGACATCGGCTATGGTTTGGCGCGCCAGTTCGAGATCGGCTTCGCGCGCAGCCGGAGAGGCGTCGTTCCACTTGCCGTAATCCTTCTTGATGCCAAGGTAGGACTGCCATTCCGGATTGCGATCTACCCATAGGTCGTAGCGTTCATCCAGGAACGTGTTGAACCGTTCGGACGGCGTCGGTGCGGGTGAAGCCTGTTCCGCGTTGTCGCATGCGGCTAAGAAAATTAGGCCGGCGCAGGCAAGAGCAGTCTTCTTCATGGCGGATACTTTCAGGTGACGGTGGGGCTTAGCGCTGGGCCGCTTGGGCATCATCGACGAACGACATCCAGCGGGTCGGATGCAGGTTCTGGATGTTGTCCTCAAAACCTGTCACGCGCCTGGACACAAGATTGCGATGGGTGCTGAAGTCGATCGGTGCGACGGGGTGATCGTTCAGCATGATCTGTTCCGCTTCGGACATCAGCCGCGCGCGCTCATCCATATCCAGCGTGTTGGCCGCTTTCTCGATCAGCGCATCGTACTCGGGATTGCAGTACTTCGGCCAATTCATCGGGCCTGCATCGCACAGCAACAGATAGAGGAAATTATAGGGGTCGTTGTAATCGGCGACCCAGCCGGCATCGCCCATTTCGTAGTCGCCCTGATCGAGCTTGGTATACGAGATGCGCGTTTCATAGGGCGCGATGCTGGCAACCACTCCGGCCTGTCTCAGCATCGCAGCGATACCCGACATCCGCCGCGTGTTGTCATAGGAATTTCGATAACTGATTTCGAAGCGCAGCGGGTTGTCATCGGTGTAGCCGGCTTCGGCGAGAAGGCGTTTCGCCTCGACGCGGCGCTCTGCCATCGTCATGCTGGCGAAGTCGGTCTGAGCGCCCGGGATATAGTTGGCGGTCTGCGGTGGAACGAACGCATACGCCGAAATATTGCCGACGGCGACAATTCGATTATTGATAATGTCGCGGTCGATCAGCATGGACACGGCCTTGCGCACTCGCACGT
The DNA here is from genome assembly GCA_038148375.1 of Rhodospirillaceae bacterium. GTDB lineage: Bacteria > Pseudomonadota > Alphaproteobacteria > Rhodospirillales > Rhodospirillaceae > CAWUEX02. The sequence continues at coordinate 173,792 of JAYQVH010000004.1, read as the reverse complement.
CGTTGAATGGCGGTTTCTTCGTGTTGAAGGGCAAAATACCGTTGCCGAGGTAAGGATAGACACGCGCCTCGCCCGGCAGTTCTTCGAGCAGTTCCTTGATCATCGGCGCCGGGAATCCGCCGGTGGAAATGTTCATGTCGAGTTCCCCGGCCTTGAACATTTTCAGCGCAGTGCGGGAATCCTCGACCGGATAAAAGAACACCGTATCGATGACGACGGTATCGGCCTCGTAGAACAGAGGGTTTTTCACCAGCTTCACGTGCGCATTCGACAGCCATTCATCAAGCACATACGCCCCGTTGGAAACCATGTTGCCCGCCTTGACCCAGTCTTCGCCGTACTCGGCATACACATGCGGCGGAATGGGGAAGGTTACATAGTGACTGAGCAACTCCGGCAGATAGGGCGCCGGATTTTCCAACGTGATTTCCACCGTCATCGCATCGACGGCGCGGATACCGATCTGTTCAGGTGGAAGGGCGCCGGTGTTGATGGCGTAGGCGTTTTTCACCGGATACAGAAGCGCCGCATAGCGGGCCGCGGTCAACGGATCGATGATCCGGCGCCAGGCGAAGACGAAATCGCCTGGCGTCACAGGAACCCCATCCGACCACACGAGGTCTTGGCGGAGCGTGAACGTATAAACCAGCCCATCGTCACTGATCGTCCAAGACTCGGCGGACCCTGGAATGACCTCTCCATCCGCAGTTTTCTGGGTCAGGCCCATAAACATGTCGCCGATGATTTCGTGCTCCCAAATACCGGCGGCACGATGCGGGTCAAGCGAGTCCGGTTCCACACCGTTACCACGGTGCAGGACGACCTCCCCATGGGCCGCCGCCGCAAAGGCGGCAAAGGAAAGGAGTGTGAAAAGAAATCGGCGGCAGACAGCCATTCGCGAGGCTCCGGTGTCGGTGAAAATCGCCCGACCATAGCGGCGGCGGTGACCCGCGAGTCAAGGCGATTCGGAACACACCACAGCTTACAAACGTGCAACCCTTGCGTTTCCGGCGCGTATTTTGTCTAACCCCGGTTATCCTTATTCCTCGGAGCGGTTCCTATGCGGCGCTTAATCGCCCTCCCCCTTCTGTGTGTTTTCCTGATCTGCGCCGGTTCGCCAGCAGACGCCGGCGTCATGGTTATCGCGCCGAGCGACCCGTTGACGCCCGGCACGTCGGTCGAAGTCCAGGTCGTGTTCACGAATGCTGAAAGCGTAACCGTTGAAAAAACCTTTCCGGTCGCCCTCGGATATCGTCTCAGCGGCGGCGGCACCGATGTGGACGGCCTGCTGCGCCTGGCGCAGGAAAGCGACGCGGGCACGGTGTCCCTCGGCGCTAATGCGTTCGTACGTAAAACCTATACCTTCCAGGTGCCGCAACGCTGGAGCGGATTAGGGCGGCTGTCCCTCACCCTGCCCGGCAGCAATGTCGCGCTGGTGGAGATCGCTGAGCCACCTTTGCAAGTCGCGAAAGCGGTTCAATCAGATCAATCTCAGCCGGACCAGCCAGAAGAGTATGGTGTCATCGAAACCATCGAAAGCGCTGTCGACGACGTTTATGAGCGCCGCGACGGCTCGCCGTTCGGTATTCACGAACCGATGTTCTTTCTGTACGGACTGAACCCGGACGAAGCGAAGTTTCAGATCAGCTTTAAGTACCGCCTGTTTCACAACATCCGGCAGGACTCACCGCTGCGCTGGCTGCAAAACCTGAATGTGGCGTACACGCAACTTTCTTTCTGGGATTTTGATTCCGCGTCCAAACCGTTCCGCGATTCCAGCTACAAACCGGAACTGTTCTACGACATTGGTGATCCCGTAAATCCGAAAGGATTGATTCTGCCCGGCCTCGGTCTGCGCCGTGTGCGGCTCGGTGTGCAGCATGAATCCAACGGCCGAGACGGACCTGACTCACGCAGCCTCAACTACGCCTACATTCAACCGGAATTCGTGTACGACTTCGGCCGGGACAGTCCAGGCTGCGAGGAGTGCGTGTGGTGGGAACTGTCCGTCAAACCGAAGACCTGGCTTTACGTCGGAAGTACGTCAGATAATCCGGAGATCGACGACTTCCGCGGTCATGCCGAAATCGCCGTGCGGATCATGGAACGCGATGCGGAACGGCAGACGGGCGTCGGGCTCATGGCATCCCTTCGCAAGGGAGACGCGCAGGACAAGGCAACGCTCACCATCGATGCGACGACACCGTTTCCTTTCGTGCAAAAGCTGTTCACCCCCAACCTGCATGTCCAATACATGAGCGGCTACAGCGAGAGCCTGCTTGGCTTTAACCAGAAGGATACGCGGCTCAGGGTCGGCGTCGGCACGAGATGGTAGCAATCGGCACGACCACGTGCCGACGCAACCTCAATCGGGCGCGTTGACTTCTAGCAGGTGAAACTTTCATCCTTCTCTTGGGGCGCGCTGTGCCCCGCCGCGAGGAGGAGAGAAACATGCTGAACCGCCGTTCCGTATTTAAAGTGATTGCGTCCGCCGCAACCGTGCTTGTTGCCGGATTGTCCGGCGTACGCGCCTGGGCGCAGGACAAAGCGTCAACCAATGTGGTGCGCAACCCGACCGGCAGTTACGACCGTCGCAGCGTCGAGATCCCGCCAGGTTCTCGCGTGGTGTTCGTCAGCGGCCAGACCGCAACCGATGCCGACGGCAATACGCCGCCAGACGCGGAGACCCAGGCCGATATTGTATACGCCAAGGTGACGCAGACCTTGGAAGACGCGGGCATGTCGATGAAGGACTTGGTGAAAACCAATTTGTACATGGTTAATCCCGGCGACATCGGCGCCATCATCAAAGCCGGCGCGAAATACAATCCGGGCGGCACGCAAGCGGGAACACTGGTCTACGTGAAAGCCCTGGCGCGGCCGGAAGTGCTCCTGGAACTGGAAGCGGTAGCAGCGCGGCTCGACTGATCAGCCGGCGTATTCTTCGCTGAACCTGACGAGCAGGTCTTTGAGCGCCTGCTCGTCCACAGCTGCCGCGGCTTCGCTCGGTGTCATCCACTGGCGTTTGCGCAGATCGCTATCAGGATAGCGCTCCAGCATCTGGCGCACCTCTAGGGGGAAAACTTTGACATGGTGGGTCATCGGCTCGCCATCATCGGTCTTGTCGTAGGTGAACGTGCCGATGCTTGACCCTGCAACGCGGCCGATCACACCAGCTTCTTCGAAGGCTTCGAATTCAGCGGATTCGCGCGCCGTCAGTCCGGGCTCGATGTTTCCCTTGGGTAGAATCCACCTGCGCGTGCCCAGTGACGTGATAAGCAGAAACCGCCCCTGGGGGTGCGAACTGTCGAACGGAAGTGCGGCGGCCTGCCGGAATCGTGGGAAACCGATCATATGAGTGTGATGACACGAAGCGGCATTGACCTAGTCACCTAATCCTCGTTAAGACCATGACAGAATAATGACAGAAATATTACACCGGACCAAATAGGACGTCATGGCCCTGCTCGACCCTTCTTCCGGTGAAGCCCCGGTTGCCGTCAAAAAGACGGCGATCGATAAAGACCTCAAACGCATCGGCCAACTCCAGAAAGCGACCACTCACGCACGCCTAGGCTACTACGAGATCGGCCTCGGCCTGCTGTTCGTTTTGGCCGTGTGGGCCTACACCTATCTGCAATCGGGCTCCACCGAGGGTTATGCGGTGATCGCCATTGCGTCGATTGTCGGCGCGTATATGGCGATGAACATTGGCGCCAATGACGTCGCCAATAATGTCGGACCGGCGGTCGGGTCGAAAGCACTGACCATGGCCGGCGCGTTGGCAATCGCCGCCGTTTTTGAAGCCGCGGGCGCATTGATCGCCGGCGGCGAAGTGGTGACAACCATATCGAAGGGCATCGTCAGCCCGGCATCGTTCGCAGACTCCTCGGTCTTCATTGCCGCAATGCTCGCGGCGCTGATGGCCGCAGCCCTATGGGTTAACATCGCAACCGTCGTTGGCGCGCCGGTTTCGACCACGCACTCTATCGTCGGCGGCGTGATGGGCGGTGGCATCGCAGCAGCCGGCGTAAGCGCTGTCGATTGGCCGGTAATGGGTACGATTGCAGCAAGTTGGGTAATCTCGCCGGTCATGGGCGGCCTGATCGCCGCCGCGTTCCTGACCTTCATCAAGTTCGCCATTGTGTTTCGGCAGGACAAAGTCGCCGCCGCGGTGCGCTGGATTCCGGTTCTCGTCGGCGTGATGGCTGGCGCGTTTTCCGTGTACTTGGCGATGAAGGGGTTGAAGAACATCTTTAAGCCGACCCCGGCCATGCTGACGGGACTCGGTGTGGCGAGTTTCGCGGCCGGCTACGCGTTAATGCGATACGTCGGCCTGCGCAACGCCGCGACCATCGAAAACCGCCGCAAGGCCGTCGGCCAGTTGTTCCGCGCACCGCTGATTTGCGCTGCCGCTTTGCTCTCCTTCGCGCATGGATCGAACGATGTCGCCAATGCGGTCGGCCCTTTGGCGGCGATCGTTACCGCGGTCGAGGGCGGCGCGATCGACGCTAAGGTGACGCTGCCGTTCTGGGTGCTCGCCATCGGCGCGATTGGCATATCCATCGGCTTGATGCTGTTCGGTCCAAAAATTATCCGTATCGTTGGCGAGAAGATCACCAAGCTCGATCCCGTGCGTGCGTTCTGCGTCGCCTTGTCGGCGTCGATCACCGTGATTTTCGCGTCGACGCTGGGGCTGCCGGTGAGTTCGACCCATGTGGCGGTGGGCGGCGTCTTCGGCGTCGGCTTCCTGCGAGAGTTTTTAGTCAACCGCCAGTTTTTCCCCAGTGCGCAGCCGGTCGATGCACCCGACCCGTCCGTCGCCGACGACATCACCATCAACCGCTGGGCCAAAGCCAAGAAACGCAAGCTGGTGCGGCGGCGCCATATGTTGGGAATCGCCGCCGCCTGGGTGGTCACGGTACCGGCGTCCGCACTGATGGCCGCGGCCCTGTTCTTCGTCATCCGGGCTGTGATGTAAGGCTTTTCAACGGTTTGGCCGGCACCACGCTGGCACACAAAAGTTCTTGTTTTGTTCTATTTTTGGGCGTAGCGTTACGGACATGGAAAACGCTGCTAGAACCGTTGCTGAGCAAAGCTCCGAGAGCAATTTCGTCCACCCGCAGGCGCGCCGTGGCCGTGGGGTCGTCACCAACCGAGCCGGACGTTACGAGCGCGAGCGGCTGGTCTCGGCCGATGATGGCTGGAACAATCTGGACACTCTGCCGGATGCGGTGCGCACCCAGGTGCTGCGGGATTCAACCCGCGGCATTCTAGCCCGCAATCAGTCGCCGGACGTGCCCTTCGACCGCTCGATCAACCCCTACCGTGGCTGCGAGCACGGATGCGTCTATTGCTTCGCCCGTCCCACGCATGCGTATCTGGGGATGTCGGCAGGCTTGGATTTCGAAACCAAGATTTTCGTCAAACCCGATGCCGCTGACCTTTTGGAAACGGAACTGCGCAAGCCGAAGTACCGGCCGCAGACCATTGCCATGGGAACCAATACGGATCCCTATCAGCCGCTCGAGAAAGAGCGGAGGATCACGCGGTCTGTTTTGGAGGTTCTGGCGCGGTTCCAGCATCCGGTGGCGATTGTCACTAAGTCGAACCTGGTGACACGCGACATCGACATCCTCGGGCCGATGGCGGCCAAGGGTCTGGCGAAAGTGGCGCTGTCGATTACGACGCTTGATCACCGCCTGGCGCGATCGATGGAGCCACGTGCCTCTACACCGGGCCGCCGTCTCGAGGCCATTCGCCAATTGAAAGCGGCCGGTGTTCCTGTCGGCGTGATGTTCGCCCCTGCGATCCCCGGCCTCAACGACCATGAAATGGAAGCCGTGCTGGACGCCGCTGCCGATGCCGGCGCCGACGAAGCCGGTTATGTCGTCCTGCGCCTGCCGCTGGAGGTGAAGGATCTGTTCCAGGAGTGGCTGGCCGAAGCGGCGCCGCACCGCGCCGGACGTATCATGGGCCTCATCCGGTCCATGAACGACGGACGCGATTATCATCCCGCCTGGGGCAGCCGGCAGATTGGCCGCGGCCCCTATGCCGATGCTTTGTCCAAGCGTTTCAGTCTGGCGGTGCGCCGCCATCGCATGAATGCGCGCAACTTCTCGCTGACGACGGCCAAATTCCGCGTTCCCTCGGACTCACGGGTCAGCCAACTCTCCTTGTTTTAGGCCTCCCGCCTTTCGGCTGCGTCACTCCACGTGTAGTGTTGAACGATGATGCTTAACAACTTGGGGACAGCCGTGCAGCGAAGTCTCGTTTTTGTTGTGGCGATCCTGCTTGTCCGCGGCGCTGTCGCCGAAGAGGTGCAGATCGGCGGATTTGTCATTCCCGGTTCGCCGGCGGCAACCGTATTTTATGACTACGCGGACAAACTAGAGACGGAATCGGGCGGAAAGCTGACGCCCAATCTGCTGATCCACGGTGAAGGCGGACCGGAAGAGCAAATCCTCACCGGTATTCGGCGCGGACGAATCAAAGTCGCGTCGCTGTCGACGCTGGTGCTTGCCAGCGTCGTGCCGGAGCTGGGATATCTGGGCGCGCCGTTCCTGTTCGACAGCAAGGACGAATTCGACTTCGTCGTAGATACGGTGTTCATCGATCTGTTTCAGCCGTACCTGAACGAAAAGGGCCTGACGATCCTGCGCTGGCTCGATCTCGGCGGACAAAACATTTATGCCAACCGGCCGATCCTGTGGCCGAAGGACGCTGTCAACGTGCGCCTGCGCACGACGCAGGACATCGCTTCGCGTTTGTTCCTCGAAGCCGTCGGCGCGGATGTCATCTACCTGACCAGCCCGGAAACCATCCCCGGCCTACAGACCGGCCTGATCGACGGCGGCCTGACGCCGACCGTCGCTTACTCCGGCACGGGGCTGATTGCTGACGCCCCGCACTACATGGTGACCGAGCATTTTTATCTTGGCGGCTTTCTGGTCGTGAACACAGGCTGGCTCGAAGACTTGCCTGACGCACAGCGCAAAGTGGTGACGGAGTCATTCGCGGCATCCGCCGAAGTGCGTCGCATCATCGGCGGCATGAACAACGACGCGCTGGCACAAGCCGGCGAACAAGGATTCACCGCGCATTTTCTTACACCGGCCCAACGGGCGGCCTGGAAAGACGCAACCGTAGGCACGCATCCGCAGCTGATCGACGCCATTGGCGGCCGCAGTCAGGAAATCGCCGACGCTCTCAGCGCCGGTCGCGCCGCCTACATCGCCCAATCCGAATAACAGTTACTCGTGGTCGTGCTCGTCGAAGCGTGAGAATTCCGGCAGCATGACGGTTGAGAAGAACAAGCTGTTGAGAAACAGCTTGTTTGGACCGAACCACCAGGCGCGGAAATTGGGATTGTCAGAGATCAGGATCACCGCGCCCTGCCCGCGCCGCTCCGCCAAAACGGCAGCCGCGCCTGCCACTTTGCCGACATTCTCCGTACTGGCATAACCGCTGATGAGCGGATTTTGAGTGTACTGAGCGATGGTCCCGAACGGGTTTTTGGACGGACCCAGAATGATCCGATTTTCCCGGAAGGTCGCCAGGGTGCGCGAAGTATAGCCAAAGCCGAGCGGATGGGTGATATCCAGGTCGGTGCGGAAGATCGTGCCGCGGATGCGCTGCGCCTGCTCAACCGATTCCTTATCAGCGTAGTCGCGGCGCTCGGGCACGCCCTCGTCTTCATCCGGTTTGGGTGTGGGCGCGCCGAAGCCGACGATGGCGAAATCATCTATCACCTCGACATCCATGAAACCTTTTTCGACCGCCCACAGAGCCGCGCGTTTCATCGCCACCAGCGTGCCGCCGGCTTTGACCCAGGCGTCGATCTGCTTGACCTGTTCGTCGCCGAGCCCGCCGTAAGTTCCGTCAGGCAACACGAGATGGGTGATACGGTCCCAGTCGATGGCGCGCATCATCGTCGTATCGCGCATCATCACCGGGATGTTCATGCGGTAGTCCATGAGGTGCCACAGCTCGCCCGCGTCATAGAAGCGCACAGCCTCACCTACCGGCATAAATACTCTCGGCAATTCCAACGGACGCGCATAGTTGCCGCCGAAATCGATGCCCCGCTCCGTCCGCCCGGTGATGGCGGAGTGAACGGTAACGCCGTCCTCCTCGGCGATCGCGCTGATGAGGCCGTACAACTCTTCGGCATCCAGCGGCTGTCCGTCACCGACCGGCACGATGATCGACCCGCGCGGCATGTTAACCGGCCCGTTTGTGGTCATGGCCGTAAACGGTTCGACACCCACTTTGGCATGGCCCCCGGCCTTCAGCAGGCGCGTGACGGCGCGCGGCGCGTAGTACCCCTCCCATGAGAACACATAGGCGTAAGCGGCGCGGTCAGGTGCGCCTTTCGCCGGAAACGCCGGATCGATCTTCTCGCCGAGCGTGGTCCCCGCCACGGATGTCAGGTCCGCATAGCTGAGACCGTAAGCCAGGGGCTTGGTCCAGGTCGTGGCGTCGTAAAAAACGACATCCCCAAATTCGGTCCGGGTTTCGAACAGATTACGGATAACCCGGTATTCTGGCTGTTCGGCCGGAACGACATAGCTGTCGCCGGGGTCGTATGTGACGCCGCCGTCGCGGATGGACCGGCCCAGGCGGTAGACGTCGATGTCCAGGCGATCCAGCATTTCGAGGAAATGGAACATGCGTGCATCGTCTCCGCCGGCGGTGAAGACGTAGCCTTTGACGCGATCGGCGGCGGCCGCCTGTGTGGTCAGGTCGACAAACTGGCGCTGATAATTCAACAACGTCTCACGTAAATCCGACGCGGCCCGCACCATCGAGACGGCGATGTTGAAGTGGCGGCGCACACGGGAAGCAAAGGTGATATCGCCATTCGGGCTCTCCGCGACCAGGCCCTCGAAGCCGCGATTCTCGAACAGAAATGCGACGCTACCGTTGAGCAGCGGGTAGTTCGAGCCCATGGCCGGGTTGTAGTCGTCGAAAAACTCCTCCGAGTAGTAAAGCTCCTGATTGGTATCGAGCCATTCCTGGGCGTAGTTGCCGACCGTGCGAATAAGATCGACCGCGCGTTCGGGGATGTACGGGTTACGCTGTTCAGGGATGCCGGGGCTGAAGAAATAGGTGGAATCGATGTTCATCTCGTGGAAATCGATATGCAGGTTCGGCTTCCACTTCTGATATTGCGCGCCCCAGGCCTGCGCTTCCGGCTGGGTGCGCGCGACCCACTGGCGATTGAGGTCGAACCAATAGTGGTTGGTGCGTCCGCGCGGCCATGTCCCGTTGTGCTCGGCGTTCTGCAAGTTGGCGACCGGCGCTTCGGCACGATACGTGTTCAGCGCTGTCGACGCGCGGTTATAGCCGTCCGGATTGAGCACCGGCACAAGCAGTGTGACGGTATTGCGCAGTTGAGCACCTGTCGCCGGATCGCGCGACGCCGCGAGGTGATAGACCGTCAGCAGGGCGGCATCCATCGAGCTGATCTCATCGCCGTGGACACCAAAGCCGAGCCAGGTGATCGCCGGCATGTCGTCGCGGACCGTTTGGCCGGATCCAGGATCACTGAGGGCGAGATGGGCCTCGCGGATGTCGTCGATACGCGCAAGGTTGTCTGGATCGGATATCTTCAGGAGCAGGATCGGGCGGCGCTCGTGGCTCCAGCCGATGGTTTCCACCGTGACGCGGTCCGAGACTTCGGCGATCCGCCACATGTATTGATTCACGGCGCCGGGATTGGAAACCACATCGCCAACGGGGTAACCGAGCACGGATTCAGGAGTGGGGATCGCAGGGTCGTAGTCCGCACCGTCGGGCGCGTAATACGACAGGTCGGCCGCGGAGACCGCCGCGCTCGCCGTCAGCGCACAGATCAGAGCCAGCATTACAGCTCTCGGTTTCGCCGCGAAATTCTCCATTTTTCGGTCCCCTCTGTCCCCGCCAGGCAGTTGTTCGGACAAATTTCAGGTCCGCTGCCTGGATGTTTTGCCGTCGCGCCGACAGTAGCTTCATAAGTCCCCGGAACGGAACGATTTTCGAAATTGGCTTCAGGATGGCGGATTTAACGGGCCGGAAAATTTGTCTGTGACGGTTGTGCCACAGTTACCGGGAAAGCGATTTAAACCTGGGTTTGCATCAGCGGTTCCATTGCAAGTATGTGATTTTGTTGTAGTTTTTCGCAGTTATGCGACGGACGTCCGGAGCGGTGCGGGGCTCATTCATCCAACCGGATTAGCTGCACGGACGTACCCGTCTGTAGGCGCCGGGCGCCGGCGCCCATCAATAAGGAGAGAGAAACAGTGCATCCCTCATCACTGAAAAAGACACTCATGGCCTCCACTGGCGCGCTCTTGCTGAGCACGTCCTGGACGGGCACCGCCTTCGCCCAGCCGGCGATTGAGGAAATCATCGTGACGGCCCGTCAGCGTGCTGAATCGCTGCAAGACGTGCCGGCCAGCATCACCGCCTTCACCACCGAGCAGCTGGAACGCGCCGGGGTGCAGCGCGCGGAAGATTTCATTTACTTGACCCCGGGCGTGTCCATTGTCGACACCGCAGAAGTCGGCGACACCCAGGTCAACATCCGCGGCATCAACGGTTCGCGTGACGCCGAAAACAGCTTCGCGCTGATCATCGACGGCATTCTGCACACCAATCCGGCCGCCCTGAACCGGGAATACGCCAACCTGCAGCAGATCGAAATTCTGAAGGGCCCGCAGGGCGCCATCTACGGCCGCAATGCCGCGGCCGGTGCGATTATCGTTACCACCAAAAAGCCGGGCGACGAATTCACGGGCGAATTCAAAGCCTCCGCCGCCAACGACGACAGCTACTACGCCAGCGCCTACATGTCCGGCCCGATCAGCGACAATGCCGGTGCCAGCTTCCAGGTCGATTGGCGCGACACCGATGGCTTCTATTTCAATGAAATCCTCGGAACAAAATCCGTCGACGATTTCGAAAACTACAACATCTCCGGCCGGTTCGTGTTTGAGCCCAGCGAAACGTCATCTGTCGACGTCAAAGCGCGCTACGGCGAAGTCGAAGCCGCGTCGATCTCCTTCAACCCCGCGTTTGCCGCCAGCTTCCTGGCCGACCTCTTCGGCAATCCGCTGCTGTTCGAAGACGTCAACGAGCATAACTTCCGGTTCGTCAACCAGATCGATCCGTACAACGATCAGGACGCGCTGGAAATTTCCGTTAAGTACGACCAGGAGTTCGATTGGGGCTCGCTGACCGCCTGGGGCCTGTATTCGGACATCGACAACGCGTTCGGCTCCGACGGCACCTCCGGCGCCTTCGGCTTCTTCTTCCAGGAGCCTGCCTGTATCGCCAGCATCGACGCCCTGAATGCTGCTGGCGTTACACTGCCGCCGCCGCAGTTCCTGGGCCCGGATGCCCCGTCGTCGATCCTGGGGCCATACACACCGACGGCCTGTGACGGCACCCAGTATCAGGAGCGTTTCCAGGACGACATCAGCTTCGAAATCCGTCTCGCCTCTCCGCAGGATCAAGAATTGCGCTGGTTGCTCGGCACGTACTTCCTCGACCTCAACCGGCGAGTTGGCATTTCGACCGGCGTCGAAGACGTCAATGACGTGATCCCGTTGCTGTTCATTCCGGCCGGCCAGCCGAATGCCACTGAACAGCTCGTGCACGACAAGTTCGACAGCCAGGTGTTCGCCCTGTTCGGCAACATTGCCTATGACGTCAGCGACGATGTCGAACTGTCTGTCGCGTTGCGCTACGACCGCGAAAAGAGAAAAGTCACCAATCTGGTGCCGACGGATGCGCGGTCGACCTATATCGACTTCAATCCGACCGATGGCTTCCAGGGCGGCGACCCGATCAACCCGGGTTTGAACCCGGCCATTAACCCGGCCGGCACCATTGCCGATCAGAAGCGTACGTTCGAAGAATTGCAGCCGAAGATCAGCGTGACCTGGGACATCGATGAGTCGACGACCCTGTTTGCCAACTGGGGCATCGGCTTTAAGTCCGGTGGGTTCAACAACGCGGGATCCGAAGCAACCGTCGACCTGTTCATCAACGACTTCCTCGGCACCAGCGTGGATATCGACGACTTCTTCCGCGAAGAAACGTCCAGCGCGTTCGAAGCCGGCTTCAAGGGAAGCTACTTCGATGACCGTTTGACCCTCGAAGGCGCGGGCTACTACGTCAGCGTTGACGACATGCAGGTCTTCGAATTCTTCGTTGGGGCCTTCGGCCTGCTGCGTATCGTCAACAACGTCGATGACGTCGACATCTACGGTGTCGAGTTCGCCGCCAACGCCGCCGTTTCCGAATACTTGAGCATTTACGGCGGGTTCAACGTGCTCGACAGCGAGATCAAGGCCTACACAGTGCGCCCGGACACGATCGGCAACAAGTCGCCTTATACGCCGGACTACACCATCAATGCCGGCATGCAGGCGCAGTTCCCGATCACCGACGATATCGAACTGGTTGGCCGTGCGGACTACAGCCGCGTTGGCCCGACCTGGTTCCACACCGTCCAGGATCAGGACCAAATCTCGCTGTTCGGTCCGGCCAACTACGGCAAGACCCAGCGCGACGCCTACGACATCGTCAACCTGCGCATCGGCATCGAAGCCGAGAACTGGGCCATCACCGGCTTCGCCAAGAACCTGTTCGACAAGAAGTATCTGGAAGAAGTGATCCCGGCACCGCAATTCGGCGGATCGTTCATCCATCCGGGTGACAAGGCCCGCTACGGGGTCGAAGTGCTTTACCGCTTCTAAGCCCGTTCGACATACAAACGAAAGCGGCGGTCCCAACGGACCGCCGCTTTTTTTTGTGGCGATAACTCTGTGTCTTAGGCGGGCTTGTACCCGATGATGTTGCGGGTGGTGTCTGTCCGCCCCGCCGGACCGCTCTCGTCGACGATGAAACCGGCCTCGCGCATGGCCTGCGCCATATCGAGGTCGTAGTACTCCATCCACCATACTTCGTGGTTCCAGCGATAATTGCGCCACGCGTTGTATTTGGCCAACGCCGTGCCGCGCGGCTGGTCGCCTGAGTAACTGTCGAGCGGATAGTACACACCGCCGGGCTTTAGGATGCGGAAGGATTCGTGCGCCAGCGCCCGCACTTTCTCCGCCGGCATTTCATGGACCAGCAGATTGTTGGTGACGAGATCGAAATGATTGTCCGGGAACTGGGATTGTTCCGACAATTGCTGCACATAGTTAACCTTAAGCTTGTGATCGACGGTGCGCATGTGGGCGAAGCGCAGCATCGGCCCTGCGACGTCGTCGCCCCAGACCTCCGCGTCAGGGAACATGCGCTTCAAGACCATGGCAAACTGACCGGCGGCACAGCCCTGCTCCAGCACACGCTCGACTTTCCTGCCCTTCATAACCTCGGGCATGCTGCGCGACCATTGGGTCTGCAGATTGTCCTGATAGTTGCCGTTGAGGAACACAACATTCTGCCCGTGGTAATAGATGTACCCGGCAAATCGGTCGCCGACGTAACCCCCCGGCTGTATGTGAATCTCGTACTTGGCGTAATCCGGAATATCGAGTGATGAGTCGAGTTCCAGTCCGCCTGGCCCCTGCGTTTCTGCCGACGCCAGTTCTTCCAGATAGCGATCGGCGTCGCGATCATATGCCTTCTTGATCTCGCGCCACATGATCTCCTGTGTGCGCTCCCAGTTGTGCAAATCGAGCGCAATGACAGGGTCGGAGGTAAACAGCTCGACCGCCTGATCCAGCGGCAGGTCGTCGGTCGGCTCGTAACCGTTCTCACGCAAGACTTTGAACGCTTGCAACAGCGCCGAGCGATGCAGCGACTTCGCCATCCACACCCGGTACCCGGTATGGAAATCGAGCCCGCTTTCGACGTTGAGGCTGCCGATCCGTTCGAACAGACCGATCGATCCGCGGTCTTCGACGTCGAGCAGCAGGCCGCTGTCCATGGCCTTGGCGAAGGCTTTAGAAACAGGCTGGGCGGCCGCGGCGGCCGCAGCGGATGCCGTGAATAAACGTCTGCGATTTAACATGGCGGAGGTCTCCTCTCCTCAGCGCGGGTAGCGCCTAGTAATCCAGCTTGGCATCGACGGGAACGTCGCCGCGCCGCGCCAGGACATCGTATATGCGGGTGATGAAGTCGTTGCGTTCCTGTTCCCACGCCGCAGTGACTTCGGGGCTGGGGATGTAGGACTCAATCATCTCGGTGGTGACGGAGCCGTGCTCCGTCAGCAACTGCTCGATCACCATGAGGCGGCGGCGCGTCGTCCATTGCTCCGCGCCAAGGTTGATCAGAGCCGTAACAATATTATCGGTCATCAAGTCCTTGAGCAGGACCGACCGGTCTGTATCGGACTTGAAGAAGTTTGTGGTGTGCGTGTCCGCTTTGGCGCCTTCGGCCATAGATCCCTCTCCCGTTCGCCTAAGCAAAGGGTACGCCGTCAGGCCGCAGGGATGAAAGAGGGAAACCGCCCGGACCTTCGGCAGGTGGCAGCGGGGCTGCTAACGCGTTGAAGACAAAAGAAAACCGGCCGGCAGTTTCCTGCCGGCCGGCTCAGTCTTTGGCGCGGGGTCGCTTAGTTGTAAGCGAACTTCAGGCGCAATGCCCAACGCATCGGCTCGCCCAGGAAGCGCGTGGACAGGAAGTCGGTCGTCCAGTACTTCTCGTCCAGACAGTTCTTACAGCCCAGGCTGACCCCCCACGAACCATCTTCGGCTTCATATCCGATGGACGCATTCAGCGTTTCGTAACCCAAGTTGAAACCCTCCGGCGCGTTCTGGTTGTTAACATGGAAGTTATCGGTCACCTGGAAGTCGGCATTCACGTTTAAGTCGCCTTCCAAGCTATCCAGACCGGTGACGTAGCTGAAACCGACCTGACCGGTGTAATCCGGCGAGCGCACCGGAACCGTACCGCTTGTGAAGCCGCTCGCCAGCGCCCGGTCCGACAGGCTCTTGAACTCCGCATCCATGAAGCCGATGTTGGCGAACACGGTCAGACCATCGGTGACCAACGCTGAGGCTTCGATTTCGGCACCGCGGTTATTGGTGTTCCCGCCGTTTTCAGTGACGAAAGTCGCTGTCCCAGGCAGAACGGTTGCGATCTGAATGTCGTCGTAATTGGCGTCATACACGGTCAAGTTCAGGCGTAGGCGGTTGTCCAGGAACTCGGAGCGCAGACCGGCCTCGTAGGACCACACCTTCTCTTCATCGAACGACCGGAAGCTGTTCGCCGTGGTCGACCGAGCGTTCCACCCGCCTGACTTAAAGCCGTTGGTGGCCGATGCATAGACCATCACGTCATCGGACATGGCGTACTGAAGCGCGAACCGCGGCGTCCAGCGCACGGTCGAAAACGCATCCGGAGAGGGAATATCGTCTTCGGTGAAGACGACGGCTCCGGCGGCATCAAGAAAATCTATATCGACGGTTTTCTTTTCGTCGGTCCAGCGCAGGCCCGCGGTGAGGGTGAGATTTTCGATGATTTCGAAGTCGGCCTGACCGTACCAGGCGAAGCTCTCGGTGTTGTTTTCCATGTCTCGGTCAGCGATCTGGATATTGAACGGCAGACCGGGAATGCGAATGAGATCGGTGAACTCGGTAAAGTTGGTTTCATTCATGTAGAAGAAACCGGTGACGAGATTGAACCGTCCGTCCATGGCATCAAAATTAAACTTCACTTCCTGGCTGAACTGATTATGGCTGCCATCATTAGCCAGGAAGAACTCGTCAAGACCCAGGGAATTCTGCGGATTATTATCCAGCAGAGGGCTGACGAAGCTGTGGTCGAGGTTGCGGTAACCGGTGATGATGTTGACTGACAGGTTGTCCGACGCATCGACCGCGATATTGGAATAAATGTTGTAGCCGTAGACTTCGTTGGCGGTGCAGCCGTTGGCCAGCCAAGCCAGCGCCGTATCGCCGGTCTTGCAGTTCACGAGATCGGTAAAGTTCTCACGGCCGTTCGCGCCCTGCCAGGGGCCCGACGAGCTGGCACTTCGGTTCGTCCCTGACTGCGAGCTGTCAACCGACGCACCGAGATTTTGGTGATCTGTCGTCGAGTAGTCCATCGACACATCCCAGGACACGTTGTCTGACGGCAGTACGCGGACGGCGCCGCGCACACCCCAGGCATCCTGGAAGTTATATTTGTCGCCGGTGGTGAGGCTGGTCATCCAGCCGTCGTCGTTCATGTAATACCCAGAGATATTGGTCAGCACCTTGTCGCTGATCGGGATATTGACGCTGCCCTTGGCACGCATCTCGTCAAATCGGCCGTAGCTGATTTCGCCCTTGGCTTCGAATTCGTCCTGCGGCTTGCGGGTAATGATGCTGATTGCGCCACCGGTTGTGTTGCGGCCGAACAGCGTACCCTGCGGGCCGCGCAACACTTCGATGCGCTCGATGTCGACCAGTTCGATGTTGTTGCCGTTTTGGCGGGCAATATAGATGTCATCGACATACGTGCCGACCGGAACGTCGAAGGTCGCGATCGATTCCGTATTACCGATCCCGCGCAGGAAGTAGGAATTCGACAGGCCGATGGTGACGTTGTTGTTGCCCTGCATGTTCGGGATGGAGCGGATCAGGTCGATCGTTTCCGTGACCTGTTGGCGCTCGATCTGTAAGGCCGAGAGCGCGGTCACCGCTACCGGGGTTTCCTGCAGGCTGGTCTCACGGCGCTGTGCCGTGACGACGATTTCTTCAAGAGTGATATCCTGCGCCATGACGCTGGACAGCGGCAGAACCGCGGCGGCCATCGCGGCCGAGGCGAAAAGTGATTTCCGAAGTGTCATTGAATCCCCACAGACCCTGGTTTGAAATACCCATGCGACACGCCCGGGCTCCCCTGCCCGCTGGGTCGCATTGGAGACATTTTTACCACTGGAAAGGCCGTATGTACGCCTTGCTTTGGGCTCCATCACGGATTTAGCCGCGGTGTTGCAAAAAGACCATACCCAGGAAATTGTTAAAGTATTGGATTATCGGTATTTTTTAGGATTCTGGGAGGAATTTCGTCCGCATTTTGGTGGACAGCGCGATTAAGCCCGCCGCGATTGAAACGTTCAACATCCCGTGCAGTACAGCTTGAGCGAGATTTGGAAACGGCGGACCGTAGGCAAATCCTACCTCAATCGTCCGCGGGCCATCCGGAGGCAGCGGCCAGTTGGCGGAGAAGTCCAGCGCGCCACCTGCCATACATAGCACAATCAGCCCCATCACCGGCCACACCAGCGGACGGCGCGTGATGACCGCGTGCCAACCCACGACCACCGCAAGGGCAACCGGCAACACATGAGCGATCGACCAGAACACAATATTCACGGCGGCGGTGACGCTCTCCGCCGGGACAAGGGTGACGCCAACGAAAAATTCGATGGCACGCCAGCTATAACCGACAGACACAGCTCCCAGTACGATGGCGCAGATGACACCCGCAACGGGGAGCAAGATATACATCAGCCAAGGCCAGCGTGCGGACCAGCTCTGCAGTTCCTTACGCGCGATTAAATCAGCCGCAATCTCCTCTAGGGACCCTAACTGTCTGCGGGCCTCGTCGGGCGTTTGGCTCTCGCACAAATCGTCATAATGATCGCGCAGTTCTTCAACTGTCCGGCCGATCACTTTCGGTGCAACACCGCCACGCAAGAGCGCTTGAACAAATTGGTCGAGGTCGGATTGAAATTTGCTTGCGTCAGACATGGCCGGCCTCCCCCAATGCGCTTTCAATTCCGGATCGAATGCGCTGCCATTCGCTGGTCAGCGTACTCAACCGCTTCTGCCCCTTGGCCGTGACGGTATAGTAGACACGCGTGCGCCCGTTGACGGGTTTGCGTGTCGCCGTCAGGGCTCCGGACGTCTCCAAGCTGTGGAGCACCGGATAAACCACGCCCTCTCCAAGGGCGATCTCCTCGCCGGTAGCGGCGCGCACGGCCTTCACGAGTTCATAACCATACATTTCCTGGCGGGCGAGCAGTCTCAGGACCAGCAGCTCAGGAACGCCACTCATAAACGGCGGATTTGACTTGGACATATATACACCTTGGCACTAGATACCTCGCTATTCAAGGTATAATGCATCGTAGTTCTAGGCATGTCAACAAAGCCGGTGGTTGCGAGGGTTGATTGAATACCGCGCCAGCGGCATGTTTCCGGCATGACACGCCGACCAGGATATTTACTTGTATTGGGACGCCCGCTCGAACGCGCCGGGATGGATCGATATCAGGAGAAACTTCCGCCGATCTATGCCGCGCACCACGGGTATCGCTTGGTGATGGGCGGAGAAAGCGGTGGCGTGCGAATTCTCAGCGGCGGGCTCGGCAATCTGTCCGCCATGCTCGCGCGGTTTCCCTCACCGGATCAGGTGTCCGATTTTTGGTGGTCGGATGCCTACCGGGAAGCATATGTGCACCGCAAGAACGCTGGGCGGTTCGCCGCTGTTGGTTTGCCGGGCCTGGACCGCGCGGCCGATCCCATTCCGGGCGGCCACGGCTATTTGTTGATCAGCTCAAATCCGGAAAAACCGAGCCAGTGGCGTAAATTTGCCGATGCATTCATCGCGGCGCTGGGAGATCAAGGTGGCACAATTATGGTCGACGCCGGTCCGGAAGCGGTTGAACGCCTCGAAAGCTTGATGCCGGGCAGTCATTTCATCGTATGCCAGTTCGCATCGATGACGGGGGCGGAAGAGGCGTGGGCGGCGTTGTCTGAAGAATTTTCTGATCTTCGCGCCCCGTGCGAACCCGTCAATGCCATCGCGCTTGACGGACTGAGCGATAACCATCCGTGGCGGCTGACCGAAGAACGCGTCACCGCGTAAACGCCTCGTCTTCCCGGGCGGCCGTGCTAAAGTGCGGCGCTCAGAGTGGAGTTCGCCATGATTCGACGTTGTCGCCGTTCGACGTATTTTTTCATCACGGTGCTAGCCGCGCTCACCGGCGAGGCTTTCGCTCAGGGCCAAGATGGCACGCCGGCGGAGCGAGACGTGGATGTCATCGCGGTGATGCTCCCCGGGACCTACGACAACCGTGAGCAGGTCTATTTTGATGGCCGTCTCGGCGTGCGTGAGGAAGCCCGCCACAGCAGAGTCACATCCAACATAACCCGTGTCGATCTGCCTGCGTTTGGCACTCATGTGTTCTTTGTCCGCGATCACCGCGATAACGAACCGGACAATCCCGATCGCCTGC
Source organism: Rhodospirillaceae bacterium (assembly GCA_038148375.1). Taxonomy (GTDB): domain Bacteria; phylum Pseudomonadota; class Alphaproteobacteria; order Rhodospirillales; family Rhodospirillaceae; genus CAWUEX02. The sequence continues at coordinate 154,624 of JAYQVH010000004.1, read as the reverse complement.
GCATCTACAGCTTTGAAGCGGATAACGCCGCCGAAGCGATCCGCATGAAGAATTACCTGCTGCTTGGGACAGATCTGATCGCCAAGTACAAAGACGCCCACCTGGATCCGTCCTTGCTGGGCGACCGGACACCTGCGAACACGCTCTATGTTGAAGGGTGCGATGTCTTGTGGCGGCGTGAAGCCGGCCAATTCCGCGGCGCGACTGAGGACGGCGCATGCAGGTGGCAACCTGAAGACGGCGGCGAGGTTACGACCGTCTACGACATGATGCTGTCTAAGGACGCGTTATGGACCCTCGCCCAGGATTACAACACCGGCGGCGAGTTAATCGCCGGCAATCCGAACGGCGTTCACACCAAGATGATTCGCGCGCGCAACTTCACCTGTTACGCGGACATGCCCGGTGTTTCAGGCGGACGGGATATTCCATTCACCCGATTCGACAACCTGAAAATGACGGACCAGGGCGGTATGGTCCGCTTTACATCCAATGAGGACACACCGCGCACCATTGAGATCAATCTGCGCAACGTCGATTGGCAAATGAACAATGAAACGGGCGCCTACACACGCGACAGCCTGGTGATGTACATCTTCGAACGCAACGCCGATGGCTCGGCCGGCGAATTCTTCGGCTACACCTTTACTCAGCCGGATGCGGAGCGCTTGGGCCTGAACTTGGGATTTATCCTGGTCAATTGCTACGTGGTTTCAAACCGCGACGCGGTTCCCGAATTTTGACGGGAATGGACGTCCACTACGTAACGTTGGACGTCTTTACGGACTCGGTCTTCGGCGGCAATCCCCTCGCCGTGATCCCGGATGGACGGGTATTGTCGGACTCGCACATGCAATCCATCGCAAACGAGTTCAATCTCTCGGAAACGACTTTCGTGCTGCCGCCGCGAGACGCGTCACATTCACATCGCGTACGCATTTTCACGCCCGTCGACGAACTTGAATTTGCCGGCCACCCAACGCTCGGGACAGCCGTCGCGCTTGCCTTGGCGGACGCCGACACACAGACCAGCCGGACGCTGTTGCTTGAAGAAGGCGTTGGCGTTGTACCGGTCACGGTGTCCAATGTATCGCCAGGGCGCGCTTACGCGGAGTTATCCGTAGCCCAATTGCCGGTCAAACGTGACAGCGACCTGCCCCTCCGAGCCTGGGCTGAGGCGCTTGGACTCGAGACCGGTGATGTTGCCGCCGACGTGGTTGCGCCGGCTCACTGGTCATGCGGCGCACAGTTTGCCTTTGTCGCCCTGGGGTCTTTGGCGGCCCTCGAACGGGCGGCAACAAATGCGTCTGACTGGACCCGGTCGTTCGGCGACAGCGGCTCGGCCGGCATCTTCGCCTTTACGTTTGAGACGGGCGACGACTCTGTCGATGTGCGCGCCCGCATGTTCGCGCCGGCGCACGGAATCCCAGAGGATCCGGCCACCGGATCCGCCGCGGCGGCACTGGCCGGCGCGTTGACGGAATACCAGGCGCTCTCGGACGGCACGCACAGATGGCGTGTCGTCCAAGGGGTGGAGATGGGACGGCCCAGCACACTCGCGGTTTCCGCGGACGTCGCCGCAGGGACCCTAACGGCCGTTCGCGTCGGAGGTTTTGCCGTTGCCGTCAGCCGCGGCACGCTCACACTCCCGTGAACGACGGATAGCTTTGAGCGGCCGGCGAATTTCATGCTAGAGTTGTTGCGTGACAAGCTGAATGAGGAGGATCACCGATGCGCGCCACACTGATCGGTATCACAGCCGCTGTCATGATGGCGGCGTTAGGGTCTCAAACGGTGTCGGCACAGATGTTCAGCCGGGGCAATGGCCTGGTCAATGAATCAGCGCATGCGCTCGACTGGGGCAAATGGGACAAAGGCGTTACGCTCGCACGCCAAGCCCTTCGCTCTGGCGAATTGTTGCCGAGAAACTTTGCGGCGGCTTTAAACAACCTGTGCATTGGTCTGACCGGCCAAGGCGAGTACGACGAAGCGCTTGAAACATGCAACGAAGCCATTTCCAAACGGCCGCGCGAGTGGAGCTTTTATAACAATCGCGCAAACATCTTTTTCTACCGCGCCGACTACGATCGCGCCCTGTCCGATTACTACCGTGCGTTGACATTCAGCCCCGGCGACGACGTATTGATCACCAACATCAGCCTGACCTTGCGTATGCGCAAGAAAGCGGCTGAACGGATCGGCGCCGAAGGCGAGATTGAACGGCAGAGCTAAACCGCTGGCCTGAATCAGCGATCGGTATCGACACATGTGCTCCCGGTATGAAATCAAAGTGCCGGTAGAGCGTATGATTGAGAGGTTCGGTTTAGCCGTTACCGACATCACCTTTGGCGCAGGAGCGGCGGGACCGGAAATCCGACCCACCAATTCTGCGATTGTGATCGGCACCGATGCAGTGCCCGAGATATTGCCGTGGGGTTTGCAGGTCTCCTGGCAAAAGCAGCCGGTCATTAACGCACGGTCCGAAACCGCCGCAGACAAGCCAACGTTCAAACCGCTTTTGGATCGCCGTGTTCTCATCCCGGCAAGCGCGTATTTCGAATGGCGCAGGGACGGACGCGCCAAAATCAAAACGCGAATTGCGCTCCCAACAGACAATCTGTTCGCCATCGCCGGTCTGCGTGACGATACCCATTTCGTCATGCTGACGTGCGCACCCTCCGAAGGCGTTGCCCACATCCACACGCGCATGCCGGTTATTTTAGGGCGGGACAGCGAGAAGGAGTGGATCAACCCGGACCTGCCCTACGACGGCATCGCGGCGCTGATGCGCCCATTTGCCGGGCCATTCGATATTTACGAGTTCAAAGGCGCGCCGCCGAAGCAGGCGGAGCTATTCGGATAACCAGGGCAAGAGCCGCCCGCTCAGTGGCACATCAGCACGGGCAGAACGGCGTGATCCATGACGTATCCGGTCACGCTGCCAAGCATCAACTGGCGTAACTTTGAGCGCGTGTAGGCACCCATCACCATCATGTCGGCATTGGCGTCGCGGGCAGCAAACAACAGCGACCGTCCGGTCCGCACTTCGCGCGGCAGCACCTTCGAAATGACGGTCTTCACGCCGTGGCGGGTCAGATGAATGTCGAGGTCTTCAGTCCCGGCATACCATTCTTCTTCCTCGACCCGCAGTACGGTAACTTCCTTTGCAGAAACGAGCAGTGGCAAGGCGGCCTGGACGGCACGGGTCGCTTCCGTGCTGCCGTTCCAGAAGACGGCAACGCGTTCAATCGGCCCGGAAGGCGCGGGACCGTCGTCCGGAAGCGGCGGCGCGGCAACAACAGCCCGTCCGCTTTGCATCAGAGCGGCGTTTAAAGTCATCAGCGCAGCGGTTTCATTTTCCGAAGACGGACGATTGACGACAATAAGATCGGCGCGGCAGCCACGCAGCGCCACCGACTGCTCTTCTACGCCCGAGTCTTCCACCCAGGTGACACCAAAATTCTCAATTTGAACCGATGTCGACTGTGCCCGCTCGACCAGGGGCATGCCCGCGGTGACTTCGTCGAACATGGCCTTGGTGACTTTGGCGCGTTGCACGGCTTCGCGCTCCGCAACGCCCATCATCTCATCAACCATGGCTCCGGACATCGCCTCGCCGACAAGCGGGAGAGCCGCTGTCGGATCGGCGAGAACATGCATGGCGTCGACCTGACAATCGAGCTGGCGGCCCAGACGCAGCGCGGTGTGCAAACAGGCCCGGCCTGTCTGCGCGTCACCAACGACGGCGAGAATGCTTTTCACTGAAGACACAGCCGGCCCCCTCTTCCGGGTATCAATGCGCTGGGATGTTAACAGGAACGCGCACGACCCCGCCAGAAGAGTCGAGTCAAGCGCGCGACGTTACGATAGGGCTGCGCCTACCGGCGGGTGGTACTCCTCGACGCCTTCCGGGTCCTGGTGAATGATTACGTCGGCGCCTGGGTAATCTGCCAGCAGCGCCATCTCGACCTCGTCGGCAATTCGATGCGCCTCGACCAGTGAAAGCTCCGGCCTGAGCACGAGGTGCATTTGAATGAAGGTCTGCATCCCTGACGAGCGGGTGCGCAATTCGTGCACACCTAATACGCGAGGGTGTTTAAGGGCGACAGACTTGATCGCCTGACGCTCTTCCTCGGGCAACTCTCGATCCATCAGCGCCGCAATCGACGTGCGCGCGATTTTAGACGCGTTCCAGAGCAAAAACAGGGCGATGGCGAGGGCGAATACCGGATCAGCCCATGTCATGCCAAACGACGTCGTCAGCACCAGGGCGGCGATGACGCTCATGTTGAGCAGCAAGTCCCCGGTGTAGTGCAGCGAGTCCGCGCTGATTGTGACGGAACCGGTCTTGCGTACGACGTATTTTTGAAACGCGACGAGACAGAGGGTCACGACAATCGAGAACACCATTACGGCGATCCCCAGATCTCCTCGCTCGACAGTGTCGCTGCGACCAAATCTGGAGATGGACTCGACGATGAGCAGCACACCTGAACCGGCGACGAACGCTGATTGGGCCAATCCTGAGAGAGGTTCAGCCTTGCCGTGACCGAACCGGTGCTCTTTATCCGCAGGTGTAAGAGCATGGCGGACGGCCCACAGGTTCACCATCGACGCCATCAGATCGAGCGTAGAGTCGAGCAGGCTGGACAGTAGCGAAACGGAATTTGTCACCAGAAATGCCGCTGTTTTGACGACAATCAGCAGCAGCGCAGCGCTGACGGCGAAATACGTCGCCGCGCGCATGAGTTTCGACGGTGGCGCTGTGAGCGCGGCCTTGGTGAGCGAATCATGCGGCATTGCGTATCGACACCACCTACGGAAACAGTCTTGCCGTGGCCCAGCCGTCACCCTTGCGGCGGTAGACAACACGGTCGTGCATTCGATGCGGCTGATCCAGCCAGAATTCGATCATAGCGGGTTCGAGACGGAATCCGGACCAATGGGGCGGCCGTCCGACTTCCTGGCCTTCAAAACGTGCATCCGCCTCCGCCACGCGGTCGAGAAATGCCTGCCGGTCGTCCATTTCCCGCGACTGATCGGACGCCCAAGCAGCGACTCTGCTCTCGCGCGACCGGCTCGCGAAGTAGGCATCGGCCTGCTCCGGCGTAACTTCGAAAAGCGTCCCCTCGACCCGGACCTGGCGACGAAGCGACTTCCAATGAAAACACAAAGCCGCGTGCGCATTGGCGGCGATCTGTTCGCCCTTTCGGCTTTCCTTATTCGTATAGAAGCAGAAACCGTCGGGCCCGAGTCTCTTCAGCAAGATCATACGCACCGAGGGCACGCCATCCGGCGTCGCCGTCGCCAAACTCATGGCGTCCGGGTCGTTCGGCTCGCTTTCCTTGGCATCGTTGAACCAGCTTTCGAACAAGGCCATGGGGTCTGCGGCGCTTGGGATCAGGCCCTGAGTTTCCATCGAAAATTCCAGGTTACGCGTGAACAAACACAGACGTGACGGTGTGGAGTCTGCTCACGCAGATGTCAACACCGCAACCCACCTGGACGCCCTGATTTCGCCACCATTAGGGCTTCTGATTCGCAATTGGGGAATGGGAATTCATCGCACGGCCGGAGACGGCCAGACATTGAGGATAGCGAGGTTACCATGACCATAATGACCCTGAAGAACACTGTGACAGCCGGTGTTATCGCCGCGTCCATGGCCGTCACCGGCTGCTCGACCTACGGGCCAAACAATCAGAATGAAACGATGGGTACCATACTCGGCGGTGCGGCCGGCGCCTGGGCGGGTTCATCCATCGGCCGCGGCGACGGCCGTATCGTTGCCACTGCCGCGGGTACGATGCTCGGCGCTGCCATTGGCAATCAGATTGGCCGGAGCATGGACGAGCTTGACCGCATGAAAGCGAACCGGGCGCAGCAATTTGCCTATGCCGCCCCGATTGGTGAGACCATCGTCTGGAATAATCCGGACAGCGGGAACTACGGCAACGTCACACCGGTGCGCGACGGATATTCGGGCAGCGGCCGGTATTGCCGAGAATTCCAAACGGAAGTAACCGTCGACGGGACGCGTCAGAGCGGTTACGGCACAGCCTGCCAACAGCCGGACGGCAGCTGGCAAATCGTCAGCCAGTAACCTGAGATCAACGGCGTCCGGAAACGGCGGTCAGGCAGACCGCCGTTTTCGTTTGCCTCAGACCTCGCTGACCAAATGGGGGCGCCGGTCTTCTTCATCCGTAGCGCCAAGGGCATCATCCGCTGCGAGAATTTTTGCCAAGGGTGTGCTGAGCAATTCCTTCTCGCGCGCCTGCGCGCCGGCGATGATTTCACCCAGACGCGCCACGGCGGCAGAACGACCACGCAGCTCCGGTGTCAATGGCACACCGTAGCCCATCAAATGGACCAGCGCGGACACCGGGGTCCGGGTGAGATCGCGGCCGAGCCGCCATGTCGAATCATCGCCAAAAACGGTAAATCCCCCGCCGCGCAACTCCTCGAGAACGGGAATCATGGCCGCTTCCTTGATTCCGAGTGCGCGTCTGAGCTCACGCTGGGACAAACCGATCCCGCGGCCGGCGACCTCATGTAGCGCAGCGACAATATCCATCGCCAAAGCGAGGCGTCCGCCCTCGCCCGCTGACCGTTCATGTTCGAAGCGGCGCCAATCAGGAAGCGCCGCCGTGATGACCGCTCCGGCAAGGATGACGTTCCACGATAGAAACAGCCAGACGAGAAACACCGGAACTGCAGCGACCGCGGCATAGATTGCCTGGTACGTCGGCATGCCGGCAACAAAGGATGTAAAGCCATAACGCAACAGCGCAAACAGCACGGACGCGGTCAGGCCACCGATGATCGCGTCGGCAATACGCACACGCCGGTTTGGTACGGCCGTATAAATCAGCGAGAACGCAATACCCGAAAGGACGGTCGGCATGGCCGCGCCGAAGAAAACGGACACCGGTCCCGGATCCTCTCCGCCAAGCAGAGTGCGGATGGTAAGGAAGTAGCCCGACAGCGAAAAACTCAGACCGACCAGCAGCGGGCTGACCGTAATAACGGTCCAAAACACGATCAACCGGGCGAGTATGGGACGCGGCCGCGGGACACGAAAAATCTTGTTGAAGGCGCTTTCGATGGTCAGCAGGAGCAAAACCGACGTAACGATGAGCCCGGCAACCCCGATGGTGGTCAGCTCACCGGCGGCGGAGATAAATGTCTCAAGCGCGTCGTTCATGCGCATGCCGGTGTCGGGAATGAAGTTTTCGAGAATGAGATCGAGGACTGAGTCCCTCAGATCGGAGAACGCCGGGAACGCGGCCAGAATCGCGAGCGCCAGAGCCAAGGCCGGGACCAACGCCAGGGTCGAGGTGTAACTCAAGGACGCCGCCACCCGATTGACCTGGTCTTCCTTCATGCGGCCGGCAACGAACACAGCAAATCGTCCGGTGCGCCTTGCCAGAGGCGCACTGCGGGTCAGAACGGTATCAATCCAGCCTTGCGGCTCGGGGTGGCTCATGGCGCCAAGCTTGCCCTTCATGTCCAGTGGTGTAGGATGCCCTGGGTTTGCGCGAGCAGACTGAAATCTAACACGTTTTTCGGTTCGGGACACAGGACGTCATATGAGCGGGCAGCCCGGAATTCTCTCTGGCCGGCGCGGTCTGGTTATGGGTGTGGCGAACGATCGATCCATCGCTTGGGGGATCGCGCGCCAGGCTTCAGAACACGGCGCCGAATTAGCATTTACTTATCAGGGCGAAGCGCTCGAAAAGCGGGTCAGGCCGCTGGCCGAGAGTGTGAACGCCAAGCTTATCGAGCCCTGCGATGTCACAGACGCCGCATCGATGGACGCATTGTTTGCGAAAATCGGCGACACCTGGGACCGGCTCGATTTTGTGGTTCACGCCGTAGCGTTCTCCGACAAGTCACAGTTGCAGGGACGCTACTGCGATACAACGCGGGAGAACTTCCTGCGAACGATGGATATCTCCTGCTTCTCGTTCACGGATGTGTGCCGCCGCGCCGCACCGATGATGACGGAGGGCGGCTCCCTGCTGACCCTCACGTACCTCGGTGCAGAGCGCGTTGTGCCCCATTACAACGTGATGGGCGTTGCCAAAGCCGCCCTTGAGGCGAGCGTGCGCTACCTCGCGACTGACCTCGGCCGGCAAAATATTCGCGTCAACGCGATGTCGGCAGGACCGATGAAAACCCTGGCCGCGTCGGGCATTGGCGATTTTCGCTATATCCTGAAGTGGAACGAGTTGAACGCTCCTATGCATCGCAACGTCAATCTGGACGATGTCGGCGGGTCCGGCCTCTACCTTATCAGTGATTTGGCGAGCGGCGTGTCCGGCGAAGTTCACCACGTCGATTGCGGCTACCATATCGTCGGAATGATGGCACCGGAATCCGCGCAGGAGATCTCCGATCTGCTCGACGGCGCAAACTTGACCGATTAGCGTTCCGCCATGTCCTCAAACACCTTCGGCACGCTGTTCCGGTTCACGACCTTCGGCGAAAGCCATGGCCCGGCCATCGGCTGCGTTGTCGACGGCACACCGCCGCGCATTTCGCTCAGTGAAGCGGACCTTCAGGTCTGGCTGGAAAAGCGGAGGCCGGGTCAGTCGAAATTCACGACTCAGCGCAAAGAGCCCGACCAGGTACGCATTCTGTCCGGTGTCTTCGAAGGTGTCACGACCGGCACGCCGATTGGCCTATTGATCGAAAACGTCGATGCGCGATCGAAGGATTACGGCGATATCGCGGAAAAATTCCGTCCCGGACACGCGGACTACACCTATTGGAAAAAATACGGCATCCGCGACTATCGCGGCGGCGGCCGTTCGTCCGCGCGCGAAACCGCGATGCGCGTCGCTGCGGGCGGCATCGCCCGGAAGATTCTGACACACGCGCTGGGAGACGGCGTCGTGATACGCGGTGCCCTTGTGCAGATGGGACCGCATCAAGTCGACCGCGACAAATGGGATTGGGCGGAAGTGGATAACAATCCCTTTTTCTGCCCGGATGCGGATGCAGCAAAAGCGTGGGAAGCCTACCTGGATGGCATTCGCAAAAACGGATCGTCCTGCGGTGCGGTGATCGAGGTTATCGCCGAGGGCATTCCCGCCGGGCTCGGCGCGCCGATTTACGGCAAACTGGATGCCGACCTGTGTGCCGCTCTAATGAGCATTAACGCCGCCAAAGGTGTCGAAATCGGCGCGGGATTTGAAGCCGCAGCGCTATCAGGCGAGGAGAACGCCGACGAAATGCGCCGCGCCGGTGACGGCGGGGTCGAATTCCTGTCGAACAAGGCGGGCGGTATCCTCGGCGGCATTTCCTCCGGCCAACCCATCGTCGCCCGGATGGCCATCAAACCGACGAGTTCGATCCTCAGTCCGCGCAAGACCGTCGATATTCATGGCAACGAGGTCGACATCCAGACCAAAGGACGCCACGACCCGTGCGTCGGTATCCGGGGCGTTCCTGTCGCGGAGGCCATGATGGCCGTGGTTCTCGCGGATCACTTGCTGCGGCATAAAGCGCAAAACGGATGAACCTGCGGACATAAATCTATGCGGATTTTAGGCAAAATTATTGTCGCGTTGCTCGCCAGCGTCGGGTTCATGGTTATCGGCCTGATCGGCGTGTTCGTTTACCTGGCCGCGAGCGGCGACAGCATTCAAAACGAGGCGGCGAAAGCGCCGCCGAGCATGATTCTGTCGCTTGACCTGGATGCCGGTTTTTCGGAAGGCCACAGCGGGCCGGACTTCTCGTCATTTGGCGTGGGTCAACAGACAACTCTGCAGGACGCCGTGATCGCCCTGCGGCGGGCACGTGACGACGACCGTGTCAAAGGCATCGTGGCGACCATCAGCGGGCAGAGTCTTGGTCTTGCCCAAATTCAGGAGATTCGCGACGCACTCGAGGTGTTCCGCGAAAGCGACAAGCCGGCCTACATCTATTCGGATACCATAGGCGAATCCGGCTCGGCGACGCTGGCGTATTACCTGGCGACATCGTTCGACGAAATCTGGTTACAGCCGTCCGGCGGTGTCGCCCTGACCGGGCTCGCCGTGCAGCAACCTTACCTTAAAGAATTTCTCGACAACTTGGGCCTCCGATTCAACGCCGTGCAGCGCTATGAGTATAAGACCGCGGCTGAGAACCTCACAAATACGGACATATCGCCGGCCAACAAAGAAGCGCTCGATGCGTTGTTCGGATCCATATTCGAAAATGTAGTCAACGGCCTCGGCCATGCGCGCGGCATGACCTCGGACGAGATTCGCGCGCTGATGGCGAACGGCCCTCTCCTCGCCGAGGAGGCACTTGAGGGCAGATTGGTCGACCGACTGGCCTATCGCGACGAATTCGACGCCCGCGTCGGCGAAGAGTTCGATGACGCGGAAAAGGTCTCGATCCGCCGGTACCTGAGCTTCGGCGCACCGAAATCCACCCCGGATGCCAAGGCCACCGTCGCCATGATCCACGCGGTCGGTCCGATCCAGCGCGGGCGGGCCGATGACAGCCCGTTCGGCCGCAGTCAGGTGGTCGGCGGCGACACGTTGGCGAAGGCCATCCGCACGGCTGCTGAAGACGAAGACGTTGACGCGATTTTGTTGCGGATCGATAGCCCTGGCGGGTCCTATGTCGCATCCGATACGGTGTGGCGAGAAGTGGTAAAAGCCAAAGAAAGCGGCATGCCCATTATCGCATCAATGGGGAATACGGCCGCGTCGGGAGGATATTTCATCGCCATGGCCGCCGACCATATTTTCGCGGAACCGGGCACCATCACCGGTTCCATCGGTGTGATTTCCAGCACTCTGGTCGCCAAGGACGCTTTCGATAAACTGGATATCAATTGGGTCACGCTGACCTACGGCGAAAACGGCGACATGTTCTCGATAACGCGTGAACCGACGGAAGCCGAAATGGACCGCCTGAGCCGGACGCTCGACGCGATTTATGAGGACTTCACGACCAAGGCCGCCGTGGGCCGCGACATGCCGATTAACGATATGCGGCAAATCGCCAAGGGCCGTGTGTGGAGCGGTATCGACGCCAAGCGGATCGGATTGATCGACGAACTAGGCGGCCTCAGCGATGCCATCGACCACACGAAGGTGGCAATGGGTCTTGAGCGCGACGATCTCGTGCACCTCGTGCCATACCCGAAGCCAAAGGATCCACTGGAAAGTTTACTTGAAGCTCTGGAGTCGGGTGACTTGCCGTTTGGTCTGCGCAGCGCCATCGAGTTCCTGATTGCCATCTCGCACGCCGCTGAAATCTGGATCAGCCCGTATTTGAACGGACCTGACGCCTCCGTCTTATATGCGCCGCCGCTGGTTATCCGTTAGCCATCCGTTCGCCGCGCGTAGATCAAGAATTCGATATTACCTTCGGGCCCTTTGATAGGGCTCTCGGTGATCCCTTCGACGGACCAGCCGTCCTGCCCGTCCAGCCAATTGCCGATGGTCTTGCACACCTCCGCGTGCAGCTCTGGATCGCGCACCACCCCTTTTTTACCGACCCGGTCCTTGCCGACTTCGAACTGAGGTTTGATCAGAGCGATGAGATGGGCGCCGGGCTTGGTCAATGCCAGTGCCGCCGGCAGCACGGTGCGCAACCCGATAAAGCTGGCGTCACACACGACCAGATCAACTGGCTCGGAAATATGCTCCGGTGTCAAATGCCTTGCATTGGTGCGTTCGAGAACGACGACACGGTTGTCATTTCGGAGTTTATCATCGAGCTGACCGTACCCCACATCGACGGCGTACACGCGCGCAGCGCCGTTGCACAGCAAGACGTCCGTGAAACCGCCTGTGGACGCGCCGACATCGATGGCCGTAAAGCCGGATGGATCAAGCGCGAAGTGGGACAGTCCGTGTTCCAGCTTAAGACCCCCACGAGAGACCCACGGATGGGGTTTGCCGCGTACAGTTAGGTCCGCGTCGGCCGCGACCATGTGTCCGGCTTTTTCGAGACGCTGTTCGCCCTCATAGACGAGGCCGGCCATGATGAGGGCTTGGGCTTTGGTCCGGCTGTCCGCATGGCCGGCATCAACCAGCCACTGATCTAGCCGGATTTTTTTTGAGGCCACGGCGCGTTACCGCGTTCTACGCGCGGGCCGGGCGCTCGGCGGTGTCCTGCGGCAAGCTCTCAAGTACTTTGCGAACGATGCTGTCCGCGTTCAGACCCGCATCCGCAACCTGATCTTCCGGCTTCGCGTGATCCATAAACAGATCAGGCATCGTGAGCGTGCGTACGACGATGCCATTGTCGAGCAGCCCTTCATTTGCGAGAGCTTGGAGGACGTGAGCGCCAAAGCCGCCGCGCGCACCCTCTTCCACTGTCAGGAGGATATCGTGCGTCTGCACCAGCTTCGTGACGAGATCGATGTCGAGCGGCTTGGCAAAACGGGAGTCGGCGACCGTGGTCAAGAGTCCGTGTCCGGCGAGTTCTTCAGCCGCCGCAAGGCAATCGCCCAACCGTGTGCCATAACTGAGCAGCGCGACAGATGACCCTTCACGTACGATTCGGCCCTTACCGATCTCAAGGACTTCACCTTTCTCCGGCAAAGCCACCCCCTCGCCTTCGCCGCGCGGATAACGCAGCGCAATCGGGCCGGCAGAGTAGGCGGCAGCCGTCGCAACCATATGCATCAACTCGGCTTCGTCCGCCGCCGCCATGACGACAAAGTTCGGTAGGCAGGTTAGATAGGCGATATCGAACGAGCCCTGATGCGTACAGCCATCCGCACCGACATAGCCCGCGCGATCCAAGGCAAAGCGTACTGGCAGATTCTGCACGGCAACGTCATGGATAACCTGGTCGTAGGCACGTTGCAGGAAGGTCGAATAAATCGCTACGAACGGCTTGTAGCCCTCTGTCGCCAGACCGGCCGCAAAGGTCACGGCATGTTGTTCGGCAATCCCGACGTCGAACGTGCGATCGGGAAACTGAGCGCCAAATTGATCGAGACCTGTACCACCCGGCATCGCCGCGGTAATGGCGACGATCCTGTCGTCCTGCTCCGCTTCGGCGATCAGACCCTTGGCAAAGACCGACGTATAGCTCGGCGCGTTCGGCTTGGACTTGGACTGCGCACCGGATACAACATCGAATTTTGCGACGCCGTGGTACTTATCGGCAGACTGTTCCGCCGGAGCATACCCCTTGCCCTTCTGCGTCACTGCATGAATCAGGAACGGTCCGCTGGCTTTGGAATCACGGATATTGCGCAGCACCGGAACCAGGTGTTCCACCTTGTGCCCATCTATGGGGCCGACGTAATAGAAGCCGAGTTCCTCAAACAGGGTGCCGCCGGACACCATGCCGCGGGTGTACTCCTCCGCCTTACGCGCCGCCTCTTCAAGTGGACGCGGAAAATGCGACGCGATCTGCTTCATCGCCTCGCGGATTGTAAGATAGGAATTTGACGACAGCAGACGCGATAGGTAAGCGCTCATGGCGCCCACAGCCGGGGCGATCGACATGTCGTTGTCGTTGAGAATAACGATCAGGCGTTTGTTCATGCTGCCAGCGTTGTTCATCGCCTCATAAGCCATGCCGGCGCTCATCGCACCGTCACCGATCACGGCGATGACTTGGTTATCACCTCCGGATAAATCCTTGGCGACGACCATGCCCAGCCCGGCGGAGATCGACGTCGAACTGTGGCCGGCGCCAAACGGGTCGTATTCGCTCTCGGTGCGCGAAGTGAAGCCGGACAGTCCGTCTTGCTGGCGGATGGTCTTCATCCTGCCGCGCCGTCCAGTCAGAATTTTATGCGGGTAACACTGATGGCCGACATCCCAAATGATGCGGTCTTGAGGCGTATTGAACACATAGTGCAGCGCGACCGTAAGTTCGACCACACCCAGCCCGGCACCGAGGTGTCCTCCGGTGCGCGATACAGTATCGATCAGGTCCGCACGCAACTCGTCCGAAACCTGTTTAAGGTCGCTTTCAGACAGCGTGCGAAGATCGTGCGGGCTGTTGATTTTGTCGAGCAGCGGCGTCGCTGCTGCACAGTTGGATGTATCGGCCTGCGTACCCACCTTTATGTTCCCTGACCGTTCTAATGGCGGCGTTCAATCGCAAACGCTGCCGCGTCGCGGAGAGGATCGCCATTCGGACCGAAACCGTCTAGCGCCGCAACTGCTTGATCCACAAGCGATTTCGCCTGAGTCCTAGCACGATCGGCCCCGTGCAGGGAAACAAAAGTCGCCTTGCCCGCACCGATGTCCTTACCCGTCGCCTTACCGATGTCCTCGGCAGAGGCCTCCAGATCCATGAGATCATCGGCAATTTGAAAGGCAGCGCCCAGACATAGCCCAAACGCGCTCAGGGCCTTTCGCGCGCCATGATCGGCCTCACCGACAATGGCGCCGAGTTCACAGGCAACGGCGAGCAAGTGTCCGGTCTTGAGGTGCTGGAGGTGCTCGACCTCATCCGGCGTTAAAGACGTTGTCTCGGCGATGAGATCGATCATTTGGCCGCCGACCATCCCGCACGCCCCTGCCGCCTGAGCTAAAGCGGCAACGAGATTGACGCGCACAGCACCATCCGGATGCGTTTCCGGTGCGGCGAGGACAGCAAAAGCTTGGGTAAGCAGACCATCGCCGGCGAGTATCGCGGTCGCTTCATCATAGGCTTTGTGGCATGTCGGACGGCCACGGCGTAGATCGTCGTCATCCATCGCCGGGAGGTCATCGTGCACCAGGGAATAGCAGTGGACGAGTTCAACGGCGGCACCAGCGCGGAGGCTTCGATCACGGGGAACGCCGAACAAATCCGCAGAGCTGACGGTCAAAAACGGCCGCAAACGTTTGCCGCCGTCGAGAGCCGTATACCGCATTGCTTCCATGACCCGGCGTTCGCGTCCCTCCGGCAGTGGAAGGACTGCATCAAGAATTGGATTCAGGTCTTCTGCAATGGATTTGAGGCGCGTCTCAAATGGCAATGAGCTGTCCTCACCCATATGCGCCGGAGACAAACTCATTCGGGATCGACATCTTCCAGTTTCATGGCATCGCCGAGACCGGTGATCTTCTCCACCTTCATGCGCGCGTCGGCCAGCTTGGCCTCACAGTGGCGCTTAAGCAGGGCGCCTCGCTCATAGTGTTTGACGGCCTCGTCGAGTTTGACCTGCCCGGCTTCGAGGTCGCGCACAATCCCTTCGAGCTCGCTCAACGCGTCCTCGAAACTCATGTCAGCTATGTCTTTGGGAATTTTTTGCTCTGCCATCGTCCGGTCTTTCTTGGGTCGATTTAGGTCGCCTGCATCAGGGCAGTGACATGCGCCGCCACGCTGCGGCCCAGTGCCGTCAGGTTATAACCGCCTTCCAGAGTGGACACCACCCGGCCGTCGGCGTGCCGCTGGGCCAGGGTGACGATTTGCCGCGTTGCCCAGGCGAAATCATCTTCCTCCAATCCCATCTGCGATAATGGATCGTCCTTGTGGGCGTCGAACCCGGCGGAAATGAGAACAAAATCCGGCGCAAACGTGTCCACGGCCGAAAGCACCTCGCGCTCGAACGCTTTGCGGAATCCGCCACCATCCGTGCCCGGAGGGAGCGGTACGTTGACAATATTGTTGTGCGCGCCACGCTCGTCGGCTGCGCCGGTACCCGGATAGTGGGGATATTGGTGCGTCGACGCGAAGAACAGACCGGGATCGTCCCAGAAGATGTCTTGCGTGCCGTTGCCATGGTGGACATCGAAATCGATTACGGCGATGCGCTCATAGCCATGCGCCGCCCGAGCATGAAATGCCGCAACTGCGACGTTGTTGACGAAACAGAAGCCCATCGGCCTGCGGCGCTCGGCGTGGTGTCCTGGCGGCCTGACGGCACAGAAGGCGGAGGATGCCTCGCCTTCGGCCACTGCATCGACGGCGAGAACAAGTGCGCCGGCTCCGCGCCGAATGGCGTCGCCGGTTCCGGGAGACATCACGGTATCCGGATCGATATGCCGATATCCGCTTTCCGGTTCCGCGTCGAGCACCGCTTCGACATAATCCTCAGAATGCGGCGCTGCCATCTGCGCGAGATCGGCATCGATCGCGCTTCTGCGCAGCAGTGAGGAAAAGGCGTCATCGTCGAGCGCCGCCACAACACTGCGAATCCGTTCGATGCGCTCGGGATGACCCGGTCCGGTGTCGTGACCGAGAAACGCGTCGTCTGTAACCAGCAAAACCGACATACACACCCTATCGATGCCCGGGATACCGCGCTGAGTTTAACGGCTCTTCCCTACGGCCGTGAACCCGAAACGTATGTAGCCACGGACGACTCAGGGCGGCTAGACTTAGATTGAGCACAGCAAGGACACACGGTGGCGGAAGACCTCACACCATTAGAGCAGGATGCGGAAGACACGTGCGTGGTCCTGCGCGCGTTGGCCAACCCACACCGGCTCTTGATTTTGTGCCGTCTGACGCAGCGGGAACATAGCGTTCGGGAGCTCGAAACCGTGGTTGGGATCGGCCAGTCCGCGCTGTCTCAGCATCTTGCCCGCTTGCGCCGCGATAACTTGGTTATCACCCGGCGCGATGCGCAAACGATCTATTACTCTGTTGAGAGTGGCCGTGTTGTGAGCTTGCTGCAGGCTCTCAGCACCGTCATGTGCGGTGGCGGCAAAAGCCGTTAGAGAACGTCTACTGGCACTTTCAAATAGGAAACGCCGTTGTCCTCAGGCGGCGGCATATGGCCAGCCCGGATATTCACTTGAACGGACGGAATTATAAGGACTGGCATCGACAGAGTTGCATCCCTCTCCGTTCGCATTTTGACGAATTCGTCTTCCGATACGCCGTCTTTGATATGATTGTTCTCGCGGCGCTGGACCGCGACCGTAGTTTCCCATGCGAACGCGCGCCCGTCCGGGCCATAATCATGACACACGAAAATCCGGGTCTCCGGAGGCAGCTCGAGAACTTTACGGATTGAACGATAGAGGGTTGCTGCATCGCCGCCGGGGAAATCGCAGCGAGCTGTGCCGTAGTCGGGCATGAACAGGGTATCGCCGACGAAAGCGGCATCGCCGATGACATAAGTCATGCAGGCCGGTGTATGCCCGGGTGTATGAATCGCCTGAACTGGCATGCCGCCTGCATCGAACACGTCTCCGTCGGCGATTAGGGCATCGAATTGCGATCCGTCCTGTGCGAAGTCGTCACCCAGATTGAAAATCTTGGCGAAGGTCGCCTGGACCTTGGTGATATGCACACCGATGACCACTCGCGCGCCGAGGCGCTTCTTCAAGTACGGCGCGGCCGAAATATGGTCTGCGTGGGCATGTGTCTCGAAAATCCAATCGACGGTCAATTGCCGCGCTTCGATCTCGGCCAATAACCGGTCCGCGCTGTCTGTCGAGGTGTGGCCGGAATTGGCGTCGAAATCGAGAACGGGGTCAATCACGATGGCATGCGCGGTGTCCGGGTGAGCCACCAGGTAGGTCACAGTGAACGTATGCTCGTCGAAAAATCCTGTGACGGTGGGACGCATCGGCTGAGAATCCTTTTGGTCGTAAGCTGCGGTGTCCGCAGATGATACCCGCCGCGGGGCGCTGGAACCATTGGCAATTGCACGGCACTATGACAGCGGCGTGGGCAGGTGAAAGGTATCCTTATGCACGTTCGCTACGGCATCGATCTCGGCGGCACGAAAATCGAAATTGTCGCGCTGGATGCCGACAACGCCGTCCTGCACCGTCATCGAGCTCCAACGCCCGGCGGAGACTATGCCGGCACAATTGACGCCATATCTGCGTTGGTGGCGGAGGCCGACACGCAGCTCTCAGAATTTGTCGCGGGGACGCCCGCTTCCGTGGGCGTTGGAATTCCGGGGACGATTTCTCCCGCCTCTGGTCTCGTGAAAAATGCCAATTCCACGTGCCTCATCGGAAAGCCGTTTCAAGCGGACCTCGAGAGCGCCCTGGGCCGGCCGGTGCGGCTGGCTAACGATGCGAATTGCTTCGCCTTGTCGGAAGCGTCGGATGGCAGCGGCAAGGGGTTTAAGAGCGTGTTCGGCGTCATTCTCGGCACCGGCGTGGGCGGAGGTCTGGTGATCGGCGGAGCCTGTGTGACAGGCGCCAATGCGATTGGCGGCGAATGGGGCCATAACCCCCTGCCCTGGCCCGATCCGGACCTTAAGGAAACACCCGGTCCGCCGTGTTATTGCGGGTTGCATGGATGTATCGAGACGTTCCTCTCCGGGCCCGGCTTCGCGCGTGACGCTGCGTTGGGCGCGGACGCGTGGGAAGTGGTGCGACGGGCCTATGCAGGTGATGCCGCTGCGACGTCCGCGCTTGAGCGCTACTGTGTGCGCTTAGCGAGATCCCTCGCCACAGTCATCAATATCGCCGACCCGGACGTTATCGTCCTGGGCGGTGGACTGTCGAAAATCTCGGCGATGTATGACGTCGTACCGCGCCTGTGGAGCGCCTACGTGTTTTCCGACACGGTTGAAACAAAGTTGTTGCCGCCAACCCATGGTGACTCAAGCGGCGTTCGCGGCGCTGCCTGGCTATGGCCGTTGGACCAAGCTTAGTCCTCGCAGCCGGGAGCCGACTGCAAGTCGATGAGGGAGGTCAGGACGGCATAGTCACCCAGGTCCTGGTCGATTTCGGAAACGATACCGCCCGCATAGAGAGAGATACGCATTTCCTGGGTGGGCAATTCGGACGTACCTGCCGACGGATAATAAGCCAGCGAAACCGGCCAAGGGCGGCCCTGCAACAGCCCTTCGGGATCCGGGTATTGCGGCGCTTGATCCGGCTGTGGACCGATCACCGTCGATAAGCGGTTGGGTCCGTCTTCCAACAGCCCGTCCGCAACCACGCGGCTGACAAACCGCTCTCCAGACGCCGCCTGTTCTGCAACGAACGCTGTGAAGGCCAATGACAGCAGCGTATCCGGCGGAGCCTTATACTCCTCCCGTTCGCCATTGCTTTCATCCTGGTGCCGGTAAGTCATGGTGAGGCCGTCCGCCATCCGTTCAATATCCCCCTCATACCGGTCGACTTCCCGGTCATTGGCCGTTACCCGCAAAGAAAAGGTGGACCGCATCTGGTCGTGGCTTTCAAAGGAATTGAAGTTTTGCCGGAACCGGGTCGGTGGCCCGTCGCGCTGCTCAATGATCAGGTCGATCGAGGATTCCTGGATAAAACCGTCGCAGGTGTCGCGGACGAGATACACCAATGTGCCGCTCAAACTGCGCGGCGCTTCCGGTCCGATTACCTTCGTCAACCTGACCTCGTATGTCGCCATATGCGGCTGAATGACCGGTCGCGCATCAAGCTCAAGTGGAATTACACAGAGAATAAAGAACGTGATTCGCGTCATTATAGTTTTGACCACATACAAGTTCGAGGCCCCGCAAATTCCTGCGCATCCCGGCCCAATCCGCGAAATCCGGCCGCGCGTGTCCGAATGCGATCCAGATGCGGGCGCGCGACATGCTCCATCATATTCCTGTAACATACTGTTTTCCCAAAGAAATACGCTCCAACGGGTCTTGTGCACCGTTAC
Source organism: Rhodospirillaceae bacterium (assembly GCA_038148375.1). GTDB lineage: Bacteria > Pseudomonadota > Alphaproteobacteria > Rhodospirillales > Rhodospirillaceae > CAWUEX02. The sequence goes on along the minus strand of JAYQVH010000004.1, from coordinate 135,115 downwards.
GCTGGCCAGGACCGTTCCCTGCTAGCGTGGATACACGGGTGAGCGCGTCTGAACACTCGTTTTTTGCGCTGTTGCCGGCTTTACACACGCAGACCAGATTACGTTCAACAGTACGGACTGTCCTTCTTTTTCGATTGGAATTCAAAAGCATGGCGCAACTTCAAAAAGCCGGTTTGGAGCTTGTCGACGACGAGACCGTTCAAGACGACTTGCACACCAAACTGACCCAATTCGTGCGCATCGCCGAAGAAGTCTCGCCTGCGGCGGTGGAAGCGCCATCTATACAACAGTTTACGGAACTGGCCGGCACACTCGTCGCCGAGCTTACCAATCACCTGCGCGCCCAGGATCAGCGCATCGCCGAATTGGAAGCGCTTGCAACAACCGATGAACTCACCAAAATTTTCAATCGGCGCGGCTTCGAATCCTAGTTGGCGCACGAATTGAGCGTTGCCAAACGCCACGGCGTTGGTGGCGTTATGATTTTTGTCGATCTTGACGAGTTTAAGCCGATTAACGACACCTACGGTCACGCCGCAGGCGACGAAGTCCTGAAAGCCGCGGCAACTATCATTTCGAGCCAGATCCGCGATACCGACTATGTTGGCCGTCTCGGCGGCGATGAATTTGCCGTTTTGCTGCCACGCTCAAACAAGCGCAATGGTGTACGCCGTGCGCAGGAACTCGACAAAAAACTAAACAACGCGTACGCGTCCTGGAATGAAATCCAGATTCCCATCAAAGCCAGTTGCGGCGTTCATATGTATTCCGCCAAAGCGGAACTGGACGAGCTGCTCGCGAGCGCCGACAAGGCGATGTACAAGATTAAAATGGAGCGTAAGGCGAAAAATGGCGGATCTGCCCGCTAATCAAAAACTGTTTTCGCTCCTCTCCCAGACCCACGGCGTTAACCTTTCACGGACCGTTTCGCTGTAGACTTCATCCAATGCGTAGTCGCTTGGGTGGCTTGCGATGAATAAAGGTCTTTTCTCCTTTTTTATAACCATCGCGATTGGGGCAATTGTCGGCTCGGTCGTGTTTGGTCCTAATTGGGGCAATCCCTTCGCGTCTCGCGAAGAGGTTATTGGCGAGACGACCTTTACTGCCGCAGAAATAGATAAAATTATTGCCGATTGGCCGGTCGTCATGGCGGAGGTCGATGACGCCCTCATCGAGTATAGAAACGTTGGCGGAAGCCGAACGGGAGAAGCGGCCATACGGCGCGGTGTTCAGGCCAATATCTTCGCCCGATTAGGCTGGCCGCAAGGGCGCGGCGAATACTTGATCAGCTATCTGTTCATGCTGCGCAACTCGATCCTGAAATACTCTGACCAGCATCGCGCGCTGGGCGCGTTCATGGGGCACTACGAGCGCAACGATGCCGTCAGCCCGGAGTTAAGAAATAGCCAGGTCGGCGAAATCGAGAGCGTGCTAGACCAGATCAACGATGCGCCTGACCTGGAGGCTTTCCCCAGCGGCGATGTTGCCTTGATGGTTGAGCACTTTGAAGATTTTCACACCATGCTGTCCGACTACGGACGGCGACGTGGATTTGTCCCGCGGTTTTCAATCGCACAGTAAGCGACGGACCACTGTGCGCCGCGCAGCTCGAAACTATTTCGCGGCGTCTGCCCCGGATTTAATTTCTTTGGGCAGGTTGATTTTGATATGCAATTCCTTGAGCTGCTGATCGCTGACTTCGTTCGGCGCCTGCATCATCAGGTCTTCAGCCTGGTTGTTCATGGGGAACAGCGTGACTTCCCGGATATTGGGCGTGTCCGCCAACAGCATGACAATTCGATCGATCCCAGGCGCGGCTCCCCCGTGAGGCGGTGCGCCGAACTTAAACGCGTTGAACATGCCGCCAAAGCGCTCCTCAACGACGGATTCATCATAACCGGCGATAGCGAAGGCCTTGACCATGATATCGGGCCGATGATTCCGTATTGCGCCGGAACACAGTTCGACTCCGTTACAGACGATATCGTACTGGTAGGCAACAATCTCCAAGGGATCCATGTTCTCTAACGCCTCCAGGCCACCCTGCGGCATCGAAAACGGGTTGTGACTGAAATCGATTTCGCCGGACGCCTCGTCGCGCTCGTACATCGGGTAATCGACGATCCAACACAGGTCAAAGCGGTCTTTGTCCAGCAGATCGAGTTCTTCGCAGATCTTTGTGCGGACAACGCCGGCAAATTTCTCGGCCGCCGCAGGTTTGTCGCACACGAAGAAAACGCTGTCACCGGACGCCACACCCGTGGCCTCTCGGATTGCGGCCACCCGCGCGTCGTCGAGATTCTTGGCGATTGGCCCCTTGGCGCCACCGTCGGCCTCGAAAATGATATAACCGAGGCCGCCTGCTCCTTCGCTGCGCGCCCAATCATTGAGCTTATCGAAAAAGCTGCGCGGATTACCGGCGGATCCAGGCCCGGGTATCGCGCGTACGATCGCACCTTTTTCGATGTTCTTGGCAAACAGGCCGAAAGACGAGCCGTCAAACGCCTGCGTGACATCGGTGATCAACAGCGGGTTGCGCAGATCCGGCTTGTCGGTGCCGTACTTGAGCATGGCTTCAGCATAAGGAATGCGCGGCCACTGGCCCTCGTTGGTCTTTCGGCCGTTGGCAAACTCGGCGAACACCCCGCCGATCACCGGCTCTACGGCAGCAAACACATCATCTTGTGTCACGAACGCCATTTCGAGGTCGAGCTGATAAAACTCTCCGGGAGAGCGGTCCGCACGCCCATCCTCATCGCGGAAACACGGCGCGATCTGAAAGTACCGGTCAAAACCCGACACCATCACAAGCTGCTTAAAAATCTGCGGCGCCTGGGGCAGCGCATAAAACTTTCCTGGGTGAAGGCGCGACGGCACCAGGAAATCGCGCGCGCCTTCCGGCGAAGATGCTGTCAGGATCGGGGTCTGGAATTCGGTAAACCCGGAGTCAATCATGCGCCGGCGAATGGACGCGATGACTTGGGAGCGCAGCAGAATATTGTTGCGCATTTCCTCGCGCCGGAGATCCAAATAGCGATACTTGAGTCGCAGTTCCTCGGGAAAATCGCTGTCGCCGTAGACTTGAATAGGCAGCACATCGGCGGTGGACAACACTTCAACCACCGCCGCCTGCACTTCGACCCGGCCGGTCGGCAGTTTATCGTTCACCGTATCTTCAGTCCGCTCGACGACCTTGCCAGTGACGCACAGAACCGTCTCCGGCCGGGCGTCATCCAGCACCTTAAAGACCGGGCTGGACGTATCGACCACGCATTGCGTAATGCCGAACTGATCGCGCAGATCGACGAATAGCAGGTTGCCATGATCACGCTTGCGATGGACCCAGCCCGACAAACGAGCTTCGGAGCCTGCGTCTTCAAGGCGCAGCGCGCCACAAGTGTGCGATCTGTATCGGTGCATGACCGGTTCCCTTGAGCGGAGAGGGCTGAAATTTCGGCCCGGGCAGGCGTCCCAGGCATCGGGGGAGTAACCACACCGAACCGGCCCATTTGTCAAGGCTGCGGACTGGAATCAGCCGGATTTTAAGCATTATGTGCGGGCGCGGTGACCGGTTGCAGCAACCCTGACAACCCAGTATGAACTCCGCTATGGAATTGATCACTTCAACCGCAGATCTGGCGGCCCTTTGCGCACGTCTCACCTCTGCGGACTTCGTAACCGTCGATACCGAATTTCACCGCGAAACCACATATTGGCCGCGGCTATGTTTGATCCAGGTGGCCAGCAACGATGAAGCCCACTGCATTGACGCTCTGGCCGAAGGCTTGGATCTTTCCCCGCTCTACGACTTGTTCCGTGACACCTCCGTCGTCAAAGTGTTTCACGCGGCGCGGCAGGACTTGGAAATATTTTATCACAAGGCCGGCTTGATCCCGGAACCGCTGTTTGACAGCCAGGTGGCGGCCATGGTGTGCGGGTTCGGAGAGTCCGCCGGCTACGAAACCCTGGTGTCCCGGTTGACCAAAGCGAAAATCGATAAGAGCCAGCGATTCACGGATTGGGCGCGGCGCCCACTGACCGAGAAACAGGTCAGTTATGCGCTCGCGGATGTCACCCACCTGCGTGAAATCTATACGCAGCTGAAAGACAAACTTGAGAAGTCTGGCCGGACAAGCTGGGTCGACGAAGAAATGGCGACGTTAACGACACCCGCGACCTATCAACTCGATCCGGAAGACTCGTGGAAGCGGGTTAAGAGCCGCGATAAGAAGCCGCGTTTTCTGGCCGTGTTGAAGGAAGTATCTGCCTGGCGTGAACGCACCGCGCAGACCCAGGATGTGCCGCGGCGGCGGGTGATCAAAGACGATGCCCTGGTTGAGCTTGCGGCGATGAAACCGACTTCGGAGAAGGCACTTTCGCAAACCCGGCTGTCTAAGCACTTCGCCCGCAGCAAACACGCCTCCGATATTCTTGCTGCCGTGCAGCGCGGACTGGACATGCCCGACGCGGACTGCCCTCAACTACCGCGCGCACCGGAAAAGCCGGCTGGCCTGGGACCGATGATCGACTTGCTGAAAGTCTTATTAAAGGCCCGCTGCGAGGCCAACGATGTCGCGCTGAAATTGGTCGCAACCGTCGACGATTTAGAGCGCCTCGCCTGTGACGACAACGCCGACATTGCGGCGCTACATGGCTGGCGGAGAGAATTGTTCGGCGCGGACGCTTTGCGTCTCAAACACGGGAAGATCGCACTTGCGCTTTCCGATGCGACAAAAACCGTCGACGTCTTAGAGCGGTCCTAAACCAGCTCAACCTTGGCGGAGCGGCCAATGTGATTGGCCAGCCGGTTCAGCCGCTTCGCATATGACCCGGCACCGAACACAGGTTCGTCTTTCGGCAACGTCAGAATTGCGGTCGTTTCGCTCACCTCAAGCTTGGTCTTATCCAGCAAGCCCGACGTTCCACCTGTAAGCGCATAGGCGAGACGCAGCCCCAGCCCAATGGTGCGCACGCGGTGAATTCGGTCATCGTCCAGCATGGCGTGAGCCTGATCAATCGTCGGCGTCGTATCGTCGGTGCGATACCTGTAGAACAAAGCCAAAGCGAGACCCGCACGGTCTTCATGCTCCAACCCCATGAAAGGCAGCCGGAGCACCCTCAAGAACGCCTGTTCGGCGCGATAATCCGCATGCTCTGACCAGCACACGTCGCGCATCAAACACGCTGCCAGCCGCAGCTTGGCTTGGTCCTCGGATTCGCCTTGGAACAGCGGATGCAGCCATTCGTAGGTTTCGTAGCCCGCGCGCGGATCGCGACCGGCAGAGCGGCACATCTCTTCTGCGGCACCGATAACCGGATCGATGGATTTCGTAGTGTCAGGGAGATCTTTGAAAAATTGCCCTTCGCGCATGCCGTAAATGGAGAACACCAATGTGTCCGGCTGCGCCAACTCCAACAGACGCTCAAGCATCATCGCCGCCAGCGGAAGTGTCGAAAGGCGCGACTTATCGACACCGCGGATTTTCTCAAGCGTTTGTGGACTCAAATGAGCGATAAGACCGAACAGGGAGATGGCTTGCTGCCGCGTGAGCGTGAAATTATCCAGGACATGCAGCGGGTAGTTCATATGCGCGATACACACGCGCGCGAGCGCGCGCCACGCACCGCCAACGGCGTAAACCGTTCTGCCCTTGATTCCGGAAATCCATTTTTCCTGCTCAAAGTATTTGTTGACGATTTTCAGTGCCTTGACGCGGTCGTTTTCAGACGATTGGGACAGCCGCAACGTGCCGATCGGCAACGTGGCGTGGTGGGCGAACGCGCCATTCTTGACATCGACCAACTCGACACTGCCGCCACCGAGGTCAGCGACCATCCCGTCCGCGTCGGGGATGCCGCACAATACACCGAGCGCGCTGCGTTTCGCTTCCTGCTTGCCCGAGAGAACCCGAATCTCCAGTCCAGTTTCCTGTTTGACTAAGGCAACAAAGTCGGGACCGTCTTTGGCATCCCGAATCGCCGCCGTTCCCAATACATCCAGGCGGTCGAGACCCATCGTGGCGGCAAGAGCGGTAAACCGGCGCAAGGTCGCCAGCGCCTTCTCGATCCCGTCAGGATTTAGCTTGGCCGTTGATTCCAGGTCGCGCCCGAGCGCGCAAATGGCCTTCTCATTGTAAATGGGTATAGGTGTGCGCATTACCCCGCTGTAAACCACGAGGCGTACCGAATTCGATCCGATATCAATGACGCCGACCGGCTTATGGCGAACCGCCAATGTGGCGCTGTCGTCCGGCACACTGCCTCTCTTGGCTAACCCATCTGACGCCGCTGATAGCAGGTTTAGCGCCGGCTTGGAACCAGTTTGGGGACGCGTTTTTTAGCTTGATCGAGCGCGCTGCCCTGACCGGACAGGCTCGGGTTGTTCATAAAGTAATCATGCGCGCTAAATGGCGTTTTTCCGGGGCTGTCGCGGTGGAATTTGCCGTCGGCTTCCAGGGTCCAGCTTTGCAGGTTGTCATTGATATTCGCGACCATGATTTGATCGAGAACCTGCTGATGCACCGTATGGTTTTCGATCGGAACCAGCGTTTCCACCCGATTCACCAAATTGCGCGTCATCCAGTCTGCCGACGAGATAAAAATCTTAGCCTGGCGGGACGGCATCGGATGGCCATTGCCGAAAATGTAAATACGCGAATGCTCCAGAAACCGGCCCACGATGCTCTTTACGTGAATGTTTTCGGATAAGCCCGGCACGCCTGGGCGCAAGCAGCATATGCCCCGCACGATGAGCTCTATCTGAACGCCCGCCTGAGAAGCCTCGTACAGGGCGTCTATAATGGCGGGATCGACCAAAGAGTTCATTTTGGCCCAGATCGTTCCCGGACGGCCCGCTATGGCGTGTGCGATTTCCGCATCGATGAGGCTGTCGAGCTTTTCCTTCAGACCGATTGGCGCGATGGCCAGTTTTTCCAGCGAATCTGGCCGCGCGTATCCGGTCATGAAATTGAAGGAGCGGTTGGCGTCCCGGCACAGCGCAGGATCGCAGGTAAAGAACGACAGGTCCGTGTACACTTTCGCGGTTACCGGATGATAGTTGCCGGTGCCGAAGTGCACGTAGGATTTCAGGGTGCTGCCTTCGCGCCGCGTAACCAGAGATATCTTGGCGTGCGTCTTGAGGTCGACGAACCCATAGACAACATTCGCGCCGGCGCGTTCCAAATCCCGCGCCCAGCGAATGTTCGCTTCCTCGTCGAAGCGCGCCTTCAACTCGACCATCGCGGTCACGGACTTGCCCGCTTCCGCCGCCTCGATCAGCGCCTGCACGATTGGCGAGTCTTTACTTGTGCGGTACAGCGTCTGTTTGATTGAGACGACATTCGGGTCACGCGCCGCCTGACGCAAAAACTGGACAACCGCGTCAAACGACTCATAGGGATGATGAACTATGATGTCTTTCTTGCGGATCGCGGCAAAACTGTCGCCGCCGTAGTCGCGGATACGCTCCGGAAAACGGGCATTGTATGGAACAAACTGAAGGTCAGGACGCTCGTCCGTGATCAATTGACTGATGTCGGCGAGACCGATCATCCCGTCGATATGAAACATATCATCGGTGGAAACTTCTAGTTCGTCGCAGATCAACTTGACTTGATCTTCGGGCGTATTGGCGCTGACCTTGAGACGAATGCAACTGCCCCGCCTGCGGCGCTTCAACGCCGTTTCGAAGCTCTGCACCAGGTCTTGCGCTTCTTCGTCGATTTCCATTTCACTGTCGCGAATGACCCGAAACAAGCCCGACTGCAAAGTCTTAAATCCGGGAAAGAGTTTGTTGCAAAACAACATCACAACATCTTCAAGCGTGATGAAGCGGATGCGCTTGCCGCGCAGTCTGATGAATCGGTCGACCTGAGGAGGCATGGGCACCAACGCGCGCATCGCTTCGCCGTTCTCGATCCTGACCAACTGCAAGATCAGCGATAGCCCAAGGTTGGGAATGAACGGAAATGGATGAGCGGGATCAATCGCCAACGGCGTTAGAACGGGAAAAATATGTTCCAGAAATCGCTCTTCCAACCACGCCTTGTCGGACTGCGAGAGCTTATCGAGTTCGACGACATGCATCCCTTCATCGTCGAGTTCTTTTTGCAGCTGCTCCCAGCAACGGTCCTGATGTTTAAACAGATCACGGACGGCCGCATTTATCCTTATCAGCTGCTCTGCGGGCGTCAGCCCATCGGCGCTCCGCTGCGTGACGCCGGCCCTCACCTGCCCTTTCAATCCGGCGACACGAACCATATAGAACTCATCGAGGTTCGAAGCCGAGATTGACAAGAATCGCACCCGCTCAAGCAGCGGATGGCGTACGTTTTCAGCTTCTTCGAGAACCCTCGTATTGAACGACAACCAGGACAGCTCGCGATTGATGAACCGCTCCGAACTGTCGGGCGCAATCAGCGGTGGCTTTTTCGCGTCAGGTGCAGGGCTTGTATCTTGCGGACTCACAGCGGCCTTCTTTCAGAGCGGGACCCAACCAGATTAGCGCGCCGCGGCGGCAAATGCTCTGCCGGAGGCCGACTGGATCGCGATGAGCCCCAAATTTCACGAAATTGCAATGAGTTATCCTGAAACAAATGTATCATGACTGGCGCGCAATTGTCGATCAGGGAGCCTCAAATTGACCGTTGAACTCATGCTGATGCGGCACGCGAAGTCGAGCTGGAGTCAAGACGGTCTCACGGACCACGACCGCCCACTCAATAACCGAGGCGAGTGCGCGGCGCGGACGATGGCCGCTTATTTGGCAGAACATGAGCTGCGCCCGGACATGACCTTCTGCTCTTCATCAGCGAGAACGCGCATGACTTTGTCCGCGCTCCTGGACCATTGGCGGGACCTTGCCGTCCAATACAGCGACGCACTCTATCTTGCATCGACCGACGCCGCGATCGGGGTGCTGAGCACTGCCCGGGACGCTCAACGCGTCCTCTTGATTGGTCACAACCCGACCATGGAGACACTGACTTTCGAGCTTATGAATCCCCGGGCCGAGCACAACGGTGCGGCGCGCGCGGACGTATCCACCAAGTTTCCAACCGGTGCCTTGGCGCGGCTGGAATTGCAGATCGCGTCCTGGAGCGAGATAAAACCGCGTTGCGGCCGTCTCTTAGACTTCGTCAAACCACGGGACATCGACGATTAAGATCTCGGCGGTCAAACCGGCGCTGCCTATAACTGCATCTCCGCGAGAACGTCCCGGATAAGAGGCACCGAGATTTTCCGCCCTTGTCCTAAAGCGGCGCGGTCGGTTGCGCCGACCACCGCTTGAACCGCGGCAAACGTCCTGGGTATGCGATTGACGATATACGTTAGGGCATCTTCAGATACGCCGACTTGACGCTCCCTAAACAGTTTAGCTAGCAGAGCGATGAGCGTCGCGTCGTCGGGCGGCAAGATTTCAACCGCGGGTACAGCCGCAAGGCGAGACTTTAGATCCGGTAACGTAACCGGCCAGCGCGCCGGCGGCGTCCGGCTGCAGATGAGCAAATGACCGCCCGCCTCTCGCACCGCGTTGTAAAGGTGAAACACCGACGTTTCGTCGGCGGCAGCCTCCGCGTCGTCCCATGCCAGGGCTTTATGTTCCTGCGCTAGTTCGATTGGCGTAACAGACGCCAAGTCGTCCGCAGTGATAATCTCGGCCCGAGTTTTCGCGGCGAAAACATGAACGAGGTGAGATTTTCCGCATCCCTCCGGGCCGAAGAGTGCGACGGCGTGCGACGGCCAGTCGGGCCAGGAATCGATCCAGCTCACCGCCTCGCGATTGCCTGCCGTCACCAGCAGATCGGCGCGGTCCAAGGCGGGCCGGTGCCCGAGTTCGAGTGGGATTTGGCGCGACGTCACGGAAAAAAGCTTTCGAATTAGGCTATCGCTGTAGATCTGAGGTCCGGTTACCGTCGAGCAAGCCTGACGGATAAACCTCCGGGGGCAAGTCTTGTCCAATGGCAGCGGGAACAGGATTTTGCATCGGCGGTGCGGGAACAGGCGCACTCCGTCCAGGTTGGCCGCCTATAACCTCAATTGCCGGGCGGCCGCTGGCGCGGTCCTCGATCATCCAAGCGCCGTCCTGCTGGGCAAAGGCCAAATCGCTTTGCGCCATCGCCAAGGAAAGTTGGTCTAAGTCGCCGAGGAAATACAGAGTTACCTGCGCGCGGTCGGTGGTGATCGCCTGAAGTTCATACCGGTCGATGGACGGAACGTCTTCCAAACGATCCCTGACGGTCAGCCAATCCTGGAGCGCGGTCAGCGGAACCAGGGCCGTGATCTGACCTGTGACATCGAAGCGCAACATGTTGTCGCGCTTCCATTGGTCTTCGATCTCAGCCCAGGCCTCGGCCGCGCCAGCGTAAAAGAGATCATCCCAGGTTTGCGCGCCTGTTGCCGGCACACTGATGACTTTTTCCTCACCAGTGCGCGTGAAATAGACGCTGATACGAACGGACTCGGCACCGATACTGCCCATCAACGAAGCGGTCACCGCAACCGCGTTGTCAGCTCCGTAGCGCTGCGCCCACGCACGAATTGTCTCGCGATCCCGCGCCTGAATGTCTTCAACGCGCAGCATCGTCACATCCTGTAGATCGACGTAAGGTAACTCCCGCGGCACCAGGCCGGTCGGCGGCGGCAACTTATCCCACGCGTCCCGCCAAGGATTTGGATCCGCCCAAAGCGTCGGTTCGGCGACGACCGACTCCTGATAAATTGGAATTACCACAACGGGCTTACTGACTGTTTCGGCGAACGGCACATTACTGAACCTCAATGTCGTTCGCACCGCATCGGGACGGAAACGAACCGAGAGGTCTGCGAGGTACCGGCCAGGCGACGTGCGTTCATTGGACACCGAGAAATCGCGGACGTGTTCAATCGCATCCCTGGTGGATAAAGCGGCTAGGCGATTCAAATATTCTCTCGGGACAAGCCGCTTGAACAAACGGTCAAGCGCTTCGATCTGACCCGATTCTAAGCCTTGGGCGCGGGCGTCGGTGGTCGCGCGGGCGCGCAAGTCGACCGGCACGCCGTTGACGGTAAAAATGTCGGGCTGGCCCTGGGCCATCGCGCATCCGGCTCCCACCATGAGCGCCACGGCAACGCCAGCCGTCGCAGCGAGCAATTCTAGGGCCTTATGACCATACCCGGTCATTGCACTGCGCCACGGTATGGCTATTGTACAGCCTTCTTGATCCGTACGAGACGAGGCTATCATTTCAAAGTCCTCTCAGGCCGATGGCCGCCGTTCCAACGGTTTAACCTACAAAGACGCCGGGGTCGATATTGACGCCGGAAACGCGCTGGTCGAGGCCATTAAACCGCTGGCCAAGTCGACAGCGCGCACCGGTGCCGACTCCGCGCTGGGCGGATTCGGCGGACTGTTCGATCTCAAAGCGACCGGATACCGCGACCCTGTTCTGGTCGCCGGCAACGACGGCGTCGGCACCAAAGTGATGGTCGCCATCGAGGCCGGCAAGCACGACACGGTCGGGATCGATCTGGTGGCGATGTGCGTCAACGATCTCGTCGTCCAAGGGGCGGAACCTCTGTTCTTTCTCGACTACTTCGCCACGGGAAGGCTGTCTGTTGCGGACGCGACTGACGTCGTCTCCGGGATAGCGGCGGGCTGCCGCGAGGCCGGATGCGCCTTGATTGGCGGCGAGACAGCTGAAATGCCAGGACTCTATGGCGAGAATGAGTACGATCTCGCCGGGTTCGCGGTCGGTGCTATAGAACGCGATGGAATCCTGCCGCGCGACGTCGGGACCGGCGACATCATCATCGGCCTGCCGTCTTCGGGATTTCACTCCAACGGCTATTCGCTCGTGCGCAAAGTCGTTTCCGTTTCCGGTTTGCGGTATAGCGACCCCTCTCCGTTCGATGCGGCGCAAACACTCGGACACGCCCTGCTGACACCGACGCGGATATACATCAAGCCGTGCCTTGCGTTGGTTCGCGAGAACCTGGCGCACGGCTTTGCCCATATTACGGGTGGCGGCTTGATCGAGAATATCCCCCGCGTGCTCCCGGACGACGTCGCTGCGGACATCGATGCCTCGATGATTACATTGCCGCCGATGATGACGTGGCTCGCTGCCGCTGGGGGCATCGCCGCAGATGAAATGGCTCGGACCTTCAACTGCGGCATCGGCATGGTGGTGATCGTCGCAGCCGAGAAAAAAGACGCCGCCTTGCGCGTTTTAACGGAAAACGGGGAAAGCCCGGTTGTGCTTGGATCCCTCGTGCCGCGGGACGGCGGTTCACGCGTCCGCCTTAATGGTGCGAAATCAGCCTGGAATTTAAGCTAGCGCGTCGAGATCAATCGCGCCCGAAACGATGCGCGCGAGCGTTTCGGTAAAAAACGTATGTTCGCGTTTTAGTACCCGGGCGGCGAGATCGTCCGGCGTGTCGCCTTCGAGCACCGGCACTCTCGCCTGATCGACGATCGGCCCCGTATCGTAATCGCCATCGACCAGATGCACCGTGACACCGGACTCTTTTTCTCCGGCTTTAATGACAGCGTCATGAACGTGATGACCGAACATCCCCTGCCCGCCGTATTTGGGCAGTAGCGCCGGATGGATATTCAAAATCCGTCTTGGGTAAGCCTTGAGCACACGCGGACCGATCTTTCGCATATAACCGGCGAGGATCACGAGATCGATTGCCGCTTCTTTCAGCGCATCGACATGGGCCTGATCAAGCGCATCCTCCGATCCAGCCGACCTCGGACTGAGATAGATGTTTGCGAGGCCGGCTTCGTCCGCCCACGCCAGGGCAGCACTTGACCTGTTGTTGCTGATCAGCAATCCCGGTTCAGCATTCAGGTGACCGGCCTTACAGGCATCGACAATGGCGCGCATGTTGCTGCCCCTGTGCGAGACAAAGAAGCCTAGCCGGGGCCGAGTAGGTAGCGGAGCCATGCCGAATTCGGAGACGAATCCCTGTCTAGCCGACGATTTCTTCGGGTTTGAAGAAATACTCGATTTCAATTTTCGCGTTTTCCGGCGAGTCGGATCCGTGCACGGAATTGGCCTCTATGCTTTCCGCAAACGTCTTGCGGATGGTGCCTTCGTCTGCGTTCTCAGGATTTGTCGCCCCCATGATCTCGCGATTACGAGCCACAGCGTTCTCACCTTCGAGCACCTGGACCACCACCGGACCAGAGGTCATGAAATCGCACAAGTCATTGAAGAACGGACGTTCTTTGTGGACGGCATAAAACCCTTCCGCGCCGGCGCGATCGAGCTTGATGCGCTTCTGGGCGACGATGCGCAGTCCGCCATCTTCCAGCATTGCGTTGACCTTACCGGTCAGATTGCGGCGGGTGGCGTCGGGTTTGATGATCGAAAGAGTGCGTTCGGTGGCCATTTGGGTGCGTCCGTTGAATTGGTGGGTGATAACGCTCCGGCATCAACCGGAGCAAGGTCGCGCGGTTTATAGACAACGGGACTGTGAGAGGCAACCGATCTCGAGCAAATGGCGGCGGGCTGAAACTAGGCCTGGGCTTGCTCTTCCCAGCCGCCACGGTCCGTCTGCTGCCAGTAATGTAACTCGTGACCGCCGTTACGCGCCGCCTGCCACCGGGTACGAGCGGCCTGCACTGCGTACGAATCATTGCCGTCAAAGAGGTCTAGACAGCGCTCATACCCATCGAGATCGGCGGACATACCGTCCGTGAGGACCAAAACAGTGGCGCTGTTGGGATTTTCCGGCTGCTGCGTAAGCCAGATCGGCTGATCTGCCGCATAACCGTCCTTGCCCGTGCCATGCGCCAGCCAAGAATTGGGATCGTAGGTCCACAGCGCACTGCTGAGCGACTCAACCCGGTCTTCGGACGCGGCAACGACGACGGCGCGAAGCCCGGCTCCGCGCACCTTTTCCAGAATTTGAGGGAGAGCCCGCTCAAGCGGCCACTTCTGGAGATGGTAGAAGTCGACTCGCATAACGGGCCTTCCGAACGGCGTGTCCTTGCCTCAGCTTTCCTTAATGCGCACCGGCACGAGGCGGAAGTCGTTGCCCGACTGAATGCGTAGCAGGACGACAGTACGGTCCTTGCTGCGTGCGCTGTCGATCGCTTTCTTCGCATCGTCAGCTGTTTTAACCGGCGTCTGCTGCACCTCAGCAATGACATCTCCACGACGCAGACCTTTCTCAGCGGCGTCGCTCGATCCGTCGACATCGACGATAAGAAGGCCAGACACCTCTTCGGGCAAATCGAACCGTGAGCGAACTTCGTCCGTGAGTTCAGCCACGGTCACACCCAAATCACCGAGTTCCTTCGGGTCCGGCTGTGAGTCGGATTGCTTCGATCCGCCGCGGGACGCAACGACGACCTCTTCTTCGTCGAGTTCGCCGATCAATACATTCAGAGACTTCTCTTCACCGCCGCGCCACACGGTCATCTTTACCCGTTTGTCGATATCAGTTTCGGCAACGATCAGCGGCAACTGGCGCATTTCTTCAACCGGCCGACCGTCGAACGTCAGGATGACGTCGCTGGGTTCGACGCCTGCCTTTTCGGCGGGGCTATCCTCGACGATTTCCGCCACCAATGCGCCGCGCGCGCTGTCGAGTCCCAAACTCTCTGCGATTTCCGGCGTCACCGTCTGAATTTTAACTCCCAGCCACCCGCGACGCGTACGTCCGAATTCCTGGAGGTCGTCGATCACAGACTTGGCGAGATTGGACGGTGATGCGAAACCGATGCCGACGCTGGCGCCGGTTGGGGAGAAGATCGCCGTGTTGATGCCGATCACTTCGCCATCCATGTTGATGAGCGGCCCCCCGGAGTTGCCGCGGTTGATCGCCGCATCCGTTTGAATGAAATCGTCGTAGGCGCTGCCGTTGCTGAGCTGGCGCGACCGCGCGGAGACAATCCCAGCGGTCACTGTGACGCCGATGCCGAACGGGTTGCCGATGGCGACGGACCAGTCGCCGACACGCATCTTGTCGGAATCGCCCCACTTTATCGTTGGCAACGGTTCATCGGATTCGACCTTCAGCAATGCCAGGTCGACCTTAGGGTCACGGCCGATAACCTCGGCCTCGAGGATTGTATTGTCGGCCAGTATGACGCTGATCTCGTCCGCGTTTTCAATCACGTGATTGTTGGTGACCACCAACCCATCGGACTGAATAATGAAACCGGAGCCGAGTGACGACGCGCGACGGCGGCGCGGTTCGTCGCCATCCTGCTCGTCCTGCTGTAGCTGATCGCCGAATTGTTCCAGGAAGTCGCGGAACATGTCCTCCCACGGACCGCCCCGCGGAATTTGCGGCAATTGGCGCGTACCGTCGCGGCGTTGTTCGACGAACTGGGTGGTCGAAATATTGACGACTGCCGGTATGACATCTTCAACGACATCGGCGAAGGACTCTGGAGTTCCGCGCGCCGCAGCAGGTTGGGTGAGCGAAAGCACGGCAACCGCAACCGCAAGTGCGAAGAGACTTGAGATCGTCAATACCTTTTGCATAACGTTTGAGTGAGTGCGGGTGGCAGATGCGTACCGGCTCATTTGGTGGACTCCTAATCGTAAACGCGTCTCGTCCTCAGGCCCTTACCGACCATTCTTGGCGGAAATGGGGACGAACCACAACTCGGTCAATGCCCGGCGCGGGCAATCTATCAGCTTCGTAATCTATGCCTGAGGCAAACGCGCGTTAGTCGCGTGACGCCGGCAATTGATTAAAGAAGCGGAAGAACTCTGAATCCGGGCTAAGCAACATGGTCGTGCCGTCCGCAAGCGATCCCCGGTACGCTTCCATGGAGCGCATGAAGGCATAGAACTCCGAATCCTTACCATGGGCTTCGTTTAAGACGCGCCGGCTTTCCGCTTCGCCTTGACCGAGGAGAATCTGCGACTCGCGCTCCGCATCGGCGATGATGATTGTGCGTTCCCGGTCAGCTTCCGCTTCGATGCGGGCCTTGGCCTCCTGACCCTGGGCGCGCAGCAACGCTGCCTGGGCGATACGATCAGATCGCATCCGGTTATAAACAGACTGACTCGTCTCAGTCGGCAGGTCGGTCCGGCCGATGCGAACGTCAACGACATCGATCCCGAATTCCGCTGCCCTGCGGCTTACACCGCGGAAAATTTCCTGCATCACATCGGCACGTTTGTCGGTGAGCAAGTCACCGAGCTCCGCTTGGCCGAGAGAGTCACGAACGCTGGCGTTAAGAATGGTGCCGAAACGGTCGCGGAAATTCACCTCCGTACGCACAGCCTGATAGAACTTAAGCGGATCGACGATGCGGTAACGGGCAAAAGCATCGACGATAATACGGCGCTGATCGACCAACGGCATTTCCTGGCCGGGAGGATCGAGATCAAGCACGCGGTTATCGTAGTAAACAACGTTTTGCAGAACAGGCAGCTTGAAGTGAAGGCCCGGCTCTTCGATGACGCGTTTGGTCTCACCCAACTGAAGAACAATGGCTTGCTGCGTCTGGTGAACGGTAAACAAACTGCCGGTCAAGGCGATGGCGCCGACCAAAACGATGACGCCGAGCGCGAGGAGTTTTCCAGATTTCATCAGTTGGGCCCTCCGGACCGGTTGCGCTGCAATTCGTTAAGCGGCAAATACGGAACGACACCCTGGCCGTTACCGTTTTCATCCATGATGAATTTTTCCGAACGGCTAAGGACTTCCTGCATTGCCTCCAAGTAGAGGCGCTGCGACGTCACGTCTTTGTTGGCGACATATGTTTCATAGAAGTCGTTAAATCGTTGGGCTGAACCTTGCGCTTCACGGATGAGTTTTTCCTTTTCCGCAGTCGCGTTCTCAACCATGCGTGCCGCCTCACCTTTGGCCCGCGGCACGATGTCATTGCGGTAGGCCATGGCTTCGTTGCGCAGACGTTCTTCGTCCTGTTTCGCGCGCTGAACATCGTTAAACGCGTCGATCACTTCCGCCGGAGGATCGGCCTTAAGGACGCGAAGTTCCAAGACACTGATTCCGGCACCATACATGTTCAAAACATCTTGCAGGATCGCGCCGGCCCGCTGAGCGACCGCGTCACGGCCGCCGGTTGTCACGAAGTCGAGCGTATTCTGCCCCACGGCTTCGCGCATGGAACTTTCCGCCGCGAGTTTAACTGTCTGTTCGGGGTTGCGGATGTTGAACAGATAAGGACCCGCGTCTCGGATACGCCATTGCACAACAAAATCGACGTCGACGATATTCTGATCGCCGGTCAGCATCAGGCTTTCCTGCGGTACATCGCGCTGATTGGTTGTGTTGGGTACGCCACGGAAACCGATCGTGATCTGATTGGTAATGGTGACCTTGGGTGTCTGCACTTCGCCGATCGGCGCCGGGAACCAATAGTTCAGACCAGGCTGCGTCGTCTTGACGTACTTACCAAACAGAAGCTCGACGCCCTGCTCGTCGGGCTGCACGCGGTAAAATCCGCTGACACCCCAGAAAAACAAGAGCAAAGAGACCACCAGCACGACGCCGCGGCCAGTACCCATGCCGCCGGGCAACATCTGTTTCATCTTGCTCTGACTGCGCCGGAGTAGTTCCTCAAGATCGGGCGGAGGCTGACCGCCGCCACCGCCTCCGGAGCGTCCGCCCCAAGGA
This sequence comes from Rhodospirillaceae bacterium, assembly GCA_038148375.1. Taxonomy (GTDB): domain Bacteria; phylum Pseudomonadota; class Alphaproteobacteria; order Rhodospirillales; family Rhodospirillaceae; genus CAWUEX02. Next base: position 117,520 of record JAYQVH010000004.1, on the reverse strand, counting down.
TTGCCGCCACCGCCATTGTTGTTACGGCCACCGCCGCCACCCCAGGGTCCGCCTGATCCCCCGCTGCCCCATGGGCCGCCGCCTTGTTGTTTCCAGAACACTGGAGTATCCCTTCCTGCCAAGCCGCACCGTGAAAAGGCGGCTGAAAATCTAGTGTCCCGGCCTTATATGCCATGAACCAAAGCGGCGCAAACGTCGCTCGGGGGCAGCTTCTGGCCACTAGAGGACACATATCGTCATATCAGCGGGTTACGCGGGAGATTCAAGGGTGAGCGACCTAACCAAAGAACGTATTCTGGAGGCGCTCGACGCCGTTCATACGGGCACGGGCGGCGGGTCCATCGTCGCCAAAGGCTGGGTCTCGGACGTGGTGATCAAGGACGGCCACGTCGCCTTTGCCCTGGAAGTGCCGCCTGAGCTCGGCCCCAGCCTCGAGCCGGTACGCGCCCGGGCTGAAAAAACGGTCCATGACCTGCCCGGCGTCATTTCGGCAACGGTCGTTCTCACGGCGGAAAAACCGGCCCAACAGACGCAAAAGCCCGCCCAGGCCGGTCGCGACCAGCTCGCCTTGCCGGGCATTAAGTCGATTGTCGCGGTGGCGTCCGGCAAAGGCGGGGTCGGCAAGTCAACCACAGCAGCCAATCTGGCCGTCGCGCTGGCACAGCAAGGCCTCTCCGTGGCGTTGTTCGACGCTGATATTTTCGGACCGTCTATGCCGCGCATGCTCGGACTGGCCGGGCAGAAACCCCATTCCGACGGCACCAGGGTTTATCCGCTGGAGAATCACGGCGTGAAGGTGATGTCGATCGGGTTCATGGTCGCGGAGGACAATCCCGTCATCTGGCGCGGACCGATGGTCATGGGCGCACTGGAACAAATGCTCAAAGACGTCGCTTGGGGCGAAGTCGATGTGATGGTCGTCGATATGCCGCCCGGCACAGGCGACACCCAGCTCACTATGTCTCAGCGCGTACCATTGGCCGGCGCCGTGATCGTCTCAACGCCGCAGGACATCGCCCTGCTTGACGCCCGCAAGGGTCTGAACATGTTCCGGCGTGTCGAAGTGCCGATCCTCGGCTTGATCGAAAACATGAGCCACTATGTATGCCCTTCATGCGGCCACCGTGACGAGATTTTTGGGCATGGCGGCGCCAAGCGCACGGCGGACGAACTCGGCGCCGATTTCCTGGGCGAGATCCCGCTCGATCTGAAAATCCGCGAAACGTCCGACGGCGGCACGCCGATCACCGTCGCCGATCCGGACAGTCCGCATGCGAAGGCCTACCGCGACATCGCCGCGAAGGTCAGCGAGAAAATAAAGGCGGGCGGACGAACCGCGCCGAAAATCTCAATGAACTAAGACCGGCGCCGGTCAAACACGACAAAGCTGTAGGACGGGCCCCCTTCGTCATCGGGCGGAAAGCGCTCACGTGACAGTTCCTTCCATTGGGTTTTGTCCGGTGCCGTGAACCACGCGTCTCCCTCGTAGTGGCGATGGACTTCCGTGAGGTAGATGCGATCGGCCTCGAGCAAGACGCGGGCGTAAATTTCCGCGCCGCCGATGACCATTATTTCTTCAGCACCTTCATCGGAAGCTTTCTGCTTGCTAAGTGCGACCGCTTCTTTGATGTCGTGACAAACGATCACACCTGGCGCGCTCCAGTCGGCTTGGCGCGTGATCACGATATTGGTACGGCCCTTAAGCGGTTTGCCGATGGACTCGAACGTCTTGCGGCCCATGAGCACCGGCTTGCCCATGGTCAGTTTTTTGAAGTTCTTGAGGTCCGATGAAATATGCCACGGCAAGGCATTGTCTGCGCCGATCGTGCCGTTCTCGGCCCGGGCCATAATCAAACTGAGCTTCGGCTTCCCCTCTGCCACGTTACCCCCCCCCCTACACCGCGACCGGCGCGGGAATGTGGGGATGGGGGTCGTAGCCCTCGAGCGTGAAGTCGTCATAGTCGAAGGCGAATAGATCGGTCACATCCGGATTGAGGCGCATAACTGGCAGCGGTTTCGGATCCCTGGCCAATTGGGTGCGCGCCTGATCCAGGTGGTTAGAATACAGATGCGCGTCGCCGAAGGTGTGGACAAAGTCCCCGGGCTGATATCCCGCCACTTGAGCCACCATGAGCGTCAACAGCGCGTAAGACGCGATGTTAAAGGGAACACCCAAAAAGATGTCTGCACTGCGCTGATACAATTGGCACGACAGTCTTCCGTCGGCGACATAGAACTGAAACAGACAGTGGCACGGCGGCAACGCCATGGAATCTACATCCGCAGGGTTCCACGCCGTCACCATATGACGGCGCGAGTCCGGATTGGTTTTCAGACTGTGAAGCAGTTTTTCGATCTGGTCGATTGAGCCGCCCTTTGGGTCGGGCCAGGACCGCCACTGGTACCCATAGACCGGCCCGAGATCGCCATTTTCGTCGGCCCACTCGTCCCAAATAGAGACCTTATTATCCTTCAGGTAGCCAATATTGGTGTCACCCTTCAGAAACCACAACAGCTCGTAGATGATGGACCGCAAGTGGAGTTTTTTGGTTGTAACGGCCGGGAAGCCCTCAGACAGATCGAAGCGCATCTGATGACCGAAAATGGATAGCGTGCCCGTTCCGGTGCGATCGCCCTTTTGGGTGCCGGTTTCAAGCACGCGGGTCATAAGGTCGAGATATTGCTGCATGCGGTATTTATAGACAGGCGGCGCAGGCGAACAAGGCCCGCCGGGGAGAAACTGTGCCCCCATGGAATATTTGCCCGCGACGCATTATATTAGGGGCGTCGCTTCGGCGACTATGGCGCTAAACCTGCTGTGAAATAAGCGCTACGGACCCGGGGGCAGTACCCGGCGCCTCCACCATAACCGGCCACCTGTATCAAGTTTCAGGCCGTCCATGGGGGCGAATCAGGATCGACGTGCGTGGTAAAGACAGTAGCTGTTCCCGGCATGGTTCCGCCGTTATCGGGCCGTTTTGATAAGTGCCAACGACAACGTTGCGTACGCCGCTGCCGCTTAATTGCCGGTAAGCGCGGTTCGGGGGGCACCGGGCAACAGAAGCCCCCCACTTTCTTTAAGTGGTCCGCCCGCCATTCTAAGGCATAAAAAACCGCGCAACGCCATTGAACCGGCGACTGCTCCCCGCCATGATAGGGCGGATTCGAATCAAAAATCGCGCGGACGCACCAGTGACCGAACCGCATATCACTAATTTAAGTTACGAACGCATGGTCGAAGACGCGCTGCGTGGCGTGCTGCGTCAGGCGCTTCAGATCACACAGACACAAGGTCTGCCGGGATCGCATCACTTCTATGTGACGTTCGACACGACGCACCCTGATGTGCAAATGGCAGACTCATCGCGCGCGATGCACCCGAGTGAAATGACCATCGTGCTGCAACACCAGTTCTGGGACTTGCAGGTCGAAGATGAAAGCTTCGACATCACACTGAGTTTCAGTGGTGTCAGCCAGCGCTTGCACGTGCCTTTCGCCGCAGTTACCGCCTTCGCAGACCCCCATGCCAAATTCGGCCTGCAATTCCACGTCGAGTTCGAGGACGACGACACGTCCGACCTGGATGAGGACGACTACGAGGACGATGAAGACTTCGAGCTGCCACCGGTGGACAACTCGGTCGTGACCCAGCGGCTAAAGGCGGAGCGGCGCCGCAAGGCTGATGCTGGCGAGAGTGACAGCCCGGATACGGATGACGGCAACGATGAGGCCGGCAAGGTTGTCACCTTGGACGCCTTCCGCAAAAAATAGTCTCGGGCCCTCCGGGACTGCTTCAAATTCGAGACACAGGATACTGCGCCATGCTTGATGCCGCTTTTTCCGATATGTTCCCGCTCGGAACGGATGAAACGCCCTACCGCAAAGTGTCCGGCAGCGGTATTGCGACGGATACGTTTCGCGGCGAGAAAATTCTGACGATTGACTCCTCCGCTCTAACTCAGCTGGCGGCAGAAGCGTTCAAAGACGTATCTCATCTGCTGCGGCCTGGCCACCTTGCCCAGTTGCGCACCATCATTGATGACCCTGAAGCATCGCCCAACGACCGGTTTGTTGCGCTCGAACTCCTCAAAAACGCCAACATTGCAGCCGGCATGGTTCTGCCGATGTGCCAGGACACGGGCACGGCCATCATCATGGGCAAAAAGGGTCAGCACGTCTGGACCGGCGGGGACGACGAAGAAGCGTTATCGGCCGGAGTAGCGGAAGCGTACACCAATTTGAACCTGCGCTATTCGCAGCTCTCGCCGGTGACGTTGTTTGAAGAGAAAAATACCGGAAACAATCTGCCGGCGCAGATCGACCTGTATGCCACCGGCGGTGATGCATACAAGTTTCTGTTCATGGCCAAAGGCGGCGGCTCCGCCAATAAGACATTCCTCTACCAAAAGACCAAGGCTCTTCTGAATCCCGACGGGCTGCGCAAGTTCTTCCAAGACGAGATCAAAACACTTGGCACCTCGGCCTGCCCGCCGTACCACTTGGCCATCGTTATTGGCGGCACGTCGGCAGAAGCCAACCTGAAAACCGTTAAGCTCGCCTCAGCACGTTACCTCGACGACTTGCCGACCCACGGCGGAGATCACGGACAAGCCTTCCGCGACATCGAAACCGAAGCGCAGGTACTCCAAATCACACGGGACTTCGGCATCGGCGCTCAGTTCGGCGGAAAGTATTTCTGCCACGACGTCCGCGTTATCCGCCTGCCGAGGCATGGCGCCTCCTGCCCTGTCGGCATCGGCGTATCGTGTTCTGCGGACCGGCAGATCAAGGGCAAAATCACGTCCGAGGGCGTATTCCTTGAACAGCTTGAAACCGATCCGGCCAAGTACATGCCGGACGTGCGCGAGGACAAACTGTCCGACGAGGTCGTGCAGATCGATCTGAACAAACCAATGGCAGATATCCGCGCAGAGCTCTCCAGGCTGCCGATCAAAACGCGTGTCTCGCTGACTGGCCCGATGATCGTGGCGCGTGACATCGCCCATGCCAAACTCAAAGAACGCTTGGATGCAGGCGACGGCCTGCCGGAGTATTTCAAAGACCATCCGGTGTACTACGCTGGTCCGGCAAAAACGCCGGACGGCATGGCATCGGGGTCCTTCGGCCCGACAACGGCAGGACGCATGGATTCCTACGTCGACTTGTTCCAGTCCCACGGCGGGTCAATGGTCATGCTGGCCAAGGGCAACCGGTCCAAGCAGGTCACAGAGGCCTGCAACAAGTACGGCGGGTTTTATCTCGGGTCGATCGGCGGTGCGGCAGCGCGTCTTGCCGAAGCGTCGATTAAAAAAGTCGACGTGCACGAATACCCGGAACTCGGCATGGAAGCGGTGTGGAAGATCGAGGTCGAAAATTTCCCGGCTTTCATCATTGTCGATGACAAGGGCAACGATTTCTTCGCCAAAATCTAAGTGTCCGCTCCCGCGTATCTAACCGACGGTCCGGCATCAGCAGCCCTCACGATTGCTTTGGCGCATGGCGCAGGTGCGCCCATGGACTCCGGATTCATGGTGACGTTCGCAGAAGGCCTGGCGGCGCGCGGCCATCGCTGCGCGCGCTTCGAGTTCCCGTACATGGCCGAACGGCGTAAAACCGGTAAGAAGAAACCTCCGGACAGGCAACCGGTACTGATCGACACGTGGCGGGCCGTGATCGACGATCTAGGCACTGAAAACCTTATCATTGGCGGCAAATCCATGGGCGGTCGCATGGCCACCATGATCGCCGATGAGACCGGTGTCAGAGGCGTTGTTGCACTCGGCTACCCGTTCTACGGCATGGGAAGGCCCGACAAACCGCGTATCGAACACTTGCTCGAACTCAAAACACCGACTCTCATCTGCCAGGGCACCCGCGATACCATGGGCGGTTACGATACGATTTCCGCGCTCACACTTTCGGACGCGATTACCCTGCACTGGGCAGAAGACGGCGATCACTCGCTGAAACCGCGCAAGAAGTCGGGCCGCACGGAGGAGCAAAACCTGACAGAAGCGCTTGACGCCGTAGACCGCTTCCTCGCAGGTTTGTCCCGACAGGGAAAGCCATGACCACAAGAGACACGCGCACAGAATCAGACAGTCTCGGCACAATCGACGTACCGGCGGACCGGCTGTGGGGCGCGCAAACGCAGCGTAGCATCGAGAATTTTCCCATTGGCACGGAGCGCATGCCGCTGGCCATCATACGCGCTTTCGGTCTGCAGAAACTGGCGGCGGCCGAGGCCAACTCAAGGCTGGGGGAACTGGCACCCAAGATATCCAACGCCATTTGCGCCGCCGCCAAAGAAGTCGCCGATGGCGCGCTCGATGACGAATTCCCGCTGGTCGTTTGGCAAACCGGGTCCGGCACCCAGACCAACATGAATGCCAACGAAGTCATTGCTAACCGTGCCAGCGAAATACTAGGCGGGGAACGCGGCACAAAGTCACCGGTGCATCCAAACGATCACGTCAACAAGGGACAGTCGTCCAACGACACGTTTCCGACCGTGATGCACATCGCGGCGATCCAGGAGATCGATGAAAGACTGATCCCGGGATTGCGGCGTTTGCAGTCCGCGTTGGCAGAAAAAGCAGAAACGTTCACCGATATCGTCAAGATTGGCCGCACCCATCTTCAAGACGCGACGCCGCTCACACTGGGGCAAGAATTTTCCGGCTATGCCGCCCAAATATCGAACGCGCTGGCCCGCATCGCCGGCGCTCGGCCCCGACTGTCGGCGCTGGCCCAAGGCGGCACGGCCGTTGGAACCGGTGTAAACAGTAAGGCTGGATTTGCGGAAGCATTCTGCGCGGCACTGAACGGGGTTACCGGCAAGAACTTCACACCGGTGCCAAACACGTTCGAAGCATTGGCCGCACATGACGCCTGTGTCGAGATGTCCGGAGTTCTGAATACAATCGCCGTGTCGTGCATGAAAATCGCCAATGACATCCGGTTGTTGGGCTCCGGCCCACGCGCGGGATTGAATGAACTGGCCCTACCGGCCAACGAGCCCGGGTCGTCGATCATGCCGGGGAAAGTCAATCCGACTCAGGCAGAGGCGTTGACGATGGTGTGCGCGCAGGTGATGGGCAATCACACGGCGATCAGTGTCGCCGGATCCCACGGGCATCTTGAGCTGAATGTATTCAAACCGATGATCGGCGCAGCGCTGCTGCAGTCCATCCGTCTCCTCGGCGATGCGACCGCGAGTTTCGCGGAGCGCTGTGTTGAAGGTCTGGACGCGAACACTGACGCCATACAGAAGCACGTTGAAAAGTCGCTCATGTTGGTCACCGCTCTGGCGCCTCATATCGGCTACGACAAAGCGGCGGAGATTGCGAAACTCGCACACAAGAAAAACATCACGCTGCGCGAGGCTGCGGCTGAAACCGGTTACGTCTCGCCGGAAGACTTTGCTAAGTGGGTTAGGCCGGACGCTATGCTGGCGCCGGAGAACTGACGCGTGAGCCGGATCGTCAAGCGATCGGTCAATGTTTCAGGCCACATGACCAGCGTTTCGCTGGAACAGGAATTCTGGGATGCATTGAAGAGCATCGCCAAATCACAAGGCAGGCGCTTGGCAGACGTCATTGCAGAGATCGATAAGACGCGGACCGGTGGGCTCTCAAGTGCGATCAGAGTGTATGTGTTAAGAGCCGCACAAAATTCCGCCTCCTAAATCCAGGAGTATCTACTTCGGCTTTGTAAGTTCGTTCAGAATGCCGCGGAAAAGATCAACTGGCTGCGGAGCAACGGGCTGCGCCGGTTCGGCTTGCTGGGTCGCGGACGGTTCCGCAGAGGTTGAGCCGGCCGGGGCCGGCGCTGTGTCCGTTTTTACGTTTGGCGCATCAAGTGGCCCAACGACGGTCACGGGAATCAACGACGGCATCTGAATGCGGTTGCCGAGCAACTGCGTGATCAAGTTCGCTTCCAGCCTTACACGGCCTTGTATATCGACCCACCACCGCGGCAGATCGACATCGCCCTGGAATTCTCCGGAGTACACGTTGGATTTAAGAGTGGCGTTCGACAGGGTGAAGACGCCCTGCTCACCCGCGAATGACGCGTCCATCGAAGCCAGCCCCTTGGTTACGCCGCCGCTCAAAAGGCCGCCGAGCTGGCTGACCGCCCGGATCGGAGAGATCAGCGTACCAACAATTCCCGCTGCGCCCGTTCGTCCTGTATCGATCCCGCGCGCGGCGAGAACGCCACGGCCGTCGAGCGATGCCACGAGGTCACGCTGCGACGCTCCCTGTCCGGAGAAGGCCCCTTGAAACGAGAGCGTGCCCTTTGTCGAACCGCCCGCGGCACCGCCCGTGCGGGAGAGTTCCATATCTTTGATGTCAATAAAGGCAGCCAACGCCGTACCGGCGCCAGACACCATCTTGAGCTCACCGCCACCTATTCCGCCGAAAACACTTGCTGTCCAGCCGGTGACATCGAGCGTTCCTCCGGAGATTTTCACCGGCGCTTGGAGAGTCTCGATCTCAAGCCCGCGACCCGTAACCCTTTCTGCGGTGACTATCATGCTTACCGTCAAGCCGTCGAAGATGTGCTGAGGAAGCGGCTCCGTACTCCACCGCGAAGTGTTTTGGCCAGACGCGCGCGCCGTTCTGGCCCTGCTCTGCTGCGTCAGCGCTGCGGTTTCGTCAACGGGCAACAGAGCGTCAAGATCGGCATCTACGATCGCGATGGTCCCAGATACATCTGTGCCTTGCTCTTGCGCATCGATCTTGAGCGCTCCTGTCGCCGCATTGCTGCCGGCAGAGATGTTAAAACTTGATACATTCAGAACGGATCCCGATACCGAGACCTCGGCTTTCGCGGCGACGGCGCCGGGTGATGGCGCATCAGCCGGCAACGCCATATCCAGGTCGCGCATGAGCTTCGTGTAGTCCGGGTGGCCGAGCGACACCGCTCCGGAGAACGACGGCACTGCTGCGGCTGATGCCACGCCCGTAAGATCGATCGACACATTGCCAATAGCAGCCTTGCCTGTCAGAGTCGCGGAGGCCTGAGTCCCGGTTAAAGAGGCATCTACCGTTACCGGCCGGCCAAGGAGAGATAGTCGCGGAACGTTAACCTCGAAGGCGCGCGCCACACGGAGGGGGTCTGGCGCTTGCGCCTGAATTCGGAATGCGTCGAACCTGGGCGCGCTTGTGATGTCAAAAATTGTTCCGGCCGCTGCAATCGCAAGCCCTGCCACATCGGCAACGTCAAAGCGGGTCAGCTTAAGAACGCCAGCGGTTGTCGATGCATCAATATCGACACCGCGGATAACGTATCCGCCCGCTGTCACGGAATCGGCTTGGACCTTAACGGTCGCATCGACCGAAGCGAAAGTATTCGGCGGCTGCGCTTCCGAAGGCCGGGCAGACTGTGTAGCGGCGGATTGAACGGGAGCTGCATCGCGTGCCGCAAGACGATCACGCAACGCAGGAAGGTAGGAATCAAGATCGACGGATGAGACAGTGAGATCTACTCCGGCTTTGATCGGCGTACCGGCAACCACCGAGGCCTCACCTTTCAGCTCAGTCGAATCAAGCTTGATAGTCAGACCGGGGAACTGCAGGTCGTCCGGCGAACCAACGATCCGTGAATCGACAACCAACGCGTTGAGCCGTCCCGGCGGCACCACATCAGCCGGCGGCTCAACATCCCACCACGCCAATAAGCCGCGCACGTTTTGCGAAACGAGACGGGCCGTCATGTCGATCTGGGGCTCACTGCGTTCCGCGCGCACGAAGCCGGACGACGTCATTGATGTGTTGCCGGGCAATTCGACGCCGGAGTCCGTTACCGTGATCTCACCGCCCGCAATACTGGCGGCAAACCGCCCATTGCGCAGCACCTGGCCGCGCCATTCCAATAGGTCGATGGTGACGTCTAATTCGCCAACCAGGTCCGCCGGCAGTTCGAAGCCAGCATCGTTACTTTGGGCGCGTGCCCGATGAATGACGGAAAGCGCTGGAACGATGGCAAACTGATTGATCGGTTCGACAGATCCTTCCGTCCAGCTGTCAATGTTAAACCGGCCAACCCGGAGAGTCGCGGCGAAGCGAGTGTGAGGCAGCCAGTCGTATGCGCCCTGCCCCTGGATTGTCAGGTCCCCAATAGCGATATCCAAGTCTGAAATTAAACTGCCGGACGCCGCCGCTTCGACCGCACCTTTGACCGTTATTGGGCGCGCGGCGGCGGCCATGCCATCAAACGCCCGCGGATCACCACCAAACGCGGCAACAGACGCATCCAATCTGTCACCGGAGACTTCGATGCGCCCTGTCAACTGCGGCTGATTGCCAGCGGTGACAGCCTGCCCCGTAAACTGCATGGATAAACCGGAGTCAGGCGCCGAAAGATAAATTGCAACCGGCGTAGGCCGATCCTCATGCCAAAAACCAAGTGACGATTCGACGTCCCACTCGGCACCGAGGGCGACAGCGCGGCCCCGCACATCAAACGGACCGGAGATGGACCCTGCGCTAATCTCAGCCGTTATACCTTCGATGTCATAGGCCGTGTCCGCAACCACATCGCGATAGCGAACCGTTCCATCCGTGATCACAAGGTTATCGATCCCGAGATCGATAGGCTTACCGGAAGGTGCGTCCATACCTTCAGCGGCGGAAAGGTCATCCGTCTCGGTTGCGAATTGCCAAGTTGCGCGTCCGTCCGCCAGAACTTCGGCAAGAATGACCGGACGGACGATCTCGATGGATGAGAATTGGACACGTCCGCTGAGCAATGGCGCGAATGCCAGATTGACGCTGACACTGTCGGCCGCCAGGAAGTCTTCGCTGGTCGCGCCCTGCACGCTGCCGATCCGCACGCCTTCTATGCTAAGCGCCGGGCGCGGCAGAACCGCCATAGAGACGTCGCCATCGATATCGATGCTGCGTCCCGTCGCCGCTTCAATCTGACGTTCGAAAGTATCGCGGTACGCTGTCCAGTCGACAAACGACGGGCCGATGAGAAGAGCGGCTACGGCTACTAAAAAGATGCCGCCTGCGATCAGACCTGCGCGTTTCACAGATGCCTGCACGTACCCATTAAAACGCGTCTTCGTCGAGGGACATCATGGCTGACGAGCCAGACTTGATGACGGCCTCCAGGGAAATGCCGCCGGGCAGGACCCGGGCCATGAAGTATCGCGCGACTTGGAGCTTGGAGTCGTAGAAGTCGTCCCCGCCGTTGCGAGCCTCAAGTGCCTTGGCCGCCATTCGCACCCACATCCATGCGAAGGCGGTCAGCGCGAAGAGGCGCAGATAGTCGTTGGCCGCGCTTCCAAGCGCGTTGGCATCTTTACCAGCCTCGGATCTTAGCCAGTCGGTGGTCGCTTTGAGGCGGTCGAGCGATTCCTTGAAGGGCACGACGAACTCCGCGAGATCGTTGCGCCCTTCCACGTCTTTCAAAGAGTCGTCTATTTCTTCCAAGAAACGGTCGAACAACCTCCCGTCGTAGAGCGCGAGCTTACGGCCGACCAAATCGAGCGCCTGGATTGTATTCGTTCCTTCGTAAATCTGCGTTATGCGAACGTCGCGGACGAATTGTTCCATTCCCCATTCGCCGATGTATCCGTGCCCTCCAAATACCTGCAGGCAGGCATTTGTGATTTCGGTTCCGAAATCCGTGCACGCGGCCTTGATTACCGGTGTCATCAAAGCTTCCATATCGGAGGCCCGTTCGCGCGTGTCGTCGTCGCCATGTGCGTGCGCAACATCGACATTCAGTTGCGTCCACACGGCCAGCGCCCTCTCCGCTTCGATAATGGATCGGGAGAAGAGCAATTTGTTGCGGATGTCGGGGTGAACGATGATCGGATCGGCTGCGTTGTCCGGCTGCTTCGCGCCTTCTGGCGCGCGGCCTTGGATGCGATCCTTGGCGTAAGCGACGGCATTCTGATACGCGCTTTCCGCCTGAGAAATGCCCTGTGTGCCGACAAACAGGCGCTCCTTGTTCATCATCGTGAACATGCCGGCGAGCCCTTTGTGCTCTTTACCGACCAGCCAGCCTTTGGCGCCGTCAAAATTCATGACGCAGGTTACGGACGCTTTCATGCCCATCTTGTGTTCAATGGACCCGGCCGCAACGGTGTTGCGTTCGCCGAGGGAGCCATCTTCCTTGGGCAGAAACTTCGGCACCAAGAACATGGAGATACCGCGGCTCCCTTCTGGCGCGTCAGGCAGACGTGCCAAGACTAAGTGCACGAAATTTTCCGTCATGTCGTGCTCACCGGCGGAAATGAAAATCTTCGTTCCGGTAATGGCGTAACTCCCGTCGTCGTTCGGCTCCGCCTTCGTGCGCAGCAAACCGAGATCGGACCCTGCGTGCGGCTCCGTCAGACACATTGTGCCCTGCCACTCACCGCTAACCAGTTTGGGCAGATAGATATCTTTTTGATCGTCCGTGCCGTGCGCCGACAGGCAGATGATCGTGCCCTGCGTGAGACCGGGATACAAACCGAACGACAAATTGGCCGAGCCGACCATTTCGTCGACCAGGTATTGCAGGGTCTCAGGCAGTCCTTGACCACCGTAGTCCGGGCTCGCGGTCAACCCGCACCAACCGCCATCCGCAAATTGTTTATAGGCGTCTTTGAACCCCTTGGGCGTGGTGACTTCGCCATCTTCAAATATGCAGCCTTCCTGGTCTCCCGTCTGGTTCAACGGCAGGAGCACTCCCTCGCACAACTTTCCGCATTCCTCCAAGACCGCATCGATCAGGTCTTGCGAGGCCTCTTCGTAACCCGGCAGCGCCGTGAGCGTGTCACACACGTTAAATACTTCGTGAGCAACGAAACGCATGTCGCGAAGGGGAGCGGTATATATCGGCATATCGGTGTCCCTGGTGAGGTGGTTTGCGCAGGCGAATGTTCTTGAATCGCCAAGGATTCGCGGTCGCTTTTCGTCTGTAACTTACGGGTTTCCTGCTGCCGGTCAACGGGTGGTCACGGCGGCAGACTGCACCAGCCTGGCTGCCATTCCGCCACTTTTTATAGGGAAATCCAGAGTCTATTGCGGGTCCGTATACACCTCACAAAGACGTTAACCGAAAACCCTGTAATTCAGACCAAAATAGTCCTATTTTAGAGCCATGAAACAGAATCGATCCACAAAGACTCCTCAACGGCCCCAGGTATCGGGCCTTTCGGACGTTTGCAGCGCCGGTGTACCTACCGCCGCGGACGCGCACGCGTTCCCTGTTCTTTCTGAAGATCAGGAAAAGGATCTTGTGCGGCGCTGGAAACAAAACGGAGACCGCGACGCGCTGGAACTCCTGATCGGCAGCCATTTGCGCCTGGTACCGCGCATCGCGCGCAAGTTCAGCGGATACGGCATCCATGTCGAAGATTTGATCAGCGAAGGTCACATTGGCCTGATGCAGTCGATTGAAAGGTTTAAACCGGAAAAAGGGTTCCGCTTTTCGACCTATGCGCGTTGGTGGATTAAGGCCGCGATCCTCAATTTTATTTTACAGACTTGGTCGATCATCAAGGTTGGAAACAGTTCAGGTAAGAAGAAACTGTTCTTCAACCTTAAGCGGGCGAAGCGCAAAATGACTCTCGAGGGCAGCCGGTACCTCAGCGATGCCGACATCGACAAACTCGCGGAACACTTCCAAGTCTCGCGAGATGATGTCATCGCTATGGACTCTCGGCTGTCGGCCATTGACCTATCCCTGGAACAGCCGGTCTCGGACGACGAAGGCGGGTCGCTTACGGTTATGGATACGGTAGCTGGTGACGATGCTTCGCCCGAAGACGTGTATGCCGATACCGAAATGGACCGGCTGCGCAAGCAGGCACTTCACAGAGGCCTCACGCACCTTGATGAGCGGGAACGCGATATCGTTACTAAGAGATATCTAACGGACCGGCCAAAGACACTGTCCGCCCTCGCAAACGTTTACGGCGTAACGGCGGAGCGTATCCGGCAGATCGAAGCCGGCGCGATTTCGAAATTGAAATCGGCCCTTGCGCCCGACGCGTCCAACCTGGCACTCGGAACAGTTTAGCCGGGCAATTGCCCATCCCTATTTGGTGCGTTAAGTGTCAGACCTGGGTCACTTGAGGTCTGACATACTTTATGGCACCGCGTGATATAGCGTTAGCCACGATGGCGGCGGTGTTGTGGGGCTTCAATCTCATTGCCGGCAAGATCGGCGTGGGCGCGGCACCGCCTTTGTTTTTCACTGCATTGCGGTTTTCCGCTGTTGCCATCCTGATCGTTCCGTTTTTCCCGGTCGCACGCGTCCATTGGCGCAGCCTCTTTAAGTTGTCAGTTGTTTTCGGGACTGGCCACTTCGGTCTCTTGTTTGTCGGGCTGGCCGGCGTTGACGCGGCTACCGCCGCAATCACGTTACAACTCGGAGTGCCGTTCTCTATTCTGATTTCATGGCTCGTGTTCCATGAAAGCTTCGGCTGGCGTCGCAGCATGGGTCTCGCCCTCGCGTTTGTCGGCGTCGTCTTCCTCGCGGGAGAACCGACCAACGCGTCCCTCGCCTCTTTTCTGATGTTAGTGATTTGCACGGTGTTTTGGGCATGGTCGAATGTGTTGGTCAAACGCATGCCCGGCGTCACCCCTCTGGCCATCACGGGCTGGCTGTCGCTGTACGCGGCACCGCAGGTGCTTATTCTCTCGATACTTTTCGAATCAGGCCAAGCCGCCGCACTCATGTCCGGCGGGCTGCCCCTTGCTGGCGCAATCGCCTACACCGCGATCGCAGCATCCATTGTCGCGCACGCGACCTGGTACAGCCTGGTTCAGCGATATCCGGTCAATACGGTTGTGCCGTTTAATATGCTGATCCCAATCATTGGCGTCTGCGCGGGCGTCCTTATTCTGGGTGAAGTCGTCACTTGGCAGAAAACCGTCGGCGGGCTTTTGACTTTGTTGGGCGTCGGAGTCATTCAATGGAGGCTCGCACGCACCTCAAATTAAAGGCTGATTTGCATGTCCCTGTCCGTTGTTGAGCGTCCATCCCCGAATAGCGGCGCGCGGCGCTGGGTGAAACCGGACAGCCAGATAGAAATGCTGGTCGTGCATTACACCGGAATGGCGACCTGTGAAGACGCCCTAAATCGCCTCTGCGATCCAGCCGCCGAGGTCAGCGCTCATTACCTGGTTGATCAAGACGGTACCGTTTATCAACTCGTGTCTGAAGGCCGGCGCGCCTGGCACGCTGGAACGGCCTACTGGCGAGGGATCAGCGACGTAAATAGCGCATCGATTGGCGTCGAATTGGTTAACCCAGGGCACGAGTATGGCTATTGCGCCTTTCCCGAAGTTCAGACCGATGCCGCGCTGCATCTCTGCTTGGATATCGTCGCCCGGCACGCCATCCCCTCATGGGGGATTGTCGGCCATTCGGACATTGCGCCGGGCCGCAAGACCGATCCGGGAGAACTCTTTCCATGGCGGTCATTTGCTGCGTCCGGTGTCGGAGCCTGGCCCGAAAATGCGGCGCAACCGTCCGGTGGGACGATATGGGATCACCTCTCCGCCATCGGCTACGCCCGGCCGGGATCGGCCGCACACGGCGGAGCGATACTGGACCCACTGAGTGGCGAAAACGATGTGATATCGGCCTTCCAACGCCGGTACCGCCCGGACGGGATCACGGGCACTGCTGACGCCGAAACCCTCGCCCTTGCCGCGAACGTCGCGGCGGCACTTACCTAAGCCATTGATCTTAAATGCCTTTCCGTGTAAGCGGGTATTGCCAGATGGCCGGACGGCCGCTGCCGGCTTATGCCGGGAGAGGAAAGTCCGGGCTCCATGGAAACAGGGTGCCGGGTAACACCCGGCGGGGGCGACCCCAGGGATAGTGCCACAGAAAGCAAACCGCCTTGAAAAGCCTCAGGTTTTTCAGGGTAAGGGTGAAAGGGTGCGGTAAGAGCGCACCGCGGGACCGGCAACGGAACCGGCACGGTAAACCCCACCCGGAGCAAGACCAAATAGGGGCGGCACCGGCCCGTTTCCAGCCAGCCGCCCGGGTCGGTCGCGCGAGACGCCCGGTAACGGGCGCCCTAGATGAATGGCCGTCTCCCGGTTTTTCCGGGAACAGAACCCGGCTTATAGGCCATCTGGCGCTTTTTCCTGCTTAACTGACTGAAATACTTGAATATTCGTAATTTAAGGCCGCAATATTTATAATTGACAAAAGGAACAAATATAGAACATAAAGGGTGAGCACCTATATCGTCCCATTGACGCCCATATATTCCCATGTCATACCATGAAGGTTCGGGCTCTGCGCGCAAGAAGTGCGCCTAGCGCCTGGTGTTCGGTACATTGGGCTTGAGGGGTGGTCCGGCGATGAAGTCCTTCATCGGGACCTTTGTGAATAAGATCGATGCGAAGGGGCGCATTTCCGTTCCGGCGCCGTTTCGCGCGGTCTTACAGGCGAAAAATCTGAGTGGTGTCGCCTGCTATCCAGCTCTCACCGGCCCGTGTATTGAAGGCTGCGGCCTCGATCGTATCGAAGCCATGGTCGAGACTCTGCCGGACCAGCCGATTCCAGGTATCGACGAAGACTCAATCGCCCACCTTATATTTGCTTCCGCCCGAGACCTGCCCTTCGACGGCGGCGGCCGCATCGTCCTCCCGTCTGAATTCATCAAAAAAGCCAATCTGACCGGCCAAGGCGCTTTTGTCGGCAAAGGCCGCACGTTTCAGATCTGGAACCCCGAAGCTCTGGAACAGGCTCAAGCCGAAATGTTCGAACGGGCAATGGCGGAACGACAGGCCATGATCGCGGCCAGGAAGGAGTCCGGATAATGACTCCTGCGGCGCCTCCCCCCTCGGCCCCGATTACCGATCCCGATCATATCCCTGTCCTCCTTACAGAAGTCGTCGATGGCCTCGCGCCGCGCGACGGAGGACTTTATGTCGACGGCACGTTTGGCGCCGGCGGCTATACCCAAGCCATACTCAAAGCCGCGCAATGCACGGTATGGGCCATTGACCGCGATCCAGAAGCCCTCGAACGCGGTCACGCTCTTGCCGAGTCCTATCCCGGCCGCCTTCACCTTGTGCACGGACGCTTTGGCGACCTCGCCGAGCTGCTGATCGAAAACGGCGTGAAAGCCGTCCATGGTATCGCCCTCGACCTCGGCATCAGTTCTATGCAGGTGGACGATCGCTCGCGCGGGTTTTCATTCCTGCGAGACGGTCCGCTCGACATGCGCATGGAAAAGTCCGGCATGAGCGCAGCTGACGCCGTCAATTCGCTGCCGGAATCGGAACTGGAAGATATTATTCGCCGCTACGGAGAAGAACGCTACGCACGGCGTGTAGCCCACGCCATCGTCCGGGCCCGCAAGACCCGCCCGTTTTCGCGCACCATTCACCTGGCTGACACGATCCGGGCGGAAGTGCGCAGGTCGCAGGACGGCATCGACCCAGCAACACGCACGTTTCAAGCGTTGCGCATATACGTCAACGACGAGCTTGGCGAATTGGAGCGCGGGTTGGCTGGCGCCGAACGTATACTAGCACCTGAAGGCCGCCTCGCCGTTGTTAGCTTCCATTCCTTGGAAGACCGCATCGTAAAAACCTTTATCCGCGATCGCAGCGGCCGTGGCCCCAATCCGTCCCGCCATCGCCCGACCCTGAATGACTCCGGCAACACCGTCACCTTCAAGATGGTGAATAACCGGGCCATCACACCGAGCAAACGTGAAGTACGCGATAATCCGCGCGCCCGGTCCGCACGCCTGCGCATTGCAGAACGCACGCCGGTCCCGCCGCTAACGTCGGTCGGAGGGTCGCGGTCATGAGACTTGTGCACGTGTTGTGGATGAGTGTCGTCATGTGCGTCGCGATCTCGCTCTTCATTCTGAAGTACGAGGTTCAAAGCCTCGAAGACTCTCTGACTGCCAAGCACAGGGAAATCGAAGATCATCAGCGTGCGATCCAGGTGATGGAAGCGGAATGGACGTTCCTGACCGATCCGAACCGCCTTCGTCATCTCAGCGATGAGCATCTCGACCTGCAACCGATCGCGCCGCTGCGCATCGTCGACATAGACCTGATTCCATTTCCAGACGACCCGCTGAACGAAAGCAGGGGAGGCACGCCGTGAGCAGTTGGCGTAAGTCCCGGCGATCCATTGAATTCGTGTACCCTGGGGCTGACTTGCGCGCGGTCCCGAAACACCGCGTCACGCTGATGAGCGACACTCATCGGGCTATCGAAATAGGGCGATCGCGCCTATTGGTGACCGCCGGACTCTTCACCTTTGCATTCCTGTCGATTTCAGTGCGGCTGGTGGATCTGATGGTCCTGAACGGCGTGCTCGATAGCGGACCGTCTTACGTGCCCGCCACGGAGCAGCGCGCATCAGATCAGCGCGCCGACATCGTTGACCGCAACGGCCGTACGGTCGCGACAACGCTTCCGACAGTGAACCTATACGCCGACGCAACGGAAGTACGTGATGTTCAAGCCGCGGCGGATGCCTTGCTAACGGTTTGGCCTCATCTGAACCGCGCGGAAACAGCGCGGCGTCTTTCGTCGGACCAGCGTTTTATTTACCTCATGCGCCACCTATCTCCGGCGCAGCAAATTGAGGTCAACACGCTTGGCATTCCCGGTTTGTACTTCGAAAACGCGCATAGGCGTATCTATCCATACGGACCGCTCTTTTCCCACGTGTTGGGAAGCACGGACCCCGACAATCTTGGGCAGGCCGGTCTAGAATTGTCGATGGACAAGGCGTTGTCCGACGCCGACACGCCGCTGACGCTGTCTCTCCATTCCGGTGTTCAAACAATCGTTCGTAATGCGTTGTCGGACTCCATGGATCGCTTCAGTGCCATCGGTGGCGCCGGCGTGGTTATGGATGCCCATAATGGGGAGGTGATCGCGCTTGTCTCTCTTCCCGATTACGACCCTCGGGACTTCAATGCCGCGAACCGCGACGCTCAATTCAATCGCGCCACGCTTGGCCTCTATGAAATGGGGTCAACGTTTAAGCTCTTTACAGCGGCAATGGCTCTGGACGCGAACATCATCGCCATGGACAGCGTATACGACGCTCGCACCCCGCTTACGGTCGCCCGGTATACAATCGATGATTACCACGCTGAGAAGCGCTGGCTCACCGTTCCGGAAATTTTGATTCACTCGTCAAACATCGGTGCCGCGAAAATCGCGCTCGATGCAGGTACAGCACTACAGCAAGAGTACTTACACCGTCTTGGACTGCTAACGCCGCTGCCTTTGGAACTGCCGGAAGTCGGTCAACCCATGTTTCCGTCCGTATGGCGCGAGATCAATACGGTTACGATTTCTTATGGCCACGGCATCGCGGTGACCCCGGTTCACGTGGCTTCGGCCGTCAGCGCCATGGTCAATGGCGGAATTCTGTATCGCCCGACCCTGTTACGCCGCGAGTCCATTCCTGATTTTGACCGCACCCGAGTCATTTCAGAACAAACGTCCGACCGTATGCGTGAGCTCATGCGCATGGTCGTCACTCATGGGTCCGGCAAACAAGCTGAGGTCGAGGGATATGTGGTTGGCGGCAAGACCGGCTCCGCAGAGAAACTTGCCCGGGCTGGCGGTTATAGCGAAGACCAAGTGCGGACGTCTTTTGTCGGCGCATTTCCCATGCACGCGCCGCGCTATGTCGTCCTCGTGCTGCTCGACGAGCCACAAGGCATCAAGGAAACGTACAACTTCGCCACTGCAGGCTGGAATGCCGCGCCCACAGTTGGCCGCATTATTGCCGAAATAGCGCCCCTTCTCGGCGTGTATCCAACACAGGACCGGCCCATGGCGCCCATGGTCGGCGGCCTGATGGAAGCCAACGCCCGTTTGACCGACATGACCCTTGCCCCAGCCGGTACCGGCTTTGGGGGTGATCGTGCGCCTGAGTGACTTACTGGAGGACAGCGGGACAGACATGCATAAGCTGACTGACCTGGACATCACCGGCCTCACCGCAGACTCGCGCGCTGTTGAACCCGGATTCCTGTTCGCTGCCCTTCCCGGCTCGAAAGCCGACGGCCGTACGTACATTGCCGAAGCCGTCGAAAAAGGCGCGTCCGCGATCCTCGCGCCTGACGGCACGTCCAGCGAAGACTTCGGCGTGCCTCTGATAACCGATGCAAACCCGCGGCGCCTGTTCGCACAACTCGCAGCCAAATATTACAAGGTTCAGCCGGAAATCACCGCGGCTGTCACCGGCACCAATGGCAAGACCTCCGTTGCCCACTTCGTGCGTCAGATCTGGCAGGCGGCTGGGCACACGGCCGCGACCCTAGGGACGCTCGGAGTCGCATCTGACGCTGTTGCGGTTGCGGGCAATCTCACCACACCCGACCCTGTCTCGCTTCACAAAATCTTGGCCGACTTGGTCAACCAGGGCGTTGATCATCTGGCCATGGAGGCGTCAAGTCACGGCCTCGATCAGTTCCGCCTGGATGGCGTGCGGATCGCTGCCGCCGCGTTCACGAACATAAGTCGCGATCATCTCGACTATCACGGGTCTATGGAGGCCTACCTAACCGCGAAACTGCGGTTGTTCTCAGACGTGCTGAATCCTGGCGGCGTTGCCGTCATAAACGCCGACTCCGAGTATTGCGAGCGGATTTCCGAGATTTGCAAAGCGCGTGGCGCCTGCGTCATCACATATGGCCGCTCCGGCCGTTGCATTCAGTTGCTCAATGTCACGCCACAAGACGACAGTCAGATTGTCGACGTTGTCATGCTGGACAAAAGTCATCGCATCGTACTGCCGCTCGCCGGCCAATTTCAGGTGATGAACGCGCTCTGCGCCGCAGGCCTCGCACTAGCCACCGGCGTGAGCGTCGATACGGTTGTCGGCACCCTAGCCAAATTGCGCGGTGTTCCGGGACGCCTCGAACACGTCGGCTCGAAAGCCAACGGCGCGAGCGTATTCGTTGACTACGCGCACACGCCGGACGCCATCGCAACAGCTTTATCGGCGTTACGTCCGCACACAAAAAACCGTCTCGTCGTTGTCTTCGGTGCCGGCGGCGATCGCGATAGAGGAAAGCGCCCATTGATGGGCGATGCCGCCACGCGCGGCGCGGACTGCGTCTATGTCACCGACGACAATCCACGGTCCGAAGATCCGGCGTCAATCCGGTCTCAAATCCTTGAAAGCTGCCCGAACGCCGTCGAGATCGCCGACCGGGCTGACGCCATCGAAGCCGCCATCGCGTCCTTAAAAGACGGCGACACTTTGTTGATCGCGGGCAAGGGCCATGAAACCGGCCAGATCGTCGGTAATCGCGTCTTACCGTTCGATGATCGCACCGTCGCACGCGAGGTTATCGGCCAATTGGATCGCACCTCATGACGGCTCTGTGGACCAGTTCCGATATCGCGGCCGCGACCGGGGGCAAAGCGTCCGGGCAATGGGCCGTCGACGGCGTTTCGATCGATAGCCGCACCGTCGTTGAAGGCGATCTGTTTATCGCGCTCGAAGGTCCGAGGTTCGATGGCCATGCTTTCGTTGGCGCGGCGCGGTCGCAAGGCGCGGCTGCGGCAATGGTCGCCGCATCCGCCGATCTGTCGGGCCAGAATATCGATGACGCGCTGATCATCGCCGTCGACAGCACCATGGCGGCTCTTACTGACTTAGCGGCCGCGGGACGCGCACGTATTGACGGGCGGGTCGTTGCGGTGACGGGAAGCGTTGGCAAGACGACAACGAAAGAAGCGTTGGCGCTCGTCCTCGGCCGCCAGGGCCGGTGCCACGCCACGCTCGGCAATCTCAACAACCACTGGGGTGCGCCGTTAACTCTGGCGCGGATGCCGGCGGATACGGAATACGCCGTCATTGAGTTAGGCATGAACCACGCCGGCGAAATCGAACCCCTGTCGCGCCTCGCACGGCCGCACGTGGCCCTCATCACCGCCGTTGAAGCGGTTCATCTTGAATTCTTTGACTCGGTAGCGGGTATTGCGGACGCAAAAGCGGAAATCTTCGCAGGATTGAGCGCCGGCGGTACCGCCGTCATTCCCGGTGACAACGCCTACCGCGACCGTCTTCTTGCAGCCGCACGCGCCTCCGGTGCGGAACACATTGTGACGTTTGGTACCGAACGCGACTGCGCCTACCGTCTGATCGCCTGGTCGACAACTGAGTCCGGCACACGCATCGCGGCTGACGTCAACGGCCGCCGCGTCGTGTTTGATATCGGTTTGTCCGGCAAGCATATGGCGCTGAATAGTCTCGCCGTACTGGCTGCGATCGATGCGCTTGGCGCCGACTCAGAACAGGCCGCCGCTGATCTCACGGACATGACCGCTCCGCGCGGACGCGGTGCGCGCTCGGTCGTTGCCATTCCTGGCGGCTCCATCGTGCTGGTTGACGAAAGCTACAACGCTAGCCCTGCATCCGTCGGCGCGATGATGTCGGCTTTGGCGACTGTTCCCAGAACTGGACGGCTCATTGTCGCCCTCGGCGACATGCTCGAACTCGGGGCGTCAGCTACCGACCTTCACCGCGACGTGTCAGTGTCCGTTCCCGCCGCCGGTGCCGATCTCGTGTTCACGGCCGGCCCTCTCATGAAACACCTGCACGATGCTCTACCGAGCGCGCAGCGCGGCGGACACGCAGCAACATCTACAGAAATTGCGGCCCAAGTCACCGCCGCGGTTCGGCCCGGCGATGTCGTCGCCGTCAAAGGTTCCTTCGGCAGCAAAATGTCTGTCGTGGTCGATGCACTAACACACCTCAGCGCAGAAACGACTGACGCCGCACCGTCCGTCGTAAACGGCGGATAAGGGAGAGATCGCACATGCTATATTGGCTCTCCAATTTTTCTGGCGACTTCGCGGTATTTAACCTGTTCCGGTATCTCACCTTCCGGACCGGCGGGGCCGTGCTGACCGCGATGATCATCGCCTTCCTGTTCGGACCTGCGATAATCCGCTGGCTGAAGAGCAGGCAGACCAACGGCCAGCCCATCCGTGAGGATGGCCCGGAAAGCCACCTGCTTACCAAGCAGGGCACTCCGACCATGGGCGGCATGATGATGCTTCTGGCCATCGGCGTTTCGACGCTGCTGTGGGCGGATCTGTCGAATGCCTACGTGTGGGCCGTGCTGACGGTCACGCTCGGTTTCGGCGCCATCGGTTTCGCTGACGATTATCTAAAAGTGACTCGCAAACATCACGGCGGTCTGCCGGGCCGGCTGAAGCTGATTCTTGAAGCGGCGATCGCCATCGCTGTCTCGGTGTGGATCATCATGTCGACAACGGACATCGCTCCCACAGCATTGGCGTTGCCGTTTTTCAAAGACCTGCTCATCGAGCTTGGCTGGTTTTACGCCGCCTTCGCCGCGTTCATCATCGTCGGCGCATCCAACGCTGTGAACCTGACGGACGGGCTCGATGGACTCGCCATCGTTCCTGTCATGATCTGCGCGGGTGTTTTCCTCGCCATCTCTTATCTGATCGGCAATGTGGTGTTTGCCGATTACCTGCAAGTCCACTTCATCCGCGGAACAGGTGAGTTGGCCGTGTTTTGCGGGACGATCATTGGCGCCGGTCTTGGCTTCCTGTGGTTCAACGCCCCACCCGCGATGGTGTTTATGGGCGACACCGGTTCGCTGGCCATGGGCGGCGCTCTCGGCGCCGTCGCCGTTGTCACCAAACACGAAATTGTCCTCGGCATTACCGGCGGCCTGTTCGTGCTGGAGACAGTCTCCGTGATCGTTCAGGTCGTCTCCTTCAAGCTGACTGGCCGCCGCGTCTTCCGCATGGCGCCACTACATCATCACTTCGAGCAGAAGGGATGGGCGGAATCGACCATCGTCATCCGCTTTTGGATCATCGCCTGCATTCTCGCGATTGCAGGCCTCAGCACTTTGAAACTGAGGTGAGCGTACGATGATTTCCCTACACGCTCTTCGCGGTCGCGCAGCGCTGGTCGTCGGACTTGGAAAGTCCGGGCGATCGGCAGCGCGTGCGTTGCAGAGCGCGGGGGCGGTTGTGTCGGTGTGGGATGACAATACCGACGCACGGGAACAGGCACGGGCAGACGGCTACACCATTTTCGATGCAGCGCGCGGCGATTTTGCAGCGCTGGATGATGTGATCTGGAGTCCGGGTGTGCCGCATACACACCCGGCCCCGCATCCGCTGGCGGAGAAGGCGAAAGCAGTGGGACTCACATTGCGCTGCGATGTCGACCTGCTGGCGGAAGCGCGGCCGGCCGCCCAGTACGTCGGTATCACCGGCACCAATGGCAAATCGACGACCACGGCGCTGACCGCGCATATCCTAAAAGCGGCGGGGAAACGTATCGAAGTCGGCGGCAACCTCGGATTTACGGCTCTCGATTTGGCGCCGTTGGACGCCGACGGCATCTACGTTCTCGAATTGTCGTCCTATCAGACCGAACTGACACCTCACCTCTCGTGCCGGACGGCCGTACTGATAAATATCTCGCCGGACCACCTGGACCGGCACGGCGGACTAGATGGCTATATCGCCGCGAAAAAGCAGATGCTCGAGCATCAGCCGGACGGCGCGACAGCGGTCGTCGGCATCGATGACACCTATTGCCAAGCCGTGGCCGATGACTTGATGGGCGAGAAACGCTTGCACCTTGTACGGATGTCGTCCGGCGGACGTGTGTCCGGCGGAGTCGGCGTGCAGGACGGCTTCTTGCAAGACGACGCCTTCGGCAGCGGCGAACAGATTGATCTTCGCGGATTGGCGACCCTGCCTGGCCAGCACAACTGGCAAAATGCCACCGCGGCCTATGCAGTGGCACGGGATCTGGATATTCCGGCGACCACAATTGCCGAAGCCTTCAGGACCTTCCCTGGCCTGGCGCACAGGCAAGAGACGGTCGGTGCATTCAAGAACGTAACGTTTGTCAACGACAGCAAGGCGACAAACGCGGATGCCGCGAGCAACGCGCTGCGTTGCTATGGCTGCGTCTATTGGATTGCCGGCGGTGTGCCGAAGGCGGGCGGGATTACAACTCTCGGGCCGCTGTTCGGCCGTATCCGTCACGCTTACCTAATCGGCGACGCCGTTCCGGACTTTGCGGACGTATTGCGCCGCCACGGCGTTGCGCACACAACATATGACAACCTAGAAGCCGCTGTTGCGGCGGCCGGGTCTCAGGCGCTCGCGGACGACATAGCAAACGCGACAGTTCTGTTGTCGCCTGCGTGCGCGTCCTTCGACATGTTCTCAAATTTTGAGGAGCGCGGCGACGCGTTCCGCCGCGCCGTTCAGTCGACATGGCCGGAGGCACGCCTATGAGCAGCTTTGCCTTCGCCAGAACGGACACGAGCGTCGTCGGCCGGTGGTGGTGGACTGTCGACCGCTGGCTGCTCGTCGCCGCGGGCACATTGATCGTCATCGGCATGATCCTGACGATGGCCGCGGGCCCGCCTGCTGCTGGCCGCATCGGTGCGGACACCTATCATTTCGTACGCAAGCAGGCGGTGTTCCTGCCGCTCGCTGTCGCCGTGATGCTGGCCATTTCCCTGATGCCGGTGCTGTGGACGCGGAGAATGGCGGTCGCAGGGCTAGCCGTCAGCTTCATCATGATGGTGGCGACACTGCTCATCGGCGCAGAAATCAACGGCGCTCACCGGTGGCTGCGCGTAGGGCCGTTGTCGGTGCAGCCGTCGGAGTTCGTGAAACCGTTCCTGGTCGTCGTCTCGGCGTGGATGTTCTCGATGAGCCGGACAACGCCCGGCTTCCCCGGCAACGCGATTGCTTTGGGCTGTCTCCTAGCGGTCAGCGCGGTCCTACTCGCCCAGCCCGACGTCGGCATGACTTTGGTGGTCGTGTCCGTCTGGTGTGCGCAGTTCTTTATGGCGGGCCTGCCCATCGTGTGGGTTGTGATCTTGGCTTTTGCCGGACTGGGCGCGCTCGTCGGCGCCTATTTCCTGTTCCCGCACGTCGCCAGCCGTATCGACCGCTTTTTGGATCCATCGACCGGCGACACGTATCAAGTGAAGCAAGCCATGCTGGCGTTCCAGAACGGCGGCGTCATGGGCCGCGGCCCCGGCGAGGGCCGTGTCAAAGAACTCCTGCCCGACGCGCACACTGATTTCATCTTCGCCGTCGCCGGCGAGGAATTCGGCGTCCTGCTGTGCCTGCTGGTGGTCGCCTTGTTCGGCTTCCTCGTCCTGCGCGCCATGATCAAGGTGCTGCGCGACGATAACCTGTTCGTTTTACTTGCGGTCGGCGGCCTCGCCGCTCAGTTCGGCCTGCAGGCCATCATCAATATGGCTTCCAGTCTTCACATGATGCCGACCAAAGGCATGACGCTTCCATTCATTTCTTACGGCGGATCCTCGATGATCGCCCTGGCCATCGGCATGGGCATGATCCTCGGTCTGACTCGGCGCCGCCGCGACGCGGAGGGCCTGCAGGCATGACCAGTACATCAGCTCCAATCGTTCTTGCCGCCGGCGGTACCGGGGGGCACTTGTTCCCCGCCGAAGCTTTGGCCAAGGCCTTGATCAAACGCGGTCATACCCCGGTGTGGATCACCGACGAACGCGGTGCTGCGCGCACGGGCCCGCTGGCTGACCTGGAGCATCACACAATCAGCGCCCGCGGCCTCGCGGGCTTTGGCGCCATCGGCCGTCTCACCGGCGCGCTGTCGCTCGGCGTCGGCGTGTTTCAGGCCCGGCGCCTGCTCAAGGAAATGCGTCCGGCTGCCGTTGTCGGCTTTGGCGGGTATGCCGCCGCACCGACCATGATGGCGGCAACCCATATCGGCCTGCCCTCCGCCCTGCACGAACAAAACGCCGTCATTGGCCGGGCCAACCGGCTGTTCGCGAAACGAGTCGACCGGGTGTGCACGTCTTTCGAGGCGACAGGTCAGATTCCGGACGGCGTCGCTCCGATCCGCACGGGAATGCCGGTGCGCGCCAGCTTCGGTGCGGCGCGGGCCAAGCCGTACGCTGCCCCCTCCGGCAAAGATCCCATTCGCATCGTTGTGCTCGGCGGCAGTCAGGGCGCGGCGGTGTTCAGTCACCTTGTACCGTGCGCCATCAAGCGCTTGCCGGAAGACCTGCGCAAACGCATTCAGGTTGATCAGCAATGCCGCAGTGAAATCGTCGATCAGACCCGTCACGCGTTTTCCAACTGCGGTGTCAAAGCACGGCTACAGCCGTTTTTTGATGACGTTCCTGAATTGGTTGCCGCTGCGCACTTGCTGATCGTGCGGTCGGGCGCATCGACAGTCAGCGAAGTGGCGTATGCAGGACGTCCTGCGATCTATGTCCCCTATCCGTTCGCTGCGGATGACCACCAGACTGCCAATGCACAGGCGATCATGAACGCCGGCGGCGGCTGGTGGGAAGCGCAAGACCGATTGACGCCGGACTCGCTGTCGCACCGCCTGGCCGAGTTGCTGGCCGATCCGGGAGCGCTGTCTGCCGCCGCTGCCGCGGCGCGCAACTTCGCAATTCCCGATGCAGCCGAACGCCTAGCCGACGTCGTTGAGGGTTTGGTCAACGGCGGCAACGGCCACACCGGCGAAAACCGCACGGCTGACGCACGGGGAGTTGCCTGATGCGCACGATGCCGCTCGACATCGGTACCATTCATTTCGTCGGCATTGGCGGGATCGGCATGAGTGGCATCGCCGAAGTCATGCATAACCTCGGCTACGACGTGCAGGGCAGCGATATTGCCCAAAACGCCAATGTCGATCGCCTCCGCACGCTTGGCATTCGCGTCGAAGTGGGGCATCGCGCTGAGAACCTCGGCAACGCCCGAGTGATTGTCATCTCGTCCGCCGTTAAGGCCGACAATCCGGAAGTCATGGCCGCCCGCAAGGCGATGCTGCCGGTGGTCCGCCGCGCGGAAATGCTCGCCGAACTGATGCGTCTCAAGTGGGCCATTGCCGTCGGCGGCACTCATGGCAAAACGACGACGACTTCCCTTATCGCGGCGGTACTTGATGCCGCCAGCCTTGATCCGACCGTGATCAACGGTGGCATCATCAACGCCTATGGCACCAACGCCCGTCTTGGCGACGGCGATTGGATGGTCGTGGAAGCCGACGAGTCCGACGGCACCTTCATTCGTCTGCCAGCCACCATTGCCGTCGTCACCAACATCGATCCGGAACACCTCGACTTTTACGGTGATTTCGACGCGTTGAAGGCGGCGTTCCGCACGTTCGTCGATTCTATTCCCTTCTACGGCTTCGGCACGCTGTGCATTGACCACCCGGAAGTGCAGGCACTGATCCCGCACCTGTCCGATCGCAAGATCGTCACCTACGGTCTTGGCCCCGTCGCCAATGTACGCGGCGAGAACGTGACACTGGATATATCCGGCGCGCGCTTCGACGTCGCGATTTCCGACCGAGTCACCGGTGGCGAGCGGCGCATCGAAGACATTCAGATTCCCATGTTTGGCCACCACAACGTCTTGAATGCGTTGGGTGCGATAGCCGTCGCCGCGGAACTGGGCGTCGACGACGCGACCATTCGCGATGGGCTCGCCCGCTTCACAGGGGTCAAACGGCGCTTCACCAAGACCGGCGAAGTCGACGGCATCACCGTTATCGATGATTACGGCCATCATCCGGTCGAGATCAGCGCGGTCTTGAAGGCTGCGCGGAGCGCCGCACGCGGCCGTGTCATCGCCGTCGTTCAGCCGCACCGCTATTCGCGCCTCAAAGCGCTGTTCGAAGAGTTCTGCACCTGTTTCAACGATGCCGATCATGTGGTCGTGGCCGACGTGTATCCCGCCGGCGAAGCCCCGCTCGAGAATTTCGACCGGGATGCGCTCATCAATGGCTTGCACGCGCACGGACATTCTCAAGTCACGGCCCTGCTGTCGCCGAAGCATCTCGCCGCGGTCATCGACGACGTCGCCGAACCCGGCGACCTCGTTGTCTGCCTCGGTGCCGGAAACATCACAGCTTGGGCGCAGGCTCTTCCGGGTGACCTGGCAAAGATCCGCGGCAGTCAACCACAGGACATGGCCTCATGATGGCGGCACAGAGCACACAGAGCGGACTGATCGAACGCCTGCCGCCCGTCCGCGGCGACTATGAGGCGTACGCCGATCTGGCGCCGAAGACGTGGTTCCGCGTCGGCGGCCCAGCGGAGGTGTTGTACACGCCGGCCGATACGGAAGACCTGTGCAGCTTCATGCGCGCCAAGCCGGACGACGTTCCGGTGACGGTTATCGGACTGGCCTCAAACCTGCTGATCCGTGACGGCGGTATCCCGGGCGTAACCATCAAGCTCGGCCGCGCATTCAATACGATCGACGCCGACGGCACGACCCTGCGCTGCGGCGGCAGCGCAGTCGATGCCAACGTCGCGTCCAAGGCCCGCGATCACGCCATCGCCGGTCTCGAGTTCTTGACCGGCATCCCAGGCACCGTCGGCGGTGCGGTGCGCATGAATGCCGGTGCCTATGGCCGTGAAATCCAAAACGTATTGGTGACGGCCACCGCCATAGATGAGCACGGCAAGCTGATACGTTTGAACAACGCCGATCTCGGTTTCAGCTATCGCCATTGCTCCGCGCCGGAGACATGGGTGTTTATCGGCGCCGAATTGAAAGGCGTTTCCGGTAACTCCGACGACATTACGCGCCGCATCCGTGAAATCCGCGCCGAACGCGAAGACGCCCAGCCGGTGCAAAGCCGCACAGGCGGATCAACGTTTGCCAATCCGTCCGAGGCCAAAGCCTGGGAATTGATCGACCAGGCCGGCTGCCGCGGCCTCAAAAGAGGCGGCGCCATGGTCTCGGAAAAGCACTGCAATTTCCTGGTCAACACTGGGACAGCGACAGCCGCCGACCTCGAAGGTCTCGGCGAAGAGGTCCGTCAGCGTGTCCGCGATACCACCGGCATCCCGCTCACTTGGGAAATCCGTCGCGTTGGCATCGCGGGCACCGACGGATCCGCACCATTGCATCGCAAAGGGGAGGTCGGATGACGTCTGCGCAGACCCCTCATCGCGTTACGGTGCTATACGGCGGCTTTTCGGCCGAGCGTAAGGTCTCGCTCGTCTCCGGCGAAGCGGCTGCCGAAGCATTGCGTGCGCGTGGCTTTGAGGTCAGCTCCATTGATGTTCCGCGCGACATGGCCGCCCTTACGTCGAAGCTTGCTGAGACCAAACCGGACGTGGTGTTCAACGCGCTGCACGGGCGCTTTGGCGAAGACGGATGCATTCAGGGTCTTCTCGACATGATGGCCCTGCCGTACACCAATTCCGGCCGCGTCGCTTCAGCCCTAGCGATGGACAAAGCAATCTCCAAACAGTTGTTCGCGTCCGCCGGACTCCCCGTCGCTGAGGACAAAATCGTCACGCGGCAGGAAGCGGAAGAGACCGACCCCATGCCCCGCCCCTACGTCATCAAGCCGATCAACGAGGGCTCGAGCGTCGGCGTGCGCATTGTCCGGGAGGGCGACAATAAAGCGCCACTGGACGATCTTGGCCTGTCCTCTGACAGTCCGATCATGGTCGAGCGCTACGTGCCTGGCCGGGAAATCACCGTGGCAATGATCGGCGAGCGTCCTCTGGCCGTGACTGAAATCACAACCGAGCGCGGCTTCTACGATTATGACGCCAAATACGCGGACGGCGGCTCACTTCATGTTCTGCCCGCCGACCTGGATGCATCGGTTTATCAGCGCGCGATGGACGTGTCCCTCGCGGCCCATCGGGCACTCGGGTGCCGCGGTGTGACGCGCGCCGACCTTCGCCTCGATGGGTCTGATTTGTATCTGCTTGAAATCAACACGCAGCCGGGCCTGACGCCGACATCTTTGGTGCCGGAACAGGCCGCCCACGTCGGCATGACGTTTGCCGATCTGATGTGCTGGATGGTGGAGAACGCCAAATGCGACGCGTAAAGCCCTGGCTCATGAACGGATGCGCGGCCGCGGTTTTGACCGGCGCAGCGGTGTGGGGCGCCATGACCCTTCCCGCCGTGCCGCGCCTGGCGTCGATGCAAGATCAGGCTGCGGAATCCTTATCCACTGTCGGGCTGAGTGTCGAGGAAGTGCTGGTGACCGGCCGCGTCAACACCGGCACGGCAGATTTGCTCGACGCCCTGGGCGCAGTACGCGGCACGCCCATACTGGAACTGGATATTCCGGCGGCACGGGAACGGATCAATGCGCTCCCGTGGGTGAAATCTTCAGAAGTCGTTCGCCGCCTGCCCAACAGCGTCAGCATTGCCATCGAAGAACATACCGGCTTCGCGGTTTGGCAGCGCGCGGGCCGCTACACCCTGGTTGCACGCGACGGTGCGGAGATTATCGATCTGACCACCGTTGATGCCTCCCTGCCCGTCATCGTCGGTGAAGACGCGCCGCAGCATGTCGGCGCTCTGTTCGATGCGTTGGCGCACCAGCCGCAATTGACCAAACGGATCTCTGCGGTGGTTCGGTTCGGCGGCCGCCGGTGGGATGTGATGATCGGCGGAATTGAGTCCGGCGTGACGATCAAGCTGCCGGAAGCCGATGTCGCCGGCGCCTGGGCCCATTTGGCGGTCCTTGACGCGGAACACAGCATCCTGAGCCGCGCAATTCAAACCATCGATCTGCGTATTCCGGGGCGGACCACGGTCACGCTCAAGCAGGGATACAGCATCGAACGCATCTCATCAGGTCCGAAACAAGAAGCCCGCGCCAGCGATTGGAGCGTGGATACAGAGGAGTACCAGAACGGTGTCTAAGGGGACGGTTCGCAACAGCGTGATTGCCGCACTGGACGTCGGCACCACCAAAGTTTGCTGCTTCGTGGCGACGACGGACGACAACGGCCACCTGCAGATTTCAGGTGTCGGCCATCATCGCGCCAACGGCATGCGCAATGGCCAAGTCGTCAATATGGATGCGGCAGAGGCATCGGTTCGCGCTGCTGTCGATGCCGCCGAACAGATGGCCAACGAGCGCATCGACCGCGTATTCGTCAATGTCACCTGCGGCAGCCCGCGCTCGTCTCAGGTCGAGGTGGAAATGGCCGTCTCGGGCCATCAGATCCGCGACGCCGATGTGCGCACGATCATGGAACAAGCGGGCGGCGATATCGATACCGGGGACCGCGAACTGATTCACTGCATTCCAACCGGATATTCCATCGACGGTTCGAACGGTATTTTGGATCCACGCGGCATGTACGGCGACCGTCTCGGCGTCAACATTCACTTGGTTACCGCGTCGCTCGGCCAAAGCCGCAACTTGTCAACCGTCATTGAACGGTGCCACCTCGAAATCGAAGACAAAGTGGTATCCGCGTACGCGTCCGGTCTGGCGTGCCTGGTCGAAGATGAAAAAGAACTTGGCGTGACCGTCATCGATATGGGCGGCGGCACGACGTCGGTGGCGGTCTTCCAGGAAGGCCACATCGAATTCGTAGAATCAGCACCGATTGGCGGCAATCACGTCACCAACGACATTGCCAAGGGTTTGTCGACACCGGTCGCCAAAGCCGAGCGGCTGAAAACGGTGTACGGCAGTGTCGTTCATACACCTTCGGACACGCGAGAACTCTTGAAGGTGCCCCTCGTCGGCGAAGAAGACGAGGAAAGCGCCAATGAAGTGCCCAAATCGATGCTGGTACAGATCATTCAGCCGCGACTTGAAGAGACGTTCGAACTTGTGCGCGGCATGCTTGATGCCGGCGGCTACAGCAAGATCGCCGGCCGCCGCGTCGTCATCACCGGAGGCGGCAGCCAGTTGGAAGGCGTGCGCGACCTGGCTGAACTCGTACTCGACAAGCAGGTGCGTCTCGGCCGGCCGAAAATGATCCGCGGCCTGCCCGAATCCGTTTCGGGCCCCGCCTTCGCCACCGGCGCAGGCCTGCTGCGCTTTGCCGTCAATGAACACGTTATGCAACCGGATTTTGCGGCGATCGAACATGCGTCGCGATCACGAGGCTTAGGCCGCATCGGCCAATGGCTAAAGGAGAATTTTTAATGAGGAGAGGACGCCAACACCCGGCGACAGAAGCGGCAAAGGGTCCGCCATTCGAACCGGGAAAAAGATCGGGGCTACCGATCGTACACGTCCCATCGAGCTGGAGAACACAAACCTGGAGGAAGGTATGACTTTGAATATCAGCGTCCCACAAACGGGAGCCGAACCGCTCCTGAGACCTAAGATAACCGTGGTCGGCGTCGGCGGTGCCGGCGGCAACGCGGTCAACAACATGATTGAGAGTTCCCTGGACGGCGTCGACTTCGTCGTTGCCAACACGGACGCTCAGTCTCTGTCGCTGTCTCGCAGTGACCGGCGCATCCAACTGGGTACGGACACGACGTCCGGCCTAGGTGCCGGCGCACGGCCCGACATCGGCCGTCACTCGGCCGAGGAATGCATCGAGCAGATCGGCCAGCAGCTGGAAGGCTCCAACATGGCTTTCGTCACGGCTGGCATGGGCGGCGGCACCGGCACGGGGGCGGCCCCGGTTGTCGCGCGGATCGCGCGGGAACTGGGCATCCTCACGGTCGGTGTCGTCACAAAGCCGTTCCAGTTCGAAGGCATTCACCGGATGCGCATCGCCGAAGCCGGCATTGAAGAACTGGCACAGTGTGTCGACACGTTGATCATCATCCCGAACCAGAACCTGTTCCGGGTGGCCAACGAGAAGACTACGTTCGCCGACGCCTTCAAGATGGCGGACGACGTGCTGTACTCGGGTGTGCGCAGCGTGACCGACCTGATGATGATGCCGGGCCTCATCAACCTCGACTTCGCCGACGTCCAGACGGTGATGATGGAGATGGGCCGCGCAATGATGGGCACCGGTGAAGCCGATGGCGAAAAACGGGCGATTGAGGCGGCAGAAGCTGCGATCGCCAACCCGCTCCTGGAGGACACCTCCATGCGCGGCGCCAAAGGCGTGCTAATCAACATCACCGGCGGATCGGACATCACACTGTTCGAAGTCGACGAGGCAGCAAACCGCATTCGTGACGAAGTCGAAAACGAAGCTCATATCATTTTCGGCTCCTGCTTCGACGAAAGCCTTGAAGGCCGCATCCGTGTCTCGGTCGTTGCTACCGGCATCGAAGCTCAGTCCGGTATCATGCCGAAACCGGTATTGGTGCGTGATGAGACCAAACCGGCGCCTTCGCTAACTCCGGAAGTGAGGACCGAACCGGCAGCGTTGCGTCCTGCGACCATGGCCAAGAACGTCTTCGGTGCCGGACCGCAGAGCAAGTCGGACATGCCTGCACCCACGATGCCGGCCGCTCAAAAGCAGGGGCTGGCATCGACGCTGGCTCCGGCGAGTGCCACCACCCGCCCTCCGGCGAATGAACTTGGTTTGGCTGACCGGGTCGCTCAGTCGGCGCGGGAGACGGCTTTACCCAGCGCACCCGTCGCGCAAACCGACGAAATCGCCGAAGCCATGGCCAGCGCGCCGGCTGTGACACCTAAGGCGGCGCCGTCCCCTGCTCCGGCACCTGCGGCCGAAGCAAGACCGGCCGAAACCTTCATTCCGAAGGCTCCGGTGATGCCGAAAGCTGCACCTGCACCGCAACCGGCGGCGGCCCCGCCGTCTCTGGCTGCGGCGCCGGCGAAACCCGCTGAGAAGCCGCTGGCCCCGGCAGCCGAAGCGGACCCCGCCAAGAAGCCAGAGAGCAATAAGCTTGGCTTGTTCAGCCGGTATCGCAACTTGGCCAAGACCAAGCCGGAAGCGGGGTCTGCGGCCGGCATGTCTGCCGACGCCCCGAAGCCGGCCCCGGCCGAAACCTTCACCAAACCGGCTCCGGCACCGAAACCGGCGGCAGACGCCAACCTGGCGATCTCGGTTAACCCGTCAGACCGGCCTGTCACATCGCACGATGAGGACGAGCTGGAAATTCCGGCCTTCTTGCGGCGTCAGGCCAACTGATGCCGTAACACCGAGCCGTGGGGGCGGTCCTCTGAGGGGGATGGACCGCCTACGGGAGGGGGAAAGGCCCGCCGTCATGGCGGGCCTTTTCTCGTTTCGGAGGGCACTACCCCTGATTGAGAGCACCCCGTTCGGCGATGCCGCAAATTTGGACAATATTTCTGTCGAAAACCCGAAACTTTTTTACTTGTCAAAGCGTTACAATCTGCAACAATGATTGAGTTGCGCGGTTCTCTCGGGGTTGGTAGCTACAGTTCCCGTGGCTGTCCGGGCGCAGACGTGTGCCTCACATAACTGAATGTTACAAATAATAACGGTGACTTATGGCCCTTGACGTCAGCGACCCCAGCACCGCACGTGCTGTCACACCCACGCATCCATCAACGTCTCCCGCCGGGCCTAAGGTCCGTCAATACACGCTAAAGTCGTCAATCAGTTGCAGCGGCATCGGTCTGCACTCCGGCGTGCGCGTAACGATGAAATTGCATCCCGCAACTGCCGGATCGGGCATCGTATTCAAGCGCGTCGATCTGGTCGGCGGCGGCGCCGAGATCCCGGCCCGCTGGGACCGCATTGCCGATAGCCGCATGTGCACGGTCCTGGCTGCCGAAAACGGTGTCAGCGTTGCCACAGTCGAACACCTGATGGCGGCCCTGTACGGCATGGGCATCGATAACGCTCTGATCGAATTGAACGGTCCGGAAGTGCCGGCGATGGACGGTAGCGCAGCACCGTTTATTTTCCTGCTCGAATGCGCTGGCGTGATCGAACAAGACGCACCGCTTCAAAAGCTGCGCGTGCTCAGACCGCTGACCTATGTGAATGGTCAGAAAAAAGTCAGCCTGGAACCATCCGAAACCGGCCGCCTGACCGTCGGGTTCGACATCAGCTTCACCGCCGAAGCGGTTGGATGCCAGTCCTGTGAATTCGACATCGATCGCGACGTGTTCAAAGCGGAAATCAGCAAAGCCCGGACGTTCGGCTTTCTATCCGATGTGACCGCACTGCGCGAGGCCGGCTTGGCCCGCGGCGGCAGTCTCGAAAACGCCATCGTCGTTGACGGCGACCGCATTCTCAATGAGGACGGCTTGCGCTATGACGACGAATTCGTCCGCCACAAGGCGCTGGACGCTGTCGGCGACCTGTTCCTGACGGGACACCGCCTGATCGGCCACTTCCATGGCGTATGCTCCAGCCACGCTGATACCGCGAATCTGCTGCGTCTGCTGTTCGCGGACGCGAGCAACTGGGAACTGGTTAACGCCGCAGAGGCCCTTGCCGAAGTAGACCGTACCTGGGTCCGCCCCTTGAAGCGTGCCGCTGCGGGCTGACACGGGCCTGCTGACAGCACATTTTGCGGTGATATACTGCGGCCAAATTCCACGACAGCAGTGACGTCATCCATGGCTATCCGCCTTTCGAAATCTTGTTTCCGCGTCTTTGCGGCCGCCGCAGCGGTGGCTGTTCTGGGCGCGTGCGCAAACGACGACGAACTCGAGTACCGTGAACTCACGGTTTACGAAATCTACAGCCAGGCGACGGAATACCTCGAAGAAGAGCGTTACCGGGACGCCGCCCTGTACTTCGACGAAGTCGAACGGCAGCACCCCTATTCCGTATGGGCGACCAAGTCGAAGTTGATGTCGGCGTACTCGCACTACATGAACAACAAGTACGACGATGCCATCGCCTCGTTGGACCGCTTTATTCAGGTCCATCCCGGCAACCGCGACGTCGTCTATGCCTATTACCTAAAAGCGCTGTGCTATTACGAGCAAATCTCAGACGTGCAGCGCGACCAGGACATGACCCGGGACGCGCTCACCGCGCTCGAGGATGTCATCACTCGCTTCCCCGGCACCGCGTATGCGCGCGACGCGCGCCTGAAGATCGATCTGACCCGCGATCACCTGGCGGGAAAAGAGATGGCGGTGGGACGGTTCTACCTCAACCGCCAGCACTATCTGTCGGCGATCAACCGCTTCAAGATTGTCGTTCAGGAGTACGGCAACACGACCCACGCGCCGGAAGCCCTCTTCCGCCTCACTGAAGCCTATACGGCGCTCGGATTGCGCGCCGAAGCGAAGCGCGCCGCCGCGGTGCTCGGCTACAACTATCCGGGCAGCATCTGGTACGAAGACGCCTACGACCTGGCCGGCATCGACCGGGACGACCGCCGCCGCCGCGAACAGCAGCAGGCCGAAGTTCAGGCCGCGGCCCAAGGCGCCTCGGGTGACGACAAACCGTGGTGGAAACTGTGGTAAAAGTGGCGGGTCATGCTGTCCTCGCTGTCCATCCGCGACGTCGTCCTTATCGATAAACTCGATCTCGAGTTTACCGACGGCCTCGGCGTTCTCACCGGAGAGACCGGCGCGGGCAAATCCATCCTCCTCGACTCCCTCGGTCTCGCCCTCGGCGAGCGCGGCGACACCGGCCTGATCCGGCCCGGCGCCGACAAGCTGACCGTCACCGCCGCCTTCGACCTGCCCGCCCGCCACCCAGCCTGGGCGGTGCTGCGCGACCAGGACCTCGGCGCCGACGACGAGGCGGTCGTCCTCCGGCGCAGCCTGGGCCGTGACGGCCGCAGCCGCTGCTTCGTCAATGACCAGCCGGTCAGTGTCGGCCTGCTGCGCGATGTCGGGGCTGCGCTGGTCGAGGTGCATGGCCAGTTCGATGCCCATGGCCTGATGGATGCGGGCACCCACATTGCGGTTCTGGACCGCTTCAGACGCGCTCAGAGCGGCACAGAGCACGATTCCGCCCTTATCCGGTCCTGGGAGACCTGGCGCGAGGCTCTCGACGCCTGGCGGGCTGCTGAGCGCCTCATGCGCGAGGCCAAGGCCGAGGAAGAGTCTCTGCGTGCCGCGGTCGACAGTCTGGAGAAACTCGCCCCCGTCGCCGGTGAGGAACAGGACCTCGCGGCCAAGCGGGCACTGCTGCGCCATGGCGAGCAGATCCTCGGCGCGATCGAGGCGGCGCGCCAAGCGCTGAGCGAACGGGCCGACGTCGATGGCGCGGTGCGTACGGCCCAGGCGGAACTCGACCGGGCCGCGCCGAAAGCCGAAGGGCGGCTGGATGCGGTCTGCGCGGCACTGGAACGGGCATCGATCGAGCTTGCCGAAGCGCAGAGCGCTTTGGACACGGCAGCGAACGCGTTCGATCTCGATCCCGGTGAGCTGGAAGCCGCAGAGGAACGCCTGTTCGCGCTCAAGGCCGAGGCACGCAAACACCGCGTCGAGGTCGATGCCCTGCCCGGCCTGCTTCAGACGCTCGAGGACAAGCTCGCAGCGGTCGAAGGCGGCGAAGAGAACCTCATCCGGCTCGCCAAGGCGGAGCAGACCGCACGGGCAAGCTACGAAACGGCGGCGAAAGCCATGACCCAGGCGCGCACTAAGGCGGGCAAGGCGCTGGCCGCGGCGCTGGCCAAGGAGCTGCCGCCGGTGCGCCTGACCGACGCGAAGTTTCAGGTCGCACTTGGGCCGCTGCCCGACAGCGAATGGACCAAGACCGGCTGCGACCGGGTGGTATTCGAAGTGACGACCAATCCGGGGCTGCCCCCCGGCCCACTGAACAAGATCGCGTCGGGCGGCGAACTCGCACGCTTCCTGCTGGCGCTTAAGGTGGTGCTGGCCGACAGCCAGCCGCCGGCGGTCATGGTGTTCGACGAAGTGGACTCCGGCATCGGCGGCGCGACCGCCAGCGCGGTCGGCGAACGTCTGGCGCGTCTGGCCGAGACCGTTCAGGTACTGGTGGTCACGCACTCGCCGCAGGTTGCCGCACGCGGCGCGAAGCACTGGCGGGTCTCGAAAGTCAGCGACGGCGAGATCACACAGACCCGCGTGGTGCCGCTGACGCCCGACGAACGCCGCGAGGAAATCGCCCGCATGCTCGCCGGCACGGACGTCACCGACGAAGCCCGCGCCGCCGCCGACATGCTGATGACGGGCACATAGGCGCATGGCGGACACCCAGGCTTCACGCGCCGTTGACAAACTCACCGAGGAGGAAGCGGCGGCCGAGCTCAAACGCCTGGCACAGGAAATGTCGGCGCACGATTTCGCCTATCACCAGAACGACGCGCCGGAGATCAGCGACGCCGAGTATGACGCGCTCAAGGCCCGCAATGCCGAGATCGAATCCCGCTTCCCCTCGCTGATCCGCGACGACAGCCCAAGCCACAAGGTCGGCGCCGCCCCGGCCGCCGGGTTCAAGAAAGTCAAACACAGCGTACCGATGCTGTCGCTCGGCAACGTCTTCAGCGACGCGGAGGTCAAGGACTTCTTCGCCCGCGTGCGGCGCTTCCTGGGGCTCACGGACGACGAACCGGTGGAGATGATTGCCGAACCGAAGATCGACGGCCTGTCGTTCTCGGCGCGCTACGAGAACGGCCGCTTCGTCGTCGGCGCGACGCGCGGCGACGGCCAGGAGGGCGAGGACATCACCGCCAATCTGCGCACCATCCGCGATCTGCCGGACATGCTGATGGGCGATAGCAAGGACATCCCGAAGGTCATCGAGGTGCGCGGCGAAGTGTTCATGACCAAGGACAACTTCCGCGCCCTGAACGAACGCCAGGCGGAGAGCGGCGGCAAGGTGTTCGCCAACCCCCGCAACGCCGCGGCGGGCTCGCTGCGCCAGCTCGATCCGGAGGTGACGAAGTCCCGCCCGCTGACGCTGTTCGCGTACAGCTGGGGCGAGGCCGAACTGGAAACCTGGGACAGCCAGCAGGGTTATCTCGACCGCCTGAAAGCCTGGGGCTTTCCGGTCAATCCCGACACCAAGCTGTGCCGGTCGGTCGACGACGTGCTCAAAGTCTATGCCGACATCGGCGCGAAACGCGCCCAGCTGCCCTACGACATCGACGGCGTGGTCTACAAGGTCAACCGCCTGGACTGGCAGCAGCGCCTCGGCTTCGTCAGCCGCGCGCCGCGCTGGGCGACGGCGCATAAGTTCCCGGCCGAGCAGGCCCAGACGGTGCTGGAGACCATCGACATCCAGGTCGGACGCACCGGCGCCCTGACGCCGGTGGCGCGCCTGACGCCGGTCACGGTCGGCGGCGTGGTGGTGTCGAACGCGACCCTGCACAACGAGGACGAAATCGCCCGCAAGGACATTCGCGTGGGTGATACGGTGATCATCCAGCGCGCCGGCGACGTCATCCCGCAGGTCGTCGAAGTGCTCAAGGACAAGCGCCCGAAAGGCTCGAAGCCTTACGCCTATCCGGACACCTGCCCGCGCTGCGGCAGCTTGGCCGTGCGCGAGGAAGGCGAAGCGGTGCGGCGCTGCACCGGCGGGCTGATCTGCCCGGCCCAGGCGGTCGAGCGCCTGAAACACTTCGTCTCGCGCAACGCCTTCGACATCGAGGGCCTGGGGGTGAAGAACATCGAGGCGTTCTTCGAGGACGGCACGATCACAAGTCCGGTCGACATTTTCACCCTGCAAAAGCGCGACGGCGACGCCGACAACCTGACGCCGCTGAAGAACCGCGAAGGCTGGGGCAAGACCTCGGCCCAGAATCTGTTCGACGCCATCGACGAACGGCGCACGATCGGGCTCGACCGCTTCCTGTATGCGCTGGGCATCCGGCAAGTCGGCCAGGCGACGGCCCGGCTGCTGGCCCAGGCCTACGGCTCGCTCGGCAGCTTGCGCGATGCCATGGACGCGGCCCAGGACCGCGACGGCGAAGCCTATGCGGACCTGCTCAACATCGAGAGCATCGGCGCGGCGGTGGCTGACGATCTGCTCGGCTTCTTCGCCGAAACGCACAACAGGGAGATCCTCGACCGGCTGGCCCAAGAGCTGACCATCGAAGACTTCGATGCCCCGGACACAGGTGATTCCCCCATCGCCGGCAAGACGGTGGTGTTTACCGGCACGCTCGAGACAATGAGCCGCAACGAGGCCAAGGCCGGCGCGCAGGCCTTGGGCGCGAAGGTGGCAGGTTCGGTGTCGGCCAAGACCGATCTGGTGATCGCCGGACCGGGCGCGGGCTCGAAGCTAAAGAAGGCCGAGGAGCTCGGCGTCGAGGTGGTCTCGGAAGAGGACTACCTCAAGCTTGTCGGCAAGGCGTAGACGCCTGAATCAAGACTCGTGAACGGCCCGAGTCATACGCCCAAAAAAGCGTCTCTGGTGATTCTGCGAGGAACGAGCCCATGCACGCGGCCCGTAAATCGCATTTCGGCGGAATATCGCTTTAAAATCAAGGTATTAGATTTCAGACATTCGAGCCCATGCACGCCGCTGTGCGGGCGTGCGAGAGCCCATGCACGCCGGTGTGCTGGCGTGGCCCAGCCCCTGCTCGCGGGAGCGCCAGCGGTGGGTGAACCGAATTGCGCTTTTGGGTACACTCGGGATATCACTTCGAGACGAAACCGAAACGAACTCATCCAGTGAGTCCCATGACTGAAGACACCGCCAGCGACGCCCCCGATTTCATCCCGATGGAAGAGGTCGACCTGCGCAAGATCACCGTCATGGTGGTCGAGGACGAGGACGTCATCCGCGATGTCATCTGCGCGCTGCTGGGCAAGATCGGTGTGCGCCGCGCGGTGGCCGTGGGCAATGCCGAAGACGCCATGTATCAGCTGGAAGACGACGATGAGACCGGCGTCGATATCGTGCTTGTCGATCTCATGTTGCCCGGCGCCAGCGGCCTGTCGCTGATCCGCACTCTGCGCGAACACAAGATAAAGCGGCTGCAGCGCATGCCGGTGGTCATCATCACCTCGTACACGAGCATGAAGGTTTACCGGAAGGCGGCCGAGTTCAACATCAACGGCTTCCTGCGCAAACCGGTCGCGCCGGGCTCGCTTGAAACGGCCATCGTTAAAGCCCTGGGAGGCAAGGTCTCCGACAAAGCGATGAAAAATTACCGCTCGGAAGCCGACAAGCTGCAGGAAGAAAGCGGCACGAAAAGGAAGCCCGGCTTCTTCGCCATGCTGTTCGGCGGCGGCGACAGCCAATCCGAAACCCCCGCCGAGATGAGAAACCGCAAAGGCGGCGCAAAGGGGCGCCCGCGCCCCAATATCCAGCGGGATGCTTAAGGCTCCTGTAACTCAGACTCTTCTACCGTCTCATCCGCGCATATTGCGCGCAGCGCCTGCCACTCGGCATCCGCCAACGCAGGACGCCCGGTAAATTCGGCCTGCTCGGATAGCGTGTCGATGCGCTCGCTCAAGCTGGGGTGACTGCTGAAATACCCCATCACGCCCTCATCGCCGTCGCCGTACCTCTCCTGAATACGCTGGAAAAACGTCGTCATGCCGTTGGGGGAAATGCCCGCACGCCTCATCATTGCGGCGCCCGTCTGATCGGCCTCGCGTTCGGCGTCGCGGCTGTACCCCATCGTGTACAATTGGGTCGCCGCCGTCGTGACGCTGTCGGACTTAAGACCGCCGAGCATGAACTGTACGATCACCGACATACCCACAGCGTTGACCACGCCCTGCGTCGGGTGACGGTGGATCGCATGGCCGATTTCGTGGGCCAGCACGCCGGCGACTTCGTCCGGGCCGTCCGCCTTGGTGATGAGATCTTCGAACATCACAAGCTCGCCGCCGGGCGCCGCGAAGGCATTGACCGGTCCGCCGGAATAGACCCGCACGTGCACCTGTTCGGTGGGATCGGGCGCGGCGGCAAGGAGGCGCTCGGACAGAGAAGTCAGCGCGGCCAGCCCTTCGGGTGCCGCGCACTCGGTTTTCCCGCGGCCCATCTCCGTCACGACTTGTTCGCCGATGCTGTTGCGCCAGCCGTCGGGGATGGCGTGGGCGACCGGCCGGGACAGTTTTGGATATCCCCATGCGACGAGGGCGACAACGACGGCTGCGGCGGCGCACCACCCTGCCAACGCCGGCAGGGACAGACTCAAGGTTGCGCGCCCCGGAGCCGACAACGGCGCATACCGGATCAGATTGCGGTGAAAGGCGCGGTCCGAGACCTGCAAGCGGACCGCCGGATTTGACTCAAGCGTGTAGACGGCTGGGCGGTCGTCTTCCGGATCTTCGAGAATGCGAACATCGATCAGCAGCCAGCGCGCCATGATGACGCCTGACGCATCGTCGAGACGCACGCCCTGTTTCGTGAAATGGACCGTAACAGCCTGCGGCTGCGCCGTCTGCCCGTCGAAGTACCGGCCGGGGACGCTCATAAATTAGAAAATTCCACTGTCGACACCGAGCGCCCCTTCAAGGCCTTCGCCCGAAGATCCCAGCTCTTCGTTGGATTGCTGAATTCGGGCGGCCGCAGCAGCGATATCGCCGTCGAATGCGACATGCCGGGCAACATAATTCATATTGCGCTGGATCGTAAACGGCGTGCCGAGGCCCAACGTGAACACCACGATCAAAAAGTTACCGAACAAAAGCCAGGACAACTGGCCACCTGTGGGCTCTGCGCGCAGCCTGATCCCGGCGATGGAAAAGCTGTTCATTTGATACCGGAACACCGCAGCCGCGTACCAAATCCGCGAAATCCCCAGCGTCGGCAGAGCCAAGAACCAAGTGATGAGGTGTGACGACCACAGGCTGCGCGATCCCGGATCGAACCGGCCTTGGACATTGCCGAACCACACGTTCCCCATTTTGTAGGTCAGCGTCGCCCTGTCACTGACCGGAATGAGTAGTCCCAGGGTAAGTATATTCAGCAGGCCGTAGCCCATCACGATGAAGCCGTACCGGAACGCCGACCCGCCGAGATAACCGCGAATGCCGCGCCACTGGGTTCGGGTCAGGCGGTAGCGCAAGGCCGCGTAAATCGCGACGGAAAACAGGTAAACGATCAGGATGAATATGAAGTTGGTGACCGGGTAGAGGTCAGGAGGCCATATGACCAATGGCGCATACACGGCGATGATCAGGGGGAGCGCTTTCAGAAACCCGAAAAACAGCTCCTTGCCGGTGCCGGTGTATTCGAAGCGGTCACCGCTCAAGGTGAAACTGCGTGCAAGGTAGCGGCGGATGCGTGTCTTGCCCCAAAACGAGTAGATGCCGATGGTGACGACGTTCAGCGCCAGATTGAGCAGCCAGATAGCAAATATCCGCCCCGCGCGGCCATCGTAGGACAGGGAATGGATCGGCCCGCTGGCCGCGTTTGCGCCGCCCATCAGGGATTGCCCACGGCCTGCATGACCCGGTTCCGGCGGTGTCTGGCGGTCA
This sequence comes from Rhodospirillaceae bacterium, assembly GCA_038148375.1. Classification (GTDB taxonomy): domain Bacteria; phylum Pseudomonadota; class Alphaproteobacteria; order Rhodospirillales; family Rhodospirillaceae; genus CAWUEX02. Next base: position 73,522 of record JAYQVH010000004.1, on the reverse strand, counting down.
TCGTCGTGGCCGGTCATACGTGTCCCTCATGCTTGGATCAGGGGGATAGGCTACGGCAACTCAAGATTTCACAGAACGAATTTTTTCGCCCCTAAATTTAGACGGACCATGCCGCCTACAAAATCACCAGCGGATCGAGCGACATGTCACCGAGCGGCTCGAAGCCGTCCTTGGTCACCAGGATCAGGTCTTCCAGATGCGTTGCGCCCCAGCCGATCTCCACCTGCGGCAGGTCGATGGTCAGGGTCATGTTTTCCTGGAAGGTGTGATCGTCGCCGACGACGAACGGCAGGTTGTCGCGGTAGGCCTGGTCGGTGTGCTGTAGGCCGACGGAGTGCGGCCCGATGCCCATGACCCAACCTGACGGGCTCGCCTTCTTCACCGCTTCGGTCACGGTGGCGCGCAATTCGGAATACTTGACGCCGGGACGGACGGTCTCGTGTGCAACCTCACGCGCGATGCTGGTCAGGCGGATGCGCTCCTGCAGTTCCTTGGGCGGTTCGCCGACGCACCAGGTCCGGCCGAAGTCGCCGTGGTAGTAGTTAATCTGGCTGACCGCATCGACCATCATCGCCTGGCCTTCGACGACTTCGCCATGGCGGAACCCGCCGATGGTGCCTGACGCGATCCACATCGCCTTGGCGCCGCGCTTGGCGGCCTCGATCATGAACATGGTGTCGATGTCGGCCTTGGTCATACCAAGCTCGACCTGGGACAGCATCGCCATGCAGGCATCCTGGTTGATCTTGGCGATGCGGCGCATGTGCGACAATTCAACGTCGGACTTGATCATGCGGATCTTGCGGAAGGTGTTGTCACCCGGTACGCAGGTGACGCTGGTCTGACCCAGTGTGTTGAGAATATCGGCGATGCGCATGTCGTCGCAGGCGATCTTGCCGTTGATCAGACCGGACTCGCGCAAGGCATGGACCAGACCCCACTCCGGCGTCGGCGCTTTGCCGGTCTCCCAGCGCTGCTCGAGCTCGTACCAGCCCTTTTCGATGTCCGTTAAACTGCTCGTGTCCGCCGGCAGGCGGCCGAAGGACCGGTTTTCCGGCTCCTGACTCCACAGTTCGGGATTGCGGTAGTCCTCCCAGCTGGCCGGCGCGCCGTAAGGGATGATCTCAGGGTATTCACGGTCGCCGTTGGCGATAAACCACAGGTCCGAACTGGCGACCACCAGAAACGACGGCTTGTCGGGATCACGCGGCATCACCGCGAAGCTGGGAATGGCGCGCAGTTTTTGCAGTTCGTAGGAAAAGTAGTTGCCCAGATAGAACACGTTGACCGGGTTGAGCGCGACAATGCCGTCGATGCCCTCGCGCTCCATCACCTCGTAAGCGCGCGGTTTATTGACCAGGCTGCGCCCGTCGAAGGCTTCGCCGGGCACGGGCCCCGGCGCGATCAGCCCCCAGTTGGCGTGGGCCTCTTTGCCGCCGAGCATGGTGGCGCCGAGCATCCCTGCGCCCCCGGCGGCGAGTCCGGCGAAGAAGTCGCGGCGATCGATCTCAGGTACGAACGGATTGGTCATGGCGGGTCCCCTTTAATGGGTTCAGCGGTGCGCGCGGGTCTTAGTTTTTCGGGCGCTGGATCAGGTTGACGGCAATGCCGTCCCGATCGAAGAATATCATCTCATAGCCGTCATCCGGCCCGGCATTGGGATCTTGATTACTGGGCGGCGAAACGATGGTGTAGCCGGCGTCTTTGACCTCGTTGTAGATGCCGAAGATGTCTTCGGTGAGGAAAATCAGTGCGACATCGCCGGTTTGCATGCGCGGTGCCTTGTACACCGGCGGACCATCGTTTTCATCGACGTACTGAAACAGGCCGACGTTACCGATCTGCTCGCCGTCCTGGGTCTGCATGATCATCACTTTGATCTTCTTGTCTTCACCGTGGGTGCCGACCACGCCGTTCCAGAATTCGCCTTCGAGCAAGCGGTCGGTCCGCGCTTTCATGCCGAGGATATCGCGGTAAAGCTTGAGCGACTCATCGAGGTCGCGAACGAACACGGTGGTGCGCGACACGGCGGAAACGCGCGCGCCATCGGCGACCGTTGGCACTTGGGCCTGGACGTTTGCCGCACACATCACGGCGGCGCAGGTGAGGAAACGGATCAGGGTCATGGCGGGCTCCTTTCGGGGGCTACCAGGGTTTAGGCACGCCCAATTCGATCAGATTGACCAACACGCCGTCGTGATCGCGGAACATCATTTCCCGCGTCTGCACGTCGGCGTCCGGATTTGGGAACAGCACCATCGGCGGCGAGATCAGCGGGTAGCCGGCGTCGATGACTTTCTGCGTCACGCCGTCGATGTCGTTGGTGATGAACACCACGGCGAAGTCGCCGGTGACCGTATCGGTGCGCGCCGAGGGCGGCGCCACGACCGAGCGGTCGTCGCCGGTGATTTCGTAAATGCCGATGTTGCCGACGATGCTATCGCCGGACTGCAGGATGACGGCCTTGAGGCCGTAGTCTTCCGTGCCCATGATTTCGTTGATGCGCGGCCCTTCAACAAACGTATCGACGCGCGTGGTCAGACCGAGGAGATCGCGGTAAAGCTTCAGGGACTCGTCAAGGTCGCGCACGAAGATGGTGGCGCGGGTCATCGACGACACAACGTGGCCGTCCGGCACGTCCTGCGCGGTCGCACCGAGTGGCCCTACGAGGACGAGAACCGCGAGCGCGAGACGCTTGAGCATCAGTTGTCCTCTTTCAGAACTCCGGCCTGAACCAGATTGACGAGCACGCCGTCGCGGTCGCGGAACATCATTTCCACCGGCTGCACGGCGTATTCCTCGCGCTCGATCAAACTGACCGGCGGCGAGACGATGGGATATCCGGCCGCTTCAATTTCCGCCGTCAGGCGATAGATGTCGTTGGTCGGCCAAACGATGGCGAAATCCCCGGGACGGGTGTCCGGCGTCTGGCGCGGCGGCGGCGCCTCGTGCGGCGAGTTGAACAGCTGGTAAATGCCGATGTTGCCGCCGACGGACGAACCGGCCATCAGCACCGTGGCGCGCAGTTCCACACCTTGCGTGCCCTGGATGGCGTTGATGCCCGAGCCCTTCCAGTAGTTGTCGAACATCGGCTTGAGGCCGAGGATGTCGCGGTAAAGCTTCAGCGATTCCTCGATGTCGCGGACGAAGATGGTCGCCCGGGCCATCGGGGCGATGTTCATCCCTTCCTGGAAAACCGGCCCACCGGCGGGCCGGTTCATCGGAATCAACGCGGTGACTTCGCTGTCGTCTTGAGCAAAGACTGGGCTCTGGGCGGCGCAGAGAACGCCGCCCAGGACCAGAAGTGTGTGCCGGAACGCCCGGTCCATGGCCTAGTACCGCGCGGTGAAGGTCAGGCCGAAGGTCTGGCGCTCACCGAAGTAGGCGTTGTAGGCGACGTTGGGCTGCTGCACGACCACGTTGGAGATGTAGCTGGAGTCGAACAGGTTGCGCACCCACAGCTGGACATCAAACCAGTCGCCTTCGAGGCCGGCGCTGGCATTAACGACCGTGCGGGACGGGATCCACGCCAGGTTGACCGCTTCGGCGTACATCTTGGACTGATGGCCCATGTCGGCACGGACGTAGTAGCCGAGGTCCAGATCGCCGGGCAGGTCGTCAGCCCATTCGCCGCCGAGGGTGGCCTGGAATTCGGACTGCCGTTCCATCTGGTTGCCGCCGATATCGCCGTTGATCGAGCAGACGACGTCGTCGCAGACCGAGGGGACGCGGCCCCAGCGGCCGTCGATGGTGCCCTTTTTGTAGTTGGCATCGCCGTAATACATCGTGCCGTAGAAGCTGAGGTTTTCGCTGGCCGCGATGGCCCCCTCCAACTCGATGCCTTTCGACGTAACGTCGCCGACGTTGCGCACGATGCTGCGCGACAGCGGGTTCACGTTGCCTTCGTCGGCCGCGAGGATCTGCACGTTGCTCCAGTCGATGTAGAACAAGGTGGCATTGAACTGGATTTGGCCGTCGTTGAAGGTGTTCTTCGAGCCGAGTTCGAACGTCCAGTTGCGGTCGTTATCGAAGGGAATGTTTTCCGGCAGGGTCGCGGCGGCGTTAAAGCCACCGGACTTCACACCCTTGGCCGCAGAGGCAAAGATCAGATGATCTTCCGCGACGTCGTACTCCGCCGTGATGCGCGGCGTGAAGCTCTTGAACACATCGGAGTTAAACGCACCGGCAAAGGCGCCCAGTCCGCCGGTCCCGCCGCCGGAGGCTGCTTCACCCTCGTTCTTGCGGTCACGGTTGTAGCGGGCTTCCAAGCTCAGCCGGGCCCGGTCGTCCATGAACGAGAAGTTGATTTCACCGAACGGAGAGAAGGTCTTGGTTATCGTGGTGATATTCAACAACTGGACCTGGAAGATGAAGTCCGCCGGGTTGTTGACGTCGATCGGTGCCGTCGGCGTCGCCGTAAGCTGCGGCAGGGCGGCGAAGTTCGACGTGCGGAAGTCGGTGCTCTTGGCGTAGTAGACACCGAATGCCGCATCGATGTTGCTTTCGTTGTCGAAGACGAACCGGCCTTCATGGGAGGTGGTCTTGAAGTTGCCGATCGGGCCGCTTTCGAACACGCAGAACGGCACGAAGAAGGTGCAGCCCGGCAGCGTGTCTTTGTAGCCGAAGGTCTTGGTCACGGCTTCGATGCGGCCGAAGCGGTATTCGAAGGTCAGGTCGTCGGTGAAGTCCCAGTTGAGGTCGGCCCGGTAGAAGTCGGAGTCGAGCTGCTGGGCATACCCGCGCGGATCGATGGGGATGCCGCGCAGCGGAATTTCACCGCAGAACAGACGGAACCATTGGCCGCCGCCGCCGAGACCGGAGCCCGCCGGCCGCACGTCGGGATTAAACTGGCCGCAGTTCAAGAGCTGGCTGTCGGCATTGAGTTCACCGAACCAGTTCTGCGCGCTGTGTTCGCGTTGCTTGTCGAGATGAATCCACGAGGCATCGATTTGGATGTCCTCTGACGGGATCAAACGGATCGCGCCGGAATAGGTTGTGTCTTCCCAGCCGCCGAGGCGCCGGTCGGTGCCCGGCTCGAAGTCGATGTCGGCGAAGGGATGGCTGTTTTTCCAGCTGCCGTCGAATTCCGTGTAATCGAAGGACGCACGGATTTGCAGCGTTTCGGGAACGATGGCGCCGGAGACGCCGACTGAGCCGTCAAAGCGGCCGTAGTTGCCGATGGTCGCCTGACCTTCGACCATCCACTCTTCCGTCGGCTTCTTGGAAATGTAGTTGACCGCGCCCATGAAGGCGTTCCGGCCGTAGCGGGAGCTTTGCGGCCCCTTCACCACTTCGACACGCTCGATGTTGCCGAAGCCGAGGTCGGTGACGTAGCTGCGCGGCAAATAGATGCCGTCGAGGAAGAACGACACGTTTTGCTCGATGCCGCCGGCGACCTGGGTCGCGCCGCGGATGACAGGGGCAGTGCCGCCCGAGTTGCCAAAGTTTTCGTAGTTAAAGCCCGGCGTGTTGAGCGCGATGTCGGTCATCGACTGGATGCCGCGCTTCTCAAGGTCGGCCGCCGTGAAGGCGGTGATGGAAATGGGAATGTCTTGGATCGACTCTTCGCGCTTACGCGCGGTCACGACGATCTCCTCGAGAGCGACGGATTGGGCGGCAACGACGCCGCCGTCTGCGACCATTAGTGCGGCAAGACCCGCAAGCGAAAGTCGTCCGAGACGAGCACGCTGTTGAACCATTCGGAAATCCTCCCCTGGATTGAGTGTCTGTGCGGCGGAGGGCACGGCCCCGCCGGAAGTCGCATCTTATCCGGCCGAAACGGATAAATCTTAGCGATTTCAGATAGATTGCGGACGCAAGATCACCCATCGAACGGAGTCTGCAAACGGGCGATTGCATGACTGGTGGCGAAAATGTGCTAGATTTTCACGAATAACCGTTCGTGCGGCATGAATGGCGGACACGGGATTTGCCGTCGGCGCTCAATAGGCACAGTATTCCTGAGGTTTAAGGGCGAACCGCGGCGAGGAGACAGTGGACTGAGATGCCTCGGCTTCAAGGCTTGAATTCCCCCCGGTGGGGCGGCGTCAGCACCAACACGGTGCTGTTTTATGGCGTCGTTCCGGCCCTGTTCGGCGTCGTCTTTGCCGGGCTGACCCATCCGCAACTGTCAGCGGCGGAATGGCCGGTTTCCCTGGTCCAGATTTACAGTGTCGCGGTCGTGCTGTGCGGCTGGGTTATCCGAGATTTGTGCAGCGCCGCGGTCGCCCGGGTGTTGCGCCCGCGCGGCGCATCGCTGACGGCGGTCCTGATCGGCGGAGCCCTGGTGGCTACCATATTCGTCTTCCCGTTCAGCATCACGCTGCAGACGGTTTTTGAGATTGCGCTGGTCCCCGAACTGCTCCGCGTCGCCCATACCCGTTGGGAGCCGCTGCTCACGCTGGACCCTGCTTTTGTGACCGATGCGATCGTCAATCACATCCTGCCATCGCTGTTCCTGTGGACGGCGACCAGCCTACTGTTTTTCCATGTGCTCGGGATGCCGCGATACGGTTATCCGCGCAGCGCCGTGTTCGACGCCTTGAATACTGGAGACGACGCGGTCGATGAGCTAGGCACCGCAGGGACGCCGGGCGCGACGGCGGAAACCCGGCAGCCGGCCTTCATGACCCTACTCCCGGCGGACCGCCGCACGGAACGCATTATCGCGCTGAAAGCGGAACAGCATTATGTCCGCATCTACACGGCCAAAGGCGAAAACCTCATCCACGAGAAGTTCCGCTCCGCGATTTTGGAATTCGAGCGGTGCGGCGGCCTCCAAGTTCACCGCTCATATGCGGTCAATCCGGCGTTCATGACCGAGGTCGCCAGCGCCGATGGGACGTACCAGATCACCATGGCCAATGGCCTCACGGTCCCGGTGAGCCGGTCACACATCGCGGTGGTCCGCCGCCTTGCCGGAAGCCTGTCCACGGCTGTGCAGCAGACCGCCTGACGACCGTCTCGTCCGGCGCCCGTCTGAATCCCGTCGCGCGTTTTACAGTACCCGCAGAGTCTTCGTCCGTTCGAGCAGGAGAGCCGCTATGACGCGCCACATCCAATCCATGGGATTGCCGGATGTATCCCGGCGCCGTGTCCTGAGTTGGGGCATCGCGGCAGGTGCCGCACTGGCCCTGCCGCGATGGGCGCGGGCGCAGCGGCCATTGGTGCCGCACGCGGCGTTGGCGGACATCGGCACACCTTTCGGCACGACACACGGCGTCAAAACGCTGAGCACCGACCAGAGCTCCGGTGCATCGACAGCGTTTCATTCTTTTCCCGCGCCTTGGAAAGGGGGCGGTGTCGCCCACTATCATTCCTGCGCGGAAGAAGTGTACGTCATCAGCGGCGATATCACGCTGAACGGCCGCGACGACCTCACCGCCGGGTCCTACCTTTATCGTCCGGGCGGCATTGTCCACGGCCATGACGAAGGCTCGACCGGCGGCTGCCGCTGTCTGATCCGAACAGACGGCGCCCTGGACTTCAACTACATCGAAAACCCAAGGTCGCCGGAAGAATATGTCGAAGTGCCGTCCGACGACGGACGCCCGCATATCGTGCACTTGCGCGCGCCTGAGATGGACTGGTCCGCACGCGGCGCCGGTCCCTCGGCCTACGGCGAGAAAATCCTCAGCACCGATGCGAAGACGGGCGCGCAAACGTCACTTCTGCGTCTGCCCGCCGGATGGCGGGGCGGCGTCTCGCTCGACGCGGATTACGGCTGGGAGTGGTTTGTCATCGACGGCGACATGACCTGCACCGACGGCACGCGGTTTGGCGCCGAGACATACAGCTACCGGCCGGCGGGCGGCGTCGCGTTTACGGAGGCGGCGGCGGACACCATGCTTTTGCTTTGGAAGATCGCCTGACGCGTTCGCGGCAACCGCGCCTGCCCCGGCACTAAATGCTGCGGGTCGCCTCGTGTAGCCACTCACCGATGTCGTCGCCAACCAGCGGCATTAGAGTGTCGCGCACGCGGGCGTGGTAGGCGTTGAGCCAGGACTTTTCCACCTCGGTCATCAGCGATGCGTCGACCAGCCGCAGGTCGATCGGCGCCAGCGTCAGGGTCTCGAACTCCAACAGGCCCTTCTCCGCCCCTTCGGGAGACACGCCGGCGCGAACGGCGACGAGGTTTTCAATGCGGATGCCGAACGCGCCGGTCTTGTAGTAGCCGGGCTCGTTCGACACGACCATGCCGGACTTGAGCGGCGGGCCGAGGCTGGCCTTGCTGATGCGCTGCGGTCCTTCGTGCACCCCGAGGTACGCGCCGACGCCGTGGCCGGTGCCGTGATCGTAATCCACGCCATCGGCCCAGAGCGCGGCGCGGGCAAAGGCGTCGAGCTGGCCGCCAGACGTTCCGATCGGAAACCGCGCCATCGCCAGCGCGACGTGACCCTTCAGCACCTGGGTAAAGCGGCGTTTTGACTCACCGGTGGGTGTGCCGATGGCGACCGTGCGCGTGACGTCCGTGGTGCCGTCGAGGTACTGGCCGCCGCTGTCGACGAGAAACAGCATGTCCGGTTCGACCGCCGCATCTGTCTCGGGCGTCGCGCGATAGTGGACGATGGCCCCGTTGGCCCCTGCGCCGGCGATGGTCGGGAAGCTCGGCCCCTGGAACATGTTATCGGCGCGGCGAAACTCTTCGAGCTTGGCCGCAGCGCTGCATTCGGTCACACCGCCGTTCAGAGCCGCACCATCGAGCCACGCCAGAAAGCGCGTCAGCGCCGCGCCGTCGCGCACATGGGCGGCGCGGATGCCGTCGAGCTCAACGTCGTTTTTGCAGGCCTTGGGCAGCGCGCAGGGATCTTCGATCGGCGTGACGGTCAAACCTGCGGCTTCGAGGCGGTCGACCGCCCATTGCGACGCGGTGGCTTTATCCACGGCGATCTTCTTGACCGTATCGGGCAACGCATCGATGGCGGCGCCCAGACCGTCTGCCGGCGCAAGAGTGATTTCATCGCCAAGGTGAGTGACCACCTCTGGACTCATTTTGCCGTCGTCGATGAACAGGGTTGTTTTACCGTCCGCTCTCAACAGCGCCGTCGCCAGCACAAGCGGTGTGAATTCCACATCGGCACCACGGAGATTGAGCAGCCAGCACAGCGCATCGGACGCGGTGACCAGATAAGCGTCATACCCGTCCTCGCGCAGCGTGCCCCCGACTTCTGCCCGCTTGTCGTGATGGCTTTGGCCGGACAACTGCATCGGGTGCACTTTGACCGGGGCGCATGGCCGGGCCGGCTGATCGGCCCAAATGGCGTCTACCGGATTGGCCGCCAGCGGCACAAACTCGCCACCGGCCCGTTCGCAGGCTTCACGCAGCCGTTTCACCTGCTCCGGTGTGAACAGATGAGGGTCGAAGCCGATCTTTTGCCCTGCATCGAGCGTGTCGCGCAGCCACTTCGACGGCGGATGGTCAGTGATGTGCCCAAACTCATACAACGCGTCGTCGACCTGGCTGCGGACCTGCAAGGTGTAGCGTCCGTCGACAAACAGTGCGGCCCGGTCAGCCAGGACAACGGCGACACCGGCCGAGCCGGTAAAGCCGGTCAGCCAGGCAAGCCGCTCCGCATAGGGCGCGACGAACTCCCCTTGAAACTCATCGCCCTGCGGAACGATGAAGCCGTCGACGCCGGCGCGCTTGAACTCGGTGCGCAGGGCGCCAAGCCGATCGGCGGCGGTGGCGGTCGGCTCAGGTTTGCGATGAGTGTCGGGAGTCATGATCGGTTCAAGCTAAGCCGCTGATTCCGAAGATTCAATGGCCGGAAGAGCGGACTTCCCCGCCGCGCTTCAGGATCAGCGTTGCCCATGGGCCGATGGCGATGACCCGCGCGCGCACGACACCCTGCGCGCGGTAGGCGTTGGCGACCATCGCCACCTGGGTGTTAAGCAGCCCGGAGAGAATGAGGTGACCGCCCGGCGCGAGCAGTCCGCTCAGGGCCGGGGCGAGACGCACCAGCGGCCGGGCAAGGATGTTAGCGGTGATCACGGCATACCGCGCGTTGCGGCGAATGAGGCGGTCTCTGACCCCCTCCAGGGTCTTCAACGTGACCCGGGCATGCAGACCGTTGGCGCGGGCGGCCAGCGCGGCGACGCGCACGGCTTCGGGATCGATGTCGGTTGCCAGCATACGCCCCGGCCACAACCGTGCCGCCGCCAGCGCGAGCACGCCGGTGCCGCAGCCGACGTCGAGGACTGCGGCCGGGCCATGGCGCGCCATGCGGGCGCGCACGTCATGCCGGCGAGCCAAAGCGTCCAACGCCAGCAGACAGCCGTGGGTGGTCGCGTGTTCGCCGGTGCCGAACGCGGTGGCGGCGTCGATCATCAGCGGCAGGCGGCCGACCGGCGCGTGATGTGCATCGTGGCTGCCGTGAATCCAGAACCGCGCGATGTTAAGCGGCGGAAAGGCGGTCGCAGTCGCCGCGAGCCAATCCGTGCCGGGCACCTGCACATAGGTGTGCGCGGGCACGTCGACACCGGCAGTGGCCGCTGCCGCTTCGAGGGCCTCCACGATCAAATCATCGGCGATGCGTTCCGGAAACAATATGTCGATCTGCCACTGCGCCGCCGGAGCCAGCGGGTCTTTACCAGGCACCTCGAAGGACGACGTGGCGACAGCAGCGTCACCCAGAACATCGGCGAACGCCTGAACCGCCGCGGCGGGCACAATGACGGACAGGGACCACATCATCGGCATACTCGGCATGACATCATCGGCATACTCGGCATGACATCATCGGCATGCTCGGCATGACATCATAGGCCCCCGCGCGTTCGGCCGCGTTCAAGGCGCGGCTCCAGCGCGGTCTGCGTGTCAGTCATACAGGGGCGGGTGTTCATCTTTGGGCCTGGGGAACCATATGGGGACGAAACGCGTACATAAGATAAACGGGCCGGCTTTTTCGGCCAGCCTCGGACGCCAGGAAAGAGACGAGATATGGCTAAGTCATTGAAATATATACGTCCTAAGTTCTATTCCGCGACCTCGGAAGAAGAATCGCCTCGCCCGGTGCCAAATCGGCGCGGCGCACTCATCCAAATGTGCGATGACGACGTAAATACAGTAATTACCCACCAAATGGTGGCGACACACGAAAAAGTAACCGGATAAATCTGATCCCCTTCAGGTATCCGGAGTCCCGGTGGCGAGGGCGCACCCCTCCCCCAACTCTCCCCTCTCAGGGCGCTTTTGCCGCCGGGACACTCCCCTTTTTCACTTATAATCCGATCACGCTGGCTCGACTTGTTGTTTGCGCGCCGGGTCCGCGCGCCGTCTCACGCCGGCTCGACTTGTTGTTTGCGCGCCGGGTCCGCGCGCCGTCTCACGCCGGCTCGAC
>JAYQVH010000004.1:0-62083 GCA_038148375.1 Rhodospirillaceae bacterium | reverse complement strand
GGCTCGACTTGTTGTTTGCGCGCCGGGTCCGCGCGCCGTCTCACGCCGGCTCGACGAAACTCGACAGCACTTTTTTCTGCCCCGCTTTGTCGAAGGCAATGTCGAGGCGGGCGTCGTCGACGTCCTGAATAATGCCGTAGCCGAATTTTTGATGGAAGATTCGCTGACCGACGGCGAACTCGCCACCGGGCGCACGTTTCTCAACCTGCCAGCTGTCGCCGTCGATGGTCTGCGCCCCTCTTTGAGACCCACGATTCATGCTGTTGCGCGCGCGTGACGTCCACCCCGGCTGCGACCAGCCATCAGAGAAACCATCACTATCGCCACCGTAGCCGCCAAACGAGCCCATCAGGCCGCTGTCGGCGATCTGTTCGACATGATCCTCCGGCAGTTCGGAAATGAACCGCGACGGCAAACTTGCCTGCCACTGGTTATAGATGCGGCGGTTGGCGGCGTAGGACACGAACACTTTCTTGCGCGCGCGGGTGACGCCGACGTAGGCCAGGCGGCGTTCCTCTTCCAGCGCGGCATTGCCGCCGTCGTCCAGCGCCCGGCGGTGCGGGAAAATCTCTTCCTCCCAGCCGGGCAGAAACACCGTGTCGAATTCCAGCCCCTTGGCCGCGTGCACGGTCATCACTGTGACCGCATCGCCGCCGGCCTGAGCGTCGTTTTCCATCACCAGGCTGACGTGTTCGAGGAACGCGCCGATGGTGTCCCACTCCTCCAGGCCGCCGACGAACTCTTTGAGGTTCTCCAGCCGCCCCGGTGCTTCCGGCGAGGTATCGCGCTGCCACATCTCGGTGTAGCCAGATTCATCGAGCACCTGCGCCGCCAGATCGGCGGGTGTCATGCCGTCGCGTAACGACCGCCAGCGCGCCATGTCGGTGATCAGGGTGGCGAGGCTCTTGCGCGTCTGACCGCGCAGCTCGTCGGTGTCGACGATCTGCACCGCCGCTTCCATCAGACTGACGCCGGCAGCGCGGGCTGAGATATGAATTTTCTGCACTGAGGTTTCACCGATACCGCGCTTCGGTTTGTTGATGATGCGCTCGAACGCAAGATCGTCCGTCGGCGTGTGAATGCAGCGCAGATAAGCGATGGCATCGCGGATTTCCAAACGCTCGTAGAAGCGCGGCCCGCCGACGACGCGATAGGGCACACCGGTGGTGATGAAACGCTCTTCGAATTCAAGCATCTGAAAGCCGGCGCGCACCAGGATCGCCATGGTGGACAAGCTCACGCCCTTGCTTTGCAGCGCCTCGATTTCCTCGACCACCCAGCGCGCTTCTTCCGGCCCGTCCCACACCGCGCGCACGGTGACCGGCGCGCCGGGCTCCGCCGCGTCTTCATCGGCGGTCTTCAGTGTTTTGCCAAGGCGGTCTTCATTGTGATCGATCAGGTGCGAAGCGGCGGCGAGAATGCTCGGCGTCGAACGATAGTTGCGTTCCAGCCGGATGACCTTGGCGTCTTTGAAATCCTTTTCGAAGCGCAGGATGTTGCCGACCTCCGCGCCGCGCCAGGAATAGATCGACTGATCGTCATCACCGACGCAGCACAGGTTGCGGTGCTTTTGGCACAACAGGCGCAGCCACAGGTACTGGGCGACGTTGGTGTCCTGATACTCGTCGACCAGGATGTAGCGGAAGCGGTCCTGATACTCGGCCAGCACTTCAGGCTCGGTTTGAAAAAGGGTCAGGCAGTGCAGCAGCAGATCGCCGAAATCGGCGGCGTTGAGCGTACTCAGGCGCTCCTGATAAGCCTGATAGAGCGCGATGGCGCGTCCGGCGGCGAGGTCGCCGGCCATGGCACTGGTGACTTTGTCGGGCGTCAGGCCCTTGTCCTTCCAGCGCTGGATGACGCTCAGCACCACCTGGGCCGGCCATTTCTTGTGGTCGATGCCGTCGGCCTCCATCACCTGCTTGAGCAGGCGCACCTGATCGTCGCTGTCCAAGATGGTGAAGTTTGACTTGAGCCCGACCAGCTCGCCATGCTTGCGCAGAATCTTAACGCCCAGGGCGTGGAAGGTGCCGAGCCACATTTGCTCGGCCATCGGCCCGACGAGCGCGGCGACGCGCTCGCGCATCTCCCGCGCGGCGCGGTTGGTGAAGGTGACGGCGAGAATCTGCCACGGCTGGGCCAGACGCTTGCCGAGGATGTACGCCAGCCGGGTGGTCAGCACCCGGGTCTTGCCCGTCCCCGCCCCGGACAGCACCAGCACCGGGCCCTCGGTGGTTTCCACCGCCTGGCGCTGCTCCGGATTCAGGCCGGTCAGCCAGGGCGGGTCCTGGACCGGGGCGGAAGGAGCCGGAGACGGCGGCGCGTCGTCGAGCGCAAACGGATCGGAGCTATCGGGAGAGGTCATAGCGGCACTGTAACGGGTTTGGGCGCGCGTTTGTATCATGCGATTGCCGGGATCCAACCGCTTTGGTTTGCCGCGGTTCAACCGCTGTGTGAAGATGCCGCATCAAGAACACAAACAGTGAGGTCGACGTGCATCAACAGCCCCGTTTTCAGTCCGGTTTCACCCGCCGCCGCGCCATCGCCACGGGAGTCGGCGGCGTTCTCGCAGCGGCGTCTACATCTGTAATTCGTCCGGCCCGCGCCGATGGGCACGCTGGTGGGCATTTCGATCCGGATAACGCGGCGAGCGTGCTGCGCACCCTGCACAAGATGCGCGGCGACGAAGGCGGCCGCATCGCCATGGGCTGGCTGTTGGGCCGCCGCTTCGGTGTGGTCAATGGCGAGATCACGCCGCTGATGGGCATGGTCACCGGCACCTTCGCGCGCCACAAAATTCTCGACGACGGGTCGATCGCGCTGACCAGTTTCGAACTCGCCTTTTATACGGACTTCTACACCGGCGAACTGATCGACACCCTGGTCATGCCGTACACGGGCAAGACCGTGAACGTGCCTCGCCTGATGCTCGGACCGGGGACAAACGTGCATAAGCCGGTGTTCCATGAGGTGCTTGAGTTTGGCGCACCGCCGGTCGACGAAAGCGAAAGGTCCAGTTCGGAAACAGCGATGCGCCCGACCGGGTCTTCGCGGGTGGAAAAATGGCTCGGCCCTGTGACCATCAAGGACGGCCATGTGTGGATCACCGAGGCATCGAGCGCCAAGCTGATCCCGGCGGACCCGAACGCCCTGCCCGTGACTTACAGCGAGTCCGTCACCTATAAGGGCGCGGAAGCCGATGTCATGAACCCGGACTTGCAGACGATTGCGTCAACGCTGAGCTACACGGGCATCACCAGCTGGCGTCCGTGGATGGAGATGGGTGATCACCCGGGCCAGACGACATCGCACGCCATGGGCAGCAAGACCTACGATGTGAACCAGCTGCCCGACACCTACCGGCAATTGTGTGAGACGTATTATCCGGACGCCTTCCGGGATCCGGGCGCGGTGCTCGACAGCGTCGGCTAAGCTTCTTTACGGCGTTGCAACGCCCCGCGCGCTTCCGCCTCGGCATCGACACGCGCGCGGTCAACGGCGCCGAGCAAATCGCGCGCGGTGATCGAGCCACGCAGCACATTATCGTCCCCAACCACGGGCAGACGGTTCGATCCCGCGGCGAGCAGCAAACGCACCGCGCTTTCCACCGGCTGGCTTTCGCGCACCACCGTCGGTGACGGTTCGATGAGCGCTTCGACCGGCTGATCGAGCGCGTCATCCGGCATTTGACCCAACGCAAACCCGGTGACGAAGCCGAGCAGCCTGCCGTCTGCATCGACCGCACAGATTTCATCGAGGTTTTGGGTCAGCAGCGTCGCGCGGACCTCGCGGCGCGGCGTCTCCGGCCTGCACACGGGCGTCGAGCCGGTGACGAAGGCCGCCACCTTGGTGCCCTTGATGCCGCTGACATCCGCCCCGCCCTCGACATCGATCCCCGTGTCGTGCAGCTGCGCCAGGAAGAAGGACTTGAAACCGAACAGCTGGGCGCTGACCAAAGTGGCGATGACCACGGCGGCCATGACGGCGATGGTCAGGGTGTAATCGCCGGTAAGCTCGAAAATGATCAGCGTGGTCGAGATCGGTGCGCCGAGCACGGCGGCCGCGGTCGCGCCCATGCCGACCAGCGCGTAGGCCGCAGGTCCGGAGGATAAATCCTGACCGATCGCCGTCACCGCGACACCGACGGCGGCGCCGATCAGCGCGCCGAGCGCCAGCGACGGACTGAACACCCCGCCGCCGAAACCCCAGCCCAGACACACGGCCGTCGCCACCAGCTTGGCGGCGATGAGGATCAGCAGCGTCGCCATCGGATAATAGTTGTTGAGCGCGCGGTCGGTCTGTTCGTAGCCGACGCCCAGGATATCCGGATAGGCGATGGCGATGAGACCGACAATCAGTCCGGCGACAGCGGGGCGCGCGATCTGCGGCAATGAGATTTTGTCGCCAAGAACGCGGGCGAGACCGATGCCGCGCATGAGGATCACCGCCGCTATGCCGCAGGCAATTCCGGCGAGGACGAACGCCGGAAACTCGATCCACTCAATCTCAGCGAACGGCGGGATGATGAATGCCGGGTATGCCCCGTACACGGCGCGCGACACCATGGTTGCGGCAACGCTGGCCAGCACCACCGGCGCAAACGCGCTGAGGGCATAGTGCCCAATAATGACCTCATGGGCGAACAGCGCCCCAGCAATGGGCGCATTGAACGAAGCGGCCACCGCCGCGCCGCCGCCGCAGCCAAGCAGGATACGGATCGCCGGACGGCCGTAGTTGAGCTTCTGACCGAGCCAGGAACTCAGCGTCGCGCCGAGCAGCACCTCCGGTCCTTCGCGCCCGACCGACGCGCCCACGCCGATGGAGGCCGCGCTGCCGACGGTCGCCGCGATGCCGGGCCATAACGGCAGCCGTCCGCCGCGCAGCGCGCTGGCTTCGATCACATGGGCGACCGCCTGCGGCCCGCCGCCGGGCATGACGTAGCGATAGAACACTCCGATCAGCAGTCCTCCGGCCGCTGGCACCAGCATCACCTGCCACCACGGCAGCGCCGCTACGATGGTGGCGAGTTTTTCGCCGCCGCTGCCGAATCCGGCGGTTTGAACCAGGTCGATCACAGACCGGAAGCCGACGACCGCCCAGCCGACGACGACGCCGACGACAACTGCAAGACCGCTGAGAATCAGATTGTCATGGCGCGCGAAGGCGAGGAGTCCGCCCCGTACCCGTGTGAAGGTCTCGAGCGCCGCCATTCCAGCCCGCGCCCGCGCTCAGCCGCCCGTGGAGTCGGGGCGAATGCCCAGCACGTGGCATATGGCGTAGGACAGGTCGGCCCGGTTCAGTGTGTAGAAGTGAAATTCGCTGACTCCGTCAGCGACGAGGCGCTTGACCTGCTCGACCGCCAAACTGGCCGAGACCAGTTCGCGCGTGGCGGGATCGTCGTCCAGCCCGGCAAACAGATCTTGCAGCCAGACCGGTACGCTGGTGCCGCACCGCTTGGCGAAGTTGATGTTCTGCTCAACGTGCGTGATCGGCAGCAGACCCGGCACGATCGGCACCGTGACCCCAGCGGCGGCCGCGCGGTCGCGGAAACGCAGAAACACTTCGGGGTCGAAAAACAACTGCGTGATCGCGCGTGTGGCACCGGCATCGATCTTGCGCTTGAGATTATCAAGATCGGCCTCGGCGCTGCGGGCCTCGACATGCGTTTCCGGATAGGCCGCGACACTGATTTCGAAGTCGGCGACTTTCTTCAAGCCCTCGACCAGATCGGCGGCGAAGGCATAGCCGTCCGGATGGGGGGTGTACGTGGCCTCGCCCTTGGGCGGATCGCCACGCAGGGCGACGACATGGTGTATGCCGGCGTCCCAGTAGTGGCGGGCGACCTCGTCAACCTCACCGCGCGATGCGCCGACACAGGTCAGGTGGGCGGCGGCGGCAAGATCGGTTTCCTTTTGAATCCGGACCACTGTGTCGTGGGTGCGTTCCCGGGTGGAGCCGCCGGCGCCGTAGGTGACCGAAACGAATCGCGGTTTGAGTGGCGCCAGACGCTCGATCGACGCCCACAGTTTCTCCTGCATCTTGTCCGATTTCGGCGGGAAAAACTCGAATGACACCTGCACGTCTGCGGGCAGGCGCTCGATCAGGGGAGACCCGAGGGTCTGATAGGCGTCGGCGTTCGGCACAAGGTCCTCAAATTACGTGATTCTTCTGTGTTTCAAGACCGAGGTTCTAGCAGTCTGCGGCGGCTTGGCAAGGGAGCCCGGCACAATCTCCGCCACTCTGCGCCAAATGCAGGTCTCCTTCGCGGGAACGTGTATGGTTTTTCAGACCCCTTTGTGATAGGCAAATCGCATAATAAAGCTCAGAATTCTGCGGGACACACGGTTAAGTTTACGGCGCTAACTTCAGGTTTCTTTATGTCTTTTCCGACTGTCTTCCCGCCCCCTCTCCGCACCCTGATTGTCTCCGGCCTCGTTCTCCTGGGAATGAGCGCCTGCGCGTCCAAGCCGCCGGCCTCCGACCCGGCCGCGCTACAGGCGTACAACGACCTCAACGATCCGTTGGAGCCCTGGAACCGCGCCATGCTGCAGGTCGACCAGGGCCTGGACACGGTGATCTTCAATCCGACCATCGCGGTCTATGAAACGTTGATTCCGGAACCGGGCCGCCAAGGCGTGACTAACTTCCTGCGCAACTTCCGCACGCCCATCACTCTCGCCAACGACATGCTGCAAGGCGAAGGCGAGCGCGCCGGGAACACGATCGGCCGTTTTGTCGTCAATTCGACCATCGGCGTGCTCGGCCTGTTCGACGTTGCGTCGCGCATGGGCCTGCCCTACCACGCCGAGGATTTCGGCCAGACTCTGGCCGTCTGGGGTGTCGACGACGGCCCCTTCCTTTACGTACCGGTGCTCGGCCCCTCCAGCGTCCGCGATCTCGGCGGATATGCCGTCGACACCACCACATTCGACGCCATGGCCTGGATCACCCGGGCGGACAATCCGTTCTGGTGGCAGCTGGCTTACACCGGCGTGCTGGCCGTCGACATCAAGAGCAACACCGGGCCGGTGTTTGACGAATTGAAAGCCTCGTCGATCGATTACTACGCGGCCTTGCGTGCCGCCTACCGCCAGAACCGCGCCAATGCCATTCGCAACGGAGCACCGGCACCACTGCCTGATATGGACGAGTTCGACGACTTTGACGACGACGGGGACGGCGATCCGTTCACAAATGACGACGGCGCGGCCCCGGACGACCAGGTGGCGCGCTCTCGGGATACACAGGACGCGACCCGATGACACGCTACCTTTCTACAGTTTTTCTGGTCTTGCTGATGGCAAGCCCGGTCGCCGCATCGGATGAGTGGCGCTCGGACCCAACGGCGTTCATTAATCATTTTGCTCAAGTCGGCATCACCGAGATTCTGGAAGCGGACATCTCGATTGACGAAAAGACCGAGCGCTTCCGTACCCTGTTCAATGACGGCTTCGATATCCCGTCGGTGGCGCGGTTCGTCCTCGCACGCACGTGGCGCCTCGCCGATGACGGGGAAAAAGACGAATTCGTCGATCTGTTCGAAGACGTCATCGTCTACACCTGGTCGCGACGGTTCAGCGAATACGAGGGCCAGACCATCGAGGTCCGCGGCACCACGCCCGACGGCGACACGGGCGTTATCGTGGACAGCGCGATTGTTGACGGCAGCGGTCAGCCCATCGCCGTGCAATGGCGCCTGCGCCATCGCGACGAAGGACTCAAGATTGTCGATGTGGTGGTCGAGGGCGTCAGCATGGCGATTACCTACCGGCAGGATTATGCCTCGGTGATTCGCCAGGGCGGGGGCATGGCCGGACTGCTGGCCGAGCTGCGCAAGCAAGTCGACGCGTCGAAACCCGCCTGACCCCCTTTGAATCCCTAAATTCGAGCCTAAGTACAGGGCATTACCGGAGCGCGTCGGTGCCCGTTCCCTGGCCAGGCGAGTGGCTTCGGAGTAGTGTCTGGCCGACCGAAGCACGCCCTGAAGGCAATCGTTAAGACAGCCATGAAGATCAAACTGCTGACAATCGAGGACGGCCTGAACAACACGGGGTTCCGCAAGCTGGCGGCCTATGTGAAGGCGATCCACGACGACACCGACGTATACTACGTGGTGACCGGCAACGTGCGTTCGTTCAGCTACCACCTCATGACCAAGGGCGCCAACGCACTGACCCCCGAAGATGTGGAGATCATTGCGCAGTCGGTGTGTGACGCCGACATCGTCGGCTTTTCATCGATGACCCAGTACGCCGGCGCGACCGCTGAGGTGATTGAAGCCATCCGCCGCCTGAACCCGGAGTGTTACATCGTCTGGGGCGGCATTCACCCGATCATGGAACCGGAAGACGCCATCAAACACGCCGACGCGGTCTGCACCGGCGAGGGAGAATTCGCGTTCGCGTTTTTCCTGGAGGCGTTCAAGGCCGGCGCCGACGTGTCCAAGACGCCGGGCTTCTGGTTCAACACCAAAGACGGAATCAAGCGCAATACGAACCTGCCGCTGATGAAAGCGGAGGAAATGGATCAGATGCCGATTCCGGTCTATCAGGACGGCGAGTACATTCTGCACAACGGTGAAGGATTTAAGCCGATCACGGCTGAGGACCATCTGTTCTTCAACGGCCTTGCCTACAAGACGGTGTGGTCGATCGGTTGTCCGTTGCGCTGCACCTACTGCGGCAACACCAAATTCATCGATTACGATAAGAACTACCGCAAGATCCGGCATTCCTCGCCGAAGACCATCATTGCGGAACTAAAGGATGTCATCACCAAGCATCCGCATGTTTCGAGCATCGTGTTCGATGACGACAGTTTTATGGCCCTGCCCCAGCGGATCATGGACGAGTTCACCGACCTGTACACGAAAGAGATCGGCCTGCCCTTCGTGGTCACGGGACTGATCCCAAATTACGTCAAGGAAGACAAGCTGCGCCTTCTGACCCATGCCGGCATGAACCGGGTGCGCATGGGCATTCAGTCCGGCAGCGAGGCGATCCTGGAATTTTACGACCGCCCGACCCCGATTGCCCGGGTGCGCGATGCCTGTAAGATCCTGAACCAGTTCAAGGACTACATGATCCCGCCGGCCTTCGACATCATCCTCGACAACCCGGTCGAAACCATCGAAGACAACCGCGCGACGCTGGACTTCGTATACGAGATGCCGCGGCCCTATACGCTCAATGTGTTCTCGCTGCGCATCATCCCGAATACACGGCTGTCCGACTCCCTTGAAGAACGGGGCATCAGCCTCGACGACATCCGCAAGCCCTACACCAGGCCGCAGCCGACGCTGTCGAATATCCTGGTGTTCCTGATGGCCGCCTTGCCGCTGCCATACACCGTCTTCCGGCGCATTCGCGACCGTGCTTTGCCGACCCATATGGAGCAGCCGCACTATCCGCTTCTAATGCTTTCGGCGCGGTTTCTGTATTTGGCCAAACGGGCGCTCGACCACCTCATTTTCCTCGACCTGACCGTTGCCAGCGGCCGGCCAGCTGTGTGGGGCTGGAAACTCGGGCCCTTGAAACTGTGGCGGAAGTGGATGCTGCCGCGCTTTGCCGCCAGACGGCGGAAGATCGAACCTCCGCCGCCGAAACCGCCGCGCGTGGAACGGCGGCCGAAGGCACCTCAGGACGAACCTTCGCTTACCCAGGCCGGCTAAGGACGCGACGGTCTCGCGCCGAGTGCGCCGTTAAAACGTGCCGCGCACAAACAGGTTGAAGATACGGCCCCATTTGTGCCGCTCAACGCGCTCACCGGTCTGAATACGGCCGCCGCCCGGCTGAACCGCGAACAGCACGCGATCGCGGGTCAGCAGCCTGTTTATGAAATTGTTGGACGACAGGTTGATGCGGAATCTGTCGCTGATGTTGTGCTCAATCGACACGGTCAGCGATCCGCCTTCCTTGTAGCGCTCGATATAATCCAGATCGTAGATGAAACGCGAGCCGGCCTGATTGAAGTTGATGCCGAGTTGGCCGTCGATGATGAAATCAACTTCGTGGCGGTAGTCGAAGTTGAATTCCCAGTTCGGGGTAGCGCCAAAGCGGCGGACGCGGCCATCGAATGGATCAGTGACCGAGGTCTTGCGGCGCAGATAACTGGCCGTGAGCACGCCATCCCACCAGTTGAGTTCGGCGAACTGCAGACTGGCCTCGGCCTCGGCGCCATACTCCTCGCCGCCACCAATATTGCCGGGCTGAGAAATAAGGCCATTGAACGTGGTTCTGCCGCTGACGTCCTCGACGTCGCGGTAAAAGCCGGTCAGGGATAACACGCCGGCGCCGTCAGCCAGGCGATGCTCGATACCGAGCTCCGTATCCCAGGATTTTTCCGGTTTCAGGTCGGGGTTACCGGCTTCAAGTTCCTGGTCGCGGTCGGTGATGGTGGCGACGAACTCGAGGAAGTTGAGTTGTTTGACGTCCCGCGCCACAGAGAAAAAGACTTTATCCTGCTTGGTGATATCCCAGTACGCGTTGAAGGTCGGCTTGGCGAATACGAGGGTACGGGCGTTGTCGACATCGGCGCTTTTCTGGGTGATACGTGACGCCTCGACGGCAAAGCCCGTTTCCGTCTGAACATTGCCGAAAGGCTGCCAGCGAACGGTCGAAAACGCCTCGCCGCGATATTCCGTCACCTTGCCGTCGCTGTTGAAGATCGGCAGCGGCGTCAATTCGCCGTTGACCAGCACAGCGAGATCGAAGTCCGTATCCTGCGTGTTCAGCGTGCCCTCGACGCCAAGCTGGGCACCGAGCGTGGGGCTGATTGTGTTGTCATAGGTGCCGCGGACGATAGATTCGGTTTTGATGTCCTGGCGGGTCTGTTGAACCTGAACCGGCTCATCGAGCGGCTCCAGGTCGAACACTTCGCGGTCGCGGTTCTCCTTCTCCCAGTTCGCCAGTCCGAGCAAGGTAAAGGTATCGCCTTCGCCAAGGGGGAAACTGTAGTCGGCGCTGATCTCGGCAGTGAAGCGGTCGCGATCGTCGACTTCAAGAATATCGGCAAGCAAATCGTCGGCTGTCGGTTCCTGCGGGTCGCGCAACACTTCCCGGCGCTCGCGCCGATTGATCAGCCATGAGCCGAATCCGTTGAGCTGAAGCCGCGATCCGGAGGTGAATCTCTGTTCGTAGCGGCCGTTTGTCTGGACTGTGTAATTGTCGAGCTGCTCGGATTCGGTGCTACCGAGTATCTCCTGGCCGGTCAGATCCGTCGTAATCTTGGACCGCTCCCATGGGCGGTAGCGGGGGTCGGACTGAAGAGCGATGGAGTAATTCCGGTCCGCCTCCGTGGCGCTGTAAGAAATGCTGGTTACCGGCCGTATGGACCGGTCGCCGGTGTAATAGGGCGCCGCTACGGTGACGGTGAGCGTGCCGTCCGCCTCCTCAAGGAGAATAACGTTGATGATGCGCTGAGTCGTACTCTGCACTTCGCTCGATGTCCCGCGAATGATTTCGATGCGGTCGACCTGGCTGGCCGCGATCCGGTTGAGCGCGCTCGCACCGCCGCTGTCTTTGCCGGTGACCTGCTGGCCATTGATGAGAATGGCGTCTTCGTTGCCACGCAGACCGCGCCGCTCCTCGGTTGCGACCGAGTCCTGCACACTGGCGCCAGGGATCCGCTGTAGCATGTCCTGCAGCGACAACGGGCTGTAGCGGGCGAAGTAGCGTGCCGGGTAGACGGTCTTGGTGCCGTCGGCCGAAACCTCGGGTTCAACACCCAACGGCTCTCCATCCTGAGCGATGACAGGTGAAGAGATCGCAAGACTCAAAAGGAAGGCGACTGCGGGCCGTATGCAGCAGGAACGTCGGAACATCGGCAAGACTTTAAATGACTGGAGGGGGTCTCTTACCGGAAAGACCATACTGGCGCAAAGCACATCTGCGTGGGGTGACCGCCAACCGTGCGGGCGGGTGGCGTGATCATTCGATGGTCTGAGTGCGCGATAAGACCTTGTGTTCGCCTTCGTGATGCCGGTCAATTCAGGCGTGACACTTTGAAAGTCTCGGTCATTAGGAAATTTTTCTATGGATTTCACGATTTACCAGGGCCGGATCGACATTACCGAACCCGGCGGACAAACGGTTGAGTATGAAAATTTCATTCTGACCGCCAATCCAGACGGCAAGCGCACGCTGCGCACCCTCACCCGCTCACCCAAGGGCGATTTGTTGCGCGACGCGACTCAGCTTGTGACGGCGGACTGGCGGCCGGTCGATGCCATGGGACGGCTGTATTACAAGGGTGTCGATTGCGGCACGGTGGTGCGCCGTGTATTCGGCGATAAACTGCAGTCCTGGGCGTGGGACAGGGACAGCGAGGCCGTCGACTACGCCGAATTCGATGCGCCGCCGAAAATGCTGCTCGGATTTCATCCGATTTTTCACGACGCCTGGAAGATGTGCCATCTCAATACGTCGCATACGGACCTCCAGGACCTGCTGACCCATTCGGTGTCCAACACCTGGAACGGGCGCACACTCAGTCACGGCCAAAAGATCGAGGGCAAGGCGCGGTTCGAGAAAACCGAAACCATTGCCGTTCCGGCAGGCGAGATTGAATGCCAGCGCTTCTACTGGCACACCTCGTTCGGCAAGGACTTGCGCATCTGGCGCACCGGCCCGCACCACATTTTCGTGCGGCTCGACGTCGTCAACGGCGACAAGGAAGGCACGGTCTATGAATTGGCGGAACTCAGCGAGACCGCCGTCATGGCGCGCGCCTGACCTAAGCCCTCTATCCGGCCCGCACAAAAGAAAAAGGCCGGACCCTGAGGTCCGGCCTTTTCCATGTTTGGTACGCGACCTTAGAAGTTGTAGGTCGCGCGGACACCCCATGCACGCGGCTTAGGCAGGGAGACGCGGATTTCGCGCGCACCCGGCACCGGGCCGAAGATGAAGTTGAACAAGTCGGTGCCCTGGAGACCGTGGATGAACTCGTTTTCACCCAACGCGTTCTGAACGTAGGCTTCCAGAGACATGTTCTCGTTGCGGATCCCGGCACGGATGTTGACCATTTCGAACGGCGCAACCTGGGCGAGGTTCGAGAAGTCGGTCTGTTTCTTTCCGGTGTGGGTCCAGTCGAGACGGGTGAACCAGTCCATTTCCGAAGTCAACTGATCGGTATACTCACCGGACAGCGCCCAGGTGATTTCGGGCACGGTCGGAAGTTTATTCCCGGTGGCGTCGAAGGTCCCAAGAACGTTGTTACACTCCGAGCACGGGAAGAAGCCGATCTTGGTGTGGTTGTACCCAACCATACCGGTCACGGTCAGGTTTTCCGTCGCCTGGACTTGGCCTTCGAACTCAAAGCCCTTCAGCTTGGCAAGACCATTGTTGACGGTCAGACCGATCAGGTTGGCAACGCCATTGGCCACAATGGGAATACTGTTCTGGGCCTGGCCGTTGAGCCATTCCATATAGTATGCCGCAATGGTGGTACGCGCACGGCCGTCAAGCCACGTGGACTTCAACCCGAGTTCGTAGTTGTCGACCTTTTCTTCCTCGTAGGAAATGCCGGCATTCGGCACAACGGCGCGCAAGGCGTCGATCACTTCCTGGCTAGAGGTCACCAGGCCGGCGTTGAAGCCGCCCGGGCGATACCCGCGGGAGAACAGGGCGTAGACCGTCGAGTCATCGGTGTACTTGTAGTCGATGGAGACGCGAGGCGAGAAGCTCTTGAAGGTTTCCTTCAGCTCCTGTCCGGCAACCCCGGTGACCGGCAAGCCGTTGGTGCCGATGATCGGCTGCTGGCTGATCTTATCCCACTGATAACGGGCTTCGGCGCTGATCGTCAGATTATCGGCGACGTCGTAGTACAAGGCACCGAACACCGACGGCGTTTCAGCTTCCTGGCGGGTGATCGCTGCGGTGAAGAACGGTCCCAGGATCAGGTTGCCGTACACCGTACCGCCGGGCTGTTTGGCGTACAGATAGTTGACGCCAGCGGTCCAGCGGAAACGATCGTCCTGCGGGGACGTGATGCGCAGTTCCTGGCTCCAGTCACGCGAACGCGACTGGCTCATGAGCAGCGTATTACGCCACGGCAGACGGGTGGGTGTGACAGCTTCCGATACGAAGAACGGGTTCGGCAGATCACGGGCATCGCGGTAGTTGAGGTCGATCAGGTTGGCCGACTTGTCGCGGTGATGTGCCGACAGCGCGCTGAACGAGTATCCGTCACCGAAGTCGTAATCGACGCGGATCGTCGCCTGATAGGCCTGACGGCGGTGGGCGTAGCCCTCGATGAACGTCGGGTCGAAGGTCAGCCAATTCGGGTTCGGATTGAACAACGTCTCACGCAGAAGCGAATTGATGTTGTAATCGCCCGAGATCAGATCGAATCCGAACTCGTCCACGCTCGGAAGCGTACCGCAGAAGTAGTTACGGCCGGGAGACGGCGTGCAGTTGAAGGACTCTTGCTTCAACGAGGCCTGGGCCGGCGGACCGTCCTTGTTCTGGAAATACTGCAGGTAGGCTTTGATTCTGAAATCTTCATTCGGCGTGAACACGATCGACGAAGAAATTGAAGTTGTGTTGCGCTCACCAAACTTCTCCGTCGGATTCGAGAAGTTGTCGTAATAACCGCCATCGTGAACGTTGCGCACACCGACTCGAATGGCCAGCGTGTCTTCGACCAGCGGCCCTTCGAGGCTGACCGACATGTCGTGCGAATTGAAGCGCGAATACTCGGCGTTCGCACGGCCTTTGAATTCGTCGCTCGGGTCACGGGTCACGAAGTTGATCGCGCCGACGAAGGTCGAACGGCCGAAGTAGGCCGACTGCGGGCCCTTCAGCACTTCGATACGCTCAACGTCGGTGATCGGCGGGGTCTGCGCACCGATCACAGGCGCGCCGTCGATGAACAACTGACCACCGGCCGACAGGCCCACGTTGTTGCCGAGGAACAGGCCGCGGAAGGTCAGCGCATTCGACGAACGGTCGTTACGGCCGGAACCACCCTGCTGGTTGACGAAGTTGAAGCTCGGCGTAAACGCGCTGATGTCGTTGAGTTCCTTCAAGTTGCGGGACTCAATATCAGCTGCCGAAAACGCGGTGATCGCCAACGGCACTTCCATCAGGTTTTCTTCAACCTTACGGGCCGTGACGACAATTTCTTCCAGCGCAATGCTCTGGGCCGAGACGGCCTGCGGCAGTGCGAGGGACGAAACCAGGGCAGTCGAAACCGCCAAGGTGGTCATTCTCTTCATGTTGTCTTTCTCCCCACGGTCGGCCGGCGGGGTGGCCGGTCAGACCATAAACATTTGGCATGGAACGCCGCCGCTCACACTGAGGGAACTAGACCCGGAACCCCAATCCGCTTCCAATCGCGTGTTCGCTAAGTGACGACTGTGGCCGTTTGAGCGCAGAATCCATAAGTGTGACAAGGATTTCCGCGCACCGGTTCCACGGAGTGGACTATTCAAAAGGTGCCGATTCCGTCCGCTCTTGCATGAACGGCCGTTATATTCCGCGCCGTATCAGGCGGGAGGTGCAGAAATGTCACGCCAGCGCCCAATATTTTGCGCCGCGACCGGCCTAGCGTTCGATGCGCTTGTACTTGATGCGGTGGGGCTCCACCGCGGCCTCGCCAAGGCGGCGCTTCTTGTCTTCCTCGTAATCCTGGAAATTGCCTTCGAACCACTCGACATGGCTGTCGCCCTCGAAGGCGAGGATGTGCGTGGCGATGCGGTCGAGGAACCAGCGGTCGTGGCTGATGATGACGGCGCAGCCGGCGAATTCGAGCAGAGCGAGTTCCAGCGCCCGCAGCGTGTCGACGTCGAGATCGTTGGTCGGTTCGTCGAGCAGGATGACGTTCGAGCCGGACTTGAGCATCTTGGCCAGGTGGACGCGGTTGCGCTCCCCGCCCGACAACTGGCCGACTTTTTTCTGCTGATCGGCGCCGCGGAAGTTGAACCGCCCGACATAGGCGCGGCTTTGCACGGCGTGCTTACCGAGCATGATCTCGTCGTTGCCGTCTGAAATTTCTTCCCACACGGTTTTGTTGGGCGACAAAGCTTCGCGGGTCTGGTCGATGTATCCAAGCTTGACCGTATCGCCGATGCGCAGTTCGCCTGAGTCCGGCGTTTCAAGACCGGTGATCATCTTGAACAGCGTTGTCTTGCCGGCGCCGTTCGGGCCGATGACGCCGACGATGCCGCCGGGCGGCAGCTTGAAGGAGAGATTGTCGATGAGCAGACGATCCTCGAACCCCTTGGAAACACCTTTCGCTTCGATGACCAGGTCGCCGAGGCGTTCGCCGGCGGGAATGACGATCTGCGCGTGATCGGGCGCGCGGTCAGCGGCCTGCGCGACCAAATCCTCGTACGCCGTGATACGCGCCTTGCTCTTAGCCTGCCGGGCGCGCGGGCTCTGGCGCACCCACTCAAGCTCGGTGGCAATGGTGCGCTGGCGGGCGACCTCTTCGCGCTGCTCCTGCTGCAGGCGTTTTTGCTTTTGCTCGAGCCACGACGAGTAATTTCCTTCGTAGGGAATGCCGCGGCCGCGGTCGAGTTCCAGAATCCAACCGGTGATGTTGTCGAGGAAGTAGCGGTCGTGGGTCACGGCAACGACCGTGCCCGGGTACTCTTCCAGGAAGCGTTCGATCCAGGCGACGGATTCCGCGTCGAGATGGTTGGTCGGTTCGTCGAGCAGCAGCATGTCCGGTTTGGACAGCAACAGACGGCAGAGCGCAACGCGGCGCTTTTCGCCACCGGACAGTTTGCTCACATCGGCATCTCCCGGTGGACAGCGCAACGCGTCCAACGCAATCTCAACCTGGCGCTGGACATCCCAGCCGTCGGCGGCGTCGATCTTTTCCTGCAGCTCAGCCTGCTCTGCGATGAGATCGTTCATCTCATCGTCGGACATTTCCTCGGCAAACTTGGCGCTGACTTCTTCGAAGCGCTGGAGCAGCGTGTTGATCTCGCCGACGCCGTCCATGACGTTTTCCAGAACGGTTTTGGTCGGGTCGAGCTCCGGTTCCTGCTCCAGGTAGCCGACGCGCACACCGTCCGCCGCCCAGGCCTCGCCCGTGAACTCGGTGTCGATCCCAGCCATGATTTTCAGCAGCGTCGATTTCCCCGCGCCGTTGTAACCAAGAACGCCGATCTTGGCGCCAGGGAGAAACGAGAGGGAAATGTCTTTGACGACTTCGCGGCCACCCGGATAGGTCTTGCCGAGCTTCTGCATTGTGTAAACGTATTGGTAACTGGCCATAGGGTGTCCGTTGTCTCATGTCGTTCAAAGTTAGTCGGGCCGCTCGGGTGTCCAGTCGGTGAGAGCGGCGCCAATCGCGTCCAGCGCCTCGGTCCAGGACCCGGCATGCGTCTGCCGGAACAGACGGACGGACGGATACCACGGGCTGTTGTCGCGGTCGAGAAACCAATACCAAAAGCGTCCGTGACCGGCCGGAACCATGATCCAGCACGGCACACCGAGGGCACCGGCAATATGGGCGGTGGTATTCGACACGGTGACAACCAGGTCCAGGGCCGCCACCTGGGCAGCGAACGCGTCTAAGTCGGCGAGCGGATCGACAGCCGGGTCACGAAACACATCAAGACCGCCGGCACCGGCGTCCGCGAGGTCTGTCTCAATGTCACCGTATTGGAGCGAGACGAACGCGGCGTCCTTACGGCTCAGAGCCGCGGCGAGTTCGTCCATGGCGATGGATTTTGCCGCACCGAAACGCGGGTTCGTGCTGCGCCAGGACAGCCCGATGAGGGGCTTGGGGCCGCGCGCGTCCCGGTAACGGCGGCGCAGCTCCGATGCGCGGGGTGCGTCGGCGAATAGATGCCTGGCGCGTGACGGAAAACGCGATACGTCGGGCCGCAAAAACCGGCCCAGGCTACCCACCGGAACTTGCGCCGTCACAGCGGCGAGCGCGTCTTCATCGGCAAGCAAA
Source organism: Rhodospirillaceae bacterium (assembly GCA_038148375.1). Lineage (GTDB taxonomy): Bacteria > Pseudomonadota > Alphaproteobacteria > Rhodospirillales > Rhodospirillaceae > CAWUEX02. The sequence goes on along the minus strand of JAYQVH010000004.1, from coordinate 44,176 downwards.
TCCGCCTGCGAGACGACGTCGGCAAACGGGAACGACCGCGCGAAGAGAGGTACCAGCCGCGCAGAACACGCAACCAAGATGCGCGGAGCCTGACCTTCAAGATCGGGCAACATGCTCGCGTAAAGAATCTGATCGCCAATCCCTTGCTCGGTCCACACCAGCAGGGTCCCTTCAGCAAGCGGGGTGCCGTTCCACGGCGGCGCACCCAAGAACCGGTCCGCGCCGGCGAAATCACCGGTCTGCCAGCGCCATTCGAATTCCTGCCACCCGTCTGCCAGCGCTTCGCGCGCCAGCAGCAGTTGCGCCAGATTGTGATGCCCCTCTGCGGCCCGCGGGTCGGCGGCAATGGCACTGCGGTAGGCGGCCTCCGCGCCGTGGCGGTCGCCGCCTGCGGCCTGCGCCACGCCCAACGCGACATGGGCGTGGGCCGATTTCGGCGCAAGGTCGAGTGCTGCGCGGGCCGCCGCCTCCGCGGCCTCAAGCTCCCCAAGGGCACGGAGGGACAGACTCAAATTAAAAAGTGCTTCCGGGTTTTTCGGATCTGCCTTGGCCGCGCGTGACAGCAGGTCCACTGATTCTTCGATGTCGCCCATCCGATATCGGACGGCACCGAGGTTCGCGAGCGCAATGGCATGTCCTGGAGCCTGATCAAGCGCAGATTCGAATTGACGGCGGGCGTCGGGCCACGCACCGGTTTGCATGAAGGCAACACCAAGTGTGTTGTGCAGTTCCGCGTCCGCTGAATGGGCAAGAGGCAGCATCACTGCGATTGCGTCTTCCGCCCGTCCGGTCTGCACCAGCACCAACCCCAACCCGCGCAAAGCCAGCGCGGCATCCGGTTCAGCATTCAGGATGGCGCGGTAGGCCGTTTCCGCTTCGGCCAGGCGGCCGGCGCGGTGCAATGTGATTGCCTGATCCAAGGTCGGCAGCATGGCCTTTTATAGGAGACCCTGGCGTCCGACCCAAGAGCCTCGCTAGTTGGCTGTAACTCCCCGTAGAGCGAGAATCCGCTCAAAGAAGGACGGACCTTCATCCAGCTCGGGCGAGACGTCAAAGCGGTCCGAATGCGCGCGGGCGCGTTCAAGGTAGTCGGCATCGAGCTGCTCGACGTCGTCGAGCTTCACCGCATCGAAGTGCCAGTTGACGCTACCGGGCGGAATGCCGAGCTCCTTATAGGGCGTGCGCGACCCCGCCATGATGTTCCAGCCGCTGGATACGCCGCTGGCGCGGTCGAGATCCGGATCGAACACTTCCGACGCCCAGGAAAACATCGACGCGTATTCCATCGACGGCTGAGGGATAATCGGCGGGAAGTTGTCGCCCTCCTGGCGGCGGATGACGTCGCCGTCCAGCGTCCAGTCCATATGGAGCGGCTCCTCTTTGTAATGCTCCGGAAAGGCCTTCTTCATCGAGCCGTAATACGTACCCATCGGCGTGAAGTACTCGCCTTCCTTGTGACGGATATAGCTGACCGGCAGCGTCACCGTCTCGCCGTTAAACGGACTTGTATAAGTGTCGATGATTTCATCGGTCTTTGGATCGGTAAAGAACGACATCGTCGAGTTGTAGCGCACATAAGTGGTGTCATCGATTTGACGCCACCACGTGCTTTCGCTGCCGCGCATTCCGTACATCAGCACGACGTCGTCCGGCATGATGGCGAAGATCTTCCCCTTGGTTTTCCACACCACACGGTCTTCGGCCCGCGTGCCCATCATCTTGACCATGGCGTGCAATTGCTCGACCGGATCCGTCGGCAGGCTGGTCACGGCAGCATGGCCTTGGCTGGACGGCCCGAGTCCGGCTGCGGCCGCGCCGAGCCCCATGGTTCCAAGACGGGCGGCAGTGGTGGCGAAGGAGCGGCGGGAAACAGCGTGATCGGTCATTGCGGCAGTCCTCGTTTCAATTCTACAGGCAAGAGTCGTAGCGCGTGCCTTTTGCCCACGGCAAGGGGCGGTTCAGTCTGCTCACCTATCGAGCGGCTCCAGAGCAGACCTGCGCAGACCGGGGCTGGCCTTTTAATCTGGCCTCATGTTGACGGGGCTTTTCAATGGACGGTCTTGAGGGACGCACAGCACTGATCACCGGCGCCGGCCGCGGCCTGGGCGCGACCTTCGCCCGTGCGCTTGCGGAGCACGGTGTCAAAGTCGGTGTGCTCGATATCGATACGGATGTCGCGAATGACACCGCAGCGAGGATCAATAGCAGCGGCGGCGTGGCGCTCGGTCTTACGGCCGATGTCAGCAACAAAGAGCAGGTCATCGCTGCCGTGGCGCAGACCACACAGGATCTGGGCCCTGTCGATATCGTCATCAACAATGCGGGATTCGGCACCACGCCAGCCACCGCCGGGATGCCATGGCATGAGTGGCCTGAAGAGGCCTGGGACGCGGTCATCGACTGCAACCTCAAGGGCTCGTTCCTGATGTGCCAGGCGACGGCGCCCGGCATGGCCGATCGCGGCTGGGGCCGGATCATCAACGTGTCGTCGGCAACGGTCTGGGCGCCCATTCCCAACGGCGCGGCCTATATCTCATCCAAAGCGGGGGTGATCGGACTGACACGCACCCTGGCCGTAAGTCTCGGCAACGACGGTGTGACCGTGAACACGCTGGTGCCAGGACTGACAAAGACCGAACACGCGGCAGACCTTTATCCGCCTGAAGTGCACGATCATTACGCCAGCCTGCGGGCGCTCGGGCGCATCGAAGTGCCTGAAGATCTGGCCGGCACAGTGCTGTTCCTGTCCAGCGATGCCAGCGCCTTCGTCACCGGTCAGGTATTCGTCGTCGACGGAGGGCACGTCTTTGACTGAAGACTCCATACAACGGCCCAAGGCGTCCTCTGCGCTCTTGCCGGGCGAACTCGACGGCAAAGTCGCTTTGATCACCGGCGGCGGCGGGGTGATCGGTCCAGCCTATGCGCGCGCCCTGGCGGCGGCCGGCGCGGCCATCGTGCTGGTCGATATTTTCGGCGACCGCGCCGAAGAGGAAGCCGCGAAACTCCAAGAGGCGGGATACGCCGCCATCAGCGCGCAAGCGGATGTCGGCAGCAAAGCCGATGTCACCCGCGTTGTCGCGCAAGCGGAAAAAGACGTCGGCGGCATCGACATCCTGATCAACAATTCCGGCTACGCGACCACGATGGCCTTCGAGGACATCAGCGAAGAGGAATTCGACAAAGTTTTGAACGCCAACCTCAAAGGCGCGTTCTTTATGTCGCAGGCCTGCGCACCGCACATGAAAAACAAAGGCTGGGGCCGCATCGTCAACTTGACCTCGACAGTCTCCAAGATCGGACCGGGTGACCTGCCCCACTACGTTGCCACAAAGACCGGTGTGATCGGCCTCACCCGGTCGCTGGCCCGCGCGCTCGGCAAACACGGCATCACCGTTAACGCTCTCGGTCCGGGCATGGTAGCGACACGGCCGATCATCGCGCTATATCCGACGTCGGCGCTGGACAATCACGCCGCGCGGCGCGCGATAAAACGCTGGCAGTTCGAGGAAGATCTGATCGGCCCCCTCACCTATTACATCTCCCGCCACGCCGATTTCGTCACCGGCCAGACCATGCTGGTCGACGGCGGCCAGCAGTTCGACTGAGCCGCGATGGCGACGGTTAGACGCGATGGGGTCTCCCTTGTGTATGAACGACGCGGCACCGGACCGTGTCTTTTGTTCCTGCATGGGTTTACGGCGACACGCGCTCTGTGGTCAGGGCAAATGGACGCCTTCGCGGACACTCACACCTGCATTGCCATGGACCTGCGCGGTCATGGCGACAGCGCGAGCGGTCCGCAGGAGTCGTATTCCATCAGCAGCCTTGCCGGCGATGCGCTCGCGGTCCTCGACGATGCAGGATTTGAATCGGCGACGGTGGCCGGCCATTCCCTCGGCGGCATGATTGCGCAGCATCTCGCCGTTCACCATGCTGACAGGATGGGCGCGGTTATTCTCAGCAGCACGACCTGCCGTGGCCCGGAACGGGAACGGTTCGAGCCACTGATCAAGGGTGCGATCGCGCTGGCCGACATGCCGGAGGAGGATCGCAAGGCCGATCCGCTGCTGCGACATTCCTCGCCCATCACGGCGGCGACCGGCTGGGGCTGCGGCGAAGCGATCATGGGTCTGACGCCCTACGATGAACAGATTGGCAGCTTCGCGAAACCGGCGCTCCTGGTGTTCGGTACGGACGACAGCGGTAACATTCGCGACGGCTCGGCCCTGCTCGCCGCCGCCCTCCCGGGTGCAAAGACGGTTGAGATTGCGGGCGCCGGGCACGTCCCGCAATTGAGCCATGCCGCCGCCTACAATGCCGCGCTGGCTGACTTTCTGGCCGCATCCGCCGCATCCTAACGCAACACGTTGCCGACACCCGCGCCGTAACCTACGGTCACGCCATGGTTCGAACCGTGTCGATAGTGTGCGCCTTGGCGGCGGGTCTTATGGTGTTTGCGAGCGTGCTGACGACACCGCGCGAAGCCCACGCGGACTGCGTCCAAAACGGAATTTCCGTGGTGTGCAGCGGCCGCGACGACGACGGCTTCCTCAGCACGGATAACGATCTCATTGTCGATATCCTGCCCGGCACGCTGATGCGCAACTTCGACACGTTCGAGCGCCGCGGCGAATGCCCGATTGCCTTTCCGTCAGTGCAGACCGGCGACCGCGCAACCGTGACCAACGAAGGGTTCATGTTTGTGCGTGGCGTCTGCGGCATCGGCATTCAAACTGGCGCAAACTCGACGATCACCAATCTCGATCACATCGAAACGCTGGATATTCTCGGCTTCGGCATCGATGCGGGCGTTTTCTCGATGGTGATCAACGAAGATGAAATCATCACCCGGGAGTTTTTGGGGTACGGCGTGTTTGCGGACGATAACGTCACTGTCATCAACCGCGCCGGCGCGATCATCCAAACCGACGGCATTGTCGCCTCAGGCATTAACGGCCGCACCAATGTTGCGGTTACGAACGCGGGCCTAATCCAGACCAACGGCAACGGAGCCCATGCGGTGGATTTGCTGAACGGCGGCACGGTGACCAACACCGGACTCATCGAGGTCAACGGGTTTCAGTCCGCCGGCGTGCGCGTGCGTTCTGGCGCAGCGGCGATCGTCAACGGCGGGACGATCCGAAGCACCTATACCGGCGCAAGCAACCTCAACGCGCCCGAAGACGGCATGCTTCTCGACGTTTCGGCGGCGGCGATCGAGAACAGCGGGTCGATCGCGATGACGGCCACCACCGCCGCCGGAATTCGCGTATTGATGACCGGTGCAGGACCGGCCGGCGTCACCAATTCAGGCGCGATCTCCGCGCCGGGAGGAGGCGTGGCAATCACGACAGCCGGCGGCCCGGTGACGGTCACCAACAGCGGCACCATTACCGCTACGGGCACGGATGCTCCTGGGCTGGAGATCACCGGCGCGGCCGAGCTCGTGCAGATCACCAATACGGGCGTCATCACCGGCACCGGGGGCATTGCCGTTGCAGCCACCGATGATCGCGACGAACTCACGAACAGCGGCACACTCGACGGCGCGGTCTTGCTCGCCGGCGGAAACGATTTGCTGACCCTGCAAACCGGCACATCTTTGACCGGACCGCTAGACGGCGGCGCGGGGACGGACGATCTCACCCTGTTCGGCAGCGGCGTGTTGAATGTTCACGCCAGAGGCTTCGAGGAACTGATCAAGCTCGGTGACGGCACCTGGGCTCTGGCCGGTGATTACATGTTCACCAATCGGGTACGCATTCTACAGGGCACGCTTGCCCTTTCCGCCGGCGACTCCGTTGCGACGGATCAATTTGACGTCTTCTTGGGTGGCACGCTGCGGCTCACCGACGCCGTCGTTTACGCGGCCGGGCCGGCGCTGTCGGTCTCAGGCGCGGCCAACCTCGACGGCGCGTTAGAGGTGAGTCTAACCGGCAGCGCGCCGATTGCCGATGGGGCCCGCATTCGTGTGCTGTCCGCCGGTTCGGTCAATGGTGCGTTTACGTCTGTAGCAGCGGCGTCGGGGGCGTTTCTGAGCGCGGATGCCGCATATTCGAACACGGCCGTCGACGTCGTGTTCTCCCGCCTGCCCTATGTGTCCGCCGCCCGGACGGCAAACGCCACCGCGGTCGCGGCCGCACTGGACAGGGGGCTCGCGGGAGCGCCTGAAACTTCATATCCGCTCTATCTGGCCCTCGACGGTACCGATGCCGCCGCCGCGGCAGTGATTTTGACCGCCCTCGGCGATGACACGGCAGCGGCGCTCAGCGGCCTCGACATCCTTGCCAGCCGCGACGCCATGAACACCATGATCGCCGCGCTGCGCGAACCCGGGACGTGGGGCCAGGTGTCGCGCGAATGGGGTGGCTTCGCGAACTCAGCCGGAAACGCCTTCGACCGCCGCGCGACGGCGTACGCGGCGGGCGCAACTCTGGTTGTCGACGACAGCATTCAATTCGGTGTGTCGCTGGCGCAGACGGATTACCGCGCCGTTGCGGACGCCAGCCCAACTCGCGTCACCGGTCAGGCAACGCAATTCGGTGTCGGCGTCTCTACGGTCCGGGACACGTGGCGCGCGGCAGCCGGAATTGCCATCGGAACGTTGGACGGCACCTTGATCCGCACCGATGCATTCGATAGCGCGATGCTCTTGGACGGACGCCCCGGCGGATCGGTCATCGCAGCGGCTGCACGGGCGACGCGATCCGTCGCCGCTGCGTCAACAAACATCGAATGGTCTGCCGGGGCGACAGTCACGCGAACGAAACGCGGTGCTTTCACGGAACTCGGCGGAGGATCGGCTACGCTGCTCTATCGCGCGTCGTCGAACACGTCGGCGCGCGGTGTTGTGTCTGCCCGCGCGAGTGGCGGCTTCGGCTCATCCAGTCCTGAGTTTGAGATTGAGTTGTCCCACGAATTCGCTGACCCACGGATCGAGACCGACGCCGCGCTGGCCGTGCTGCCGGATGCGGATTTTTCGTTAGGTTTGGCGTTGGAGGAGCGGACGTGGGTGTCGGCAAGCGCCCGCCTGCCCTTCGCGATCGCGCCAGGCCTCGAACTCGCCGTAACCGCCAGCGGCGTCCTCACCGACAAGACCGGCGGACACCGTATTGGCCTCGACGCGCGCTGGCGGTGGTAAGGCTACTCTTTTCCGATGCGGGGTGAATCGCCGTGCGGCCCAAACGCCTTGTCGAGGGTGCGGGTTGAGTCTTCGGCCAACGCGATCGCATCCGACAACAGGCTCAGAACCTTCATATTGTTGTTACTCACATGCAGCGCTTCAGGCCGCGTATCGTCGGCGATCTTCAAACTGCGGGTAAGAATGTCCTTGCGGATGGCGATAAGGATGCCTTCAAGACGGAACCCTTCCGGGTTTTCATCCGAAACCAGAAAGCGGGTCATGGCATCCTCCGTATATGTTTGACCGTTGCAAGCAGGAGACCATTGGGCCTGACTGCGGCGACAACCGCCAAGGCGAAAAAGGTCTCCTGCAAAACCGCGTGGCGAAAGGAAATCGCTTTGTGCGCAGCCCGAAATCTGGAAGGAAAACACCTATATTGCACCGCACACCCGATTTGCGCCGGTGTTGATGGACTTTTATGATGCCGCGTGGCACTGAACCGCCGACTCGGTATACCAATCCCGGATTTTGGCATGGACGATCTCGACGCTCTTGAAGCGCAAAGCGTGTTTATTCTGCGCGAAGCCTTCAACAAGTTTGAACCCCTCGGACTGCTGTGGTCCCTGGGCAAGGACTCCTGCGTGATGATCTGGCTGGCCAAAAAGGCCTTCCTGGGGCGCATGCCGTTCCCGGCCATCCACCTGGACACCGGCAAGGAATTTCCCGAGGCGTATGCCTTCCGGGATCAGTACACCAAGGACTGGGATCTCAATTTGATCGCCGATGACTGCCCGCCGATCGAGCAAGTCGACGCCAGCCTGCCGCCGGCCTCGCGCTTTGCCGCGCGCAAGTCCCTCGGCCTGCAACAAGCCATCGAACGCTACGGCTTCAAGGCCCTGATCACCGGCATCCGGCGCGACGAACAGGCGACCCGCGCCAAGGAGCGCGTGTTCAGTCCACGCGGTACAGATAACTCCTGGGACTTTCGCGAACAGCCGCCGGAGTTTTGGGATCAATACAACACCGACTTCCCGCCCGGCACGCATGTACGCGTACATCCGTTGCTGCATTGGACCGAGGTGGATATCTGGCGCTACATCGAGCGCGAAAACATTCCCATGTGTTCCTTGTATTTCGCCAAGGACGGCAAGCGCTTCCGCTCGCTCGGCGAGATTGGTATCACCGAGCCGATCGAGTCCAACGCGACGACAATTCCTGAAATCATCACCGAACTCGAAGCAACCAAAGATCCGGAGCGCGCTGGGCGCACGATGGACCACGAATCAGAAGACAGCTTCGAGCGCCTGCGCACCATGGGGTACCTGTAGACATGGGCGCACAGAACACATCCCGCGAGCGCGCGTTTCCGATTGTCATCGTCGGCCATATCGATCACGGCAAGTCGACACTAATCGGCCGCATGCTGCACGACACCGACTCCCTGCCCACCGGCAAGGTTGAGGAACTCAAGCGCGTATCGGAACGCCGTGGCCAGCCCTTTGAATGGTCGTTCGTGCTCGACGCGCTGCAGCTCGAGCGCGACCAGGCGATCACGGTGGACTCCACCCAAATCTGGTTTTCGACCCCGGCACGCCGCTACGTCATTATCGACGCACCCGGCCATCGCGAATTTCTGCGCAACATGGTCACCGGCGCAGCCAGCGCCCACGCCGGCGTCATTGTTGTTGACGCCAAACAAGGCGTATCCGAGCAAACGCGCCGCCATGCCTATCTGCTCCACCTCATCGGCATTCCCAAGGTTGTCGTCGCCGTCAACAAGATGGATTTGGTCGAGTTTTCCGAAGATCGTTTCAAAGTGGTCGAGTCGGAAATGATCAAGTATCTCGCCGATATCGGCCTTGAAGCGCAGGCGATGGTACCGGTGTCCGCCGCCAACGGCGACAACATCGCGACGCGATCGGACAAAATGCCGTGGTATTCCGGCCCGACTGTGACGGAGTCGCTGGACGGCTTCCCACGTCCGGCGGCACCGGTTGAACGCCCCTTCCGCATGCCGGTACAGGACGTCTATCGCTACGACGGCCGGCGTTACATTGTCGGGCGCGTCGAAAGCGGCACGCTGGATACCCGAAGCAACATCACCGTTTGGCCGACGGGCCGCTCGGCGAAGGTGGTTTCATTCGAGAGCTGGCAGGAAAAGGACAAACGCACCTCCATTTCCGCCGGGCAGTCGGCCGCCCTCATCCTGGACGACGAACTCTATATCGAGCGCGGGCACGTGCTGACATTGCCAACCGCCGGGCCGCGCATGGCCAATGCGTTGTCCGCGCGCCTGTTCTGGCTGAGCCGCGACCCACTGCGCAAAGGCGAGGCCCTTACCCTTAAGCTAGCCACCGCCGAATACGACATCGTCGTTGATTCCATCGATACGGTGATCGATGTCTCGGATCTGAGCCGCCACCGAGGCCACGAAGTCGGTCAGAACGGCGTTGCCGAGGTCACTCTGCGCTGCCGCGGCCACATCACCTTCGATGTGTTTCACGACCTGCCGGCACTAGGCCGGGCCGTGTTGCTCGACGGTTATCAGGTCGTCGGCGGCTGCATCATCGAAGGCGGCGAGGACATCGAAACCGCGTCGCGAAATCTCACCGCGGTGCCGCAATCGGTTACCGCTGCGGAACGCCAGACCGCCAACGGCTATCCGGGCGCGGTGCTATGGATGGCGGGCTTGTCCGGCGCCGGCAAATCGACGCTGGCGATGGCATTGCAGCGCGAATTGTTCAAGCGCGGCATCCACGTCTACACCCTCGACGGCGACAACGTGCGCAAGGGTTTGAACCGTGACCTCGGATTCAGCGAAGAAGAACGAGACGAAAATCTACGCCGCGTCGCGGAGGTAGCCAAGCTCTTCGCTGACGCCGGGATAATCGTGATTTCCGCCTTCATCGCGCCGACCAATTCGGCGCGCGCGGCGGCGCGTGAGATTGTCGGCGAACAATTCCACGAAGTGTTCATTCACGCCGATTTGGAAGTATGCGAATCCCGCGACGTCAAAGGCTTGTATGCCAAGGCGCGCGCCGGCGAGATCGACGATTTCACCGGGATCTCTTCGCCGTGGGAGCCGCCGGAATCTCCGGACCTGGAGGTCAACACCGGTGAACTGGACCTCGATCAGTCGCTCGGCAAGCTGGTCGACTATGTCGAGCGCAACATCCTCGCCAAGAACGTCAAGGCGATCAGCGCTTAAGGCTGGACCGCGACAAAGCTGTCTGCGCTGTTGGGGTCGCCCGCGCCGTCGTAGCGCGCTTTCAGCGGGTAGGCGAACGACGGACGGCTGAATTCGATCTCGTCGTCGGCCAGCGGCAGATCCGTGCCGAAACTGTCCAGTCCCCCTTCTTTTGGGTGTACGCCGATAAGTTTGTCGGGCGCGGCGCCGTTTTCCACCCACTCTTCAAGATGAGCGAGGTAATCGATGGCGTAGGCCCCGGCGCCGCCGGAACAGTGATCCATGCCCGGGATCATGAACAGACGGAAAAAGTCTTGTGTCTGTTCAAGCCCACCCATGGTGTTGGTGACGGTGTCGTAATAGTCGACAACATTAAGCGGCACCACCGACTGATCGTCCCAGCCCTGATAGGAGATAATTTTGCCGCCGCGGGCTTTATATTTGCGCAGATCCGGGTTCGAGCCGGTGTAGATCGCCTCCATCAAACCGACGCGTTTGTAGTCCTCATCAAAATCGAAGTCGGCGGGCTGCCAGGCCGGGCCCGCATCGGGCATGAAACCCATGTAGCGCCACAGATCACCGATCATGCGGTCATAAACGGTCGGCCCGCCGTCCTCGCTGATGTAGTTGTGGGCCCAATTGAGCTCGGAGCCGCGCTGTGCGCCGCCCGTATAAAGTGCGTCACCATTCGAGTTTGACGGTCCGGCGTAAATTTTATTCACGACGTCAATCTGTTCGGACGTGAGACAGTTGTCGCGGTCACGGCCGAGACATTGCAGTTCGCTCGGCTGGAAGTCGCAATCGCGGGCATCGCCGATCAGACCATCTTCAATGCCGTCGTTCATGTCGCACTTTTCGATGACGGCATCGTGAATCATCGGCAGCTTACTGGCCGGCAGAATCTGATTGCCGTCCTTGTCGCGGTTGGCGGCGACGGTCCAGATCAGTTGCATGCCGGCCCCGGTCTCGTCGATCACCGGAGCACCGGCGACAATGCCATCGAAGTCGTAAGGAAAGCGCTGCGCTTCCACCAGACCCTGGCGGCCGCCGGTGGAACAGCCCATGAAATAGGAGCGCTGCGGCGCGCGGTCATAAAACGCTTCGGTTATGGCTTTGCCGGCCTTGGCCGTGACATGGGTGGCGCGATAACCGAAATCGATCTCTGCTTCGAGGTCGTTGTACGCCCATTTGCCGTCGAGGGCCGTGGACGTGTGCCCCATATCGCTGGCGAGGCAGGCGTAACCGTCCTTGAGGTGATTGTCGCAGGTGGAACTGAACACCGTGCCGCAGAATCCGCCGCAGCCGCGTTTGAGAAACTTGCCGTTCCAAGTGTCGAGCGGCAGGCGCAGTTCAAATTCGACAGCAGAGGCGACATACCCTTTGACCTGACAATAGGCCGGCACACCGTTTGCCGCATCGACCGCGCGCACGGACATCAAGTGCGTCGGCGCATCGAGGATGCCTGAAAAGTCTGCCGTTCGCAGCGCCGTGCAGTCGGCATCTCCGGCCGCCCGCGCGCCACCGCTCAAGGCCAACGCCGCAACCACAACGAATATCCCGGCCAGTGTCTTGATCATGTCCGTCCCTCCCCACTCCAGACGGGTATGGTACGCCTGACCGGGTCCAGGACGTCAATGGCGGAAAGGGCTGAATTCGGCAGTCAAACCATGTACGTGGAAGAAACCGCCGATTAAGCCGATCACAAGCTTGTCAAATCCACGATCCGCAATCTGTCGTAGAATGCGGGTGACCGTCAGTCCCTGCCAGGACCGTTCATGACCGACGCCGCCCACCACCCCCTGCCGACCGGGCGGCTGAAGACCATCCTGACCCTCGCTCTGCCGATTGTCGGCGGCATGGTCTCGCAGAACATTCTGAATTTGGTCGACACGGCGATGGTCGGGCGCGTGGGGCCCGACGCCCTGGCCGCCGTCGGCATCGCCAGTTTCACGAACTTCATGTTGATTGCCGTCGTGCTTGGGCTTGGCACCGGCGTTCAAGCCATCTCCTCGCGCCGCAAAGGCGAAGGCAAAGACGCCGAAACGGCGGTCCCCCTGAACGGCGGATTGTTCCTGGCCCTGGTGATAGTTTTGCCGCTGACAGTGGTGCTGTATGTGGTCGCTCCCTACGGTTTTCCACTGCTGGTCGATGACCCGGCGGTCGTGGACGATGGCGTGCCCTACCTGCAGGCGCGCATCCTCGGCACCATCGCCATCGCCATGAACTACGCGTTCCGCGGTTTCTGGAACGGCATCAGCATGTCGATGGTCTACATGCGCACGCTGGTGATCATGCACATCACCAACATCTTCCTGAACTGGGTCTTGATCTTCGGCAACCTCGGCGCACCGGCGCTGGGCGCCGAAGGCGCAGGCATCGCGACGACCATCTCGATTTTTGTGGGCACCGCGTTGTACGCGACCCAAGCCTGGCACCTGGCACGCGACCGCGGCTTCCTCGACCGGCTGCCGCGCAAAGAAACACTGGTGAATATCCTGAAGATCTCAATCCCGGCCTCGATCCAGCAATTCTTCTTTGCCGCCAGGTTCACGGCGCTGTTCGTGATCATCGGCAAGATCGGTTCTGCGGAACTCGCCGCCGCCAACGTCCTGATGAACGTCTCGCAGACCGCCTTCCTGCCCGGGCTTGGGCTCGGCATTGCCTGCGCCTCGTTGGTGGGTCAGGCGCTGGGGCGCGGCCATCCCGAGGACGCCAAGGCCTGGGGCTGGGACGTCGTCAAACTCGGCGTCGTGGTGATGGGTGTGCTGGGGCTGCCGATGGTGCTGTTTCCCGATCCCATTCTGGCGATCTTCCTGACCGATCCAGACGTGATTGCGCTCGCCTGCCCGCCGCTCATGCTGGTTGGTCTGACGATCTGGTTTGAGGCGCGATCTCCATGATTCTGCTGAACGGCCTGCAAGGTGCCGGTGCCGCCAAAATGGTCGCCAAACTTTCGATCGGCCTGCAATGGCTTGTGTTCCTGCCGCTCGCCTATGTCGTCGGACCGGTGCTCGGCTGGGGCCTCATGGGCGTGTGGGCGTGGTTCATCACCTACCGCTTCCTGACCACGGCGATCTTTGCCGGGGTCTGGCAGTTCGGCAACTGGCAAAACATCAAAGTTTAACGACCGCGTCCTCGAAAAATTTTTCAAGCGCGCGCACCGGCTCCATGCGTTCAAACAGGTGTGCCGCGTGTTCGGCGATGCGCTGCTTGACCCGCCCCTGAAAGGATTTGTCGGTCACCAGACGCACTGCGATGTCGACATACTCGGTCTCGTCTGCGGCAATACACTCATCGACGCCCATAACTTTATAAAACGCAGCCGTGTGCCGTCCGCGCATGAATTCGCCCGGCAAATGCACGACCGGCGCGCCCATGGCCAGCGCTTCGTAGCCGCTGCGCCCGCCGGACCACTGCGGAATGTCGAGCACGGCGTCTGCGTCTCTCACCAGGCTAAGAAAATCCGTGTGTGCGAGCGGCCCGATAAAATGCACGCGCGATGCGCACGCACCCAATGTTCGCTTCAGGCGTGTCTCCAGCAACGCACTGGTGGACTCGGGCACACCATTGAGCAAGGCGAGATGCGCCCGCGGAGCGCCTTCGAGAATGCTCTTGAGTAGAGCGTCAAAGTCGGGATGGAATTTGAAACAGCTCTGCGGACAGGCAAGCAGCGGCGCATTATCCGGTAGACCATACTCTGCACGGTTAAAGACACCGTCGGGCGCGAGAGGTCGTATGTAATGTCCGCCGGCGTCGGGCAGACGGACCAGCGTTTCGGTGTAGTGCTCGTCTGAGCCCCCTGGCTCCATGGCGTCGCAGGAAACAAAGTAATCTATATTCGGGATACCGGTGGTCACCGGATGCCCCCATGAGACAGCCTGCACCGGCGCCAGCCGGGCGAAGGCGAGGTAATAGGTCAGGGCTTCCATGCCGATGTCCGGATAGAACAGGATATCGAATTTGCCGCCCGCTATGATTTCGCGTGCGCGGCCAAGGTCACGCGGGATGGTGAGGACGTGGTCCGCCGCCGTCGCCATCTGTCCGTACATCTCATCCCCGTCATATGCCAGCGACACCAGGGTAACCTCAAAGCGTGACCGGTCGAGATACGTGAGAAAGCCGAGATTAAGGTAGCCGACCGTATGAAAGCGCAGATTGGTGGAGACGAACCCTACGCGAATGGGGCGCCCATCCGGAGCGTCGGCAAATTCGGGCGCGGTGTATGCGAGTTCGGGACAGAGTTTGAGAAGCGTTTGCGCTGCCTGGGACTGCAAGTCCCGGTCGTCCTGCGCCTGGTATGCCAAGTGAAACTGGATCAGACCGATCTCGTTCAGCGGATCGGCGATACCGTCTGCGCAGGCCGCCGCGGTATGCAAATCATCCGCAAACCGCTGCCGCAAACCGGAAATCTCGTCCGCCGACTCCAGCACCACGGGCAGCATCATCGCCTTGAGAAACGCGATGCGGGCCCGCGGCAGCTCGTGAGGCAGTGTGTCGAGCGCCGCGCGCCCGGCATCCGCGCTGCCGCATTCGTGATGGGTCACGGCCAGATTCGTAATGGCGCGCTCGTAACCTGGTTTCGCCTCAACGGCGCACGCGAACAGCGCCAATGCGTCGTCGAACCGCTGTTGAGATTTGCGCACCAACCCGAGTTGATTGAGCGCGCGGGCGTCGCCGGGATCCGTTTCGAGGTGCTGCCCCAACAGGCTCGCAGCTGTTTCATAGGCGCCCAGCTGCCAATGGAGCGTTCCGCGCTGAACGCCGTAGTGCCGCTGTCCACGTGCGGCGAGATCGTCGTATACGCCTAGCGCTTCGCCGTACGCCCGCTGCGAGGTTAGAACGCTCGCAAGCATTTCCTGGGCCCCGGTATCCTGCGGGTCGAGCGTGAGCAATCGGCGCAGTTGCGTCGCGGCCTCGTCCCACACTCCCGCACCGACAAAGACACGGGACGCCAAGTTGACGATAAGGCCGGTGTCAGCGCCGGTCGCCAAAACCTCGCGCATTGCCGTCACACCAGCGTCGATCTTTCCGCATTCCACGGCGGCAGCCGCCCAGAGACTTTTGGCCTTTAGGTTTTGGGGCTCCGATTCAAGAAGCGCCGCGGCACCCACCTCGGCTGCCGCGAAGTCCCCGGCGTTGTACAGCGCGGCGCAGTCGGCGAGCGATAGCGGCATATTAGTCGATGCCGTGCACGCGCTCCGCGAAGGCCCGCAGCTCCTGATTGTAACGGTCTGGACGTTGGAAGAACGGGAGGTGCGCCGTATCCGGATAGAGAGAGAACTCAGGATCGGGCAGGTTATTCATCGCCACTTCGGTGTCGTTCGCAGGCATGACAAGGTCTTCCGACCCGCGTGTCAGCAGCACCGGTACGTCAATCCGATCGACGATGTCCGTGTTGTCGAGGTCGCGTCCGATAAACCCGCGGCGCACATAAGAAGGTATCATCAGGCCCATGGCGACCTGCGCATCCTTGTCCATCTGCGTCATCGTATCCGTATAAAATCCGGCGGCCGTGTTTTGCGCGGAAACGACGTTGTCGAACAGATTCATCGACCGCGATCTGGCCGAATTCTCCATGATTTTTTCCATTTCTGGCGTCTGCGGGAACGGCGAGCGCGGCACCAAACCGCCGAGTGAACCGACGAGGTTGATACCGGAGATATTATCCGTTCCGTAGTGCCTGACATAATCGGACACGACATATCCGCCGTAAGACCAGCCGACGATGACCGGCTTTTCCAGTCCGGTGACCGCGATGACGGCCGCTACATCGCCAGCCCACGGCTGCGACGGCTGAAGCATTTCCGGATCCCACGGCTTACCCGACAGTCCATGGCCGCGCATGTCGAAGGCCACGAGATAAAATTCGTCGGCAAGGTCGGATTCAAACTGCAGACGGAACACATTGGCGGCCTGAGCCATGCCGTGGATGAACAGAATCGGCGGTTTGGAGGGGTCGCCTTCAGTCATCACGTTCAGCGGCACGCCGCCGTAGCCTTCGATGATTTGGAATTCCGGTTCGGCCTGCGCGGGTGCGGCGAGCGCAACTGTGACAAGCGCGAAGAATATACGGATCATGAACGGTCTCCAGTTCAGGTTTGGGGACAGTTTAGCGGTCCCAAGCGGCGGCGTCATCCAAGGTTAAGGGTTCCCCTTGGAAACCGGGTGCGAATTGGCTATGCATACGGCGTCGTTTTGGTTTGACCGTGCAACACCGAGGGTGCCATGTGGATTTGGAAATTTATTAAGGGTATCGGACGCGTGATCGTCGATTTCCTATACATCATCGCAGGCGTCATTCTCACGGCCATCGTTTTCAACTCGGTCGGCATCATTCCCGCCTTCCTGATCGCGCTGCCGGTGTGGCTGGCTGTGGCCTACGTCTACACCCTGATCTTCGGCCCGCGCGCGGCAATGACAGACGCCGCGGCTGCCTAAGCGGTTTCCGTCACCGCTTTAGCGGTACCGAACTCCGGATACTTTCCGAGCGCCAACATCAACAGCGCGCCGATCACAAATAGCCCTGCCGTAGAATACAGGATCAACGCATAACTGCCGGTGACATCCTGAGACCAGCCGAAGATCGCCGGCGCGGCCCCGGAGCCGACGGCGAAAAACACAAACTGCGCACCGTAGACCTTGCCGTAGTGCTTAATGCCGAAGTAGCGGCTGGTGAGATAGGCGATCAAGTCCAGCTCCGCCCCGGCGGCGAGTCCGACCAGAAGCGCGGCGATGGAAATCAATATCGGCGCTGGCTGGTCCTGGGCGAGCAGCAGGCAGGACACGGCGGGTAGAATCAGGAAGATCGCGGCAATGAGAGGCGCCCACACGCGATCGACCAGGTATCCGACCACGAGGCGTCCGACGATCACCATCAGCCCGACGAAGCCGGCGTAGGATGCGGCTTCGGTGGCGGGATAGCCTTTGTCGATCAACATCGGCACCAGGTTCGAGATCAAGCCGGCTACGCCGTAACAGACAAACAACAGCCCGATACCCATGGCCCAAAAGCGGTAGTCGCTCAACGCTGCGCGCAGTGGCACTCCATGGTTCGAGGGCGAATGCGCGCCGGTGTCCGGCGACACGCCGCGCTCGCGGAAGAATAGGTAGGCGACGGGAAACGCGAAGACGAGCAGAGTCGCGCCGATCGCCCGGTACGCGTCGCGCCAGCCGAAGCTCTCGATCAGCCAGGCGGCATAGACCGGCCCGGCCGCGGCGACCAAGCCGGTCCCCATCATGGTCAGACCGAGGGCGAGACCGCGGTTGGAATCAAACCAGGTGTTAACGCCCCGCGTCCAGGTGACAGGAAAGGTTCCGGCGGCGGCGACGGACATGACGATCCACAGCGCGTAATAAACGAGAATGTTGTCCGTCGTGAACGATAGCGCGGCAAACGTCAGGCTGAGCGCGAATACCCCACTCAATGCCAGGGCACGGGCACCGTACTTGTCGGTCAGGGAGCCGACGATCGGGCCGGTCAACGCCGCGCTGATCATAACGAAAGAGAACGCAAACTGGGCCGCCCCCCGGCTCCATCCGAATTCTCCGGTGATCGGCACAACGAACACGCCGTGGGTGTAAAACACGATCCCGGTGAGACCCGAGCCGACGCCGACGATGGCACCGATCAGCGGACGCCAGCCGGTGCGAAATTCCGAAAACGATGACATCTACAAGTCCCCAATCCCCATTTTGATCTGCTGCACGATCTTAGCGCACAAGTTTGGCGGCAGCACGTCCGGCGAGACGTCCGAACGCGGTGGCCGTGAGCAAGCCGTTGCCGGCCATGTAGCCGTCCGCGCCCGGCCCCGAAATCCCCCGCGCTGCTCCGCCTCCGGCAAACAGGTTGGGCAGCAGCACGCCGTCTTCGCGTTTAACCTGACCGTTGCCGTCAACGATCAAGCCGCCTTGCGTGTGGAACAGCGCGGCACTGACTTTAACGGCGTAATACGGCGCCGCCAGTTCCGGATGGCCGGTGAAGTTACGCCCCAGCGGATCCTCTTTTTCGCCGCGGGTCATCGCCGCCACGTCGGCAACCGTGTCCTTCAGCGTGCCCGGCAGTTTGGTGATCTTGACCAGCTCGTCGAGCGTGTCGGCCTTGCGGATGCAATCGGCTTTCAGCGCATCGTGATAATCGTCGAATTCTTTCATGATTTCGTGGCAGCGCTCATCATAGATGCTCCACGCGAAATGACCGGGCTGGGCGACGATCTGCACGGCCTGCTCCGAATAGCCTTTCGCTTCGTTGGAAAAGCGTTTGCCCTCCGCGTTGACCTGAAAGCCGCCTTCCATGATGTGCGCCCACAGGATCGGCACGCCCTGTCCGTAGGCGAGCCCGCCATGACCCTGGTAGGAGTGAATGTCGCCGACCGCGGCGCCGAGATCGCGGCCCCAGCGGATGGCATCGCCTTTGTTGCCGGGGTGGCCGAAAAACTCCGCCTCGACGATTTCAGGTATGTATTCCTCTAGCATTTCGCGGCTGCCGGCGAACCCGCAGCACGCAAGCACCAAAGCTTTGCACCCCAGATCTTCGATCGTGCCGTCGGGGCGGGTGATGCGCACCCCGTGCACACGCCCGGACGCATCGGCAAACAAATCCGTCACCGGCGCTTCGAGCACGATGTCCAAGCTGTTGCGCGCCATGGCGTCGTGCAGCGCGCCCATCAACTCAGACCCGGTACGGTTGGGAGACCCGTGCATGCGCCGCCGGCTGTGACCGGGATAATCGAACGAGGTCACAAGCGAGAGCGGCACGTTGCATGAGTCGGTCAGCCACTCGACCGTCGGCGCTGACTCTGCGGCCAGATGCGCGGCCATTTCGGCGTCGGTTTGGTTATGCGTCTTGCCGAGGATGTCTTGCGTGAACAACTCGGGCGAGTCCTCAATTCCCTTCTCGGTCTGAAACCGGCTGCCGGCGCCCGGAATAAGCCCTGTCGACATCGCCGTCGTACCAAGGGCGGAGGAATCCCGCTCCAGCACCAGGACCTCGGCGCCGTGTTCATGAGCTGAGAGTGCCGCGGTCAGGCCGCAGCCACCCGCCCCTATCACCAAGACGTCGATTTCTCCGGCCAGATCGGCCTGATCGGGATTGAGGATACTCATAGGGAGTGTCTCGTTGAGTTAGATGCGTCTGCCGCGGACCATACCGGCCAGAGCGGGCAGCGTACCGCAAAACACGGTACCTGCGCACGCAATGACCGGATCAGTCGCCGTTGAGTGTGATCTGGTCGTAATTGATCTTACCGACGGCAATTTCATAGCCCTTAACCCTGCGATTGAGGGCGTCGAACCGGGTGGTTTCATACAAGAATATGCCCGGCACGAGGTCACGCTGGACCCGCATCACCTCTTGGGTCAGGCGCCGGCGCTCGTCAATATCGAAGGCGGACTTGGCCTTTTCGATCAGCGGCAAGATCGATGGCTCGCAGAACCAAGGAACGGTCCACAGGCACGAATGCCTTACCAGGGGCTGTAGCGCGTCGAGCGTCGGATTCGTGCCGTAGTCGATGCCAAAGGTCGCACCCGCCCATTCGCCCTGATACACCCCGCGGGAATATTGCGAAGCAGGAATACGCCGGATTTCCAAACGCACGCCAACTCGGGCGAGATCAGCGGCGACCTGCTGATATACGGGAGCGGAAAACGTGGCGGACTGCAGAAGAATTTCCGCGGTAAGCGAAAAGCCGTCTGAATAGCCGGCTTCACCGAGCAGTTCCCGTGCTTTCTCTGGATCGTAGGGCCAGACTTCAAGATCGGGGTTATATCCGAACGCGTTGCGCGGTGCTGTCTGCGATGCCATCGGCATGTAACCGCTGAGCAGAACTTGCTCGATGACATCCCGGTTGACGGCATAATTCAGTGCCCGGCGCACCCGAATATCCTGAAGCGGAGACTCTTTAACCGTCACGAACGCCAGCACCTGCATGCTGGAGTCCAACGCAACGGCCATGGTGTGACCCGCCGCCTCGACTTGGGGAATTTCATCGGGACCCAGCTGAAGGCCGATATCCAGGTTGCCGGACAGCACCCCCTGGACCCGCGCCACGGGTTCGGGCCCCGTGATCAATTTGACGCGCTCAATTTTCGGCTGGCGCCAAGACGACGGAGAGCGCACGAGATCAATTTCCGCGACACCCCAGGTTTCGATCATGTAGGGTCCGCTGCCGACCGGCGCGGCGGCAAAGCCGTCGGGCCCGACATCCGCCCAATAGCGCGGCGGCACGATGTTCATTCCCGCCATCTTACTCGGTAGCAATATGTTGGGCGCATCGGTGACGATTCGCGCCGTCGCGTCATCGATTGCCGTGATCGAGACGATGCCGTCAAGCTCGCGGGTGATCGGGTAGGTCAGCCCGATACCCGTGCGCAGCATTGCAAAAGTCGCGGCAACGGCGTGGGCGTCCGCCGGTTCGCCGTTAGAAAACACCGCTCCCGGACGCATATGAAACAGCCACGACGTTTCGGTCTCATGTTCCCAGCGCTCCGCTAAGGCAGGGACCGGCTCCGCGTTTTTATTGACACGCGTCAGCCCTTCGAGGAACGCGGAGTAGGTATAGCTGCTCGGCGAGCCCGTCGTGGTGTTGAATGGATTGCCTCGGGATGTCGGGAAACTGGTGACACCAACGCGCAGAACATCCTGGGCTTGCGTGCCATAAGCGCCGATGAGAATCAGGACGGCGACAAGACAGGAACGGATCACAATCAACATTCCGAAACTCTATCACATGTCGTTGGCGGAATTGGACTGCGTATTAAACCGGTGTCGTCGCGGCATTATACTCGAACAGACCAACCGACTCTTCGTTGCGGTGCTTCTTCTTATTGTAAGAATCCGTTTCCTTGCTCTCCAGCCGTAGTCCCTTGGCGCGGGATTCCAATTGCACGAAAGCAGTGCGGTCGAGACGCGCTTTTTCGTAGCGCTGCAATGCTGAGGGAATATCTCCGGCACCTTCAATACAGCGCGCCAGCACCACCGCGTCCTCGATGGCCATAGCGGCCCCCTGCCCCATGAAGGGCAGCATCGGATGAGCGGCGTCACCTAACAGCGTGATTCGCCCTTGAGACCAGGTGTCCATCGGCTCGCGGTCGAACAGGCCCCACTTGAAACAGGCGTCGCGGGGCACGGCATCAATAATGGCGCGGATGCGGGGGTCCCAACCGTCATAGGTGCTCAGCAAATCTTCGATCTTTGCCGGTATGGCCCAACCTTCTTCCGCCCATTCGTTGGTCTGCGCCAAAGCAACAAAATTGAGCACGGTGTCATTGCGCACGGGATACCAGCCGAAGGATTTTTCATGCGCGATCGCCAGTCCGGACGTCAGTTCCATGCCGAACAGGTCGCCATTCGTCAGCGGAATAAGCCCGCGCCACGCCACATGGCCGGTAAACTTCGGCGTATCCTCGCCGAAAAGACATTGCCGCACGCGCGAGCGCAATCCGTCGCAGCCGATGACCGCCCGTCCGTCCAGTCGGACTCCGGACGCGAGCATCACTCCGGCGGACTGGTCATCCTGAAATACGGTTTCGACCTCGGCATTGAGTTGAATGCAATCCGGATCGAGGTCCGTTACGGCATCGACCAGCGCCGCGTGCAGATCCGAGCGGTGCGCCTGGTAATAGTGCGCCCCGTATTTGCGCAGGGGTTCGTCGCCGCGATCGTTCTCGACGAGGATTTTTCCCGTTTCGAAATGGGTCACGCCCTGGCGGCGGACCACGGTGGCAAAGCTGTTGAGCGCATCCTTGAGGCCGAGATGCTCCAGCGCCTTGGTCGCGTTCGGCGATAATGTGATCCCGGCTCCGACTTCGGACAAACTGTCCGCCCGCTCGAGCACGCGCACCGGGATGTCGCGTTGTAGCAGCGCCCTAGCGGCGGACAACCCGCCGAGCCCGGCGCCGACAATGAGAATGTCTTGCGTCATGCGGGTCCTTTCACCTGACGTTACGCAAACATGCGGGGCGACTGTGAGCCACCGCTATCGCCGGAGCGTTCGCCAGGTGTTTTCATGGGTCACTGCTCGGGTAATACAGCTGCGGCGCGGGCGCGCTCAATCAGCAGATCGCAGATTTCGTTCGGGTGCTCCTCGTGAGCGAGATGACCGCAGTCCGGCAAGACCACGATTTCAGCCGACGGCATTTTGTCCTTCACCTCGCGGGCGACCCACAGGGGCACAGCCATGTCGTGCGCGCCCGAGACCAGCGTTACCGGAATGGACATATCGCGCAGGTCCTTTTGAAAAGCGTTGAGATCCCAGCGGGCCATCATGTTGATCGCAGCGGCGACATGCCGGCGATCCTGAAACAGGCGCGCGTAGTACGCTAGTCCCTCTTCCGGCAGATCGGTACCGGTGCGGCTGATCACGCTCCTGATGTTCTCGGGCTCACCTGCGAAATGCGCGGCAATCGGAACCGACATCGGATTGAGGAACAGCGCTTTGGCCATCGTCGGGAACGCCACGGCGGCTAGACCGGGGAACGGCATCAACGCGCCGTTGAGACTCACCAGCGCTTTCGGACTGATCTCGCCGTCCAGGCACATCCGCAGCGCGATGGCCGCACCAGCCGAGTGCCCGGCGACAAGATCGGGCGTCACATCCATATCGTGGAGCAAGAGTGTCACCGCCTGCGCCATTCCCGGAAGCGACATCGCCGAACCATCGGGCAGCGTCGTGAAGCCGTGGCCAGGCAGATCGGGAACGATCACGGTGAACTGCTTGCTAAGCTGGGACATAGTGTCACGCCAGGAATGGGTGGACGCGCCCGTGCCATGGAGAAGAAGCAGCACAGGACCTTTCCCAGACACCTGTACATGCCATTCCAACGCGCCGGATTTGATGAAGCGGCTGGCTTCGCGATGCGGCCACGTCTCGCCGTCGACAGCCCAGGACAACGGTCTATTCGTAACAATCTCCAGACCGCTTTGTCAGGGCACCCTCCACCGCGCATCTCACGCGAGACAATAGAGAGGCACCCCCCCGGTGGGAAGGCATGGAACACGATGAGGTCCATGCTAAGCTTGGGCGTTATGCCCGTTTCCGATTCCGACCGCGAGACCTATGTGCGCGACGGCGTGGTGTGTGTACGCAACGCCATTGCCGCAGATGTCGCGGCGCGGCTGCTTGCGGCCTGGGATGACGCGGCAGCCGACCTGGCCGGCCATAAACTCGAAACCACGTCGCGGGAGCGCAAACGCGTCACCCCGGGCGCAAGCGCCGTCAAGCATGTCAGCCGCGCCCTGCCGCCGTTTGCCGATTTCATCGCGGAGACGGAGATCCCGGCATTGGTCGGCGGACTGGTTGGCGCGGAGTCCGTCGGCTTCTACTGGGATCAGATGTTCGTCAAAGACCCGGGCACGGAAGGCAGAACGCCGTGGCATTGCGACGCATCTGGACATCCGCTAAGCGGCTCGCAGATTGTCGGTGTGTGGATCGCTCTGACAGGGGTGGTGCCGGAAAACGGGCTCGAATGTCTCGCTGAGAGCTACTTGAATGGTGAAGACTACTGGCCGGCGACAGCCGCAGGCGATCTCAATCCGCCGCCGCCGGGGCGGCGCCGCTGTCCGGATTTCGAAGAGCGGCGCGATGACCCGGCGTTGAAGTTCCTCGGCTGGACAATGGAACCGGGGGATGCGCTGTTCATTCATCCGCAGACGTTGCACTTCTCGCGCGGCAACACGACGCCCGACCGCCGCCGCGTCGCTTACGCGACCTGGTGGCACGGGGATGACGTCGCGTGGAACCTGCGTCCGGAGTGCGAATCTCTGCCTCCGGGCGTGACGGCCGAAACGGCTGTTACCGGGCGGCGGCCTGATGCGCCGTCCTGCCCCATCGTCTGGCGCCGCCAGGATGCACTTGGCACCGCCCAAGCGTGAAGCAAACACGGCCGGTCAGCGCATGTTCTGCCCGCTGCACACGGGACCGTGCGCCTGGACACGCGCGGCACAGGAACGTAACGGATCAGCTGTCCCCGCCGTCGTCTTCAGCGTCCGGGTGTTTCTTTTTCTTTGGACCCTGACTGCGGTTCATATCAATGATGCGATTGGACAAAAACTTGATCCACGATTGAATGAATGGGTCGGTGTCTTTCAGCTTTTCCTTGATGGTTTTCTCGCTGATCACCAGTAGCTCACAACCTTCTTTGGTGACGGCATTGGCCGTACGGATGGCGTTGTTCAGAAGCGCCATCTCGCCGAACAGCTCGCCCTCTCCCATCGTGGCCAAGGTGACCAGCTTGCCCTCCGCGTTCTTACCGAGAATGTCGACCTGGCCACGCAGCACCACATACGCGTCTCGCCCCTGATCGCCCTTACGGAAAATCACGGATTCGGGCTTACAGACCCTTCGGTTGAGAATATTGTGCCCAGGATCCCTCAGCTTGAAGCCTTGGCTAGTGTCGCCCCCGCCGGCCATGCCATAATCCATTCCAGTTAGACAGCTGCCAGTCTACCTCAACTGGACGTTGCGGGTCACGACAACTTAAATATCCCGGATTCTGTGGAATTTAGAGCGTCTGGCAAATGAACGGCACGCCGATTCACGATGGCCGCACGCGCAGGATGGTATGAAGTGGCCATACCGGCGTCGGCTTGCTTTTGGGGCGCAGACGCCAAACCAGGAGACAATGGATGAATAGTCATTCGCGGCGGGACCTTCTGTTCGGAGCGTCCGCTTTGGCGGCTGGAGCGTCGCTGTTGAATACCGTGCCGGCGCTGGCGAAAGATAAGTCCTACGACCCATCGATGACGGTCAGCCTGCCACCCGAGGAACTCGCCAAGTACGCAAACCCCTCGCTGCTTGAGCACATCACCGCGGCCAACCCCTTGGTCTACCGCGAGCGGGCCTATGAGGTGATGGACAAATACGGGCTCGACGGTCTGGTCGCGACCACGCCGAAGAACGTCTACTACCTGTCCAGCCACGACAACGTCTTCTTCCACACGGGCATCGAACACATGCTGATGGCTTTTCTGCCGCGCAACGAAAACGCGGAGCCGACGCTCATCATGTGGGGGCCCCTTCTCTATCACCTGGATTACCGTCCGACCTGGATGCCGCACGTCGAGGTGTATACGGCCCCAGCCGGCGGCCCAGGCGAGATCACGGCGGAAGATATGCTCGGCATCCCCGAAGCCATGCGCTACAACCGCAATCTCGTGCGCAAAGACGCCGACCTTTCCGAGCGCGACCTGTTCCAACTGGCTCTCGCTGCCGAGTATTACGACAAGACCAGCGCCTCGGCTGTCCACGCGCTCAAGCGCACGATCATAAACGCCGGCCTCACCAACAGCCGCATCGGGTTTGACGACCCGCGGGTCATCCCCTGGATGAGGGACGTCGGACTTCTTCACGTTGCCGGCGTCGACGCCAATGACATTTTCCGGGAAGTACGGATGGTCAAGTCCAACACCGAACTCGAGATCATTCGGCAATCCTGCCTGATGTGCGAAGCGTCGCTCGATGCCGCGATTGAGTCCTTGCACGTCGGCCAGGAGATTGCCGAGGTCGAAGGCCAGTACCGGCGCAAGATGGGCGAACTTGGCGGCGATACGCTGTGGCTGATCATCAATCAGGACGGGCTCAACTCTGGCCGGATCAAGCGCGATGAGGTGATCAAGATCGACAGCGTCGGGCGGTACCAAGGATACATCGGCGACATCGGCCGCTCGATCGTGGTCGGCAACCCGACCGACGAGACGGCCAAGCGCAACGAGGCCAACACCAAAGCGCTGGCGGAGGCCTATTCGCAAATCCGGCCAGGCACGAAGTTTTCCACCGCGGCAAAGATCGTCGCAGACGTCATGGCCCAGGAAGGCTTCAACGGGTACGGCTCCCCGCACAACGTTGGACTTGACCACACCGACCAGCCGACGGCGATGGGCAATCCATTGCTGAGAGCCGACGAACCCGTGTTCTCCGAGAATACCGTGTTTACTCTGGATGTGCCGTATCTGGAGGTCGGCTACGGGTCGTCACATGTTGAGGACATGATGGTCGTTACCAAGTCGGGTGCGGTACCGATCTCGACCGCGGACACAAGTTTGCGTGTTCTTCCGGCGTAATCGAAGGCCTTTAGAAGTCCGCCGCGACTGAGAATTCGACGCGCCGCGCCTCGAACGGTTTGATCTGGGTCGACGCGTTTGGCGTGATGCTGTTTTCGTTGGTCACATTGCTTGCCTGCAGACGAAACCGCACCGGCACATCGGCGAGCTCGGTGGTGTAGCGCACGCCGGCATCGAACGTCACAACGCCGGGTATGCGGCGGGTGTTCGCGACGTCCAGATACCGCGACGACAGGCTCTCGACCCGGGCATCAAGCGCCAGCCCCTGCACACCGGGCACGCGATATTGAAGGTTGACGCGAATCAGGCGCGGCTCTGGACCGACGGCGAGCAATCGAGATGGGCCACCCGGCGCCGACGTATCCGTAACCTGCGGCCGCAACAACACGGCCCCCGCCACGAGCGTGAGATCATCGGTCAGCGATCCAGCCAAGGACAGCTCGACGCCGCGGTGGCGGACGGTACCGAGTTCGCGGAACAGTAAATTCTGATCGACCGAATAGTATGGCTTGTCGATTTGGAACACCCCGGCAACCGCAGTCAGGCTGGGTGTGAGCCGGTATCGTATTCCAGCATCGATCTGCCGCGTCAGTTCCGCCGGTACGGCCTCGTCGCGGTTGATCGCATTGCCCGGCGCTGAGCCGAGTTCTTCTATGCCCCGCGTATAGCTGGCGTAGGCGGCCAAATCTTCGGAAAGGAACGCGGCAGCGGCGGCATTGTATAGCCACGGGGACTGACTGCCGTTAACCGCCGCCGCGCCGGGGCGCGTCTGCGTGCGTTTGTAATCTGTCTTCTGCAGCGACGCGCTGAGCTGGCCGACTCCCTGCCACACACCTTCGTAAGCCAGACCGCCGGTGATCTGTTTGGTCGTGGACAGCGTTGTCTCGGTGGTCTGGTAGTCAGGTTCGTCGAGGCTGGGAAACGCGCCCAGCCGGACTCGGCCGAAAAACCGGATATCACCACCGCCGAAGGTGCTGTCGCGGTCGCGTGCGCGGGTGCTGAGATAGAATTTGTGACGGCGCGGCCCTTCGATAACGGTCTTGGAGACCCGAAACTCGCCAGACGTCGAACGCGTCGTCCGCGGCGGCGACTGTGAGATCGCGTAATCGCCCTCGCCTTCCGTGTTCGTATCAAGCAGGAATGCCGTAAATGAAAGCGGCACGTTGCTGATCGAACGGAAAACGCCGGTTTCGATTTTCCATCGGTTCGGCAGATCGGCCTTCCCGACGAACCCGTAGTTATACTGCCGAAAACCGAACACCAGCCAATCGGGGCTACCCATGTCCTTGGCTCGGAACTCGGGCGGGTCATTATCGCCGCCGAAAATACGCGGCCGATCGCCATCGACGGCGGTGGTTTTCGAGTAACTGAAAAACGGAATGAATGAGGTTTGCTCGGTCGGCGTCCAATGAGCAGTGAGCCCCGCGCCCCAGCCTTCGTCGCCGACCGCCACTTCGTGCGCGGTGTTGCGTTTGTAGTCCACTCCGCCGCCGATGCGGAGCTTACCCTCAACGACCGGAAACTGAGTGTCGATCTCGGCAGTGTGGCGGGGATAGGAGAACACCGCGCCTTCGGCCAGGACGACGCTGGTGACGGCGCGGTCACCGGGCACGCGCAACTTGAAATCCGCAACGCCGGTCGGCGCTGGCAAGGGATACCCTTGCGCGCTGATGCCGACATGGATGCTCGAACCACGGCGGACCCTCACATTGGGCGCCGCCGCCTGATCAAAATACATTCCGTTAATGCGCAGGTTCCCTGCCGCCGTCGGACTGAAGCCCCGTGCGCTGGTGGATGAATACAGTCCGATTTCTTCGTTGCCGATGACGGTGCCGAAGGCATCGTCGGCTTCCGTGACCGCATTCTCACCGGCCCGTTGCGCGTACGCCGGCACGGAGAATACGGTTGGTCCGGCCAGCACCGCTGCAGCGCAGACAAAAAAGACAACACGGTTCAACAATAAGACCCCCTGACCCGCGGGCGCGCCGCCCCTTACCGCACGCCCAGGCCTTACGATACACCACATTGGCGCGTCGGCAACGCGGGCGGTAACCACCGCTCAATCGCCGACAATCATGCGCCAGAGCGTGGCCAGATTTTCGCGGGCGTCTTCCCGGTGAGTCCGGTAGACAACATGGGCATCGTCCGGCGCATTAGGCGAAACATCAATGGACCACAGCGCCCGAACCTCGTTGGGGACGAAGGAGTAGCGAATATCGACAATGCGGTTGGGATCGTCCGGGCTTTGCGCAATTAGGCCAAGACTGAAGAAGCGGAAGCGCTCGATATCGCGGGCCTGCTGGTCACCGGGCCTCAGCCAGGGCAAGTCCCGCTCGGGCACCAGCTTCGGCAGCGACGTGCCCACAAACACTCGCGGCGCAACGCCGACCCGCGCCGCGTCGATGTAAAAGGCGCCATCGAATTCGTAAATCGTGCGCCAGACCAGGGTGTTGCCGAAACTCGGCTTGGCTTGGACCTGGAACGGTGTATGGCCGCGTTCCGCCGCCAGGGCCGTGGCGACCTCAAGCGCTGCACGGTGCTGGACGAACGCGGTGGTCAAGTAGACAGCGCACCAAAGCAGGCCGAGGCGCGCGAACATCGGCCGGCGCTCAACGAGTGCCAAAACGACGCCGGCAATCAACGGCAGGGTAAAGAGCGGGTCGACAATCGACACCAAACTCCACGACATCCTCGCTTGGCTGAAGGGCCACAGCAGGCTGGTGCCGTATGACGTCGCCGCATCAAGCAGGCCATGGGTGGCGTATCCCAATGTGCAAAAAAGAAACACCTGCCAGAATGTCAGTTGCCAGCGCCGCGCGGCGAGGCCGTACAGGCATAGCGCACTGATCAATCCGCCGACGGGTATGAAGGCCAGGGAATGAGTGAAATGGCGATGGTACTCAAGAAAGATCAGCGGATCTTCGCCGGAGCGAATGAGTGCGTCCAGGTCCGGCGCCATACCGGCAAGAAAGCCGCATGCGCCGGCCGCAATAACATGGCGCGTTTCCGTGCGCGAAGACTGCGCAAACGCCGCGCCCAACGCGCCCTGTGTAATCAAATCCATGGGCGCTATTTGGTCTTTGACCGCTCCTCGACAGGATGCCCGGCCTCGACCCAGGCACTAAACCCGCCGTCGATATGCGCAACGTTGGTGAAGCCCATGTCGGTCAAAGCCTTGGCCGCCAATGCCGAGCGCCATGCGCTGGCACAGAACAGCAGATACGTCTTATCTTCGGCGAATTCGGGACGGTGATATTTGCACGCCGGATCGAACCAGAACTCCAGCATGCCTCGCGGCGCGTGCTGTGCGCCAGGAATCGTGCCTTCGCGCCACACTTCTCTGACATCTCTGATATCGACGAACTGCACACTGTCGTCGTGCAGCATCGCCGCGGCTTGGTCGATCGCGATCGTTTCGATCTGCGCGTTGGCCTCGGCGACGAGGTCTGAAACGGGGCGTATGTTCATTGTGTCTCCGTTGATACGTTATCCGCTAGCATTGCGGCCGCTGCTTTTTGATCGATCCGCGTATTTCGCCTTCGGGATATCTGCTGGTGTGCAAATTGACGTACGCGAGGTTCTGCACGAAGAGGGATACCTCCCCGATGGAAATCACCCGCTCACCCGTGACCGGTGAGGTGAAATTCTCGCCGGCGAGCGCAAACACCGCCGGTGCAGATCCTTCGGCGGGTGTCGGGCCGTGAACGTGCAACCCTGACGGCGTACTTGTCAGTCCTTCGAAGGTCACTTCCCAGGTGAGCCGCAACGTATCGCGCTCAAGCGTGAACGTCGCCATCCCGGTCGCATCGCTGGACGTCGGCGCCCGCTGCGGTCCGTCCCACATCTCTGCCTGAAAGTGTAGCGGCGGCCCGGACCTGTCGTTCGGGTCATCCGAGAAATGTGCGCAGGACAGGTCGTCCGGAACCTGCGCGGACACACCTGAGCTAGCGGCGATAACCGGAGCAACAAAAGCGATAATAAATTTGGAACTCAGTTTCATAGCACAGCATTCGAAGAGGCAATGCGAGACCTCCACAGGGCTTTTGCGACGGCCTCTCGCACCGGCAGGGTCGCCCAATCCCGATCCCTAATCCAGTCCAAACCGGGCCGCGGAGGCGTGCCGTGCGAAAAAAGGGGATTTAAACCGATGGCAGCCGCAAATCCTGGCGGTTACCCATTGATTCACGCCCGCAGCCCATAGAAACTTGATCTGAAGAGCGAGCCCGAGCGACAGGTGTACCGCCAATTTTTTTCCGATATCGAGGCACTGTGGACAAGACTCATCGCCGAACACCCGGTTCTTTGAACGTCCGCCCGCGCCGATCCGCGAGGTGCGGCCGGGTTATCGGCAGCCTTGCCTTGTTTGGACTTGCCGTAAACCCAGCTCCGGGTGCCGCCGACTCCACGGATGGCGGCGGGCAAACCATGGGCTTCGTCGTCACCCTGTGGAACACGGCAATGTACGAGACAATGTTCATGGACGAATGCCCGGAAGGCCCGGCCCCCGGGAATACGGAGATCTGGGAAAGCACGATTTCGCCGGAACAACGCAGATCGTACCCCGAGCGCTTAATTACCCAGCTTCGGCACGTCAACTACCGCGGCCCCAATGGCGAAGACGTTTGCGAACAGCCCACGGTCGTGACGGACCCACCGCTCAAAATCGTCGAAGGAAAGTACTCATACGGCATTGACCTCGACGGCAATACCGACGGAGGCGCAACGCCCAAATCGTGCGCCCACCGCACCTTCACCGGACTGAACGGCGAAACCGGGGTCGATAATCAGATGTACCGGCTGCTCGGCTGCGTCGAAGCGTGGCGCAGTTACGGTCATATCGAAAACAACGCCAATTCCCACCGCCGCACCAGCGGTCTCGGCATGATCCTGCTCGAGATCAGCGGCGTTGACGACATTCGAAACGACGATGAGGTGTCCGTCACGTTTTATCGCGGTTTGGGCTCGTTCAATCTCGACAGCAAGAACAACGTACTGCCCTTTGGCAGCTATGACATCGATGCTGAAGACGGTGCGCCACGGTATAACGACACTGTGGGCGGCCGCATCGAAGACGGCATCCTTAAGACCCACACCGCTGACGTTCACATTCCCCACTACGGCAATTATCAGTACATCCGCCAGCTCATCCAAGACATGCAGCTGCACATGGACATCACACCGGACGACGGCCGCACCGGCGGCATGGTTTACGGCTACTATGGGGTCGATCAATTATACAGTTACGTTCGCGGCATGCTGACGTCGTTTCCCAATCGCCATAAGTTTAGTTGTCCGGCGATCTACGTTGCGGCGCATGAATTGGCCGACGGCCACCCCGATCCGCAAACCGGCGAATGCACCACGTTATCTTCCGCATTCAAGTTCGAAGCGGTGCGGGCTTTCATTAACCACCCGAAAGGCGATGAATTGGCCTCCGGCGGAACCGGCCCGGCCAGAGTGGCAGCCAGTGGGCCATAGATTGGAAGTATGAAGCGCCATAAATCTCTTCATCGCGGTTTTCTTTCAGCGCTCCTCGCACCGCTGTCGGCCCTGCTGTTGAGCGCATGCGAGCCCGCCGAACCGGTTGTGAGCGGGACTCCGCCGGATATCAGCCGCCTCACCGAAGACCAATACCGCAATGTCATCGGCGATGTGTTCGGCTCGGCCATCGTTGTCGGCGGCCGGTTCGACACGCCCGTACGGACGCACGGCCTGCTCGCCGTTGGCGCCCGCAACGCGACGGTGACGTCAGGCAGTATGCGGCAATACGACGAAATGGCGCGGTCTATTGCATCTCAGGTCCTAAGCGAGCCTAATCGGCGGTTCCTGGTTCCCTGCGCACTAAAGCCGGACATGGCGTTCGACGAAACCTGCGCCACACAATTGATCACGGATGCAGGCCGCCTGCTGTTCCGCCGTCCGCTGACGGACGAGGAAATCAAGTCCCGTGTCACTGTAATGCGCGACACCGCCAAGGCGCTCGGCCACTTCGAGGACGGCCTGCACCTCGGGCTCACCAGCCTTCTGGTCGCGCCACAGTTCCTTTTTGTCACCGAGAGCGTCGAGCCCGACCCCGCGGCGCCGGGGTCCGTTCGCCTCGACGGCTATTCCGTCGCCAGCCGCTTGAGCTTTTTACTGTGGAACACCGTGCCGGACGACGCCCTGTTAACCGCCGCCGAAAATGGAGCATTGCACACGCAGGACGGCCTCACCTCCCAGGTCACGCGCATGATGGCCTCACCGCGCCTGGAAACCGGAGTGCGGGCATTTTTTGCGGACATGTATGAGTTCGACGCATTCGATTTCCTGGAAAAGGACACGGTCATCTACCCGGCTTTCGGTGTCGCGGCGGCGCAAGACGCCCAAGAGCAGACGCTGCGGACCATCGTCGATCACGTCATCAACCTCGACGCGGATTACCGCGACCTATTCACCACGCGCAAAACGTTTATGACCCGCACCCTGGGACAGGTCTACCGGGTGCAGGTGGAGGCGCCGAAAGGCGTATGGCAGCCGTTTGAGTTTGAGGAAACCGACCCCCGTGTCGGCATCCAGAGCCAGCTAGGGTTCCTGGCGCTGCATTCTCACCCCGGGCGCAGTTCTCCGACGCTGCGCGGTAAAGCCATCCGCACCACGCTGCTGTGCCAACAGGTACCCGATCCGCCGCCGGATGTGGATTTCACCGAATTCAACGATCCTAATTCACCAAACAAAACGGCACGCCAGCGTCTGACGGCTCATTCGACCAGCCCGGCGTGCGCGGGATGCCACCGCATCACCGACCCCATCGGCCTCGCCTTGGAGACTTTCGACGGCGCCGGCCAGTCCCGCAGCGCCGAAAACGGCGAGGTTATCGATACCAGCGGCAGCTTGGACGGTATCGCCTTTGACGATGCGTCCGGCCTAGGGCCCGCGCTGCGCGACAACCCCGCGGCCACGACCTGCCTGGTCAATCGATTATATGCCTATGCCAGCGGCAAATCCCTGTCGCCGCGCGACCCGTTGATGGCGTATCTTGAAGAGCGCTTCGCCGCAGAAGGATTTCGCGTCAAAGAACTGCTGAAGAGGATCGCCACAAGCGATGCCTTGTACGCCGTCACTGCACCGGACACCGCCGCGCTGGAAACAGCAGCCGTGTCCCCGGCACCATTTTAAGGAGGTGTGATCATGGCAAAGAGTCGCACGACGCCGATCAGCCGCCGCCGCGTGCTGCGTGGAACCTTGGCCGGTTCCGCCGTGACCGTCGCCCTGCCCTTCCTCGATTGCATGCTAAATGACTCCGGCACGGCGCTGGCGTCCGGCGCGCCTCTGCCCGTGCGCTTTGGCACCTGGTTCTGGGGCCTGGGACATACGCCAAACTACGCGCTTGACGATAAAGCTGTGACAAGCCCCGGCCTGTCCTTTAAAGGCGAGTGCGAGGCCCTCAAACCGTACGCGGACCTGATCAACTTCTTCGCCAAATTCAATCTGCCGCTCGACGGTCGCTCAAACTATCCACACACCAGCGGGTGGGTGGCGTCCCGCACCGGGGTGGTACCTGACAAAGACGATGAAATTCCAGGCACGACCTTCGACCTTCTCATCGCCGATCAGATTGGCAACGGCACACGGCTGAAAACCATCGATCTCAGCTGCACCGGCAATCCCAACCACATGTACTCGGCGCGCGGCACGTTCACCAAGACAAGTGGAGAGGTTTTACCGACAGCGTTTTATCAAAGGCTGTTCGGCCCCGATTTCGTCGACCCGAATAAAGCCGACTTCGCACCCGACCCGCGCATCATGGCACGCAAAAGCGTGTTGTCGGCGGTGACCGATGAACGCCAGCGCATGATGAAGGACGTCGGCGCCAGCGATCGCGCCCAGCTGGACGAGTATTTCTCCTCCATCCGAGAACTGGAGAACCAGCTCGAGGTCCAGCTGCAGAAGCCAGCCCCCAACGAAGCGTGCCGGATCGTGCCGCCACCCAACGACGACGGCGTATTGGGAGACATGTCCGGAGTCGAGATCGGCCGTGTCGAAGCAACCCACGATGCCTTTGCCAAGATCCTGGCGATGGCGGTGGCCTGCAATCAAACGCATGTGTTCAACATGGTGTTTAGCGATTCTTTCTCCGCCCTTCGGCGCGAGGGCGAGAGCCTGACGCATCACAGCCTGTCGCATGAGGAACGCGTCGATCCGGAAACCGGGCTGCAACCGCAAACTTCTTGGTTCAACACGCGCAGCATGGAAGCCCTGGCCCGGTTTATCGAGTCCTTCCAGTCAATCCGCGAGGGCGACGGCACGTTGCTGGATAACGTGCTCCTGCTCGCCGCCAGCGAGACCAATTTCGCGCGCACGCATTCGATTGACGGCGTGCCGTTTATGACGGTCGGCCGGGCCGGCGGACGGATCAAGACCGGCTACTACGTCGCCGGCAACGGCGACCCCGCGACGCGCATCGGCCTCACCGCGATGCAGATCATGGGCGTTCCGATCGACAGCTGGGGAACGCGGTCCCTCGCCACGTCCAAGACCATCACCGATATCCTGGCGTGAGCGGTCTCAGAGTCAGGCACGCACCTATGCGCACCGGTTTCACGCTCGCGGGCCTGGCGGCCTGTTTATTTGCCGCCGCGGCGCGCGCTGATCTTGAAACACCGGCGGATGCGGCCGTTACTGAGCTTGGACACGGCACTCGCATCACAGATGCAGAAGGTCTGACGCTCTATACGTTCGACACCGACCTGCGCGAACCAGGCGCCAGCATGTGCACCGGGGAATGCGCCGCCATGCGCCCGCCTCTACTTGCTGACCGTGTTCCAGACAACCCGCCGGAGGACTGGAGCGTCATTGCCCGCGACGACGGCACGCTTCAATGGGCCCACAAAGGCAGGCCGCTGTACCGATATGCCCGCGATCTGGACGCGGGCGCCGCGTTCGGTGCGGGCAACGGATGGAACGTCGCGTTCGAGCCCTCCCTGACGCCGGCCGAGTTGTCGGTCACCGATACGGTGATCGGTCAAGTGCTCTCCACCTCGGATGGCCGGACGCTCTACGTCCGTGGCGGCGACACCGGACCGGACTTCGTTTGCGACGGCGCTTGCGCTCAGTCCTGGCGCCCTGTCGAAGCGCCCTGGACCGCGCGGGACTTTGACGCCTTCTCCGTTCTCACACGCGCGGACGGACTTTACCAATGGGCGTACGACGGCAAGGCGCTGTTCACCTATGCGGGCGACGCATCTCCGGGCGACCTCAACGGCCACGACACCAATGGCGTCTGGCAGGCGCTGGTGCTGGAGCCGGCACCGCCCGTACCCGATTGGGTCACGGTGGTCGTCTCGGATGGCGGCGATCTATACGCCGACAGCGGTGGTATGACGCTCTACCGCCTGATGATCGACGACAACGCCACGGAACAGGCCTACATCGGCGGCAACCACTGCGATGAGGCATGCTTGAAGAAATATTGGACTCCTGTATCAGCGAACGGGCCTCTGCCACGGGTCGGCCACTGGAGCGTCATTGCGGACGGCACCGGTGGCTGGCAATGGGCCTATCAGGGCATGCCGTTGTTTCTGCTGAATGCCGAAACGCGGCCCGGCCAGCTGTATTACACAACCTACCGGCAGTTTCAGTGGATGAAGCCGATTATGTACGCCCTGCCCTCGTTACAAGGTGTGTTTTAGAGCCGGACCTGCCACACTGACGTCGGTTTTTTCTCGACAGCATGGAATTCGCCATGACCAGCCGACGCCAAATCTTCCGTTACTTGCTACCCGCATGTGCGACGCTCGGGTTGCTCACCGCGATCTCGGCCGGCGATGGGCACGCCAGTCAGAAAACGCCTGAAGAGGTTTACGAGGGGCGTCCGAACAATCTGGATATTCTTCCGGACGGCGCGGTTACGACGAGCCCGATCAGGCTGGTGGTGTCGTTCAACTTGGAATACGCGCCGAACAGTCCCGAGGCAGAAGCGTTTCTCCGCACCTGGTACGAGTCGATCACAGCCCTTCCCGACGACGTCGATTTGGAAATACAACGCCAGGTCTCGCCCAGCGCGTTTCAGTACGCCGTCTCACTGACGTTCAATAATTGGGAAGAATACCGGACATACGAGTCCCGGCCCGAGTTCCTCCAGTACTACTACGATCACTGGAAGCCGCATGTGACGGGCGCTGAGGAGCGCGTGTATCTCCTCAACTCCCTCCCCGGTCAATAAACCCGGTGCTCAGACTTAGGTCTCGCCGCGCAGCGCGGCGTCGGGGTCCTTGAAGAAGTCCGGATGGTGCTTCTCGGTCAGACTGAGCCACTGGTACGGCATGTCTTCGAGCTTGGAGCATTTTCCGCCGATGCCATGGGCCATCGAGTGCCCCTTGACGTCGCCAAACTCCATCCACGGCCGCCAGCTCGACGCGGCGGAATAAGACAATTTGGTCTGGGCGGAATGAACGTCCGGGTCTAATAGTTCGTCCGTCTTGCCCATCCAGATCGCAGACTCTTTGTAAAACACGGGCTGTTCGCTGGGGTTCGCCGGCCGGACGCGTCCGTATTCCGTCGTCTCTATCCAGAGATCTTCACCATCGACGAAGGCTGGCCCTACGGACCGGTCCAGCTTGACGTCTCCCTTCGGCGCGAAGGCCTCCGTACCCCCGCCCTCGTCGCCCTCGACAACGCCGGCGCTGCCATCGTGCACTTCGTCGATCTTTGACGACACCGATACATTAACAACGGCCGGGCCGGAACGGTACAACGGCACGTTCACTTCTTTCCCAGTGCCCGGCATGATCATGGTGGGACGCAATTCCCCGGACTCAACATCGAGATAATAGGTGATCTCAAGAACGGTGACGTCGAAGGTGCCATCACCGTTGTCCTTGGCCCGGCTCGCCGTACCCGCGATCAACCCCATCATCGGAATGACTTCACCATCGATATAGGCAACTCGGTCAGCCTCAAGCCAGCCAAATCGCAGGCTGCCGTCGGTGCTGGCACGCATTTTCATCAATGCGCGCACCAGGGCCTCGTCCGTGGGAAACAAATCGTCGGCCGGACGCATTTTGCTCGCCCAGGCGGATTTCACCAGGGTGGATGTCGTCAGGGCTGCCAGACCGAGCGCGCCGAAGGTGCGCCTGCTCACTATTTTTGAAGGACGGAGAATGTTCATAGCTTTCGAGCCTTTCCAGGACGTTAGTGGGCCCGTCGGCACGCAGCTATTGAAGGCTTAGCTATGAATCTATGCCGGCATGGCCGGGAGGAAGCGGGTGTGGGAGGAAAAAATCCTCCCACACCCGTGTCCAAAAGTTGATTGGCGAGACTTAGAAGCTCGCGCGCAGAGTCACGCCGAAGGTGCGCGGCTCAGGCAGGGTCAGCTGGTAACCCAGACGGCCGGTCAGGAAGCTGCCGGTGGTGCGCTGGGACGCCAACACGGCATCGCTATCGAGGACGTTTTCAACCCACGCTTCGACGCTGTAACGGTCTCCGCGCCAGCCGGCACGCAGGTTGTGCAGTGTCTCCGCTTCGGTTTTCGCCAGATTGATGACCCAGTTCCAAGTCGACGACTGATAGTAGGCATCCCAACGGGCGAACCAGTCACCATCTTGGCCAAACATCGTCTCGGCCGGGTAGGTGAAGTCGAGAGCAAAGGTCGCGGAATGATCCGGTGAGCGGGCAACGTCTTTGCCGCTGGCATCGGACGAACCGAAGACGCGTCCATGGACACCATCGAGGTATTCTTTGATGTCGCTGTCATTGTAGTTGTAGGACGCACTCGCCACCCAGTACTCGTTGAAGGCAAAACTACCCGCCAGCTCGAAGCCGTAGATGTCCGTGCTGCCGTTGCTGCTGTAGTCGATCTGTCCGCCGAGACGGTCAGAGCCCTGAATGAACACGCCATCCCCGTTACTGTCGACGTTACGGGTGAAGCCACGGAAGGCCTGGTTACGCCACTGCATGAAGTAGGCGGCACCGTTTAAGTAGCCTCTTCCGTTTTCAAGCGTGTGCTTGAACCCTGCTTCGTAGGCGCGCAGCCCGGCCTGCTTGACGGTGTAGCCGATTCCTTCAGAGGCAAAGAACGCCGGGAAAGCCACCGTCGGCTCCATCTGAATGACTTCAGGGTTGAAGCCACCAGGGTTGTTGCCCTTCGAATAGCTGGCATACAGCATCGTCTCATCGGACAGCTTGTAGTCGACGATGACACGCGGCAGTTCAGCCTTGAACTTGCCTTCGACATCGATCTGCGCACCGCCAAAGGGCTGGGCTGTCAGGATCGCTTGTGCAGGCGTGCTGGAATCAAGCGGCGGAGCTTCTTGGGTGAGCGGCGAACCATTAGCCAGGGTTTCCTCTTCGTAGCGGAACTCGACGTTGAGCGTTAATTTCTCGGTCACGTCGTAGGACACACTGCCGAAGATGGCCTTGTTTTCCACGTCGTCTGTGACGCCCGGCGTAATGCCGAACAGGCCGCGACCGCCTCGGCCGCTTGGGGCAAATCCCTGGGTGGGGTCGCCGCAGAACGGTCCGACACCGGGGCACGGGAAGCCGCTCGCCGCGTCTTTGTTATAGGTGAGGTCGAGATAATAGACGCCGACCATCCACCGCAGGCTTTCATCTTCTGGCGAGGCGAGACGCAATTCCTGTGACCAGGACTCGTCCTTCCACCGGAGATACACCATGATTTCGTCGGTGAGGAGTTCGCGCAGTTCCTCGGTGCTCTCTTTATAGAAACCTGTGACGGAACTGAGGGTGTAACCTGAACCGCCAAGATCCCAGTCCGCATTCAGGCTGAAGAAATCGAATTTACGGTCGAGGCCCAGATCTTCCTTGATCGAGGTGTCTTCCAACGGCGACGTATCGATCTGAATTCCGTTGGTGATCAGATCGCGGGTCAGCGTGCCGCAGTAATAGTCCGCCGTTCCAGTCACGCCGTTGGTGGTGAACGGTCCACAGTTGTTGCTTTCGCCCTTGACCAGGAACTGAACCGCCAAGCCATCGTCCAGCACGGTATGCATGTACCGCGCTTTGAGCGAGAAATCTTCCGACGGCGTGGCGTAGACCGTGACGCTGCCGGCGGACGTCTGTTGTGCACCAAGGTCGCCGCCCGACGGATGTTCGTTTTTCCACGCACCGTCATAGGTGTAGTAGCGGCCGGAGGCGCGGATGAACAACTTGTCTTCGACAATCGGACCTTCGGCGCTGAGCCACAGGTCGGCGCGCTTGTTGTCACCGAGGATCAGGTTGACGTCAGCGCCCGCCTCGTTGCCAGGGGTCTTGGTGACGAAATTGATCGCCCCGGCGAATGTAGAGCGGCCAAAGAAGGCTGACTGAGGGCCTTTGACCACTTCCACGCGTTCGATGTCGTCCATCGACACCATCTGGCTGCCCGTCGGCAAGTACACACCGTCGAGGAACGAAGCAGACGTCTGCTCACCACGTACGCTTGACGGCGGGTCAATGGCGCGGAAACGGATCGCCGGATTGTTGCGGTTGGCGGTGTGATTGCTCATGTGCACGCCAGGGATGAACTGGATCACGTCTTCTACATCGGTGATCGCCTGCCCCTTGATCTGATTGGCGCTGAAGGCAGTAACGCTAAGCGGAATGTCCTGGATCGACTCATCACGCTTACGGGCTGTGACGACGATTTCTTCCAAGACCATCTGCTGCGCGGAAACTTCCGACGCGAAGGCGCTGAGCGCAAGGACACTCGTCAAGCCGAGTAAGCGATTTTTCTTAAAGTTCATAGAGAACCCCTCCCAGTAGAAATAAAGCGATCTGTGGCCAAAGCCCGCACATCTAAAGATGACAGTTTGCGATGAGACGCGCCGCCGGCTTGCTTTCGTCTGGCGTGTCTGGACTCCAAATACGCGAAAAAACCCCAATTCGTCCCTCGATCACGGCCATACTTTATATCGTTCATATATGTGTCCAATACCAATCTCAGCGGTATCCATAAGTCGCCCTCATGGAAATCGTGACTTGGCCGAGCGGTCTGCCGACTACAGGGAGATTGAGAACCCGCAGCAAAAACTATTTATTAGGGTTTTTTTGAATAATTACTATTAATAATTTTGTCTTCCGTTTAGCGATCAAACCCATGTTTTCTGCCGCTATCTTGGGACACTCGCCGCCCGCTCAACCAAAAGATGGGCTGCCCAGCCACCTGACGCACACCTTACGATAAGACGCCAGTGGAGAGCCCATTTGGCAGTCAAAAGAGGCGTGACATCATTGCCACGCTTCCAATGTTTTTGCGTTGGCGCCAGGGACCGCCGCTTTTGCGGACTGGGCACGCGCGGTCCCGGCAAGTCGATGCGGCGGTGGTGCGGGCAGGGTCTGCGCCGAACCGATGCTATTTATTGACGGGCAGATCCAAGGCGGACAAGTCAACGATCCGGCCCGCCTTAATGACCGTGTCGACGGACGCAAAATTGGTCACGTCCTCCAGCGGGTCCTCCCGTAGCAAAATGAGATCTGCAAGTTTACCGCGCGAGACCGTGCCCAAATCGTCGCCGTGACCTATGTACATCGCGGCGTTGCGCGTCGCGATCGTCACGATATCGAGCAGCGGAATGCCGGCCTGGGCGTACAGTTCAAGTTCTTGCTGGGTCATTGGCCCATAGGTCCGGTCGCTGCCGAGGGCGAGCAGCGCGCCTGAGTCATGAAGCAGGCGCAGGTTCTCAAGCATATTGGGAATCTGCCTGGCAAATTGTTCGGGCATGCCGGACCGGCGATACCGTTCCCGCTCGTCAACCGTATTGAACTTCATAGTCGCGTCATCAAACGTCGCCTGAAAAAGCGGTGTGTTGAACCAGCTGATGTCATTGGCGACCCGCGCGATATTGGAGAACACGACGGCTGTGGTCGATATCGGCATCGCGCGCACGGCGACGCTGTTGAGCGCGGCCTCGTCGAGGAGATTCCGGATTGGCGCGTGGGCGAAAGCGTTGACGCCGGAATTGATAACGGTCTGGAATTCTTCCCGGCCGCCGATATGTGCGGTGACCCGGTGGCCGTGCCTGTTGGCGTAATGCACGACGTCGGTCAGCACGTCTGGGAAGACCGGGACTAGATCCTTCGCCATCATGTCTTCGGCGTCGATCACCAGTTTGATCAGATCGGGGTCGTGGGAAAAAGCGTTGTCGAGCACCCGCGCAACGTCGTCCCGCGACATAATGACCGCCGGCCCGTCGTTGCTCCCACTGTTTCTGGCGAAGTGAACCGCCCAGCCGACGGCGAGGACGCGCGGCGCCAGAATTTTGCCGGCCCGTTCGTCGGCGCGGATGGGAAATATGAAGTCCGGGCTATTGCCGTGATCCATCACGGTCGTCACGCCGCTGTATAAAAATGTGTGCAACGCTTTGACCGCGAGATCACGATTGTTCATGACCCGGCCGAGCACGGTGCCGCCGCGCAGGTGAATGTGCGTGTCGATCAGGCCCGGCAACAGGTACTTGCCCGTACCGTCGATCACGGTCGCGCCATCTGCCACCTCAATATCGGAGGGCGACACGAGCGCAATGCGATCTCCACTCACAAGGACCGACGCACCCGGCAAGGGACCCGCGCCCGTACCATCGATCAATGTGACGTTGGCGACGAGTAAATCGTCCTCACCCGCGATTGACACAGCCGGCGAAGAACAAAGAAACAGCGCGGGCAAAACAAAGGCGGCGGCGACCCGTAAAGCGCTGAAAGATTGGCGAACAGTCATGGCATCCCCCACGGCGAGTGTTGATCCGTCCGCGTAAGATAGCACGCACTCGGCGGCGCGCCTGAGTGTGTGAGAACACGGTCGCCCCTTGGTCCCCGTTGCCCAACGGTCACGGACCCCTGTGCCAGGGCTTTGGACACACGATTTGAAAGATTGGGTGCCCAGCAGGCCTGCGGCGGTAACACCTTGAGCATTGGGGCTGATCGGCCGGCACGGATGAAACGGGTCTCGGTGTAAGAGTGGTGTAGGCACAAGGCCCGGCTTGACCATTGTCAAGGCGAGACAGGTCCTTCTCCCCTAAAGAGTGGCCGTCATTGTTTTTATGGAGGTCGTTATGGATACGTTACTGGCGCGAATTGGCGGAGCAGATGCCGTCAAAGCCGTTGTTGAGTCCTTTTACGATAAAGTCTTTGCTGACGAACAATTAATGCCGTTCTTTGCCAATACGGACCAAGCCAAACAACGCAACCGGCAATCAAAATTTCTTATACAAATGATGGATGGCAAAGCGCCAAATGCCGCAGACTACATGCGCACAGCGCACAAGAAGTACGTCCACGAAATGAATCTGAGTGACAAAGAATTTGATATTGTCGCCGGGCATTTGGTCGCCTCATTGAAGGAATTCAACGTACCGGACGACCTGATTGAGGAAACGGCAGGCGCCCTAGAGTCGATGCGCGACCCGGTTCTCGACCGTTAATTCTCTAGCATCGTCGCTGCAACCGCGACTTCCGTGCCCAGTTATGATCCGGAGTGGTGGGCCCGGCAGGACTCGAACCTGCAACCAGACCGTTATGAGCGGCCGGCTCTAACCAGTTGAGCTACGGGCCCCCACCAGAGCGGGCGTCAATCGACGCGCCGCCGCGCCACATGTGAGACGCGGCGCCAAAGTAGCGCCGCACCTCGGCAGGTCAAGCACGGAGATGGCCTGAACCGGCCGGCGCACGTATGGTTGGGGCTCACAAGGTGGAGGCCCTATGACATCCCATTCCCCAATTCAGCTGTCCCGCCGGCGCGCCGGTGCAGCCGTTACCGCAGCCGCCATAGCGGTGACGGATATCGCCCGCGGCACATCCGCCGCCGCTCAAGGATCAACCGCCATGTCTTCCAAGCCCGTTTCCGTTCGTAAGGCCTATGCCGACGGCCCCTACGGCCAGATCCATTACCGCTATGCCGGTGACCGGGACTCACTCCAAACTCCACTGATGTGTCTGCACGCCAGCCCGCTGTCGAGCATCGTCTACAGCGTATGGCTTGGCGAAATGGGCAAGGACCGGTTTGCCGTCGCACCGGACACACCTGGCTATGGCAGCTCCGACACACCCGACGACGCCAAAATGATCCCGGATTTCGCCGACGCCATGATCGCCTTCATGGATAACATCGGTCTCGAGAGCGTGGACGTGATGGGCTACCACACCGGTTCGTTCACCTCCGCCGATCTGGCCGTGCGCTACCCGGACCGCATTCGCAAAGTGGTGATGATCTCCGCACCGATATTCGACCAGGCCATCATCGATGACTACAGCCAGCGCATTTACGATCCGCCGCCGAAGTTCGCCGATGTGCTCGAAACGACAGCCAATAGCATTCGCGAAAACCCGATGGGCATGTTCACCGATCTGCCGAGCGAAGACTGCTATGCCGATATCGCCATCGAACGGCTGCGCCACTACCGCACCGGCAACTGGGGCTTTCGCGCCGCATTCGCCTACGACCTTACCGCTGCTCTGCCCGAGATCGATCAGCCGCTGTTGATCCTGAATCCGGAAGACGACCTGTGGGAACTGACCCCGAAAGCGAAACCGTACTTAAAGAACGGGCGCATTCACGACCTGCCGGGCTGGACTCACGGTGCCATGGACAAACACACCGCAGAAATGGCCGGACTCGTGCGCGCGTTCCTGGCCGAATAGCGCATACAAAAACGGGGCCGGATGATCCGGTCCCGCTGACGATCTTGCGAAACCGTATCGCTTAGTTGTCGAGGAAGCTGCGCAGTTTGCGCGAGCGGCTCGGGTGCTTGAGTTTGCGCAGCGCCTTCGCTTCAATCTGACGGATACGTTCGCGGGTGACCGAGAACTGCTGGCCGACTTCTTCCAGCGTGTGGTCGGTGTTCAT
>JAYQVH010000003.1:101921-248519 GCA_038148375.1 Rhodospirillaceae bacterium | reverse complement strand
AAACTCTCTCTTAGGTCATCAGCCCGCTTGTCCCAAATACTCTGACGACGGACAAGCGGCGGGACATCGGCGCCATCGCGCACTCCGTCGAACATTATCAACGACGGTTTTGACAACATACCCAGATTGTCTTCCCGGCGCATGTGAAGGACACGCCGTTTACCTTTGGTCTCAATGTCGTAACATCGGTAGCCAAGGAACGTGAAGTGATCGTCGTGCAGCCAGTGCAGAAAGTCTTCGACCTCTGCGGCCTGTTCGCGCGTCACTCCGGTGGGCGCGCCGTCGAAATCGGCAGCGATGCGTGTCGCCTGACGGCGCATCTCTGCCCAATCCGTGACCGCACGGCGCACATCGTTCAGAACAGACAGAAGCGTATCACCGATGCGGTCCAGGACGTCCGGGTCGGCTTCCTTCGAAACTTGAACGTGCATTACGGATTCGAAATGCACCCCGCGCTTTTCGCGCTCAGCTTCGTCAAAGAACGGCTCGTCGTCCTCGAATACATCGAGCAGTTTACCGCTGGCATCACGTTTAACCGGTATAACCGGGTGTATGATGAAT
Organism: Rhodospirillaceae bacterium; assembly: GCA_038148375.1. Classification (GTDB taxonomy): domain Bacteria; phylum Pseudomonadota; class Alphaproteobacteria; order Rhodospirillales; family Rhodospirillaceae; genus CAWUEX02. The sequence goes on along the minus strand of JAYQVH010000003.1, from coordinate 247,958 downwards.
TGAGGCGATTCGCCGACGCGTTCCAGCTCGGCGGTGATTGAATCCACTAGAAACGGCATGTCGTCATTGAGGATCTCGATAACCGTGTGTCCGGCCGGCCACCCCTTCGATTTCCCCCTAGATGGCGTTACGACGCGGATAGACGGCGCACCGTTCTTACGTTGCTTAGCGACGTTGAATGCCGATTCAGCCGCTGCATACAGGTCTTCGGGCCGCGCATCAGCGAGGTCTTCAAGCGGCGAGTCCTCATAGAATTGGCGAATGAATCGTTTCAGCACCGGGGCTCCGCCGCCCTTGGCGTGCGTATCGGCAAGTTTGGCCGTTCGGCTGATGATGCTTTTCAGGTCGGCGGTCTTACCGTTTTTTGCGCCGGTGTTCTTGCTCTTCGTCATGCGCCGGTTCTCCCCTTCGTCCGACTTCTTGACCCCATTGTGCAAGTCGTTAAAAACACAGCGCTAAGCTTAACACGTTTGTCCCGCTGACAAGCCCTGATGTCGATCTCTCGGCCGATTTTCCCCTGATGTACGCATTTGGGCGATGACAACGGGCTCTATGTAAAGTTGACCGCCAATGAGCCAGACCGACCTGGTCAAGAATTACGACGAGACGTTTCCGGTTGCGACGATACAGTACGAAGACACGAAGCTGTTGTATGGCGTTCCGAATACGATGGCGTTGATGCGCGTATCGTCTTTCGACACCAAGGAACCCGAAACCATCAAGTGGCTGGCGGGTTTTTCTGAGGGCGACATTTTTCTCGATATCGGCGCCAACATGGGGATATATGCGATTTTCGCAGCGGTTCATGCTGGCGCCAGGGTGTTTGCCTTCGAGCCGGAGTCTCAGAACTACGCCTTGTTAAATCGCAATATCGCGTTCAACAAAGTTTCCGACCGCATGGTTGCGTGGTGTTGTGCGCTATCAGATGGTCTGCGCATCGATCGCCTTTACCTTTCAAAGTTAAAGTCAGCAGGGTCAGGCCACGAATTCGGGGCGGAGGTTAATCCAAACCTTAAGCCCTCAAAGGCCGCGTATGTTCAGGGGAGTGTGAGCTTCGCGCTCGATGACCTCATTCAACAAAACGCCATTCCCGTGCCGACCCATATAAAAGTCGATGTAGACGGGTTCGAGCATTTGGTCGTCGCCGGCGCACTCGCGACTTTAAGGCAAGATACCGTAAGGTCGATCCTGATCGAGATAAATCCGCACCTCGAAGAGCATACCAAATTGGTCGAAGACATGCGTAACTTTGGCTTTACGTTCGATCCTGATCAGGTCGAACGGGCGCGACGGAAAGACGGTAATACAAAGGGCTATGCAGAATATATTTTCTGGCGCTGAGTCATACATCGACAAGCGAATCGCAGACACTGAGGTGTCCACGGAACCGTTCGAACATTGCATTGTTGATAACGTGTTTCCCGAGGATCTGTTCGAAAGTATGCACGAATACTGGCCGTCAAATGATGTCATGATGCCAATCTCGGAGTCTGGTCGTACCACCGGCTACAAAGAGCGCGACGTCATGCTGTTTCGCGAAGATTTCCTATGCAAACTCTCGCACCGTCAGATTGAATTTTGGACGTCACTACGCCTTACGATATGTGGCTTCGCGGTAATTAAACGGCTCGTCGGAAAATTCGCCTCGGTCGTCATGCCGCGCGTCGGGCACTTGGGGCCGGATGTCCCGATTGAATCGGAACTGCTGGTGATCAGTGACCGCGATAGCTACGCAATCGGTCCGCATACGGATACAAATCGCCGGCTCATCAGCGTGCTGTTCTACTTGTCCAAAGATCCCGAGTATGCGTCCTACGGAACCGGCTTGTATCAGCCGTTGGACCCGCACACGAAGTTCCGGCATGATGGACATTACGGCTTCGAGCATTTCAAGCTTCACTCTCGGGTCGATTACAAACCCAACCGCTGCGTCGCATTTCCCAGGTCGGACCGGTCTTTTCACGGTGTCGAACCGGTGCCCATTGCGAACTGCGACCGCCGGCTGCTGATTGTCAATATTCGCGCGCCGGAAGGCGCCGTTTAGACCCACCTGGCTTATCGACCTGACCCTCTGGTGCACATGTAATTCAAAACACTGGTTTAGGCGGCCAAAGGCACTTCTTATGTAAATCTGGGTGCAGCCGGGATTCGAGTGTTCTTGTATCTGTCTTAAGATATAGGAATGAATAAAGGTAGAAATGGAACAGTCCTCCGAGAGTATCATCGAGGTCGTCGATACCTACGCGAAGTCTTATCCGTATGCGGTCAAGACATATGATTCCGCAAACCTGACGTATGCCATTCCTAACCAAAACTGTTTATGGCGGGTGTCCTCCTTTGAGACGAAGGAGCCTGAGACGGTCAAATGGATTGCGTCCTTTTCCGAAGACGATGTCTTTGTCGATATTGGCGCGAATATGGGGCTTTATTCGATATTTGCTGCTGTATATGCAAAGGCGCGCGTATTTGCGTTTGAGCCAGAGTCCCAAAACTATGCGCTGCTCAATCAAAACATTGACGCGAACAAAATGGGCGCGCGCGTAACTGCCTGGTGTTGCGCGCTATCCGATGCAAACCGGATTGATCACTTGTATCTGTCCAGATTCTCAGCGGCCGACTCAATGCATCAGTTCGGCGCTGAGGTGGACGACAAACTGGCCCCGCGCAAAGCCGCTTACGCACAGGGCAGTTTCAGCTATGAGCTCGACGACTTAATCGCGCGCGGCGCAGTTCCGATTCCCGATCACATTAAGATCGATGTCGACGGGTTTGAGCATCTCGTCATCGCCGGTGCGAAGGCAACGGTCAATAATCCCGCGGTTCAGTCGGTACTGATCGAGATTAACCCCCACCTCGATGAACATAAGAAGCTGATCGACGATATGACTTCTATGGGTTTCCAGTACGATAGCGACCAGGTTGAACGGGCCAGAAGAAAAGACGGAAATACAAAAGACTATGCCGAATACATTTTCAGGCGCTGACGCATATGTCGCAAAGCGGATCGCGGACACCCCATCCGCAATTGATCCGTTTCCGCATTGCGTCGTCGACGACGTTTTTCCACCGGATCTTTTTGAAGCGATTCATGAGAACTGGCCCGGTGACGATGTGATGATCCCGCTACCGGAAACAGGGCGCACATCCGAGATGTACAAACAACGTCATGCCATGCTTATGTCGGACGACTTCCTGTCCAAGTTGGGACAGGACGGGGCAGACTTTTGGACGTCCGTCTCGTTGGCGGCGATGGGCGGCGCGGTTGTGCGGGCGTGCTGGGAAAAGTTTAAGGACGTCCTTTTTCCGCGTGTGGAGCACCTTGGCGGTTCGATTGACCTTTCCCCCGAATTACTCGTGATCAGCGACCGCGAGCATTACTCTATTGGCCCGCATACGGATACAAAGGCGCGGTTTATCAGTCTTCTCTATTACCTGTCTCGGGAGCCCGAATACGCGTCGTACGGAACCGGGCTTTACGTGCCAAAAGATCCCGATATGGAAATTCGCGACCACACGCATTACCGCTTCCAGGACTTTGATCTGCACAGCAGGGTTGATTTCAAACCCAACAGGTTGGTGGCGTTTCCCCGCTCGGACCGGTCGCTCCATGGGGTTTACCCGGTGCCGATTCCGAACTGCGACCGCCGTCTCCTCATCGTCAATATTCGCGCGCCCGAGGGCGCGGCCTAACCCGTTGACCGAGACTGATCCGTCCGGTGTTCTTGAGAGAAAATGGAGCGGGCGAGGCGATTCGAACGCCCGACCCCAACCTTGGCAAGGTTGTGCTCTACCCCTGAGCTACGCCCGCTCGGTGGACGGCCAGCTGGCCGTCCCGGAAGGACGCGGACTATACCCATTCAGCAAGGCTTTGCAAGGGGTTCCGCCGCCACACTTGGCGCAGCGCGTGAACCGCGTCTGGTCAAAGGTCAGGATAACGAATTCGCCGCTATCCCTTGCGTTTCCATTATTTTGGACGCATCTAAGGGTCATATTTCGGCTTTTACCCTAGGACTAAGACCCAAATGTTAATTGGCGATCCCACAGCCCAGCCCGACTCCGCTGCCGGTCCCGGCGCGGCCGCAGGAGCGCTGGTCAGCGAGTGCAGTACAGATACGTTCCAACAGGACGTGCTCGAAGCCTCGCAATCCGTTCCCGTTATTGTCGACTTCTGGGCACCTTGGTGTGGCCCCTGCAAGCAGCTCGGCCCAGCACTCGAAAAGCTGGTGCGCAGCTATGGCGGCAAGGTCAAAATGGTCAAGATCAACGTCGATGAAAATCAGGCGTTGGCGGCCCAGTTCCGTGTCCAATCCATTCCCGCGGTGTTTGCGTTTAAAGGCGGGCGGCCGGTCGACGGCTTTATGGGCGCTCTTCCCGAAAGCCAGTTGAAATCCTTCATCGACAAACTCACAGGCGGCGAGGGCTCGCCCATCGATGCGTTGCTCGACGCGGCCGAAGAGGCCGCCGGCGCAGGCCAGTACGATCAGGCGCTGGCGCTCTATCAGCAGGTCCTCGGCGAGGACCGTGAAAACGCCCGCGCGCTCGGCGGCGCGCTGCGCTGCTATATGGAGTCAGGACAGGACGATATTGCCCGCCAGGTGTTGGAGCAACTTCCGCCGGAACTTGCGGACAAGCCCGAAATCGCCGCCGTGAAGACGGCTCTTGATCTTAAAGAGTCGGCCGCAGAAGCCGGGTCTGGCGAGGAAATCGCGGCGCTGGAACAGAAAGTCGCAGACAACCCGAAAGATATGCAGGCGCGGTTCGACCTGGCCATGGCGCGCTATGGCGCCGGAGACCGCGAAGGCGCTGTCGATGGGATGCTCGAAATCGTCAGCCTCGACCGGAAGTGGGACGATGACGGCGCACGTAAGCAGTTGGTCAAATTCTTCGAGGCCTTCGGGCCGACCGATCCGTTGACCATCGACGGCCGTCGCAGGCTGTCGTCCCTGCTGTTCGTTTAGGCAAAACCAGTAAAGGCGGCCGCGTGTTTAGTCCGATCTCGACCAAGTTCGAAGACCTGCCCGACGTCATCCCTGTGTTTCCCCTGAGCGGCGCATTGCTGCTGCCGGGCGGACGGCTGCCGCTCAACATTTTTGAGCCGCGGTATCTCAACATGGTGTTGGACGCTCTCGGCAACGGCCGGTTCATCGGCATGATCCAGCCCAACTATGACGCCATGGGCAAGCCGAATTTCGATGAGGACGAGGACGACGACCTCGAAGATGACGGGCCGCCGCTGTTCAAGACCGGCTGTGCCGGCCGCATTGTCTATTTCGAAGAAACCGAAGATGGCCGCCTGCTTATCGCTTTGCGCGGCCTCAGCCGGTTTCATGTCGCAGAGGAACTCGATGGCGTGCGCGGCTACCGCCGTGTACGCGCTGATTACTCGCCCTATACCACTGACATGGATCCGCCGGAGTCCATGGACCTGGATCGCGACACGCTGCTTGGAGCTTTGCAGCCGTATATCGACGCTCAGGGCATGCGCCTGAAGGTCGACATCATCAAAGGCCTGTCGGATCACACCTTGATCTCGTCGCTGTGTATGATCTGTCCATTCGATCCGCGCGAAAAACAGGCGCTTCTCGAAACCACGACAATGGATGAACGCGCAGATATGCTGCTGGCGCTTTTGCAGATGGGAGTGTTCGACAAAGGCGCGCCCGAGGGCCCGCGGCAGTAAATGACGCTGAAGAGGGAACACGGCCATGGCCGGCACTGAAATCGACGCTAAGCTTCTTGAAATTCTTGTGTGCCCGGTAACCAAGGGGGCGCTGGAATACGACAAGGAGGCGCAGGAGCTGATCAGCAAGCAGGCCGGCCTCGCCTACCCGGTGCGCGACGGCATTCCCATCATGCTGCCCGACGAAGCCCGCCGTCTCGAAGACTGATCAGAATATGCCCGCAGCCGCTTCGGATCGTCAGCCATCTTCGGATCCGTGGCCGACCGACATCGCCTACGACCGCCAAAACAAATTTCTTCGGGTCAGGTTTGACAACGGCGAGTCCTATGATCTGCCCAGTGAATACCTCCGCGTCGAAAGCCCGTCGGCGGAAGTTCAGGCCCATGGCGGCGAGAAGGTGATCGTCGGCGGACGTAAGCATGTCGGCATCATCGAGATCGAACCGGTCGGTAATTACGCCGTCAAGCTGACGTTCGACGACCTGCACGACACCGGCATATATTCCTGGCGCACGTTGCGCGAACTCGGACAAGAGTATGAAACGCGCTGGGCCGCTTATTTGAAGGCGCTGGACGAGAAGGGTCTCAGCCGCGATCCATAGCGGCCGGCGGCTAGTCAGGCAGGGCGTAAGCGATCAGGTAATCGCTGAGCTCCGTGTCGATCAACGTGCTGCCGCCGGCAGCGATCACCACGTACTGTTTACCGTTCACCTCGTAGGTCATCGGCACTGCGATGCCGGGCACCGGCAGGTCGGCCTGCCACAGGGTTTCCCCAGTTGAAATGTCCATCGCGCGGAAGGTGGGATCGGTTGTGGCCGCCATAAAGATCAGTCCCCCCGCAGTGACCGTCGGGCCGCCGGAGATGGGGGAGCCCCAGCGTTCCGGCGAGCGGAGCCAATTGCCCGGTCCGAAAGGGACGCGGCCGTAGCCGCGCGTCCACACAGTGTTGCCGGTGCTCAGATCGATGGCGGTGAGCGTGCCCCAGGGCGGCGGCACGCACGGGATTCCCCAGGGCGACAGCCACTGCGTCCCCTCGATGCGATAGGGCGTGCCCTGCATCTTGCGAGACAAGGTGCTCGCCTCGAACACACCCGGCACCGGCCCGCTGTCGTCTTCCGGCACCAGCCGTGCCACGAAGGCAAAGTTCTGGCCTTTGACGATCAGCCTGTTCGATGCCGGATCGTAGGCCAGCCCGCCCCAATTGGCGCCGCCGCCGGGCGTGGGCAGAATCAACGTGCCCTGTTCGCTGATGGGAGTGAACAAACCTTCGTACCGCAGCGCGCGAAAGCTGTCGCGGCACTTGCCGCGGTCCCACGGCGTAAAACCAAAAATCTCATCTTCGCTGATGCGCTGGCGCGAGAACGGTACCGGGCGCTGTGGAATGGGCTGCGTCGGCGCCGCCGTTTCCCCCGGAATCGTGCTCGCGGGCACGGGAGTTTCAACAACCGGGAACAGCGGCTCACCGGTCTCGCGGTGAAACACGAACACCGTGCCCATCTTCGTACCCTGGACAACGGCGGGAATTTTCCCGCCGTCGCGTTCGATATCCACCAGCAACGGCTGGGTCGGCAGGTCGTAGTCAAACAGATCGTGGTGGACGACCTGCTGGTGCCAGATCACACCGCCGGTATCTCCGTCGATGGCGATCACCGCATTGGCATAGGGAATGTCGTCGGTGCGCGGCGCACCGTAAAAATCGACGCTGGGGCTTCCGGTGCCAACCACCACCATGTTGCGCTCGACGTCGACCGAGAACGGCGGCCACACATCGGCGCCGCCGGTTTCGTCGCGCAGGTGATCGGGAATGGTGGTGAGGCGCCAGATCAACGCGCCGGTGCGCGCGTCGAGCGCGCGGATGTTGCCGTCGGTCGAATTGGCTTTAACGTTATCGCCGACGGACCCCGCGACGATCAGTTTGTCGCCCAGCACCTGCTGCGGCGAGGTAAAGAACAACGGCCCATCGCCGCCATACTCCTCTGTCTTCAGATCAACCCAGCCCTGACCGCCGAAATCCATGCAGGCTTCGCCGGTGTCCGCATCGATTGAAAACATCCGGCCCTGACGGTCGTTCTTGTAGACGCGTTTGGCGCAAGCGGCGCCGGGGTTCGCGCCGGCATCCTCCCAATAAATCACGCCGCGGCAGGTCGAGATCACCCGTTCGTCGTCGACCAATGTGTCATAGGGATCGAAACGCCAAACCTCTTCGCCCGACTCCGGGTTCAGCGCGAGCACACGGTTGAGCGGTGTGCACAAATAAAGGAGTCCGTTGGCGTAAATGGGCGTGACCTGATAGGACGCCTTGCCGCCCATGGCGCGTGTTTCGGCGTCGTGGCCGCTGCGGTGGGTCCAGGCGACGTCCAATCGCGTCACGTTGTCTGTGTTGATCTGATCGAGCGCGGAATATTGCCCGCCGCCGGGCGCGCCGCCGTACGCGCCCCAGCCGGTGTTGGTGGCCAAGTCTCCGGCGGTTGCCGGTCCCACGCTTAGAACAAAAAAACTGACAAGGGCGCGTAGTGACATTGATTTCCCTCCCGTGCGGGCGTCTATCCCGGTGCTTCGCCGCGCATCAGTTTCGGCAGATCGCCGACTTGTCCCATGGCGTGACGCATAAATGTCTTCTTCAACGGCGGCAGACTGTTGACCGTGGCCAAACCCAGATCGCGGGCAAGGCGCAGCGGTGCGATATCGTTGGAGAACAGCCGGTTCAGGACATCGGTGGTCCCCGCCATTAACAGATTGTCGGCGCGGCGCCAGCGCTGATAGCGCTCCAGTCCGCCAGCGTGAGCGAGGTCAAGGCCGTAACGCTTGGCATCGACGAGAATATCGATCAGTGCGGCGGCATCGCGCCAGCCGAGGTTCAAGCCCTGGCCCGCGATCGGATGGATACCGTGAGCCGCGTCGCCTACCAGCACCAGACGCGTATCGGTGTACCGCTCCGCCACCTGAAGGCCCAACGGGTGACGGAACCGCGGGCCGATCAAATGCAGGTCGCCGAGAAACCCTCCGACGCGCTCCGCGATCTCGGCGAGAAATGCGTCATCGTCCAACGCCATAAAAGCATCCGCGGCGTCGCTGCGTTCGGTCCACACCAGCGACGACCGGTGTCCGCCCCTGAGCGGTAAAATGGCGAAGGGACCGGACGGCAGAAACCGTTCATGGGCGATGTTCCGATGCGACACTTCGTGGCCGATGGTCGCCACCAGCGCCTGCTGGTTGTAGGTCCAGCCTGTCACCCCGATTCCCGCCGTGTCCCGCGTTTTGGACCCGCGCCCATCGGCAGCGGCGACCAAGTCGCCCCGCACCGTCTGCCCGCTCTTTAACGTCACGATTGCCGCGGTCGCGGTGCGCTCGATATCGGCAACCTCTGCCGGAGCGATCACCGTAACGCCCGGTGTGCCCTGCAGCAGCTCGGCCAGCCCGGCGCGCAGGTCGCGATTCTCGGCCATGTACCCCAATGGGTCATCGCCGATGTCGGCGTGGTCGTAGTGCAGGAACATCAGCGATGGGCCATCGGATACGCGGATCTCGTCGATCGGCCCGGTCTTGCCGGCGACCAGGGGCCACAACCCGATCCCTTCCAACGCCGTCTTTGCCGACTGCGCAATCGCAGAGGCGCGGCCGTCGAAAGTTGGGGAAATCCCCGCCGCCGGATCGGTCTGATCGATGACCACGGTCTCGACCCCATGGCGCGCGAGCCCGCAGGCCAGGGTCGCGCCGACCAGGCCGCCGCCGATGACAATCACGTCCGTGTTCAATTGGTTCGCCATATCCCAGGCATTCCCTATGTTTTCCGGTTCGTCAATGGGGTGTGCCGCAATGGGCCGGTCTGGGGCCATTTATCGCCAGGAACGGCTTTAAATTCGTGTTCGCTTGCTCTATGGTCCCGCCGCTTCACGCATCTGCGGGCCGGCGTAGCTCAGGGGTAGAGCAACTGATTCGTAATCAGTAGGTCGCGTGTTCAAATCACGCCGCCGGCACCATTGCAATTCTCGTCTATGTATCTTGATCCGGTCCAAACAGGCCCGAGTAGCGCTGCGCCGTGTTGCCGGCAAACGTAAACGGCCCGGTATGGGCCAGCGCGCTCTTGCGATCGACCCAAATTTCTCCGCCAATGGCGCGCCAGCGCCGGCAGAAAGCGTAGTCCTCGCTCAAATACCGTCCGCTGTCCTGGTCAATCATGCATTCAAACAGCGCATATAGATTCTTGCTGCCCTCGCCGTCGCCATATTCCCTGTGAAGGTGTTTGAATTGGGTTTCCGGATACGCGGCGATCAGCCGTTCCAACGCTGCGCGCTTGATCATCAAAAAACCCGTGCCCGCGTACTCCGCAGTGAAAAAATCACCTTCGGTTTTCAAGGCGTCGCCTTCGCAGTGTTCGGTGACGTAAACCAGCCCCGCCTCTTGAATCGGTTCGCCCCGGTCCATGCGCGCGGGAATCTTCGACCAGTTTACGTTCTTAATTGGATACATCGCCGCCGCCATATCCTTGTCGGCGTTGAGCAGCCGGATCACCTGATCCGGGCTCCACGCGATATCCGCATCGATAAACAGCAGGTGGGTGGTGTCCGGTTGATCGAGAAAGGTGCCGACGATCTGGCTGCGCGCGCGTGTGATCAGCGCGTCCCCGCCCAGCAGATTGACGCGCACCTGAAAGCCGGCCTGATAGGCCGTGTCTATAAGCTGCACTAAGGACAGCACGAAGCCTTGGGTGACATTGCCGCCATAACATGGCGTGCCGATCATGAGGACTGGAGCGGTCATAGAGGCGAATTATATCTCGAACACATCGCGTGTCCGGTCCCTAAACGAGGAGCGCCGTGCGGACTTAACACTGCGGCATAATAAAAATGGTGTCCTCGGCAATGCCGGCACGGAAGCCGAAGGCGAACGAGACATACATCATCGAGGCAGTCAGGCCCAAGGCCATAGTCAGGGTCATGAGTCGCCGCGCGCGCTTACGCCCCGTTGAATGGTTTGCCTCAGACATAATCCGCCCTTCCCTGCCACGTCGCCCAGTATGCTCGCACAAATGACGGACCTGTTCCATTGGCGCGGGATTCGCCTTTCCACGGTTTGCGGAACCGCATAGGCTTTCGATCCGCGAGGCGCTTTGGTCCTCGCAACTCAAAAGAGGGACTCTCCTATGAAACGCGTATTTACCGCAGTTGCACTTGCCGCTCTGGCATCCAGTTCACTTGTGACTGCGCAACCCATGGGCCGCGGTGGCGGAGGCGCCAGCCCGGTGATGATGTCATGCCGCGGTGACCTGGACACGTTGTGCGACGGCCAGATGGGCATGCCCGGTGTTCAATGCCTGATGGACAACATCACAGACGTTTCCGATCCCTGCGCCGAAGCGCTGGAAACCGCGATGTCCAACATGGAACAGGGTCACGGTCAGGACGGCGGCGACACCGCCGACGATGCCATGGACAAGGGCAAAGAAAAAATGTCCGACATGGCGAAAGAGAAAGCGAAGGGCGGCAAGGACAAAGAGTAAGGCTGCACGCCTAACACAAAACCAGGGCCGCCGGTGCGTCTAGGCGCCGGCGGCAGGGGCCGTCTTGCGCGTTGCAGCTGACTGGCGCGCCATTTGAAACGCTTTGGTCAGGGTTTGGATCAGCTTGAGCGCACGCTCCGTTGGTGAGTCGTAGAAATCCATCATGTCTTCGACTTCGCGGGCAAACTGAAAGCAGATATCGGAAAGATCCGACTGCCCGACGTTCTTCGCTGCTTCCGCGGCCTGCTCGAGGCAGTGCATCAACGCTTCGAGATCATCCAGCAACGCCTCGCTGATGTCCTTCGCGGCGTAGGCTTTCAGAATGCGGTCGCAGACAGTCCCAAGGCGCATGCCTTGGTTGTCAAGCTGGGCGGATTGGATGGCCTTCAGGGTGGCCTCGACAGCCGCCGCAATCATATCGTCTGTCACAGGCTTGCCGTCCATCTTCACCTTCATGGTGGTGAAGACTTTGACTATCTGACCGGAAGTTTCCCGCGCCGCGGTACGGCGTTCGGGACCGATGTAGTCCGTGGTGGCGACGAAGTTTTGCCGATTGCCCGCGATCATTTTTGCGCGCTCGACAATCTTGGCCGGCGCAATCGGTTTGATCATCACGTCGTCGGCCCCGGACGAGCGGGCTTTCTTAAGCCCGGGTTCGTTGTCCGGCTCGACCATCACGGTGACAATGAGAAACGGATTTTTACCGAGCTTGTTGTGACGCACTTCGGAAATCGCGTCGAAGGCCTCGTCCCCCAAAGCATCGGACACAACCAGGATATCGACCGTGCTTTCGGTGATCGCTTCGCGCATGGCATCAATGTTCGACACCGAGCGCATTTTGCGAAGCCCGGTCGACCGCAGCATGCTGTTCATGTTTTGCCGCGTCATGTCGTTCGGCTCAGCGACGACAATACTGACTTCGTCCAGGCTGGTGTCCCGTGGTTGCAGCATGGCTGCAGCGTCTCCCTGATGTACCCGTGTCCACCGGTTATTGCGGCAGACTTTCCCATTACCGGTTCCGGACTCTTTAAAGGTCCGCTGCACCGTTTCGTGCCACTACTATATATACAGCTAAAGCGCGAAGCGCACGGACAAATATCAACCTTAGCCTTGGACCTCTCAGTCTAAGTCGTGCCGTGAACGAAACTGTTTATCGCCTTCGCGGTTCACGAGCGCAACGCGTGCGAGAGCACACCGATTTCGTCCCCGTCCCAATAGCTGTCGCAGGCCGCCAAGACGGCGGCGGCGTGGTGATCGAAACGCCGGGTTAACAGTCGCAGCGCCTTGTCACGCCGATCCTGAGCGGTGAAGTCACGGCCGCCATCGCCGCGCGGTATGTGCGCAGAGGCGCTGAGCTGACCGCCAGATGACAACGCGATTGTCACGCGCGCGGGGCGTCCTGCCGGATAGCCTGCATCCAGCGCCGGATCTTGCGCCACGGTGATGCGTTTGATCAACGCCTGCACGTCGTCGCGCGCCAGCATGTCATCGGTGAGTGTCGTTTCATCGAGCGCGCCGCAGCACACTGCAATCGCAGCCGCCGCCGCCTGACTGAAGCGCGCCGACAGCGCGTTGTGCGGCGCCGGATTGTCAAATGACAGCCCGGACGCATATGTGGCGATCTCCATGCGCTCTACGTCGGCGGCGGTGAACGCGTGCTGTGACATCAATTGCAGCAGTGCATCGTTCGCACCGTGCAGATGCGCGCACGTCGGATGCACTTTGAAGTAGGCGTTCAGGATTTCGAAATGCGTAAACGTGTCATCGGCGGATAGGCCCTGCGTTAATTCTGACGCTTTAAATGCTGCGCCCGCCCGCGGACCGAAAAAGGCGTCCAGCGAACCTTGCACCGGAACCAGTCCGGCAATTGCGCTCTGTGCGGCGATCACACCATTCATTGCGCCGAGTCCTGTATAGGTGTGATGCGCGCTCGCGCCCTTCAGCGGCAAATCGCGATAGGGCATCAGTGCCGTTGCCGCCGCGGTTTCGATGGCCCGTGCGATCGCCGCCGCATCTCCCTTACTCAACAGATGCGAGCACGCGACTGCCGTGCCAATCGTGCTCCATGTGCCGGTGTCATGCAGAAATTCATTGAACCCGTTCATCGCCATGCCGATGCGTGCGCCAACCTCGTACCCGGCGACCAGCGCGCCGCATACAGCATCGGCGGATGCGTCTGTGGTTTCGGCGAGGGCCAGCAGGGCCGGCGCCATGTGACTAACGGGGTGCCCGCGCCCCAGCCGGTGGCCGTCCTGCAGTTGCAGCACCGTGGTCGCACCGCCGTTGATCTGCACCGCGTTTGCCACCGGCACGCCGTGGGAAACGCCAGGGACCGATGCGTCGCCCGTTTCCGCTGTCAGCGTTGCGGTAAAGCGAGAGTAGTCGGGGTCGGTCAGCCCGGCTGCAATGACGGCGAGCGTATCCAGAAAAAGATCGCGCGCCTGAGTGCGGACGTCACCGCGCAGGCTGCTGGTCTGCACATTGGCAGCGGCGGCAGCGAGGCGGTCCGAAGCAGAATGACTCATGGTGCGTCCAAACGAGCGTTTCCTGTCTCAGACTAACTCAGCCGTGGGCCAAACAAAAAACCCCGGGCCGTAGCCCGGGGTTTCGATTGAACCGTCGGTTCAGGTTAGCATCCCTATTCGCGGTTCCCCAAGAACATCAGCAGGAACTGGAACAGGTTGATGAAGTTCAGGTAAAGCGCCACGGCGCCCATGATGGCGGTGTGCTCTTCCGCGCCGGAACCTTCGACGGCGAAGTAGCCGCTCTTGATGCGCTGCGTGTCATACACCGTCAGACCGGCGAAGATCAGCACCCCGACCACGGGAATGATGAAGCCCATAATCCCCGACGGCCAGAATACCTGCACGATCATCGCGACGATCAGACCGATCAGACCCATCAGAAGGAACGTGCCCATGCCGGACAGGTCTTTCTTTGTGGTGTAGCCGTACAGGCTCAGGCCCGCATAGGCGGCAGCCGTGATCATGAAGGTGCGCGCCACGCTGACGCCGGTGTAGGTCAGCAGAATGGTCGACAGGCCGATGCCCATGGTGCCGACAAACAGCCAGTACAGCACCTGCATCGTTCCGGCGGTGCGCTTCTGCCAGGTGAAGCTCATGAAGAAGATCAGGCCGAGCGGCACGAACATGGAGATCATACCAAGGCCGGTGTAGCCGGCGAGGCGCCCCGCTTCGTCGACCCGGAAGAACAGGTTGATGAGGCCCGAGTTCGCTACGGCGAACGCGATGATGCCCGACAACAACAGGCCGGAGGCCATGTAGTTATAAACCCGGAGCATGTAAGCCCGCAGACCTTCATGGATCTCGGCGCTATCCGCATAGGCGCCTGTCATGGCCCTGCGTTCAAAATCGGTAGCCATATTAGTCCTCATAGTGTTGCATCGGGTTCACGGCAGGCGCGTCCACTCAGGTCCGCGCCAGCTGAACCAATGCCCGTAATATTGGGTGTTTTCGCGCCCGCTTCAATGGGAATCGGTCCGATTTCGACACGACGTCGCCGAAAAAAGCGCCGATTTTTCCGAAGGTTAGGTCCCTGCGTCCCAAATCACGCCGATGTGTCCGGCTGGGAGAGCGCCGCTAGTCGTTGCGCAGCAAGGGGGCAGCCTTGATGCCCAGCGCCCGCCATACCCCGGCAAAACCGGCCAGCAGGGTCACAGCGATGCACGCCGCGATCACGCCGGCGACGATGCCGGGGAACAAGATCCACTCAATCTTCATGACGAAGATCAGCACCGCCCAGGCGGACAAACAGCCCACCGCGGCGGCGATCCCGCCGGTAGCGAGACCGAGCAGGCAGTACTCGAACACGAAGGCTTTGAGGACGTCGGCCCGGGTCGCGCCGAGCACTTTGAGCACCACGGACTCATAAATGCGCCGCGCATGTCCGGCGGCGATGGCGCCCGCCAGCACCAGCGCGCCGGCGATCAGCGCCACGGCCGCGGTGACGCGGACCGCGGTGCCGAGGGCGCCCAATACCTGTTCGAGAATTTCCAGCGCCTCGCGCACCTGGACAATGGTGACGTTCGGCAGCGCATCGACCACCGCGCGCTCGATGGCTTCTTCGGTGCCTTCGGAGGAATTCACCGTGGCGATATACATGCCCGGCGCGCCGCGCAACGCGTTCGGTGAGAATATCAACGCGAAATTCATCGTACCGGATTCCCAGCGAACGTCGCGCAGGTTGGCAATGGTTGCGGTGATCTCGCGGCCGAGGATGCTGACGCTCAACGTGTCGCCGATGCCGAGCCCCATGCCGCGCGCCGCTTCGGCGTCGATGGACAACAGGTTCTCGCCATCGTGATCCGGTGCCCACCAGTCGCCTTCGACCATCTTGGCGTTCTCCGGCATGGTCGCCGATTGGGAGATGCCGCGCTCGCCGCGCACAATCCAGCGCTGGTCGGGCGCAACGACCGCGTCGCGGGAGTCGACACCATTCACCTTGGATACCCGCCCGCGAATCATCGATGCCATGGTCAGCTTGTCGACGCCGTCCTGGGCCTCGACGATCTCACGGAAGGTTTCCGTCTGCTCGGGCTGGATATCGATAAAGAACATGCTCGGCGCCTGCTCCGGCAGTTCCCCATTTATTTGCTCGTTCAGGTTCGCTTCCAGCAGCGCGATACACACCAGCACCGACAGGCCGAGCCCGAGCGACAGCACAACCGATGTCGTCGGATTGCCGGGGCGGTACAGGTTGGCCATGGCCAGACGCAGCGTCGGACGGCCGGACGTCACGCCGCCGCGCTTGCTCGACAGCTTCTGCGCCAGATTGGTCACGCCGATGGCGGCGAAGCGGAACAGCACCATTGAGGCGCCCGCGCCGAGCACGAAGAAGAAGGCAAAGCGCGGCCGGTCGGCGGTGGCAATGGTGAACACGCACAGCGCCAGACCGAGCAGAATCAATCCGGTCAGGTAGCGCTTGCGCGGCCAGCGGCGGATGTCGCTCAGGAAACTGCGGAACAACGCGACGGCCGGAATCTCGCGCGCCTTGGCCAGCGGCCACAGGGCAAAGACGGACGCGGACAGAATCCCAAACACGCCGGCTTTGACCAGCGGTGCGGCATAGATGCCGAAGCGGGCATCCACCGGCAGCATATCGCCAATGGCGTTGGCGGCAATGAAGGGCACACCGACGCCGATCAACAGGCCGAGCGCGATGCCCGCGGCCGACAGCACGGTCAGCTGGATGGCGTAAATCATGAAGATGAGTTCACCTGGCGCGCCCAGGCACTTCAGGGTCGCGATGGTCGACATGCGGCCGGTCAGATAGGCGCGCGACGCGTTGGCGACGCCGATGCCGCCGGTCAGCAGCGCGGTCAGGCCGACCAGGGTGAGAAACAGCGTGACGTTGTCGAGGAAGATTTCCAGGCTGCGTGCCGCCTGGCGCAAGCCGCGCACGCGCCACCCCGCATCGGGAAAGTCGTCACGCAAGGTTGAGCGTAGGGCTTCCGCGTCGATGCCGGGGTCGACGCGCACGTTGTAGACGTACGTCACCAGACTGCCGAGCTGGACCAGTTCCGTTTCCGGCATCGCCGCCTGGGCGACCATCACCCGCGGTCCGGCGGTGGCGAAACTGATCACCCGGTCCGGCTCTTTGTCGATAAAGGCACGCACCTCCAGACTCGCCTCACCGACGCGGATGGTGTCGCCGATGTCGATATCAAGGCGTGTGCGCAGCACCGGGTCGACCGCAGCACCCCATCGGCCGCCGCGCAGGGCGAGGACCTCGTCCAGGGGCAGCGCCGGGGTCAGAGCCATGGCGCCGTACAGGGGGTAGATGTCGTCGACAGCTTTCAGTTCGATCAGCGTGCGTTCTCTGGTTTCGCCCGTGACGGCATCGGTCGAACGCGCCATGGAGCGCATGGTGATCTGTTCACTGACGGTGCCGGCGGCCTCAAGCGGCGTGCGTTCCTCGTCCGAGACTTCGCGGTAGGTCAGGGTGACCTGAAGATCGCCGCCGAGCAGCAGCTGGGCGTCTTCCTCGATGCCGGCCTGGATCGCCTGGTTCAGGGAACCAGCCCCCGCAATGGCGGCAACGCCGAGCGCCAAGCACGCGATAAAGATACGAAAGCCGCTCAGGCCGCTGCGCAGTTCGCGGAAGGCGTAGCGTACGGCGAGAGAGAATGACGGCCCAGGGGTTGCCATCGGCGTCTACTCGGCCGCGGCGGAGGTCAGGCCTTCGCCGGCGATGATGCCGTCGCTGATGCGCACCACGCGGTCGCAGCGGCCGGCCAGTTTCATGTCGTGGGTGATCAGTACCAGTGTCGTGTCGTTGTGATCGTGCAGATCGAACAACAGATCAATAATCTGCTGGCCGGTTGCGCCGTCGAGATTGCCGGTCGGCTCATCGGCCAGTAGCAGTTTCGGCTTTACCGCAAAGGCGCGGGCCAGGGCAACGCGCTGCTGCTCGCCGCCGGACAGCTGACCTGGGTAGTGACCTATGCGATGGCCGAGGCCGACTGATTCCAGTTGCTCTTCGGCGCGTTCGAACGCGTCGTCGCGTCCGGCGAACTCAAGCGGCACGGCGACGTTCTCCAAAGCGGACATGGTCGGGATCAGATGGAACGACTGAAACACGATGCCGATATTGTCGCGGCGGAACAGAGCCAGTCCGTCTTCGTCGAGCTCGGCGTAATCCTGACCGGCGACCGCGACGCGGCCCGAAGTAATACGCTCCAGACCGGCGGTCACCATGAGCATGGTGGTCTTGCCCGAACCGGAAGGCCCGACGACGCCAAGGGCTTCTCCCTGCGGCACGTGCAGCGACACGCCGCGCAGAATGTTGACCTCCCCCGCTGGTCCCGCCAAGGTGAGGTGAACGTCGGTCAAGTCTATGGCCGCCTGGGTTGTCTGCCCAGCATCTAGCTGATGCGGAGTATTCGTCATGATGGTGCGCACCCTTACCATGCGGCGGGGCGTTTTGTTAGCCCTCGTCGCCGCACCTCTGCTGTACGGTTGCTCTGAAGGGTCTTACGCTGAAAACACCGGTTCGGATCAGAATGCCAGCGCCGCCGGTGCCACCGGAACCGTCAAGATCCTGGCGCTCGGCGACAGTCTGACCGCCGGCTACGGCCTCGACGATCTGTCGCTGGCCTTTCCCGCCAAGCTGGAGGACGCCTTGCAGGCCGAGGGCTATGACGTCGACGTAATCGACGCCGGCATCTCCGGTGACACCACCTCCGGCGGGCGTTCGCGGCTCGATTGGTCGCTCGCCGACGGACCCGACGGCGTCATCGTCGAGCTCGGCGGCAACGACGGTCTGCGCGCCATCGATCCCGACGTCACGTATGACAACCTCAACACCATTCTCTCGCGGCTTGAGTCCGAGGGCATTCCGGCCTTGCTCGCCGGCATGATGGCGCCGCCCAATCTCGGGCGCGATTACGGAGACCGCTTTTACGGCGTCTACACCCGTCTGGCCGAAGAGTACGACGTCGTGTTCTATCCGTTTTTCCTCGACGGCGTCGCCGGCGACATGGCCCTCAACCAGCCGGACCGCATCCACCCCAATCCGGATGGCGTCGATGTCATCGTCGCGAAAATACTGCCGTTCGCGATTCAACTGGTTGAACGCGCACAGACTTCGCGGGACCGCGACGCCGACTCATGACCGCGTTTAGGAGCGCCCTCGCCACGGGGCCGGACTGGCGCGGCGTGCTCGCCGGCGCTGCACAACAGCTTGAGGCGCAGGACACGGCACCCACCGGGCTCGGGATTGTGTATGCCACCGAGCCGATGGCGCCGCACTTTGCCGATATCGTCGCGACACTGAAGGAGCGCACCGGCATTCGCCATTGGACCGGCTGTGTCGGGCTCGGTGTCTGTGGCACATCGGGCCTGGACGTGGGCGAATACCACGACGAAGGCGCTTTGTCCGTTCTGGTGACGCCCTGGGCGGCAGACTCCTTTCGCGTCTTTGACTCCCTGACGACACCCGATGCCGTTGCGCCGGCCCTGAACGATGCCTGGGTCAAAGCCAACGGTCCGGTGTTCGGGTTTGCCCACGGCGATCCGCGCAACCGGCACGTCGCCGCGATCGTTGAAGCTCTGCCGCAGGCCGGGGACGGATACTTTGTCGGCGGTCTCACAGCCCTGGCCGATACCCCGGTGCAAGTGGCGGGCCTGCCGACGGGCGGCGGTCTGTCCGGCGCGTTCGTTGCGGCGCACGTGCCGGTGATGGTCACCCACAGCCAGGGCTGTTCGTCGATCGGTCCGATGCACCGAATTTCCTCGGCGGAGCGCTCCATTATCGCCGCCCTCGATGACCGTCCGGCGTTGCAGGTGTTGAAAGAAGACGTCGGCGAAGTGCTGGCCCGCGACCTTCGCCGCATCGGCGGGTATATCCACGTCGCCATGCCAGTGCCCGGCAGCGACACCGGCGACTACACCGTGCGCAATCTCGTCGGTCTAGATCCCGATGGCGGCATGATCGCCGTCGGCGACAACGTCGACATCGGCGACACGATCATGTTCGTGCGCCGAGACCCGGAAACGGCGCAGGCGGACTTTCACGCCCGGTTGGCCGACCTGAAACAACGCATCGGCGGCCAGCCGATCAAGGGCGGGGTGTTTGTTTCGTGCATCGCGCGCGGCGCCAATATGTTCGGCGAAGCCGGTCGCGAAGCAAGAATGATCAGCGACGTGCTGGGGGAATTTCCGCTCGCCGGCTTCTACGCCAACGGAGAAATCTGCGGCAACAGAATGTATGGTTACACCGGAGTCCTGTCTGTGTTTTTATAGCGTCGGTACGACGTTTTATCGCCGCCGCAGCGTCGAATGTTTTATCGCCGCCGGAACGTCGAATAAGGGTGTTGACGTTTCGTTGCCGTCAGGTCGCGGTCCGCACCGGGCCGCTGAAAGGGGTAGCCCCGTCATGTACCGCTTGTTTGTCGGTCTTGCCCTGTCGGATCCCCTGCGCGGGCAACTCGCCCGGCTCAATCACGGACTGCCGGGTGCGCGCTGGGTCGATCAGGAAAGCTATCATCTCACATTGCGGTTCATCGGCGAGGTCGATCGCCACGCCGCCGCCGATATCGACAGCACCTTGCAAGGCATTGACGCCGCCGCCTTCGATCTGTGGTTCGGCGGCATCGGCACGTTCGGCCAGGGGCGCAAGGCGCGCAGCCTGTGGGTGCGGGCCGACGCCAATCCGGGACTCAGTCATCTTCAGGGCAAAGTGGAGTCGGCGGTGGTGCGCGCCGGCCAGCCGCCCGAGCCGCGCAAGTTTATGCCGCATGTGACCCTGGCGCGGTTTCGCGACGCCCATCCCAGCCGCGTCCAAGCCTTCATCGAGCGCCACGGCTTGTTCCGCGCCGGCCCGGAAACCATTGACCGCTTCATCCTGTTTGAAAGCCACATGGGGAAGGGCGGCTCAGTGTATGAGGAACTTGCCGACTATCCCTTGCGCATCGCGCAGTCCGAAGCGCACGCCAATGCGGTTCTGACCGGCTAAGTCCATCTTCACCGAAGGGTCTGTCACCCTTTGTTACACGGTTTTGCGCCGGTTTTCCTTGACCTTCCAGACGCAGGAACGTCTTCTATCCTAAATGAATTTCAGTTCCCATCCGGGCCGTCTCCCGGCGGACTTGCGCCCTATTCAGCACGGAGTTCTGACGTCATGCGCTTAAATCTCCCTTCGGTCATCGCGCTTTGCAGCGGTCTTGCCCTCGCCACAGCGGCGTGCGCTCAGGAAATGGACCACAGCCAGATGGACCATTCTCAAATGGACCACAGCCAGATGGACCATTCGGACCACAACATGAGCGACGAGGACTACCGCATCCTGCGCGAGAAGATCATGCAGTACCGCACCATGTCGGACGCCGAGATCATGAACAGCATGATGATGATGCCGCCGACGTATGAGCGCTATGTCAGCGACGCCTCGTTGACCGGCGATCTCGGTGTCATCGTGCTCGCGCACGGTGCCGGCGAACCCGGCGATACGTTTTTCGCCGACTCGCTCAAAGACATCGCTTCCGAGTATCCGACCAGCATCGGTTTCGGCATGGCGATGATGAACGGCAACCATTTGCAAACGGCGGTCGATAATCTTGCCGCCGCCGGAGCCAAGCGCATTGTCGTCGTACCGGCAGCGCTGTCGGAGACCGGCTCCGTTTACGAACAGTGGGCCTATTACTTTAACGAACGGGAAGAAGCGTCGTATCTGCCTGCGCCCCGTGTTGAGCAAACTGTCCCGGTCACGCTCGGCAAGCCCCAGGCCAGCCACGAATTGATCACCGATATGCTGGTCGATCACGCGATGGAAATCGCGGATGACCCGAAAAACACCTTGGTCATCATCCTCGGTCACGGCCCGGAAAAGTACGCCGACAACGTCATTGAACTCGGCGTTCTCGACACTCACGCTGACCGCATGAAGGAGATGGGCGTGTTCGCGGATGTACGCGCGTACAATCTGCAGGATGACGCTCCGGAAAAAATCCGCACCAACAACGTCAACGTCATGCGCAGCTGGATTTCAAACGCCGATGAATACGGTCTTGATGTCGTCGTGGTCGGTTACCTGCTCTCCAGCCGCGGCGTGCAGCACAAGATGGCGACCGATTTCGAAGGCTTGAAATATTCCTTCAATGAAAAAGGCCTGTCCGCACATCCCGATTTCGCCAAGTGGATCGAGGCCGGTGTCAAAACCTTCGCCGGACGGATGTAAGTCCCAGGCAAAAACTTTATGATGCGGCCGGGGTCCTACACCCGGCCGTTTTCATTCGGGGAACAGCGATGACGGACAAAGCCGCGATGATCGCCCGTGCCGAGGCGTACTTCGCCGATGTCGACCGCTTCGATCTTGAGGGCATTCTCTCCCATCTCACCGAGGACATTGTCGTCGAAGTGCCGACCGACGGCGTGCGCAAAGAAGGTCTTGCCGCCGTTCGTGAAATGTATGTCAACCGCGCCAACATGGTCGCGGACTCCTGGCATGGCGATTTTATTTACACCGCCGACGAAGCCGAACGCCGTCTGGCCGTGCGCCTCGGCGTCAAACGCACCAACAAGGACGGCGGCAAAGTCGAAATGGATAACCTCACCCTGCTGACATTCGACGACGACCGCATTTGCCGTGTCGCCGTGTGGATGAGCGGTCCCAACTCGCTGACCTAAATCACACGCCGAACCGCTGCAGTGTACGCGACACGGACTGCACATAGCTGCCGCCGAACAGGCGCACATGAACAAACAGTGGATAGAGGTTATACAGATCGCGGCGCTCTTCGAAGAAACCGGGCGCCAGCGGGCGGTGCTCCTGGTAGCGCGCGAAAAACGTATCGCCAAACGTACCGAACAGGGTGCTGAATGCGAGCTCGATTTCGGGATCGGCGTAGTAGATCGCCGGATCGATATAGCCGGTGATATGCCCGTCCGCGCACAGCACGTTGCCGGTCCACATGTCGCCGTGAATGAGCCGCGGCGCGTCCGGTTCGCCCAGCCAGGCCGCAAGCCTGCCGCAGAGTTTCTCAATACGCGGCGTGACATCTTTGGGTAGCCGTCCCGCGCGGCATGCCTCTTCGGCCATATACAAAAGCCGCTGTTCGGCGAAGAACGCGATCCAGGAGTCCGCCGGCATGTTCGGTTGGTGCAAGCCACCGATCAGAGTGGCGCGCTCCAGCCCGAATGACTGTGCAGTGACGCTGTGCAGTGCCGCCAGATGATCCGCCGCTTCGCGCTCTGCCGTTGGCGTCAAACCGCCGGCCGTGTCCAGGTGCGTGAGGATCAGCAGGTCGGGCGCCGCGTGCAGCACATCCGGCACTGGCAAGGCCGAGTGCGCGGCCAGGTAGGTCAGCATCCAGGCTTCCACATCAAGCTGAGCGTCTTCGCCGTCAGGCGCCGCCTTGACGACAACGCGTGAGCCGTCCGACAGATCCACGGCGGACACATCGCCGATGCAGCCGCCGGCCAGCGGCGCGCCGCGCAGGATGTCACAGTTCAAAGCGGATTGAATGCGTGCGGTGAGGGAAGAGGTCACGGCCCGCCTGGAGGACTTACAGGAAGTCGTCTTGAATCGCTTGCAGCAATCCGGCGCTGCCGGCTTCGATCATGTCGAGCACATCTTCAAAACCCCTATCGCCGCCGTAATACGGATCCGGAACGTCTTGGGTCTTGGCGCCTGCCGCGTAGGACATGAACAACGAAATGCGCTCGTAGGTATCCCCCGGGGCCATCGCCGTCAGGTCGCGCATGTGGCCGCGGTCCATGGCGATAATAACGTCAAACTTCTGGAAGTCCGCTTCGCGCACGCGGCGCGCGACTTGTTTCGACAGGTCGTAGCCGCGCTTGCGCGCCGCTTCGATGGCACGATCATCCGGCGCCTCACCCGTGTGATAGCCGTGTGTCCCTGCGGAATCGACGATGATCTCCTTCGTCAATCCGGCCTCGGCCACCTTCTGCGCGAAAACCCCTTCTGCCGTAGGTGAGCGGCAGATGTTCCCGGTACATACAAACAAAACACCGACCGGCACGTCCGTCTTTCCTTTCCCCCAGGTAATCCAGGTCCTTTGCGCCCAGGCGGCGGCGCGGTTAGCATGGCCGCCGTCAAAGGTTCCAAGCGGCGCGCACTATGCCTCAAAGCTTTACGCCCGAGAAGAAAACAAACATCGCCATCCTAACAGGGGCCGGAATCTCGCAGGAATCCGGGCTTGAGACCTTCCGCGATCCGGATGGAATCTGGTCCAAAGTCCGCGTAGAGGATGTGGCGACGCCGGAGGCTTTTGCCAGAGACCCGGCCGCCGTGCACGCTTTTTATAATATGCGGCGGGCCCGGCACAGGGCCGCCGGGGCAAATCCCAACGCCGCCCACAAGGCTCTGGCCCGGCTTGAGGCCCAGTGGTCCGGCGCGGTGACGGTGATCACCCAGAACGTGGATTCCCTGCACGAGGCCGGCGGCAGCTGGAATCTGATCCACATGCACGGGGTTCATTCCAAGGCGCGCTGCAATCACTGCCATCACATCGTCGACTGGGAAGGCGATATGTCGGTGGAGGATGTCTGTCAGGGCTGTGGCGGAGCCGGCGGGCTGCGCCCCCACGTGGTGTGGTTCGGCGAGACGCCGCTGGAACTCGACCGTATCCAGGCTGCCCTGGTGGACTGCGATCTGTTTATCTCCATTGGCACATCGGGAAACGTCTATCCCGCCGCAGGGTTTGTATCGGTGGTCAAACAGATCGGCCGCGCGCGTACGGTCGAGCTGAACTTGGAGCCATCCTTGGGTGCCGATCAGTTCGACGAAGGCTACTACGGCCCGGCGACGGAAGTGGTGCCCGAGTACGTCGACAAGCTCCTCAGCGCGCCATAGCAGTCCTGTGAGCAAACTCGCCTCTCTTCTCAAGGACGTGCGTGCGTGCACGCATTGCGCGGACCACCTGCCCCTCGGGCCGCGTCCGGTGCTGCGTATTTCCAAGACCGCGACTCTGCTGATCATCGGCCAGGCGCCGGGCACGCGCGTGCACGAAACCGGCATTCCATGGAATGACCGGTCGGGCGACCGCCTGCGCGAGTGGCTCGACGTGGATAAGGACACCTTCTATGACGAAGGGCGCATCGCCATCATGCCGATGGGATTCTGTTATCCGGGCGTCGATAAGAACGGCGGCGATGCGCCGCCGCGGCCCGAATGCGCCCCTCTGTGGCACGAGCGCCTGCACGCCCATCTGCCCAACATCAAACTCACGCTGCTGATCGGCATGTATGCGCAGGCCTATTATCTCGGGGATAACCGCAAGCGCACGATGACCGAGACCGTCAAAGCCTGGCGTGAGTAAGTGGGTGACGGCTATCTGCCGCTGCCCCATCCGAGCTGGCGCAACACCGGCTGGCTCAAGAAGAACCCATGGTTCGAGGCGGATATCCTGCCGGTGCTGCGGGGAGCACTCACGCCAGACTAAGTCGCCGCGTTGGCTTCGCGCTCCGCCATATCTTCCAGCGCATGCATGTCGTCATCGGAAAAACCAAAATGGTGACCGATCTCATGAATCAGCACATGGCGGACGATGTGGTTGAGGTCCTCGCCGGTCTCGGCCCAGTAATCCAGGATCGGACGGCGATAAAGAAACACCATGTCGGGCTGGCTGTCCGACATGCCGACGTCCTTTTCGTTCAGGGCGATGCCCTGGTAGAGACCAAGAATCTCAAACGGGCTTTCCAATTCCATTTCGGTGCACACGTCGTCGTCGGGAAAGTCATCGACGCGTACGACCACGTCCTTGGCGAAGCCGCGCAGCGGTTCGGGAATGACAAGCAACGCCGCGCGCGCCATGGCGTCGAAGTCGGCGAGGTCGGGCGGAAGCATCTTTGGTGTCATATGTCGGGTCCGGAGTCCTTGAACGCGGGGCGGCCAGGCACCACTGTCCTATGAACAGGGAGCATAAGGAAGGAAAAGCCATGACCGCCAAACTCACCGCCGCCGCCCGTGCCGCAGCGCTCAAGGACTTGCGTGACTGGTCGGAGGTGGAGGGCCGTGACGCCATCCAGCGCACGTTTAAGTTCGCGGACTTCAACGCTGCGTTCGGCTTCATGACCCGCTGTGCACTCAAGGCCGATCAGATGGATCACCATCCGGAGTGGTTCAACGTCTACAACCGGGTCGATGTCACCCTGTCGACCCACGACGCTGGCGGGCTGAGCGAGAAAGATGTCGAGCTGGCGAAGTTCATGGACTCGCTCGCCTAAGACCGGTCCCGCCGCCGTCCTGCGCCGTCTTTCCCAAACTAACATTATGCGACATTATTTTATCCACAATCAAGGATAAGTGGCGTGCATGGGCTCGTTTGTATAAAAATCTAAGATACTGATTTAAATAAGAAAAATCGGCCTTGCAGGCGCGCGATCGCGCCGTGCATGGGCTCGTTCCTCGCATTTTCACGCAGACAATCTTTTTCAGGCTTTGCGCGGGGCCACGGCCGGGTCCGGCGGGTCCGGCGGCGCGGCCCGTATCCGGGCGCCGCGGATGACGATGTACAGCGTCGAGGCGACGATCACGCCCGCGCCGACGAAGGTCCACACGCTCGGCATCTCGGCGAACAGGACATAGCCCGCGGCGGTGCCGAGGATGATCTGCAGATAGTCAATCGGGCTCATCAGCGTTGCCTCGCCATGCTCGAAGGCGCGGATCAGACTGTATTGGCCGCTGCTGGCGACGATGCCGAGCCCCATCAGCAGGATCAGCTCTTCGCCGGTCGGTGTGCGCCACACCAGGCTCGCCGGGAGGGCGGAGACCAGCACCGTGCCGATCGAGAACGACAGCATGATCGTCACCGGTGAGTCGTAAGGCACGATCAGTTTCACCGTGACCAGCGCCGCGCCGACCGCGAACGCCGCTAGCAGGCCGGCGAGCATCGCCGGGTCGAACTCCATGGATCCCGGCTGCACCATGATCAGCACGCCGCAGAAGCCGACGACGGTCGCCAGGCCGCGACGCCAGCGCACGATCTCGTTCAGGAACAGATAGGCAAGGACGATCATGAACAGGGGCCGGGTAAACGACAGCGAGATCGCCGTCGCCAGTTCCAGGTGGGTCATCGCATAGAAGCCCGACGACATGCCGATCACCGCGCAGGTCACACGGACGAGATGCAGCCCCGGCTTGCGCACGCGCAGGGCGCTGACCCCGCTCCTGATCAGCAAAGGGATCACCACAAGCATGCCGAAGACGCAGCGGAAGAAAACGATCTCGAACGTATGCAGGGTCTGTCCCGCGAATTTGATCAGCACCGCTGTCGCCGCGAAGAACGCCACGCCCGACACCATCCACAGTGCACCGCGCATATTGTCGATCGGCAGGGTCTCGGGCGTCAGCTCTTCAACGGCCGCGGGTGAGGGGACGGAAACAGGGGCGGGCAAATCTCATCCAGTTGACGATCAGGGGGTGAAACATTCGGTCGCGCGGGCGGCACTATAGCAAAGACGCGTGTAGCATACCCCGCGTTGCCTGCAAGGGAGCCTTTCGTGTCCGACACGGCCCAAGACACTGACATTCTGTGGACGCCGCCGCTTGCCCGCGCGGCCGCCGCGGCGCTGACCGCACTGATGCAGCGCCTCGCGGCGGAGCATGGCGCGCCAGCCGACGACGATGCGGCTTTTCACCGCTGGACCGTCAAACATGCGGATCTGTTTTGGCGTGCGGTGTGGGACGACTGCGGCGTCATCGGCACCCCCGGAGAGGTCGTGGTGGACGACCCAACGCGGATGCCAGGTGCGAAGTGGTTCCCGAAGGGCACGCTGAACTACGCCGAAAACCTGCTGCGCCCGCGCGCCGCCGATCAGATCGCCGTGCACTTCCGGCGCGAGGACGGCGTTGAAACGATTTTCACATACGCTGATCTATGCGCGCAGGTGTCCCAATGCACCCAGGCGCTTGAAGCCGCTGGCGTCACGGCCGGCGATCGAGTTGCCGCCTATATGCCCAACTGCCCTGAAACACTGATCGCCATGCTCGCCGCCGCGTCGTTGGGCGCGGCGTTCTCGTCGGCCTCGCCGGACTTCGGACCACGCGGTGTGCTCGATCGTTTCGGCCAGATCGAACCCAAGGTGCTCATCGCCACCGATGGCTATGTCTACAACGGCAAGACCTTCGACCGCCGCGGCGAAGTGAAAACCATCGCCGCAGGGTTGCCCGCGCTGACCCGTCTTATCGTCGTGCCGTTTATCGCCTCGGGTTCTGTCGACGCGGACGTTGAAACCGCGTTGTGGCCGGACGCGCTGGCGGCGCATGACCCGAAACCGTTGACCTTTGCCCCGGTGCCGTTCGATCAGCCTCTGTTCATTCTGTTTTCATCGGGCACCACCGGCGCACCGAAATGCATCGTCCACGGTCATGGCGGAACCCTGCTGCAGCACCTTAAGGAGCAGCGCTATCACCTCGATATCCGCAGGGACGACGCGGTGTTCTATTTCACAACCTGCGGCTGGATGATGTGGAACTGGCTGGTCTCCGCCCTGGCGCTTGAAGCGACCCTGTGTCTGTTCGACGGGTCACCGGCCTATCCCGACACGTTCACGTTGTTCGATTACGCCGATGCGGCCAACGTGTCGTTTTTCGGCACGTCGGCGAAGTTCATCGATGCGCTCAAGAGCGCGGACTCAGACATTGCATCACGCTGCGTGCTGTCGCGCCTGCGTACCGTGGCGTCGACCGGCTCGCCGCTGGCGCCGGAGTCCTTCGACTATGTTTACCGGCGCATTAAGGCCGATGTTCATCTCGCCTCCATCGCCGGGGGCACCGACATTGTCGGCTGTTTCGTGACCGGAAACCCGCGCCTGCCGGTCTATCGCGGCGAGCTTCAGGGGCCGGCTCTCGGCATGGACGTCGCGATCTTTAGCCCCGACGGCCGGCGCCTCACCGGCGAACCGGGCGAACTCGTCTGCGCCAACGCCTTCCCGTCGATGCCGGTCGGATTCTGGAACGACACCGATGGTGCGCGCTACCGCGCCGCGTACTTCGAAGTCTTTCCGGGCGTCTGGACGCACGGCGACTGGGTTGAACAGACTTCCCACGGGGGGTTCATCATTCACGGCCGGTCCGACGCGACGCTCAATCCCGGCGGCGTACGGATCGGTACGGCGGAGATCTACGGCGCGGTCGAAGGAATCGACGGCGTCGAAGAAGCGCTGGTTATCGGCCAGGACTGGGACAACGATGTGCGCGTTGTGCTGTTCGTGAAGCTGAGCGCGGGCGTCAAACTGACCGGCGATCTGATCAAGGAGATCAAAACACGCATTCGCTCGGGCTGCTCACCGCGACACGTGCCGGCGAAAGTCCTTGCCGTCACCGACATCCCGCGCACGCGCTCCGGCAAGATTTCCGAGCTTGCCGTGCGCGATGTCGTTCACGGTCGGCCGATCAAGAACACCGAAGCTCTTGCCAATCCGGACGCCCTCGCCCAATACACTGACCGCGACGAATTGAAGATCTGAACAGGAGTGCCTGTGCGAGGCTATTTCGGCATCGGCGTCGAAGGCGTCACTAAGCCCTACAATGTCGGCAGTGTGTTCCGCAGCGCTCACGCGTTCGGCGCTGCCTTTGTGTTTACCGTCGCGGCCAATTACGAACGGCGTAAGGGTGCGCACATAGACACGTCCGACGCCGTCGCCCAGGTGCCGTTCTATGATTTCCCCACGTTGAACGAGATGGTCTTGCCGGGCGGCTGCGCGTTGGTCGGCGTCGAACTCGACGACACCGCGGTTGAGCTCCCCAGCTTTCGGCATCCCACACGTGCGGCGTATATTCTCGGCAAGGAGCGCGGCAGTTTGTCGGCCAGTATGTTTGCCCGCTGCGATCACCTCATCCGCATCCCCACCCAATTCAGTCTCAACCTCGGCATGGCCGGGGTTATCGTCATGTACGACCGGCTTATTTCACTCGGGCGGTTTCCCAATCGCCCGGTGTCACCGGGCGGGCCGGTCGAGGACCTGCCGCCGCACGTCCATGGCGGGCCGGTGTTGCGCCAAGACGATACGGTTCCGGAAATGCAGGCATACCGCTCCGATCCACCGCTGGAAGAGGTTGCGCTCGCGGCCCGGAAAGGTTCAGAAGATTAGCAGGCGACTCGGCAGAAACTAAGGGGTTGCGTCCGGGTCACAAGATCAACACAATCGGCGCCGAGATTTCGCCCGTTGGTATGTGCATTTTAGTTAAGGAGAGTCTTCGCATGCGAGCCGTTAACGCATTGCAAGCGCTGGGAGTTTTGGTTGCCGGACTGGTGGGTGCGTCGGCCGCTTGGGCGCAGGACGTCACTGTCATCGGCACCCACGGTGCGTGGACAGCCTATTCCTATCAGGAAGATTCGGGCATCGTTTGTTACATGGCGAGCGAGCCGACCAAAGCTGAAGGCAACTACACCCGCCGCGGCGACGTGTTCGCTCTGGTCACCCATCGCCCGAGTGAGGACTCTCTCGATGTCGTGAGCATCGTCGCCGGATATCCCTACAAGGAGAACAGCGACGTAACCGTGCAAGTCGGTTCGAATTCGTACGAAATGTTCACCTTCGGCGAGCGGGCCTGGAACCGCGATGAGGCAACCGATAAGACGATGGTCCAGACCATGGTTCGGGGTTCGACCATGGTCGTCAAAGGCACATCGAGCCGCGGCACACTGACCACCGACACCTATTCCCTGAGCGGCTTCACTGCCGCGCACAGAGATATCACCGCCGCCTGCAACGCCGGTTAGGCTGCCTTCTCCCTTACAGGCGCGCGCCCAGCATCTGCGTGATGAGACCCGGTTGGCCGTCACCAATCGGCTGTCCGGCAACTTCGACCAGCGGGCGCACACCCAGCGCGTTCGTTAAGAACGCTTCCTCCGCCGTCGCCAGATCGTCCGGCGTAAGCGGTGTCTCGCGTCCGCGGAAGCGGTCAATGATATCCGCCCGCACGACACCGGGCAGTGCGCCGTCTGCGACGGGCGGCGTCAGCAGTTCGCCGTGAATCAGCAAAAACAGATTTGAGATCGTCGATTCCGCCAGCCGCCCCTGCGTGTTGAGCAGCAGCGCCTCATCGGCGCCGTACTCTGCTGCTTCGCGCCGGGCGATAACATTGTCGAGATAGCTGAGGCACTTAATGCGCGCTGATGGGGAAAATTCGTTACGCCGGACCTTCAGCGAGATAATCGCCCGCACCGAGTCCGCCGGCGGCGACAGCGGCGCGGCGCTGATCATGAGCGTCGGGCGGGCTGTCTCCGGCGGCAATAATCCGCGTGGGCCGGGACCCCGGCTCAGGGTGATGCGGACAGCTGCGCTGGTAAGGTCATTGCCTTTGACAACGGCGGCGATCCGCTCTCCCAGACCGGTATCGGTTGCAGGAACCGGGATGCCGAGAACGCCCGCGCCATGCCGCAAGCGGGCCAGGTGGGCGTCGAGCCGGTCCGGTTTGCCATGGCGTACGCGAATAGTCTCAAACACGCCGTCGCCGAGCGTGTAGCCGCGGTCGGCCGGATCGAGGCGCGCCTCATCGGCTTCGGTCAAGGTGCCGTTCAGATCGATAATCATCGCGCCAGGTTCCGGTCAAATACGGCGAGCAGAGGACGCAACTTGGTCAATGCCTCTTCGTACTCTAAGGCCGGAACAGAGTCCGCAACAATGCCGCCGCCGGCTTGAGCGACGACCTGCCCGCTGTCGATGACCAGGCTTCGGATGATGATTGAGGAGTCCATCGTTCCGTCGAATCCGATCCACGCCACGGCACCACAATAAGGTCCGCGCGCTGCCGGTTCGAGTTCGTGAATCACTTCCATGGCCCGAATTTTCGGAGCGCCGGTGACGGAACCTCCCGGAAAACACGCACGCAGGACATGAGCCGCCGTTTTGTCGGCGCGGATCTGCCCTGTCACCACTGAAACCAGGTGATGCACACTCGCGAAAGACTCAAGGCCGCAAAACTGCGGAACCCGAACGCTGCCGTTCTCGCAAACCCTGGATAAGTCATTGCGCATCAAGTCGACAATCATCAGATTTTCGGCCTGATCCTTTGCGCTGCGGGTGAGCGCATCTGCCAGCGCAGCATCGACCTCAGGGCTTTCTCCTCTGGGCCGGGTGCCCTTGATTGGACGTGTTTCGACAGTGCCATCCGCATCCAGGCGAAGAAATCGCTCGGGCGAGGCGGACAAGAGTTTAATGTCCGGACCCGCAGACACATACGCGCCAAACGGTGACGGCAACAACTCGCGCAGACGCAGGTAGACCCTCCAAGGCGATGTCCCGGGCGGCAGATCCGCGGTAAAGCGCTGGGTGATGTTGGCCTGAAAAATATCGCCGGCGCGAATGTACTCTATCGTGTCTTCGATACTTCGCTCCACAGCGCCGCGAGATTGTTCAGCCTGCCAGTTGGCAGAGGTCTCTGCCGGCGCCATGGCGTGCGCGCCTGCAATTTTGTCGCACAACCATTGCGCCCGTTTGTGGGCGCGAATGCCGCGCAGTGCGGGCTCTTGCTCGGGAAAGCCTGTCGCCATCACCCAGGCGCGCCGCGTGTGATGATCAAAGGCCGCGACGACGTCGTAAAGACCGACGGACATCGCCGTCCGGGTTGCCCCACATTTCGGCGTGGGCAGGCATTCGACTAAGCGCACCAATTCGTATCCGAAGAAACCAACAGCGCCGCCGTGGAACGGCGCAGGTGCGGATTTCGGATGCGACCGGTACCGCGCAAGCATGTTGTCCAGGATATGAAACGGATCGCCGGGAACCGCCTGTCCGTCGACAGTTGCCGAAAGGTCGGGTGCGACATCAATGACCGTAAAGGGCGATGCCGCCAGATAAGACCAGCGTCCCAGCCTTTCGCCGCCATCGCTGTGCAGCAACGCCGCCACAGGAGCGTCTGAGAAGGGCGCAAACGCGACGAGCGGGTCCCGCCAGGGGATATCCCGCACGACGAATACGTCATCCCCGGCGTGACGCGTGTCAGCCTGGGAGAACGCGGTCTGGGGGACGGTGACCGTCAACGAACGCCTTGATGTTAATGATGACTTTTTCGCCCATGGCGATGCGGCCTTCGATTGTCGCAGACCCCATGTGCGGCAGGAGAGTGACGTTGGCTAGTTCGCGCAGCTTCGGATTGACCGCCGGTTCGTGTTCGAAAACGTCGAGACCCGCTCCGGCGAGGTCGCCCGCTTCCAGCATTCTGATCAACGCGTCTTCATCGACGATTTCACCGCGCGCAACATTGACGATATAGGCGTCTTTCTTCAGCAGCTTGAGGCGTCGCTCGGCGAGCAAATGAAACGTCGCAGGTGTATGTGGGCAATGTATGGAAATAACATCCATGCGCGCCAGCATTTGGTCGAGGCTTTCCCAGTAAGTTGCTTCAACTTCATTTTCGATCTCCGGCAGAAGGCGGTGCCGGTTGTGATAGTGAACCGCCATGCCGAAGCCGCGGGCGCGTTTGGCGACGGCTAGACCGATGCGGCCCATGCCAATAATGCCGAGCCGCTTACCTGACATGCGCCGCCCGAGCATGTGCGTGGGACTCCAGCCCGTGAATCGATCTTCGTCGATCATGCGCGCGCCTTCGACAAGGCGGCGCGGGACGGCAACGATCAGCGCCAT
Source organism: Rhodospirillaceae bacterium (assembly GCA_038148375.1). GTDB lineage: Bacteria > Pseudomonadota > Alphaproteobacteria > Rhodospirillales > Rhodospirillaceae > CAWUEX02. The sequence continues at coordinate 214,708 of JAYQVH010000003.1, read as the reverse complement.
GGCCATATCGGCGGTATCTTCGGTTAGCACATCGGGTGTATTCGTGACGGCTATACCGGCCGATTGCGCGGCAGACACGTCTATATGATCTGTGCCGTTGCCGAAATTGGCAATTAGCTTGACCTTGTGCGCGCTTGCCGAAAGTAACTCCGCGTCAAGGGAATCTGTCAGTGTCGGCACCAAGACATCGCAAGTGGCCAGCGTGTCGGCAAGCTGGGCGCGGTCGAACGGCGTGTCATTGGAATTCAGGCGCACGTCAAATAGCTCCATCATTCGTGTTTCCACGACTTCTGGCAGTTTGCGCGTGACGATGACAGTTGGCTTCCTGAGGGTCATCCGGGTCTCCCGGCGGAACGAAGGCCTCTGCCTACCAGCCGCCACAGCGGTTGTCCAGAACGCAGGTCAGCCGTTGCAAAGGCTAGGTTTTTTGGGCATGACAGAACGCTATGTTAGATGCGGAACGGTCAAAAAAGAATCGCAAGTGTGGTGGGGCGGCGTCGGCGGCCGGGTTGGTCTTGGTTGGCATCCTATCCGTATGCCCAGCGCCTGTAGCGTCGCAAGTCGGTGAGTCGACATCTCTGCCGCTGCCGCGTTTCGTTTCATTGCGTACAGAGCCCGTCAACATGCGCACCGGACCCGGAGTGCGCTATCCGGTGATTTGGGTCTATCAGCGTCGGTCGCTTCCGGTCGAAGTCACAGATGAGTTCGACACTTGGCGCCGCGTGCGGGACCCGGACGGAGAAGAAGGGTGGGTTCATCAGAGCATGCTGTCCGGCCAGCGCACCGGCGTCATTACGTCGGACGTAACGCCACTCTATAAAGGGTCCACACCGTCCAGTGCGGTGCTCGCGCAGGTATCGCCGGGCGTTGTCGTGACGGTCGAGCGTTGCCCGCGTCAGACAGACTTCTGCCTGATTGAAGCCGACGGTATTGAAGGATGGGTCAAACGCGGTGTGTTCTGGGGATTGTATGATGGTGAGGAAATCGACTAACGCTGGTTCGGGCGCGCTTCAGTCGAGATCGCCGGCAAGCTCTGTGCGCACGTCTTCTTGTAAGACGGCTATGTGCCTATAATTCTCGTGCTCAATTCCCAAGGTCGCTTGAACGTCACCTGATTTGAACAGCGTGGCCTGTGCGTCTGTGAACGGGAAGGTAATGAAGTGCACTGCGGACGTTTTACCTGCGTCGGTGGTACGGTCGATATCATCCTCCGGTACGCCGGTGATTCGTTCATTGCCAACGGATAACACAATCTTCTCTTCAATATGGCCTAGGGTTGCGAGTGTGCGCCGGCGGCGGCCTTCGTCTTCAATCTCAATCAGCATAGTGGCAACCAACTCACGACCTTGAGGAATGAGCGGGTTGTAGGCGCTGAGCTCATCGGCGACCTGATCTTCTCCGCCTTTTTCGATGTAGAGCATTTCCTGAACCTGCGCCCACATGGTGTCGTAATTCTCGAAGTGGAACGTCGCGAAAGGCCCGACGTGGAGACGACGGCTGGCCTTTGTCTGTATCAGCTTTCGGCGGTGCTCGCGGCGAATGGCGCCGTATTCGTCAAGCGGCATTAAATCATCGGGCGTGATCTCGCGTTTTGCGTTCGGCATATCAAGCCTCTCAACTGTCTCGTCGGTTTCCTAGGTAAGCCGTAGCTGGAATGGACGGCCGTCAAAGTCCGTAGGATTTCGCCAGGATCTGGATCGGGTGCATGGATTGATCAACATTCGGCGCATCGTCGCCAAGAGCTTCGAGGCCTTGAATGATGTGTTTGCCCGCCAGGGGGCATTCCGAACACACGTGTGCGGGTTTCGGATCCGCTACTTTACGCACGGTTTGACGTGCAAATTTTGTGGCGACATCGAAGTTGTCCTTCTTGATGCCCCAGGATCCGCCGTGACCCGAACACCGTTCGACGACGGTGACCTTGGCTTCGGGAATCGCGCGTAGCATCTCCGCACCTTTCGCGCCCATGTTCTGTGCACGTGCATGGCACGCCAGATGAAGAGCCACAGGGCCATCTAGCTCACTCAGTCCTTCAGCCAGCCCTTCTTTGTCAGAGATGCGCATGACGTATTCCGAGATATCGAACGTCGCGCGGGCCAGCTCGGCGACATCTTCGTCGTCGGGCACGATCAGCGGCCACTCGAACTTCATCATCAATGCGCAAGAGGGCACCAGCGCGACAATGTCTTTCCCGGCGTCGACATACGGTTTCAGGGCCTTGGCGACCGATTTGGCTTTCTCCGCAACGCGCCCGATATCGCCTTGCTCAAGCTGAGGCATGCCGCAGCATTCCGGATACGCGACTTCCGTCTCGACGCCGTTGTGTGCGAGCACATTTAAGGCCGCGGTGCCGATGTCCGGATTGTTGTAGTTGGCAAAGCAGGTTGCATAAATCACGGCTTTGCGGCCGTACGCAGGGGCGTCCTTATTCACGGTCGGCGCGTCTGACTTGGCGCGGTCTAGAAAAGTACGGCCGTGAAATTTTGGCAATTCCGCGTCTTTGTGGACACCGGCGATCGATTCCAGCGCCGGGCGGGTGATGCTGTTGCCGCGCTGTCCAGCCCAATTCGCCAAGCCGGATATAGAGCCGGCCAGCTTTCCGTTTCTGTCAGTCTCGGTCAGCTGTCTGTCAAAGAATGGAATGCCGGTCTTAGCTTTTTCAGCCGCGCGATACCTCAGCATCAAATGCGGAAAGTCGATATTGAATTCGTGCGGAGGGACGTAAGGGCATTTCGTCAGGAAACACATGTCGCAAAGCGTGCAGGCATCCACGACGGATTTAAACTTCGCACTCTCGACCCCCTCAAGTTCATCTTCCTGCTCGTCAACCAGGTCGAACAGCCGAGGAAAAGAGTCGCACAAATTGAAACACCGCCGGCAGCCATGGCAAATGTCGAATTGGCGCCGCATTTCAGCGTCCAGTTTCTCGGCATCGATAAAGTCAGGACTTTGCCAGTCGATGGGATGACGGGTTGGTGCGTCCAGACTGCCTTCGCGCATGGCCGGTGCTCGCTAAAATCTATCTAGAAAAGAGAACGGGACCGGCGTTAGACCGCCGGTCCCGCTGCGTCATGAGGTCTTAAGCGTCGAGGGAATCGAGCGCCTTTTGGAAGCGTCCGGCGTGGGACTTTTCAGCCTTGGCCAGGGTTTCGAACCAGTCGGCGATCTCGTCGAAGCCTTCTTCGCGGGCCGACTTGGCCATGCCCGGATACATATCAGTGTACTCGTGCGTTTCACCGGCAACGGCCGATTTCAGGTTGGCCGCCGTGTCGCCGATCGGCTCGCCGGTTGCCGGATCCCCAACGCTTTCAAGATACTCGAGGTGACCGAAAGCGTGGCCGGTTTCGCCTTCAGCCGTTGAGCGGAAAAGTGCAGAAACTTCGTTTTGACCTTCCACGTCAGCCTTCTGGGCAAAATAGAGATAGCGGCGATTGGCCTGGCTTTCGCCCGCGAATGCGGCCTTGAGATTTTCTTCGGTCTTGCTGCCTTTGAGATTTGCCATGGAGTCCCTCCTGAAAAATTTAGTGTTCGGCGTGATTCGAATCAGCGGAAGCGAACCGGTCGCGCGAACCGTGCGACAACCCGCTCCATCCTATCCTTCTAGGCAGGACAAAGACGGGAGTCAATAGATTAGAATAATTCTAATTTTGTGAAAGTGAGGCGGGCGGTGGGCACGGTCAGCCGTCGACGCGAATGACGACATCAACGCGCGACACGGGCTTGCCATCCGGCGGCGCGGGCAGGCGGCCAATTTTTACCGATGCATTGTCGATGTCTTCAAGACGACCACTGCGTTCGTAATAGAAGTGATGATGTTCTTCTGTGTTGGTGTCGAAATACGACCGGCTTGAATCGAGCGAAATCTCGCGCAACAGGCCTTTAGCCGTAAACGTGTGCAGCGCATTGTAAACGGTTGCCAGAGACACATGTACACCGGCTGTGACCGCATCCGAGTACAACGCCTCCGCGGTGACGTGGCATTTGCCCTTACCAAACAAGAGTTCCGCCAACGCCATGCGTTGACGTGTCGGGCGCAACCCGACGGCCCTAAGACGCTTTGCCAAGTCGTCTTCGGATACCTCGGTTGGTTCGTTCATATTCACTGACGTCATTCTTGCTGCAATGCCATAATGCTATTTGGAACTATTCTAACAAATAAGTGCCTGAAAGCGAAGAAAAAATCGTCGCAAACGCGTCGTGTCCAATAAGGGTCGGTGCGGTAGGAAGGGGCGACGGACCAGCAGCGCGGTCGAGGACGGGGAGGGGAAGGGGCACGCACCGCCGGTCCGTCTATCTGTGAAACGTGAGAATTATATCACTCCAGAATTGTGTCGAATTTCAGGCCCGACCCTAAAAATCCTGTCATATGGGGGCGGGCCACTGACAGTTTGTGCCGCCGCAAAATCGGAAATCTTGCCCCCTGCGAGCCGGGCATGTAAGTCAGCGGCCATGAACAAAGTCCTGTATTTCAAACGCCTTGCCGCCGGAGCCGTTGTCGCGGCCGTTGTGACGGTTGCGCTCGGAATTCTTGTGATGTGGATGAACGGCTTTATCGTCGACGACAAACCGAGTTCGGTTGCCTATACGCCGTGCGTGTTTGGCGAACAAAAAAGTGAAGCGCCAAAGAATCCTTTTGCCAAGGACCCGATTACCGTCGACTGCGTTCCGCCTGGCGAGACAAAGCCACTATTTAGGCAGTGGTTCGACACGATCCTGTCCCGACGTGACACTGAACAGTGATTATCCGGTTCGGCACATTGCTAGGCCACTGTTAGATGTCGCGCGTGAACATCACAGCCGCAAAACAAACAGTTTTCGTTATGGCGCTGGGTCAAGCGTTGTCCATGACCGGCGCAAGTATCGTCATGCTGGTGACGGCGCTCGCCGGCGCGTATCTCGCGCCCGACGCGCGTCTGGCCACATTGCCCTTGGCGATTCAATTCGTCTTCACAATGATTGCTGCATTTCCAGCCGCGCTATGGATGAAAAAGGTCGGCAGGCGGATCGGTTTTACAGCCGGTCAGATTATCGGAGTATCCGGTGGCGTCGTGAGTTGCCTCGCGCTCCTCGACAATAACTTTTTGGTCTTGATTGCTGGTGCGGCACTGCTTGGCGCGCATAACGCGTTCTGGGGTTATTACCGTTTTGCAGCGGCGGAAGCGGCGCCCCCCGATTTTCGTGCACGCGCAATTTCGTTTGTTATGGCCGGCGGCATCGTCTCGGCGATTGCTGGGCCGGAGTTGGCGAAGGCCACACGCGAGTTGTTTTCGCCGGTGTTGTTTGCAGGATGCTATGCGGCTCTTGCAGCGCTCAGTGCGGTTGCGGCGGTGCTTATCCAGTTCGCCGCGTTACCCGCGCCCCGCTCTGGGTTACGTCGCGGGGAAGTGCCTGCTCGATCTCTCAAAGAAATTACCGCGCAGCCAGTGTTTATCGTCGCCGCAGTTTCCGGCATGGTTGGATACGGTACGATGATACTGGTGATGAGCGCGACACCGCTATCGATGGTCGACTGCGGACTTAGTTTTGAAGATGCCGCGTTCGTCATACAGTGGCACGCCTTGGCGATGTTCGGCCCGAGTTTTTTTACCGGTTCGCTAATCAAGCGCTTCGGAGTGCTGCGCATCATCACCACAGGAATCATCCTTAACGTCGGCTGTATGGCAGCGAACCTGTCTGGGATCGAACTTGCAAACTTCTGGACCGGCTTGGTTGCGCTCGGTCTCGGCTGGAACTTCATGTTTATCGGTGGAACGACGCTGTTGACCGAGTGTTACCGGACCGAAGAACAGGAAAAGACTCAGGCTGCAAACGACTGCCTTATTTTCGCAACCATCTCGGTCGCGACGTTTTCGTCCGGGGCTCTGCAGAATTCATTCGGGTGGGAGGCTGTCAATGGCGCGATGGTCGTGCCGCTGTCGATCGCAATGGCCGCTGTGGTTTGGCTGGCGAGCCGCCAACGCCGGACCGCATAAACGCGACTTCCAAGCTTTCGGATTAGTCGTGGCTCTCGCCTGCGCTGCCGGGTGCCTCGCCGATAACTTCGACCTGCGTCGCCATCGGCCCCTTCTTACCGTCCTGGACATGCATGCGGACGCGCTGGCCGGACTCTAACCGGTCCAGGTTCGATCGCTGCAAAGCACCAATCCCGATAAAAATATCGTGACCTCCGCCTTCCGGCACGCCGAATCCATATCCTTTGTCGGCCGCAAAGAATTTGATTTCGCCGGTTAACACGGTTTCGTCGCCTTCGGGCACGTCGTCCACGACGGTCGAATTGTCGACCTCCTCGATCACAGTGACCTGGGGGCCTTTGGGGCCTTCCGTCAGTTCGCAGGAGATGGTTGCGCCTTGGCGCAAAGTTCGCAGCCCCGCCTTGTGTACGACAGAGACGTGGAGAAACGCATCCGGGGTACCGTCAGTCGGCGCAACGAATCCAAAGCCTTTGGCCGGATTGAACCATTTGACCTTGGCGGTGACGCCGGACCCGCCGGACCCGGCCTGGGAGGACGATTCCATGAACGCAAGCAACCTTATCGAACCCGGGCCCAGCCATAACTTTATCGCAATTCCAGAACCGCTCCAATTCGACCACATAAAAGATACGTATATTCAAGGCCTTAACACGTATTCGACAGATGAATATTGCGATGCAGCACTCAGGGTTCGCCTCCGACTCCGAGTCGCAGATCTGGTTAATCGGCCTCGAGTGTACGCGTTCTTAGCGCTCCAGGACGCGCCCAACAGCCCGGCGCCACAGCTCGCGCCGCGACTTGCGCCAATCTTCCGATTCTGACGGCATGTAAATTCGATCCACAGATCGAACTTGATCCGCATCCGATACGGCTGAGAAAAGTCCGGCACCTACGCCCGCCATCAATGCCGCGCCAAGGACTGTCGTCTCCAAATAGGATGGGCGCTCAACGGGTACACCGGTCAAGTCGGCGAGACTTTGCAACATCCAGTCGTTCGCGGCCATGCCGCCATCCACGCGCAATACTTCAAGTGTCCGGCCCGCATCAATCGTCATCGCATCAAGCAGATCCGCCGTCTGGAAACATACGGCTTCCAGTCCCGCGCGGACGATATCAGCTTTGGTCGTGTCACGTGTCAGCCCAAAAATAGCGCCGCGCGCATCCGGATTCCAATGAGGGGCCCCGAGACCGGTGAAGGCAGGAACGAATACAACTGAGTCTCTGTTCGAGTGGCGTGCGGCAGCATCACTTTCTCGCGCGTCCGCTATAAATCCTGCCTCATCCCGCAACCATTGCACGACGGTGCCGGCATTAAAGACGCTGCCTTCGATCGCATATGTGATCGCGCCGGCTATCCGGTAGCCAACGGTCGTCAGCAGCTTATGACGTGACAGCGGAGCATCGTGTCCCGAATTGATCAGCACAAAGGCGCCGGTACCGAATGTCGCCTTCGCCATGCCGGGCTCGAAGCACATCTGACCTATCAGGGCACTCTGTTGATCCCCGACCAAAGCGGTTACTGGAATTGACGCACCGAACAAATCTGTAGCTGTCGAACCGAATGGCGACGCGGTATCACGGACGGCCGGCAGGAGAGCCACCGGTACACCGAATTCCGCCAAGAGAGTTTCATCCCACCGTTGGCGATGAATGTCGTAAATCATCGTGCGCGATGCATTGGTCGCATCCGTCGCGTGTATGGCTTCGGCGCCGCCGCCTGTTAGGCGCCATAACAGAAACGAATCAATTGTGCCTGCCGCTAGTTCACCTCGTTCAGCCCGGTCTCGCAGATGAGGGTTCGCATTCAGAATCCACTCAAGCTTCGTAGCCGAAAAATAAGAATCCGGAATTAGGCCCGTCAGTTTTTGTATCTCACCGCCGATGGCGGACCGGCGGAGGTCTTGGCACCTTTCGGCACCGCGCCGGTCCTGCCAAACGATGGCGTTGCCAACGCATTGACCTGTTGTGCGGTCCCAAATCAATGCGGTTTCTCTTTGATTGGTGATGCCGATTGCGGCGGCACGGCTGGCGCCACCGATATCTGCAATGACGGCGGATACGGTTTCACACACCGTCGACCATATCTCTTCGGGATCGTGTTCAACCCAACCGTCCCTCGGGTAGATTTGATTGAACGCCCTTTGATGTGTTGCGACGGGAACACCTGTCAACGTGAATGCGACGGTCCGCGTAGATGTCGTTCCCTGATCTATGGCGATCAGATATGGACCTTCGCTTATTTTTGTCACTGCGGCCTCATCACCGCTGCTGGTCAACGGACATCAATGATGCCGCAAATCTTTCTGCCTGTTCCAGGTCTGTGGGTGTGTTGATGTTTAAGAAGGGATCGACCGGTTGCAGGGGCCATTCAACGTCGGCTGTTTTGACGACGGTGAGGAGATCTTTGATCGCGCGCGTATCGGACGCAAGCGCGTTTTCGATCCTGTCACTGATACTTAGTCGCCAAGCGGCGACGGTGTAGTGCAGACCAGTACCCGATCTGGCGACGGCTGCGTCAGCCCCGCTTTGTGTTAACCGAACCGCGAGGTCACCTGGAAAGAACGGAACGTCGACCGGCACCGTGATCAGCCACATGGGTGCCGGCACAAGGCCGGCAGCCCATCGCAGGCCGGCTGCGAGTCCGGCAAGGGGTCCGGCACCTGGAACAGCGTCTTCTATAACCGGAGCAGACAGACCGTCACTCCAACGTACCGGATAGCGTACGCTTACGGCCACGCGATCGATCTGGTGCCGCAACCTGGCGAGCGTGAGGTCAATTAACGCCTGTCCGCAAAGCTTAAGCTGGGCCTTGTCCTGCCCGCCGAAACGCCGCCCTTCGCCGCCGGCGAGTATGATGCCTGCGCATTCTGACATGCGCCGACAATGCGGTTGATAGGATGGCCCGTCAATTGGTGCGAAGTCTATGCGACCTGACTGGCGCCGCCTTCATCTTCGCCGATGTCGCCGTTTAGGAACGCGTCCCAGTCGAAATCATCGTCGTTATCGGTGATGTTAAAGCTTTGTGCCCACACCGGATCGGCGAAGTGTTTTTCGCTCGCGTCTTTCATCTGCTTCTCGGCGCGCAGCAGATTGCGTTCCGTGACGTTAGCCATGCGGCCGGCGCCATGTTCACCATAGACGGTCAGCGCGGCGCGGAACGCTTCCGACGATTGGCGCATGTATTCCCATTCGCCGGTGTGTTTGGCGAGAAGGAATAGCGCCGAGCCAAGCGTATTTTGAATGGCTGCCCACTGCAGCGGCGCCGTATCGGGCGTGCGCACATACAATGCCGAGACGCAGCACCGAACGGAATGCTGAAGCACCGGAACGCTGCGTACGTTATCGCCGTATACTTGGAGAATCTGTGCGAGCGTGTTCATGATTTCCGACCAGCGGATCGGGTGGGCGTACTTGTCGAAGACATCACGGGCCGCTTGGCAGGCATGAATCGCTTCGCGCAGTACGTCGTCGTTGCCTTCGGCCATATCAATTTTATAGAGCACGCCCCCGAGACGGTACTTCATCATGCCCCAGTCGTAGGGCTGGTATCGGCGCGAAATGTGAACCAACGCCTTGCGGTAGGCGCTGGCTGTATCTTTCAGCATGTCGATGTCGTTGTTGCGCTCCGCAATCAGCTGCAAGGTCAGACCGAGTTGCTGGTGAAGGTGTCCGAGCGCGCGTTGATCGTCGCTCGGTGTTTTACCGATAGCGCCCTGCCATGCTTCCACAGCCGTATGGAACCACGTGCGATCACCACTCAGCTGAGCGGTGATGGCGGCCGCGTTGCCGTAGCAGGATAGGATGCTTGCCTGCTCGTGGCTGTCCATGGCCATCGAGGGCTCCAAGCCCACCGTGCGGCTGGCGCTCGCCATCGACGGCAGTGCCGAACGCAGAATGCGGGCCTGCGCAAGGCTACGGGGGTCAACGGCGGCAAGTGTGACGGCGCGGATGAGTGACACCCACTCCGTGTAAAAATCAACCGGTACGGTCAGGACGTGGAACGGACGGAACCGTCCCGGGCGCTCGCCGGGGCTGGAGGCCGGTGCAACGAAGCGCAGTTGCAAAGAGCGTCCCGTTTCGTCGACGTAAGCCCACACCAGAACGTCAGCATTTTTCTCCGCCAGCCAGCGCCGGCCTTCCTTGGTGGCGCGACGCAACAGGTCGTCAGAGGGACCTGCCTCAGAACTGTCCGCCAGTCCTGGAATGATTCGGGCCATATCGCGATCGACGGATTCGCAGCGCACTCCGGGAATTTCACTCAAGGCCTCAACGATCATGCCGTGCTGCATGTCTTCGTAGTCATCGAAAACTTTCGCGACGAGGATCGTAACGTCCTGAGGGGTCGGCGCTTTCTTGGGCCGGCCGAGGCGGCGGGTCGGGTCTTTCACCACCGCGTCGATCATCCGCTCGAACAAAGTCAGTTTCCGTTCGCCGACCAGGTTGGCCGGCATCGGCCGGCCGACGCCGGCCGGTCGCGCCGGTTTGGGCGCATCTTCTTCATTCGGGACCAAGACAGGCAGCCGTGCGGCCTGGACTGCGGCTTTGATCGCATCGCCCCGCGTCAGAGGATCGTCATTTGAGCGCAATGTCTTGGCAAGTTTCGACATCACCTTGAAGGCGGTGTCCGGTTCGATTTCGACTCGGCGCAGGAATTCGGCGCGCGGAATAGCGCTGACCGTTACCGCCGTCTTGGCGCGGGCGGAATTGTGACGTGGACTTCCGTCAAGAATACCCATCTCGCCGAACAAATCGCCGTCGGCCAGGACCGCTTCGATGACAGGGCCCGCCTCGCCAGCGGCGAACAGTTCGACCTCGCCTTCTAAAATCTCATAAGCCCAGCGGCTGTCTTCGCCTTGGGCGTAAATCGTTTCACCGGCTTGATATGATTTGGTAACGGTCTGCACCGCAACGTCTCCGCACTGAAGGGCCGTGTGGCCATGACGACTCAGGCTGCCAGTCTGTGCCGGACGCTCTTAACAAGCCCTTAAATGAGTCCCATGGATTTGCGGTCGCAAACTCTTGGGTAGCGGTAAGTTATATGTATATACAGATAAATGCGCGGCCCACCATCGAAAGGCTCAGGTGTCGCCTGGGCCCATTCGCGCTGCAGCTTCAAGAATTGGCAGAAACGCTTGGACAGCAGACGATCCCAACTGCCTGGCCACCGCGGACTGCGCCGCCTGCCACATCGGTATCGCGCGTTCCAGCATGGCCAGCCCTTCGGCGCTCAGTTCAATCTGTTTGATCCGACGGTCGGACTTGTCGCGGCGCTCCGACACCAGTTCCTCCCGCAGAAGAGGCTTTAAAGTGCGGGATACAGTCGTCGAGTCGGTCGAGAGAGCCGCCGCCAAGTCCCCGATCGACGTACTTTTTCGCGAGTTTACGGCCATCAACAGGTTAATCTGAGAGGCCTTCAAACCTGTCGGTCCCAAATGGAGATCAAAGACCTGGGTGATCGATCGCGCGGCTCTGCGGACATGTAGACACAGGCAAACTTCCGCCGCCTGCGCTGCCGCTTGAGAGGTCAATCCAGAGCCATCCATACATGCATATGCATATAATAACAGGCGTCGGTCAAGGCGGTTTGCCTAAGCCGCGGTTTTAATGGGGTTCCAGCTTCACGGCGCCGGCATACAGCCGGGCGGTTCGGCCCTCATACTCGGCGAGAACGAACCGGTTTCCATTTCCGTCGATATCAAATGTCATTGAGAACGCATCACGTTCGAGGGCGGAAATAACCGCTGCTTCGTCTAGATCAAACGCCTTCATCAATCCGCCGACCAAGGCAGAAATCTCTTCATACATTTCTTTTGCGTTCGGCGGCGTGTCGGCTGTCACTCTCAGGCTCGTTTCCATGAAAATCGGTACCCCACTCTGCCCGAGGCCTTGCCCACGGCACAAGGTAAACTCGGATTGCATGGGCCAGCCGGTTCCGACATGTTTTCGCCATGCCTCAGGATCGCTCTCAGAAGACAAAGTCCGCGTTTGATGCTGCTTTGGCGGCACAGCGGGCCGGTGAACTGGAAACCGCGATCGCGCTCTACACCCAGGTCTTGCAATCCGACGGTAACCGGCCTGACGCACTTAATAATCTTGGCGTCGGGTTGCGCCAGACCGGGCGTTTCGCGGCGGCGGAAGTGTGTTACCGCCGCGTGCTTAAACTCGGCGAACCAACGGCTGGCTCCTATACAAATCTCGGAAACGTGTTGCGCGATCAAGGCAAGCTTGCCGAGTCGGAAGCGGCTTATCTGAGCGCTCTGGAGCTGGACGCGGACTCTGCGGCAGCGCACTACGGGCTCGGGCTGGTGCTGCGCGACCTTGAGCACATTGAGGACTCGCTCGATGCGTTCGGCAGCGCGTTGAGTCTCGATCCGGATAACGCGCAGTATGAATGGGATCGGGCATTGTCTCTGTTGCGGGTCGGACGCTACCGCGAAGGATTTGAGGCCTACGAAAGCCGGTGGCGGCAGCCAGGTCATATCAAGCTCGAGACGAAACCGGAGTGGCAGGGAGACCAGCTCGCCGGCCGAACGTTGCTGCTATACGGCGAACAGGGTTTCGGTGATGTTATTCAGTTTGCCCGATTTTTAAGAGACGACGCCTGGCAAGACTGACGCATTGTCATCGTCGTCCGCCCGGAATTGGTGCCGCTGCTGCGATCACATTTCGATGTAGCGGCAGATATCCGGTCGCGGGACGAACCGGTGCCCGATCACGATCTTGTCTTACCTCTCTTATCCCTTCCGCGGGTTCAAAAACTCGATTTTCCCGACGTAAGCGCAAAACCTTACCTGCACTTCGGCCCTGCGTCTCAGGGAAGGCTTCGGAAATCCTCCAAGCTGCGTGTCGGTATCGCCTGGGCGGGGAGCCCGACCCAGCGCAATGACCGCAACCGGTCTTTCGCGGTGTCCGATATGGCGCCTCTCTTCAGCACGCCCGGTGTCGAATTTGTCTCTTTGCAAAAAGGTCCGGCCGTCAAGCAGATTGGCCGCAGCGGATTCGGCTTCACCGTACATGACTTGAGTCCGGCCCTGACCGACTTTGCAGCGACAGCGCGAATACTGGCCGACATCGACCTGGTTATCAGCTGCGACAGCGCTATCGTTCATCTCGCCGGGGCACTCGGTACTCCAACTTGGGTTGCATTGTCCGTTTTCCACGATTGGCGGTATGGACCTCGTGGCGATATCTCCCACTGGTACGAAAAAACCCGCGTCTTCAAGCAACCTGAGCCCGGCGATTGGGCATCGGTTTTCCAGCGTATGGCCAAGGACCTTAAAGATTTCACCCGCTGAACGGATATGTGTTCGCGCTGGCTCGACCCCACTGAGATGGAGTTTATATAAGGACTGACAGCCTGTCGCCGTTCCCTGCGGCGCCTGGACCACAAGGAGGTAAAACGGATGCCAGACTCCAGTCCTGCCCACGACTTGCAAGATGTCCTCGGTTATCGCGCCAAGATCGGAATTCTTGTCCCGGCATCGAACACAATTGTCGAACCGGAAATGGCCGCGATGCAGCCCCCCGGCGTAACCAATCATGTGTCTCGCATGAGCCGGGTTAAGCGCCCAGCGGACGATATGGTCGCGTATAAAAAATATTTGGGCGCGTCGGTCGATATGGATCAGTCCATTGACGTCCTGATTGCCTGCGAGCCGGACATCATCGTTCACGGTCATTCCGTTGACAGCCTTGCAAAAGGGCTCCCCGGCGCCGATGCCATGAAAGCCCACATGGAAGCCTTGAGCGGCGGCATTCCCGTAATGCTTCCGGCGCACGCGCTCTTGAAAGCGCTCGACAAGCTTGGCAACCCGAAAAAGCTCGGCATTCTCACCCCATGGATGCCGCCGGCTGACGAGGCTTGCGCGGCTTTCTTCACCGAGGCCGGTTTTGAGGTCCTGGCGATCAAAGGGCTGCAGCATCCAACGCCGCTGCATATTGCAACCGCGACCCCAGATTTGCTGAATCAGGCGGTGGATGAAATCAATGTTGGTGGGGTTGAATGCATCGTCAAGGTCGGCACCAATTCATCCATGTCGTTTCTCGTTGAGAGCATGGAGGCGCGCCTCGGAAAGCCGGTGCTCACGGTCAATGTCGTGACCTATTGGGCCGGATTGCGTGCGCTCGGCATTGAGGACCGGCTTCAAGGGTTTGGTCAGCTGGCCGCCAACTACTGAGCGGCTGGTCAGGCCCACCCACCCCAAAATGAAACCTTTGCGGCGCGCGCTTGGCGTGTAGGATACCGCCTTTCGTGCCGCACCCAATTTGCATCTGAAAAAAGGAAATGCTCGAAAATGGCTGGTTACATTGTCGCAGTAGCACGCATCGATGAGATGACAGATGGTCTGAAGCAGTATGTTGCCAAATCGGCAGAATTATCTGCCAAACACGGCGCCGAGTATGTCGTCCGAGGTCCGGCGAAAGAAGTGACCGAAGGAGATTATCTTCAAGGGCGCAGCGTTATCGTCTCTAAATTCGAAAGTTTGGACAAGGCGAAGGCCTTTTATCATTCAGACGAATATCAGAACGAGATCAAACCGTTGCGTGAAGGGTCGGGTGTTTACGACATCGCGATCTTTGAAAGTCCCTAAAATAATGCGCTTTCTCGCCGCAGTCCTGTTCGGTGTGCTCCTGGCTGGATCTGCCGCGGCTCAAACCGTATGGAATGTGTCCATGTGGGGCAGCAGCCGCGCAGTAACGGTGGCGATTGAGTACCTCGCTCAGGAGATTTCGAAACGCTCTGACGATCAGCTCAAGCTGGTCATGCATTTCGGTGAAGCGATCTCGCCAGCGCGCGACAATATTGACGGCATCGCGATTGGGGCATTTGAAGCCGCGCATATTTGTCCGTCTTATCATCCGGGAAAGACTCCCGCGTTGCTGGCGATGGAACTCCCGTTCCTGCCGTTCGACAACATCCGGTCCTCTCATGACGTCGCGCTGAAGGCGCATCGTCACCCGGTTATTGAGAGCGAGCTCGGCCGTTTCAACGCGCGCGTGCTTCAGCATGTGATTGCACCGCGCTATGAGTTCATGGGGCGGGGGGCGGCTCCCGTTGATTTAAAGCAGTGGGACGGTATGCGGGTCAGAGCGCCCGGCGCAATCGGAGAAGGGGTGCGCGCGCTCGGTGGCCGGCCCACGTCGGTGCCGGCACCGGAGATCTACACCAGTATCGAACGGCGCCTGTTTGACGCGGCGGCGCTGCCCTTTTCATACACATTCGGCAGTTACCGCATTCACGAAGTTGCGGATTGGTACACATTCAACATGAATCTCGCCATCCCAAGTTGCGTGATCATCGTCAGCCGGGACGCCTGGTCCGATTTAACGGACGCGCAACGCGCGTTGATCGAGACCATAAATGAAGAGGCTTACGCATTGCAGTTTGCGGCGCTGGCCGATGCGGACACCGCATGGATTCCCGAATTCGATGCCGCCGGCCTGGAGCGCGTTGTTTATGATCCCGAGATGCTGTCTGAGTTCAAAGAAAAAACCGCGAAGCCCCTCTGGGACGAATGGGTGGAATCAAACAGCCGCCGCTTTGCTGCGCGGGAGTACTTGGATTTCATTCTCTCGGAAGCCGCCATTGCCAACGCCGCGCAGGACTGACTGAATGCCCCGTCAGGCCATCGGACCGGCCGGCACCCTGCCGGATGGAACGCCCAATCCAATCAGCCCGGTGGTGCGCGCCGGTGATTTCCTTTTTGTATCCGGTTTGATGCCCAAGACCGCGGACGGTCAAATGGCCGACGGTGACATTACGATGCAAACGGGCGTGGTCATGGACCGGTTGGCCGCAGTGTTAGTTGCTGCCGGTTGTACGCTGGATGACGTTGTGAAGTGTACCGTATGGCTGACGGATGCGGCCGACTTCAAAGCATTTAACGCTATGTACGGATCCTACTTTACAGACCAGCCTCCGGCCCGGTCTGCCCTCCGGTCCGATCTCCTGCTTCCGGGCGCGCGTCTTGAGTTGGAAGCAGTCTGCTATAGACCTATGGACATATGACTGTGATCTCCCAAGCCTTAAGCGCGACTGACCGAGTTTGGACGGGAGTCGAGAACGCCTGCGCTGCGATTGCGGCTGTTCTGATTGCCGCTGCAATGGCTCTGACGGTCGTGGAGGTGATCAGCCGCAAGATCTTCAATGCGCCACTGCCCGGCATGATTGATATGTTTGAGCTTGGTATGGCGGCAATCGCCTTCTTCGGCGTGTCACAATGTCAGCGTGTCGGTGGTCACGTGCGCATGGAGATGATCGTCCGGCGTCTCCACGGACGTCTGCTATGGATCGTTGAAGCGGCTATGTCTCTGCTCGCCCTGTTTTTCATTGTGAGCGTCGGTCTTGCCAGCATCGGCGCGGTCGAGCGCGCTTACGTTGTCCAGGACTCGACTATGGATCTCCTTTTGCCGATCTGGCCGGCCAAAGTTTGTGTATCCATTGCCCTCGCTGTCCTAAGTGTCCGTTTGGCCCTGGAAGCTGTGGATAGTTTGCGCCTGACAGTTTTGCCGGACGCTGAGCCGATCACCGCCGCTCGGGTGGCTTCGGTTGCGGATCACGCGCGCGAGGAAATCGATGAGGCCTTTGGCGGCGACCCCGGTACGTTAGATCTGGCGGACAAAACATGACCGTCGATCCCTTTCTCGCTGGAGTTCTTGGCACTCTGGCTCTCGCACTATTGGTTGCACTCGGTATGCGGGTCGCTTGGGCCGCTGGGATCGTCGGTTTGGGAGGATTGGTCGCCCTGCGCGGCTGGGACCCCGCCCTTGGACTTGCCGGGCTGCTGACCTATGCCGAGACGGCCCGATATTCTCTGTCCGTTCTGCCGATGTTTATTCTCATTGGTCTGCTCGCTTTTCACGCTGGGATGACACAGCGCGCATTCGCGGCGGCGCGGGCGTGGACCGGCCGGTTGCCCGGCGGACTGGCCGTCGCGACGGTTTTCGCAACGGCGGGGTTCGCGGCCGTGTCCGGCGCAAGCACGGCAACCGCCGCCGTTTTCACACGAATTTCCGTTCCGGAGATGCTGAAAGCCGGTTACGACCCCAGACTGGCCGCGGGTGTCGTCGCGGCGGGCGGAACCCTTGCGTCGCTGATTCCGCCGAGCGCCATACTGGTGCTCTACGGCATTATCGTTGAGGAGTCTGTCGGGGCCTTGCTGCTCGCGGGATTCATCCCGGGCGTGTTGTCGGCGATCCTATATGCCGGTCTCATTGTTGCACGTGTATCGCTTAAACCTGAGATCGGGCCCAGCACGGTGGAGCCCATTGCGTTCGCAGACAAGATCAAGGCGACAGGCCGGTCTTGGGGAATCATTGCCGTCATCGGCACAGTGCTGGTCGGCCTTTATACGGGATGGATGACACCGACCGAGGTTGGAGGGGTCGGTGCGGCGCTGGTGTTCGCGATGGCGATTCTTAATCGCAAGACACCACGTCATAAAATCGTCGAGGCGTTCGTCGATACGGCACGGCTGACAGCGATGGTCTTGGCTATCGTATGGTGCGTGCTCGTTTTCGTTCGGTTTCTCGGGTTTACCGGGCTGCCCGGCGCGCTCGCGGATTGGATCGGCGGCCTAGAGGTGCCGAGGCTCGTTATCTTGCTCGCCATCCTCGCAACCTACATGATTCTCGGCATGTTTCTGGATGGACTTGGCATGTTGCTCTTGACCATGCCGGTCGTCTATCCGGTTATCATTTCTCTCGGATACGATCCCATTTGGTTCGGAATCCTCGTGGTCAAGATGATCGAAATCGGACTGGTAACGCCGCCCATTGGGCTAAATTGTTTTATCGTCAACGGGGTGCGCCCAGACATAAAGCTCGAAACCGTGTTCCGCGGCGTCGGGCCGTTTGTCATTATGGATCTCTTCACAGTCGGCATCTTGATTGCGTGGCCCGACATCGTATTGTGGCTGCCACGTACGATGAACATGGGCGGCTACTAAGCCGCCGAGCAGTTAGGCGACCAAGCCTGCGATGAAATTTGTCTCTTACGAATATCGAGAGGGCGTCAAGATTGGCGCCGTGATCGAAGACAGTATCATTGATCTATCCGACGCCGGACCGAGTCTAAAGTCTGTGCTTGCGACGGGGCCGCTCGTCAATTTGATTACCGTCGCAGAGCAGCGAGATGCAACGGTTGCGCTTGATCACGTTGTCTTGCACCAAGTTATTCCCGATGCGGGGCGGGTGATCTGCGTCGGCAAGAATTACCAGGATCACGCGAAGGAAATGGGTGGCGAGGCGCCGGAGAACCCGAACTTGTTTATGCGCACGCCGCAATCTTTGGTAGGTCACAATCAGTCGGTCGTTAAACCTAAGGTCTCTGACCAGTATGATTACGAGGGTGAACTCGCGGTGATCATCGGTCGTGGCGGACGGCATATCCCGCAAGACAAAGCCTTGTCCTACGTCGCCGGATATTCTTGCTTCATGGACGGGTCCGTCCGGGATTATCAAAAACACTCGTTCACAGCGGGTAAGAATTTCGATTCCTCCGGGGCCTGTGGGCCATGGCTCGTGCCGGCGCGGGAAATTCCCGACCCGCAAAACTTACGCATCCGGACGCAGATCAACGGGCAAACCGTTCAGGACGCGTCGACGGGGGACATGATTCACTCGGTCGAGCGTCTGATCGCCTACATCTCCGAGTTCACGCACCTTGAACCGGGCGACGTCATTGCTACGGGTACGCCGGCGGGTGTCGGCGCCGGACGCACCCCGCCACTGTGGCTTAAGCCTGGCGACAAGATCGACGTCGAAATCGAAGGCATTGGCGTGCTTACAAACACCGTAAAGGCCGAGGTCTGATCTTGCGCGCGATACATGCAGCGGTGCTCATGTGCACGGCGTGCGCCCCTTCATCTGTGGGCGGGCAGACGATTTCTGTTTATGTCGATTCCGGCGTTTCAGTGCTGGATCCGCACCACGCACTGACGTTCGCCGAACACGCCGGTGCTGGAATCCTCCACCGGGGCCTAACCCAATACGACAGCGAAGGCCGTCTCGTTCCAGGTCTCGCGGACACGTGGTCCGTCGACTCGTCTGGGACGCGTTACGTCTTCGAATTGGCTTCCGGGTTAACATGGTCAGATGGCCGCCCGCTCACCGCCGCTGATGTCGTCGCCGGCATACACAGGGCGCTGGATCCCGCACGCCCAGCGCCATTCGCACGGCACCTGTCCGGGCTCGCAAATGCAGATGTGTATATGAACGGTACTTTGCCGGACGGTGAAGAACTCGGCGTTTCTGCTCCGGACACTCGAACCGTTGTCTTTGTCCTCAATGATCCGGACTACACCTTCCCGGCGATCCTCACTTTGCCCGTGGCAATGCCTGCGCCCGCGTACAACCCAGACAGTATTGCGGATGGGGCGGTGACTTCCGGATCGAATGTCGCGGTTCGCGATCAAGACGAAAACGTCATTTTGCGCACTCGCTCAGGCGACGGGCGATTTGCGATCCGCGTAGCTGACTCAGCTGATGCCGCGTGGGCGAAAACCGATACGGACGACCACTTCGTCACCGCTGACATGCCGATCATCACGGTACCCGCCGTCGGCGCCCGCGGTGACGATATTCGTCAAAGTGGAGGCCAAGCTCTGTATTCTTATGTCGTCAACACTGCACGGCCGCCGCTGAATACGCTCGAAGCCCGCCATGCGTTGGCGATGGCGATCAGCCGCGCAGCTCTTTTGGACCGGGTCCCGGTCCGCGACGCAAGCCCCGCTTTAGAGTTCGTTCCGCCGCGCGGGAAAACCTACGAGACGTCATATAAGACACCATATGCCTCTTTAACTGAGGAAGAGCGCGAAGCCGTCGCAGAGGCACTGCTGGCGGACGCGGGCTACATGCAAGGTCATCGTTTCACAGTACGCCTGCGAGTTCCGTCAGGAGACGTTCACCTCCGCATCGCCGAGGCGGTAGCCGACCAGTGGGCGAGAGCGCGAGTTTCAACGGAAATCGTTGTTGCCCCGTTTCCGGAACATTGGCGGTCCGTCGCCGATGGCGATTTTGACGTCGCGTTCGCGGTGTGGCCCGGACCCCGCGACACCCCCAGGACTTTTCTTGAGCCGTTAAGCGCGCGCGGCGGGCCGTGGAATTTTGGCAGGTACACCTTTGAGGGCCTCGACGAGCGTCTGACCAGAGCCGCGCGAAGCGAAAAGCCAAACGTTCAGGCGCAGTATTATCGGGAAGCCGAAAAAGTCCTGATAGAGGACCAGTCTCTGTTCGCCTTATTTTATTATCGACCGCTTTCGCTTGTGTCTGCCAACGTGTCCGGATGGCGAAGCAACCCATCTGGAATGCACCCGCTTGGTGCGCTGTCCGTAAAATCGATGCGGTCCGCCCCCGTTCTGGTTCGCCCTGATTTGCCGCCTGCAGCGCCGTCTCTGAGCCCGGAAAACTGAATCGTGATACTTCACGGCGATTCGGGGTAACGGGGGCTGGAGTCCTGTTGGCGTCCCCGTTATGGTCGCCATAATCTTTCTGGCGCATTCACCAGCGGAATTCCCGTCACCCTATGTGGGCCTATTTCACCCGCCGTCTAATCGTTGCCATTCCCACCCTCTGGGTGGTCATTACCGTTGCTTTTTTTCTTATGCGGCTGGCACCCGGCGGTCCCTTCGATCAGGAAGCGCCGTTGCCGCCCGAGATCATGGCGAATCTCAAGGCGGCATACGGCTTGGATCAGCCCCTATGGTGGCAATACGTTAATTACCTTGGAAATCTTCTCCAGGGAGACTTCGGGCCGTCCTTTAAATACAAAGATTTTTCTGTGACTGAACTGATCGGTCAGGGGTTCCCCGTCAGCGTACAGAACGGTCTGGCGGCCCTGATCCTGTCCGTCGCAGTCGGTATACCGCTGGGCGCGATGGCCGCCTTGAAACAAAACAGCGGTGCGGACCACGCAGCCATGACTGTCGCGATGACCGGTATCGTCATTCCCAATTTTGTTGTCGGCCCGCTACTCGCTCTCACCTTTGGTATTTGGCTCAAGGAAACCGTTTTCGCGCTGCCAGTTGCCGGATGGAATGACGGGGCACTCCCCAATCGCATTTTACCCGTGGTCTGCCTGGCGCTGCCGTTCATCGCCTATATCGCCCGCATCACGCGGGCAAGCTTGATCGAGACCTTGCACACCAACTACGTGCGGACCGCGCGGGCGAAGGGCCTGCCGTTTCGTCTCGTTGTCCTGAGGCATGCGTTCAAGAGCGCGATGATACCGGTGGTCACTTATCTTGGTCCGGCAACCGTGTTCCTGCTGACGGGATCGATGGTCATTGAGACCATTTTCGGTTTGCCCGGAATTGGGCGGTACTTCGTTCAAGGCGCTCTAAACCGCGATTATACGCTGGTTATGGGTGTGACCATTCTTGCGGCTTCGCTGGTCATATTCATCAACCTGCTTGTTGACTTGGCCTATGCCTGGCTCGATCCGAAGGTGCGGTATGAGTGACGCACCGATTTCCGGCGGCCGGTCAAAAGCCAATCTCAGTGTGCCTCATTCCGCGGCGCTGAATAAGGCTGCTGAGGTCGAGGGCCGCAGCTTGTGGCAGGATGCCTTCCGCCGCCTTCAGGCCAACCGCGCTGCGATGGCCAGCGCCATCGTTCTTATCGTGCTGGCCGTCATCTGTTTTGCCGGACCGTTGTTCGTGCCCTGGTCTTACGAGGAAATCGACTGGGATATTCTGGAAGCCGCGCCGCCCGATTTTGAAAAGGGTCACTATCTCGGCACGGACTCCCTCGGCCGTGATCTCCTCGCTCGTATTTTACAAGGCGGTCAGGTCAGTTTTCAGGTCGGCATCCTGGCGACGGCTGTTGCTTTGGTGATCGGCGTGTCGGTCGGCGCGATGGCCGGCTTCATCGGTGGACGGGTCGATCAGTTTCTCATGCGTTTCGTCGACGTCATGTATGCCGTTCCGCTGATGTTTTTCATCATTATTCTCATGGTTGTTTTCGGGCGTAACTTTTATTTGATGTTTCTCGCCATCGGCTTTGTCGAGTGGCTTACGATGTCACGCATCGTTCGCGGTCAAACTCTGACTCTCAAGAACAAGGAATTCATCGAAGCGGCTCGGGCCTCGGGGGGCTCGACGGCGAACATCATCATTCGTCACATCGTGCCCAATGTCCTCGGCGTCGTTATCGTCTATGTCACGTTGACCATTCCTCAGGTGATCTTGCTTGAGAGTTTCCTCAGTTTTCTGGGGCTTGGGGTTCAGCCGCCGATGACAAGCTGGGGTGCGCTGATCGCCGAGGGCGCGCAGGAGATGGAGATTACGCCGCGCACGCTTATTCTCCCCGCAGTTTGCCTGTCGACGACTCTGTTTTGTTTTAATTTTCTCGGTGACGGGCTGCGCGATGCGCTCGATCCGAAGGACCGGTAAGCATGTCCTCCGTTCTTGAAATCGATCAACTCACTGTCGCTTTCGATACACCTGACGGTACGGTGGAAGCGGTGACGGATGTTACTTTGAGCGTAGAAGCCGGAGAGTGTCTTGGTCTTGTCGGCGAGTCTGGCTCAGGCAAGAGCCAGACATTTATGGCCGCCATGGGGCTGCTCGCGGACAACGGGAGGGCAACCGGACAAATACGATTGGACGGCATCGATCTCTTGTCCGCGAATGAGGCGAAACTCAACACGCTGCGCGGCGATCGGATTGCGATGATTTTTCAGGATCCGATGACATCGCTCACGCCCCACATGCGCATTGGCCGTCAACTTGCTGAAGTTATCATCGAGCACAAGAACGTCAGCAAGGTAGAGGCGCGCGCTCAGGCTTTGGAGATGCTGAAACGCGTCCATATTCCGGAACCGGAGCGCCGCCTCGATATGTACCCGCACGAACTTTCGGGCGGCCTGCGCCAGCGTGTCATGATCGCCATGGCGCTCATGTGTGAACCAGAAGTGATTATCGCCGATGAGCCCACCACCGCTCTCGACGTTACTGTCCAGGCGCAAATTCTCGATGTGTTGATGGAAGTAAAAGACTCACTCGGTACGGCAATTGTGCTCATCACGCATGATCTCGGCGTTGTCGCTGGCCTGGCAGACCGTGTTGCCGTTATGTATGGCGGCCGGCTTGTCGAGCAAGGCGGCGTGAGTGACATATTCGAGCAGCCGTCACATCCCTATACCCAAGGATTGCTGAAGTGTACCCCGCGGCTGGACACGGATTTTGAAGCCTTGGTGACGATTCCCGGCCAGCCGCCAAACTTGCAGAACCTGCCGCCGGGTTGCAGCTTTCACCCACGCTGTCCGTATGTGTTTGACCGCTGCAAGACGGACCGTCCGAAATTGATCGAAATCCCGGGCGGACGGTCCAAGGCTTGTCATCTCGACACGCTCGAGGCGGCGGCGCAATGACGGAACCATTCCTCCAAGTCCGCGACCTCAAGGTCCATTTTCCGGTCCGTACGGGCGGCATTTTGATTGGACGGTACACGCCACTCAAGGCCGTCGACGGTGTGTCTTTTGATCTCAATCCGGGCGAGACGCTTGGCGTGGTGGGTGAGTCGGGCTGCGGTAAATCGACGCTTGGGCGGGCGGTGCTGCAGTTGGTCGGCGCAACGGACGGTGTGGTGTCCTGGCTTGGAAGGGACCTGACCTCTCTCAGCAAACGCCAATTGATCGAGGCCCGCGAAAATCTGCAAATCGTATTTCAAGATCCGCTGGCCAGCCTCGATCCGCGTATGACGGCCGGTGACATCATCGCCGAACCGCTCCTCAACTATCGGCCGGAGATGACCAGGGCGCAACGCCGCGACGCCGTCAAAGACATGATGGAACGGGTCGGCCTGTTGCCACGCATGATCAACCGGTATCCGCACGAATTTTCTGGCGGTCAGTGTCAGCGTATCGGCATTGCCCGGGCGATGATTCTGAGACCGAAGCTGGTGGTCTGTGATGAACCGGTCTCCGCGCTGGACGTTTCGATTCAGGCGCAGGTCGTCAACTTGCTGAAGAGTCTGCAGCGGGAGTTCGGTTTGGCACTGCTGTTCATCAGTCACGATCTGGCGATCGTGCGGCACATCAGCGATCGCGTTATGGTGCTTTATCTCGGCAAGGTCATGGAGTTGGCGAACAAGGCCGCTCTCTACACGAATCCACGGCACCCATATACCCAGGCCCTATTGTCCGCTGTGCCAATTCCCGATCCGTCAAAAGAGCGCAACAAGAAGCGTATACTTTTAACCGGTGATCTGCCCTCGCCGCTGTCGCCGCCGTCCGGATGCGTGTTCCGCACGCGGTGTCCGAAAGCGACACAGATGTGCGCCGATAAAACACCGTCGCTGGATACTGTCGAAATGGGGCACATCGTCGCCTGTCATCTCTGGAACGAACAGTAGCGAATTTATGTCTGATACCGAATCGCCGTATTACGACCTGCATGTTTTTTGCTGCACGAATGTGCGGCCCAAAGACCACCCTAGGGGGTCGTGCGCTCGTAAAGATTCTGTCGCGCTGCGCGACTACATGAAGAAAAAGGCCAAAACCATGAATCTCGGCCGTGTGCGCATCAATGCCTCTGGGTGTCTCGACCGCTGTGAGCTCGGCCCGGCCATGGTCGTTTATCCGGAAGGTATTTGGTATAAGTATGAGACCGAAGCCGATGTCGATGAGATATTACAGACACATCTCAAGAATGGCTGTGTGGTTGAGCGCCTGAAACTCGGGCTTGAGGACGGATCTTAGACGCACAAGTTATGCGTCTTGTCCAAAGAGGTCCTTGGCGTGCCGCGCATGCGCTTGACGCGCCATCGTTAGAAGATCGACCGGCCCTTCCATCAGGTGAAAAAACCGCCACCCGTCGGGTTTGTGTCGCAACAGCGCGGTGACGCGTACGTCAGCGGAGATCGGTTTACGCTTAAGCTCTTTCGGACCGGCCAGCGTCGAGCGCCAGCGCATGTCGTAGGTCGCCAACGCAACTCCGGCATCAATTTCTCGGGCGGTATGATTGGCAGACCGACTTTCGAGAGAGTCCATCACCACGCGGGATTGCGACCAATAGGCGTCGATTGCGTCCCATCCGACCAAAGGGGCGTGCGCCTCTTCGGGCATGAGGAGCGGCATGGGATCGTCTTGATCCCACAGACGTTTCTTGCCTGCGAAATCCATAGTCTCAGAATAGCCGACATACTCTTCAACCAGACGGGTAATATCGTGGCGCAGGTCGCTCATGAATGGCTAGGCCTTCGGAGAATGTGATCCACTCCGTCTCGGGCTATGGCTTCGTAAAAACCCTGCAGCTCGAGTAAGGGTGCAAGTGGCGCTTCGGCATAGTGGCAGCAGCGCCATGCTCCTTTCCGGCTGCGCCAGACGCTGGTTACGCGGCAGGTGCCTCCAATCGGCCCGCGCCGGTCTTTGACCATCCACGAGAGCGTGTAAAACGCGAGGCCGGTGGACGGGGATATCTGGCGGCTTAAGATTTGCTCCGGCCGGTGCCGCACGACGTCGAACAGGCCGCAAAGGTCATCGGCGTAGGCGCGAATGGCATCAACATCTGTTAATGGTGCGGATCGCTCGGCGGGCAAATACGTCGCCGCATCGTCCTCCGCATCCCATAGGGCCAGCAGGCTTTCTGTATCGCGCGCGCTCCAGGCTTTGGTCCAAGCGCGAACGCCCTCTTCGATCGGCACGAAGCCTTTCGTCACGGGACGATCTCGATGTCGTGGTAATTCAAGACAGTATGATCCTGCCGGAAATTGCGGACGCGCGGTCCGAGCGCTTTGTACATGATCACTTCATGCATCCAGATCGCTGGCGCTTCGTCGTGATAGGCTGCCATTATCTCCTCTGTTAACGTCCGGCGCGTATCGAGGTCCGACGTCGTAAAGGCTGTCTGTATTTTGTCCGAGAGCGCCCGGTCGCAATACCACGGGCTGCGGTGAATACAGGAATGCAGCCTCAGAGGCCGAAGAGCGTCAGCGGTCCGTTCTGCCGAGTAGTTCATCCCGAACGCCTCTCCGCGCCAGTCACCTTCCTGGATGCCGCGGATCAATTGCTGGACCGGCATGGTTTTCAAAGACATGACGACACCGATATCCAATAGATCAGAGGCTACCTGCTGATATGCCGGGGCAAGCGATGCCCCGCCTCCGATCGTGACTTCCGCGGTGAACGTGAATCCATCCGGATAGCCTGCTTCGGCCAGCATCCGGCGCGCCCGGTCTGGGTCATATGGGTAAGGCTTTACGTCCTTGTTAAACCCGAACGCGGCCGCGGTGGCCGGTTGACTGGCCGCGACCGTCTGATTGCCGAATAGCGCCGCGACATATGCGTCCTTATCGACGCCATAGTTGAGGGCCTGGCGTACACGCTTGTCGAGTAGCGGATGGCCGTCGTCCAGCCCAGTAAGGATAAAGACAATCCCGAGTACGCTGATGGTTGTGCCGACGTCGCCCGTTCCGCCTCCGGCTTCGATGGCGAGGATGTCGTCCCGGCTCATCGCGACCGCAATGTCGATCCGGTTGGACAATATGGCCTGCACCCGGGCAGAGGCGTCGGGAATCGCAAAAATCTCCAATTCATCGACTCTTGGCTGACGCCATCCGTTGGTATGAGCCGTCAGAGTTGCTTTAGCGTCGGACCATTGGGCGAGTTTGAACGGCCCCGTACCGACCGGTACGCGCGCAAACTGATCTCGGCCGAGCTGTCGCCATAAATTCGGTTCAACAATGAGCAGGGACTCCATCATTGCTGGTAACAAGGGTGCCGGGACATCGGTATGAATAATAACGGTGTGCTCGTCCTCCGCTTCAGCGCGTTCGAGCGCGCCCAAGTCGCGTGCGATCGGCTCAACGCCCGCCTCAGGGCTCGTCAGATAGTCGACCGCGTTGACCACCGCGTCGGCGTTAAACGGTGTGCCATTATGAAAAAGCACATCGCGGCGCAGTTCGAACCGCCAGGTTAGGTCATCCAGCATTTCCCAGGACGTCGCCAGCAGTTGCTCCACGTCACCGGCTTCGGTGACGAACGTCAGGCCTTCGAACATTGCGCGAATGGTATAGATCGTTGGCACACCTGTGCCACGGTACGGATTGCCCAAGCCAGGCGGCAAACCGACGACGCCGAGCCGTAAGGTTTTCTCCTGGACAGTGGTCGGAGGCAGGGAGTCAGCTGCGCCGGGTGACTCTGTTTGCCCGTTCCGCCCGAAGATCTGCCAGACGAGAACAACCGCCCCTAAACATAGTATCCCTAATGCGAGTTTTTTCACTGGTATGATTTTCAATCTGTTTACTGACGGGAATACCCTAACGGCTCAGCGCAGCGCACAGAAAAGATTTTTTCCTAGAGCACGCTTGCAGCGCCGCGCAGTTCCGCGATCAAGGTCGCGCAGCGTGGAAGGTTTCGCGCTTCGGTCTTCAGAATGGCCAGAAAGGCATCGGATTTTATTTTGGTGATATTGATTTCGGCGCCAGCACCTTCCAGTTTCGCGGCGTCGATAACAATATCGATAAGGCGCTCTGCCGCGTGCAGGCGGCCCCACAGGTAGTCATTCTCGCGGTAGGACCGGCTAAAAAACGCTCCGAAATGGTTGAACAGCTGACCTTTGAGGCACGCATCTGTTCCGCCGGGCCGTAGGGAAACCGCATCGTCGGGGCTGACCCTGTCAACGCGAATCTCATTGAATTCGTCCAGATCCCGCCAACTGGTAATAGAAAATGTAAGGACGTCCCAGGCTGAGAAACCGATATACGGCTCGAGCACTTCCCGGCGTACCGCCGGTGAGAAGTCTTTAAGCAAGTTGGACAAGACCGACTCCGCCCGCTCGGCATGGCGCTCATATCCCAGCGCGCCAGCAAGAAGTTTCATCGCCGCCTCGACTGATTGGACCTGCGTGCTCGGTTGTAATGGCTGACCGGCCGTCGCGTCGTGATCCGCGCACGCGGTTTTCAGCAGCCGCTTGATCTGGTCTCCGGTTTTCACATCCATGCCTTTTATCGCGCGGCTTACCGGCGCCATGAGATCCAGAGTGTCGTATAATCCCGCCTTCAATCGATCGAGGTCGGCCGCCGAAACCCCGCCCAGCTCGGGTTCATTCAATCGCGCATAGAGCTGATTCACAGTTCGTACGGCGAAACGAATCCGGCGTTGACGGAATCGGGCGTCGAACTGCAATAAGAAACGCACCCAGCCAGGTTGACTGGCGCTGTCCGAAGCAATTTCAAATTTGGCTGACGTCGGACTCACGTTCGAGGTAATCGCCCAGTAGTGTATGACGGCAAGCACCTGTTTGTGGCCGGCGCTGCCTGTGCTGTGACCGCAATAAGAGGCTAAAGACGTCGCGACTTCCTCGATGACGCTTGTCAATTTGAGGCGAAGATACCCTTCATAGGCGAATCCGGTCTCCTCTCTGGCGCGCGCGTTCGCGGCCAGCCGGAGTTCTCCGATATCCGGACCGGCAATGGGTTCGTCGAGCGCTGATCCGGCGATGGACCTAACAATCGAAGTGATATGGGGTCGCGATGCATCGATGACGGTCTGTAAGCGGCGGACTTCGGCGTTGTAGGAATTCACCCACTCTAAGTCTTCATGGGTCGGTTCATTGCGCGGGATGTCAGACAGCGCGCCTTTCAGCGTCCGGAAGAAGCCTGGCACTTTGCCCCAATCATCGTTGCGGGGTCCTCTCGGGTGAGGGTCAATGTACAACACTCGGCGGTCGACCTGACGGTAGGCCGGCCGGCCGCTGATCGCGCCAATCGCCTGAGCAAACGGCTTATTAACCAGCACGCTTCCGTCGACGAACGCGGCATCTGTCGGATTCAGCGATTTTTTCAGATAGGGCTCGAAGTTACTGTAAAGAAAATCGACGCGTCCCTTCCACACCAATCCCTTGTTCTGGATGAGCTGATCGCACTCGCCCAGCTGTGCCGGCGGAAACGCCCCCGGGAAGGAGGACGTCGCCCGGCAGGCAAAGGCCAGTGCTGGAATGTTATCCCGGTCAAAGTCAGACCGCTCGATTCCCGGCGGCCATTGCCGGTAATGTAAGCGAATGATTTGGCGATGTTCGCGTTCCGTCACCGTCGGCGGATCGTGGATGGGGGTCTCTTTCGTAAAGCCGAAGAAGTCCGTCACGGTTACAAATAAATCTAACGGCAAACCATCGGGCAGCAGTGACCGTCCTTTGCGGATCGGGTCGCCCATTGCCGACATGCCGTTGAACAGAACCTCGGTCAGCCGGTTGCCGTCGAACGGTGGTTTGAACCAGCGCGACCGCAAGAAAATCGACAGCTTTTGTTTGAATTCCTCGTCGCCGGAGAGGAGCTTCCTGAACCAGTACATCAACAGCCAGACAAACGGACGGAACAGAATCTTGTTCCACCACTTCGCCTGCACTTTATCGTCCATGAGTTCGGTGACGTCGGTGTGTTTCAGCCAAAAAGCCTGGACCGGATCGATGTTCAAATCGTGGGCGAGCGCACGCCCAAGTATGACGCCGTTGATACCGCCTGCCGATGCCCCAGCAATGATGTCGACGACGACACGCAAATCAACATGCGGTTCGCAGGCAGACAGCAGGGCGGCATATACATCTTCGGTGTCACGGATATCACTGCGCCCGGGCATGCCGCTGTCACCGCGCTGCGCATGCCGGTCACGCGAAGCGCGTACCAATTTCAGGATTTCCTTGGTGACGCCGTGCATGTAGACGGCCAACGAGACACCGCCATAGCACACCAACGCGAGCCTGAGCTCTTTTTCCTTCACCTTGCTCGGCGTTCCTCTGATCGCTCACCGTGACAGGGCGCGGTGCGCCCAAGGACATAACCTTACAGAGGATTGCGACCGGAAAAAATACGTGTTCGCGTTCTTATTCCGCCGGCGTTCCGTCCTCAACGGGGTTGCCAGAAAAACGGCCGCGTCCCGGATGCTGCCGCTCAAGGTCTTCCAGGTCAGCCGCGACCGCGCCAGGAGAGCGGGTGCCTCGCGTCATCAGCAAGTAAAACACGGGAACGACCAGCAGCGTGATGAAGCTCGAAAACGCCACACCGGTGAAGATCACCACACCGATCGCTTCGCGGCCTTCCGCACCTGCGCCGGACGCCATGACCAGCGGAACCGCGCCCATGCAGGTCGCTAGGGCGGTCATGACAATGGGGCGCAACCGGATCGTGGATGCTTCAACCAAGGCATCGCGGAACTCGTAACCCGAGTCGCGTAGCTGGTTGGCAAATTCCACAATCAAGATGCCGTTCTTCGCTGCGAGGCCGATGAGCACGATGATGCCTATCTGCGAGTAAATGTTGAAGCTGATACCGAACAGCCATAGTCCGGCCAGAGCACCGGTCATCGCCAACGGCACGGTCATCATGATGACGAACGGATGGACGAAGCTCTCGAATTGCGCTGCCAAGACCAGAAAAACGACAAGCAAGGATAAGCCGAAGAATACGTACATCGCCATGCCGGAGTCTTTGTATTCGCGCGCCGCCCCGTTCCAGCTGATGCGCGCTGCTTCCGGTAGTCTTTCCTCGGCGACCTGTTCCAGCCATTGGATGGCATCGCCCATGGCGTATCCGGGTACGGGTGTTCCCATAACCGTTATCGAGCGCAGCCGGTCGTAGCGGTTGCGTGTACCGGCATCGGATATTTCTTGAAGCGTGATCAGGCTGGACAGCGGAATCAGTTCGCGCGTGGTATCCGAGCGGACATAAATGTTAGTTACGTCCGTCGGCGTGCGGCGGTCTTCGTCTCGCCCTTGAAGAATCACATCGTATTCTTCCCCGCGGTCGACAAAGGTGGTGACCCGCCTCGACCCAAGCATGACGGCTAGCGTTTGACCGATCGTGCCGACGGATACACCTAAGTCCGCGGCGCGGTTTTGGTCGATGCGAATGCGCATTTGCGGTCGCGTCTCGTTGTAGTTGGAGCGCACACCGAACAGGCGCGGATTTTCGTTCATGGCCTCCAGCATGATATCGCGCCACTTAACCAATTCTTCGTATGTGCTGCCGCCCAGCACCATGCTGAGATTGCTCGACCACCGGCTCTGGCCAAGTCCTGGGGCCGGGCTCGGAATGAGCTGAGCCCCGGGGATGTCGGCCAGCATCGGACGCAGCTCAGCGAGAATCTCATGCGTACTCTTGTCGCGTTTTTCCCACGGCTCGAGGCGCATAATCACGTTGCCCATGTTGGTCGCCTGCCCGGAGACGCCCATACCCATCGGCATAATTGAAAGAACGCGCGCGGCCACGCCGGTCTCGACGTAGGCCTTCATTACACGTTCCGTGACTTCGCTGGCCTGCCGGTCCGTGTATTCAAGCGACGCGCCTTCCGGCGCACGCACCATGATGTTGACGCTGCCGCGATCTTCAGGTGGTGTAAATTCTTGCGGCAGAACCACGAATATGCCGGCCGCAGCCGCCATCACCGCGAAGAACAGCGCAAGTACAATAGCGGGGCGGTCGAGCCCCCAATTCAATGTCTTGCGATAAAAGTCCTGCATCCACTCGAATGCCCGCATCGAACCGCGCGCCACCAGAGTATTGTCGAGGTCGTCACGGAGAATCTTTGAGCACATCATCGGTGTCAGAGTCAGGGCGACAAACATTGAGCACGCCACAGCCGCAGCCATCGTTACGGCAAATTCGGTGAACAGACGGCCGACCACGCCCTCAGTCAGCGTGATCGGCACAAAAACGGCGATAAGAACGAGCGTCGTCGCAACAATCGCCGTGCCGACCTGCCGCGCACCGCGGAATGCCGCCAGCAAAGGTGGTTCGCCGCGCTTGATGCGGCGGTGGATGTTCTCGAGCATGATGATGGCGTCATCAACGACAAGGCCGATCGCCAACACCAAAGCCAGCAATGTCAGAATATTGAGCGAATACCCCAAAGGCCACAGCACGATGAACGTCGCCGTGAGCGATATCGGAACTGTGATCGCAGGGATAATAACGGCCCGAATGGTGCCCAGGAAAAAGTAGATGACGGCAATTACCAGAAGCGCGGCGATGCCCATGGCCAAACCGACTTCTCGAAGAGCGGCCGTGATAAACACCGATGAATCCTGATTGATGACCAACGACATGTTGGACGGCAGCGTCGACTGAATGCGTTCGTATTCTTCGCGTATCGCCGCCGCGACGGTGAGCGTGCTCGCACCGGGCCTTTTGATGACCGCAATGCCGACAGAGTTTTTGTTATCCGTGCGAAAATTCGACGCTGTGTTTTCCGGGCCGATTTCAACCGTGGCAATCTCGCTCAATCTGACCAGGTAATTATCGGCGCCGCGTGCGACAACCAAGCGTTCGAAATCCTTGGGAGAGTTGAACGATCGCGATGTCCGTAAATTGAAATCGCGCGTTTCGGACTCGAGCAAGCCCGCGCCGAGTTCGACATTCTCGCGCCGCAGCGCATTTTCGACATCGACGATGGTTAAGCCCCGTGCGGCCATGGCCCGGCGGTCCAGCCAAACGCGCAGCGACTTTTTGCGTTCCCCGCCGATCCACGCGTATGCCACGCCCTCGATCGAGGTGAACCGGTCAATCAGGTACCGGTCCACGTAGTCTGACAATTCGAGCCGGTCCATCTGGGGGCTCGAGACATTCATCCACATGATTGGATCGGCATCCTGGTCTGCCTTGCGGATCGTTGGCGGTTCGGAATCGATTGGCAGAGAGCGCGTCGCGCGGCTCAGCACGTCGCGCAGATCGTTTGCCGCGGCATCTATATCGCGGCCGAGCTCGAATTCGACGCTGATCCAGCCCATGGCATCGCGGGCGTTGGAATTGATCGACTTGATGCCTTCCACGCCGCTGATCTGATCTTCCAATACCTGAATGACTTTGGTCTCAACGATTGCCGAGGATGCGCCCGGATATGCGACGTTGATGGAAACAATCGGACTTTCGATGTCAGGAGTTTCACGCACCGGCAACTGCATCAAGGACACAAGGCCGAAGACAACCAGCAAGGCGCTTAGCACGGTCGCGAATACAGGCCGCTTAATGGAAAAATCGGATAGAACCATATGTAGACCCCTCCGGGAGCCCGTGGTGCGTTAGCCGCGGGACGGTGTCGACGCGGCGGAGGCGGGCCCGCCCCGCACATCCTGTTCATTTAGCAGGCGTACTTTATTGCCGTCCATCAAGGCCGTGTTGCCTTCGGTGACAACGAGATCGCCCAAACTCAATCCTTCGAGAATCTCCACGCTGCCCGGCCGGCGCCGTCCGATCGTGACCGCAACCTGCGAAACCGTGTCGTCGTCATTTACGACGTAGACATATTGCTGGTTTTCAAACGGGACGAGGGCCTCCTCGGCAATCATCAAGCTCTCGCGCCGGTCCTTGATCAGGTCAACGACCATCAACATGCCCGGACGTAGGCGTTGGTCAGTGTTTGGAATTTCCGCGCGGATACCAACGGCGCGGGTCATCGGATCGACGCGCGTATCAATAGACGTTACCCGCCCGCGGAACACTTCAGACGGATAGGCCGACGTCGTCGCTTCGATATCCAACCCCTCGCGAAGTGTGGAAAGGAACGTCTCCGGTACAGAAAAGTCGAGTTTCATGATCGACAGATCGTCCAATGTCGTAATCACCGTTCCCGGCGATACGAGCGCGCCGATACTGATCCGCCGCGTGCCAAGCCGACCGTCGAACGGCGCGGTGATCGTATAGTCCTCAAGCCGAGCCCGAGCGGCGGCGACATTGGCCTCCGCTTTTTTCACAGCGGCTTGTTGTTCATCGAACCGGGCCTGCGATGCCGCATTGGAACTTGCAAGGCCGGCAATGCGCTCAAATTGTTTGCGCTGCTCATCGAGATTGGCGAGCTCCACTTGATAACGCGCGCGCTGCTCCGCTTCATCGAATTGAACCAAGGTCGTGCCGGCGTTCACCATGCCGCCATCGGAAAAGCCGATGCCTTTCACCACACCTTGTACCTTTGCGGTTACAACGATGGACTCGTTTGCCTGCAGAGTGCCGATTGCTTCCAAGCGGTCGGCGAAGATTTCTTGACGAACGGGCATGGCAATGACGGGTTGAGCCCGCGCGCCGCCGCGGCGCATGGATGCCCCCGCCGTTTCCTCTCCACTCGGAGCAATGTAGGTCGAATAACCAAAGTACAGACCTGCTGCCAGACCGGCAGCGACCAGCAACCCGAACAGGGTGCGCAACGCCTTCATTTCAAAAATCCCGGACACGGAGAGCCATGTAAAGCTGTCATGGCCCTAACAAATCAATGATTTGAACAGGTTATAATAGCATAAGCTTAAAGATGCCAAGAATACGGCGTGACAATTGGTAACACGCGTTTAGGAGTGGGGCAGATGAAACCTCACATTTTCAGCATGTTAGAGGTATCCAGAGCGTCACGTTTTCGTGAAGCCTAACGCTTCACACGCGGGGGGCGCCGCCATTAGGATGCATGCCTTCGTATGAGTTCCGGGTGGAGGGCCCAACGTGCAACGCACCGCAGCCTGCGGCTTGACCAGAATATGCGCGTTTTTGGCGTTATGCCTTTTTGCCGCGCCATCTGAAGTGTCCGCCCAATCTAACCCGTTCGGTGTCGGGTCTTCGCCCGACCAAAAAGAAGAACAGACCTCTGAACCTAGGCGGTCCGCATCGCCGTTCGGCGCTCCGCCGCAATCGGCGGAGCCCGCCGAAGAGCCGGTCTTTGTCATGCCGAGCGCGGTTAGGGCCGTATTCCGCCAAATCGCCGACTGGCAACGGGAGATCAACCGCTACTTGGCCGGTCAACTGCGCGAAACAAGCGACCAAGGCGGTTTGACCGCGGCGCTGACAGTCATCGCGGCGAGCTTTATCTACGGGGTCCTCCACGCAGCGGGACCGGGCCACGGCAAACTCGTTGTTGCGTCATACTTCACGGCGCGCGACGCACCGCTGCGCACCGGCATTCTTATGGGCGCGGTGATTGCCACCACCCAGGCGGTTGTTGCGATTGCCATGGTCGCCGTTCTGGCGATGGTGCTTGGCGGAAGTCAGATGCAGATTTTAGAGCGGGCCGATTTGCTCGAAGTCGTCAGCTACGGCTTTATCCTGGCCATAGGACTTTACATGACCTACGGCGCGGTCACTGGGCGCGCGACGTGTGGTCATGACCATGACGGTCACGATCATGACGGCCATGGTCATCAAGATCATCCCCACGCTCATGACCATCACGAGCACGGGCACGCGCACGGGCCAGACCCCAACGCCAAAGACACCTGGCTGGCGCGTAATGCCGCGCGTGTCTTCGGTCCACGCGGCGAAGTCGTCGCTATCGGAATGGTTTCGGGTGTGCGTCCCTGCACCGGATCGATTCTGGTGTTGCTGTTTGCCGTTGCGAACGGCGTGTTTCTACTCGGCGTCATCGCGTCTTTCATGATGGCAGCGGGTGTCGCGATCACGATTTCAGCGCTCGGGATCGGCGCCATTGTCCTGCGCAAGTCAGTCGCCGGGCATGAGGAAGAACCCTCTCCGCTGCGCGCGTTCATGGGTCGCGCCCTTTCCATTGGCGGCTCGCTCGCTGTCGCCGTGATCGGGGGATTGTTGTTTGGCGGCGCGCTGGAGCGAACGGGCCTATTGGCCTAGCGACCGCCTCGCCGATCTTGCCATCGATCGCGTTAGCTGCCGGCGCAATTCAGCCAAACTTCTTGGGGCACAATGAAAAACGACTGGCTGGTTACTTCGTCGCCCTGGCGATACTCCAGCGCGCAGCCGAGCTGAGAACCGCCTGCGATTTCCACCGGGGACTCGCCGCCTAATATAAGGTCGACGTATATCGTGGGGTCGTAGAGGCTCAGCCCAACCGGATTTTGCAATGGATCGAGCGGTTCGGCGAGCACGAGGTCGAACTCGAAAACCAATTCGCCCTTGTCTTGTCCGACGAAAAAGTTTTCAACGCGCTCGAAGGCATCGCGTTTTTCTCCGTCCGAAGTGCGAATGTGGGTGAAATATCCGAAGTCCCTCAAACTGGTGAACACCTGATCTTTCATCGCCTGCGTTTCCGCGTCGTCGAATGTTCCGTCCGCGTTGGTGTCGAAATCCGAGCCCAGGACCTGGCTGAAAAAGGCATCGAATTGCCAGCGCATGCCGACCCGCGTGAGTTTTGTGTCCTCAATCTGGAATGACGCTTGCCCGGTCACCCATACATGGGGGTGAGCGTGCGTTTCGCTCGCAATCAGACCCAGGGCCGCTAGGCCAAGAAGCGCTCGGAGTTTCATGGCGACACGGTAGCCTTCCAGGTGCCGCACCTCAAGGTCCGCCGGCATACGCACTCTCCGAGCAGACAATCTTAAGTTCGTTGAACACAGAGGGCGATCGTCCTAAATATAGGACAACCTCAA
Source organism: Rhodospirillaceae bacterium (assembly GCA_038148375.1). Taxonomy (GTDB): domain Bacteria; phylum Pseudomonadota; class Alphaproteobacteria; order Rhodospirillales; family Rhodospirillaceae; genus CAWUEX02. The sequence goes on along the minus strand of JAYQVH010000003.1, from coordinate 178,431 downwards.
TGATGTCTTGCGAAGCCAGCCCGCGCGCAAAGGAGTTTTGCCATGTCTGACGAAAAACGGGAAATCAACCTGCATCCGACGCAGGACGAACTGGCCCGCCAGGCTTTCATCATTAAGTTTAAGCAGAAGGTCAATCTCGACCTGCAGCGCGACATCCGCAATCACTTCGACGGCACGATCAAGCGGGAACTTGAGACCGAATTGGGTACAGGCCTGGACGACCTCAACCGTGATCACCGCAAGGCCGTTAAGAAAAGGCTGGCCGATGAGCATTTGTTCAAAACGTGGGAGGCGCTGACCTGGATTGGTCAGGACATGATGTGGAACTGCGTCGATGAGACGCTGGCGCACGATCTTCCGCGCATTGAGTCCGCGGCTGCCGAGGTGGTGGCCAAACCCGAAAAGCTTGGCTCGTTGACCCTAAATCCCGATCTCGATTTGCCGCCCAATGTGGCAAAGGTGGAAATTCATCGCCAACCTGGGGGGTTCTGCCTCGAACGGGATGGTGTGTCTTATGACCTTTTGTCCGGCGCGCGAATGACCGGCGGCGGCATGATTTACGGCGCCGGCAAAGGCAGGACGGCAAAACCCGGATATTCGGCCGCACACTTTCTTATCGGCGAAGTGGAAAATCAGTTCGGTCCTCAACAGCCGAAACGCATTCTCGATATTGGGTGCGGCACCGGTCTTAACACCATGACCTATGCGCGCCGTTTTCCGGACTGTGAAGTCCATGGCATCGACGTGGCGGCCGGTCTGTTGCGCTGGGGCCACGTCCGCGCCGAGAGCGAAGGGCTCGCCATCTATTTTACGCAGATGGACAGCGCCGACATGACCTTTGAGGACGAGAGTTTCGATCTCGTTGTCTCGACGATTTGGGGTCATGAAACAACGCCCAGAATTCTGAAGGATTCGATCTCTGAGATCTGGCGCGTGCTCAAACCGGGTGGCATTTCATTCCACATGGATGTGACGAACCAGCCCGGCTACCAAGGGCTCGTTGATCAGGTCCTCAACGACTGGCAAATTCGTCACAATGGCGAGCCGTTCTGGATGGGTTGGGCCGATGCGGATTTGACCGCACTTATGACCGAAGCCGGCTATCCTGATGACGCGCAATTCACGGGCTACCGGCAGCGTACTCAAGGTGCGGGCGACTGGTTCGTTCACGGTGCCCGCAAACCGTCCTGACTGCCGCAGCCGGTAAAAAAAACCCCGCCACAGGGGCGGGGTTTAGGTGAGGTTACTGGAACTTGTCAGCAGTCGTCCCGCCCAAATGGGCGCGACACACGCGAGGAATACTGTCACGCACCTCCACGGCAATAACCTGTGTGTTCTGACAGGTTCAGGCGGAATTGCCCTGTTAAGACTGACAGGTCCCACCAGCGCAGACGTGTATACTGGGGCGAAGATACTCTTTATGCGCGAAAATTTGGGGCTCGAGCCTAGGAGAGGCCCGCGGTGCCGGACCTCTGCCTGGAGCTACGTCAGGTCCCGAAACTCATCCGTCGCCCGTATCAGTTCAGACCGCACACCTGCTTCCATCGACGAGTGACCGGCATCCGGCACAATTCGATAGGCGGCACCGTCCCAAACTTGGGCTAGGCGATCGGCCGTCGCGATCGGACACACCATGTCATAGCGGCCCTGGACAATGACAGCGGGATGCTTGGCTAAGATCGGTAGGCCAGACATCAACTGGTCAGGCGCAAGGAATCCCTTGTTCATCATGTAGTGCGCTTCGATCCGTGCCATAGAGAGCGCGCCCGCATAGTAGGCATTTGATCGTGCCGACTTGGAACTCGTCGGTATTAGCCGTGAGCACGCGTTTTCGTATGCGCACCAAGCTGCCGCCGCGGGTTTGTAAACGGCTGGGTTATGGTCCGTCAGGCGCTGGTAGTAGGCGCCGAGCAGATCATGGCGTTCTTCGGGGGGAATATGATTGGCAAAGGCGCGGGCGGCTTCGGGGAAAAACCGGCTCATTCCGTGCAGAAACCAATCCACCTCTTTTTCGGAGAACAGAAAAACGCCGCGCAAAATAAATCCGATGCAGCGCTCAGGATGGGCTTGCCCATAGGCTAGCGCTAGCGTCGACCCCCAAGATCCTCCGAAGATGATCCACCGATCGATTTTGAGGTGTGCCCGCAGCGCCTCCAGGTCGGCGATCAAATGGGCCGTCGTGTTGTCAGAAAGTTCTGCTTCCGGTGTTGAACGCCCGGCGCCGCGCTGATCCATCAAAATGATGCGGTAATGGGATGGGTCGAAGAAGCGGCGGTATGCCGGTGCCGTACCGGCTCCCGGACCGCCGTGTAAAAAGATAATCGGAATACCTTTTTTGTTGCCGCTTTCTTCCCAATACAGGCGATGCAATTTATCGACGCGCAAAAACCCCGCGCGATTGGCCTCAATCGCCGGATAAAGCGGGCGGTCCGGACCACTCTTAACAGTGCGGGTGGCGCCGATTGTTTCCAGAGCAGGTATTCTCGTCTCCTCAATGGTCTGAGGGTGGGCGGTTTAAATCCATATTGGTCAAATACGGCACGCCGACAAGTCCAGAATCGCGGACGACTCAGGCCATGTCAGTTTCATCGAGATAGGCGTCCACAAGCCGGTATATCTGCTCGGCGTGATTTTCAGGAGTAACGGCCAGATTGCAGTGTTCACCATATATATTGAGCACGTAGCCGCGCGCGTTGCAGACCGATACCAGCGCGCTCAAGAACGGCTCTATCACACTGTCATGAAGCTTCTCCGCCGTTGGACAGCGTTCCATCTCTGCGTGCAAGAGGGCGCCGAGATCCTTGCCAGGACCTGACGCGCTTTTCGGTGTCCGGCGCTTTTGCGGACCTCCTTGTTTGGTCCGGGGCTTCGGGGGCTTGGGGCGTGACATGGCTCTAGAACCTTCGCTGAAGAATATGCTGGCGCTTATTATAGCGCCGCGTTTGGTAAGATGCGCGGACGAACCTGCTATCGAAGCCTTTGATTTCGCACGGCCAACACCTTATGACGAGGGCCGAAGTTGGCCACTGGTGTTGGTGGAGAATCAGGCGTGCAAGATCAGTTGATCGAATTCTGGGACCTCGTCACCGACGTTTGGCAAACCGGTGTGGCCGGAACCGATTTCGGTTCGGTTCTCATCGCGCTCGGCATTCTCGCCTTTTTTCTGGTGCTTCGAGGTTTGTTCACCAAGTTCCTGCTGGGCACAATGCGGCGGCTCGCCCGCAAATCGGAAACCGAGATCGACGACACGATTTTCGACGCTCTGCAGGGGCCGGTGCGCTTCATTCCGGTCATTCTTGGGTTTTTCTTTGCGCTTGATTTCATAAATCTGTCGAACGACCACGAAGACAAAGCCGGACTGTTTATTCGCACGCTCGTCGTTTTCGATATTTTTTGGGCGCTCTACCTCATTACCGGCCCTCTCAGTAACGCGATCCGCAGTCTGGAGAACCTGTTGACGCGCGAGATGCTGGATTGGCTGGTCAGCTTTCTCCACATCGCGGTCGTGTTTATTGGCGCCGCTGCCATCCTGGAAATTTGGGGAATTCAAGTCGGCCCCATCCTCGCGGGCTTGGGGCTTTTCGGTGTCGCGGTCGCGCTGGGCGCACAAGACCTCTTCAAGAATCTTATCGCTGGCATTCTCGTGATCGCTGAGAAGCGCATGAGGGTTGGGGATTGGATCATGGTTGACGGCATTGTCGAGGGAACAGTGGAGCATATTGGTTTTCGTTCCACTCACGTACGGCGCTTTGACAAAGCCCCAGTCTATGTGCCCAACGCCAAGCTGGCGGACAACGCTGTTACCAATTTCAGTGAGATGTCGCATCGTCGCATCAAATGGATTATTGGCGTCGAATACGGAACCACCGTGGATCAGTTGCGCCAAATCCGGGACGAGATCGAGGACTACATTCTCAACACCGAGGATTTCGCGGCGCCTTCCGACGTTGCGACGTTTGTCCGTATCGACAGTTTCAACGATTCGTCCATCGACATTCTTCTATACTGCTTCACGAAGACGACGAACTGGGGCGAATGGCTCAAAGTTAAAGAAAAGCTTGCATACAAGGTGAAAGAGATTGTTGAACGTGCTGGCACGGCTTTCGCCTTCCCAAGCCGGTCGCTTTATGTTGAGTCCGTTCCCGGTGAGGCGCCGGAAGTTTTTGTACCTCCGCGCGCGAAGTCTGAGTAGGCGAACGGTAGGATTTTCCAAAACCCGAAAAGACACCGCTGATGAAACCAATTGTCGTTCTGTTCTTGATCGTATTCGTTGACCTTGTCGGGTTCGGCATCATGGTCCCCCTCTTGCCATTCTACGTCGAACGCGTAGGCGCAGGACCGGAAGTCATTACGATAACGCTCGGCCTATACTCTCTGTTCCAGTTCATCGCCGCTCCATTGTGGGGAAAGCTGAGCGATAAGTACGGGCGCCGGCCAATCCTCGCGTGGACGCTCAGCGGATTCGTTGTCTCCTATGTGATACTCGGTCTGGCCGACTCGTTGGCGCTGGTTATTGTGTCTCGTATTTTCGGCGGGCTCATGGCTGGCAATATCTCCACCGCATTTGCCTACGTCGCCGACGTAACCACACCGCAGACCCGAGCCAAGGGTATGGGCATGCTGGGCGCCGCCTTCGGGCTGGGATTTATTTTCGGGCCGGTCATCGGTGGTGTTTTGGCCGGCGCGGACCTGGAGACGGCGAATTTCCTGCTTCCCGCTCTTGTCGCGGCAGCCTTGACGACCGCGGCCCTCATTGGCGTCGTGTTGTTCTTGCCTGAATCGCTGAGCGAGGAGGTCAGAACTAGAATCCGCAGCCGTCCCAAACTGACCGCGTCCGAGCGCGTGCGACAGGCTTTTTCGCGCAGGGTGTTGGCGCTTCTTGTCGCCATAGGCTTCGTTGTCACAATGGCCTGGGCGCTGTTGGAGACGACGCTGGCACTGTGGGCCAGCCGCCTGCTCTCGTTCGGCCCCCGCGATATTGGGCTGCTCCTTACATATGTCGGTGTAATCGGTGTCGTCATACAAGGCGGCTTAATCGGCCCGCTGACAAGTAAGTTCGGGGAACGCCGCTTGGTAAGCGTCGCCGTAGTCTTTTTGGGTTCGGGCTATCTCGTGCTGAGCTATACGACTGCCGTTGCGTCGCTTGTCGTGGCGATGACCTGTCTGGCAATCGGCAACGGGTTGGCGAATCCGTCCCTTTCAAGCCTCGTTTCGAAGGAGGCCGACGACACGGAACGCGGAGCCGTACTCGGCGTCTATCAGGGTGCCGGCAGCCTATCGCGCGTGGTGGGGCCGATGTACGCCGGCTTCGTATTTGAACACTTGGGGCCGGCAATTCCTTTTGTGTTCGCCGCCGTGTTTATGGTCCCGACGTTCATTATGGTTTTGACCTTGCCGACCTCAGCAGACTCTTCGGACGCGCCGGCGGCTTAGTTCGGCCCGTTCAAATACACCTAAGTGTCGGTTAGCGGCGAGACGGAGGCTGAACGCTTCGACGCGCGTGACGTCGCGGGTGTTCTGTCAGTCGCGGTGGCGTCCTCAGGGTGTCGACCGACCGCGAATTCGATAACCTGATCAAATCGGTCCAACATTTTTTGCCAGCCGTCTTCCGAAGCTAAATCTTCACCCATGAACCGGGGCGCGCGTGCGGCCCGCATGGCTATGTAGTTCGCGGCCGCGATCATTAACATCACGATCGCACGGTTGTCGGTCTCGCGCATGGCATGATTGGCGGCAAAAATCGCCTGGTGCTCCCGGCCAAGACGCTTGCGTGCATCTGACAGGGAGTCGGTAATCTCTGCCGGACTCATGAGCTCGTCGGCCAGCACGTCCAGGGCAACGGGATTGTCCTTCAGCGCAGTTAAGTGATTGCGGATGACGGTTTTCATTTGGTCTTCCGGCGACAGACCAGAGAACGCCTCATCGGACAGGCCCATCAGTTCGCCGGTGTCGGGCCACAGCCGGTTCTTTTCGGCCCACGCTTTGACCACACCGGACAGTCCACCGAAATATTTGTAGATGAGGCCCTTGCCGACACCGGCTTCTTGCACCAGAGCATTCACCCCGACACCGCGTACACCGTGCTGCTCAGCCAGGCGATGAAACGCGTCAATGATTGACGCCTCCGTCGCCTCCCGCTTCAGTTGGCCCTTGCCCTTGGTGTGTCCGGTCATACCCTCGCAATCCCAGCATTTCTGCGACACTACAAAAAGTTGACCGAACGGTCAATTTTTTCAATACTGCTATCCGGAGGCTGCGCTATATGCAGAATGGAGACCGGTTTGAACCGGAACGAGAGGGAGGCACGCAGGTGCTTGAAGCGATAAATCTGAAAAAGACATATGGCAGTCACGAGGCTCTTAAGGGTCTCAACCTGACGATCAACGCCGGCGATATATATTGCCTGCTCGGAGCCAACGGCGCCGGTAAGACAACGACGATCAATTTGTTTTTGAATTTCATCGATCCGTCGGGTGGCAGCGCCAAGGTCAACGGCATCGACGTCACCGAAAACCCGCTCGAGACGAAAAAGTTTCTCGCCTACATTCCCGAGCAGGTGATGCTGTATCCAAACCTGACGGGATTGGAGAACATTCAGTACTTCGCCCGCCTTGGCGGTCATGACGAGTACGGCGATCAAGACTTGCGTGGCTTTCTGACCCGCTGTGGACTTCAGGCCGAAGCCGCGGATCGTCGCGTGTCGACGTATTCCAAAGGTATGCGCCAAAAGGTTGGCGTTGCCATCGCTCTGGCGAAACAAGCCAAAGCGCTTTTGCTCGATGAGCCGACGTCAGGTCTCGATCCGAAGGCGTCGAATGAATTCTCCGAATTGCTTGTGCAGCTGCAGAACGAGGGCGCGGCCATCCTGATGGCGACTCACGATCTGTTCCGCGCAAAGGAAACAGGCACGCGCATCGGCATCATGCGCGAAGGAAATCTGATGCAGGAAATGACAACGGCCGAAGTGTCCCACGCCGATGTCGAGCGCATTTATCTCGAACACATGCACTAAAGCGCCGGGGTCTATTTGATCCGTGAGCCCAGGGGAGGGGAGCGATGATCAGGTTTGTTGCCCGAAAAGAACTAACTGAACTGGTGCGCGATGGCCGGTTTCACTGGACAGGTATCATTCTCGCGCTGCTCCTGATCACGGCCCTTGCGACGGGCTGGCAGCGCTACGCCAGTTACCAGGACCTGCAGAGCAGTGCACAGGCCACGAGCAACACGCAGTGGCTTAAACAGGGTGACAAGAACCCGCATTCCGCGGCCCATTACGGCAACTATGCGTTCAAGCCGGCCGGACCGCTGTCGTATTTTGATTCAGGCGTCGAAGCCTATACGGGCACGGCGGTATTCATGGAAGCGCACAAACAGAATTTCGCGCTGGCCAGGCCCGCGTCGGATTTGAATGCGGTTGCGCGATTCGGCGACCTCACCGGTGCATTCATACTGCAAGTGCTTGTGCCGCTGATCATTATTTTCCTCGGCTTTACCGCGTTTTCCGGCGAACGGGATTCGGGCACGCTGCGCCAGTTGCTCAGCATGGGTGTGCGGCGCCGCGATATCTTGTGGGGCAAGGCCATCGGCATCGGCGCCGGCGTGGCCCTTATCGTTGTCCCGTGCCTGGTGCTCGGCGCGCTGGCGCTTTCGCTGGCTGAGTTGAACACATCAGCCGGGTTCATGGCGCGGATGAGTGTTCTGGTGTCGACCTACGGCGCGTATGCGGCGATCTTTTTGTTCCTGACACTCGCCGTCTCTGCGTGGGCCAAGTCGGGACGCCACGCGCTGATCGCGCTTGTCGGCTTTTGGGCCTTTACGGCGTTCATTGCGCCAAAAGCGGTTACTGAAATTTCCAAAGCGGTCTGCCCAACACCTGCGTACGGCGAGTTCATGGCCGACATGCGTACAATGCAGGCCAAAGGATTCGACGGTGTGTCACCGTGGCGGCGTATTCAGGAAATGCAGGCCGAGCTTTATCAGGAGTACGGGGTCAATTCCGTGGCAGAACTGCCGGTGTATTGGCCGGCGACACGCATGCAGAAGCTCGAAGAACTAGACCACGATGTCTTCGACTATCACTACAACAATCTACGCCAAGCCTATACGGACCAGCGCCGCTTGCAGGACTCCTTCGGCGTGATCGCACCGATCCTGTCGTTGCGGTCTGTGTCGATGGCGATGAGCGGCACGGATCTCATCACTCATATCGAGTTCATGAATGCGACCGAATCATATCGCCGAAATATGGTCGCGAAGATGAACGGCTATTTGTCCAAGGCGGCGGCCAGCCTCAATGACTCATTCAGCTCTTCGAACTACATGACCGCCGACGAAGAGGTTTTCGCCATCGTGCCGCCTTTCGAGTTCGACCAGCCTACCGTCGGCCAGGCTCTTGGCGAACACACCCGGAACTTTGTTATCCTCACCATCTGGCTGGCATTCGCTGTGACGGCGTCCGTCGCCGCCGTTGACCGTCTGAGCACGGAGGCCCGCTGATGTACGCGCTGATTATTTCTCACGAGGCCCGCAGCCTTGCCCGTACCTCAATGCTGTCGGTTCTGTTGACGGTATTGGCGTGCGCCATCGCTTTTGCGGCCTGGTCTGGACGCAACATGATCGACCGGCAGATGCAGGGCGCGGACGCAGCTATTGCATTCGAGGCCGGCATGCGCGACGCGATGCGCGCCGACGTCATCAAGTATGAGCAGAAGATCGAAGACGAAGGGGGTGAAGTTCAATTCGCCACCATCAATCACGCACCGGGCAGCGGCCCGCCGCAAGGCACGAATGCCGGCGCCGTCGGCGCCGAAACCGCCGCTTATGCGGTGCTTCCGCCGACCGGACTTGCCGCACTATCCATCGGCCAGAGTGATATTTCCCTGTCCTATGTTCCGGTCAATATGCGCAACATCGTCGATGTCACGCGCTACAGCGAGATCGAAAACCCGGTCAATTTGGCGACCGGCGCTTTCGACATTTCCTTCGTCATCATCTTCCTTCTGCCGATTTTCATTCTGGCCCTGACCTACGGAGTGCTGTCCAGCGAGAAGGAGCAGGGGACGCTCGCGATGATCATGGCGCACCCGATTTCATTGCGCGAACTGATGACGTGCAAGCTCATAACCCGTTTCATGATCTTGTTAGGCGTGGTTGCGGTGGCGGGTTTGGCATCGACGCTGGCTGTGGGCACCCAGTTGGACAATCCGGAAACCTGGATGCGGTTCGGCTTCTGGGCCGGCGCATGTCTGCTCTACGGCATGTTCTGGTTTTTCCTGGCGGTGTTCGTCAACGCCATGGGTAAAAGTTCCGCCACCAACGGGTTGATCCTGGCGGGCAGCTGGCTGCTGTTCGTGGTTATTGTGCCGACGCTGGTAAGCATTGTCGCGACCACTCTTTATCCGGCGCCGTCGCGCATGGACTTGGTGACCGCCTCACGTGAAGCTCAAACCGAAGCGTCGTTCCAGTACATGAAAGCGCTGGACGAATTTTATTACGACCACCTCGAGCTGGTGCCAAACGCCGAGGATAAGGCCCGTGATTTCCTCACGTTGTCGATCGCCAACTCCGAGGCGATCGAAAAGGAAGTGCGGCCTCTTTACGATCAGTTCCAGTCGCAGCTGAACCGCCAGGAAGGTCTGGTGCAGCAGTACCAGTATTTGTCGCCGGCGATCATGATGCAGCAGGCCCTCAACGAGGTCTCTGGCACCAGCGCTGACCGGTATGAGGACTTCATGGGCCAAGTGTTCGACTTCCACAAAGAGTGGAAGGACTATTTCGCGGTCAGATTTCTGTCGAAAGACCCTCTGGTTTCTGCGGATTACGATCGGTTCCCAGAGTTTGAGTATCGGCCGGAATCTTTGAGTGATGTGATTGCGCGTCTGTCACCCGCGCTGATCGGTTTGTTTGGGGTGATGATTTTGGCAGGTGTCGCGGCGTTTGTCCGCCTGCGCTCCTATCAGGTCGCGGCGCGCTGAAACATAAGGCAAAGAAAAGTGGAAGGATCCCGACCATGATGAAATGGATCAAACGCATCGCCATTACCGCCGGTGTGTTCGTGATTGTTGTCGCCGGCGGCGGCTACGGCACATTCAAATATATGAACCGCACGCCGCCACAGCTGGTCGAGCCCAACTACTTCCGCATCTATAAGGAGCAGCTTGCCAGCGAAGAGGCGATGACGCCGGAAGGCAATGTCGCGATCTTCATGTCCGGTCTGATCATGCCGGAAAATTTCCGCGTTCCCGATTTCCATAATCTTGCACTCAAATCCAGCCAATACATTCCCTGGCCGATCCGCAGCCGCGCAATGGCAGACCCCGGCGTCATTTTGCTGGACACGGAACGGTTCTACGAATTCGAGAAATTCGTGCCAACCAATCTCGTTGATCCCTATGGTTCAACCATGGATGTCGACGGTACGCCTTGGGTGGAGCGTTACCACAACGGCGAGCTGGTATGGGTTCCGCCCAACCCGACTCAGCATATGGATCACGGCTATTTTCTGTATCCCGCCCGCAAAGGCGGCATGCCGGGACCGTCACAGAAGCTCGTCAATAAAGCGCGAGTCTACTACTACGGCAAAGGCAAGGGTTTCGTGAGCGGTAAGGTGCCGCACGAAGCCGGCAACTGGGCTATCGTCGAAGCGGCGATGAAGAAGCTGACGGCGAAGTACGGCGACGTGCCCTACCGTTGGGTTACCGCCGAAGACTTCCACCTAGCTCGCCAAGCCATGTTCGAATTGCTCGACGGTGGCGCCGATACAATTGTCTTTGCCTCGCCGCGGCCGATCTACTCCCACCATGAGGAGTTCAACGGTTCGATCAAGCACGCCATGCACTACATCCATGAGTGGGAAGAGGCCAACGGCAAGCACATTAAGACCATCATGACCCAAAACCTGGCAAACTTTCCGGTCATTCACGAAACCTATGCCATCATGCTGCGCGATCGCTTGAATACGATCCCGGCTGGTTCGGATGTTAAAGTGGTGGCATCCGTCCACGGCATGGCGTGGGATCTCGTCCCGCATGAGGCCTGGATCGAACTTGCGCCAGATTACGTTGATCCGATAATGGAAAAACTGAAGGGGGTTGTTGCCGAATACGACTTGGGCCGTACCGAAGTCGTTCAGTCGCAGGATCACTTCGCCGATCCACATAACAATCCGAACGGCACGTATCTGTCGACCAACAAGGCGTTCTGGGATGGCATCAACGATGACTACGATTACGTCATCAACCTGCCAATTGAATTTTTTGCCGAGAACACCGACACGATGTTTTCGCATGCGATGTACAACTACGAGGGCTTTCCCGGTTTCGACATCTACGAACCTGTCGACTACAGCAACTGGTCAGAACCCTATACCAAGACGTTCGATATCGAAGGCACCAAGGTGATTTACAATGGATTGCCCGTTGGCCGCTACAACGCACCCATTGTCGAGGCTTTCTACCAGGCGATGGATGCGATTCTGTCTCGCGGCCTTGAGCCCGCCTCCGGTCAGGAAGACGTCGCGCTCGCCGAATAGCGGCACACAGTAAGGTTAATCGTGAAACGCCCGGTCTTGCGCCGGGCGTTTTACTTGTCGACGTGTCTCGGCGGCGCTAGAACCTGACTTTGGATGGGGGGCGCGATGCAGCGCATGTTTGTCACGGCGGGCGGTAGCCAGTTTCACGTGCGGCGCGCCGGAGAGGGGCCGCCGGTCATCCTGTTGCACCCGTCACCGCAATCGAGCGCATTCTCCGTGCCCATGGCGACGCGATTGGCAAAGAACTTCACCGCCATTGCTGTCGATACGCCGGGTTACGGTTTGTCCGATCCGCTACCCGGCGGCTATCAGGGCCCGGGTCTGACGGACTACATTCAGCCACTAGTTGATCTGCTCGACGCCTTGGATATTGAAAAAGCCGCGTTTTACGGCAACGCGACCGGAGCAGAAATCTCCCACATCTTTGCCGCCGCTCATCCTGAACGCGTCGCGGTTTGTATGCTCGATACGGCCGGCCATGCCAGCGACGAGGAAGTCGATCACCTTACAGACGGCTACTTTCCGGATGTCACGCCGGTTCGCGATGGCGGCCATTTGCTCACCCATTGGGACATGGTGCGTTCGCTGAACTTGTTTGCGCCATGGCAATTCAGGTCCAAAGCCAACCGGCTATCGGTCGATATGCCGCCGCCCGAAGTGATTCACGCCAAGATGCTTGATTATTTGCGCGCCGGTCCCGGTTACGCCGATGCCTATCGGCCGGCGTTTTATACGGCCAAGCACGACCTCATCAGCCGGGTGACCGTGCCGGCGACACTGACCCGCTGGGAGGCCAAACCCAATTTGGAGGAAATCGATGCGCTGATTTCCATGGGTCTACCGGAAAATTTCACCATCCTGCGTGCCGGCCCGACCGTTGAAGAACGTCAGGCCGTCAGCGAAAACTATTTGCTTGAACACTATCTGCGGGCAGGCACGCCCGCGCCGCCGCATCCGGATCAGATCGATCGGTCAGCGCCACGCCTGCAAAAAACCTATATCGATGTCGACGGCGGCAAGCTGTTTGCACGCGTCTGCTTGGCAGGCGAGGGCCGGCCCATTCTCGGGCTGCACGATCCCGCGGGGTCATCCAGCCGGCTGATACCATTCCTGACGCCCTATCTCGGCAAACGCCCCGTTATCGCGCCTGATAATCCGGGCTGCGGTGAGTCCGATGCATTGCTCACGCCGGAGGATATTTCGACAGAAGCCTATGCCCGATATGCCGCGCAGGCGCTGGATGCGCTCGGTATTGCGGACGTTGACGTGGTCGGCCGTTATTCCGGGGGGCAGGTGGCGATGGAACTCAGCGCCCAGCGTCCCGGCCTTGTGAAACATATCGTTCAGGCGGGTGTGCAGATCTTTACCGATGAAGAGCGCCCGGATTTGCTCGCCAATTATACGCCGTCTATTGCCCCACGCTGGGACGGCGGCCACCTTCTTACCGCATGGTCAGTCGTCCGCGACATGTCGCTGTTTTGGCCCTGGTATAACCGCACGAAGGACGGAATTATTCCGCGCGACGCCAATCTCGATCCCCTGTTTTTAAATTCACGTGTTCAGGACTTGCTCAAGATGGGCGACGCCTATCAGAACGCGTACGCGGCCTCGTTCACGTATCCGATGGCGGAAAAACTGGCGGCGCTCGACGTGCCGTGCCTGCTGATGGACTGGCCGGGCGCCGCATCCTCTGGCCGTCTGGCTATGGCCACTGCCGCAGCGCCCGCCTGCCAGACCGCCGATATGCCCGAGGATCTCACCGCCCTGCCGGATCGGCTCGATCCGTTTTTCGCGGTCTAGCGCCATGACAGCAAGACTCCAGCGGCGGTTTCTGACTTTGCCGGACGGCCACCAAATTCACTATCGCATTGCTGGCAATGGGCCAGCGATGATCCTCTTGCATCCGTCGCCTGTCTCGTCCGTTGCTCTTATCCCCGCAATGTCGGTATTCGCCGAGGCGTTCACCTGCATCGCTTTGGACACGCCGGGTTACGGTTTGTCCGACGACTGCGTCACCGAGAAAGAAGATCTCTGGGGCTATGCCGACGTTGTTGCGCAGGTGCTCGATGCGCTTCGTTTGGAGTCCGCGGTGATCTATGGCGCTGCAACCGGGGCGCAGATCGGAGCCCAGTTTGCACGGCGCTATCCCCAGCGCACGCGTCTTCTGATGATGGACACTGCCGGTCATTTTTCAGACGAGGAAGTCGAGCGTTACAAAGACGATTACTTTGTCGATCTCACGCCACGGCGGGACGGCAGGCATCTGCTCGCCGCGTGGGATGCGAGCCGTCATCTCTCTGTGTTTTTCCCATGGATGTCGGATCGCGCTGATGAGCGCATTCAGGCCGCTATCGCGCCGCCCCATGTTATTCAGGACCACGTCAACGACATGCTGCGCGCCGGTCCAGGGTATCGAGATGCGTATTTCCAGGCCATGCGCGTGGAGAAACACGCCCATACCGTTCAGATCAAAGTGCCGGTGCTGCTGTCACTCAACAGCGGCAGCATGATGAAGGGTCATACCGATGCCCTCATAGGCATGGGGTTGCCGCACAATTTCACTGTCGTGCCGTGTACACCGATGACGCGGTATCAGGACCAACTCCGTGCCGCCGCTGCTTATGCCGAAAACGGCGCGGCGCCTGTCGTGCCCGATCAAACAGGATCGGCCGCCAACATCCGCAACGCCATGGTCGATGTGCCCGGTGGCCAGCTGCGCGCGCGGATGTGCCTTCACGGCGCCGGCCGCCCGCTCGTTGCTATTCACGATCCAGCGGGGTCTTCGCATCTCGTGGAGTCCATCCTTGCGCCGTACGTTGGGGACCGCCCAGTTGTCGCTTTCGACAATCCAGGCAATGGCGAGTCCGATTTTACAATCGACAAGATTGATTCTGAGTCCTACGCGACAGTGCTCAACGCGGCACTGGACACGCTGGGCATCGACGAGGCCGATGTCATCGGCCGCTACTCGGGCGGTCCCGTGGCCATGGAGATGGCGTTTCAGAATCCTCTGCGTGTGAAACACATCGTTCAGGCGGCGGTGTCGATATACGAAGGTGAGGAGCAGGAAAATCTGCTCGCTCATTATACGCCGTCGATCGCGCCGCGCTGGGACGGCAGCCACCTCATGACGGCTTGGAGCGTCATGCGCGATCAGAGCCTGTACTGGCCATGGTTTAACCAGACGGCCAAAGGCGTTCTGTGGAGCGATGGCGCCATTGATGTTGCCCTGACGGACCTGCGCGTGCGCGAAATGCTCAAATGCGGCGACCGCTATCAGCAGGCCTACGCCGCTATGTGGCGGTATCCGATGCGCAAAAAGCTGCCCAAACTGAAAACACCCTGCTTGCTCTGTCATCCGTCTTGGGAGCCTGTGGGCTACACCACAGACCGCGCCCATGCCGTCGCCCCACATATGCCCAAAGCCGAGCTCCCCTCTGCCATGGGCGACTGGCGCCAGGTGTTTGACCCCTTCTTCGCCGCCTCTTGACGTAGGCGCTGGCAAACCCAAAATAAGACACAGCGCCGTGCCGTTGCGGGCGGCGCAGAAAGCCGGTGCCTTGAACAAGGACCAACGCCGGTCTCGCTCGCAAGAGGAGACAGAAAGGAAGCCATATGACACGCATGTCCGTGTTTTCCAGCCCGTTGCTGCTGGGGTTCGACCACATCGAGCGCGTGCTCGACAGGGTTAACAAGTCCTCGGGCGAGGGCTATCCGCCGTACAACATCGAACAGACCGGTGAGCATGCGTTGCGCATCACGCTTGCAGTTGCCGGGTTCGGCGACGATGATTTATCGGTCACGGTGGAGGACAACCAGCTTGTGATCCGAGGGCGCATCGAGGAAGACACCTCAGAGCGTGTGTACCTGCATCGCGGCATCGCGGCGCGCCAGTTTTCGCGCAGCTTTGTGCTCGCCGAAGGCATTGAAGTAAAAAACGCCGGCCTGGACAACGGCCTGCTCCACATCGATCTCGAACGTCACATGCCGGAACCCAAGGTGACTGAAATTAAAATTCAGTCAGCCAAGAGCTCCAAGCCGAAACCTAAGACGATCGACGTCGACCCCACTCCGTCTGACTAGACAGCGGAGTCTTAGACCGGGCACGCGGGTCTGAATAGAACGGGCGTCCGGGGCAAACAGAAAGGGTAAAGCTATGGTTGATAAAGTTAAGACAGAGTCCGAACGCGTAAACCAGCAGGCGCAGATGGCTTCTACTCCGGTGGATCTGGCGCATCTCGGCCTTGAGAGCGTTGCCTACATCCGCCGCGCCGTCATCGACAATCAACAGGTTTGGTCGATCCACAACGCCGCCGGTGCCCCCGTCGGCGCAGCCCATACGCGCGAGCAAGCATTGGCTGCGATCATGCAGCACGACCTACAGCCGCTTCACGTTAACTAAACTTGCTTGGCTGCGGCGCACCCTGCGGGTGCCCAATTCCCGGCACCGTGATATAACCTCACTGTGCCGCCTGATGGCATACCTGCGGTGAGTCCCCGTAGCTCAGCAGGATAGAGCACAGGATTCCTAATCCTGGGGTCGTGAGTTCGAATCTCGCCGGGGACGCCACTCGAATTTATCTCTCAACCCGCAGATTTCCGCGGATTCTCTTACCGGTCAGAATATGTTAACATTTTCTCTCCACGATCTATGTGGGAGAGTCCTGACGCGCGTGGCGGCAGGCAGTCAGCATTGGCGCTAAGGGGTCGAGCCGGAACATGTCGGATATCGCCGAAGACTATGCCGTTAATGACGTCGAGGTCGAAATCGTCGTGGTCCTCGGCTCGTCGACCCTCCGCCTTAAACAGATTCTCCAACTGGGCCGCGGCGCCGTCGTGGAGTTGGAAAGCGGACCGAATGATTAGGTAGAAGTCTACGCCAATGAAATTCTCATTGCCAAAGGCGAGGTGGTGATTACCGGCGGCGACGTCCTCGGCGTTGCGGTCACAGAAGTGCTGAAATCCGTTTACACCAGCGGTTAAGGTCCGGCCCGCGCAGTGCCGGCATCGGGGCTGAGTCGCGGCAGTTTTTCTCCCCGTTTTCAATGTCTTGCAAACTTGTAATCGGCCCGGACATTCACCGGCCCGGGTTGGTGTGATACATCGCCTCATCAGGATGCGGATTTCTTGAGGAGTTACCCATGCCTCGCACGTTTCAGAAGACAACCCGGATGAGCAATGGCCTTGTATCTGCGGCGGCGGGATTGACCGTCCTGCTGGCGGCGTTTTCGTTTGTGGCTGTCCCGGCGCGCGCGGCGGACTTCGAAACCGCCTATGCGTACTTTAAACAAAACCAATGGCTGCCGGCGTTCCTGGATTTTCAAATTCTGGCCGTTGAGGGCGACTCTCGGGCGCAGGCGTATATTGGCATGATGTACCGGCGCGGTCTCGGCATCTCGTTAGACTATGCCGAAGCGGAACGCTGGCTGCGGGCCAGCGCGGAACAAGGGGATCCCACGGGAAACCACCGGCTCGGTTGGATGTATGCCCGCGGTGAAATCACCGGCGAGCGTGCATTCACGGAAGCCGCCAAATATTGGAAGGCCGCCGCAGAAAAGGGCCATCATCAGGCGCAGATGGATCTCGGCGTGATGTATTGGCGCGGGGAAGGTGTCCCGCAGGATTATGTTCTTGCCTATACGTGGCTTGATCTCGCCTCAGACGATCCTGAGTTGACCGCTGCGTCGTCGAATAGGGATAACCTGGCGAAGGTGATGACGCCGGAGCAGGTCGAAGACGGTAAGGCTCTTGCGATTTCCATGCGGGATGAGATTCCAGAGCTTGAGTCTCTTTGGTAACGCACGCTAAGGCCTGATGACCCGCCGCGAAGGCCGCTTTGTGGCCTGATTCAAATCAATGCGTCTCCTTCTGGTGCAGACCTAGTCTTGTAGTACAATCGGTTCTGCGGATGTTTCCGTCCGGCAGATTCAGGGAGCGCACACCATGACCTACAAATCGATTTACCTCGCCCTCAGCGGCGACAGCGATGCCAAGGCTGCGGCGGACGCGGCCTTCGTTCTGGCCAAAGCGTTCGACGCCCGTCTGGTTGCCAGCGATACAGTCGCCGAACCTGGGCCGTTTCTCGACCAAACCGGTATCGGAATGATGGCAACATACTATGACGAGCTCTACAAAACCGCTGAGAAAGTCCTCGCGCACAAACGTTCAACGGCGAGCGACGTATTTGAAGCGGCACGGCAACGTCATGATGTGCCGCTTAAGTCGGCGGCAGGCGCCAGCGCAACGTGTCATTGGCATGCCCATGACGGCGATGCGGCCATCGTCGCGCGGCTGGGTCGGCTTGCAGACGTCATCGTCCTCGCTTGCCCGGGCGAACGCGGGTCATATGCCGATCTCAAGACGTTCGAACAGGCTGTGTTTGACGCGCGCCGCCCGATTGTCATGGTGCCGAGCGGGACCGAGCTAAATCTCGATAAGCCGGCGGTTATTGCCTGGAACGGCAGCGCGGAGGCGGCCCGCGCGGTGATTAACGCGATGCCGCTTCTTGCGAAATCCGGCCGCGCCCACGTCGTGCAGGTCGGGGAGCTTGATGCCGACGGCGCGGAGTTGTCGGAGGCTGAAGCGTACTTGGCGCTTTACGGTGTTAAAATCGATACCGAAACGGTCAAAGCAGGCAAACAATCAGTCGCCGACGTGATTTCCGCCCGTGTCGAAAAAACCGGCGCGGGATACTGCGTGATGGGCGCTTACACCCATAACCCCTGGCGGGAGCTGGTCTTGGGCGGCATGACCCAACACATGTTGAAGCATGCCGGCGTTCCTATATTACTCGCACACTGACAGCGATCCTATCTGCGAATTGCTGAGTCTGGCGAACCTCGGTACTCTTACGGCAAGTAATCACTTTGCCGCTTGAGGTGCCGCCATGCCTACCAGACTAAGCCACGATCTCGCCGTTTCCTCGACGCGTGACGAAACCGCCCGGCAGGAGTTCGCGACTGGAATGCGGCGCTACGTGCTCGGCAATCTCGCCGGCCATATGCGAACCGTGTACGACCGCCGCGTCCGGCCTGCCTATGAAAAGTCCAAGGGGCAAATACCTGCCGCTGGGCCCGAAATTCACGCGGCCATGCGCAGCGAATCCGTGTTCAAATTCTACTCTTCGATCCGTAACGGCACGCAGGAGCTCGTGTGGCGCTCCGTGTTGCCGTCGATCGATCGGGCGTCGGTAGATCTGGCCGGCAAGGCCAAAGATCACAACACCGATTCCGAAACATTGCATCTGGAGCCGGACTTCGAAGTGCCCAAGTATATTTCAGGGCTCGATGTCCATCTCATGCCGGGTTGCTACCATACGGAACGCTTCGACGGCGATGTGGCCCAGGGCGCTCTTTATGAGAACGGACTGTCCGTCTTTCTTATGGGTTATCTCGGCCCAGGTATGGACGATACCGGGCGGTCAGTCGCGACGTTCCTCCGGCACCGCTATCCTGAATTCAAACCGCAAACGATGATCGATATCGGAGCCACCATCGGTTTCAATACACTGCCTTGGCTCGAATCCTGGCCCGATATGGAGATTCACGCCATCGATCTGGGCGCGCCCAACGTGCGGTATGGTCATGCCCGCAGCAAGGCGATGGGGCATCCGATTCATTGGCACCAGATGAACGGAACCGACCTCAAGTTCGCGGACAACAGCATGGATCTCGTGTGGTCGGCGATGGTGTTGCACGAAATGCCGATGCGCGACGTCGCGAAAGTCCTGGCGGAGTGTCACCGCGTGCTTAAGCCGGGCGGTCTGATGATTCACATGGAACTGCCGCTCAATGTCGACGTCGAACCCTATGAGCAGTTCTATTTAGACTGGGACGCCTACTACAATAAGGAGCCGTTCTATAAGTCATTGCGCGATCTGGACGTGCGGGCTGAGGTCACCAAAGCGGGATTCGCAGACGACAATTTTGTCAGCTTCATTATTCCCAGTTTGCACAACCATGGCGCGGACGCCGTGGTGGAGGCGGCCCGGGCTGACGCGCATGCCATCGAAGGCAATGTCGGTAAACTTCAGGATGGTCTGAAATGGTTTACCTTCGGCGCCTGGAAGTAACGCGGCCGCGCTGCTTATCCGTAGACTGACTTAATGGCCGCCTCGACCAGCGGCAATCCGCACGGGCCGGGTCCGACGCCCTGGTGCATCAGATTGTGGCCATAGCCAAAACCGATCTTAGCGTCGGGGTCGGCGAATGCGAACGAGCCGCCGGCGCCGATATAGCCGAAACACCGGTCACCCGGACCCATCGGTGTAATCGGCGGGCAGTTCATTTCAAAGCCCAGCGAAAACCGCATCTCAATGCCATTGACGGCGCAGGTTTCGCGCACGCTTTGCGTTTCCGCGAGCTTCAGTGTGTCTCGCGAAAGTACGGCCACGCCATCCAATGAACCGCCCCGCGCCAATGTTCCGTAAAGTCTGGCCATGGCCCGAGCGTTGGTATGGCTTGTGCCGGCCCCATTCTCGGCTTTGCGCCACTGCACGCTGTTGTACGTCTCGTTATGATCGCGGCCTTTCATGCTCTGCGAAAACACGCTGTCCGGATCTTTCTCGATGATGCGCTTAAACATCGCCGGATCGGTCTGATATACGGTGGCGAGGCGCGCCATCACGTCGTCCGCCACCGCGAAATGCCAGTCGAGCCCGAGCGGTCCCGCAAGGTCTTCGCGCAGAAATTGAGCCAGGCGCCGCCCGCCGTTGACATGGCTGCATAACCCGCCCAGCAAATACC
This sequence comes from Rhodospirillaceae bacterium, assembly GCA_038148375.1. Taxonomy (GTDB): domain Bacteria; phylum Pseudomonadota; class Alphaproteobacteria; order Rhodospirillales; family Rhodospirillaceae; genus CAWUEX02. Next base: position 158,157 of record JAYQVH010000003.1, on the reverse strand, counting down.
CCTGGGTCATATTGAGATAGCCGAGCCGCGATCCCGCCGGCCAATTCAGCGTCGTTGACTCAATAGCCGCGATCATCGTGTCCCAGTTGTTGGCTTCACCGGGCTCGAGTTCGGCATCGACATAAGACACCCCGGCGGTGTGATCGAGCAAATGACGGACGAGCACACCCTCCTTGCCGTTGGTCCCGAAAGCCGGCCAGTAGCGCGCAACCGGTGCATCCAAATCCAATTTGCCCTGATCAATCATCATCAGGGTCAGCACCGCACCGATGGTTTTCGAGACGGACCAGCAGCAGCACAGAGTATCTTCTTGCCAAACGCGGTCCTTTTCGACGTCGGCAAAGCCGCCCCAGAGGTCGACCACCACTTCGCCATCGATCGCCACCGCGCAGCTGGCGCCAACATCGCTGGCGTCCCCACGCCCCGTAAGGTTTCGTTCAAACATATCTGCGACCGCCTGAAAGGCCGGGTCACACCGTCCGAAGATCTCCGGCATCTTGCCGTTGAGGATGGGGCTGGGTCCTGTTTCTCTGGTGCTCACGCGAACATTCCTTATGCTTTCGCCTTGCATGATAACCGGTCGAAAGCGCTATGGTAGCGGCAATCAACCGATGGGGGATGCCGCATGGCCATGAAACTGTTCTATTCGCCGATTCACGGCTTCATTCACAAAGTTCTCGTTACGGCCCACGAAGCCGGTGTGTGGGATCAGTTGGAATTCGTGCCGGTCTATCCGGTCAAGCACGGCTATTCCATCGCGGCCATCAACCCGCTGCACAAGGTTCCAACCCTCGCGCTGGACGACGGCACGGTGCTTTACGGCAGCCAAACCGTGGTCGAATACCTCGATTCGCTTTCGACGACCGGCAAGCACCTTTATCCCGCGTCGGGACCGGCTCGCTGGGACGCGCTGCGCCGCCTGGCACTCGCCGATACCTTATTCGAGGTTACGGTCATCATGGCGTTGGAGAAATCCGAGCAGCCGCCGCGGGAAACCGTATTCAGCTGGAACTGGGCCAAGGTCGTGCGCGCTGTCGATCAGATGGAGGAAGACGCGGCCAAGGGTTTCGCAACGTTCGATATCGGGCAAGCATCTGCCCTGCACGGCTTGTCGTACCTGGACCGCCAAACCACCAAAGGATTGCCGGCTCCCGTGCCGTCCGGATGGAATTGGCGTGACGGCCGCCCCGCGCTGACGGCCTGGTGGGATGCCGCGATTCAGCGTCCCTCCGTGCAATCGCACTTTAATAAGGACTATCACGGTGACGACAGCGCAGAATACTGCCAGTCGAAGGTCGCCGAGGTTTTGCGGGCACAGGGCAAGCCTGCTCCCGATAAACCCGTGCCGTTAGACGTCGATTTCGTGCCGCCGGGAGACTGAGTCATGGCGGCCGTATTTCCGCACCTCACGTCCCCGTTCAAGATCGGGCCGGTTGATCTGCGTAACCGCGTTGTTATTCCCGGGCACTCAATGGTGCACGGCGACTCATCCGGTTTGATGTCATCGCGCTACATCAGCTATCTCGCGGCCCGTGCCCGCGGCGGCGCTGCGTTGGTGGGCATCGAGTCCGCCCCGGTACATCCCAACTCACGCACTTGGGTCGGCCAAGTCGAAGTGTGGCGCGATGAAATCGTCGAATCGCTGGCGGCGACAGCCGCCGCCGTCCACGCCCACGACGCCAAGCTGTCAATTATACTGTGGCACGGCGGTCACAACGTCACCTTCCGGCGCGGTGCACCGGCGATAGCGCCGTCCGCTATCCCGTCCGTGCAGGTCGGCGAGATTCCGCGGGCGATGACCGCGGACGATATCAAGAACATCATCCCGTATTACGTCGCGGCGGCGGAGCGCTGCGCCCAAGCCGGCCTTGACGTTCTCGAAGTGCAAACCGCATCCGACTATTTACTTGGATCCTTTCTCAGTCCGCAGCTCAATCACCGCACCGATACATATGGCGGGTCGGTGCAAAACCGATGCCGCATTGTGCTCGAAATCCTCGACGGCATCCGCGCCAAGCTGCCGTCGCATATGGCGCTTGGCATCCGCACGTCGATCTACCACGCGATCCCGGGCGAGCCGGACGGCTACACCATCGATCAGTCCTTGCCGGTGATCGAACACATCGCCGCGTCGGGGCTGATCGATTACGTCAGTGTGATGAGCGGCTCGAACACAAATTTTGCCGAAACCATCGCGCCGATGACGTTTCCGCGCCCGCAAATTGCCGACTTATCCGCAAAGTTTAAAGCTGCGTTGGATATTCCGGTGACTGTCGCCGGGCGAATCGTCACACCGGACGAGGCGGAGTCCGTGTTGGCGAAGGGTCAGGCGGATTTGGTGGGTCTCGCAAGGGCGGTCATCGCCGATCCTGACTGGATGGCCAAAATTGAACGCGGCGAATCCGATCGCATCCGTCTGTGTACCGGCTGCAATCAAGTGTGTCTTGGTTTTGCCGGGCGCTCCCTGCCGGCCGGCTGCAACATCAATCCCGAAGCGGGCCGTGAACAAGAACTGCCCCCGCCGGCTGTGGTGAAAACGAAAAAACGCATCGCCGTTATCGGCGGCGGTCCCGCGGGGCTGGAATGCGCGCGCGTCGCTGCGGAGCGCGGCCACAACGTTACGTTATACGAAGCAGAGGATCATCTCGGCGGTGCTTTACGCCTGGCCGCGTCGGCGCCGCACCGCGAGGAATTTCGCTTGCCTCTGGACTGGTGGAGTGCGGAACTGGATCACCTCGGTGTCGAGGTCCGGCTCGGCGCACGGATCGAGGATCCAAGTTCGCTTGAGGCCGATGAAGTGGTGTGGGCCACCGGTGGTGAACCGGCCTCGATTTGGCAGCAAAGATTCCGGCCCAGCCTGATCAACGGTATTCCCGGCACGGAGACGCTTCCGCATGGACGCGATATCCTCGCCGGCCGCGCTGCCGTGAGCGGATCGGTGCTAGTCATCGATGAAGAGGGAAGTTGGCCGGCCCTCAACCTGATTGAAGCGCTTGCGGCGCGTCCGGATGTGACCTCCCTTTCCGTTGTAACCAATAGCCCGCTGCTCGGCATGCCCGATCTGTTCATCACCGGCGAGTTCAGTTTGTTCGCCGCGCGTCTCACGGCAGCCGGTGTCGATCTGATTACGGGCGCGTTCGTCAAACAGGTGTCGGGAAAATCTGCCGAAACAACCGACGGACGGACACTCGGGCCTTTCGATGACATCGTGTTGTCCATGGGTGCGCGTGCGCGGCCTGTACCAAGCGGCGTGTACGCCATAGGCGATTGCGTTGCGCCACGGGATATTTGGGCGGCGGCGCAGGATGGTGCCCATTTGGGCCGTAAGTTATAGGCCGATAGCTCTTCGAAATGTGTTCATTGGCGGAACATGTGCCCGGTGTGCCTTCCGCCCCGACCGGTGAGCCGCCATGATCTGCCACAACATAACAGGGAGCATAAAATGAATCGCCTTTTCAGCCTCGCCGCCGCAGCGGCGCTTACGTCATTGTCTTCTGCGCATGCCGCAGACGTCAGTGTCGCACCCGGCGCGGTTTTCCAAGACTGCACCGATTGTCCCGAGATGGTCGTTATTCCTCCCGGCAGTTTCATCATGGGCTTTGACGGCGGTCTTAACGAAGCCCGTTACGAGGGTCCGGTCCGGTTGGTCAACATTGAATACGCCTACGCGCTTGGCCGCACAGAAGTAACTCAGGCGCAGTTCCGCGAGTTCATCGAAGAAACCGGTCATCAGTCCGGCGATGCCTGCGCGATTTGGAACGGCGAGGATTGGTATCACACACCGGGTAAGGACTGGCGCGATCCCGGCTATGGCCGCCCGCCCGCCGATAACGAACCGGTTGCCTGCGTGACCTGGACCGACGCCCAGGCTTATGCCGATTGGCTTGCCGAGAAGACCGGTCAGCCCTATCGCCTGCCGACGGAAGCGGAATGGGAGCACGCGGCGCGCGCTGGCACAACGGGCACCTACACTTGGGGCGACGATCCTGACGGCGGCTGCAACGTCGCAAATATTTACGACAAATCTGGGATCGATCCGAAGCGTCCTTACGATCCTGTCGGCTGTGATGACGGTTTCGCCATCGTTTCGCCGGTTGGTTCGCTCGATCCCAATCCATGGGGTCTCTACGACATGACCGGCAACGTGTGGGAGTGGACTGTGGATTGTTACATCATGCCGATCCCGCTCGAACCGACGGACGGAAGTCCCGTTTACGCCCCCGACAATTGTGATCGCCGCGCCGTCAAAGGCGGAAGCTGGTCCTCTGAAGTGTTCTGGCAGCGCCCGACCTTCCGTGGCCGTGATCCGGAAGACCGCATCAGCCACATCTTCGGTATGCGCATCGCCCGCGATCTGAAGGCGGATTAATGACTGCGCGTTTGCTGACTCTTGCGGTGGCTGCGCTCGCAGTCACCGCAACCGTTGCCCGCGCGGACGATGCGACGCTTTCAGTGGATGCCGGCGCAATATTCAAGGACTGCGCTGATTGTCCTGAGCTGGTGGTGATCCCGCCGGGCGATTTCGTCATGGGCTATGACGGGGGTGTCGCCGAAGACCGGTATGAGGGCCCCCCACATCCGGTAACGATTGGCTATGCATTCGCGATCGGCAGGATGGAAATTTCCAACGCCCAGTTCGGCGCATTTGTCGAAGACACGGGATACGAACCCGGCACAGATTGCCGCATGTGGGATGGCACGGGGGTGTCGCATATTCCCGGCAAAGACTGGCGCGATCCCGGCTACGGGCGTCCGCCCGCCGCCAACGAACCGGCGGCGTGTATTTCCTGGTACGACGCGAAAGCGTATGTCGGGTGGCTCGCCAAGCAGACCGGCCAGCCCTATCGCCTGCCGACGGAAGCGGAATGGGAATACGTCGCCCGTGGCGGGTCGCAGACAGATTATGCGTGGGGCAACGATCCCGACGCCGGTTGCTTCATGGCCAACTACTACGATGAGTCCGCCGCGGGGCAGCGGCCGTGGGATCCCGTCGGCTGCGATGACGGTCATGCCATCGTCGCGCCCATTGGGTCGCTTCAGCCCAATCCGTTCGGGCTTTACGACATCATTGGTAATGTCTGGGAGTGGGTCGAGGATTGCTACATTATGCCGTACGGCGTGCAACCGACCGATGGTTCGGACCATCAGGTCGACGGCGCCTGCGAACGTCGCGGCGTGCGCGGCGGTGCGTGGCACTCGCGCGCGACGTGGCAGCGGCCCAGTTTCCGCGGCCGTGATACGGAGGACTTTGTAACCCAGGTGTTTGGTATCCGCGTCGCCCGCGATCTGAAGTAACCTGCGGCAATGAAAGCCGCATTGCTTCACGGACCTGCCGACCTTCGCGTCGTTGACATCGACACGCCGGATCCTGAACCGGACGAAGTGATTGTCCGCGTCGTCTGTTACGCGCCGTACGGCACGGATCTCGGCGCCTACAAAAATGAAGGCGGTCGCTATCTCAAAGACTATCCGGTCGGAATAGGCGCTGATTTCTCAGGCGTGGTGGAGCGGTCCGGCAGTGCGGTCAACGGATTCAAAGCGGGTGATCGAGTGTCGGCGCTGGCGATGGCCCACTGCGGTCATTGCCGGAACTGCCGCGCCGGGCGCACCAATCTCTGCCTCGACGACTCCTTCCTCCTGGCCGATCGCCAGGTCGCGTGTCAGACGCACACCCGCGTTTTGGCGCGTAAGCTTGCCAAACTGCCCGATGGTGTGTCGTTCGAAGACGGCGCGATGCTCGGCGGTATTGTCGATGCGCTGAACGCGTTCGATATGATGAAACCGAAGGTTGGTGAAACCATCGCCGTGCTCGGTGTCGGCGCCATGGGCTGGGGTGCGGTGGCGACAGCAAAAGCCGCCGGACTCACCGTGATCGCCGTCGGCGGGCGAGGCCATCGGTCCCAGCTGGCGCGCGCGGTCGGTGCCGATCATCTGGTGCCGATTCAGGCCCACGGCGAAGATGTTTCTGCCCAGGTGCTCGCCCTCGCGCCCGGCGGCGTTGATTTGGCGATGGAGACGTCGGCGACGGACTGGGGTGTGGAGCACTGTTTTAAATGCGCAGGTCCCGGCGGGCGCATCGCAATCACCGGCTCGCCCGGGCAATTGCCGGTATCGGGCTGGGATTTGGTGCGCCGGGAACTCGCCGTCTATGGCGTGCGCGCCGGTCATCATCAGAATTTGGCGCTCAAGCTCATCGCCGATGGAAAGATCGATCTAAAACCGTCGGTCACCCACCGCATGCCCCTTGAGGACGCATCCGAGGCGTTCAAACTGCTGACCGGTCCCGAGGCCAAGGACGTCGGCCGCATCATCCTCAATATTTCGGAGCCCTGACCATGCGCCCCGCTACGGTTATCGAGTCCATTGGTGCGCTTGACTGGGAACCGCTCGGCACGCACGGCATTAAACGAAAGTTGCTCAGTGCCGATCCGGTCACCGGGGCAGTGACCCAATATGTTCACATTCCGGAAAACTGGGTTGGCGGTGGCGTGGCGCACTATCACACCTGCATGGAAGAGGCCTTCATTATCGAAGGCGATGTCTCGCTGATTCCCGACGACCCTTTGGTCGACGGGTCGTACCTCTATCGCCCGCCGTACATCGTGCACGGTCACGACGAGCGCGCCGACAAGGGCTGCTTGTGTATCATCCGCATGGGCGGTGAGATGGATTTCAATCTGGTGCATGAACCCAAACAGCCGGTTGAGTACGCGATTGAGCCAGTGACCGATCCGCGTGGCCATGTGTTGCATCTTAAGTCGCCGGGTATGACCTGGCAGTCCCGCGGTGATGGCGATGGCCGGTTTGATTTGAAGCTGCTCAGCAAAGCGGGGGACACCGGAGCCTATACAGGTTTGGTGAAGCTGCCGCCGGGATGGCGCGGCGTATTGTCGACCCCGTCGGCGTTTTCGCGGGAATGGGTTGTGCTGTCGGGGTGCTGGCAATTGGCGGACGGTTCGACGTGCGGTCCGCTCAGTTACCGATTTTTCGCAAAGGGGACTCCCGATGCTGCTGTTGTCGCGTCGGACGAAGGGTGTCTCGTCCTGACCTGGTGCGAGGTTGCGGCCTAAGAATCCAAGAATTCGAGTATCTGGTCGGCGAAAGCGCGGACTTCATCCGGCGCGGATGTCAGCGGATCGCCGGTCATCGCCGGGGACCATGATGTGGCATCTGGAATCAGCGCCACCGCTTCGTCTCCCCGCACCAGCGTCTTTGCTTTGATCAGGGGCAGTTTGTCTTCTATGTCGTAGGCGTAGTAGGCGGCAAAGGCTTTGTAGGCCGTTGTCGCCATCTTCACCTGCTCGATGAACGCGATATGCATCAGTTCCGCCGCGGGCAAATCCTTGCGGCGCATGTTCTCTGCCTTGCGCTTGAACCAGGGAAAGTACGTGTAAAGATCGCGCAGCCGGCTCCACAGAAACTGCACATATACGCCGCCCTGATCCGGCTCGATCTTCGGCGCATGTCGTTGGGCCATGTCGGCCTGCGCCTGGCCTTTCATGATTCGGACCTGACCCAGGATCAATCGCCGCACGCGGTCCGGGTGCGTCACGGCCATATCGATCGCGACCCGCCCGCCGAGAGACGAGCCGTAGACATCGCAGTCTCTTACTTCGACTGCACTGAGGAAACGGCACACCGCGTCGCTGTAATAAGATAAGGGTGGCGGGTCGCCCGCCGTATCGGGCGGTGGGGCCGAGTCCCCCATGCCCATGAGGTCCGGGGCGATTACCGTCCGGTGTTCCGCCAGCATCTCCAGCAGCGGGACCTGGATACGGGCCGTTCCGGGGCCGGGATGGAGGACGAGGAGGGGTCTCGTCTCCACGTTTTCCGCCCGGGAAACCCAGTAATGAACCTGCCCCTCGGACAGGTCGGCGAAGGCGCGTTTGACATGTTTCATCGCGTTATTTTTGCCTCATTCAGGCGCAAAGCGCTTAAAAACCCTGTGCTTTCAGTGACAAAGCTAGAGCGCGTTCGCTTAGCAACCGTTTAGGTCTTGCGGTCCCTAGGCGAGCGCGGCATGGTTGACCATTCTGTAGCCAAGCAAGAAAAAGAAAAGCCGGGAACTGAAATGGGACAGCAAACCTCCGTCCGTGCGCTTGAGCGCGGGCTCGATATCATCCAACTCCTGAACCGCCACAACGGCCTCACTGTGACCCAGGTCGGGCAGCTCACAGACCTGCCGAGGCCAACGGCCTTTCGCCTGCTGCGCACGCTTGAGTCCCTTGGCTATCTGTTTCGCGATGCGCTCGACAAGAAATACCGCCTGACGGCCCAAGTGCGTACGCTCAGTCACGGCTACGATCAGGAGGAATGGATTCCCAAGGTGGCGCGCCCGATCATGACCGCGCTGTGTAAAAAAATTCTCTGGCCGATCGCTCTCGGCACGGTCAGCGGTTCGCATATTCTCATCCGTGACACCACCGACGAGATCAGTCCGTTTGCGATCAAGCGCCATCGCGGCGGATTTCACATCCCACTGCTCAATACGGCTTCGGGGGCGGTCTACCTCGCCTATTGCGATCCGCACAAACGCGATGAGCTGATCGATTTCGCGCTCGCGGAAGATCCAGATGCCCTGTCACGCGGCGGAACCAACATCGACCTTTATAAGAGGTCGCTGGACGCGATCCGCGCCGATGGGTTTGCCTGCATACGCGTGGTCGATGCCAATCACAACGCCCTGGCCTTTCCGATCATTGTCGACAACGAAATCTTCGCGACAATCTCGGCGCGTCTTTACACATCGGCCATGACATTACAGCAAGCGGTCGAGCGCTACGCAGAGGATATGCGTATCGCCTCCAGCAACATGGGCCGCGATATTTCTGGCTGGAAATCTCAGCTGCCCGACGCCGCCTAAGCTTTTGCGGGACTCGCGTCAGCGATGTCCACATCCTGGGGAAACGGCAGCCGGAACGTCAGCGCCAGGAACATCAGCGATAAGGCTGCGGCAACCATCATGCTGGTGCGTGGAGTGGTCGCCGATGCGACCGCGCCCCATAAGGGACTGCCTGCCGCATATCCCATCATCAGAGTCATGTTCAGGATCGCGATGCCGCGTCCACGTACGGCATTCGGAAGGATCAGTTGCGCCGAGATCTGAAGCGCCGACATGACGAAGAACCACGCGGTGCCGGCGATCAGCAGCAACGCCCCCATGATCATCGGATTGCTGGTCAACGCCAGTCCGGCGAGCATGGCCGCGTGTATAATGATGGCCCGTAGCACGATCTCGTTGCGGTTATAGCGCCGCGACATGCGGCCGTAATTCAAGGCGCCGGTGATCGCGCCCATACCGAAACAGCCGAACACCAAGCCGTAGTCTTCCGCGTTGACCACCAGCATCGGCGTCATCGCGATGATGATCGAGGTCACCGAAAAGAACAGGCCGCCGCGCAATAGAATGGTGCGGAACTGCGGAGACTGGGCGGCAAATCCGAAACCCGTGCGAAACGCTCTGATGAATCCGTCTTTGGATGGATCTGCGCGTTGTGGAGTGCGCCGCCACCACAACAACACCGCCAGTAAAATGATGTAAGTCGCGGCGTTGATTCCAATCACCGCCGCGCCTCCAATCACCGGCAGCAGGACGCCTGCCAGTCCTGGCCCAAGGACGCGTGCTCCGTTGTTGGCGACGCTGTACAGGCTGACCGCGAACGGCACGTTCTGAATCCCGACAATTTCCGGAACCACCGCGGATTGGGTCGGCTGATTCAGCGCAAACCCGATCGCCAGCAGCGCCGATAACCCCAGCAGCATCATAGGGTCGGTGCTGCCCATCAAAATCAGAACGGCCAGCAAAGCGGCCGCAATCATCATCCAAGTGTTGGCTATAATCAGAAGCCAGCGCCGGTCGAACGTGTCCGCCAACGTGCCGGCGGCGACGATCAGCATCACCGTCGGCAGGAAGTACGCGGTCTGCACAAGAGACACGAGGAAGGGGTCGCCGTCGGACCATTCCTTCATCAGCCACGCGGCCGAGATGGTCTGCATCCAGTAACCGAGATTGGACAGGCAAATGCCGATCCAGATTGCGCGGAACAGCGGAAAATTCAGCAACTGCCAAATACTGGTCACCGGCGCAGAAGAATTTGGCGATGTCACTGCTCGAACGCTCCTTCGGGCGGGAGATATGACCGGCACAAGACCCGCCGGTAGTCATTCCGCCAACCTGCAGGTTTATTTCGACCGCTCAGTGAGCGGGATTCGCACACCCCCTGTTGCCGGGTGGGGCTCCAAGAAAGCATGATCCCCAAGACAATAAAAACGTTTCAGGGAGGCCGATATGCCTAAACTTAGTCGTCCATCGCGCCGTACGGTTCTGAAGGGCGCGACAGCGTCCGTAGCGACTGCGGCGGTGACCCGGCGCGGCCGGGCGGCCACCCGAACCGATGTGATCATCATGGGCGGCGGATTTGCAGGGCTCAAAGCGGCGATCCTGCTGGCTGACGAAGGCATGAAGGTCACTGTGCTGGAAGCAAACAACCGAGTCGGCGGCCGCGCCTTTACTGCGGACCACGTCTACGGCAAACCGGAATTCGGCGCGTCCCAGGTGGGACCGTATTACGCCCGGGTCCGCGACATGGCCGATCGTCTCGGCGTCGAACTCGCGCCCGGCTCGAATATCAATGCGCCTTTCACCCTGTCCGTTGGTGACACGCTGATCCGCCGCGAGGATTGGGAGAGACACAAGCTTAACACCACCGTCGGTGACGAGCGGGCGGTTTTGCCGTCGGCGATGCAAAGCTACTACATGGGCAAATACAATCCTCTCGAAGGATTCGACGACTGGCTCGAACCGGAGGCTGCGAAGTTCGACATCCCCTTCGGCAATTGGCTGCTCGAAAAAGGCATCTCCCGCGAAGCCTTGCGCTTCATCAACGAAGGGCTCATCGCACCCGACGTGTGGAACGTCTCGCTCCTCACCCTGATGCAGGAAGCGACGCGCGGCGCACTGATGTCAGGCGCCGGGGCTGGCAGCAGCGGTCAGGACCGGTTCGAACAGGCCGCCTTGACCAGCTCGCACGTGGTGGGTGGCACATCGCGTCTGCCCGAGGCCATGGCGGCCTATCTGGGCGATGCGGTGAAACTCAACAAGATCGTCACCGGAATCGACATGTCGTCCGGTAGCGGCGTGTCCGTCAGCTGTTTGGATGGCACCACGTATGAGTCCGATTTCGCCATTTCCGCCATTCCGTTCGGCCCGCTGCGCCGGATCTCCATATTGCCGGCGCTGGAGGGCGAGCAGGCCGCCGCCGTTCGCCATATGCCCTACGCCAATAACACCCAGGTTCACATTCGCCTCAAAGGAACGCCGTACTGGGAAGAGGACGGCATGGATGCGTCGCTGTGGACCGACGGTGCGCTCAATCTGGTACGCCAGCCCATCGGCTACGACGGTAGCCGCGACCGTCTCGTCGTCGTTTGCGTCGGTAAGAAAGGCGAGCGCCTGGATCAATTGCCGCCAGAACAGCGCGGTGAATTCGTCATCCGGGAAATCGAGCGCCTGCGCCCATCGACCAAGGGCAAGATGGAAGTCACCGGTGTGCACAGTTGGCCGCAGTACGATTTCGTCTCCGGCTGCCGCCACTCTTATGGTCCGGGTCAAGTCACCCGCTTTGCCCATGACATGATCAAGCCGCACCATCGTTTGCATTTCGCCGGCGAACACACCCGCCGCCTTGAAATCGGCATGGAGTCCGCCATGGAGTCCGGTGAGCGTGCGGCGTTCGAAATTCTCGAACGCACCCTTTAATACGTCCGCCTCATAGAAAGGTCATTGGCATGACACGTCTCTCCAAGTTGAATTCCGGCCTCAGTCGCCGGTCTTTTTCCGCCGTGCTGGCTGGGGCATCGGCCCTGCCGCTGCTCGGCCGCCATGCTCGTGCAAACGAGTCTGCGGACGTCATTATAATCGGGGCCGGCTTGGCCGGCTTGAATGCGGCCCTGAACCTAGAGATGGAGGGTTTCAGAGTCATCGTGCTCGAAGCGCAAGACCATGTCGGCGGGCGCACGCGCACATTCGATCTTGATGTCGGTCCGACCAACGCCGGCGGCCAAACCATCGGCCCGTATTACGCCCGCGTACGCGATCTTGCGGCGCGGCTCGATGTCCCGTTGATGTCGAACCCGCCGCGCGTCAGTATGGGTAACTACATCCGTGGCAAACTTGTCTCTGCTGCGGACTGGCCTAATGCCGATGTCAACACTCTTCGAGGCGCTGAGCGTAATGTTCAGCCCGCAGCTTTGGAATTTTTTTACCTGTCCAACAATAATCCGTTACCGGATGTCGAAAGCTGGACAGAGGAAGAGCAGGCCAAGCTCGATGTGCCGCTGGTGGAATATCTGCGTAGTGTCGGCGCTTCGGATGAAGCGCTCCGCCTTATCGGTGTCACCATAAATGTCTTTGATTTATCGACCGGCTCCGCGCTGGCCTACCTGCGTGACATCAAGCGCCTCCAGTGGGGTATCGCCACCAACGAAAACCAAGCCACGCGGTCGACCTATGCGGCCAGCGCCGATGACGGTTTTGAGTTCAGCGAAGTGGCGGGGGGCACCCAGCGCCTGCCGGAAGCGATGATGGCGGCAATGAAAGGGCCGGTTCACCTCAACACCATGGTGCGCACTGTCGACATGACCGGCGACGGCGTCGAAGTGCGCACCAACGACGGCGGCCGCTTCGTCGGCAAATATGCGATATCCGCCGTGCCGTTTTCCGCCCTGCGCAATATCGATATCTATCCCAAGTTCCAGGGCGTTCAGTACGACGCGATCCGCAACTCTGCGCACGGCAACACGCTTCGTGTGTTCATGGAATTCACGTCGTCGTTCTGGGACGACGATATCGGCGACCCGGCCCTGTTCACGGACACGTCGATAGAGCGCGTGTTTGCGCGCACGACCGAGGAAGGCGAGATCTTCGCCCTTGACGGTTGGATCAACGGCAACGCCGCCTACCGGCTCGATCAGCTGCCGGAGGAGGACGTCGCTGCGTTTGTCGTCGATACCCTGGCAACAATTCGGCCATCGACAAAGGGCAAGATCAAGGTTGCCAAAGTACACTCCTGGGCCAAGCATTCGGCGTCGGGCTGCTGCCGCCACACGTTCGAGGCCGGTCAAGTCGGCACGTGGGCCGGTGTCATGGCAACGCCGCATCATCGTTTGCACCTCGCGGGCGAACAAACGCGCAGCATCGAAAACGGCATGGAGGCCGCCGCCAAGTCCGGGGAACGTGCCGCCTTTGAAATCATGGAACGCATCGCCTAACAGGAGATATCCACATGGTCCGCTTACTCTGCGCCAGCGCGCTATTCGCCGCCGGCTTCATTCTTCCGGCCACGGCGCAGGACCCGCTGCCGCGTGCCGAGCCCGCCGAGGTGGGTATGACGCAAGCCGGGCTCAACGCGCTGGCGGCCAGCATGCGCGGACTGGTGGATGACGGCTTACGTGCCGGTGTGGTTTGGGGGGTGGTCAAGGACGGCAAGCTCGTCCAGCTGGACGCCTACGGACAGCGCAATATCGAAGAAGACCTGCCAATGGAGACGGACACCGTGTTCCGCCTTTATTCGCAGTCCCGTGCGGTGACGGGCGCGGCCATTCTCACACTTGTCGACGATGGCGATCTTGTCCTCGACGCTCCGGTGGCCAATTACCTTCCGGCAATTGCAAACATGCAGGTGATCTCGAAGATGAATCGCGACGACGTCGTTGCAACCGTTCCTCAAGATCCGCCGATGACCGTACGGCACCTGTTCAATTACACCTCGGGATTGGCCTATGCCAACGGCTGGCCGTCCTCTCTCGGCATGAGTCAGCGCGACATTCTTTCGCTCGACGGTAATCTCGACGACATGATTGCCAAGCTCACCACTTATCCGCTGCTGGCGCAGCCGGGCGCGACGTGGATGTACGGACTTCATTCGGATGTCCTCGGCGCCGTGGCTGAAAAGGTCTCAGGGCGCAAACTCAACGACTTTCTCCACCGCCGTCTGTTCAAGCCGCTCGGCATGAAGGATACCGGGTATTGGGTGCGCCGCGGCTCCAACGACCGTCTCGCCGTTGTCTATGGCCCAGGTGAAAGCGGTGCGCTTGGACCGCGCGACGCGCCGGCCTCCGGCCCGTATACGGAGCCGGGCACCTTCTTTTCCGGCGGCGGCGGGCTGGTGTCGACCGTGCCTGACTATCTGCGCTTCGGGCAGATGATCCTCAATGGCGGCACGCTGGACGGGGAGCGCATTCTCAAAGCCGGGACGGTGGCGGAAATGGGCACCAACGCACTTGGTCCGACCCAGGGCACGGTGTCCTTCGGCGACGGGCTCAATCCCGCAAAACCGTTCTCGGGCTATGGCTGGGGGTTGGCCATCGGGGTGCGTTTGGCCGAGGGTGTGCACACCGTGCCAGGCTCGCCGGGAGACCTGGTTTGGGGCGGGCTTGCCAATACCACTTACTTCTTCGATCCGGTCGAAAACATCGTCGCTGTGGCGATGACCCAATACCTGGGACCCGACGGCGATGAACTCGTTTTCCGTCTGCGGGACGGTGTCTACGGCGCACTGGCGAAATAAATGCTCAAAATCATTATCTGCGCCCTTGGTCTTGCGCTGAGCGTTTCTGCCGCTGCGCTGGCGGCCGATTTTCCCGTCGCCAAGCCGGAAGACGTCGGCCTTCAGCCTTTGGCGATCACGCATCTCGACGATGCCATGACCGCATTGGTCGACAGCGGCCATCGCGCCGGCGTGATCTGGGCTGTGGCCAAGGACGGCAAACTGGTGACGCACAAAGCCGCCGGCCTGCGCGACATCGAAAACGCCCTGCCGATGCAGACGGATACCTGGGTCCGCTATTACTCAATGACACGCGCCGTCACCGCGGTCGCGGTGATGATGATGTACGAAGAGGGGAAGTTCGCACTCGATGATCCGGTGGCGAACTTCATCCCGGCATTCACCGATACGCAAGTCCTGAAAGACCGCAAAGGCGATCCAACGGCGACCAAGCCGCAGACCTCGCCGCTGACGGTTTATCACCTGCTTACCTATACGTCGGGTCTCGGCTATCCATTCGATTACGATCCATCGCTCGACGTCGGCTTCGACACCATCCTCTCGTCCGGCATTACAATCGAACAGGGCGTCAACACTCTGGCGTCCAAGCCCTTACTCTTTCAGCCCGGAACGCATTGGTATTACGGCTTTTCGGGTGATGTGCTCGGCCGTCTGGTCGAAGTTTGGTCGGGGCAGCGCTACGATGAGTTCTTGCAATCCCGCATCTTCAAACCGCTCGGCCTCACCGACATCGGTTTTCAGTTGGCTGACGGCGACTTCCATAAGTTGGCGAAGGTGTATCGCCCCGATGAGACCGGGAAGATGGCCGATGCCACGGCCGGCCTGCCGCCGATCAATTCCTTCCGTGCCGGCGACACTATTTTTTCCGGCGGTGGCGGGCTCGCCGGAACCGCGCTCGACTACCTCGCCATCGCACAGCTTCTGCTCAACGGCGGCGAGTTGAACGGTGTGCGCCTGCTCAAGCCGGAAACGGTCGCATTGATCACGCGCAACCATCTCACGGAAGAGCAGGGCCCGCTGAACTGGTACGCCCAGGGCCGCTTTACCAAGACCGATCCGTGGCGCAGGCAGGATGGGTATGGCTGGGGCCTCAGCATCGGCGTACGCATTCCGGACGAGCCGCACACCATCGGCGGCGGACGCGGCGAGTTCACGTGGGACGGTTTCGCAAACACCACGTTCTTCGCCGATCCGGAAAACGGCATCGTTGCCATCGCGCTGTCGCAGTACCTAGGCCCGAATCAGGATGAGTTGGTGCACACCCTGCGCACCGCGCTGTATGGCGCGCTCGGTGACTAATCTTCCGGTTTGACGTTTTCCGCCAGGCGCATTTTCTCCATCGCCAATTGCTTGTGCCGGAACGGCAGTGGACCCAGGCGCGGGCTCGATGCAACGACGTCGACCAGCCGTACCAGAAACAGTGCCGGCGCCAAGTCGTGCATGTCGCGCGACAAATCCTGCAGCGCGGCTTCCCGCTCTGCCGGGTCGAACATGGCGTGGGTGGCGTTGATCCTGGGCATTAACTCGGGTGCGCAGAAGAACGGCGTTGGTTTGTTGCAGGAGAAAATCTCGATGGCGCGAATCACGTCCCAGTAGGACGCGCCATTGAAGGTCGCGGAAATCGCATCCGCATCGCCCCAGTCACCGGAAAAATACTTGCCGATCCACTGCGCGCCCTGCACCGGCCGGGCTTCGAAATCGATTCCGACGTTGGCGAGATCTTGGGCGATCTTCTGGTAAATCGTCGATGCTTCGATGACACCGCCGGCAACCAGAACGTCGGCGCGAAAGGCAAATCCGTCGCCATATCCCGCCGCCGTCAGCAGTTGACGCGCCGTCTCGGGTTCATAGGGATAAGGCGCAACGGTGGGATTGAATCCCATCATGCCCGGCACTCCCGGCTGGCCGGCGGCTTCGGTGGTGCCCATCAGGATGATGTCGCTGATCGCCCGTTTGTCGACGGCGTAATTGATAGCCTGGCGCACGCGCTGATCGGCGAAGGGGGACTCGCTGTCCATGTTCGACAACGCGATCGTTGTGACCTGCCCGCCGGGATGAATTGAAATATTGAAGCCGTTGGCCCGCAGCAGGTCCAGCTCGATGACGCCGAAGTTGTAGCCAATGTCGACCTGTCCGGTCAGCAGCGCCTGGGCCTGGGTGGCGGCGTCCTTGACGATGCGGAACTCCACCCGGTCGAAATCCGCCGGCGGACGCCAGCTCGTTGTGTTCGCGCGCAGCAGCGGCCGCTGGGCATCCAGGTTCCAGTCTTCGACCACATAAGACCCCGTGCCGACCGGCGCCAGGCTGAACTCGTCCGGGCCGAGTTCCTCATAGAGCCAGGGTTCCGGCATCAGGATGGTGCCGAAGCGCCGCGGCAAAAGGACATCCGGCTCAGCGGTCTCGACTTCCAGGGTCAGATCGTCGATCGCGTGGATGGTCTTGATCTTGCGCGTCTCGCCCGAAATGACATAGCGACCTGCGGCATCGCTTTTTAGGTACTCGATGTTTTTCACCACTGCTGCGGCGGTGAACGGCCGGCCGTTGGAGTATTGAACATTGGGGCGCAAATGAATGCGCCAAGTCGTATCGGTTATTGCCTCAGCACTGAGCGCTAAGCCTTTTTCCAGCGTGCCGTCGGTGGAGACAAAAAACAGCGCGTCGTGGATTTGAGGATGCGGATTGACCACACCCTGCACCAGCGCCGAAAACGGATTGAGCAGCGCGGTCAGATTTCCTGTCGTCGCCGCCCGCAGCGTTTCGGACTGTGCCGGTGGCGTCAGGGCCAAAAGGATCGTGTACAGAAAACCGGAGATGCTTTTGCTCATTCGCTCTCGTCCGCCATGCGCATGCGCTCGAAGACCAATCCGCCGCCGCCCATCACGACCTTCTCGACGCGCGGGTGATGCGAAATAATGACGGCTTGGTTGTAGAGAAAGATCGCGGGCGCAAGGTCGTGGAACCGCGCCATGATGTTCTGCAGCAAACGCTCGCGCTCGGCCTCATCAAAGGTGCGGTTGCTTTCCTGGATCAGCGGCGTCAGTTCCGGCGCACAGTAGAACGCGCCGGGCTTGTTGCAGGAAAAGGTTTCGATTGCGCGGATGGTGTCGGAATACGCGCCTGCGTTCCACGTCACCGACAGAATATCCGCATCGCCCCAATCGCCGGAGAAATACTTGCGAATCCATTCCGTGCCGATCAGCGGGCGCACATTGACTTGGACGCCGACCCGGGCCAGATCCTGCGCAACCTGCACATAGACAACGTCGTCGGTCGGCTGGCTGCCGCGCAGGGTTTCCAGGTTGAGCGAAAAGCCGTCCGCATAGCCCGCCTCGGCGAGCAGCGCGCGCGCCCGGTCCGGATCGTAGGGATAGGGCTCGATATCCGGATTGTAGCCAAAACTTTGTGGAATGGCGCCCTGGCCGGTCGGCTTGGTTGTGCCGCCCATGATCACTTCCGTGATCAGCTCTTTGTTGACGGCGTAATTAAGCGCATGGCGCACGCGAATGTCTTGCAGCGGCGAGTCCGGGTCGATCAGGTTGGGCAGTGCAATGGACTGGATCGTGCCAATGGGCTGCGTCGTGTTGATGAAGCCCTCGGCTTCCAGCGTGGCGCGCTCGTCGACGTTAACGTTCAGCGTAATGTCCACCTGGCCTGACCGCAGCGCCTGCATGCGCACGACCGCGTCCCGCAGTGGCGCATACACTTCCACCCGGTCGATGTGTTCCGGGGCACGCCAGCTTGTCGTGTTCGCGGTCATGATCGTGCGGCCCGACTGTTCGCCCCAATCCTCAAGAATGTAACTGCCTGACCCGATAGGGTTCTGTGCAAATGCCGCGAGACCCATCTCCGCGAAGGCTTTGGGCGGAACAATGAGCACCAGGCTCAGCCGTTTCGGCAGCACGGCATCCGGATACTTGGTGGTGATCAGCACCGTCACATCATCTATGACATCGACGCGCTCTATCGCTCGCGTTTCCTGTGCAATCAGGTAGCGCGCGGAATTCGGCCCAATCAGGAAATCGAGCGTCGCTTTGACCGCCTGCGCATCCGCCGGCTCACCGTTGGAGAAAATAACGTCCGGGCGCAGTTTGAATTCCCAGGTCAGATCGCTGGTCGCCGTCCACGACAAGGCCAGCGCCGGTTCGAAGCCGCCTTGCAGGTCCTGGCGCAACAACGAATCGAGAATGGCGACGCGGGAATGACTGACCAGTGTGGCCACGGATTCGTAAGGATTGCCCAATCCGGGCGGCCGGTCACCGGCGCCGACGCGCAAGGTCACGGCACCGGCCGGACCGCTCACGGCAACTGCGGTCATGACGCACACCGCAATCACATCTCGCATCGTCACAAAACGCACATGATTCTCCTGCGCGGAATCGTCTAAATGACTACACCTGTTTTTGATCCTAGGCCTGTTCTGAGCCTCCGATCCTCTTTGATAGGCTATCATGGTCGTTCCACAGCCAAAAACGGCACGGTTGATGCTTAAAAATCTGATCGGTCTCCTTTGCGTTGCAGTCCTGCTGTCCGTTTCGGCGGCCGCGGACCAGGTGATTCATCGCGGCAACCGCGGTGAGCCCGATACGCTCGACCCGCATAAGACCGCCAATGGCTGGGAGGCCTCCATCGCGATGGAGTTGTTCATGGGTCTCACGGCGGGCGGACCCAGCGGAGAGCTCCTGCCCGGGATGGCCGAGTCCTGGACCGTCTCAGGCGACGGTCTGACCTATACGTACACGTTGCGGGATGGCCTCACGTGGTCCGACGGCGAAGCCCTGACTGCGACCGACTTTGTCTATTCCTACCGCCGCTTGCTCGATCCAGCGACGGCATCGTCTTTCGCGTCGCTGCTCTATCCCATCAAGAACGCAAAGGCGGTTAACGCCGGCCAGTCGGATCCCTCCGCGCTGGGCGTGTCAGCGGCAGACGATCTGACTGTCGTCATGGCGCTCGAGCATCCCGCGCCGTACCTGCCTCAGATGCTGGTCCATCGCGGTTTACCCGTGCCGCGCCATGCGGTGGAGAAGCACGGCGTTCGCTGGACCCGGCCGGGGAATTTCGTCGGCAACGGTGCGTTTACGCTCAAGGATTGGGTGCCCCAGTCCCACGTTCGGCTCGAACGCAACGCGCGGTTTTTCGACGCCGCCAATGTCCGGCTCGACGCGCTGTATTTTCATCCGACGGAAGACCTGAGCGCCGGTATTCAGCAGTTTCGCACGGGCGGCCTCGACGTTTTGCCGGCGATCCCCTCGAATCGTCTTGAATGGGCTCAGGAGAATTTGCCTGGCGAAGTGCGCATCACTCCGTCGCTGGGCGTCGAATACCTCGTGTTCAACGTCAACCGGCCGCCGTTCGACGATGCTCGCGTGCGCCAGGCGCTGTCGATGGCGATCACACGGTCCGTTCTGGTGCAGAGTTTTCTTAAGGGCGGCGAGCGGGATGCCTATTCGATCGTTCATCCCGATGTTATGGGCGACCTCGGCAGGTATCGTCCGCCCGCGTTGCAGGGCAGCGAGTCGGCGCGTCTCAAGCGCGCCCAGCACCTTCTCAACGATGCCGGTTATGATTGGGACAATCCGATTTCCATCGAAGTGCGTTTCAACAATCAGGATATCGTCGCCGCGACCATGGACGTTGTTGCGCGCATGTGGAGCCGCCTATTCATCAATGTCGAGCTCATTGGGTCCGATACACCCACGCTCTATTCGGATATGCGCAGCGGCAACTTCCAGGTCGCGCGCGCCGCCTGGTATCCCGAAGCTGTGGATCCGTCGACATACATGTATTTGCTGCGGTCGACGTCAGGTCCAATGAATCAGGCCGGCTACAGCAATGCCGCGCTGGACGCGTTACTCGATCACGCCGATCAGGAAACCGATCCAGATCTGCGCTTGGCGCTCTATCGCAGGGCCGAAGTCATCGCCGGTGAAGATCAGCCGCTCGCGCCGCTGTTTTATTATACCTACCGGATGCTTGTGGCCGAGCGCGTTGGCGGCTGGGAGAATTATAACCGCAACCTTCACCCCGGCCGGTTTCTGTTCGTCAAGGACTAGGCGTCAGCGTCCGGCCGCATAGCCCTGCATGCCGCGCGCATTGGCGGCGGCGCGTAACAGTCCGCCGTCTCGGGCGCAGGCCGACAAACGTCCTTCGGACCAATCCGGACCAACGACGGCATCGTGGCCACGGCCTTTCAAGGCGCTGATTACGGTCTCGCCGGCGCGGCCCTCGATCACCAGTCGTCCCGGATAAGCCTGGCGCGGATAGAACGAATTCGGCCAGTGCTCGCTGTGAAACGCCGGGGCATCGATGGCTTCCTGCAAATTCATCCCGTGATGCACATGGCGCAGGAAAAATGTCAGTGACCACTGATCCTGCTGGTCGCCGCCCGGTGTGCCGAAGGCCATGTAGGGTTCCCCGTCGCGCAGCGCCAGGGACGGCGTCAGGGTTGTTCGCGGCCGTTTGCCCGGCGCCAGCGCATTGGGGGAGCGCTGATCCAGCCAGAACATCTGCGCGCGGGTATTGAGACAGAAGCCCAGTCCGGGAATCGCCGGCGAGCCTTGCAGCCAGCCGCCGCTCGGCGTGGCGGAGACCATGTTGCCCCAGCGATCGATCACATCCAGATGACAGGTATCGCCGCGGGTTGCGCCGGTCTTTGCCACTGTCGGTTCGCCGGCACCGAATTCGCCGAGGTCCTGTGCGCCCGCCGGGGCCGCATCGCCGCTGCCAATGGGGCCGCCGAAACCTTTAATGGTGCCGGGGCGCAAGTCCAGGGATGCCGCAGTGCCGATCAATGCCCGCCGCGCATCGGCGTAGTCCGCGCTCAGTAAAACTTTGACCGGAACGTCGGTGAAGTTCGGATCGCCGTAAAAGGCTTCGCGGTCGGCAAACGCCAGCTTGGCGCACTCGACAACCGTATGAATAAAGTCCGCGCCGTTCGGGTCCATAGCGCCGACATCGAACCCCGAAAGCAGGGCCAGCTGCTGCAGGAACACGGGGCCTTGTCCCCACGGCCCGGTCTTGCACACGGTGGTGTCGTGATAATCGAACGTCAGCGGATCTTCGTATGACGCCGACCAGGCCGCCATGTCGTTGCCGGTCAGCAGGCCTTTGTGCCGTGCGCCGGATGTATCCATGGCTTCGGTGGCCGCGCAGAAGCCGTCTATGGCGTCCGCTATAAACCCTTCGCGCCACACCGCACGCGCCGCATCGATTTGTTTTTCCCGCGACCCTCGGGCTGCTTCGCTGTGTCGAACGATTTTACGATAAGTCTCCGCCAGCGTTGGATTGCGGAACAATGCGCCGGCCTTGGGCGCCGCGCCGTTCGGCAGGTAAAGCTCCGCCGACGTCGGCCACTCCCGGGTGAACAGGTTCTCGAGCCGCGCGATGACATCGGCTGTCGTTTCCAGAAGCGGCTGTCCGTGATCGAGGTAATGCAGCGCCGGCGCCAATATGTCAGCGAGCGGCCACGTGCCGTGATCGCGCAACACCAGCATCCAGGCGTCAAAGGCGCCCGGCACGACCGTCGCCAGCAGGCCCGTTCCCGGCACCATGTTGAGACCCAAGGCGCTAAAGGCATCAATCGTCGCCGCTTGCGGCGCGATCCCCTGGCCGCAAACGACCTGCACCGCGTGTCCCGCAGGGGCGATAAGCATCGGCACTTCACCGCCGGGACCGTTCAGGTGCGGTTCCACCACCTGTAGCGTGAACCCGGCCGCCACAGCCGCATCAAACGCATTGCCGCCGCGTTCCAATACACTCATGGCTGTCCCGGTCGCTAGCCAATGGGTCGACGCGGCAACGCCGAACGTGCCGGTAATTTCGGGGCGGGTGGTGAACACGGGCCGCGCCGTCAGGCCGGGGCGTCGAGATAGGCGCGGGCTGCGCTCGCGATCACGTCTGAGCCGACAGAAAATACGCCGTGATCCAACTGCGGCAGATCGACCAGAGTTGCGTTCGGGGTGTCGCGTGCCGCCGCCAGAGTTTCGTCGTACAGCACGCCGTGCGGGTTCAGAAATGCCATCGGTTGCGTCACCAGCGGGAAGCGCTCGACGCTGGGGTAGGTGAACACCGGGACATAAGCCCACCATTCGGTGTCGCCGGCGCGCATGCGCTCCTGAAAATGCTTAATGGCCTGATCGAGGGTGACTCCGTCAGCGCGGCGTTTGACTGTGTTCTCCCACAGTTCGAACACGCGCCGTCCTTCCTCGGAGTAAGGCGCTCTATCCTGCCGGGCGAGCATGTCCTGCTGGCGTTCGGCGCTGTCGTAATAGGGCACGGCGACCAGGCACAGCTTGCGCACCAAGTCCTCGCGCGCGATGGCGAGATCCACCGCGATCAGACAGCCCGTGTGATAGCCGAGCAGATCGACCTTCGTGTAATTCTTGTCCCAGCCGAAGTTCAAGTTGTCGAGCGCATCAGCCATCGCCCCCGAATATCCGGACATCTCGGGCACCTCGGGCGGCCGGTCTGATTCGCCGTAGCCGGGTGTGTCAGCAGCAATCGCAAGGCGGTCTTTGCCCAGGTCTGCGATCAGGTCGCGGTAATACCAGCCGCTTGCCGGACTTGGGTGCAGACACAGGATCGGATTTTGCAGCTGTTGGGCCGGATTCAGTGGCCGCGCGACATGAAGGTGCATCTGGCCGTAGCGGCAATCGACGTAGCGCCGTTCGATCAGGACATCGCCGCGCACTTCGCGCGCAGACGCATAAGACTGCGCCAGCATGGCGGCCGCTCCACCACCGGCGATTGCCGAAAGCGTCTCGCGGCGGGTCGGGCCCCTCACAGACTTAGCCCTGTGAAGCTGCGCCGGAAACCGCCTTCAGGTATTTGCGTACCCGTTCCGCATTGGCGCCGACGTCGCCGAAGCCAATGCGCGATTTTGACCGGATATCGAGTTCGTAGGCCATCGGCTGTTCTTCGATGCGGATAACGACGTCGTCGACGAACCCAAACCACTGCGTCGTGTCATAGGCTTCGATTCGGCCGAGGATCGGATCGGCTGAGACCAGCGTCCAGCCCATGTCCTCGACACCCTGACGGGCCAATTCGAACACCGCTTCATAGTTCATGCCCTCGAAGCGCAGCGGCTGAATGTCCGGGTAATGGTCTTTCTGTTCGGCGACGACATCAACCGAGCGGCCGAACCCTTCGACAAGGGGTACATACTCCGGCGGATTGCGCGCACCCCATTCCGTGCGCAGCGGCACGACGTCCACAAATGCCGGCGGATTGTCGAAGTCGGTTGTGACTTCGTGAATCGGCGGCGCATTGCGGCTGGTCTGGCTGTAGGGGATCATGAATACCGAAACGGCAATGACGATACCGATCAAACCCGCTGCGCCTTTGCTTACCACACCGCCCTTAAAAGCGATCACGCCCAGAATGACGCCGATCACGCAGATACCGGCGCCGACCATCATGCCGATGACGGAGTAACGCAGCACCCCGAAGGCCGGGAACAGTTCAAGCACGCCGGCCTGATACAGTGGGCCGGAGGCGGCGGCGAGCGCCGCGCCGATGATGACGACGGCCAAGCCGGTCAGGCAGGCCTTGGACGTATATTTGGCGGCAAATCCGGGTTGCGCAGTGCTGGCGTCGGACATGAGTCATTCCCCTCGTTTTGCTCACGGGCGATATGCGCCCGCTCGGATACGCGGATCATACCGCTTGCCACAGAGGGAACCAAGCGGCGGCGCGCAGCGGGCCGAGATCAGGGGTTAGGCGCAGGCGGTGACCGCCCGCTTGGCCATCACACCGATCAAATGGGCGCGGTATTCCGCGCTCGCGTGGAGGTCGGCGTTAAGCCCGTCAGCGGGAATGGAAATCCCGGCGATGACGTCCGGGCTAAAGGAGCCATCCAGGGCCTTCTCCATTTCCGTTGCACGGAACACGGTCGGGCCGGCGCCAGTGATGGCGACACGCACGCCGTCAGCCGTCTTGGCCACGAACGCACCGGCAACGGAATAGCGTGACGCCGGGTTCGGAAACTTCTGATAGGCCACTTTTTCCGGAATAGGAAACACCACTTTGGTGATCAGCTCGCCTTCGTCCAGCGCGGTCTCGAACATGCCGGTGAAAAAATCATCGGCGGCGATTTCACGCGCCGTCGTGTGGATCGTGGCGCCGAGGCCGAGCACGGCGCCGGGATAGTCCGCCGCCGGGTCGTTGTTGGCGATTGAGCCTCCCAGGGTGCCGCGGTTGCGCACCTGTGGATCCCCGATCAGCGAGGCGAGATGCGCGAGCGCCGGAATGGCTTTCTTGACGTCGGCGGACGCGGCCACGTCGGCATGGCAGGTCATCGCGCCGACCGTGACCGTTGAACCGTCGACGGAAATGCCGCGCAGCCCATCAATGCCGCCGAGATCGATCACCTCGGATGGCATCGCCAATCGCTGTTTCAGGGTCGGGATCAGCGTCATGCCGCCGGCCAAATAGGTGCCGTCGTCGGCGGATTTAAACGCGGACTGGGCGTCGTCGAGGCTCGACGCCTTGCGGTATTCGAAGGCGTACATCAGGCGCCTCCCTGCATGGCTTTGGCGCCGGCGGCGATCGCCTTAACGATGCCGTGATAACCGGTGCAGCGGCAAAGGTTGCCTTCCAGTTCGTCGCGGATGGTTTCTTCGCTGATGTCTTCCCCCTTGTGGCGATCGACGATGGCCAGGGCGGACATGATCATGCCCGGAGTGCAGAAACCGCACTGCAAGCCGTGATGATCCCGGAAGGCCTCCTGCATCGGATGCAGCGTATCGTCCGCGTTGGCCACGCCTTCAATGGTGGTGACGTCCTGGCCGTCGGCCTGAGCTGCCAGCAGCGTACAGGCTTTGATCGACTTGCCGTTCATGTGCACAGTACAGGCGCCGCACTGGCTGGTGTCGCAACCGACGTGCGTGCCAGTCAGTCCAAGCTGATAGCGCAGAAATTCGACCAGCAGCGTGCGGGGCTCAACCTCGCCGCTGTGCTGCTTGCCGTTGATGGTGACAGAAATGTTCATGAGCGCTGCGTCCGTGATGCATTCTTTTGTATTTTGTAACGTCTAGCCGAAGATAAGCCAAATCACCGCCAGGGCGAAGAGTCCGCATACCAGGGCTGCCCATATTTCGAAGGTGATCGGGCGATGGTCGTTCAGCGGGTCTGGCTTGGTTTCCGGGACCGGTACGCCCACGGGCGCCGTATCCGCTGCCGGGGGTGGTTCGGGCGCGGCCGCCGCCTCGGCCGCCGCCTCGCCTTGACCCGCGGCAGCCGTCGCCTGCCTGCTAAATGCGGCAAAGAACTCGTCCGCCATTTTCTTGGCGGTGGAGTTGATGAGCCGTCCACCGATCTGAGCGAGCTTGCCGCCGACGCTCGCGGTGACCTCATAGGACAGCTGAGTACCCTCCGGTATCTCCGTCAGGCTCACTTTGGCGCCGCCTTTGGCGAATCCGGCGGCCCCACCCTTACCGGAGCCGGAAATGGTATAGCCGTTGGGCGGGTCGATATCCGACAGCGTAACCTCACCGGCGAATTTGGCTTTGACCGGTCCGACTTTGGCCGAAACCGTCGCTTCGAGTTCCGTGTCTGATTTCTTGATGATCGACTCGCATCCGGGAATACAGGCCTTCAAGACCTCGACGTCGTTCAACGCCGTCCATACAACCGCGCGCGGGGCGGGAATGTCATAGGACCCGCTCATATCCATGATGGTCGTCTCCCGTTAGAACTAGTGACAGGGGTTTGCCCCGCCGCGGAGAAAATTGCAACCGCAGGGCGGGACGCGCCCGCCGCGCGGTGAACGTTTTCGGCGTACGTGGCGCCGCGCTACGTTCGTGCCGCTCAGCGCTTCAGGACTCAGGCCGGGAGCGATATGGCAGCCGCATAGTGTGGTATCGACGACAAAATTCGCTCTACGAGCAAATCCGAGCTCACCACCGGTCCGGCCTCCGAGCAATCCGTGAAAAATACGCGCAGCGAAGCGGTCAGCGGCGTCAGTGGTGATGGGCAATACCAGCGCCACTGGGCAGCCGAATGTCATCGACCAGATCCTGCACACTGTCCGGCGGTGCTGCCGTGCGCCGCGCTACCGCGAACGCCACGGCGAAGTTCAGCGCCGCGCCGATGAAGCCGATGCCCTCCGGTGAGATGCCGAACAGCCAGTTCGGATCGCTATTGAGGTCCGGGCGAATGAACTTGAAGAATACGATGTAGCTGAAGGTGAAAACCAATCCAGTCACCATGCCGGCAATCGCGCCCTCCTTGTTCATGCGTTTCGAAAACACGCCGAGTAAAATAGCCGGGAACAACGACGCCGCGCCCAATCCAAACGCAAAGGCGACAACCTGGGCGACAAAGGCCGGCGGATAAATGCCGAACAGTCCAGCCAGTATAAGAGACAGGGCGATGGCGATGCGCGCGCTCAACAGTTCTGCGCGTTCGCTCAAATTCGGCGCGAACGTTTTCTTCAGCAGGTCGTGTGATACGGCGGCGGAAATGACCAGCAGCAGTCCCGCAGCAGTGGACAGCGCCGCTGCAAGACCACCCGCGGCGACCAATGCGATCACCCAATTGGGCAATTGCGCAATTTCCGGGTTGGCGAGCACGATGATGTCGCGGTCGACATAAACCTCGTTGGCATTTTCGGTTGGCGCATTGTCGAGCAGGCGTTCGCCGGAAGCGCCGCGGTCCTCGGCGAATACCGGTCCGCCCTCGAAGGGCACGCCGGCGCGGTACTGCAACCGGCCGTCGCGGTTTTTGTCCTGCCAGGCAATCAGGCCGATGTCTTCCCAATTGCGGAACCACGCCGGTGTTTCGGCATAGGTTTTCTCATTCACCGACTCAACAAAGTTGATGCGCGCGAACACCGCCACTGCCGGCGCGGTCGTGTACAGAATGGCGATGAACACCAGCGCCCAGCCGGCCGAACGGCGTGCGTCGGACACCTTGGGTACGGTGAAAAAGCGCACAATGACGTGGGGCAGCCCGGCGGTGCCGAGCATCAGCGCCGCCGTGATCGCGAAGACGTCGATGGTCGATTTGGTCCCGTCGGTGTAGGCGCTGAACCCGAGGTCGGTCAGCACCCCGTCCAAGGTTTCGAGCACCGGCCGTCCGCTGCCGTCCGCCATCTCGCCGCCGAAGCCGAGCTGCGGCACCGGCGAGCCGGACACGAGAATGGATATAAAGATCGCCGGTACGGTATAGGCAAAGATCAGCACGCAGTATTGGGCCGCCTGGGTGTATGTGATTCCCTTCATGCCGCCAAGCACGGCATAGACGAACACGATCGCCATGCCGATGACCACGCCCACGGCGATATCCACTTCCAGAAAGCGCGAGAAGACGATGCCCACGCCGCGCATCTGTCCGGCGATATAGGTGAAGGAAATAAAGATCAGGCACACCACGGCAACGACGCGCGCGGCCTTGCTGTAATAGCGCTCGCCGATGAAGTCGGGCACGGTGAATTGGCCGAACTTACGCAAATAGGGCGCAAGCAACAGCGCCAGCAGTACGTATCCGCCGGTCCATCCCAAAAGATAGACCGAGCCGTCGCGGCCCATGAAGGCGATAATTCCGGCCATGGAAATAAACGACGCCGCGCTCATCCAGTCGGCCGCGGTCGCCATGCCGTTGACCACCGGATTGACGCCGCCGCCCGCGACATAAAAGTCGTTGGTCGACTTGGCGCGCGACCACACCGCAATGCCGATATAGATCGCAAACGTAATGCCGACAAAAATATAGCTGAGAATCTGTGCGCTCATGACGCATCTCCCGGCCCGTCCACCCGGTCGTCGTCATCGACGCCATGGGCGCGGTCGATGCGGTGCATTGCACCCACGTAAACGAAAATCAACACGACAAAGACGTAAATCGCGCCTTGCTGGGCGAACCAGAAGCCGAGCGGGAACCCCATGAACGTGAAGGTGTCGAGGGTGTCGACAAACACAACGCCGGCGCCGTAGGAGACGGCAAACCATATTGTTAAAAGAGTGCCAACCAGTTTCAGGTTGGCGCGCCAATAGGCCGACGCCCGGTCCTCGCTCAGGACATCCGCGTCATGCGCGGACGGCTGCGCCGGATTGCCTTGGCCCTCGTGGTGATACACGTCGTCCGTGTCGACTTTGCCGCTGTCGCTCATCTTGAATTCCCCTCGGCGCGGTTTCCAGCGCTCTGCCCCAGGTTCGCCTCATTTGCGCCAAATGATAGGGTACAGACCTATGGCACAGAAACAAGACAGCCAGACGCGGCCCGCGCCGGCCCAATTCGACCCGGGTGTGGCCACCGCCATCCTCGACGATGCGTTGACCCGCTACGCCGCGGCCCGGCGCGATCAGGTGCCGGACTTCGTGCGGCGCACGTATGGCTGGCGCGGCGCTGCCCGCCTTCATCGCAATGCGCTGGGCTGAGATCTGGTGCGTGCACCGGTCAATCTGGTGCTCGGCGGTGTCACCGGCGTCGCCCGCCTTGGCGGCGTCGCCGCGCGCTCGGCCGGGGCGCACGGTCTCGGATCCCGCCTGGGCCGCGTCAACGTCCTGCTCGAAACCGATGTCGGCCGTGAAGTGGCGTGGCGGCTGCATTCCGATCTGTTGATGATTCCGTACGGTCAAAACGGCCGTGTCAGCATGGCCGACGCGGTGTTCGATGAGGTGCTGCGCGACCCGCGCGTCACAGCACAGGTTGAGGCCGCCGTTGCCGCCATCGCAGCGGAGGCGGACAGGCGCGCGTTCCAGCGCCGGCTTGACCGGGCGCTGCGCGATTACATCGGTGCGCGCGCTCCGGCGACGGACATCACCGCCGCCTTTATGACCGCGGCCATCGGCTACGCCGCCTACCACAAGGCGACACCGGGTTTGGTGTCGCTGAGTTCGACCGTTGCCGCCTCGCTGTCTCATTCGTTGGCTGTGTCGACCTTCTGGGCGGGCTCGGCAGTCGGCAGTTTCTACTATGGCCTGATCGGCGCGCCGGCGGCGTCGGCGATGCTGACGGCCGGCGTGTTCGCCGGTCTGGCCGTCCCGGCCGCCGCGGTCACGGCTCTGGCCGGCATGGTTGCCGATCCGATCCAGGTGGCGAGCGGCGCCCACCGGCGCCGCCTCATCCGCCTGATCGATACGCTTGAGGAAAATCTCAAGAGCGGCAGAGACACCCCGCTGCCGCTGCGCTCCCACTACATGGCGCGGCTGACGGACCTGTGGGACTGGACCACCGTCGCCTATAACCTAACGCGCACTTCGACACCTTAGTCACCGCGGCCCTTGCGGATGGCCGTCCTACCGAACTTGGCACGCACGGCGTCGATGGCTTTCTCCACGCCTTTGACGCGATCGAGATCGTCGTTGAGGAGATCGGGCAAGTCGGCCACCGTGGCTTCAGTCAAGGTGTCCGCGCCGATACCGATGAGGCGGAACGGCCCTCGCTCTGTTTCGCGCTCAAGCATCGGCTTGACGACGCGGTACATGACTTCTGCGAGTTGCGTCGGCGTGTTCAGTGTCTGGGTTCGGGTCAGGGTGCGGAATCGCTTGGTCTTCAGTTTCAAGGTGACGGAGCCGCCGGCTGCCCCTTTCGATTTCAGACGCGCGGCGACGTCCTCGCATAAAGGCCACAACCGCTTCAGTAGGGTGTCGATGTCACCGATGTCGCGATCGAACGTCCGTTCCGACGAGATGCTTTTGGCGGCGCGGTGGGTGGTCACGCGTCGGCTGTCTTCGCCGCGGCTCAAGCGCGACAGATGTTTGCCCGTATCCCCGTAGAGTCTCTCCAGTTCATTCGGACTTTTGCGCTGGAGGTCTCCAATCGAAAAAAGACCATCGACCTTGAGCTGGTTCGCCAGTGAAGGGCCGACACCGGGGATCGACCCGATCGGTTGGTCGTGCAGAAAAGATACCGCATCGCCGCGCCCGATCACGGCGAACCCATTCGGTTTGTCGATCTCGGACGCCATCTTGGCGAGGAACTTGTTGTAGCTGAGCCCGATGGAAATGGTGATGCCGACTTCACGCTCAACCTCCCGCGCGATCTTCGCCAGAGTCACGGCGGGCGCCCGGCCGTGCAATCGGGTCGTGCCGCTCAAATCCAAATAGGCTTCGTCAAGCGACAGCGGTTCGACCACCGGCGTCGCCGCATCGAGAAGGGCGCGCACCTGTTTGCTGACGGCGCGGTACTTTTCCATATTGGGACGCACGACCACCGCATCGGGGCACATTTTCAATGCCTTGAACATCGGCATGGCAGAGCGTGGACCGTATTGGCGCGCGATGTAACAGGCGGTGGAGACCACGCCGCGTTTACCCCCGCCGATCAGCAATGGCTTATCGCGCAGGCTTGGGTCATCGCGTTTTTCCACTGCCGCGTAAAAGGCATCACAATCGATGTGGGCCAGGCTCAGGCGGTCCAGTTCGTCATGTGTCACTGTCCGGTCCGACCCGCACACGCGGCAGGGTCCGGCGCCATTAAATGTCGCCAGGCAATCGCGGCATAGTGCTGTGAAAGACGCAGCGGACGTCATCGTGGATCTGCCATCACTCTTGACGGGCCGGGGCGCAGGCCCCACACCCTCAATGTCATATCATGAACCCGCCGCGCACACCTCCTGCCGCCGAACCGCTCACCCGCGCCAGCCTCGAAGCAGACGCCGTGCGCCGGTCGATCCGCATGTCCAACCCGGACACCTACGTGTGGGGTGACGAAGAACTCGACGCCTCCCTTCAGGAAACGCTCGCCAAAGCTCCTGACCCGCGCGATGTCTGGGTGTTCGGGTATGGCTCGCTGCTCTGGAACCCGGTGATCCACATCACCAAACGGTTGCCGGGCCGAGTCCACGGCTACCGCCGCCGCTTTTGCATGATCGCACCCACCGGCCGCGGGACGCGTGAGACGCCGGGACTGATCCTCGCACTCGATGCCGGGGGCAGCTGTCAGGGCGTGGCGATGAAGGTGCGTGCGAGCCGTCTGCGTGATGAGCTCCGGCTGTTGTGGCGGCGCGAGATGGTGGTCGGCTCCTACTCCCCGCGTTGGGTCGACCTGCGCCATGACGGCGGCGTTCAACCGGCGCTGACGTTTGTCATGAATCGCCAGCACCGCTCTTACCGCGGCGGCTACACATCTGGGAAAACCGCATCGATCATTGCCCGCGCTTCGGGTGTGCTGGGATCTAACGCAGAATATTTGTTCGACACCCTTGACCACTTGCACGCCCATGGGCTCAAAGACGGGCCACTGGAAGACCTTGCCCGCCGGGTGCGGCGCATCCAGCAAAGGAACCGCACATGAGCGATCGGCGTAGCCCCCGCACAGCAATGCTTGACCGGCCGAAGGGCAAAGACACACGCTACCTGTGGCGTATGTTCGGCTTCATGAAGCCCTATGGGGTGGCCTTATCATTGGCCGCGACCGCCTTGGTGCTGACCGCCGGGGCGACGCTGTCCATCGGTCTCGGCGTTAAATTTCTCATCGATAACGGCCTGAGCGCCGGCGACCCCGAGTTTCTCAATCGCGGCCTATTCGTTCTGCTCGGCATCGTCGTCGTCATCGCCATCGGTACGTTCTTCCGGTTCTACTTTATTTCCTGGGTTGGGGAGCGCGTCGTCGCCGACCTGCGCCGCGCCGTGTACGATCAAGTGCTCAAACTCAGTCCAGGCTTTTTTGAAGTCACCCGTGCCGGTGAAATTCTCTCGCGGCTGACGGCGGACACGTCGTTGCTGCAAACCGTTATCGGTTCGTCGCTTTCCATTGCGCTGCGTAACGCGCTGACCCTGATCGGCGGGTTGACGCTGCTGATCTACACCAATGCCAAGCTCACCGGGCTGGTGGCGCTGGTGGTGCCGGCCGTGATCGTGCCGATCATGAGGTACGGGCGCAAAGTGCGCCGCCTGTCGCGTGACAGCCAGGACCGCCTGGCCGACGTCGGTGCGTATGCCGAGGAAAGTCTCAACGCCATTCGCACGGTGCAGGCTTACAGTCACGAAACCGTGGATCAGGAGCGGTTCGCCGGCGAAACAGAGAACGCCTTCCGTACGGCGGTGCGCCGGATCGGCGCTCGGGCGATGCTCGGCTCGACCGTCATCTTTCTCGTCTTCGGCGCGATCAGCGTCATTCTGTGGGCCGGTGGACAGGATGTCATCGACGGCACCATTACTCCGGGCGAACTGACGTCTTTCGTGTTTTACGCCGTAATGGTTGCCGCCGCCGTCGGCTCGCTGACGGAAGTGTTCGGGGACTTGCAGCGCGCTGCCGGTGCGACCGAGCGCTTGATCGAACTGCTCGAAACCAAGCCGGACATTCGTCCGCCCGCAAATCCGGCGCCAATGCCAGAGCCGCCGCGCGGCGACGTCCGCTTCGATAACGTCACGTTCCATTACCCGTCGCGCCCGGACGAGGCCGCGCTCAACGGGCTGACGCTCGATGTCAAGCCGGGCGAGACGGTCGCGTTGGTCGGCCCGTCCGGGGCCGGCAAAAGCACCGTGTTCCAGCTGCTGTTGCGCTTTTACGACCCGCAGGGCGGCCGCATTGTCATCGATGGCGTAGATATCAAGCAGGCCGACCCGACGGTCGTGCGCAGCCGCATCGGACTGGTTGCCCAGGACCCAGTCATCTTCGCCGCCAACGCTTGGGAGAACATTCGCTACGGCCGTCCCGAGGCAAGTGACGACGAAGTCCGCGCCGCCGCGGAAGCGGCCATCGCCACCGAGTTTCTGGATCGTCTGCCCGAGGGGTTGGATACGTTCCTCGGCGAAAAAGGCATGCGCCTGTCCGGTGGACAAAAACAGCGCATCGCTATCGCCCGCGCGATCTTGCGCGACCCCGCCGTGCTGCTGCTCGACGAGGCCACCAGCGCGCTGGACGCCGAAAACGAACGTCTGGTTCAGGCCGCGCTGGAGAAGGTCATGGAGAACCGGACGACCATGGCCATCGCGCACCGCCTTGCCACCGTGGTCAACGCCGATCGCATCGCCGTTCTGGAGGACGGCCGACTGATCTCCACGGGCAGCCATGACCAGCTACTGTCCACAAATCCGCTGTACGCCAGGCTCGCGCAACTGCAGTTTTCAGCCGATGCGGGCCCGGTCCTGCACGAAAAATCCGCCTAATACGCCAAAAAGACATAAATATTCGAGTCACAACCAAAAATCCCCGATATACTTCTTCAGGCGAACCGGCAGCGGCTCACGGCGACAGGGTAGGGAATGGCAGGCAAAAACGCGTCAGCAACCGCCACGCTTGATACTTTGCTGCGCGCGCCGTTTTCGGACGCGGAACTGCTTGAGCATGTCCTGGACCTTGGCGAGCAGACCTATTTCGTCCTCGATGTCCCGACCAACACGCTGACATGGCCTGCGGCCACGTTCCGGCTTTGGGGTCTCGCGCCGGAGCCCGAGCGGGACGTCTCGCTGTCCTGGGTGTTGTCGACAGTTTTAGACGCCGACCGCGATACGGTACGCCGCCAACTGGCCGATCCGGACTGGCGCGTTCTCACTCAGCAATACAGAATTCAACTCCCCGATGGCGGAACGCGTCACATACGCAGTGTCGCCAAACGGGACCGCGATGCCGCCGGGCGCATTTCGCGGGTGTTTGGTTTGCTCAAGGATGTCAGTGACGAGGTCCGGATTGCAGACCAGCTTCAGACCAGTCAGGCCTTTTTGGATCTCGCCCTGCGCAGCGCCCAGATCGTCGCCTG
Source organism: Rhodospirillaceae bacterium (assembly GCA_038148375.1). Classification (GTDB taxonomy): domain Bacteria; phylum Pseudomonadota; class Alphaproteobacteria; order Rhodospirillales; family Rhodospirillaceae; genus CAWUEX02. The sequence goes on along the minus strand of JAYQVH010000003.1, from coordinate 123,945 downwards.
GGAAATCGACCTCTTGACCGGCGAGATGACGGGCAATGATCAGCTCACCGAGATTCTCGGCTACGACTTAGACGAACTGCGCGAAATCGAGCGGCCGTGGGCGACGCTGTGCCATCCCGAAGATGCGGACATGCGGGAAGCGGAACTCGCAAAACACTTGTCCGGCGAGACCTCCAGGTACGAATGCGAATACCGTCTTCACAGCAAGTCAGGGGAGTGGATTTGGGTTCTGGTCAATGGCCAGATCGTGGAACGCGATGCCGACGGGACGCCCCGGCGCATGGCGGGAACGACGCTGGACATTACGTCCCGTAAGACAGCCGAACAGGATTTGGGGGCCGAGAACGAGCTTCTGTCGCTAGCACTGCGCATGGGCGGTCTCGGCTATTATTACTGGGACGCCGCGACAGATCAGCTGCACTGGCCGGCAGAAACATTTCGCTTGTGGGGCCTTGAGCCCGACAGCCTCGAGCCCACGGTCGATTGGTATCTGAGTACAGTTCATCCCGAAGACCGGGACGCTGTCGAAGGCCGGTTCCGGGATTCCTCCTGGGTCGACTTGGAACACGACTTCCGGATTCTTCTGCCCGACGGTGAGGTTCGCTACATACGCGGGCAATCGGTCCGGCAAAGCGACGAGCACGGACGCGTTCTTTCAAGCTACGGTATCTACCAGGACATCACCCACTTCCGGAATATGCAGGGTGCTTTGCGCGAAGGCGAAGCGCGGTTTCGGTCGATTTTTGAAACGTCCGGCGCCGGTATTGTGCTGTCTGACGAGTTTGGTGAAATCCGCTTTATCAATGAAGCGTTCGCGAACCTGTTGGGATTTTCCGTCTCCGAACTGGTAGGCCGCAGATTCGTTTCACTAAGTCCGTCCGGCGAGAGCGACCCGGTGATCGAGTTTGCCGAGGAACTGAGGACCGGCGTGAGAACGCAGCTCAACCTTGAAAAACCCTATCGCCATAAGGACGGGCATACGGTTTGGGTGCGGCTGAACTTAAGTGTGTCGTCCGCGCTCAACATGTCCGATGCGGTTTTTATAGGCGTCGCTCAGGACATCACCGAACGTAAAGAAGCCGAGCAGCGCCTGACGCAAAACAGTTATCTGCTCGAAGAAGCGCAGCGGCTGGGCAGCATCGGCCATTGGACCTGGAAGCCCGACACTGGCACGGTCGAATGGTCGAATGAGATGTATCGAATCCTCGGCCTCGATCCCGAGCAGCCCGAACTTCCGGTCACGCCTTTTCGCGACTATGTCCATCCGGACGATCAGGACAAATGGGATGTCGCGCTGGAGAAAGCGAGCCGGGACGGGGCGCCGACGGCCGCAGAGTACAGGCTCATTCACCGCGACGGGACGGTGCGCCATGTGATGGGGCGGGCGACCGCGGAGCATTTACCGTCGGGTGAGCGGCGCCTGTTCGGAACGGTGCAAGATCTAACCGATCGCAAACGCACGGAAGATGTGTTGCAAAAGGCAATCGAGTCGGCGCAAGCCGCAAGCTAGGCGAAGTCCAAGTTTCTCGCCAGCATGAGCCACGAACTGCGCACACCGCTCAACGCGATACTTGGGTTTGCTCAGCTGTTGTCGCTGCAAACCCGCGGTCGGCTGACCGAAGATCAGGACGGTTATGTCGAAAACATCATACAGGGCGGCGAACACCTGCTCGGCCTTATCAACGATGTGCTCGACCTGGCTCGCATCGACACCGGTCAACTGGCCGTAAACCTCCAGGCGGTCGATGCCGTGGAAGCCGTGGATCGCGTCATCAAAAGTTTCGGACACCAGGCCGAAGTCCGAAACATCAAGATTGGTTTCGCGGCCGATACGCCCGCGAAAGTGATGGTGCTTACGGACCAGATGCGCTTAACACAGATCCTCAACAACTTTGCCTCCAATGCGCTCAAGTATAATTCCGACGGCGGCAGCGTATCGTTTTCTCTCAGCCGCCTCGATGACGGCTTTGTCCGGATCGCTGTCGCGGACACCGGACGCGGTATCCCCGATGATCGGCAAGACGAAGTGTTCCAAAGCTTCAATCGTCTCGGTGCCGAGGCCAGCGGTGAAGAGGGGACGGGGATCGGACTGGCCCTGTCGAAAAGTCTCGTGGAACGCATGGGCGGGCGGATCGGCTTCACCAGCACATTAGGTGAAGGCAGTGAATTTCGGGTCGAGGTGCCGGCCAAAGGCAAGCCCGCCTGATCCGGCCGCGGATCAAATCTTATTGGCTCACGTGTATTCGTCTTGGCGCGGTGCGCGCCGAAGTTTCTTGGTTGAGCTGCGCGATTTTTTCTTGTTCAGGCGTTTCTCCGCCTCGCTGCGTGGCGCCCGTGTCTTGCGCCGCGGCGTTTGCGGACGGGCGGCGGACCGCACCAGTTCAACCAGGCGCGCGATGGCGTCGTCTCGATTGCGCGCCTGCAGACGGTAACGTTTGGCCTCAATAATAATGATGCCGTCGCGTGTGGCCCGCCGGCCCGCCCGCGCCAACACCCTGTGGCGCAGCTCGTCGGAGAGGGCTGAGCTGTTGGCGGCGTCGAACCGCAACTGAACCGCGGTCGCGACTTTATTGACGTTCTGCCCGCCGGGTCCGGAGGCGCGGACAAAGGAAAACTCGAATTCGGAGGGATCAAGGGTTATATCGTCTGTGACGCGTATCACCGGTGCCCTTCCATGCATTGCGTGACCGTGGCGACGTCAATTATACCGCCCCATCTCTTTCCGCACGAGCGCAGACCCAACTCATGCCTGACACAGCGAACGACATTGAAATGATCAAGCCGTCGATGGACTTCGACGAACTGGCGGACAACTTCGAGCTGTTCGACGATTGGGAAGACCGCTACCGCTATATCATCGACCTCGGCAAGACGCTGCCGCCCTTGCCGGATGAGTTCAAAACGGATGACACCAAGGTGCGCGGCTGCATGAGCCAGGTCTGGATGGTTCCCGGCCATGTCGACGGCGACGACGCGCGCTTCGCATTCGCCGCCGACAGCGACGCCCATATCGTCAAAGGCCTGATCGCAGTCCTGGCGACGCTCTACACTGGAAAGACAAAGGAAGAGATCGGGAAGATCGATGCCGAGGCCGCATTTGCACGCATCGGACTGGATCAGCACCTCAGTCCCAGCCGGCGCAATGGACTGGTGTCAATGGTTGGGCGGATTCGCTCCGCCGTCTAGGCGGGGGACTCGCCCGCGCCCGCGTTCAGCGCGTCGCGTACACTCAGCGCAATCGTGTTTTCCGGCTCGCGCTCAAGGCACCATGCGGTCAACTCGGCCGCCGCGCCACGTTCTCCGCGGCGCATCAACACATCCGCCAAACTGGCCTTGATCGCCACGCTGTCAGGGGCCTGTCCGGCGGCATTTCGAAGTTGGGTATGAGCGGCTGCGAGATCTCCCTTGCCCAGATAAACCACACCCATCTGATGCAAGACCTCGGGCGATTTGGGCACAAGTGCGGCGGCGCGTGACAGGGCGGCCAGGGCGTCATCCCACCGCGACCGGCGCGCTGCGATGCGTGCCAGGCCGACAAAGGCCTGATGCATGCGAGGCTCCAATTCGACAGCTTTCAGGTAATAGTGTTCCGCTTGCGGGATATTGCCGTAGCGTTCATGCAAATTGCCGAGATTCCCGAATGTCGACGCGGACCGTGGATTGAGCATCAAAGCGGTCTGAAAAGCGGAAATCGCGCTTTGCGGGCGGCCGCGTTTGCGCAACACGGCACCGAGATTGTTATGCACGTCCGCCATGCGGGGATCTGCGCGCAGAGCATTGCGGAACAATCGCCCGGCCTGCGCCAGGTTGCCGTCGCGAAAAAACGCGAGTCCCTCGTCCTTTAAATCAGATACGGACACGTGGGATTCGGAATCGCGCCCGGTCAACGCGGCCGCGCGCCCAAGTCTTGCAGCCAAAGCAACACCGTCGGCGCGCATGAACGATTCTACCGGCGGCCGAAGCCGAACCAGCGGCCGAACGCGGACCGCAGCTTTTTCCACGCCAGGCTGCGATCGAGACTGATGGCGGTCTTAAAAGCCTCAACGGCGGCTTCTTTCTGCCCCAGGAACTGGTGCGCCTCGCCCATATTGTAATGGGCGACGGCATGCGACGGATCGAGAAAGGTCGCGCGCTTCAATGGAATCAGCGCTTCCTCGTTGCGGCCCAGCGCCATCAGGATCACGCCAGCATCAGCCTGATAAATCGCCGTATTGGGTTCGGCGCGAATGGCGGCGTTGACGTGGCTCAAAGCATCGTCGAGGGCGCCATTGCGGTAACACTCAATCGCTTGGCATGCTCTGCCTGATGATCAACCTTGGCGCTCTTACCGGCCGGGGATGTTGGTTCGCTCACGGGATTCTCCGATTCGATGCGGACAGACAGCGTTCGGGCTTGTTTTTAGCGCACCCGGCCGTTCTTGCAAACGGGCGCTGCGTTCTAAGAATGCTTGGAACCGAACAGCCGGCGATCCAGCTTGGTGACAAACTGCCAGGGGTCGGGATCGGGTTTGCCGAATAGGAACCCCTGCGCGTACTCGACGCCGCAATCGCGTACGAACTCGAGCGTTTCCTTGCTGTCGACCATTTCGGCGATGGTTTCGACATCCATGGTTTTGCACAGCGTGGTGAGCGCGCGCAGGAAGGCGCGGCCCTTCGGCGCGGTCTGGGCATTCTTCACGGCACTGCCGTCGAGTTTGACGACATCGACCTCGAGCACGCTCAGATACTGGAAGCTGGCCGCGCCGGCTCCGAAGTCGTCCAAACAGACGTGGAAGCCTTTCGAGCGCACCGACTGCACAAAGGCATTGGCTTTATGCAGATCGACCACGCGCGCGGATTCCGTGATCTCGAACAGCAGATGTTCCTTCAGCCACGGGTCCTTATCGAGCATGGCATGGAGCTTTTCGACGTAGGTTTGATCGTCGACGGAAATACCGGAGATGTTCACCGCCATCGACACTTTGTCTTTGCGGTGCTCCTTCAGCCAATCGACGGCCTTCTGGGCCATGGCGATATCGAACTCGCTGATCAGCCCCGTTTCTTCGGCAAAGGTAATGTACTTGTATGGTGACTCGGCGAAATTGTTGCCGAACCGCACCAGCGCTTCGTAGTGGTGGAACGCGCCCGTGTTCACGTCGAGGATCGGATGGAAGGCAATGTGGAAATTGCTGCCGTCGACGACACCGCGGAAGTTGTTGAGAGAAGCAACAGCCTCCTTAACAAGGCTGTCCATGTTCTTGGCGATGTCTTTGACGTTGAAATCGGGGCCGCCCTGCTCGCGGAAATGATTGATGGTATAGACGAGGCCGCGGGTCAGGTCTTCTTCGTCGATGTCGCTGGTGTCGACTTCGATGGTGCCTGCCTGCACCTCCACCCCTTTGCCGCTCGGGTCGAACACTTTGGTGGCTTCGGCCAGCTTGGCCTCCAGGTCGGCAACATCCAAACCGCCTTCGTGTATGATCCCGAACTTGCCTTCGCCGATCTCACCGGCGGAGTCGCCGCCAATGGAATTCGCGCGCAGCGTCGTCCCGACGGTGCTCATCAGGACCTCTTGGTCATCGGCCGACAGATTTTGGTAGAAGTCGTCGAAGCCGGGCAGATTGACGAGAGTCAGTTCCGCCTCTGCGCCGCCCTGTTTCGCGGCTTTGATTTTTTCCGCAGCCATGTCGGAGAACGAGTTGCCTTCAAGCAGCCCGGTGCTGCGGTCGCGTTTGACGTCGCTCTCAAGGTTGCCCTTCTCGTCGATGTGGGTGACGGTGCGCAGCGCCAGGAAGAAGTGATTGCCGAGATCGGGCATCAGGTAGCCGGCGAAGGACAGCGGCGGCGTCGGACCTTTCACGCCCTGTAAGTGCACCACCGTGTCGTCGATCCGGCCTTTCTTGGCGGCGACGGCAAGCAACTGTTCAACCAGCAATTTATCGCGCGGCGCAACGTAGTCGCGCAGGCTCGTGCCGATCAGTTGCTCGATGGTTTTTCCCAAAACGGGTTGGGTCGCGCCGGCGGCGAACACGATTGTCCGGCTTTGATCCAGTTCGAGAAGGATGTCCGCCCAGCAAAACGCAAAGGCGACAAATTTTTCGCGTGGCGTAGACATAACGGGACGTGCGGTCCCGACCCTGATTATCCCGGCAGCGCCGATGGGTGCTGCCGCGTATTTGAATTTCTGGTTGGCGCGATTGCGCGCTCCGAAGCCACTTTACCCGTGACTCCCTATCATTCCATAGCAAGAATTCGTATCAGTAGGGCCTTAATCGTATAAATCTGACGCGCGGAGCGCTTATGGGACGACCACATATCGAATTTATTCAATCCCAGGTCCTGCCGTTCCGTAAGGGGCTTCCCGGCGGGGCGCGCGAAGGGGTTGCCTGCCGCATTCTCTCGATTGATGAGGATGCGGGCGATTCGTCCACACAAGTGCGCTATGCCCCCGGCTGGGCAGACCCCACGCCGCATTATCTTGATGTCGACGAAGAACTGTTCGTGCTTGAAGGCGCGCTGGAGATCAATGGTCGCACCTATGCCAAACACGCATATGCGCATCTGCCGGCCGGATATCTGCGCCGGTCGATGTCCAGCACCGGTGGTGCGGTCGTGCTGACGTTCTTCTCGGGAGAGGCCCATCGCGTCGAGTCCGATGCGGCAGGAGATTTGTTCGATGAACGTTTATTGGTCGAGCACATCGATACGCGTGAGATGCCCGGGCAAACCGGTGCGCGCAAACATATGAAGTCCGGAGACTTCGATCCGTCCGGCACGATTCACAAGAAGCTGTTTCACCATCCGGATACAGGCGAACTGACCTGGCTGATCGGGCTCATGCCGTATTGGTCGACACCGAGGACGGAAATCCATCCCGTCGTGGAAGAGGAATTCGCCATCCTGGGCGACATATGTTTCCCCATGGGCGTGATGCGCGACGGCGGATATTTCTGGCGCCCGCCGGGCATCGAACACGGTCCGTTCGCCACTTGGGGCGGCACGCTGCATCTGTGCCGCTGCAAAGGTGGACCGTTCGCGACGGAATGGAACGAATCCGACGGACCAAATTGGGGCGCAGACTATGATCCGGTCCTGCCGCCCGAGTACATTCAGTATGCTCAAGCTGCGCACGATTACGATCGCGAACCCAACTATTAAGCCCAGTTCATCTGGAGCGTACACGTGGCATGACCAACACACCGGCCATTGAGATCAGATGTCTTGACGACGAGGCGCGCGACCATCCCGTGCTGAGCGCGCTGCAGGACTATTGGTGCAGTCTCAACGGCGGCGCGCCGCCGCGGCGCAAGGCGTTCGAATTTATGGATGTCTATCAGCTGGCGCCGCACCTGTTGATGTCGGAGCGGATTGCGCCGCGCACGTTCACCTTTATTTACTGCGGGATCCATGTCGCGGAAAATTTTCCGCTCGATCTGACCGGTAAGACCTTCAGTCCGGACAGCGTCGAGGTTAGCCGCATCCCGTGGTTCGATTACAAGTCCGAAGCGCTGGATGTGCCGTGCATCCGTTATGGCCGCGATGCCTTCGACTGGCCTAACGTCGATTTCGACACCATTTTGTATGGCGTTTTTCCGTTGTCGGACGCAGACGGAAAGATGATTTATCCGCTGGCGTGCTTTGTCTTTCAGTCCGCTACGCCTGAGGCGCTGTCCCCATAAGCCGCGTCTGCGCTTGCTCTTGGCCCATGGTTCTCTACAGTAGCCTTAAGACTTCTTTGCCCGGACACGACTCGCTATGGCGCACTTCCGCTTCTCCCCTCCGATCCTGATCGCTCTGACATTATGTGCGGGCCTGCTGTCGCCCGCGGCGGCCGGTGCGCAGGAAACCGCCGTGCGCCGGACCACGCTGCTGGTGGAAGACATCGACCGGTCGATCGACTTTTATCAGCGTCTCGGCCTGACGCCCTGGTTCGAGCGCTCGTCGCGTGACACCGACGAAGGGGGGGTGATCGGTGCCGCTGAACTCCCCCTAACCGCGGATCCGAAGATCGGCCGCATTGTCATCATGCGCGGCAATGACGACCGCATCGGCATGATCGGCTTGCTCGGCTATCAGCGTCCGCCGCTGGCCAGCGCACGCGGCAATCTCATGGGGCTTGGCGTCGGTGACGTCATCATCATGATCGAAACCGACGACATCAATTTCGTTTACAACCGTCTTCAGGAAACCGGCGCCCGGTTTCACACCCCGCCCGAGCGTTTCGAAGTGACCAATCCGGACGGCTCATTGCGCGACACCGGCTACCGCATGTTCGTCTACGATCCGGACGGGCATTTGATCGAGGTGTCGGAACCGGCCGAACGCGACCCGAGTTAATCCGCCCTATTCGCCCATCACCGTGCCTTCGCGGCGGGGATCGGCACCGCCGAGGATCGCGCCGTCGCGCACCGCCAGCGCATGTACACCGCTCGGGAAATTGCCCACCCGCACGCGGTGGCCCAGGGCTTCCAGATCGGCCTTATAGGCTTCAATGGCGGTGCCGCCTTCCAGCAGAACCGTCGGACCGAACATCAGCACGTTGGGCAGGTTGGTCGCCTCCTGCGGCGTCATGTTCCAGTCCAGCATGGCGATCAGCGTTTTGACCACCAGCGGTACAATGGCCATGCCGCCGGGCGAACCGGATACGGCGACCACCTCATCGTCCTCGTTGAACACGATGATCGGCGCCATCGAGCTGCGCGGGCGCTTGCCGCCCTCGACCCGGTTGGCGACGGAGATGCCGTCGGCAACGGCGTCATAGGTGAAGTCGGTCAGCTGGTTGTTGAGCAGGAAGCCGCGCACCATCAGGTGCGAGCCGAAGGCGCCTTCGATAGAACTGGTCATGGAGACCGCGTTGCCGTCGGCGTCGATGACGGAAATATGGGTCGTCGACGGGCGCTCGAATTCGATGCCCGGCTGAAACAGCTGCGTCTCTTTTCGCGGCGGCTTGCCGGCCTCGACCCTGCCCATGCGGCCAATCGGATCGATCAGCGCGGCGCGCTCAGCCAGATACGCCGCACTGACCAAACCCTCTTGCGGTACGGACACGAAATCCGGGTCGGCGATATGGACAGCGCGGTCGGCATAGACCAGCCGGCTCGCTTCGATGAACAAGTGGATGGCGGCGGCGGACCAAGGTTCCATCGCCGGCAGATCGAACTTCTCCAACAAGCCGAGCGTCTGAATAACGCCGATACCGCCGGATGTGGGTGCCGGCATGCCGCAGACCTTGAAGCGGCGGTACGGCGCGCACAACGGGTCGCGCTCCTTGGCCTCGTAAGACGCCAGATCCTCCAGCGTCATGTCCGCCGGGTTGCGGGTGGTCTCGCGAATGCGCGCGACGATCGTTTCCGCCACGTCGCCGCGGTAAAACGCGCTCGGCCCTTCCGCGGCGATGCGCTTGAGGGTCGTCGTCATGCGTTCGTTCGTCAGCACCGTGCCGACCGGCTTCGGCGTGCCGTCAGGCAAATAATAGTGTTCGCCGGGAATTTTAATTTTCGGCAGGGTGTCGTCGATCTCGAGCAGGCGGTAGAGGCGCGGCGAAATCTCGAACCCGTTTTCGGCGACGTCGATGGCGGCGGTGAATAGGTCGGGCCACTGAGCTGCGCCGTGACGGTCGTGGCTCAGTTTCATCATCCGCACCAGGCCCGGCACGCCGACGGACTTGCCGCCGATCACCGCCTGGGCGCGGCGCATGGCCTTGCCGTCTTCGGTCAGAAAGCGGTCTTCCGTCGCCGAGGCTGGCGCGGTCTCCCGGCCATCGTAGGCGTATAGACTCTGCGCCTCGTTGTCCCAGTACAGCAGAAACGCGCCGCCGCCGATGCCCGAAGACTGCGGCTCGACCAGATTGAGCACCAGCTGAGTCGCCAGTGCGGCATCGAGGGCGTTGCCGCCGGATTTCAAAATGTCGTAGCCGGCCTTCACCGCCAGCGGGTTCGCCGCGGCGACCATGAACGATTGGGCGCTGCCGCCTTTCTGTTCGACCAAGCCACTAGAAGCTTCCGGAAAGTCGTAATCTTGGGCGCGCGTGTTTGCCGCCGGTATCAGCGCCAGTGCGGCGATGGCCGCGGCGCGCCATTTCAGGGAAACACGCATGAACAATCCTAAACAGTTGCGACTCAGACCGCAGTCATATCACAGCCGTGAGACCGGGTCAGCCGAGCGCTTGCCGGATCAGGCGGCGCATGAGGGTAACGACCTGGGCCTCGCTGCGTTTGATCCGCGAGATCGGTCCGCCGACACCGATGACCACTGTCTGGCCGCGCACCGGACGGGGGTAGGCGATCGCGATGGCGCCCGTGTCCGGCGAGACTTTACCGTAGGCAATGGCGGCACCGCGCCGCTCGACCTCGTCCAGACGTTTGCGCATCACGTCGGCCGAAATCTGGCCGTCCTCACTATGCCGGTTGTGGGTATGGCGCAGGTCATCAATCGTTTCCGGACCTTGCGCCGACAGCCAGGCCAGCCCGACGGCCGAGTCAAACAGCGCTGCCAAAGCGCCCTCGGCGATGTTCAAGGCGACCGGAAAGGTGCTCGGCATAATGGAAACGAACTGCATCGACATGCCGGTGCGCACCGACGCGGAGACGGTTTCGCCGGTCGCCGCACTCAGTTCCCGCATGATGCCTGTGATCACGCGGTCCCGGCGAACGGAGTCGAGCAGCCATTCGCCGAGCAGGCCAACCCGTACAGTCGGAAAATAGGTCGCCGTTTCCGCATTGAATTGCAGGTAACCGAGGGTGACCAGGCTGGCCAGCAGGGCGTTCGCACTGGACCGCGGCAGCTTCAAGGCGCCGGCCAGTTCGCGCGCCGTGGCCGGGCGCTTCCAAGCCTGAAACGTCTCCAGAATGGCCAGTGTCCGTCCAGCCGATTTGACCACGCTGTCGGGCGCGCTGGCGGACGAGGGGAAAGACCCTGGGGTGAACATGGAGGGCATCAGCTGGGCATCCTGATCGTAGGGTCTGAGGTCTGTGCTTTCATCGCCACAGAGCCCGACATTACGACACGGGTGATCTCATATCTAGACACACCATACACATATGTGGAAGACCTACTATGAATGTCCGGACATACATCCACAAAAGGACATACCTTGGAGGCCAGGCGTATAACCGGCCGGACATCAGGCGGCAAAGGAGAGACCAATCATGCCATCGACACCGAAACGCGCTCTGCTTGGGGGCACGGCCCTATCTCTTGCCTTGGTGGGCGGGCTGGCCCCCGCTTTCGCCCAGAACACACTCGCGCTCGAAGAAATCGTGGTGACGGCGCAGCGGCGCGAAAGCACGCTGCTCGACGCGCCAATCGCAGTGTCCGCGTTTGACGCCAACGAGATCGAACGCCGCCAGTCGTTCAACGTCGTCGATATCGTCAACAACGTCCCCAATCTGGTCGGCAACAACAACATCGGCCAGAGCACCGCGACCACCGTGTTTTTGCGCGGTGTGGGCACGACGGAATCCATTGTTACGGTTGACCCCGGTCTTGGCTTCTACGTCGACGATGTATTTATCGCGCGCCAAGGTGTGAATAACTTCAGCCTGTTCGACGTTGAGCGTGTCGAAGTGCTGCGCGGTCCGCAGGGCACGCTCTATGGACGCAACACCAATGCCGGTGCGATCAAGGTTGTGACCAAGAAGCCGTCCGACGAACGTGAGTTCGCCGGTGAAATCTCCTACGGACGCTTCGACCGCTGGAACGCGAAAGCCTCCGTCAATGGTCCGCTGTCCGATAAGGCGTTGGTCCGTCTCACCGGGCTGCGCCAAAAAGGCGACGGCTACGCCACCAACCGGGTCAACGGCGACAAGGTCAACGACAAGGATGTTTGGGGCTTCCGTGCTCAGACCCGCCTGCTGCCGACGGACGACATTACCTTCGACCTCGCCGTCGACTGGAGCGAGAGCGATACCGCCGCCCTTTATGCCAAGGATGTCGCCGGCATCACCCGGCCCTTCGACGGCGATCTGTTCACCGTCGACAGCAGCGTCGACACCCAGAACATCGGCCGCACCTGGGGGGTGAGCGCACACCTGTCATGGGCTCTTAATGACACGACGACGTTTGAGTCCATCACCGCCTGGCGCAACACGTTTCAGCAATGGAACCTCGACCTGACCGATCAGCCGGTGTCGATCTTCAATCTCTACACCATCAACGACAGCGATCAGTTCACACAGGAGTTTAAGGTCGACGGGACTGCGGCTGACGGCAACCTCGAATACGTCACCGGCTTGTTCTACTTCAAGGAAGACAGCTTTTCGTTCATCGGCGATGAAATTAATCTGTTCATCGCGCCGGGTGTGCGGGTGCCGCTGCCGTTCTTCGGCCGTGATTACGACGTCGGTGTCGACAGCTACGCGGCGTTCGCCGACATCACCTACAACTTCACTGATCAGCTCAGCCTCGTGCTCGGCGGCCGGTACACCGAAGACAAGAAGAACCTCGACATTACCCAGCGGATCGGCGGCCCGGTCGGCCTCGAAAGCCAAAGCACGGTTATCGGCTGGGACAGCGCCACTCTGCGCGCCCTCGGCACGCCGACCGAGCAGACGTTCACGGAATTCTCACCCCGCGTCGGCCTGACATACGATGTCAATGACGACGTCAACGTCTATGCCATGTTCACCCGCGGCTTTAAGTCCGGCGGCTGGGCGGCCCGCACCAACAACCCGGCGGAAGTCACGCCGTTCGAGCCGGAAATCGTCGATAACTACGAACTTGGCTTTAAATCCAATCTGATGGATGGCCAGGTGCGTTTGAACCTGGATGCGTTCTATTACGATTACACCGACCTGTTTAACACCGGCACCGGAGCGGGCGGCAACTTCATCGTCGCCACCAACGATGCCGAGGTCTACGGTCTCGAAGGTGAAATCACAGCCCGTATTTCCGAAAAGCTCGATATCTTCGGCAACTTCGGTCTCCAGGACGGCAAGTACAAGAACGTCAACCCGGCCTTGGCCGGCACCGTCATCGGCGCCAAGCTGCAGCGTTTACCGTCCTTCAACGGCCAGCTCGGCTTCACATACGTGCAGCCGGTGTCGAATGACTGGAACATGCGTCTAACGGCTGATTACAACTACAGCTCCAGCCACTTCACCAATCTGCAGAACACGCCGGAAGCCAAGTCGGGTGACATCGATCTCGTCAGCGCCGCGCTTAATTTCGAGACGGCCGACGAAATGCTGTCCTTCGGCATTTCCTGCCGCAACTGCATTGATGACGAATACATCAGCCAGAGCCTCGATTTCCGCGGTCTCGGCTTCATCACGGTTTACCCGGGTGAGCCGGCTACCTGGCTGTTTACGGTTAAGACCCGTCTCTAAACGGGCTAAGGTCAGCCGGGGCTTCAACCCCGGCTGACACATATTTCAAACGGGAGGCACGCCATGGCGACGATGGCCTTATCGCGCGACAACACGGCATTGCTGGTGGTCGATATGCAAAACTCCTTTTGTGCCGACGACGGCCGCTGCGGCGCCGTCGGCTTGCCGATCCAAAATCTTCAGGCCGCCATTCAGCCCTGCGTCAAACTGGTGGCGGCGGCGCGCGCTGCGAACATTCCGGTGATCTATACCCGCTACATGTACCGGCCCGACTATGCCGATGGCGGCGTGCTGGTGAAGCACCTCATTCCCGAATTGGCCGACGCGAAAGCGCTCCAGGCCGGCACGTCCGATATTGAAATCGTCGATGAGCTGACGCCGAAAGACGGCGACTTCATTATCGATAAGAATCGTCCCAGTTCGTTCTACGCCACCAACCTTGAAACCGTCCTCAATGGTCTCGACGTCGACTCGCTTGTCGTGTGCGGGGTTACCACCAACTGTTGCGTGGAAACGACCGTGCGCGATGCCAGCCAGCGCGACTACAAGACCTTCGTGGTGCAGGACGCTGTGGCGGAACTGGACGAGGAGCGCCACACGGTGGCGCTGAAGTCTATGGCGATGTTGTTCGGTAATCTCGTCACTGTCGAAGACGTCGCCGGCGCCTGGGGTGTGGCCCAGGCAGCCGAATAGGGCGCCCGGCGATGGCCGACCCTAAAGCCTCCGGCGATTTGATGCCGGTATGGAGTCCGCCCTTCGGCAAGCCGCCGTTCCCCATGCTTAAGGCCGAGCTGCTGATGGTCGAGTTCGAGACCGACGGCGCCGAGATCGGCCGCATCACCCCATCGCCCCTTGAACGGGCCGAGCACAATCGTCTCACCGCGTTCGTTGGCGATTGTTCGCAGCTGTCGCATTCGCTTGGCTATCACGAGGTGGCGATCATCCAGCCGGTCGAACACGAGGGAAAGCAGGCCGTCACCGTGCCCTACATCTGGACGTCGACCGACACGGCGTTGCTGGCCGGGCGCGAGCTGTACGGCATGCCCAAAATGCTGTGCGACCACGACACCCTGCGCAAAGCGAATAACGAGATCGCCGGCTACTGCCATCGCGGCGGTACGGAAATGATGAGCCTGTCGATGGTCATCGATGGCGAAGGTGATCCGGCAACGCTGCCCTTCGGCGCTAATTTCACGTTCGTGCGTCACATCCCCAGCCCCGATCCGGCGCGGCCAGACCGCAAGCAGCTGGTGTGGATCGAGCTTGAAGACTTCAACGTCGTCGAGTTGTGGCGGGGGCGCGGCCATGCCGAGTTCCGTCACCCCCTCAGTTCCGGGCTAAGCCGCATCGCGCCGAAGACGGTGACCGATGCGTGGTACGGCACCTTCACCTGGACGCTGCCGTGGGCCAAGGTGCTCGACGAATGGGAGGAATAAAATGACGAAACCCTTCATCATCGACGGGGTATGTCATCCGTACAATTTCGCGCCGGAGAATCTCAACGGCCGGTTCGGACGCATCTTCAACGACGTGATGAACAGCTACCATCCAGTCGTCAATCCGACCTTCCTCGACAAGCCGAAATGGGAACGCGACTGGCAGCCCGACGAATTCATGGAAACCATGCTGCTCGAAAGCGACACGGATATGTGTTGCGTACACTCGACGCCGATTTTCGACGCCTATTACGACGGTCTCGTCTCCAACGCCAAAGGCAAATACCTCAAGGATAAATACCCCGATCGCGTCATCTGGTATGGCGCGGTCGATCTGTTTGAGGATCCGAAGAAGGCGCTCAAGGTTGCCGAGGAACAGATCGACGCCGGTTGCGACGGCATAAAGCTCTACCCGTCCCGCTATGTCGCCGGCTTCACCGAACACTGGCGCATGGATTCCCGCGAGATTGCCTTTCCGCTGTTCGAGTTATGCCAGAACAAAGGCATCACCAACGTTGCCGTGCACAAAGTGCTGCCGATCGGGCCGGTGTCGTCGGACGGCATGAACGTCGATGATATTTCCGCGGCCGCGAACAACTTTACGGATCTGAATTTCCAGATCGTTCACGCCGGCTTCATGTTCGTGGACGAGACCAAAATGCTCATCGGTAATCACCCGAATGTCTATGTGACGATGGAAGCGTCGCTGCTGTTCTGCATTCTCGATCCTGCGGAACAGGCCCGCCTGTTGACGGAATTCATGCGTTTCGGCGGTCCGCAGAAAATCATTTACGCCTCGGCGGCGGTGAACCCGCATCCGCAGGTGGTGATCGATGCGTTTGCCAAATTCACCATGCCCGACGGCAATCCGTTCCAGCTCACCGAAGACGTGCGCGCCATGATCCTCGGCGGAAATCTTGCCGGTCTCCACGGCATCGACATCGCCGCCCAGCGCAACAAGATCGAAAACGATTCCTTCGCCCAGGAAAAAGCCGCCAACGGCCTGCGCACGGCCTGGGCCTCCATCGGCGAGGCGGCGTGAGCATGCCGTCCGACGCCGACATCGAAACCGCGGTCCGCGCCGCGCTCGCGGCCGTCAAGGACCCGTGCATGGTCGCCGGCGGGCTTGATCTGTCGATCATCGATCTTGGGCTGATCTCCGCGCTGGAAGTGAACCAGGGCCGCGTGGACATACGCATTACGTTCACCGAGGTCGGCTGCCAGTTCACCCACCGCGTCATCGATTCTATCTATACTGCGGTTGAGGCGCTCGCCGGGGTTGAGGACGTTTCGGTCACGCCCGCCTGGGACAAGGCGTGGACGCCGGAATGGATGACGCCCGCCGGGCAGGAGGCCTTCGCCGCCGCCAAGGACCGTTTCGCGGGCCGTCTCGCCGCCACAGCTTCAAACCAATAGGACACGCATCATGAGTGGTTACATCGACATCGTCTGCAATCCGTTCACGCCCTGGGTGGTGGAGAAGGGACTGATGGGCGTCGACGAAGATTTCAAGAAACAGGTGCGCATGGCCGGCGATGCCAAAATGGGTGTCGAGATCGAGGATTACCTCAAGATGATGGACAAGGCGGGGATCGAACGCTCGTTGCTGATCGCTCACCGCTGCGGCGATCTCAACGTCAAAGGCTCGCATCACATCCCGTATGAATATGTGCGCGACATCTGCCAGAAATATCCGGACCGCTTCTCCGGCCTCGCCGGCATCGACACCACCAAGGGTATGGAGCAGCTGCGCGAGCTGGAAGTCGCGATTAACGATTACGGTTTCGTCGGCGCGCACTGGTATCCGCACTGGTTCGGCATCCGCCCGAATGCGCCGCAGATTTATCCGGTCTATGCCAAGTGCTGCGAGCTCGACATCCCGATCATGATGCAGGTCGGTCAGAATCTGGTGTATTCCAAGGAACGCCGCCTGCCGTCCGTGGCGAAGCCGATCCTGCTCGATCAGGTCGCCATCGACTTCCCGGAACTGGCCCTCATCGGCATCCATATCGGCGTGCCGTGGACCGATGAAATGATCGCCATGTGCTGGAAGCACGAGAACGTATACACTGCGGGCGATGCCTACGCGCCCAAGCACTGGCCCAAACAGTTCGTGCATTACGCCAACTCCTACGGCCGCCATAAGGTGATGTTCGGCACCGACTGGCCGGTGATCGATCCGGAACGCGCCGTGCGCGAAGTGTCCGAATTCGGGATGCGTGAAGAGGCACACAAGATGCTGATGCGCGATAACGCGTTGCGGATTTTCAAGCGCCTGCCCGGCGCCAAAGCCGCAGCGGCCTAGGTCAGGAGACGCCCGCTGCGATGACGTCGCTCGCACCACGCACCGTACACGTTCCGCACTGTTATACGTCGATGACGATGGCGCGCGGTCTGCGCGCCACCATGCTGCGCGATCCCGGCAAGATCGCCATCACCCACAACAACAAAAGCCGCAGCTACCGCGAACTGTCGGCGCGCGTGGACAAACTCACCGCGGCGGCGATTACGGAGCTCAAGCTCAACAAAGGCGATAACGTCGCCATCGTCGCCAAGAACTCGATCGAATATGTGGAAGTGGTGTGCGCCCTGCCGGAAGCGGGCGCCGCCGTCGCCACAGTCAATCCCAGGCTGACGACGACGGAAATCGCCGGTATCTGCAATGACGCCCAGGCCCGCGTCGTGTTCGTCGACGATGCCTCGGCCGATGCCGTCGCCGCCGCAAAATTCGATACCATCGAACGGATCATTCATCTTGGCGCGGAATTCGAAGCGCTGATCAGCAATGCGTCCGTGCCCGATGCCTACCCGGAGATCAATGAATGGGATCCGTGGACCATTCCGTACACCTCCGGCACCACCGGCAAACCGAAGGGCGTCGTTCTGCCGCAACGGTCGCGTTTGCTTGCGTTCTATCAGATGGCGCAGGAGTTCGGCTGTTACGGCCCCGAGGACCGCTTCCTCGGCACGACGCCGATGAATCACGGCGCCGGCATCGCCTTTCCGCTGGCGGCGATACTCAACGGCGGCTTCACGGAAATCCTCGACCGCTTCGACCCCGAGGAGCTTCTCATGAAGCTCAAGAGCGGCAATTTCTCCGGCGTGTTCACGGTGCCCACCCAGCACCACGCCATTTTCGAATTGCCGCAGGCGGCGCTGGATAAATACAAAGGTGCGCGTTTGAACGCGGTGATCTCCAATGCCTCGGCGCTGCCGCAGCATCTCAAGCACAAGATTGTCGCGTACTTCGGCGAGGGCAAACTGCACGAAACCTATGGGTCTACCGAAGGCGGCTTCGTGACAAATCTGCGCCCGCCGTTCCAATTGCAGAAAGAGCGCTGCGTCGGTACGCCGTTTCCGCACACCTTTGTTAAACTTGCCGACGACGACTTTTGCGAAGTTGGCCCGGAGGAGCCGGGCGAGCTGTGGGTCAAGTCGCCGTCCGCTTTCGCGGGCTACTGGAACCGCGCGGATGAAACCGAAGCTGCGTTCCGCGACGGCTGGGTCACCGTCGGCGATATGGCCAAGCGCGACGAGGACGGGTTTATCTATATCGTCGATCGCAAGAAAGACATGGTCATCACCGGCGGCGTCAACGTCTACCCGCGCGAGATTGAGGAACTGCTGTTCAATCATCCCGCCATTTCCGATGTCGCCGTCGTCGGTATCCCCGACGACAAGTGGGGCGAGCGTCTCAAAGCGTTTGTCGTCACACGCGAGGGCGAGACCATCGATGCCGCAGGCCTGGAACAGTTCTGCGAAGGCAAGCTGTCGCGCTTCAAGATTCCGCGCGAGGTCGCGCTGATCGACGCCTTGCCGCGCAACGCCAATGGCAAGGTGCTCAAAACCGAACTGCGCAAGGCGGGATGACATGAACACCGCTGCCGCTTCTCCCCCCTCCGGCGATCCAGCTGTCGCGGCCGTGTGGGAGTTGCTCGGCTCGGTCGCCGACCCCTGCCACGCCCTGTCCGGGCATGATCTGTCCATTGTCGATCTCGGCCTGATCAACGACGTGGTACGGGACGGCGACGCCATCACCGTCAGCGTCACCTTCACCGATCCAAGTTGCGTGTTTTCCTACCAGATCATCATGGACATGGAGGATCTGGCCGCGCGCCTCGACGGCGTGTCCGCCATCACCGTCACGTCCGATCCCTTTCCGCTGTGGACGGAAGACCGTCTCAGCCCCAAGGCCAAGCAGCTGTTCGCCGATAAGCGTCAGCGCTTTGGCCTCCCCGCACAGGAGTCGCCGTCATGACCCATTCGAACGACAAATCCGTCGGCCGCAGGACCGCCCTGCAAACCCTCGGAGCTCTTGGGGGCGCTCTGGGCGCGGCCGGCGCCATGTCGGCTCGCGGAATATCTCCGGCCCTGGCCCAGGCGGGATGGTCGCCGGAGCCGCACCCGATGGCCGAGCGCATCTTCGTCATCGACGGGGTCGCCCACTGTTACAACCACGCGGACTACAACCGCCGCATCAAGCGCGCCGCGGTCAACAGCATCAACACCACCCACCGCTATCATGTCGCTTGTACCCCGGAAACGTACCGGCTCACCTACGAGCAATGGACGCGCGATTGGCAGGCCGACGAAGTCGCCGACATCATGTTTCTGGAAAGCCACACCGACATGATGATCATGCATTCGGTGCCGATGAACGATCTCTATTACGACGGCCTCGTCTCCAACGAAAAAGGCGCGTATCTCAAGAACACCTATCCGGAGCGCGTGCTGTGGTACGGCGCGCTCGACCTGTTCCAGCCTTACGACGACGTCATGGAGCTGACCGACCGCCTCATTGCCCAGGGCTGCGACGGCGTGAAATTCTATCCAACGCGCGTCAACTTCGAGACCGGCCAGCCCGAAGGCTGGCTAATGGACGATGAGAAGGTCGCCTTCCCGGTGTTCGAGCAGCTGCAAAGCAAGGGCGTCACGCATTTGGCCGTGCATAAACTGGTCGGTCATGTCGGTCCGTCGACGGCCGCACTTGGCATCGACGATCTGTACAAAGCGGCTGAGGCCTTCCCCGATCTTACGTTCCATCTCGTCCATGCCGGCTGGCAGAATTTCGAGGAAACGGCGGACCTGATGCGGGCGCGGGAGAACGTCACCGCCGTGATGGAAGGGCCGATGCTGTTCCCTCTGTTCGACATGGACACCTTCAACCAGATGATGGACGTGTTCATGACCAAAGTGGATCTCGACCGGCTGATCTACGCCTCAACGGCCGTAAACCAGCATCCGTATTGGATCATCAACGCCTTCTTCGATTTCGAACCCCCGGACGGCGCGGCCTATACGCTGACCGAGGACGCCAAGGCGAAAATCCTCGGCGGCAACCTGGCCCGCTATCACGGCATCGACGTCGCCGCGCGCCGCGCGGCGCTCGCCGAAGACAAATGGGGCCGGGCCAAGGCCGCGAATGGGCTGCGCGAACCGTACGTGATTCAGCGAAGTTAGCGGAAAAGATCGTTTCTCCGCGCGTCGCTGTGTTAAGACCCCGCCATGACTGATTCGCTTCATACCCAGGCGCTGGGCATGTTCCAGAGTCTGCTCGGCCCCGACGGTGTCATCACCGGCGCCGAGGACCTCGCCTACTACAGCACCGACATTTCCGGCGAAGGCGGGGTTGCGCCGCTGTGCGTGCTCAAGCCCATCGCCATCGATCAGCTGTGTCAGGCGGTCACCATCTGCGGCGGGTTGGGCTTGCCGATGGTGCCGCGCGGCGGCGGGTTCTCCTACACCAGGGGCTATCTGCCGGAACACAAGAACACGGTGATGTTCGATCTCACCGAACTCAATGCGATCGAAGAGATCAACGACCAGGACATGTATGTCACCGTACAGGCCGGCTGCACTTGGGGCGCGTTATATGACGCGCTGAAGGAAAAAGGTCTGCGCACACCATTCTTCGGGCCGCTGTCGGGCATTGCCTCGACCGTCGGCGGCGCGGCCAGCAACAACTCCACTTTCTTCGGCTCCGGCACCCACGGCTCCATGGCCGAAAGCGTCCTCGGCCTCGACATTGTCCTGGCCGACGGCAACCTCCTGGAAACCGGCTCATCGGCGGCGGATGGCCGTGCGCCGTTCCTGCGCTCGTTCGGGCCCGACCTGACCGGTCTGTTCATCGGCGACTGCGGTGCCTTCGGCATCAAGGCGCGGGTGACGCTCAAGCTCATCGCCCTGCCGGCGGCGGAGGACTATCTGTCCTTCGTGTTCGAACGCATCGAGGACATCGCCTCCGCCCATGTCGCGCTGGCGCGCGAAAATATCGTCGCCGAGCAATGGGGCATCGATCCGCTCGGCAATCAACATCTCGCCGCCAAGGGCTTCGATTTTCTTCAGGGCATCGGCTTCGTGAAGGATGTCGCCGCGGCTTCCGGCGGTGTGGTCAAGGCGATCAAGGACGTCGGCAAGATGCTGGTGGACGGTCACCGCGCCGTCGACCGCTCCGGCTATACCCTGCACATCGTGGTCGAGGGCGCGGACGACAAGGAAGCGGCGTGGAAGGCGGAGCGCGCGCGCCGCATCTGTACGCCGCTGGCCGTGCGTGAGATTCCCAACACCATTCCGCAGGTCACCCGGGCCAAGCCGTTCCGGCGCATCAAATCCCTGCTCGGGCCCGAGGGCGAAAACTGGCTGCCGGTACACGGCATCTTTCCCTTCTCCCGCGCCGAAGAGGTCGCCGCCGTCACCGACGAATATTTCGTGCGCCATGCGGAAGCGATGGCCAAACACGGCATCACGTTCTCTTACCTCACAGCCGGATCGCCCAACGCGTTTCTGATCGAGCCGATGTTCTATTGGAAGGACCGTTTGCACGCCTTTCATCAGCGCCATGTCACCGACGATCAGAAAAAGGACTTCGGTAAAACCAAAGCCGATCCGGAGACGCGCGACTTGGTGATGAAACTGCGGCGCGATCTCGCCGGCCTGTGGGATGCCTTCGGCGCCAGCCATCATCAGATGGGCCGCCACTACGCCTACGCCAGCCAGCTGTCGTCGACGGCGCGGGCCGCCGCCGTGGCGCTCAAGGCCGCGCTCGATCCCAAGGGGCTGATGAATCCGGGCGTGCTCGAGCTCACCGGCGAAGGCGACGGTGTCAAGAAGATGACCAAGTTCCCGGAATTCCCGCAGGACCTGCTCAAAGATCAGCGGAATGTGATTTAGGCACGCGCGTAGTGAAAATCCGCAAGGATTTTCAGGGCGTGGCGCGTGCGAAACAGGAATCGCGCGTAGTGAAAATCCGCAAGGATTTTCAGGGCGTGGCGCGTGCGAAACAGGA
>JAYQVH010000003.1:0-101821 GCA_038148375.1 Rhodospirillaceae bacterium | reverse complement strand
ATCGCACATAGTGAAAATCCGCCAGGATTTTCAGGACGTGGTGCATGCCAAACAATAAGTTTCCACCTCTCGGTCGCTTCGCGTCTTGCCATTGGGTCCACAAGCACAATCGCTAAAGTGCGGTCAACGCAACGGGAGACCCCTTCATGACGCACACCTTTGGCGACCGGCTGATGTACATCGGCGGCGAGATGACCGCCGGCTCCGGCAGCGACTGGATCACCACCGTCAATCCGGCGACGGAGGAGCCCATCGGCCGCGTCCCCGCCGCAACGGCCCAGGACATTGCTGCAGCTGTCGCCGCGGCCAAAGCCGCCCAGCCGGGGTGGGCGAAAAAATCCATCTTCGAACGCGGCGCGCTGCTGCGCGCTTTGGCGGCCAAGTTCCGCGAACGCGCCCAAGACATCCTCACCATGGAGGCGACGGACACTGGCAACACTATCGCCAAGCTCGGCGCCGACGTGCAGATCGCCGCCGCTTATCTGGAATACTTCGCCGGTCTCGCTACCGAAATGAAGGGCGACACGGTGCCCGCATCGCCGGGCAACATTCACTTCTCGTTGCGCGAACCCTTCGGCGTGGTCGCGCGCATCGTGCCCTTCAATCATCCGTTCATGTTCGCCGGCGCGCATCTGGCCTCGCCGCTCACCGCCGGCAACACGGTGGTGGTGAAAACGCCTGAGACGAGTCCGCTCACCGGCTCGCTGCTGGCCGAGTGTTGTGCCGAGGTGCTGCCGCCGGGCGTGGTCAACATCGTCTCCGGCACAGGCCTGCCTGCGGGCGATGCCCTAGTGCGCCATCCGGATATTCACCGCATCGGCTTCACGGGCTCGGTGCCAACTGGGCTCGCCATCCAGCGTGCCGCGGCGGAAGTCGCGGTCAAACATGTCTCGCTCGAGCTCGGCGGCAAGAACCCGCTGATCGTGTTTCCCGATGCCGATCTGGATCAGGTCGAGGCCGCGTCCATCGCCGGAATGAATTTTTCCTGGGCCGGACAGTCCTGCGGTTCGACCAGCCGCATCCTGGCGCACGAAAGTGTCTACGACGAACTGGTGGAGCGCGTGGCCGCGCGCACCGACGCGGTCAAGCTTGGCGATCCACTCGATCCCGCGTCTGAAATGGGCCCGGTCAATTCCGCAGGCCACTACAAGAACGTGCTTAGGTTCGTCGAAGCGGGAAAGCGGGACGATGCCAAACTGGTCGCGGGTGGCGCTAGGCCCGAGGGCGAGATGTTCAAGAAAGGCTACTGGCTGCGCCCGACCGTGTTCGCGGATTGCACCATGGACATGGAGGTCGCGCGCGAGGAAATCTTCGGCCCCGTCGTGTCCATGCTCAAATGGTCGACGCGTGAACAGGCGGTCGAAATGGCCAACGCCACCGCTTATGGGCTCACCGCGGCGATCTACACCAACGACCTCAAGGCGGCGATGACCACTGCGCAGGAAGTTGAGAGCGGCTATGTCTGGATCAACGGCGTTGCCCAGCACTACGTCGGCCTGCCCTTCGGCGGGGTTAAGAATTCCGGCCTCGGCGGCGAGGAAGCGCTCGAAGAACTGCTCAGCTACACCCGCACCAAAACCGTCAATGTGATGGTCAGTCCCTGAGCACGCCGCGCTCCGTGCTCGGAATGCATCCGAACATGACCTAAAACGGGGGGGAGGAGGACGAACGTTATGACGGATCAGGACCGCGTTATCGTTGTCGGCGGCGGACCGGTGGGCATGATCACTGCCTTGCGCCTCGCCCAGCTGGACATTCCCGTTGTGGTCCTGGACGCGCTGGCGGAAACGCCGACCGCGCACCGCGCCGCCACCACTCATTCCTCGACGCTCGACTTGCTCGACACCGTCGGCATCGCCGATGAGGTAATTCGCCAGGGTTTGGTGGCGCGCTATTTCCAATACCGCTACCGGTCGACCAACGAAGTCTTCGCCGAATTCGATTTCGGCCGTCTCGAAGACGAGTCCAATCACCCGTACGCGGTGCAGCTCGAACAGCACAAGACCGTCGACATCGCCCTGGATGCGGCGAAGAAGTTTCCCCATTTTGAATTCCACCGCGAACACACGGTGACCGAGGTCATCAATGACACCGACCGTGCCGGGGTGGTGACGGAAACGCCGGGCGGCGAAAAGCAGACCTGGATGGGCCGCTACGTCATCGGCTGCGACGGCGGCCGCTCAACCGTACGCAAGTCGCAAGACATCGACTTTCCCGGCTTCACCTGGGAGGAACGCTTTATCATCGTCGCGTCGTACTTCGATTATGAAGCGGCGGATAACTACTGCTACCGCAACTACCTCGCCGATCCGGAAATGTGGTGTTCGGTGTTCAAGATTCCGGGTCCGGACGATCCCGCCAACACCAACGGTATGTGGCGCAATCTGTTTCCGGTGCTGACCGATGATCCGGAAGAGGTGGTGACGTCGGACGAGTATATCTACGGCATGGTCAACGACTGCTTCCCCTATGCCAAAGACCTCAAGATCATTCACCGCAATCTCTACACCGTGCATCAGCGCGTGGCGGAGAGTTTCCACAAGAACCGCATCACGCTGGCCGGCGACGCCGGGCATATCAACAATCCGCTCGGCGGCATGGGTATGAATTCCGGTATCGCCGACGGCCTCAATCTGGCGGAGAAGGTCGGCCAAGCCTGGCACGACAAAACCGCCGACGATCAGGCGCTGTTTGCGCGCTACGACCGTCAGCGCCGTCCGCTGGCGCAGAAGTACGTTCAGGCCCAGTCGATCCAGAACAAGGAAACGCTGCAGGCCAAGGACCCGGACAAGGCCAATGCCCGCTTCGAGGAAATGCGCAAGACGGCGGAAGACCCCAAGCGCCACAAAGCGTTCCTGATGAACGCGTCGCTGATCAACATGGTGCGCGAAGCCGACGCCATCGAGTAGGCTGAAACCTCTCAGGAGGGGCGCATGCGCGGAATGCTCTCGACATTGATTTTACTTTGGCCGTTCGCCGTTGGTGCGGCGGATCTGGCCATTGAAAACGTCACCGTCATCGACGGCACCGGCGGGCCCAACGCGGCCAACCAAACCGTGCTCATTGAAGACGGTGTGATCACGGCCGTCGGCGCAACGGACTCCGTCCAAATTCCGCAGGCGGCGGATCGCCTGGACGGGGCGGGGAAGTTTCTCATGCCAGGTTGGATCGACGCGCACATTCACCTCATCGGCGCGGGGCAGTGGCGCGGGCTGGACAACCCGCCGGGGGTGGAGATCGATTTTGCCGCCGCCCAATCGGCACTGCATAGTTTTCTCTATGTCGGCGTGACCTCGGTGTTCGATGCCGGCAACAATCCGGATCTGATTTTGGAAATGCGCCGCCGCGAGCGCGCGGGCGAGATCGTCAGTCCGCGCATTTTCGCGACTGGTCATGCGCTGAGTTGGCCAGGCAGTTGGATGGCCGGCACCTTCCACGGCGTCGGCGTGCCCGACTGGCCGGAGACGGTCAAAGTGCTGGATGCGCAAATCGCGGTTCAACCGGATTTGCAAAAGCTGGTGGTTGAGCCCTTCGGCGGCGGACCGAGTCCGGCCGGCCCGTCCATCCCCGACGAGGTCGTCGCCAAGATGATCGCCTATCTGCATGAACACGGCGTGCGCACGGTGATTCATGCCACCAAGGAACCGGGCGCGCGCAACGCGATTGACGCGGGCATAGATGCGCTGGCCCATCCGGTCAGTGCCGGGCGGGTCAATCCGTCGTTCACGCAACTGCTGGCGGACAAACAAATTCCCATGGCGACCACACTGTCCGTGTTCGACGAGATCGTGCGCTTCGGCGAGGACCCGTCGGTGATCGACACGCCGCTGAACCGCTTTGTGTTCGGGACGGAAGAAATCGCCGCCCGCCAGGCCAAGGGGCCGCCGCTGTATTCCAGCCTGGGCTGGACCACCTGGTTCAAGGCGCTGATGCCCTACCTGAAAGAGAACGTGCGCACTCTCTACGATGCCGGCGGCGTGGTTGTGGTGGCGACCGACCGCTCCAACGGCCCGCTGTATTTCCGTGAGCTTGAACTGCTGGCGGAGATGGGCATCCCCGCCGCCGATCTGGTGCGCATGGGAACGCTCCATGGCGCCAAGTTCCTCGGCCGCGAGGATGACCTCGGCACCGTCGCGGCGGGCAGGCGCGCGGACTTGGTGCTGCTCGACGCCGATCCCACCGCCGATATCCGCAATGCGCTTGAGATCGCGGAGGTCATTAAGAACGGAACGGTGATCGACCGCGGCGTGCTCGATCTGCCGGGAAACCGGGCCCGCTGAGAGCCGTAGAAAACCGCGGGTCTTGCGCGTGCATGGGCTCGTTTGTATAGAATCTTATGCCGTTGAAATCATGGAGTAAAAAGGCTTGCCACCGCCCGCATGGGCGGCGTGCATGGGCTCGTTCCGCGCGTTTTCCGCGCCGGAAACCTTTGCCGCGCGATGACAGCCCGCCGCCGTGCGGGGTTGCTTGTGCTTCGCCGTCTCGCCACCTAGTCTCGCGCCATGTTCCTGCCGCTGCGTGACGACAATCCCCACACCACCAAGCCGATTGTCACCTGGGCGCTGATCGCGCTCTGCGTCGCGGTGTTCGTGTGGCAGGAAACACTCGGAGAGCAGGGTGGCCGCATTGCCATTTTGGCGTACGGCGTCATCCCGGCCGACCTGTTCGGTACTGCGGAACTGAACCCGGTCATCGCGCCGCTGCCAGCGTGGATGACCATCTTCACCTCGATGTTTCTGCACGGCGGCTGGATGCACCTCGGCGGCAACATGCTTTACCTGTGGATCTTCGGCGACAACGTCGAAGCGTCGATGGGCCGCGCCAAGTTTCTGCTGTTCTATCTGATCTGCGGCTTCTCGGCGGCGATGACGCAAAGCCTGGCCGCGCCGGACTCGACGATTCCCATGGTCGGCGCCTCGGGTGCCGTTGCCGGTGTCCTCGGGGCGTATCTTGTCCTGCATCCCTTCGCCAACATCCGGGTGCTGGTGTGGCTCATCATCTTCATCACGATGATCAACGTACCGGCGTGGATCGTGCTCGGCCTCTGGTTTCTGGGCCAGCTGCTCAGTCAGGCGGTCACTCCGGTGGGCGAACCGGGCGTTGCCTTCCTCGCGCACATCGGCGGCTTCATCGCCGGGGCGGCGCTGATCTTCAAATTCCGGAAACGCGGCATCGGGCTGTTCACCAAACGCCGCTCGCGGGCGTTCGAAATCGCCAGCCGCCGGGTCGCTGCGCCGCGCCGCAGCGGCGGCAGTGTCCCGCAATCGGGTCGCCAAGGCCCGTGGGGCTAAGGCGTGTTAGAGATCGTTGGTCTGGCGGATGCGCGCCATGACCTGCTGCTGCACATAGCCCGCGGCGTGTTTCCAGTTCTGGCCGGCCAGCGTCGTGAACGCCTCCCGGTCGAACAGGCTGAAGTGGGGCGAGAACTCCGTGTGACGTTGCGCGCGGGCGAACAGATCCTCGTATACTGCGCGCGTCCGGTCCGCATCGCCGGTTCCGGTTTTTATCTGCTCGATCTCGTAACTCAGACTGACAATCTTGCCGTCTTCCCGCAGGATAATGCGATCGGCCTCAAGGCGCTCGCGTGTCTTCGCGCCGACGTCGCCAATCGCGAACGCCGGCATACGTTTGTGTAACCGGGTTTGCGTGCCGAATTTGATGTACAGGTCTGTTGCCTGAACGGGTGCGCCGTAGTCGAAGAAGATCGCGTTGCGCGGTCCGGGCGGCGGCAGGAATTGGTCCGGGTCGCGTTTGCTGAGCTCCGCCTCCTCGCGCGGATGCAGGCAGCGCTCCGGATCGGCCTTCAAGCGTTTCGATCCGGCGCTGTGCACCAGTGACAGATTCCAGATCACCAGGTCGCCGGGCCGGGTCGGCGCCGTTGCCAGGAAGTCTTCCGGGTCAGCCTCCGGCTGGGACGGCGGCGGCAGACGGATCATCGTGAACTCGTCGGTGGCGGAACGGTCGTAATCCGTTGTCCAGCGATGCGATCCGGGCACGACGCGCAGCCCGCCACTGGCGTTGGTGTAGTCTTGAGTGTAAATCGCGAAACGGTAGGCCGGGAAGCTGACCTCGGCGCCCCGGTCGACCTCCGCGGCGAGATTCTCGGGCTGGCCCGCCGCATCCACATGCAGCGCCGTGTAGGGGCTCAGCGTCAGGGCGCCGATTTCGGGTTCGTAGTTGACCGCCCCGTTCAGGTAATAGGTCAATCCATCGCCAAGCAGCGCGCGCGCAGCTTCGAGAATCTGCGCATGCAGCGGCACCCAGGCGAGGTCCGCGGCCTTCATCGGGTCGGGCAGGGGGTCGCCCAAAGTCTTGGCCGCCGCCGTCATGCCGGTGGCGATGCGGGTCATCTCCTCCGGCGTGAAGAAACCCTTGATCAGACAAATACCGTCGCGCTCGCAGACCGTTTTGATCCGCGCGAGGTCGAACGCTTCAACTGTGCTGGCCCACTCCACCGGATGAACAGCTCCTTACTCGCTGCGCGCGCGCGGATGCGCCTCGCGTGCGCGCGGATGCGCGTCGTCATATACCGCACGCAGCTTCTCCTCGTCGACGGCAGTATAGCGCTGTGTCGTCGACAGCGAAGCATGTCCGAGAAGTTCCTGGATGGTGCGCAGGTCGCCGCCCTTGGCCAGCAGGTGCGTGGCAAAGCTGTGGCGCAGCGCGTGTGGCGTTGCGCTGTCACCGAGTCCGAGCAGGGCGCGTACATGACGCATCTGCCGTTGCACCACGCCGGCATTGAGGCGCGCGCCACGCTTACCGACGAACAGCGGATCGTCCGCGGTGATCGCATGCGGGCAGGCGGCCCTGTAAGCGTCAATCGCCGCGGCGACGACGGGCAGCACGGGCACGATGCGTTCTTTGTTGCCCTTACCGATGACCCGCAAGGTGCCGTCGGTGTTTTTATCCTTGCCGATGTCGCCGCCGTTGAGCGCCAGTGCCTCGCCAATACGTAACCCGCAGCCGTAAAGCAGCAGCATGATCGCCATGTCGCGCTTGGCGAGCCACGGCTCGTCTTGCAACTCCGCGGCCGCTTTGACCGCCGCCAGCGCATCCTCCGCGGTCAGCGCTTTGGGGATACTTGCCGGCGTCTTCGGCGTGCGCACCGCATCGATCGCCGGATTGTGCACCTTCCCGGTGCGGTCGAGATAGCGGAAGAAGTTGCGCAGCGTGCTCATTGCCCGCGCTATCGAGGTCCGCGCCAGACCCTCAGCCGTGCGCCGCGCCAGATAGCTGCGAAAGTCGGCGGCGCGCAAAGACTGCAGATCGGCGAGCGACGGCTCCGCTCCCAGGTGATCGGTCAGGAAGGCAAAGAACGCGGCGAGATCGCGCCGGTAGGCGTCGGCGGTATGCGATGAGGCGCGGCGTTCGCGCGTCAGCCATTGGCCCCAGGCGTCGATGGCTGTCGCGACGTCCGGGCCGACTGTGAAGTTGATCAGTCCTGTGCGGGCCACCAGCGTGCCACGGCGTAACGCACGACCTCGGTCAGGAAGCCGAGCAGCTCCGTGCCCTGGTCCTCCGAAAAATAGCCCTCTTCCCGGCTGCCGACGGCGAACACGCCGACCGGCATGCCGCCGAGCGGTTCCAGACGGACCAACGCGTCGGAGGTCACCAGTCCTTCGGCGGCGCCGTACAGCGCCGTGCCGCCATCGGCTTTGGTGCGCAGGCGCGCGGGTGCTCCGGTTCCCATCAGCATATCGACGGTACCCGGAGTCAGGTGCCGGATGGCGCTGTTCGCGTTGTCCGGCACGGCCATGCCGGGTTCGATTTCAATCCCGATTGCAGCCGCATCGACGCCGAGGAACAGAGGCAGCTCTTCCGTCAGCAAATGCCCTAGCGCGGCGAAGTCCTCCGCGTGCAGGACGGCGAGCGCGCACTCATGCATCTTCTCCAGGATGGACATGTTCGAGCGCGTCGTGGTGACGAGATGCTCGCTCGTCGCTTTCAATTCGTCGACCTGACGGCGCAGCCGCTGCACCACGAAGCGTTGCATGTCGACCACGGTCTCGGATTCAAAGCGCCGGTCGGGCACCAATTCCGCCAGCAGCTTCGGATTGTTCATCAGCAGCTTGGGATGGCCACGCAAATAGGCGATAACATCCGCGTCGGTGATGTCGGGCTTGGTGTCTGTCGGCGTGTCGGCCATGGCCCTAATTGCCCAGGATCGACTGTCCGGTCTTGGCCCAGTCATCGAGGAAGGCGGCAAGGCCCTTGTCGGTCAACGGATGCTTGTACAGCTGGCGCAGCGTTTTCGGCGGCATGGTGGCGACGTGTGCGCCCATGCGGGCCGCTTCGACGACGTGCATGGGGTGGCGGATTGAGGCCACCAGCACTTCGGTCTGGAAATCGTAATTGGCATAGATCTCGCAAATCTCGTCGATCAGGTTCATGCCATCGGTGCCGATATCGTCGAGCCGGCCGACAAACGGCGAGATGAACGCCGCCCCTGCCTTGGCCGCCAGCAGCGCCTGGGCCGCGGAGAAGCACAGCGTCACGTTGACCTGCGTGCCGTCGTCGGACAGCGCCTTGCAGCATTTCAAACCGTCGGGAATCAGCGGCACTTTGATCGCCACGTTGGGGGCGATCTTCCGCAGGACTTCCGCTTCTTTCATCATGGTTGCGAAGTCGGTTGCGGTCACTTCGGCACTGACCGGTCCGTCGACCACGGCACAAATGTCCTTAATGAGGTCGAGAAACGACTTGCCGGTGGCCGCGGCCAGTGACGGATTGGTGGTCACGCCGTCGACCAGTCCGGTGTCGGCCAGGTCCTTGATCTCGTCAATATCTGCCGTGTCGATGAAAAACTTCATGGCGGTTCTAAGCTACCTTACTGTGATGATGGACGGCGACATTACCGCCGATATCCTGTGAATGGGTCAGCTATGATATGACCAGGACACCATGGTCCAATCAAGTACCCCACCGCCGCCAATTTCAAGCCAATCACCCGATGGCCGTGTTTTCGGTCCGGGTGGCCGGATCGCGGTGCTGTTGCCGCTGCCCGTCGAGACAACTTACGACTATGTCGTGCCGGAGGACGCGGCGTTCGCGGCCGGGGATATCATCGATGTCCCGCTCGGACGGCGCTTCGAAACCGGTGTGGTCTGGGGCGCCGCGGCCGACGACATCGCGCCTGAAAAGCTGAAAGAGGCGGTCGGCATCAAGGACCTGCCGCGGCTGCCGTATTCGCTGCTGACTTTCATCGACTGGATGGCGGACTACACCATCCAGCCCAAGGGCGTGATTCTGCGTATGGCGTTGCGCGGCATGCGCGGCCTCAAACCGCGCGCACTTGATACGGAGCTCGTTGCCGCGGCGTCGCTCCCCGACGGTCTGAAGATGACCGATGCGCGCACGCGGGTGATGACGGCGCTCGGCACCGGCGCGGCGGTCAATCCGGCCCAGTTGGGCAAGCGCGCGGGTGTCAGCGCCTCCGTGGTTAAAGGCTTGATCGATGCCGGGGCGATAGATGTGCAGGTCGCGACGGCGCGGTCACCGTTCGCGGCCCCCGACCCCCATCGCAGCGGCGTCGCTCTCGAGCCAGAGCAGCAGACAGCCGCGTCAACCTTGTCCGCTGCGGTCGGACGCGGCTTCTCGGTCTCCCTCCTTGAGGGCGTCACCGGTTCCGGTAAGACCGAGGTCTATTTCGAGCCGGTGGCCGCCGCGCTCAAGGTCGGGCGGCAGGTGCTTGTGCTGGTGCCGGAGATCTCGCTGACGGCGCAGTGGCTTGGCCGTTTCCGCGCGCGCTTCGGCGTCGATCCCGCCGTGTGGCACTCGGATGTCACCGGTAAGCAGCGCCGCGAAACCTGGCGCGCCGTGGCGGAGGGTGACGCGCGAGTCATCGTCGGCGCGCGCTCGGCGTTGTTTCTGCCATTTCAGGATCTCGGGTTGATCGTCGTCGATGAAGAACATGACGCCGGTTACAAGCAGGACGAAGGCGTCATTTATCACGCCCGCGACATGGCTGTTGTCCGTGCGCGCGAGGCCGACATTCCCATCGTACTTGCGTCGGCGACACCGTCGCTCGAGAGCGTGCTCAACGCACAGGCCGGACGCTACCGCCATGTCGTTCTGGCCGGCCGGGTCGGCGGCGCGACGCTGCCCGATGTCACGCTCATCAACATGATCCGTACGCCACCGGAAAAAGGGCCGTGGGGCCGCTCCTGGCTGGCGCCGCCGTTGGTCAATGCGATCGACGAGACACTACAGGCGGGGGAGCAGGTCTTGCTGTTCCTCAACCGCCGCGGCTATGCGCCGTTGACCTTATGCTCCGCCTGCGGTCATCGCCTGCAATGCCCGAGTTGCACCGCCTGGCTGGTCGAGCACCGTCTGGCCAAGCGGCTGCAATGTCATCACTGCGGCTACGTTGCGCCGCGTCCCACAGCCTGTCCCGCCTGCGGCAAGGAGGAGACGTTCGTGCCCTGCGGACCGGGGATCGAGCGGGTGGCCGAGGAAGCGGCGGCGCGCTGGCCGGATTCGAAGGTCGTTGCCGTCGCCAGCGATATGCTGGAACGGCCGTCGACGATGGCGGCCCTGGTGGATGCGATTGAACAGCGGCAGATCGACATTGTCGTCGGCACCCAAGTTCTGGCCAAAGGGCATCACTTTCCCAGCCTCACGCTGGTTGGCGTTGTCGATGCCGACCTTGGTCTGGCGAGCTGGGACCTGCGCGCGTCCGAACGCACCCACCAGCTGATGCATCAGGTCGCTGGGCGGGCAGGGCGGGCGGACTCACCCGGCCGGGTGATGCTCCAAACCCATGATCCCAACCATCCCGTGCTGCGGGCGATGACGGCAGGCGACACCGCCGCATTCCTCGAGACCGAGGCGGACGCCCGGCGCTCCCTGGGCATGCCGCCGTTCGGGCGCTTGGTGGCGCTCATCCTCAGCGGCACCAGTGAGCACGCGGTCCTTGAGGCCGGCAGGGATTTGGCCCGCGCCGCGCCGACAGCCAGCGGCGTTGAGGTCCTCGGTCCGGCCCCGGCGTTCATGGCCCTCTTGCGCGGCCGTCATCGCCACCGCTTTCTGGTCAAGGGGCCGCGCAACCGGCTCCTTCAACCCCTGATCCGGGCCTGGCTGAACAGCGTTAAACTGCCCTCCTCTGTGCGCGTTCAGATCGATGTCGATCCCTACGGTTTCTATTAGTTTTTTTATTCGTTTCCGGGGCTGTCCGGACTCTGTTGCAACGCACATGTGGTTATGGTACCACCCCGTTCGCGGTGGCCGAGGGGCCCGTTCTGGGCTCCAAGATCGCTAATAAAATCAAACGTTTAGTTCTCACCCACTGTGAGAAAAAGACGGGTCCCGGCGCAGTCCGGGGCAAGCGCCTGACGCTTAGTGGCGCGCCGTCGTCGTGAAGGGACACGTGAATGGCAGCGGATGGAGCAGGTGTAGGCGGTTTGGCCGCGCGTTATGCCTCAGCCCTCTATGACCTTGCGGACGAGTCCGGCGCCATCGACGCCATTGCCGAAGATCTTGCGGCCCTTGGCACACTGATCGGTGAAAGCGGCGACTTCGCCCGCTTCATCAAGAGCCCGGTTCTCTCCCGTGAGGACCAAACCAAAGGCATTGCCGCTGTCGCCGACAAGGCCGGCCTTAATGCCACAACGACAAAGTTTCTCGGTCTGGTCGCCAGCAATCGCCGCCTGTTCGCGCTGCCGGCTATGATCCGCGCCTACAATGAAATTCTCGCCGCCCGCCGCGGCCAGGTTACCGCCGAAGTCACGTCCGCGGTCGATCTGTCCGACAGCCAAAGCCAGTCCCTGGCCGACGCCCTGAAGGCTGCGGTCGGCAATACGGTCGCCGTCACAACGAAGGTCGATCCGTCCATTCTCGGCGGACTGATCGTGCGCGTTGGGTCGCGCATGGTCGACAGTTCGCTCAAGTCCAAGCTGCAACGCCTCAAGCTATCCATGAAAGGGGTCGGATAAATGGAAATCCGCGCCGCAGAAATCTCCGCAATTCTCAAAGATCAGATCGCCAATTTCGGCACCGAAGCTGAATCCGCCGAAGTCGGTCAGGTGCTGTCCGTCGGTGACGGGATCGCCCGTGTCTACGGCCTCGACAATGTCCAGGCCGGTGAGATGGTCGAATTCCCCGGCGGCATTAAGGGTATGGCGCTGAACCTTGAGACCGACAACGTCGGCATCGTGCTGTTCGGTGACGACAGCGGCATCAAGGAAGGCGATGTCGTCAAGCGCACCGGGGACATCGTTGACGTGCCGGTTGGCCTGGGCCTGCTCGGCCGCGTTGTCGATGCGCTCGGCAATCCGATCGACGGCAAGGGCGACATTGACTCGACCGAGCGCCGCCTCGCCGAACTCAAGGCGCCGGGCATCATTCCGCGCCAGTCCGTTCATGAGCCGGTGCAGACCGGCCTCAAGGCCATCGACTCTCTTATTCCTGTCGGCCGCGGCCAGCGTGAGTTGATCATCGGCGACCGTCAGACCGGCAAGACCGCCGTCATCCTCGACACCATCATCAACCAGAAGGCCGTCAACGACGCTGCCAAGGACGAGTCCGAGAAGCTGTACTGCGTTTATGTCGCCGTCGGCCAGAAGCGCTCGACCGTCGCTCAGGTCGTGAAGACCCTCGCCGACTATGGCGCGCTCGAATACACCTGCGTCGTCGCCGCCACCGCGTCTGATCCGGCGCCGATGCAGTTCCTGGCACCCTATGCCGGCTGCACCATCGGCGAATGGTTCCGCGACAACGGCAAGCATGCCGTTATCTTCTACGATGATTTGACCAAGCAGGCCGTGGCCTATCGCCA
Source organism: Rhodospirillaceae bacterium (assembly GCA_038148375.1). Classification (GTDB taxonomy): domain Bacteria; phylum Pseudomonadota; class Alphaproteobacteria; order Rhodospirillales; family Rhodospirillaceae; genus CAWUEX02. Next base: position 89,049 of record JAYQVH010000003.1, on the reverse strand, counting down.
GATGTCCCTGCTGCTGCGCCGTCCGCCGGGCCGGGAAGCGTTCCCGGGCGACGTGTTCTACCTCCACTCCCGCCTGCTTGAGCGCGCGGCGAAGATGAACGCCGACAACGGCTCCGGCTCGTTGACCGCTCTGCCGGTGGTTGAAACCCAGGCCAACGACGTGTCGGCCTACATTCCGACCAACGTGATCTCCATCACCGACGGCCAGATCTTCCTTGAAACCGATCTGTTTTATCAGGGTATTCGTCCGGCCGTGAACGTCGGCCTGTCGGTGTCGCGCGTCGGCTCCGCCGCCCAGGTGAAAGCGATGAAGCAGGTTTCCGGCGGGATCAAACTCGACCTCGCGCAGTACCGTGAAATGGCGGCGTTCGCGCAGTTCGCCTCTGACCTCGATCCGGCGACTCAAAAACTGCTCGCCCGCGGAGAACGCCTGACGGAGCTGTTGAAGCAGGATCAGTATTCGCCGATGCCGGTGGCCGAACAGGTCGTGTCGATCTATGCCGGCACCAAGGGCTACCTCGATGGTATTGGCGTACGTGACGTGCAGCGTTTCGAAAAGTCCCTCATCGGCGCCGTCAAAGACAAGGCGCCCGAGATTCTCGAGACCATCCGCACCGAGAAAAAGCTTAGCGAAGAAACCGAAGGCAAGCTCAAGAGCTTCCTCGACGATTTCGCCAAGGCATTCAGCTAAGGCCCTTAGGTCAGTTCGGTTAGGGAAAGGCCCGCGACATGGCAAGCCTGAAGGACCTGAGGCTCCGTATCACCTCGGTCCAGTCGACCAAGAAGATTACGTCCGCGATGAAGATGGTCGCTGCGTCGAAACTGCGCCGTGCGCAGGACGCCGCGGAGCAGGCACGCCCCTATGCCGAACGCATGGAAAGCATGCTCGGCAACCTCGCCGCCGGCACGCAAGACCAGACCGGTGCACCGGCGCTGCTCGGCGGTACCGGGTCTGACGACACTCATCTCGTTGTCGTCATGACCGCGAACCGCGGTCTGTGCGGCGGCTTTAACACCAACATCATCCGCAGTTCGCGTCAGCTCATCCGCGACCTAACCTCAAACGGTAAGAAGGTGAAAATCTTCACCGTCGGCCGTAAGGGTCGCGACAATCTGAAGCGCGACTACGCCGATCACATGGTCGGACACTTCGATGAGTTCGGCCGCACGATCACCGATTTCTCCGAAGCCGCGCAGATCGCGGCGTCGATTACGGGCATGTTCGACGAGGGCGCGTTCGATGTCTGCACCATGGTGTATGCGGCGTTCGTCTCAGCGATGACCCAGAATGTCACCCGTCAGCAGATTATTCCGTTCCCCGTTCCCGACGTCGAAGAGGGCGAGGAGGCAGGCGCTGCGGGTGGATACGAATATGAGCCGTCCGATACGGAAATCCTTGCCGACCTTCTGCCGCGCAACCTCGCCGTCCAGATCTTCCGGGCGATGCTGGAGAACGCCGCTTCGGAACAAGGCGCGCGCATGACTGCGATGGACAACGCGACACGCAACGCCGGAGAAATGATCGACAAGCTGACGATGACCTACAACCGGACGCGTCAGGCCCAGATCACCACGGAACTGATTGAAATCATCTCCGGTGCTGAAGCCCTATAGGGCCCACCGGATTAATAGGAAAGCGAACGAACGCGTTCGAGAGGAGTAGGCCAATGGCTAGCAACAGTGTCGGGACCATCGCCCAGGTGACAGGCGCCGTCGTGGACGTGAAGTTCGACGGCGATCTGCCCAATATTATGAACGCCTTACACGCGGAAAACATGGGCAAGCGTCTGGTGCTTGAAGTCGCGCAGCATCTCGGCGAAAGCACGGTGCGCTGTATCGCCATGGACGCCACCGAAGGTCTGGTGCGCGGTCAGGAAGTGAAGGACACCAACGCGCCCATCAGCATGCCGGTTGGTCCTGGCACGCTGGGCCGCATCATGAACGTGGTCGGCGAGCCGATCGACGAACGCGGCGACATCGATGCGAAGGATTACTTTCCGATTCACCGCCCGGCGCCGTCTTTTGTCGAACAGGCGACGGAGACGGAAATTCTCGTCACAGGGATTAAGGTCATCGATCTGCTTGAGCCCTACACCAAGGGCGGCAAGGTCGGCCTGTTCGGCGGTGCCGGCGTGGGCAAGACCGTGCTCATTCAGGAACTGATCAACAACGTCGCCAAGGGCCACGGTGGGTATTCCGTGTTCGCCGGCGTCGGTGAGCGCACCCGTGAAGGGAACGACCTTTACCATGAAATGATGGACTCGAAGATCATCGATCACGACGGGCAGAGCCGTGTGTCGCTGGTGTTCGGCCAGATGAACGAACCGCCGGGCGCCAGAGCCCGTGTGGCGCTGTCGGCCCTGACTCAGGCGGAATACTTCCGCGACGAAGAAGGCAAGGACGTGCTGCTGTTCGTCGACAACATCTTCCGCTTCACCCAGGCCGGTTCTGAAGTGTCCGCGCTCTTGGGCCGCATTCCGTCGGCTGTGGGGTATCAGCCCACCCTGTCGACCGACATGGGCGCGCTTCAGGAACGCATTACCTCAACCAAGAAGGGCTCGATCACCTCGGTGCAGGCCGTGTACGTCCCGGCCGACGACTTGACCGACCCGGCACCGGCGACGTCATTCGCCCACTTGGACGCCACCACGGTGTTGTCGCGCTCGATCGCGGAACTCGGCATTTACCCGGCGGTGGACCCTCTCGACTCCACCTCGCGTGCGCTCGACCCGCAGGTCGTCGGCGAAGAACACTACACCGTCGCCCGTGAAGTGCAGCGCGTGCTGCAGTCCTACAAGAGCCTGCAGGACATCATCGCCATTCTGGGCATGGACGAACTGTCGGAAGAAGACAAACTGGTGGTGGCGCGCGCGCGTAAAATCCAGCGCTTCCTGTCCCAGCCCTTCCACGTGGCCGAAGTGTTCACCGGCTCGCCGGGTGTGTTCGTCAACCTCGAAGACACCATCAAGGGCTTCAAGGGTATCGTCGAGGGCGATTACGATCACCTGCCCGAGCAGGCGTTCTACATGGTCGGTACCATCGAAGAAGCCGTTGCCAAGGGCAAGAAGATGGCTGAGGCCGCCTAAGCGCGCTGAGCTAACCAGGAAGACCGAACGTCATGGCCGACACTCTTCAACTCGATCTCGTTTCTCCGGCGAAACTGCTGCTGTCCGAATCGGTCGGCATGGTTGTCGTGCCGGGCATCGAGGGCTATTTCGGTGTGTTACCGGATCACATGCCGGTGTTGTCGACGCTGCGGCCCGGCGTGGTCGCCGTGCATGACGACGTGACGTCCGCGCCGAAGCAGCGGTTCTTTGTCGACGGCGGGTTTGCCGAAGTGAATCCGAAAGGGTGCACGCTGCTCGTCGACGAAGCCATTCCGGTCGGTGAACTGTCGGCGGATGAGATCGCTAAACGCCGCGAAGCCGCGGAACAAAAGAAGCAAAACGCCTCTTCCGACGAAGAGCACGCGGAAGCCGACCGCCATCTCGATATTGTCGAGGAAATGGCGCGCGCCGTCGCCGAAGCGGCGCAATAGCCGTCCTTTCTCGGCCCACCATCCCGCCTGTACCGCGCTGACACGCGCCGTGACTTGATCTGCGGGTGGGCTGTTGGTACCCAAAGCCATGTCTCACTGGACTCTCGACGATATTCCCTGGTCTGAATTCGATCCGTCCAAGATCGATCCCGACGTCGTCAAAGTGATCAAGACCGCTGCGCTGGTCGAGCGCAACGGCGCCGATTACGGCCGCTATCTCGTCAACGTTTTTGCCGATGACCCCGCGTTTTGCGATGCCGCGCTGGCCTGGGCGGCCGAGGAGGAGCAGCATGGCGAAGCCCTGGGCCGGTGGGCCGAGCTCGCCGATCCGTCGTTTAAACTTCAAGACGCATTCGCCCGTTTTACCGACCTGTACCGTATTCCAGTGGACTCGACGGAGTCCGTGCGCGGCTCACGGGCCGGTGAATTGTGTGCCCGCTGCGTCGTCGAAACCGGTACGAGCTCGTTTTATTCCGCCATTCGCGATGCCGTCGACGAACCGGTGTTGCGCGCCATTTGCAAACGCATCGCCGCCGACGAGTTCCGTCACTACAAACTGTTCTCCGAACAAATGAACCGCTATCAGGCGCGGGAAAACCTGACCACGTGGCAGCGGTTGAAAGTCGTGCTGACCCGGTTCCGCGAAACCTCGGACGATGAATTGTCGTCCGCCTATCACGCGGCCAATCCGGACGGCGGCGCGTACGATTGCCGCCGCGCCAACGCGGCCTACGGCGCGCGCGCCATGGGGTTCTATCATCGCAAACATGTGCGCCGTGCCGGCCACATGATGTCACAGGCAGCGGGTCTGACTCCCAACGGCTGGGCAACGCGGGCGCTGACCAATGTGTTGTGGTGGATGATTGCGTTAAGGGGCCGGCGGTTCCGTCCGCAGTTCGCGAACGCCTGACTCACCGTGCCGGCGGCAGTTTTCCGGCAAACGCTGCGACAATCATTTTGTACAAGTCGCGCTTAAACCCGACAATCAGTTCGGGCAGGCTGTGAAAGTCCGTCCACTTCCAGGTCGAAAACTCCGGATGCGCGGTGTCCAAATTGATATCGTCATCGCGGCCGAGGAAACGCATGAGATACCACTTCTGCTCCTGGCCGCGGTATTTGCCTTTCCAGACTTTGCCTTGAAGGTCTGCCGGCAGGTCATACCGCAACCAGCCATCGGTTTCGCCGACCAGTTCCGCGTTCGCGGTGCCGATCTCTTCCTCGAGCTCGCGCAGCGCTGCTGCTAACGGGTCTTCGTGTTTGTCGATTCCGCCTTGAGGCATCTGCCAAGCTGGCTCCTCGGTGTCGATGCGCTGGGCAACGAACACCTGGTTGGCGGCATTCAATAAAACGACGCCGACACCCCGGCGGTAGGGTTTGTCGCCGGGCGTCGTCACGCGCTATTGAATGAGGACTTGGGAGACCGGCGCAACGGCGATGCCGCGGCGGCCCACATTATCCAGCCACAGCGTGATGCGCTCAAACGTGGCCGGACGGGCGGATGCTACGGCGACCGAACTGCCCTGATATTTCGCCAGCTCCTCGATGTAGTCCAGGCGCGCATCAATCGACGCGCGGAAATTGCGCTCATCGAGAACGATGTCCGCTGTCGCGGTCGGCACTTTGTCGTTGCCTAAGCGCAGGCCGGGGCGGCCTTGAACGTAAAACATGCCGCGGGCATCGAGATTGTTCATCAGCAAGTTGATGTGCTCCGTTGATTCCCGGAAGCGGCTGCCGCTGACATCCAAAATGCCAGGTGTTCCTTCCGCCGTAGAAAGAATCGCGGTCAGGCGTTCGACATTCTGCAATTGATCCAACGAGGTGAGCAGTCCGAACGGGCCGGGGTCGTCGGCCGGGAAGCGTTTGCTTTCCAACGGCACTTCGATGAGAACTTCGTGTCCGGACTCGCGGGCGCGCTCCAGCCACCCCGGTAGATCCGGTGAGTAGGGGCTGAAGGCCAGCGTCACGCTGGACGGCAGGCTGTCGATGGCGGCTTCGGTCGCTTCCCGATTGAGGCCGAGTCCTTCAATAATAATGGCGACGCGCGCGCGCGCATCCGGATTCGGCGGCAAGGCCTCGGCCTTCGGCAGTGTTGAAAAACGTGGCGGTGCGGCACTGATGGAGCGGCTGTCCGTCGGTGGACCTTCGGGCTCGGACAGACGGGGCCCTGCGCCGGGTGAAGCGCCGCCCTGCCTTGTCGCAGCCGCGCCGGCAAACCGGCCGGCGGCGCCGGGAACAAGTTCTGCGGGCCCGGCATCGGGCGCCGGCGTATCGCCACCGGTCTCCGCCATGGCCGTCTCGGCCGTTTCCATTTCGCTTGCGTCTTGAATCGCGATCGGTTCAGCGGCGGCCGGCATTTCCGCCGGCATTTCCGCCGCTGCGTCGCTTGCCCTATCCGGTATCGCCGGTGCGGCGGGCTGGCTCTCGCGAGATTGGCGCAGCAGGTCGTCCATGCTTGAGGCGCGCCCGGCCGGAGCAGACGAAGCGGGGTCATTTTCGCCGGCGAGCCAGGGGCGGCGCTCAGCGGAGCGGGCGGACTCGGTTGTCGCGTCGCTGACAATGGTGTCTGACGTGTCGCCGAGAGCGGGCATGCCAACCGGGCCCGAGGCAGACTCGTCACCGCTTCCGGTTTGTTGTTGCGCGGCGGCGCGCTCTGCTTCCAGGTCCTGAACGACGCGCCCCTGCTCGTCGAGAACCTGTGAGATTTCTTTTGGCATCGTTCCGGCGACAGGGCCGGCGGCTTCATCGGCGGTCAGGATAACTGTGCCGATAAAGGCGATCAGGAGGACGCTGAGCCCGACGCTGACTCCTAGCGCGATCTTATGGGCGAGATTCCCACCGTCCGATTCCTCATCGAAGGCGTCATCGTCACCGAAATCGTCGTCGGCAAAATCTTCGTCATCGTCGACACCGAACGGATCGCGCGCTTTCTTGTTGCGCTTGAACATTCCGGTAATCGACGCCATGGAAAAAGCCATGACCGTCTCCCGCACCGCGATGGGCTTACACCCAATTCCTCACAGTTACGCTACCGCGCCGGACTTAACAGGGCCTTAACAGGTGCTGGGCCGCCGCCTGTCCTAATTGGTCAGGCTGCGGCGGTACAGCGCCAGTCCTTGGATGAGATCGAGGGCACGGGCCAGCTGATAGTCGTCGATGTCCTGGGTCGTTCGCTCCGTCGCCTCGCCATCCTCGTCCAATCCGTCATCGACCGTGTCATTCTGCAAGGCACCGCGCAGGCTCGCCTCGCTGCGCCGGCCCCGCTGGGCCAGGCGCTCCACCGTGGCAGGCCGGACAATGATGTCCGGTTCGATGCCGGTGCCCTGGATTGAACGGCCGGATGGCGTGTAATAGCGCGCCGTTGTCAAACGGATCGCGCTGTTGGCCTGCATCGGCATAATCGTTTGAACCGACCCTTTGCCGAACGACTTGGTGCCGAGAATGATGGCCCGGCCATGATCCTGTAGCGCCCCGGCGACAATCTCGGACGCCGACGCCGAGCCGTCGTTGATCAGAATCACCAGCGGCATGCCTTCAATCAAATCGCCCTTCTTGGCAGTCTCGCGCTTGGTTTCCTCGCTGTCGCGGGTGCGGGTCGAGACGATCTCGCCGCGATCGAGGAACGTGTCCGTGACCGAGACAGCCTGGTCGAGCAAACCGCCCGGGTTGTTGCGCAGGTCGAGCACGAAACCTTTGAGCGTGCCGCCAAGCTCCTGCTTGATGCTCTCAATGCCGTCTTCGAGTCCGCGCTGAGTCTGTTCGTTGAACGACGTGATGCGGATGTAGCCGACATCTCCTTCGGCGCGATAGCGCACGGAGCGAATTTGAATCACGGCGCGCGTGAGCGTCACTTCGAAGGGTTCGACGCCTTCGCGCCGCACTGTGATGGTGATGTCAGTGTCGATCGGGCCGCGCATCATATCGACCGCCTCGCCCAGCGTCAGACCCAGCACTGTCTCTCCGTCAATGGAGGTGATGTAGTCGTTGGGTTGCAGGCCCGCTTCAAAAGCCGGCGTGTCGTCAATCGGGGACACCACTTTGACGAAGCCGTTCTCCATGGTGACTTCGATGCCGAGGCCGCCGAACTCGCCCTTGGTCTGTTCCTGCATGTCTTCGAAGTTTTTCGCCGACAGAAAGCTGGAGTGCGGGTCGAGCGACGTCAGCATGCCGTTGATGGCGGCCTCAATGAGATCCTGATCGGAGACCTCTTCGACATAATCCTTGCGCACGCGCTCGAACACGTTGCCGAACAATTCAAGTTGACGATAGGTGTCGTCATTGAACTTGTCCTGCGCGCCGGCGCCGGCCGTTGTCAAAACGCCGATCACAAGGGTCAGAACTGAAACGATGTTAAGTCGGGTCATCCGTTGGTCTCATTGGTTCGCGCTGCCAGCCAGGGCAACGGGTTAATGGGTTGGCCGTTCCGCCGCAATTCAACATAGAGAGTAGGATCGCCTTCCGGGGCCATGACGCCCACCGGTTCACCGGCCAAAACGCGCTGGCCGACAGCGCCGTCGAGACGGCTCATCCCGGCCAGAAGCGTATGGTATCCCTCGCTGTGTTCCAGGATCAAGAGCAGGCCGTAGCCGCGAAAGGGTCCGGCGAAAGCCACCACACCGTCAAAGGGCGAGATCACAGGCGCTTCTGGCCGGGTGGCGATTTCAATGCCTTTGGACAGCATGCCGTCGGCATCCGCCTCGCCGTACCGCCGCGTCGTGCGCCCGATCGCCGGAATTGGCAAGCTGCCGCGGGCCTGAGAGAACGACCGCTCCGGCTCGGGCGGTGCCGGGCGGCGCGCCGTAACGATCTCAGGGGACGGCGCCTTGCCGTCCGGCGGCGTCAATTCCAGGGTCTTGCGCTTCTCTTCTTCCGCCTCACGTGCCTGGCGGGCCCGTTCGGCGACCACCTTTTCAAGCAGGTCGCGCAGGTCGTCGGCTTCCTTTGCGAGGGCCTGCACCCGCGCCGCCGCCGCCGCCGCTTCTCGGGAATACTTTTCTTGCTGGCTGGACTTTTCCGCCAATACGGACTCAAGCGCGGCGCGCTCGGTGAGAAGCTCCGCCGCCGTTGCTGCGATGGCAGAGCGGCGCTCGATGATGTCGGTGCGCGTTCTATATAAGGTATCCAGATCGACGCGCAGCTGTTCAGCGGTCTCGGTCAAGGCCGGCACGGCGGCTGACAACACCAGGCCGGACCGCACCGCGTCAGCCGGCTTGAGGGGCTGAAGCATCAAAGCGTCGGTTGGGCGGACCGCCAATCGTTCAAGCGCCAGCAGAACATCGCGCATCTGTACGTCCTTGTCCGCGAGGTCGGCGCTCAGGCGCTCCATCTTCTGCTCAAGAGATGTCAGTTCGGATTCAAGTTGATTGAGTTGCTGTTCGCGGTCCTGAATGCGGCGCGCGGCAGCGATCAGCCGGGCCTGGATGTTGGCTGCCTCTTTGGCGGATTGCTCAGCGCGGCGCTGAGCATCCTGCTGCGCCTGCCGTTCGCGCTCGAGATCCCGCTCAACCGCTTCCAGGTCCGATGTTTGCGGCGCGGCGGGGTCTGACTGTGCGAGAGCATTCTCCGCAACGGTCAAGACCAGCAGGGCGACACCTGCGGCCGCCGCAGTCTGCCTTATAAAAAGTGCGCGTTTATTCAGCGGCACGGCGGGTCGCCGCGGCGTCTCGATCGAGCAGAGACCGGCCCGTCATATCGTCGGGCTGCGCCAGCCCCATCAGGTCGAGTACGGTAGGCGCCAGGTCCGCGAGGCGTCCGTCATGAAGCGCGCCCGCCGGGCCGTTGATCATCACCACCGGCACCTCGCCAACCGTGTGCGCGGTGTGCGGATTGCCGGTCTTGGGATCGGCCATCATTTCGCAGTTGCCGTGATCCGCCGACACCAACAGCGTACCGCCGGCGCTGGTGACCGCCTCTTCCAGCCGCCGCAGGCTTTGGTCGATGGTTTCGGCGGCTTTGATGGCCGCCGGCAACACGCCCGTATGACCGACCATGTCGCCGTTGGCGTAATTCACCACAATAAGGTCATAGGTGCCGCCGGTGATGGCCTCGACCAGTCTGTCGGTGACTTCGGGCGCGGCCATTTCCGGTTGCAGATCGTAGGTCGCGACTTTCGGACTTGGGATGAGGATGCGCGTCTCGCCCTCGAATTCGCGTTCGCTGCCGCCGTTCAGGAAAAATGTCACGTGCGCATACTTTTCCGTTTCAGCGATGCGCAGTTGTTTCAGTCCCGCCGAAGCAACGACTTCACCGAGACCACGTTCCGGCACCTCTGCCGGAAACAGCACGTCCACATATTCCGTTAGGGCCGACGAATACTCTGTCATGCCCAGTCGTGCGGCAAAGTCGGGCACGCTTTTGCGGTCGAACTCGTTGAAGTCCGGGACAACCAGCGCGGAAACAATCTGCCGCACACGGTCGGCGCGGAAGTTCGCAATCAAGAGTCCGTCGCCGCCGGCCATGCCGGCATAGTCGCCAACCGTTACCGGCAAAACGAACTCATCGGTCTTGTCTGCGGCGTATGCGGCGTCAATCGCGGCGAGAAGATCGTTTTCCGGCCTGCCGGCGCCCGATACGATGACGTCATAAGCCTGTTCGACGCGGTCCCACCGGTTGTCCCGGTCCATGCCGTAATAACGGCCGCCCACGGTGGCGATGACGACATCATTCAATCCGCCGATATCTTTCAGGAAGCGCTCGGCATATTCGCGAGCGGACTTCGGCGGCGTGTCGCGGCCATCGAGAAATGCATGAATGCGCACCGGTATGCCCGCGCCGTCGAGCGCCTTGGCCAGCGCAACCATATGATCCTGATGGGAGTGCACGCCGCCGGGCGACAACAGCCCGAGCATGTGGCAGGCGCCGCCGCTCTTCTTCAGGGCGTCGATGAAAGCGGTCAGCTGCGTCCGCGTCGCAAGCGAGCCGTCGGCCACCGCCGCGTCGATCTGCGGCAGGTCCTGCAGCACCACGCGTCCGGCGCCGATGTTCATGTGGCCGACCTCTGAATTGCCCATCTGTCCGGCCGGTAGTCCGACATCGCTGCCGCTGGTCTCCACCAGCGCGTGCGGCATGCCGCCGTCGGCCATCCAGCGGTCCCAGGTCGGGGTGTCGGCCTGGGCGATGGCGTTGTTCTCGACGTCCGTCCTATGGCCCCATCCATCGAGGATGCAAAGCACCACGGGGCGTTGCGTCTCGGCTGTGTTCGTCGGCGCGGTCATGCCTGTGGATAACTCGTTCAGCGGTGAATTTAGGCTGTTTTTGAAGGCTCGACCGCGGTTTGGCAAGGGGTGAAACCCTAGGAGCGACGAGGGGCAGGCCGCCGCGGACACAAGGTGACGGTGAATCCCTGAAATACGGGAGTCTAGCCCTTGCGTCCGCGCCCGCGACGTTTGATATAGTGCCCTCGAGGGACTGGCGGTGGACAGGTGTCTCGCCAACCCGGTCAGGTCCGGAAGGAAGCAGCCGTAACGAGTTTCCGCTTGGGTCGCCGCCAGGACCTCACCTTACTCGCAGCCCGGACAGACGTGCACGGATGAACGCCCAATGACCGACGAGCCTAAGCCTTCCGGCGACGTCGGTGCGGCGACTTCCGACCAGGGCTCCCTGCTCGGAGACGCCTCAGCGCCCGGCGGGGCCTACCAGGTTCTCGCGCGCAAATACCGTCCCACCACGTTCTCCGATCTCGTCGGCCAGGATGCTGTCGTGCGCACCCTGACCAACGCCATCGGCTCCGGGCGTTTGGCTCAGGCCTACATGCTCACCGGTGTGCGGGGTACCGGCAAGACCACGACGGCGCGCCTCATCGCCCGCGCGCTCAACTGCGTCGGTCCGGACGGCAACGGCGGACCGACCGCATCCCCCTGCGGTGAATGCGAACACTGCCGCGCCATCGCCGAAGACCGCCACGTCGACGTGCTGGAAATGGATGCGGCCAGCCGCACCGGCGTCGACGACATCCGTGAACTGCTCGACGGCGTGCGCTACCGCCCCACCTCGGCGCGCACCAAGATCTACATCATCGACGAAGTGCACATGCTGTCGAACCAGGCGTTCAACGCGCTGTTAAAGACGCTGGAAGAGCCGCCGGAGCATGTGAAGTTTATTTTCGCGACCACGGAAATCCGCAAAGTGCCGGTCACCGTTTTGTCGCGCTGTCAGCGGTTCGACTTGCGCCGCATCGGTGCGGACGAACTTAGCGCGTTGTTCAAGTCCGTTGCCGATAAAGAAGGTGCGCAGGTTTCGGACGAAGCGCTGGCGCTGATCGCCCGCGCCGCCGATGGCTCGGCCCGCGACGGTTTGTCCATTCTCGATCAGGCCATATCACAGGTTGTCGGCGCGGACCGTGCCGCCGCCGGCGTGGACGGCGCGGCAAAGGTCGATGAAACCCAGGTGCGCGACATGCTCGGTCTGGCCGACCGCATTCAGGTGTTCGACTTGCTGGATGCCGTGCTGCGGGGCGATGTCAAAACTGCGCTCGACTTGCTCGCCAATCAATATGCCTCCGGTGCCGATCCGCTGGTCGTGGTCCAGGACATGCTGGAACTGACGCACTGGCTGACCCGTCTTAAGGTCGCGCCCGACGGTGCCGACGACGCTCTCGTCGCCGAAGCCGAACGCACGCGCGGCAAGGACATGGCCGAGGCCCTGTCGATGCCGGTGCTGACGCGCACCTGGCAGATGCTGCTCAAAGGATTGGCGGAGGCGCGCAGCGCGCCAATGCCGCTGCAGGCGGTCGAAATGACCTTGGTGCGCTTGGCCTACGCCGCCGATCTGCCGACACCCGAAGACGCCGTCAAAGCCGCTCTGTCCGGCCAGCCGCAGACATCGCCGAGCCCGGCGTCGGCGCCGCGTCCGTCGGGCGGCAACGGCGCGTCCGCCGCCGTCTCGCGCGGGTCTGCCGCACCAGCGGCCGCTGCCAGTCCCGCTCCTTCGCCAGACCCTGCACCCGCGCCGACGGCGCACGCAAAGCCGGCGCCGCAGTCACTGTCCGAGGTTGTCGCCCTGTGTGAAGCTCACGGCGAGATTCAACTCGCCAGCCAGCTCGTACACACGGTCCATCTGGTCCGCTTCGAAACGGGACGGATTGAAATCCGGCCGAAGGAAAACACGCCGCAGGATGTCGCCGGTAAACTGGGGGCGTTTCTCAACAAGAATACGGACGAACGGTGGATGGTCAGCGTGTCAAATCAGCCCGGCGAGCCGACGCTGCACGAGCAGGAGGTCGCACACGCCGCCTCCGATCCGTTCGTGAAATCTCTGCTCGACGCGTTTCCCGGCGCTAAGATCCAAGGCGTGCGTCAAGTTGCGTCCGAAGACTGAGCCCAACCGTAAACGTATGAGATCAAGATTATGAAAAACCTCGGTGCGCTGATGAAACAGGCGCAAGAGATGCAAGCCAAGATGGGCGAGATGCAGGCCAAGCTGGCTGACCTCGAAGTCGAGGGCTCGTCCGGCGGCGGCATGGTCACCGTCACGCTGAGTGGTAAGTCCGACATGCGCCGTATTAAAATCGATCCGTCTCTGCTTAAGCCCGAAGACGCGGAAGTTGTGGAAGACCTTATCGTCGCCGCCACCAACGATGCGCGCGCCCGCTTGGAAGTGCAGATGAAGGACGAAATGAGCAAGGTCACAGGCGGTCTGGAGCTGCCCGCCGGCCTCAAGCTGCCCTTTTAAGCGCACAGATCTCTATGGCTGGCCCGGATATTGAAGCGCTGATTCGCCAATTGGCCAAACTGCCTGGGCTGGGTCCGCGGTCTGCGCGCCGCGCCGTGCTGGAACTCATCAAGAAAAAAGAATCGGTGATGCGGCCGTTGATCCAATCATTGGAGCGGACGGCGGACGCGGTAAAGATTTGCTCCACTTGTGGCAATTTTGACAGCCAGGACCCCTGCGGCATCTGTCTCGATCCGAAACGCGATCGTTCCCTCATTTGTGTCGTCGAGGATGTCGCCGACTTGTGGGCGCTGGAACGCAGTGCTGCCTTTCGCGGCCTCTATCATGTCACCGGCGGCTTACTGTCTCCGCTGGACGGCGTCGGCCCGGACGACCTCAATATCGCCGGACTTGTCGAACGGGCGTCCGCCGATGGCGTCAAGGAAGTCATCCTCGCCCTGAGCGCGACCGTCGACGGCCAAAGCACCGCGCACTATCTGGCCGACCGACTCGACCGCGCCAACGTCGAGATCTCCGGCCTCGCGCACGGCGTGCCGGTCGGCGGCGAACTCGATTACCTTGACGATGGCACGCTGACAGCGGCGTTGAAGGCGCGCCGCCCCGTCTAACAGGATAGCTCTGTGCTGCCACGGCGCTGCCATAATCGTGTCCTAATCAAGGACGTTAAGTGACGCGACCGTGAATTGGCTTCGCGCGACGAGCGTGTACTATGCGGCTCCAGCGTCTCTTTGGAATGTCAGGCCGCACCCGGAGCACAGGTTATGATCAACGCCCCCATCGCCAGACAGGTTTTTACCGCCGCCGTTGTTGTATTCGGCCTCGCCGCCTGCGCCAGCCCGAAGTACGTCGTCTCCGACGTCACCCGCCATCACAGTTTGGCGGGCGCGCCATCGGGGCAGTCGTTCGCGGTCGTCGCAAGTGAGGGGGATCAGGATGAAAGCCTGGCGTTCGATGCCTATGCGGACATCATTTCAGACCGCCTGCGCGGTCTCGGCATGCGCGCGTTCGACGGCCAAACTTCGGCGCCCGATTACGTCGTGACACTGAAATGGTCGGTCGAAGGCCCGAGCCCGGACATCAAATCCCGTGAAAGCGGGTTCAGCGGCGGCTTGGGGTTCGGCAACCGTTACAATCATTGGGGCTACGGCTTCGGCTATCCCTATGAGAGCCGCACGGACACACGCCAGATGTTTGTCCGCCGCGTCGAGCTCGCGATGTATGACGGGGCGACCTACAACACGGAAAATCCGCGCCGTACGTTTGAGGGTTCGGCCGTCAGCGCTGGCACCAACGGTCAGATCGATCCGGTGATGCCGTACATCATCCAGGCGATATTGGATCAGTTCCCCGGTGAATCGGGATCGACCAAGACAGTACGGGTCGAAGTGCCACCCGACGCGGAAGCGGTGCAGACCACGCAGTACAGCGGCCGGTCCTCCAAATAAGATCGAAATCAGCCGGTGTTTGACGCCGGCGGAAACAGCGATGCGGGCGCGTCATCGTCTTCGATGCTCTTGCCGTAGCCGTCTTCGACGCCCGTGTCCTCGTCCTCTTCGCCGAGTTCAACCTGCTTGATGCGGTTGCCATGCAGAGCGATCTTGCGCGTCGATTTCTGAATGTTTTCGATGTCCTTGTTGGACTGCGCAAAGTGCCGCGCCAAATCACCGACCCGCTTGTCTAGCCGGGCGACATCTTCCATCAGCAGGCCGACTTCCTTTTGGATCAGCCCTGCTTGTTCGCGCATCTTGGTGTCGCGGATCAGTGCGCGCACGGAATGCAGAATCGCCCAGAACGATGACGGCGAGGCGATGATGATTTTGCGCCGGTAACCTTCTTGAATCACATTCGGGAAGTTGGTGTGCAATTCCATGTAGATGGATTCCGCCGGCACGAACATCAGCGCCCAATCCGATGTCTCACCGGGGATGATGTACTTTTCGGCAATGGCCTGAACGTGCTTGACGACATCGCGTGAAAACGCCGATGTCGCTGTCTTGCGTTCGTCGTCGGTCTCCGCCTGCATTAAACGCACGAAGCCTTCGTGCGGATACTTTGAATCGACGCCGATGGCGCCGTGCGCGCCAGGCAGGGTGATCAAACAGTCGACCCGCTTGCCGTTGGACAGCGTTGCTTCGAAGGCGAAATAATCGGCGGGCAGCATGTCGCGCACGATGTCTTCCATCTGTACTTGACCGAAGGCGCCGCGCGCCTGCTTGTTCGACAGAATTTCCTGCAGGCCGACGATATCCGTCGACAGCTCGGTAATGTTCTTCTGCGCCGCGTCGATAACGGCCAGGCGCTTCTGCAAATCGGTGAGGGACTCCGCGGTTTTGTCCGTCGTCTTTTGCAGGTTCTCGCCGACCCGTTTGGTCATGTCTTCCAGGCGCTGATCCAGCGCTTTGCGGATTTCCCGTTCCTGGCCTTGCAGTTGCTCGGCCATGAGTTTGCGGGTGGTGTCCTGGCCGTCCGCCATCAGCTTGATCTGGCCGCGCAGTTCGCTCTGGTCGGTACTCAGCTTGCCCAAGCCCTCGGCGAGCGCCGTCATCGCCGCTTTTTCGGCCTCCGACCGCCCGCCTTTCAGGATCAGCGCGACCACCAGGATCAGGGCAGCGGTCAGACCCAGGCCGAGGCCGAACTCGGTCGCCGTCAGCCCCAAATCTGTCAGAAAATTCATCGACTTACGCCCTGCCATACCCGCGCCATCATCGCTACACTACCTTACGCGGACTCCCCAGGCCATGCCCGAGGCCGAAACAGACCAGGACTTGTCCATGTTGTTCCGAACCCTTTCGATTATCTCCACCACCGCCGCTGTGATGATGGCCGGCAGTGCGCTCTCCGCCGAGATCGCGGTCTCGCCGTCCGCCCGCAGCGGGCTCACCATCACCGTCTATAACGGCGACTTGGCCCTGGTGCGCGACACCCGCCGCATCGAGGTGCCCAAAGGCGAGACCGATATCGCCTTCTGCGGTGTCAGCGCCCAGATGCAGCCCAGCACCGCACTGCTGCGCTCGGATATGCGCGGCGTCACCGTACGGGAACAAGTGTTCGACTTCGATGTCATCGGCCAGTCCAGCCTGCTGCGCGCCTACGTGGGGCGGGAGGTGACTGTCGTGCGCATCAATCCGGCCAGCGGCGAAGAAATCGAGAGCCGCGCAACCGTGGTTTCCGTCGACAACGGGATCGTGCTCGAGATCGACGGCCGGCTGACGACTGAGATTCCGGGCCGCCTGGTGTTTGACTCCCGGCCCGAGTCCGTGCGCACGCAGCCGACGCTGGTTGCCAACCTCGTTGCCGAGCGCGACGCATCCGGCGATGCCAGTTTGAGCTACCTCACATCAGGCTTGAACTGGTCAGCTGATTATGTCGCCGAACTCAGCACCGACGGTAAGACTATAGACCTCTCGGCTTGGGCCACGGTCTCGAATACCACCGGCGTCGATTATCCCGAGGCTACCTTGAAGCTGGTCGCCGGCGACATCAATCGTGTCGGCGGCGGGCGCAAGGTCATGGCCATGGAAATGATGCAAAGCGATGTGCGCATGGCCGCTATGGCGCCGGGCGTGCAGGAAGAGTCGCTATCCGCGTTTCATCTCTATGCTATTGGCCGCGCGGTCGATCTCGGCGACCGCCAGACCAAGCAGCTGGCTCTTCTGTCCGCGCCGGGGCTCGGGGTCGAGGAAGACTTGTTCAGCCGTGGCGACGGTATGGGCGTACGCACGCAGATCACCGGCCGCGACCGTACGGAAAATGTCACCCGCGCGCTGGTCTTCACCAACACCGAAGAGGAAGGAGCCGGCGTGCCGCTGCCGGCCGGAACCGTGCGGGTTTATGGTCAGGACTCGTCCGGCACGCCGCAGTTGCTTGGCGAAGATGTATTGGCGCACACGCCGGTCGGCGAAGAGGCGCGTCTTGTCCTGGGCCGGGACTTCGACGTGACGGTCGAGCGCCGTCAGGACGAATTCGTGCGTGCGTCGGACCGCATCACCATTTCGGCGCACACTATTGAAGTGCGCAACGCCAAAGCGACGCCAGTCACGGTTCGCCTGGTCGAAGCCTTGCAGGGCGATTGGGAAATTCTCGAGGAAAATTCCGGGCACACCCGCGTCGATGGCGCGCCCGAGTGGCGCGTGACTGTCCCGGCCGGCGCCGCGGCCGAATTGACGTACCGCGTTCGTGTCCGCTTTTAAAACGCGCGCGCTGTCATGATCGTTATCGCCAGCGCCGTCCTGGGGCTGCTGGGGTTGAGCCAGCTGTATGCCACCGCGCGCTGGCAGGCCTACTACCGCTGGCTGGCGGCGCAGGGAACGCTTGGCGTGCGGCTCAACGGCCTGGTCAGTCTGACGCTCGGGGCGCCCATCGTCGCGTTTCATAACGTCTGGACCGGCCCGCCACTGCTGCTCACGGCGGTCGGCTGGTTGTTGCTGCTGGAGAGTCTTCTGTGCCTCGTCGTTCCCAGAGCCGGATTGGCCGGATTGCTGGAGATCGAGGACTCGGCCCGCGGGCGCGTCATTCGCGGCACCGGTGTGGCCCTCCTCGTCATTGGCGGTGTCCTCGCCATCCACGCGTTCAGGGTGGGCGGTTGACCCCACCGCCGGTCGCGACTATGTCACGTTCATTCCAGTACGGAGGGCCGTACCCGTGGCCAAGCTTGACATCATCATTGCGCCGGATCCGCGCTTGAAGCGCGCGTGCGACCCCGTCATGCAGGTTGATGACGAGCTCGCCACTCTGATGGATGACATGCTGGAGACCATGTACGACGCGCCCGGCGTCGGTTTGGCCGCGCCGCAGGTCGGTGTCGCCAAACGCATCATCGTTGTCGATGCCGCCCGCGGTGAGGAGCCGCCGGCACCCTACAAACTCGTCAATCCGGAAATCGTCTGGACATCCGACGCGGAAAAGATTCACGAGGAAGGCTGCCTGTCGCTGCCGACCTATTACGAAGAGGTCAAACGCCCCGACCTCATTCGCGTTAGCTACATGGACGAGAACAACACACAGAAAGAGCTGGAGGCGGGCGGGCTGTTGTCCGTTGTCATCCAGCACGAGATGGATCACCTCGACGGCGTGTTGTTCGTCGATCACATCTCGACGCTTAAGCGCGGCATGATTCTGCGTAAGCTCAAGAAAACCAAGAAGCAGATGGCTCTGGAGAACGCGTAGTTCATGCGCGTGATTTTCATGGGAACGCCGGACTTTTCGGTTCCGGCGCTTGAGGCCATCGCCACGCGGCATGACGTTGTCGCGGTGTACAGCCAGCCCCCGCGCGCGGCCGGGCGTGGCCAGAAGGAGCGGCCCGGCCCGGTGCACGCGGCCGCCGCGCGCGCCGGAATTCCTGTGTTCACGCCCCGCAGTCTCAAGAAGGCCGGCGTGCAAGACGAGTTCGCCGCGCACGCGGCGGATGTCGCGGTGGTCGCGGCCTATGGCCTCATCCTGCCCCAGGCCATTCTCGATGCGCCCAGGCTCGGCTGCCTCAACATTCATGCCTCGCTGTTGCCGCGCTGGCGCGGCGCCGCACCGATCCAGCGGGCGATCATGGCCGGGGACACACAGACCGGTATCACTATTATGCAGATGGACGCCGGTCTCGACACCGGCCCGATGCTGATGACCGCGCGCGCCGCCATCGACGACACAACCACCGCCGGGGACCTGCATGATCGTCTGTCGGAAATCGGCGGCAAATTGATCCTCGAGGCGCTGACGAGCCTAGAGACCGGGGCGGTGTCGCCGCGGCCGCAGCCCGACAGCGGCATCACCTACGCGGACAAGATCGACAAGGCGGAGGCGCACCTGACGTTCGACCGGCCGGCCCACGCCGTCCTGCGGCATATTCACGGCCTGTCACCCTACCCGGGCGCCTTCATTGTTCTTGGCGGCAAACGGCTCAAGCTGCTCAAGGTGCAGACGGTCGATGGTGTGAGTGCGCCGCCGGGAACCCTCACTGGCGACGGCCTCGCCATTGCCTGCCGCGACGGCGCTATCCGCGCAACGCGTGTTCAACGCGAGGGCAAGGGCCCGATGGATGCGGAGGCGTTCTTACGAGGCTTCGATTTGCCACCCGGCACTCTAGTCGGCTAGATAACCTTTCACCTTTCGTCTCAGATGACCGGACCCGCGCATGTTTGGACGCCGCAAAAAAGCCTTGGCCCGCGGGGAGCGTGTGTACCTGTTCGAACCGACTGGCGCCACCGCGGGCGACTTTGTCGCCATGACGCAGGCGAGCGAGACCTATCACCGGCCGTGGGTCTATCCGCCGACGGACGCGCGCCGCTACAAGTTCTATTTGGACCGGGTCAACGCAGGCCGCACGCTTGGATTTCTCGTTGGCCGCAACGAAGACGACCGTCTCGTCGGCGTCATCAACATCAACGATATCATTGGCGGCGGGTTTAAGTCCGGCTCGCTCGGCTACTATGCCGATATGGAGCTGGCGGGACGAGGTTACATGACGGAGGGACTCGCGCTCGTGCTCGATCAAGCGTTCACGGTTTATGATCTTCATCGCCTGGAAGCCAATGTACAGCCGGCCAACGCCGCGTCGATCGCGCTCATCCGCAAGCTCGGCTTCCGCAAGGAAGGGTTCTCGCCCAAATTTCTACAGATCGACGGCGTGTGGCGCGATCATGAGCGCTGGGCCATCCTCGACGAGGAGTGGTTCGCGGCGACGGGTGTGCGCTGATGCCCCGCTTCAAGCTCACCGTGGAATACGACGGCAGCGGTTACGTCGGCTGGCAGCGTCAGGCCAACGGGATCGCCGTGCAACAGGTGCTCGAAGAGGCCGCCGCCGCCTATTGCCAGACTTCGATTACGGTGCTGGGTGCGGGGCGCACGGACGCCGGCGTGCATGCCACGGCGCAGGTGGCGCACCTCGATATCCCGCGCGACGATACCGATGACCGCGTGCGCGACGCCCTTAATGCCCACATTCGTCCGCATGCCATCGCCGTGCTCAAGGCTGAGCGCGTGGCAGAGACCTTTCACGCCCGCTTCGATGCCAATGTGAGGCATTATCTGTACCGGATCAGCACCCGTAAGGCGCCGCTCGCACTGGAGCGGAACCGGGCGTGGTGGCTGCCCCGTCAGCTCAATGCCGACGCCATGGCGGATGCAGCGCAGGTCCTGGTCGGCAAGCACGATTTCTCCACCTTCCGCGCCACCGAGTGCCAGGCCAAGTCGCCGGTGAAAACGCTCACCCGCCTCGATGTTTCGCAGGACGGTGAGTCTCTTGTCTTTAACGTCGAAGCGCCGTCGTTTCTCCATCACCAGGTGCGCAACATGGTCGGCACGCTTTGTCTGGTGGGGGAAGGGAAGTGGTCGGCGGACGATGTCCGCACCGCACTCGACGCGAAGGACCGGCGCGCCGGAGGTCCGACCGCGCCGCCGGATGGCTTATATCTGACCTATGTCGGCTATCCCGATGCGCCCGGTTCAGGTCAGCATACGCAGCGTGATCTGACCGACGATCAGTGTCAGAACGATGTCCAGAAGGACAATCGCGCAGCCGGCGCCGACGGTTAGGTCGAGCGCCCCGCGGGCAATAAAAATGGCATAGACGATGTACATCACGAACGTGATGGAATCGAAGACCCCGCCAAGTCCATCAGGCATAAGCCCGAAGCCGGAGAGAATCGCGATCGGCAGTACGATCAGGCCGACGCCCATCTGAAACCAGTTGTAAGTTGTCATGTAACGGAAGTAGCGCTCGTCCCGGTCCAGCAATTGCACGACGGACAACATGACGACGGGATACAGCAGCCACAGAATGACGTATTCCAATAACTCGACAACGGTAAGGCGAAACAGCGGCGGCGGAGTCTCGGCGCTGAGATAAAGTGTGAGTTGATACAGCGCCTGAAGCGGCGCGAGCACGGCAGCAGCGATAAACGACCGCCAAAACCCGGCTTCGCTGTTACTGAAATAGTCGAAACAGGAGTCGTCGCCGCGCACCAGCCGCCACAAGCCGTACAGCGCGGCCGCGGTTTCCTTCGCATCGATCATCGCCGGATCATCATGCGGCGAAGTAACTTTCCAGAACCTTCCGGTAAATCGCGGTCAGGTCTTTGAGGTCGGTGAGCGCGGCGCGCTCGTCCGCCTTGTGCATGGTCTGGCCGACCATGCCGAATTCACACACCGGGCATGCCGCCTGGATGAAGCGCGCATCCGATGTGCCGCCGCTGGTCGAGAGCTCCGGCGTCCGTCCGGTTACCGCGTTGACGGCGGCGCTGACCAGGTCGCTGAGCGGTCCCGGCGGCGTGACGAAGGATTCGCCGCTGATGCGGATATCCACGTCCACCGCCGCGCCATCGGCGGCGTCATTCACGGTTTGGCGAATCCACTCCGATACGCCGTCACCGGTATGCAAATCGTTGAACCGCACATTCAGCGCTGCGCGCGCTTCGCCCGGAATGACATTGGTTGCCTCGTTGCCGACATCGACGGACGTCAGCGTCAGCGTCGACGGCTCAAAGGTGTCGCTGCCTTCATCCAGCCGTTCCGCTGTCAGCGCCGTCAGAATACGCAACAGCACGGGAATGGGGTTGTCCGCCAGATGCGGATAGGCCGCATGGCCCTGTGTGCCCAGCACGGTGATTCTGGCGTTCAAGCTGCCGCGCCGGCCGATCTTGATCATGTCGCCCAGCGCCATCGGATTGGTCGGCTCGCCGACCAGGCAGGCGTCCAGGGTTTCGCCGCGTTCCGCCAGCCAGTCGAGAACTTTCTTGGTGCCGTTGACTGCGGGACCTTCCTCGTCGCCGGTGATCAGCACACTGATAGATCCCGCCGGTGCGCCCCGGCTTTCCAGATACTGCGCCGTCGCCGCGACGAAGCAGGCGATGGCGCCTTTCATGTCTGCGGCGCCCCGGCCGAACAACGTATCGCCGGCCACCTCCGCCGCGAACGGATCCTTGGTCCAGCCCTGGCCGACCGGCACCACGTCCGTATGCCCCGCATAACAGAAATTCGGCCCGTCTGTGCCAAGCCGCGCGTACAGATTTTCAACCGGGTCCGTGCCGTCCTCCTCAAAGCGCAGCCGGTGGCAGCTAAACCCCAACTCCGTCAGCGCCGTCTCCAACACCGCCAGCGCGCCGGCATCCTCCGGGGTGACGCTGGCGCAGCGGATCAGGTCCCGCGCCAGGGGCAGCGGATCCGTCAAAGTCGCGTTGGCAGTGGAGTCGGCAGTAGGTGTCATTCCCGCAGAAGCTCGTTGATGGAAACTTTCGACCGTGTCTTGGCATCGACACGCTTGACGATCACGGCGCAATACAAGTTCGGTCCCGGCGAACCGTCGGCCAGCGGCCGGCCCGGCAGGGTGCCCGGCACGACGACGGAATAGGACGGCACGCGGCCGATGAAAATCTCACCCGATTCCCGGTCGATAATCTTGGTCGACGCGCCGATATACACGCCCATGGACAACACCGCGCCTTCCTCGACGATCACGCCTTCGGCCACCTCGGACCGCGCGCCGATGAAACAATGGTCTTCAATGATCACCGGTCCGGCCTGAAGTGGCTCAAGCACGCCGCCAATGCCGGCGCCGCCGGACAGGTGAACGTTCTTGCCGATCTGCGCACAACTGCCGACGGTGGCCCAGGTGTCGACCATGGTGCCTTCGTCGACATAGGCGCCCAGGTTGACGAAACTCGGCATCAAAACAACCCCGGGTGCAATATAGGCGGAATGCCGCACGACACTTGTCGGCACCGCCCGAAAGCCGGCGTTTTTGAATTCATCCGCGGTCCAGCCCTTAAACTTTGACGGCACCTTGTCCCACCAGTGCCCATCGTCGGGCCCGTTGTTTTGCAGGCCCATGGCGTTGAGGCGAAAGGACAGCAGGACGGCTTTCTTGCACCATTCGTTGACGCTCCATGCGCCATCGATTTTTTCAGCAACCCGAAGCGTGCCGTTGTCGAGCAGACCGAGCGTTTCCTCGACGGCGGCGCGGTGATCGTTGTCGGTCTCGGGCGACAACTCGTCCTTGGCGTCCCACGCTGCTTCGACGCGATCCTGTAAAGCCTTGATATTCATACCTGTTATCTCTCCGCATCTGCGTCGCGCGTGAGTCCAGCGCGCCGCACAAAAAGGACGCAGACCATAGCCGGAGGCGGGGTCAAGTCAACGTTCTGTCGCGGCCGCCACCCGCGATCATTCGGTACGGTTTGGAAGTTCGGTGTGGGCCAGAATCTATTTCACAAACCGTCTGGCCCTCTTTATAAAAAGGCAAGGTATTTCAACCTCTTGATGGTTGATGCGCCGGCAATCGGGCTGGCATTCGGGGATCAAGTATGGGCCGTCGCGATGGCAGGGCTGACGACACGTCGGGGAGCGCCCGCGTCCTGGATGCGGCCGTTCTCGACCGCTACGACGAACCCATATTCGAAGTTGGACCGGACGGCGCGTTCACGGCGCGTTCACGGCGCTGAACACGGTCGCGCAGACGTTTCTCGACACACTGACCGACGACCAGCACGGCATTGTGCGCGCCGCCGTCGTTCAGACCGGCGACAGCCGCAAACCGGTTGTCGAACAGGTCGACTTCCAGCTGAACCAGGGCAGCCAGACGCTCCACCTCACCGTGATGCCGCTCAATGATCAGCGCGCCATGGTCATCGTCCGCGACGTTACGCTTGAGACGTCCTTGCGTTTGGCGCTCGTTGACTCGCGGCAGCGCTACAAGGATTTCGTCGAGATTTCGACCGACTTCGCATGGGAAGTTTCCCCCGAAATGGCGTTCGCGTTTGTGTCGCCGCGGGGCGGCTTGGGCTATAGCGCGGATGCGCTCATCCGTCTCGATCCGAAGGAACTGGTTCTCGATTTTGCCTCTGGGACAGACGCGCCGTTCTTCACCAGCCGCCGGCTCGAAAACAGCGAGGTTTGGCTCAAACGCGCCGATGGCCGCGCCGCGTGTGTTGTCGTTTCGGCCACGCCACTGGTGGGCGCCGACGGCAGTTGGCAGGGCGCACGCGGCGTCTGCCGCGATGTCACGGAATCCCGTGAACGCGAAGCGACCTTGGCGCGCGTGCGCAACCGCGAACGGGTCCTGACCCGCATCGTGCGGTCGTTCCGTGACGAAGTGAACCCGGAGAACATGTTGGCGGCAGCGGCGGAGACACTCGCCCGCGGCCTCGGCGCCGAATGCTGTCAGGTGTTCCGCGTCAAGCTCGACAAGCGCAGTTCCACAGGCGGCGCAGTCGCGCCGGAATTCGAGCAGGCCGGCAAGTTCGGCGAAGGCGGCGAAGAACTCCACCTTCCCATATTGGAATCGATTGGCCACGGCGCCGGTGCGGCCGAAGTCGCGCGTGACAACTGGCAGATTCTGGCGTCGCCGTCCCGCCATCGTGGGGAGCTGAACGGTGCCGTTGTGCTTTGGCGGCGCATCGAACGCGGAACCTGGACCGACGACGACCGGTTGCTCATCGGCGATATCGCCAACCAGATCGGCATCACCATCGAGCAGTTGTCCCACCACGAACGGGTGCTGCGTCTGTCACGCACCGATGCCATGACCGGGCTGTTGAATCGTGCCGCCTTCATGGACGGGTTGAACCGTCAGCTTCATCGGCTTGAGCGCGATCCGGACGATGCGGCCTTGATGTATGTCGATCTGGACAATTTCAAGGCCGTTAACGATACCCGTGGTCACCAGGCCGGCGACGAAGCGCTGCTCAAACTCAGGGATATTCTCGTTCAACAAACCCGGCCGACGGATATGGTGGCACGCCTCGGCGGCGACGAGTTTGCCGTTTTTCTGGGTGGCGCCAACAAAGCAATCGCCGAGAAGCGCGCGCAAAAGTTTCTCGAGGAAACACAGCAACTCGAATCCTATTCGGCGTCGCCGGATAAGCCTCTCGGTATGTCGATCGGGATCGCCGTGCTCGCGCCCAAGTCCGGTGAAAAACTCGACGCCCTGCTGGCTCGGGCCGATGAGGCCATGTACAGCGCCAAGAAGGGCGGTAAGGGCCGCTTCGCCATCGCGCCTGAACCTGTTGGCGGTGGGTCATGACTGAGGCAAAGGCACAATTGCTGCGTCTCCTGGGAAGTACCGAGAGCACGATCGGTTATGAACAGGCCCGGGACCTGCTGGATCATTCGGATCGCGAAGTCCGCGCCGCGCTTGCGGCGCGCACCGATGTCGAACCGGAGATTTTGTTTTACCTCGCGCAGGACCCCGATACGGATGTCCGCCGGGCTGTCGCGGCCAATCCGATGGCGCCCCAGAAAGCCACCACTGTGCTGGCCGAAGATTCCGCCGACGATGTCAGAGCTGACCTAGCGCAGCGCCTCGGCAATCTGATTCCCGATCTGTCGGCGGACGACATGGATAAGGCCTGGCGGACAACCCAACAGGCTCTGTCTCTGCTCGCCCGCGATCAGATGCCGCGCATTCGGCGTATCCTGTCGGATACGCTCAAGCTGGTACCTACGGCGCCGCGCGATGTCATTTTGGCGCTGGCGAACGATCAGGACGCGTCCGTCGCCGCACCGGTCTTGCAGTTTTCGCCAGTGCTGTCGGACGAGGATTTGCTGGCAGTGATCGCCAGCAGTCCGCTCAGCGCATCCTTGACGGCGATTTCAAAACGCGAAGGGGTTGCGTACGCCGTCTCGGACGCGATTTTCCACACCGGCGACTCTTCGGCGGTCGCCGCATTGCTCGGCAACAAGAGTGCGCAAATTCGCGAAGAGACGTTGGATGCGATTATCGCCACCGCGCCGCCGCAAAAGTCGTGGCATGAACCGCTGGTGCGGCGTAATGAAATCGGCAGCGCCGCCGCGCTCCGCATCGCGTCGTTCGTCGCCGACCACCTCATCGAGGAGCTTGCCAGCAGGGCCGATTTCCCGCCGGAAACTACCGCACGGCTGCGTGATGTCGTGCATTCCAAGCTGAAGAAGGACCAGAGCACGGAACGCATGCTGCCGCCGGACTTCGACTCGGAAACCTTGGATCCGGATGCGGTCGCGCTTGCCCATCAACAGGTCAACACCCTGTCAGAGCAGAACCTGTTAATGCCTGAGCATGTCATGACGGCGCTGGACGACGGCAATATGCCGTTCGCCTTTGTCGCCATGGCGCACCTGGCCGGTGTCGACCAGGCGGCGATCCGCGCGGCGGTGAATTCGCGCAGCGCCAAAGGCATGCAGGCACTCAGCTGGAAAGCCGGGTTTTCAGCACAGGACGCGGTGCATATCCAAATGACGCTTGGCCGCGTGCCGCCGGACGAAATCATCACGCCCCGGCCGGACGGAGCCTACGACGCCACCGAATCAGAAATGACGTGGCAGATCGAACTGTTCAGCGAAGAGGCCAAGACCGGCTGACGCACGCGGCCTAAAGCGCGTTCAGCGCATCGCGTAGCCACGCTTTCAAATCCGATGTCGTGAAGTGACAATGCTCAGGCCACGGTTCCGCATCCGCGACGCTGTCGTGATAGACCAGCACCGTGGCCATACCGAGTTCAGCCGCGGGCGCGAGATTTTTCACCGAGTCCTCGAACATGATCGCTGTGGACGGCTCGAACGCGTGGCTGGTTAGAAACTGCTTGTACGAATCCGGGTGCGGCTTGGGAATGTAGGATCCGGCAGAGATGTCGAAGATCGCCTCGAACCGCTCCATGACGCCCAGTGCATTCAATACTTCTGCCGCGTGCCGCGCCGATCCGTTGGTGTGGATGAGTTTGCGGCCGGGAAGGGCTCCGAGAAGGCCGTCAAGTTCGTCGTCGGGTGCGAGCACCGAATGATCGATGTCGTGGACGAACTCCAGAAACGTCTCAGGCTCAACGTCGTGGTTAAGCATCAATCCGCGCAGCGTCGTGCCGTGCTCGCGGTAGTACTGTTTTTGCAGCTTAAAGGCGTTGTCCGGATCAAGGCCGAGAAGGTCGCCGATGAACGCTTTCATCCGCACGTCGATCTGCGGGAACAAATTCGCTGACGCGGGGTATAGCGTGTTGTCCAGATCGAAGACCCAGGTGTCGATGCGCCCGAGGGTCGCGGCCAGGTCGTGACTCATGCGCTAGCGGATGAGCGTGCCGGCGCCGTGCGGGGTAAACAATTCCAGCAACACGGCATGAGGCACGCGGCCATCGAGAATCACCGCGGCATCAACGCCGCTCTCGACCGCGCGCACACAGGTCTCGACTTTCGGAATCATGCCGCCGGATATTGTCCCTGCCTGAATCAGAGTGCGCGCCCGCTCGACCGTAATTTCCGGCATCAGTTGCTTGGTGTCACTGAGCACCCCGGCAACATCCGTCAGCATCAACAGCCGCGTCGCGCCGACGGCGGCGGCAATCGCGCCGGCCGACGTGTCGGCGTTGATGTTGTAGGTCTCGCCGCTGCTGCCGACGCCGATCGGGGCGATCACCGGAATGATGTCCGATTCCTCCAGCGTGCGCAGAATATGCGGATTAATCTCCTCCGGTTCGCCGACGAATCCCAGGTCGAGAATTTTCTCGATGTTTGAGCCCGGATCCTTTTTTGATCGCCGCAGCTTGCGTGCCTTGATCAGGCTGCCGTCCTTGCCGGACAACCCGACGGCAAATCCGCCGGCGGCGTTGATCGCGATGACGATCTGTTTGTTGATCGATCCGCACAACACCATTTCGACAATGTCGACCGTCGCCGCATCGGTGACGCGCAGCCCATCGACAAACGTGCTTTGAATCTTGAGCCGGTCGAGCATCTCACCGATCTGCGGTCCGCCGCCGTGCACGACGACGGGATTGATGCCGACCTGTTTGAGGAGAACGATATCGCGGGCGAAGTCTGCCGCGAGCGACGCGTCACCCATGGCATGGCCGCCGTATTTGACAACCACGGTCTCACCGGTGAATTCGCGCATATAGGGCAGGGCATCGGCCAGAATACCGGCCTTCTCAAGCCACTCCGCGTGCTCGTCTGCTTTCGACATGTCTCTCAGGTTCTTCTTACGTGTTAGCCGGGCGGCAACGCCAATTGTGACAGCGCGGCTTGCAGGTCGGCAACCCCGGTTCCTTTGGCGGAACTGGTCACCACAATCTCCGGATACGCTGCCGGGTGGGTCGCGGCCTCTTTCTTAACCGCTTCCAGCGTCTTGGCCAATGGTCCCGGTTTGACTTTATCTGCCTTGGTCAGAATCAATTGGTAGTTAACCGCCGCATCGTCCAAATCTTTCATGACCTCGCGGTCGTTGGCTTTGAGGCCGTGGCGGCTGTCGATCAGCACGCAGACGCGGCGCAGTTGTGGCCGTCCCATCAGGTAGGCCTTGACCAGACGGGTCCAGGCATCGACTTCTTTTTTCGGCGCGCGGGCGTAGCCGTAGCCGGGCAGGTCCGCGAGCATCAGCCGGCTGCCGATATCGAAGAAGTTGAGCTGCTGCGTCCGCCCCGGCGTGACCGAGGTGCGCGCCAATGTCTTGCGGCCGGTCAGGGCGTTGACCAGGCTCGACTTGCCGACGTTGGAGCGTCCGGCGAAGGCAATTTCGGGCAGGGTTGAGTCAGGAACCTGGGCAAGGTCCGCCGCGCCCAGGACGAACGTGCACTCGCCGCCGAACAGACGGCGGCCGTCCACTGCTGCATCGGGTGGCGCCAACTCCGGCATGATCGTCTCCCTGCGCGTGCGCGGGTTAAGCTTTCACGCCGGCGCGGCGCATGATGATCCACTGCTGAAGAATACCCAGCGCGTTGCTCCACGCCCAGTAAATCACCAGGCCCGCCGGGAACGTCGCCAGCAGGAAGGTGAAGATAATGGGCAGGAAGCTCATGATCTTGGCCTGCATCGGATCGGTCGGCGCCGGGTTGAGTCTCTGCTGCAGCCACATGGTGAGGCCCATGATGATCGGCCAGGCACCTATCGCCAGGAATGCCGGCACACCGAACGGCAGCAGTCCGAACAGGTTGAAGATGCTGGTCGGATCGGGCGCGGACAGGTCGTTGATCCAGCCGTAGAACGGCTCATGGCGCATTTCAATGGTGACAAAAAGAACCTTGTAGAGCGCAAAGAAAATCGGGATCTGAATCAGGATCGGCAGACAGCCCGCGGCCGGATTGGCCTTCTCGCGCTTGTACAGTTCCATCATCTCTTGATTCATGCGCTGCCGGTCGTCCGCGTGGCGCTCCTGAATCTTTTTCATTTCCGGCTGCAGCTTCTTCAGCTTGGTCATGGCTTTGAACTGCTTGTCCGCGAGCGGATACAGCAGCAGGCGCAGGCCGATGGTGAGCGCGAGAATCGCTAAACCGAAATTGCCAAGCACTTCCTGCAACCAGATCAGGGTGTAAAAGAACGGCTTGGTCATGAAATAGAACCAGCCGAAATCGATTGCCAAATCAAAGCGGGCGATGCCGAGATCGTTGGCGTACCCGTCCAGCAGCTCCACTTCCTTGGCGCCGGAGAACAGAAACGTTTTCGCACCGGATGTTTCACCCGGCTCAATCACCACCGGCTCCTGGGTGCGGAAATCCGTCTGATACCGGTCGCGTCCGTTGGGTGCGGAGTGACGGAAGGCGGATTGCACGCCTTCGTCCTGATCGTGTGCCACAACGGTCAGCCAGTACTTGTCAGTGAACCCGATCCATCCTCCAACGGCAGAGGAAATTTCTTCAACGGGATTGTCTTGAAGATCGTCGTAGTCGACTTCCTTCAACGTGTCGTCGAATACGCCGAGCGGACCTTCGTGCAGAATAAAGAAGCCGAGCACCTCGGGCGTGCCAATGCGCGCCACCAAGCCATATGGGTACAGGCTGATCGCCGTGTCTGTCTGGTTCTCGACCTCGTCATAGATCGTGAACATGTAGTCCTGATCCACCGTGATGGTGCGTCGGAACACCAGGCCGGTGCCGTTGTCCCAGGTCAGGACCAGCGGCCGGTCGGCGCTTAGCGTCGGATTCTGCAACCCGGTCGACCATTCCGTCTGCTGGTTGGGCATGGAGTGTGTGCTGTCGCTGCTCAGCCAGCCGATTTCGGCGTAGTAGGGGTTGGGCGCGCCTGACGGCGACAGCAGAACAATTTCGTCGCTGTCGGGATCGACGGTCTCGCGATACTTGACCAGGGTCAGATCGTCGAAGCGCACGCCTTTCAGCGGGATCGAACCGTGCAGACTGTCGGTCGATATGCGCGCACGAGTGACAGTTTCAAGTGCCTCCGACCGGTTGATCGGCGCCGCCGCGGGTGACGGAACGGATTGGAGGCCAGGCGCGCCTGCCGGTGCCGCCGGGCCGCTGGGCGTGCCGTCGGCAGATTGCGTCGCGGCGGTCTCCCCCACCGGAGCCGGGTCGAGGCCGAAGAAGTAGTCCCAGCCAAACAGGATGGCCATCGACAGCACGATCGCCAGAAACATGTTGCGTTGATCGCTCATCGGCTTGTCGTCATTCCGGATTGTGAAGAAGGTGTGGGCGTCGCGGGTGCGGGAACGGGATCGATAACGCCCTCCGTCCAGGGATGGCAGCGCGCGATGCGGCGCAGCGCCAGCCAAAGGCCGCGCGCGGCGCCGTGATGAGTCACGGCGTCGGCGGCGTAGCAGGAACACGACGGGTGAAACCGGCAGCGCGGTCCCAGAACCGGCGAGACCACCGTCTGATAAAGTCTGATGAGCGCGACAACGGCGCGTCCGGTGACGCTCATGGTTTCACGCTCTTGCGGGCGAGGGCGGTCACGGCGTCACGTAAATCCTTTTCCAGACGGTCGAATGGAATGGTCGCCGTATCGCGGCGGCCAATCAGGACATAGTCCGTGCCGGGCCGTCCCGCCAGGGGCAGAACATGCGCCGCCGCTTCGCGCAGGCGGCGGCGGGCGCGGTTGCGCACCACGGCGTTGCCGACCTTACGGCTGGTGGTGAAGCCGACACGAATGCCATCCCCGTCCTGAGCGGGCGTTTGCAGGTCGCGCGAACGCGCCTGAAGAACGAAGCCGGCTGCGACCCGTTTCATCCCTGACGATGCGACCTGAAGGTATTCAGCCCGGCGTTTCAGTCGGCCCAAGGGGCGTCCCATGGTCCGGATCCTCCCGCCTGGGTGTGGAGCTAGGCTGAGAGCCGCTTGCGGCCCTTGGCGCGGCGGCTGGCCAGAACCTTACGGCCACCCTTAGTGGCCATACGGGCGCGGAAACCGTGGCGACGCTTGCGAACCAGTTTGCTGGGTTGGAACGTCTGTTTCACGAGACTTCTCCGCTGAATTCTAAAAAAACGAGCCCGCCTGCGGTGTGCGGCGAGTTCCCTACACTATGGGGGCGGTGTATAGCGGCGGGCCGCGGCACTGTCAATCCGCCGTTCCCGTACTTTTAACCGGAAAAAATGGCCTAAATTCAAGCCCTTCGCGCCATCCGTTCACGTAAACCTGACTGGTTTTGCGTCCGGTGCGATGGTATCCGGGGACGGTATGTGCGAGTCGGTGCTGCCGCCGCTAGAAAAAGGCTGTTCGATGGACCCCAGCGAATCAGAACCTCAGGTGTCCGCCGCGGGGACCCATCAGGCCGGACGCGGCAAGCGCCTGGCCGTGCTGGCCGTGTTCGTGGCCGCCATCGCGGCGCTGCTGTCGACCGGCGTTCAGGATTATCTGTCCTTCGACGCCCTGCGCGAGAACCGCCAGGACTTGCTCGCCTTCGTGGCTGCCAACCGGATCGCGGCCGCGGCCGTGTTCATGGCGGTGTACATCGCCGCCGTCACATTCTCGGTGCCCGGCGCGGTTTGGCTGTCCGTCGCCGGCGGCTTCGCGTTCGGCGCCGCTGCGGCGACCGCCTGTATCGTGGTGGCGGCGACAATCGGCGCGACCCTGGTTTTTCTGATCGCGCGGTATGTTCTCGGCGACACGTTGCGCAGCAAGGCCGGCGGTGCGATCGAGCGCATGCGCTCCGGTTTTCAGGAAAATGCGTTCAGCTATCTTCTGGTGCTCAGGCTCGTGCCGCTGTTTCCGTTTTTCATCGTCAATCTCGTGCCTGCGTTCCTGAACGTGCCGCTGCGGACCTATATCGCCGGCACGGCCATCGGGATTATTCCGGGCGCATTCGTGTATGCGCTCGTCGGCAGCGGTCTCGGCACTGTCTTCGATGCCGGCGGAAACGTCGATCCCGGCGCGGTGCTGGTTCAGCCGCAGGTCATCGGGTCTCTGATCGGTCTGGCCGTGCTCGCCCTGCTACCCGTTGTGTACAAGCGGTTCAGGAGCGCCCGGCATGGCTGACACCCTCAAACCCGATCTCTGCATCATCGGCGCCGGATCGGCCGGATTATCCGTCGCCGCCGGCGCCGTCCAGATGGGCGCGTCGGTCGTGCTTGTTGAAAAAGGCGCGATGGGCGGCGACTGTCTGAACACCGGGTGCGTGCCGTCCAAGGCGCTCCTCGCCGCCGCGCATGCGGCGCACGAGTCCACCCGTGCGGCGCACTTCGGAGTCAACGCGCCGCCGGCCGCCGCCGATTTTGCCGCCGTGCACGGCCATGTGCACAACGTGATCGCGGGCATCGCGCCGCATGATTCGGTCGAGCGGTTCGAAGGCCTCGGCGTTGACGTGATTCAGGGTGCCGCCGCCTTCACCTCGCCACGGGACCTCGAGGTCAACGGCACGACGGTGCGCGCGCGCCGCTTTGTCATAGCGTCGGGATCGTCGCCCTTCGTCCCGCCGATCGATGGACTGGACGTCACGCCCTATCTGACCAACGAAACGATTTTCGATCTCACGTCGGCACCGGCGCATCTCATTATTGTCGGCGGCGGCCCGATCGGATGCGAGCTCGCCCAGGCCCATCGCCGTCTCGGTTGTCAGGTGACGATGCTGGAATCCAATGTCATCCTGCCTAAAGACGATCCGGATCTGACGGCCGTCATCCGCGCGGGACTGACCGGCGACGGCGTCGCGCTCATCGAAAGCGCTGAAGTCATGCGCACGTCGCCCACCGAGGGCGGTGTCGAGGTTACCTACCGGCGCGAAGGCGCGGACCACACCATTACCGGATCCCATCTTCTGATCGCGGTCGGGCGCCGTCCGAGTGTCGACGGTCTGGGTCTCGACGCGGCGGCGGTCATTTTTTCGCCGAAAGGTATCGAGGTCGATGCGGGGTTACGCACGTCCAACCGCCGCATCTATGCCATTGGCGACTGTATCGGCGGTTTGCAGTTCACCCATGTCGCCGGATATCACGCCGGCATCGTGATTCGCAGCGCCTTGTTCCGGCTGCCGGCCAAGGCCGATCACAGCACTGTGCCGTGGGTGACCTATACCGATCCGGAATTGGCCCAGGTCGGCTTGACGGAAGCGCAGGCGCGTGACCGCCACGGCGACTCTATCCGTGTCGTCACCTGGCCGTTCAAGGAAAACGACCGGGCCCGCGCCGAACGCAAAACGGACGGTCTCATTAAAGCGGTCATCGCCAAGAACGGCCGTATTCTCGGCTGTGGTATCGCCGGGGCCGGCGCGGGTGAGCTTATCCAGTTGTGGATTCTCGCGCTGTCGCAGAAACTCAAGATCGGCGCGGTCGCGGGGATGATCGCGCCCTATCCCACCCTGGGTGAAGTGTCCAAGCGCGTGGCCGGCGCTTATTATACGCCGGCGCTGTTCAGCCGCCGCACCCGCTTCATCGTGCGGCTGCTCTCCCTGTTCGGGTAACCGTTGCCATGGATACGCCTTCGCAAAACCCAGGACCTGAAGCGTACAGCTTACCGCGAGGACTCGTCACCGGTCTGTCCGCCCGGCTGCTGTGGCTGACGGTGGCGTTCATTATGTTGTGCGAAGTGCTGATCTTCGCGCCGTCGATCGCGCGGTTCCGCGTGCAATATCTCGAACAGAAACTCGACGCGGCGCATCTCACGCTGACGGCACTTGAAGCGGCCGAGGTGGTCGATCCGGAGCTGCAGCGCCGCCTGCTCAATCAGGCCGGTGTGCTCGGCATGACCGTCATTCGTCCGGGTATGCCGGCGCGCACGCTTGGGCCCGATATGCCGGCGCGCATTCCGCTGCTGTTCGATTTGCGCGATGCCATGTTCACCACGCTCATAAGAGATGCGTTCTCGTGTCTGTTTGATCAGAAAGACATGGTCATCGGTGTGACCGGATGGTCGCCGTCCGATGCCGACGTGCTCGTCGAAGTGATCGTGCCGGAACAGCCGCTGCGTCAGGCGCTGATCGATTACGGCCAGCGCATCTTTCTGTTGAGTCTGTTTATCTCCGTCGTCACGGCGGCATTGGTGTATGTGTCGATCCAATGGCTCGCGGTGCGGCCGATGCGCCGTCTGACCGCCAGCATGACCGCGTTTCAGCGTGCCCCGGAGGATCCGGAGCGCGTCATGCGGCCCGGCGGCCGGCGCGACGAAGTCGGCGTGGCCGAACAAGCGCTCGCGGATATGCAGCGTGAATTGCGCCTGGCTCTGACGCAAAAAGACCGGCTCGCCGGTGTCGGCACGGCGGTGACAAAAGTCTCGCACGATCTCAAGAACATTCTCGCCACCGCCATGCTGGAATCCGACCGGCTGGAAAAGTCCGAAGACCCGGAAGTGCGGCGCATCACATCGGGATTGGTCAAGGCCATCGACCGCGCGGTCGCGTTGTGCACCAAGACGTTGCGGTTCGCCAAGGAAGGTCCGCCGTCGGTCGAACGTATCCCGGTCGAGTTTAACGTCTTCATGACGGAAATTCTCCGCGCGCTTGAGCCCGTGTTGACGGACTGCACCGTTCAGGTTGATTCCGATTTGGCCCGGCCGCTGCGCGTCGACCCCGATCTGCTGCGCCGGGCGATGGAAAATCTCATCCGCAACGCCGCGGAAGCCGGGGCGCGCAATATAACCGTCTCCGCCAGGGCGGCGGACGGACGGGTGAGCATCACGATCACCGACGACGGGCCCGGGTTGCCGGCCAAGGCGGTCGAGAATCTGTTTCAGCCTTTTTCGGGTTCGGCCCGCTCCGGCGGGTCCGGCCTGGGACTGCCGATTTCGCGCGAGGCGATCCGCGCCCACGGCGGCGATTTGAGCCTCAGCGCCACGTCGGCGGCCGGGGCGGCCTTTGAAATCCGGCTGCCCGCCTAGCGTTGACGCGCGGCAGCGCCCCTACCATCGCCGCCGCAAATAGGCTAAACCCCGGCGCGAATCCACCGCTGAGACGGACGCGCTAAGAACGACCCTCTGGACGGAACCCGGGAGCCCGCACATGAGCACGGAAAAACCAGCCGCCAAGCGCCTGACCGTGACTGACATTCGCGCCCGCAAGAGCGGCGAGCCGATCGTCTGCATCACCGCCTACTCGGCGCCGATGGCCAAACTGATGGACGGCGCGGTTGACGTGCTGCTCGTCGGCGACTCCCTGGGCATGGTGTTTTACGGCCTGCCGTCGACCCTGCCGGTGTCCGTCGACATGATGGTCAATCACGGCGCCGCCGTGGTGCGCGGTTCCTCGTCGGCCTGTGTCGTTGTCGATCTGCCGTTCGGGTCTTACCAAGGATCGCCCGAGGCCGCATTCGACACCGCCGCGCGGGTCATGGCCGAAACAGGCTGCGCGGCCGTCAAACTCGAAGGCGGCGCGGTGATGGCCGAGACGATCGCGTTCCTGGTCGCGCGCGGCATCCCGGTCATGGGCCATGTCGGCATGACGCCGCAGTCGGTCAACACGTTTGGCGGCTACCGCGCCCAGGGCCGCGACGGTGAAGCGGCGGACAAAGTCATTGCCGACGCCAATGCGGTCGCCGCGGCGGGCGCCTTTGCCATGGTCATCGAAAGCACGGTCGAACCGGTGGCCCGCGCCATCACCGAACAGGTCGGCGTCCCGACCATCGGTATCGGCGCGTCGCCGGCCTGTGACGGGCAGGTCATCGTCGCCGAAGATATTCTCGGTATCTTTCAGGATTTCACGCCGAGGTTCGTCAAGCACTTCGCCGAACTCGGACCGGAGATCACCGCCGCGGTCGAGCAGTATGCCGCCGACGTGCGCGCCCGCCGTTTCCCCGGGCCCGAGCACTGCTACGGCGTCAAGAAAAGCTGACACCCATGGCCGAAGACGAGTCCGCACATACGCCCGCTCTCACCGTCGTCCGCGACGTGCCCAGTCTGCGCCGCCGGGTGCAGGCCATGCGCGCCGCAGGCAAAACCGTTGGGTTCGTGCCGACCATGGGGGCGCTGCATGCCGGACACTTGTCGCTGGTCGATCGCGCCCAGAAGCTGGCCGATGCGGTGATCGTGTCGATCTTCGTCAACCCGACCCAGTTCGGACCGGACGAAGACTTGGCCTCCTACCCGCGCAAGGATGCCGAAGACTGGGAAGTGCTCAGTGCCGCCGGGATCGATCTGTTGTTCATGCCCGACGCGGACGTGATGTACCCGCACGGTTTTCAAACCGTCGTGCGTGTCCCAGGCGTCAGCCAGGGTCTGTGCGGCGCGGCCCGCCCCGGCCATTTCGACGGCGTCGCCACGGTGGTGGCGAAACTCCTGTTGCAGGTGTTGCCCGATTACGCGCTGTTCGGTGAAAAGGATTACCAGCAGCTTGCGGTTATCCAACGGCTGGTGACGGACCTCAATGTGCCTGTCGACATCGTCGGCGCACCGACCGTGCGCGAAGGCGACGGCCTGGCGCTGTCGTCGCGCAATGCGTACCTCACCGAAGACGAGCGCAAGATTGCTCCGGCGCTTTACCGCACGCTCAAGACCGTGGCCGGTGATATCGCCAAAGGCGAAGACGCCGCCGGCTGCTGCGAGGCGGCGGTTGCCGCGCTGGAAGCCGCCGGTTTTTCAAGCGTGGAATATGTTGAAGTGCGCGACGCCGAGACTCTGGCGGAAAATCCGGCGCCCGACCGCCCGCGCCGCGTGCTCGCCGCCGCCCATCTGGGCAAGGCGCGGCTGATCGATAACGTGCCAGTGCCATAGCGCCGGCGGCGCTTGAGCATGACCGGAAAGCGCCCGCTGGTCGCGGACGTGTAATTTATCTGACGTAGATGTGCACTTCGGACGACTGCGCCGTCGGGCTCGCCATTGCCGACAGCATGACGCGGTCGGACGGCAGACCCATGGTCGCCAGCGAATTCAGCACCTGTTCCGCATTGCGCCGAGCCGAGCCGGTCGACAGGTTCTGATTGCCCGTGCCCGGGCTTACCGCCACCAGATCGAACAGCGCGTCCGGGCGGCGTTCGAGCGCCCGGCTGACGGCCTGATACAGGGCCGGCTCGTACTGCACGTCCTGACGGTCGAAGCGAATCACCACCAGCGGCCGGCGCTGGGACAAGTCCCCCGGCACGGCGGAGGCCATCTGCATTCCGCCGGAGCGCGATGCGGTCTGCTGGGCGCCGTACAGCTGCCCGGTGTTGATGTCGGCGGCCAGGTCCATCAGGTTGGCGCGCTCGTTGGCGACAAACTGCTGCTGGCGGCTGATGTCGGAATTCAGTTCGGCGAGCAGGCGGTCGATGGTCACCGTGGTTTGGTTGACCTCGTCTTCCAGGCCGCGCAGGCGGCGGTGGTCTTCGTCGACCGCACCGGTCAGGCTGTAGGCCGCGCGCACG
Source organism: Rhodospirillaceae bacterium (assembly GCA_038148375.1). Classification (GTDB taxonomy): domain Bacteria; phylum Pseudomonadota; class Alphaproteobacteria; order Rhodospirillales; family Rhodospirillaceae; genus CAWUEX02. Next base: position 51,412 of record JAYQVH010000003.1, on the reverse strand, counting down.
CTGTCGAGCAGGTACGACGACATGGCCGAATCCGCCGACACCTGGGCGGCCAGCTGGTTCATGCTGGCGATGTCGCCTTCGATGCGGTTGAGCTGTTCCTGGGCGGACTGCCACTGGCTCATCAGTTGCGGGTTGCCCGGCGTGGAGCCGACCTGCAGGCGGCTTTTAATGCCGCCGACCATGCCGTGATAGGACGAGGCGTTGTTCACCGTCATCGCCCGGATGCTCTCAAGCTGGTTGTTGCGCGCAGCTAGGGTGCCGCGCAGCTGATTGAGCTCGGAATTGAACTGGCTAACCTTCTGATTGACGAAGGTTCCCGTGTTCATCGCCATCATGGACGGCGACGAGGAGGCCACGGGGGCCGGGCGAAATTCGTTGGCGTCGCTGCTTGCCGCGACCGGCGCGTCTTCGTCGCCGAAGGCCGGGAATAGCGCATCGGTGGCGAATGAGCAGCCGCTCAAACTCAACACCGCGCTCAATGCAAAGATATGGCGTGCGGACAGCCCCATTACGTTCATCCTTTGTCTGCCCCCTAATCTGACAGGTCTGGCGTCATTGTGTTTGTGCCCCGGCCAGACTGTCTGTCGTTTCGACTCGTTATGCAACACCCCGTTCCACCGGCCCCGGACTCTCAACGGGGGGCGCCAAGGTGTTGAGGCAGAAACAAAAATTCGGTTTTTCCCCTGCCAGCGGCGAGTGTACGCAATGTGCGACAGGGGAACAAGCCGGATTTACCCGCCTCAGCCGCGCGGCTGCGGCCTTTTCCCGGCGTGCCGGCCCGCGTGCGGCGGCCGTGCGGCCAGCGTTCACGCACCGCGCATTGCGCACGGCCTGCCCGTAACCGCCCAATTTTTCAGGATTTTCCCTAGACAGAGCCAAAGACGTTGAGTAGGACATCCGCTCCCGTCAGCGATGGGGCGCCCGTAGCTCAACTGGATAGAGCACCTGACTACGGATCAGGAGGTTAGGAGTTCGAATCTTCTCGGGCGCGCCACGTTTCCAACGGAAACGTGGGCCGCCCTCTCAATAAAGATGGTTCGAACAAAGTTCGAACCGGCGCGCCACGTTTCGCAGAAACGTAGACAAAAAGTTTCTGAAGAAACGTGGGCAAGAGATTTCTCACCGTATTGAAATCGATCTCGTACTAGCCCGCCGGCCGTTTGGTCCTGACGAGTTGCGCTTTGGCTTCCAGTTCGCGGGCGATCTCCTGGCGCTGCTCGTCCGACAGATCCCTGAGATCGACAAACAGGCGCATGTCGTCTGTATCGCTTCTGATGAAGGTGCGGCCTTCGTCCAGGTCGTCGAAAATGCCGTTCACCCGGTACGGAGTCACCGGCTTGGAGATCCCTTTGACCTGGATCGGCTCCTGCGGCTCCGCGTCGAGGGCATTTTTCACCAGCTGGTAGGTGTGGCCTGAGATCATCACGCCGTCGGGCTCGCAGATGCTTTCCAGGCGTGCGGCCAGATTCACCTCCGCGCCGATGATGGTGTAATCCATGCGCAGGTCGCTGCCGAAATTCCCGACATTGCAATATCCGGTGTTGATGCCGATGCGCATGTGGATCGGGCGCGAATAGCCCATGTCGATCCATTTGGCCCGCAAATCGACCATGCGGCGCTGCATAGCGATCGCCATCTTCACGCAGGCGACGGCATCCGCTTCGACGCCATTCGTCGACGGATCGCCGAAAAACACCAGCATCGCGTCGCCGACGTATTTGTCGATGGTCGCGCCGTGTTCCAAAGCGATCTCGGTCATCTTGGTCAGGTAGTCGTTGAGTAGGGCGTTGAGTTCCTCCGGCTGCAAGTCCTCGGTGGTTGCGGTGAAGTCCTTGATATCCGAGAAGAACACCGTCAGCTCCTTGCGCTTGGTCGAAATCTCTACCGTTTGCTTGCCCTGGAAAATCGACTCATAAATCTGCGGTGACAGATAGCGCGACAGCTGTTGCGACAGGTTTCCTAGTTTCTTGTTGGCGGATTCGAGATCGCTGGTCCGCTCCGCCACCCGCTTTTCCAACGACAGGTTGAGCGCTTCCAGATCGCTCAGCGCGCGTTCCCTGTCGCCGGAGGCCACCTGCAGCGACCCGGCCATTTCGTTGAACGCCGATGCCAGCGCGCCAAGCTCGTCCCGGGAGTGAACGGACACCCGCTCCGACAGGTCGCCGGAGGATGTAATGCCGGCAACCGCGGTCTTGAGCTCCCGGATCGGATTGGTGATCCGCCGTGACACCCAGAAGATCAGCAGCACGATGGGTATGGCCAGGGCCGCGCCCAGTCCGGCCAGCTGAAACGCTACCCGGTCGACCGGCTCGTCGATGGTATCGAGGTCGCGCAAGACCACGACCTGCCAATCCGGCGCCAGCGCAATGGTCTGAGTAGAATACCCCGCGACGTGGGGCCCGTCGGCGAGCGTCAACCGTCTCTCTTCAAGGGAGGCCGCGTCGATGGTACCCTCCGGGATGTCCGTGAGTGCGTAGGCCGCCGTGATCAGGCGTTGACCGCGATTGAACAAAAACGCGTGGGAGTCGTCCCCGGTCAGATATGCGGCGACAGAAGGCCAAGGCACGGTGGCGACCAACGTGCCCAGGCGGAAATCGGCGGCGAAGGATGCGTACACCGGCAGGGACAGGGCGACTCCGGCCTCGCTTTCGAACGGGTTGAGCGTTTTGTCGATAAAGGTGAGGCCGTCCGGCCCGGGTTGCCAGGACGGCGGCAGCGGTTCGCTGGAACTCTCAAGTGCCAGGCGCGACGACGCGACCAGCACGCCTTCAGAATCAAACACGTATATGTCGCCGCTCAGGCCGTAGTTGCTTTTCAAGTCTTCCAAAGAAGACGCGATGCGCTTGTCGATGTCGCCGGCAGGGATGTCGTTCATCACATCCAGTCGCGCCCATGCGAGCAGATTGGTGGCAAGCGCATTCAATGCGTCACCAATCGCTGAAAGACGCTGATCGGCGACGGACTGCAGCGCACTGCCCTGGGCCTCAACGATGGACGATCTGACGCTGGTGAAAACAACGGCGGCGGTGGTGATGTAGGTCACGGCGAAAATGGCAACGAACGCCACCAGCAGCCGCCGCGCAATCGAAGACGACAGCCAGGCCATCACGGCAGCTCCGCCAGGATTTTAAGATCGCCGAGACCGGACAGGTCGTCGACGTAGCCGATGGCGCCGGGCACATTACGCACGAACGCGACGACGGACTGGCTCGATCCCTGCACCACCGGCGGAGATTTGCCGCGGAAGTGCATTTGGTTCCAATAGGTGCTGAGCGAGCGCGGCGATTGCTTGAGAACGATGTCGGAAAAAAACGCCCGCAGGTCGCTGGCGGCGTCGCGGTTTACCGGCACCACCGCCTTGCCGTCGGGCCAGAACTGCTGGCGCAGCAGATAAATTTTTTCGATGTCTTCGCGCGACAACTCGGACACCGGCGTGCTGGAATTCGCGATTACATAAACCGTGCGTGCGGCCGCGCTGTCCGCGCAGGGCGTCAGCAGCAACACAGCGGCGGCAAGCACGGCGCGTATCGGTCAGAACAGGACGTTGAACGACGCAATGACGCCGGATGAGATGCCCAGGTCCGCGCCGCTTTGCTCGACGTATTCGAGTTTCCACGCGATTGCCGGGTTCGGGCGGTAATTGACGCCGAAGACGAAATTGCGCGACGTCTTCTGGACGTTGCGGTCTTTAAACACCTCCGCCCGCCCGACCGCGAACCAATTGGTGAAGACCTCGTACGCACCCTGGATGTATCCACCGAATTCGCTGTCGCGCACACGGCCCGGCAGTGGGTTTGCAATCGATGTCCATGACATCTCGGTTTCCAGCTCCAGCCGGTCGAAGGTGAAGCGGCCATTGAGCCCGATCAGCAGCTGGCTTTCCTGCGTGCGTTTCAGGTCCGCGTGCTGGATCGACAAGCCGATTTTGTCGGTCAGCCCGAGCGGCAGTTCGGCCTGGAAACCCATCGTATTTTCAAACCGGTACAGCGCGTCAGCCGGCGGCGGGTCGAGGTCCCCGGCCGGCTGCCAATAGCCTTCCAGCCGCAATTGGTTTTCACCGATGTTCTCGGAGATGAATGACACGCCAGTGACGAATTCGGGGAAGTTGCGATAGGTCGTCAGCGGGCGGGTCGTCGTCCACACCAGCGGCCCGGCGTGAATCAGGTTCCATTCGCCCACCGGGGCCAGCATCTTGCCGGCGCGCACCGTGGCGTGTTCCCCGAAAATGAAATCGTTGTACAGGCGCTCGATATCGAGCCGCGGGTCCGGGTCTTTCAGCGGCGGGTCGCCCTCGAACCACAAATCCGCCTCGGCGATTTCCAATTCCAGGAAGGGATTGATCATGCTGTTGACCGACCCCTTCACAAAAAGACTGAGGTCGTCGATCAGAAGGCCGGCGTCCTCGCCTTTTTTCGCTTCCGCTTCGATGGTGGCGTAACCGGCAATGTTGAACGGCCCGGCGTTGACGCCCTGGCCGAGAATGTAGCCGTCGGTTTGTGCCTGGGAGGATGCGGGCAGCGCGCAGGCGAGTAGGCCCAGCACACTGGCCACAGCTCTGTGTTTGCGCCCGTCCATGTGGATCACGCCGCCTGCCCTCGGAAACCTTACCTTGGGGCATTATCGCGTGTTCATGGCTCCGCGCGTTGATATGGGTCAATACTCTGGCGGGTGAAGCGGAAGCTACTGAGACTTATTCTTATGCGGCTTGAAGGCGTTGGCTACGCGCCCGCGACCGAAGGTCGAATTAAACCTCGTCCTCCGCGTCCTTGTCGGACAGCTCGCGTTCGGCGCGCTCGGCCTGGTGCAGCAGCAGGTACATCACCCGCTCGCTGATTTCGGTGCGTAACGCATCGCGTTCGTCGGCAGCCGCGTCGTCGGGTGTGAAGCCGTTGACCTCGGCCTGATCGACCAGGCCCTTTTTCTCCAACACCCGCTCCAAAGCGTCGAGGCGCTGGCGCGTCACCGTCAGTTCGTTGAGCAGCGAGACGTTCATCGACAACAGAATGTCGTTGGCCTCGTCCTCGAACATCATCGGGCGCGGGCCTTTGGCGACGCGCGGCAGGGTGACTTTTGAGTCTGCGTTCATGGCATGCGTTCCTGTCTTCCTCGTTCTATTCTCTACTCTTTGATGCCGACCAGGAAGGCCGTGCCCAGCGGCGAGCCCGGCGGCGCGCCGTGGCCGAGGCCGCGCGAATGTTCCACCGCGACGTCGATCTTGGCGCGGTCGCGTCCGCCTTTGACGTTGGAGAAATCGCGGATGACGTTGTCCGGCGTAAAGCCCGCGTCGGTCGCGACCTTGCGCAGGTCCAGCGTGCGGTACTTGGTCCAGAACGGCTCGTTATTGTAGTGGGTCTCGTTGGTGTAGATGAACTGGCGGTAGGGGTCGACCTCGTCCAGCTGCGGCAGGTCGGCATGGATCATCACGCCGCCCGGTTTAAGCAGGCGATGGCATTCCTTGATGATCTGCGGCCAGGCTTTGGTCGAGGTCTCGTGCGCCAGAATGTTCGAGGTGATGAGATCGAGGCTCGCATCCTCGAACTTGGTGTGCTCGGCGGACTGCTGCGAGAAGTGCACGGCATGGCCCAGGGCTTCGGCGCGGGCATGGGCGTAGCGCAGCAGAGCCGGGCCGACGTCGATGGCGTGCAGCTCGGCCTCCGGCCAGCGCCGCGCATAGGCCATGGTGCTGTGGCCGACGGTGCAGCCCATGTCGAGAATGCGCTTCGGCTTCAGGTCCGGGAAGATTTCATCCAGGTAGGCGCAGATGGCGCGGCCGGCCATGTCGGTCATGCCGCCGCCGCGTGAGTTGTAGATGTGAATGGCGCGGTCGTAGATCGCTCCGGCGGCAATGTCGCCGTCGCAGTGATCGGCGGTGAAGCCGCCCGGCTGGCAGTGAATGTCCACGGCGGTGATGTAGCGGGGCAGTTCCAGGTCAGGGTCCAGCTCCAGCGTGCCGAGGTTCCGGTCAAGCTCCTTGGACTTGTCGATCAGCTCCGGCAGTTGTTGTTCCACCGGCGGCACCAGGGCCTCCCACATCAGTTCCTGGACAACGCGGTGGAAGCCCATCTGAAACTTCATGTAGTTGCCCTTGAGCATTTCCTGGCGGATCTCGCGGTAGTCGTCCAACGGCTTGCCGTGCTGCTTTTCGTAGGCCGGTGCGATGTCGCGGTAGAACATTTCGCGGCTACCGGCGGCCAGCTTGGTCAACACCTTCTGGCGCAGCGTACGTACGTTGGCCTGCCGCTCGGCCTCGTCGTGGCTGCGCCGGGTCATCATTCCATGTTCGAATTGCTCGTCGGGCATCGGTGGTCTCCCTGATCGGCTCCGGCGGTCCGGGTGGCGTTTCTGTGTGTTCTGTCTACGTGTGTCGGGTGCCCAAGGTTTAGGGGGAGCACGGAAACGCTCGCACCACGGTTAAATGGCCGCCGGCGACGGGCCGGAAAGGGACTTAAAAAGCACTGCGTTTTCAAAGGCTTATGGCGTGCATGGGCTCGAAGGTATAAAATCCCAAGGTATTGAATTGATTGAAGAAAACAGGTTTCCAAGGGCGCGGACGCGCCCGTGCATGGGCTCGTTCCGCGCGCTTTGGGGCCGGATACTTTTTCCGGGCCCGGTCAGCGCAGCGAGATCGGTGTGTCGTAGGGCAGGGCGATGAACGTGCCGTTGTTGCGCCGGGTGACCTCGCGCATCAGCTGGGCGTAGCGCGCGCCGGTGCCGGACGACAGCGAGTAGTCGCTCAAGAACCCCACCGCGTGTATCTGCACCAGGCGTTCGCCTTTTGCGTCCGGGCGGTTGAGCGTGTCGATCATGCGCACCGTCGCCTCGACCGAGTCGCCGCTGAACTCGTCGCCGAAGACGAACAGGCTGATGCGTTTGTCCGGATCGTAGAACGCCTGGATCGCCGAGCGGATGCCCGGCACCGGATCGCTGCTCGAGAAATCGTTCCAAGCGCGCATCAAGTCCAGCGCGCCTTTGCGCATCGCCGGGGTGTCCGGCATCCAGCGCCGGCGGTAGCCGTCGAACAGGTAGGAACCCTGATCATTCATCACCTGAAAGCCTTTCACCGTCGGGTGAATGTCGAGCACATTCGCGATCTGCTGAATCACCTTCGCCCAGATCTGCTTCATGCTGCCCGAGGTATCGACAATGAAGATGACGTATTCGCTCTCGACCGGAATGCCGCCGACATCTTCGTCCTGGGCGTTGTCGGAGAGGGTGCGGCGCATCTGCGCTGTCAGGGTCTGACGCGCCGTCTCGACATCGCTCAGCGTGCGCTGCGCGATCTCCAACCGCGACAGCGCCGTCTGGCGCTCCTGGTTCGCCTGCGCCTGCTGCGATTGAGCCGCGCGCAGGGCCGTTGCGCCCGCATCGACGCGCTGCTGCAGGTCCTCAACCTCGGCGCGCAGACGGTCTGTGGTGTTCATCTGCGCGAACAGATCGCGCATGTCCGCCGCCGGCTCCGGTTCGGGCACGTCCGGTGGGGCGCCGGACTTCGTGATCAGCAGCAGTAGCACGATGGCGCCGAAGCCGCAGGCGATGATGTCGAGGAACGACAGACTGAAGATTTCCGCCTGCGCGCGTTTCGTCCGGGCCGTCCTCATGGCCAGCCCTCCCGCGGGCTCAGCAGTGTGCCGCCGTTCTGGTTGGCCAGCAGCCAATAGGCCATCGCCGCTTCCGGATCGCCTTCGATCGGCAGCAGCACGACGTTGACCTTCATGTCTGGCGCGCGCCGGTAGAACTTCTTCATCGCGCGGGTGAAGAACTCGCCGCGGCACTTCGGCGTTACGGTGTTGCGGTTCGAGCGGAAGCAGCTGGTGATGTTGTCGAGATCGAAGGTGCCGATGTCGCCGTGCAGGGTCGGCAGGCCGTCGGTGATCAGATACACCGTGTCCGGTGCCGGGCTCAGCGCGGCGACGGCGTCAAGCGCCTGCTCCAGGTTGGTACCGCCCAACGGAGCAGTGTTGATGGCGCTGGCGACCGCGGCGGACAGTTCCGGTGTCGCGCGCGCGCTCATCCATCGCCGCCCGGCGCTGTGATCGACGGTGTCCGTACTGAAAGTCATCACGCGCACGTCGCTGCGCGACGGCACCCGTGCGGCCAGCCACTCGGTGACATTGCGCCCCCAGGCCCATTTCGGCGCGGTGCGCTGAGTCGCGGGCGATGAATTGCGCAGACGCAGAATATCGACGATGCGCTCCGCCAGCATGCTGGCGGAGGTATCGAGCAGAATGGCGATGCGTTGGCCCTCGACCTTCAGGCCTATGAGGTAGTTGCGGTTGCCTTCCGCTTCGATGTTCAAGACCGCGTTCGCCGCGTCGTCCGGTACCGCCGGCGTATCGGCGCGCACGTCGGCGATCTCCGCGCTGATGTCGGCCAGGGCGCGTTCGGCTTCGGCAGTAGCGGCGCGCGCCTGGTCGATCTCTGCGTCGATTTCGGCACGCGCCCGCGCCCGGTCCGCCAGCGTTGCCTCAAGGGTCGATTTGCGGTCGCGCAGGCCCTCCGCCGTGGCGCGTTCGATCTCGATGTCGGCAACGATCACGCCTTGAGTCCGCGGCACGGTCTCATCGGCATGTTTGATCAGCAGAAAAACGAGAATCACCGCGCCCAGTCCGCACGACATGATGTCGAGGAAGGCCAGGGAGAAGGGGTTGAGCTGACGCCGCCCCGCTGCGGGCTTCAGGCGCACGGCTCAGTCTTCGATCAGGTGCTTCAGGAACATCTGGTCGCAGTAGTCCTGCGCATCCAGCACCGACTTATCCTGAATCAGCTGCAGTTGGTGCAGCAGAAACATCAGGACAATGCTGATCAGCAACGCAACCAGCGTCGAGTTGAAGGCGACGCCCAGGCTCGCGGTCATGCCGGCGATGTCGCCCTCAAGTGCGATGTGCGCCTGCGACAGCGCGTCGCCGATCCCGCGCACGGTACCGATAAATCCCGCCGACGGAATCGCCCATATGATGTAGCGCACCATCGACAGTTCGGTATCCAGGCGCGCGGCGACGGCGTCTGTGTATTCGGCCACCGCGTGCGACGCGTTTTGAATGCTGCCGGTGGCGATGAAACGCTGCAGTCCGGCGATCAGAGATTGCACGACCACCGCGTCCAGGGCCGGGCGGCCCAAGTCCCACAGCTGTTGCAGCGCCGACCTGGCCGTGGCCTGCGTGACCTCCTGCGTGCCCTGGCGATCGATCAGATCGACGTCGAGGAAGTGCCGGTGGCGCAGGGACTCAGCAATCTTGCGGCCGATGATGCACACGGCCCATAGCATCAGAATCAAGCAGATTTCCTGCTCATAGTCCTTGAGGATGATGAACAGCGTGCGCTCCGGCGCTTGGTTGATGGCGGCGGCCTCGGCCACCTGAAGGCTCGCGGACGGGCGGATCGACAACAGGTAGACCGTATGGACGATCAGGATTGAGCCCAGCAGCGCGCCGATCTGAAACAAGAGATCGGTTTTCTGGCCGTGCGCTGCGGCGCTGCCGGTGGAGGCGTGATGGTCTGCCATGGGAACCCTCTCTGCGGCGTGCCGCGCTCTAGATGTCAGTGGGGAAGGAAACGGCGTTGTCGGTCGAGATGCCGGTTGAAGATTCAAACGGCTCGAACGTGTCGTCTCTGCCGGCCGGTACGGCGTCTTCATCCGGCGCATCCGCCGGCTTTGACGCCGGCTTTTCCGATGGCTGATCCGCAGGTGCGCCAGGCGGCTGCGCCGGCTGCGCGACGGCGGTCGAGTTCAGCAAGATCACTGCAAACACGATAAAGATTCGCTTACTCACCTGTTCTGCTCCCCAACCAGCGTGCGATGCGAAAGCCCAAGTCGTCGCGGCCCTCAGTTCCTGCATCGCGATAGCTCAAGCGTAATTCCGTTATCGAAGCAGAGCGCCAGCTTGATCCTCGAATGACGTGTTGGCGCCCGCCGGCCGGGCCGAGCCGGTCGATTTCGATCACCGGCCGCGACAGCGCGGCCAGCTCGTAAAAGTCATGCACCCATTCGCTCGCATTTCCGGCCAGGTCGTGCACACCCGCCGGGCTCGGGGGATACCGTCCGACAGGCGCCAAGTCGGCCACGCCGTCATCGTAGTTCGGGATCACCGCGCCGGCCACGCCGACGGCGGTTTGATCGGCGAAGTTGCCGGCATTCTGCGGGACCGGCATGGCGTCGCCCCAGCTGAACCGCTTAGGTCCACCGGACAGGCCCGCGTCATAGCGCGCGACCCAGGCCCACTCCGCTTCCGTCGGCAGGCGATAGCCGTCCGCATCGATGTTGAATCCGGCGTACGCGTCTCCGTCGAAACGATACACCGGATCGAGCCCGTCGAGTTCGCTGAGCCAGTTGCAAAACCGCGCCGCATCGTCCCACGACACATCGACCGCCGGTTCGCCCGACGCCGCGCCTTGCGGCGGCAGGCGCATGCGGTTGGCATACGCGAGAAAGGCGCCGGCGGTTGTTTCCTGTGTGGCGATGTAGAAGTGCCGTGTCAGGCGCACGCGGCGTTCGACTTCGTTGGCGCGTTGCCCCGGGTCGCCGCGCGGCGCGCCCATGTCGAACTCGCCGGGCTGGATCAGGATCAGGGTCTGCCCGTCGGCGCTGGTCACTGCTGGCGCCGCATCGCGGATCATCGCATCGCGATAGGTGTACAGAGTTTCGCTGATGACTTTGCGTAGGCCGGGGTCCGGGACGATGTCACTGGCCGCATTGCGGTAGCCCTCGCGCCGGAGCTCGATACGGTGTGTGGTCGTGGTGAGGGACAGTGTCAGCGGCGTACGCCCTTTGAGCGTGCCGTCAACGTAAACCTCCGCATTCGGACTTGATCGCACATCGACGGCGCCGATCTGCTCTTCAAGTGAGATGGAAACATTCTGTGTTTGTCCCGCCTTCACCCGGACCGTGCGGTGCGCCGGGGCGTATCCGGGCCGTGCCACCGCGATGACGTGATCGATGTCCGGCGCGAGGTTGAGCGCCAGCGGCGCCGTGCCGCGATAGCCGCCATCAACAGTCACAGTTGCGCCGTCCGGTGTAGTCGTCAGCGCAACCCGGCCCGGGTTGCGCGCCATCTTGACCGTGCCGAGCTCGGGCGGCCGGTCCAGCGCGATGTTGAGCACGCGGGTCTCGGTAACATAGCCGTCCAGTTCGAATCTGAGTTCACGCTGTCCACGCAGCAACTCGGCCTGCAGCGGTGTTTCGCCGACAAAACCCTCGTCGACAAACACGCGTGCCCCGCTTGGTTCCGAAGTCAGCACGATTTTCTGCGTGGCAGGTTCAAGAGTGATCTCGATGATCTCGACATCGCCGCCGCCATCGACCACCAGAGTGCGGTTCACGTCCAGGTGCGACACCTCTTTGACCGTCAGCGCATGGGTGCCCGGCTTGAGGTTGATGTCCAACTCACGGCCGGTGCCCGCCAACACGCCGCTGACAAAGATCTCTGCCTCTGGAAGGTTCTGAGTCAGCCGCACCCGGTAGACGTCGGGCAGCGGTGTCAGCATCACCTCTACGGTCGAGCCGCTGGAACTCGCGATCGTCTGCACGGTTTGCTGCTCATACCGGGGCGCCGCAACCTCAAAGGTGATTACGCCCGGCAGCGCGATGATCTCGCGTCCGATCACGAAGCCAATGCCTTCGGTTAATCGAACAGTTGCCGTTTTGTCTGCCTCTTCCTGCGCGATGCGCACCTGAACGCCTGACCCGAACAGCACGTATACGGCTCCGGCGAGAAGTAGCAGTACAGCCCCGGCGGCGATGCCAAGGCGCCGCGACGTCCTGTGCCGGCGTGCCGCGTCCAGTCGGTCCGCCAAACTCGGCAGTTCGGGAAGGTCCGGTTCAGAATTCATCGTTGCACATTACCGTCACGGTGAGCGGCTCGCTGCCCGGCATCACCGTGATCTCGTGCCGCACATCGCGAAATCCGGCGCGCGCCCCCGTGATGGCGTAAGAACCGGGCAGGATGTCGATGTCTTTTTGCTCAAACGTGCCGATCGCGCCGACCCGCTGGATCGAAACCGCGGTGCGTCCGTCCGATTTCAGGGTCACCCGCACAGGTGTTTGCATCGCCGCCATCAGCCGGGACAACGCCTCCGTCTTTGACTTCAGGCGCGGCCAGTCCGACTCCACGGCGCGCGCGTCGGCGAGGACGTTGGTCGCGTGCTGAAACACCGCCCGGCTGCTCAGACGCTGTGGCCGCGCTATCAGGTCACCGATCTCCGCGTCCAGACCGAGCAGCCGGTCCATCTGACCCAGGCCGTCGGTTGCATCCTGTGCCGTCGGCTCCAACGTTAACGCCTGAGCATAAAGGGAGCGTGCCGCGTCCCACTGCTCGTCCTGAGCCGCATCCCCGGCCTGGGCGATTAGCGCGCGAACGGTCTGACTTCGCGCCATGGCCTCCGCCTGCGCCCGGCCGTCCAGTGCCTCTTGTGCTTCGGATCGGATCTCCAATGCGCGGTTGAACGCGGCAAGCGCTGCGTCTGCATCTCGCCGGCTCAGCGCGGCAAGCCCGTCTGACACATGACGGCCAAATGCCGCCTCACGTATTTCTGCGCGCACCGCGGTGAGGGCGGCCGATGCTTTGGTATACTCCGGATCCAACACGAGCGCCTGCTGATACAAATCGCGCGCATCGGTCAGCCGGTTTTCCGCCCGGGCAATGCCGCCGCGGTAAAACAGATCGATGACGTCTTTCTGAACCCGCGCGCGCTGCTGGCCCGCGATGGCCACGTCGCTGCTCGGGTCGATCTTGGCCGCCATCTCATACGCCGCAATCGCGTCGTCCGTCTGTTCGTTCTCCAGCGCACTGCGTCCCTGCTCCAAGTAGGCCGCAAAGACATCCCCGCCAATCGCGTCGGTTTGCCGGAACAGCGCACCGGCGTCAGCAAAGGTTGTCGCGGCGTCCGCGAACTGTTCCGCGGCGAATTGTTTTTCGGCAGTTTCAAGCGCGGTCATGGCCGGCCCGAAGGTCTCAGGCGCCCAGGACAGGGCCTCACGCGCGCTCAGGGCGTCGGCCATCGCCGCGACCTCAGCCCAGACTTCGAGCGCTTCGCGGCGGGCCACGCAGGCCGGCGTTTGCGCTGCCGGGTCGGGGCAGGGCGCGGCAGCGGCCTCGGTGCCAGGCGACGCGACACTTGGCGGAAACGCCGTCTGTCGATGGTCGTCCGGCGTCACAGTGGTCAGCAGGGCGAACCACACGGCGCAGAATACAACGGCAGCCGCAAGACCGATGATTACGGTCCACCGCTGCCGATTTCGCGCGTCTCTCGCCTGTTCAAAGTCCACGTCTGGAGGTTCCGTTGTTCGGCTCGTGCAACCGCACCCAGGCTACATCGCCGCGCCGGACGCTTCCGGCAGCGTTTCCGCTTCCCAAATTTCGGCCAGAACCTGTCGCCACTGCTGCATTTGTTCCTCCATGGTGCCGGACAGCATGACCGTCTGATCTTCCAGCTCAACGACCTTAGGCGCGAGCTCACCGTCAAGGGAGTTTGCCAGCTCGTCGATCACATCGGTATGTACGCGCGCTTCTTGGCTGTCTTTCCAGCCGCTGACCAGCAGGGCGCCGCCGGCCACGCCGGCACCCACGGCGGCGACGTCACCGATCACGCTGTTATCGCTGTCCGCGGCGATCGCCCCGGCGATCAGCAATAGCCCGCCGAGAAACTTCGCCGATGCCTTGCTGCGTGCTTTGCGGGCGCGTTCGAGTTCCGCGCTGCTTTGGGATTGCCAGTAGCGATAGCTCTCGCTCATGTCTTCCGCAAAGACGTCGTATTGGTCTTGCAGCGTGTCGACGAACATCTGGTCACGGTAACGCACCGCCGCGACGCGCCGCATCATCGGATCGTTTTCAGCCGGCACACGCTCTAGCTCAACGCGCCCGCGGCGTACCGACAACGAGTCGCTAAAGGCGTCCGGCGACAGGTTTTGCGCGAACCGTATGTCCGTGACCGTCGTGATCTCTGTGAGACGGCTATCCTTTTGGCGGCGCAGCCGGTCGGCAAGGTCGGAGGCGATTGCCTCGTAGAGCGGTGCAAACGGCTGGGCGTCGGCATTGCGGATGTTGCGGTACCAGCGCTCATTGACGCTGTAGGAGTAAACCTTCGAGTACCAGGTCCGGCCGGTTGAATCGGTGACGGTCGCTTTGAGCTTGAGGTCCACGCCGTCGGACTCGATGATTTCCGTTTCGACGAACAAATCGCTCGAGAACTGCGTATTCGGGGTCACCCTGACCGCACCAAAGCGGTTCGTCGCGGCAACCGCATCGCGCAGCTGCACCGCCATGTACCGGGCTTCCGCCCGGCGCAATTCGGGCCACTCGTCGTCATCCAGGTCGCGGTCGTCGTCAGGCAGTCCGGTGTCGAACACAACGATACTGACATCGAGCGGCCGGTAAGCCGGAGCCTCGGCGGGGGGCATATCAGCCTCGCGCACCTGGCTGCTGGACGAGAACGATGGGCCAACGCCAACGGTGGAGGAGGAGCCTGTGGTCTCGCAGGCAGCCAGCGCTGCGCCGGCCGCGATGGCGATAATGATCTTCAGAGCATTCATAAGTGCACCTGATTGCGGCCCGCGCGGATATTAGGCGGGCGGCAGTCCTTTATATTTGCGGTAATCGTCCCATAGGCGCGCGCGCAGCTCAGGATCGGTCTCCGCTTGAGCCGCCTCGCGAATTTGTTGCGCAACGATGTCGTCGTCGAGTCCGGATGGAATGTCCGGCGGAATCGCGCCGTTGTCGAGTGCCGATCCCGTCACCGGCGGGCCCGATGTATCCAGGTCCCTGGCGTCGGCATCGGAGGCCGCCGTGGACGCCATGGTCGTTTCCCCGTCGCTTTGATCGCCCTCGCCCTGACCGGCCGCGTCGCGCCGTCCGTCACCTTCGGCGCCCGACCCGCCGCCAGATTCGCCGCCAGATCCGCCGCTGCCAGACGCCGATCCGCCGGCGCTGGACAGGGCCAATAAACACTCGTCGTGTTGGGCGAGCGACTCTTCCAGCGCACGGTCGAGCCGCGCAATGCGTTCGGCGGGTGTTTCCACGCCTCCAGGCGGCGCGGCGGTGACCTTCGACGTTTCGCAGGCCGGCGCCGCGCCGGTTTGTGCCAACGTGCCGCCGCACCACATCATCAGAGCGGCAACGCCTGCAAGCATATGTCCTCGCCCGACCCGCATGTGTTTCCCTTCCGTTCGATCCGCGCCCAGTTACATCGCCGAATCACATTCTGTCACGGCCAAACCCGGCGCAATCTTGGCGATGGTTGCGCCGAAAAGTGACGAAATTGGGGCCAAACCGACACAGGATTGAGGCCCTAAGCCGCGGCTTCGCGGTTGCGCAGCGTTTCCTCGGAGATGGCAAAGGAGTTCGGGTTGTCGACGTCGATCGGCCCGAAGGGATAGGGCAGGTCGACCGCCGTGGCGGTAATGCCCAGATTGCGCGCAATACGCCCGATCAGCTCATCCAGCGTCGCTGCTTTGAGCTTATAGAGAATGAACGGCATCACCCCGAACGCTTTGAGAATGCGCAGGTGTTTCTTACCGAACTGACCGCCGCCTTCGAAGATGTGGGCGGTGATCAGCGACGCTTCATTGCGCAACCCGAACAGATTGCAGGCCGACCAGCCGCCGTCCTTGATGCGGTGGTAGGCGAGCCCTGACTCCGGGAACATCTGCTGCACCACCGCTTCCGATGTGAATCCGACGGCGGCGTCTTCATCCGCCGCAAGGAACGCGGTGACGAAATCGCGCACCAGGTCAGGTGTATGCAGGGCGTTGTCCCCGGTCGTGATGACCATCGGCAACGGATCGTCGAGATGCTCCACCGCGGCGAGCACACTTCCCGCTAGATTGCCGCGGCTGGGCGTGACAACGACCCTGCCGTCGTACATCCACGCTGCAATCTGCGGCACCTGACGCGCCACCGCCTCGTCCTCGATGGAAATCGCAACGCGGTTGAAGCAGCCGGCGTCCAGCATGGTGCCGACGACACGCTCCAGCATCACTGTCCCGGCGATCTCAACCAGGCACTTGTGACTTTTATTCTGCAGCTGCGCCACCGAGTCCGCCGGGCCGCGGCGGCTGGCCGCCATCACCAGTCCGGTGACTTTTCCGGCGCGGGTGTCGTCCGTCATAATGCGCTCGGGGAGAACGGAAGGCGCAGGGGGGTCATAAGGTTTGCAATCGATGGGACCGTCTCCAGGCTGTTCAGCGCGGCCTTAACCGGCTCGCACTGCTGAGACGTCATAAACCCGGCAACACATCCATCGAATTTTGCCCAATACTGTGCGTCGGTGAACGGCGCGGCCTTGCTGCCGAGCGGCATGTCGAGACCTTTTTCGATCCTGTCGCCGGACTTGAGGTGAACCTCGACCACCGTGGTGACTTCCCCTTCCAGCTTGTCGATGGGATCGAGCTCGACTTTTTCGTATAAGGCCCGGACGGCGGGGCGCGTGACGTTCTCCGGCGTGAAGTCGGCGAGTGTGCAGTTGCCGGTGTGCAGCATGCAGGCCAGGGCGTATTGCATGGAGAACTTCGCCTCCATCGGATCGCGCGGATCGTGATGCATCAGGTTGTTGAGATGCACCTTCGGCGCATGGACAACCATTTTCACCACATCGTCTTCGCCGAAGCCGTGATCTTGCATCAACAGATCAAGGCAATCCATGGCCCGGTGAGCGCTGCCGCAATTGGGGAAGCGTTTTACACGGAAGGCGTGCTCGGTGATGAGCAGCGGTTCGCCGACGTGGTCCGTTTCGAAGGTCAGGGTCTGTCCATGATCGAAGTGGGTGAGGGAATCGCGCTGTTCTTCGTAGTCCGGGCCGACCCACAGCCGGTTCATTCCGGTGCGGCTGTCCAGTGTTGTCAGGCTGGCGGCGACGCCGGCGCGTGCCATCGATGCTGCGACAACGCCGGATTTCGCCGCGAGACCGGCGTGCACCGGTTTGGCCATGGTGCCGAATTGCGACATGAATCCGGCGGCCATGCTGGTCGACAGGGAGATCGCGTAGGCGGCGCGCAGAGCGTCCAGTTTCAGAAGACGCGCACAGGCCGCGGCGGCGCCGACCGCACCGACGGTCGCCGTCGCGTGCCAGCCGCGATTGCGGTGCAACGGATTCACGCCTTGGCCCACCCGGCCCATGATTTGCAGACCGACAATGTAGGCGTCGATACAGTCCTTGCCGGAAGCGTCTTCCTGTTCGCCCAGCGCCCAAACCGCCGGCGCCAGCACCGTCGTCGCATGGGCCTTCGGCGGATCGAAGTTGTCGTCGAAATCGAGCGCGTGTCCGGCGGTGCCGTTCAGCAGCGCCGCCCAGGGCGCGCTCAAGGTCTTGGTCTGCCCGACCACCGTGCAGGGTCCGTCGCCCCAGTCCTTCACCGCGGCGTATACGCCGAGGGTGGACTCGTCCACCGCGCCCGGCACGGTCACGCCGATCTGGTCGATGAATTCCCGCTTCGCGGAATGAACCGCTTCGGCGGGCCATGTGTCCGGGGTGTTGGCCACCCATGCGCCGAAGGCTTCGGTTGGCGTCATTGCGTCTGTTGTGTCTTTCATTGATCCGACTCCCGTCTTTTTTGTTATGGCCGCGTCCGGTTTGGCGGGAACGCAACCTGATGTTATTAGGCCGGTATAAGAGGGCATGTGCCTTGGACGCCTGCGGAATGCGGGCGCGCCCAAGGCACAGGCACTGGGGAATAATAAGGGGAACGCCGGTGAGCACTCAACCACTTGCCAGGGATCGGCTGCAGGCCATTTATGCCTTGCCGGATCACGAGGTGGTGGAAACCCTGCTGCCCGGCATCGGCGCCCGGCTTGTGCCGGTGGATGAGGCGCTGGCCCGCATCGCCGCGGTACCCGGTTTGGTGCCCGTGGCCATTGACCACACTCAAGGCGGGCGTGTGCTGTGGGCCGATCTCGCCGACCATCCGTTCCGCGAGTGGCAGTTTCTGTTCACGGTCAAACATCTCGCCGAGTCCGGGGCGATCGGGGAGCACTTCTCGACCAGCATCGACATCCTCAAAGACCCGCTCGTCGTCAACGGCGGCCTCACGCCGTCCGGATTCATCTTTCACATTTCACGCTGCGGTTCGACCCTGGCTGCGAAGGCGCTGGCCCGCGCGCCGCAGCATGTGGTGATCACCCAAGGAGGGCCCTTACAGCGCGGCTTCTGGGCCTATTTGACCGACGATTGGCGCAAACCGCTCGAAGCGACGCCTGAGGCGCTCGCCATGTTCCGGAATTTGGTGGAGGCGATGACGCGGCCGCGCCGGCCGGACCAGTCCACGGCGTTTGTGAAATTCATCAGCTGGAACGTGCTCTATGCGGATTTTGTTGCGGCGGCCTATCCGGATGTCCCCGCACTGTTCCTCTATCGCGAACCGGTGGAAGTCATCGCCTCGGTGATGAACGAGACCACGGCCGTGCTGCATGCCAAGGGCACGCGCGAGGCCGCGTTCCTGACCGGCAAGTCGATCGAAGAATCCGCGGCCCTATCCGATGTCGTATATCTCGCCGAATGTTACGCGCGCTATTTCGAAACCGCTGCGGCCTCGCACATCTCAAGCCTGTCCTGGCTCAATTACGTCGATCTCAAGCCGGAGCGTTTCGCAGATATCGTCGCCCGCGGGTTGAAGTTTACACCGGCGCCCGATGTCGTCGACGACATGCTTGAGCAGTTCAACTTCCATTCCAAAGACGATAGCGACAGCGCCAAATTCAAGGGTGACAGCGCGGAGAAGCGCAAAGCCATGTCGGACGAGGACAAGGCCCTCATTCGCAAAGTCTGCGGCGGTTATCTTGCCGACCTCGACCGCGCCCCGCGCAATCTGTTTCCAAGAGGCTAGTTATTCGACGCGGTATTTCGCGACTGTGTCATCGTCGATCTCAAGTCCGAGGCCGGGGCCTTGTGGCGGCGTCATGGCGCCGTTCTTAATATTCGCTTTTTCGGTGAATGCGGCTTCCATCCACGGCATGTGCTCAATCGGCGCGTCATGCATCACACCGCAGGCGACATGGATGGTGGACTCCATCATGTGGTGCGGGGCGAGGGGACGGCCCGCCACCTCGGCCAGGGTGGCGACACGCAGCATCTCGGTGATGCCGCCCATGCGGATGATATCCGGCTGTAAAATGTCGACCGCGCCGGCATTCAGATATGCGGCGAACTCGTAGCGCGAACCCAGTGTTTCACCGACCGCGATGGGAATGTCCAACTCCGCCGCCAGCCGCGCGTGTCCGGCGATGTCTTCGCAGTTCAGCGGTTCTTCCAGCCAGTCTATACCCAGTTCCTCGAAAGCCCGCCCCGCTTTGACTGACTTGGGGTAATCCCACATCTGATTGGCATCGACCGTCAGCCACACGTCGTCGCCGAGTGCTTTACGCACCGCGGTCACGCGGTCGATGTCGGTGCGCACGTCGTCGTGGCCGACCTTCATCTTCACGCCGATCATGCCGTCGCCGAGATAGGCGTTGAACGCGTCCAGCATTTCCTCGACCGACATATAGAGCCAGCCGCCATCGGACCCGTAAACCGGCGCGGAGTCGCGCAGGCCGCCGAGCAGTTTATACAGCGGCAGACCCGCTGCCTTGCCTTTGAGGTCCCACAGCGCCAGATCGGTGGCGGCCTGGGCATGAACCACCAAACCGCGCCGTCCGACCGCCTGCAGCTTCTTGCCGATTTGTTTCCAGATGCGTTCGTGGTTGAGCGCGTCCTGGCCGAGCAGCATCGGTTTGATGTCGTGCTCCAGCACCGTGCGCGTCGCCTGCGATCCGCCCATGTGCGACCAGGCGTAGCCGAGACCGCGCAGCCCGCCGGCGGTGGTGATGAAAATCACCGGCATGCTGATGTGCGTCACCGGTTTGGCACCCGCGCCACCGGCCGAGCCGGACAGCATCGGCCGCGGCAGCGGCAGGCGCAAAAGCTCGACCTGAACTTCGGTGATGGTCGTGTCGCTGGTGGCTGGCGGGGTCATTCCACGCGATGCCCTAGAAGAAGTTTTGACGTTTTTCGTATTCGGTCAGCTCGTAGAACGTTTGCATATAACCGGTGCAGTACGCTTTCAGCATCACATAGTCGCCGTCCGCCGTGACCCAGGTGTGATAGGGCGGGTGGATGTCCGTGCCCATGTAATCGTCATCGGTGTTGGTGCCGTAGCTGAAATGGTGCGCTTCAAACGTTCCGGCTTCCACCGTCACTTCTTCCTTGCCGAAGTAGTTCATCACCAATCCGCGTTTGTGCATTAGGATCGGCCCGTCGGCGCCGCGATGATGGAACGAGCACATAAGGTGCAGCGGCGACTTATAGGTGCCCGGCCCCTGCTCCAGCGGATACATGTTGGTGTGCATGGCGTCGGCTTGGATCGGATGAGTGCCAAAGATGCTCGGCCGCACGTCCAGTTCCAGGCGTTGCGAAATGCGCCCTTCCTTCACCGTGTAACCTTCGCATTCGGCCATGGTCTTGGTGAAACGGAACCAGGACGAGCCGACAAACTCGTCATCGACATGGATTTGAACGTGGCCGTAGGTCGGCGTCCAATCCTTGTCGACATTGGTGATGGTGTCGCGCAGCACCCGCGGCGGATTTTCGTCGATGGAGCAGTGGGTGCGCAGTACGCGCGAGCCGTCCGGATGAATGGTGTAAATAAAGGTCTCGCCGCCGCGCACTTTGTCCATGATTTCCTTTTTCTTGGACGTGTACCGGATGCGGCCGCGTATCGTGTAGTGCTCCATTGTGTGTCTCTCCCCAGAAATGTGATGCGCTAATCTACCTGAGCCGCAGGCAATTGCTACACCCCCTCGAGTTCCTTAAGCGGCGGCAAACCGTGTTGTTCCCGATAGGCGCGCAGTTCCGCATGGGCTTGCCTGAAGAGTGCCGCGTAGGGCTGTTGGTCGCGGATGTGCTGCCAACAGGCTTTGAGTTTGGGATGTCCGTCGGTGAGATCGGGGATCCCGAAGTGCGGCATCATCAGCATCAGGTAATCGACGGCCGGACCGAGAGCATGATCGGCGTAAGTCTGCTGCGCTCCCAGAGCGAACGGCCCGGGTGACAAAATCTTTTCGACGACATCCAAGCCGTCTCGAAACGCAGCGATTTTCTCGGCTATAACCTTTTGATCCGGATTGTCCTGCCGCCGCAGCGGGATCAGCGGTACGTATGAGCCCATCAAATATAAGTCGACGACCCGGCCGACAAGCCGCGCCCGTGCCGCCAGCGCCGGATCGGTACGTTCCATGTCGCGGTCGGGGTAAAGATCGCGCAGGTACGAGCAAATCACGTCACCTTCGGCGAGCCATAAATCGCCATGAACCAGCGCCGGCACCCGGCCAATGGGATTCACGGCCCGAAATTCCGGCGACGAGGTGTCGCCGCCGGGTATGGGTCTTGGTTGCAGGTCGACGCCGAGATGATGCGCGACCAGCACCACCCGAGACACAAACGGCGACATGATTTGGCCGTAGAGATGAATCGCCTCAGTCATGGTGGGTCTCCCGTCGGAATGCCGCGCGCCCCCGTTGCAGGACAGCATAAATGTCCGCCGCCGATCCGCCGATCCGCGCGACCAGCTGTTGGGGCACGTCATGGGTTGCCGTTCTCCATGCGCGCAGTTCGTCTGGCGTCGGTTCATATACATCCGGTGCACCGTTTTTCACGCGCGCAAGATCGCTGTCGTTGCGTGCGCGGATGCGGTCGCGCACTTCGTCAGACGATGGTACGGCGCGGCGCAGCGCCGCCTGCAGTTCGGGTGTGAGACTCTCGAACCAGTCCGTGTTGGCCGCATACACGCCGGAGGAATAGGCGTGACGCGTCAGCGTGTAATAGGGGGCGACCGGTGCCAGGCCGTAGCTGGCATAGGTCATCGGACCCGCCTCGCCGCCTTGGATCAAGCCTGTCTGCAACGCCGGAATGACATCGGGGAACGGCATGGCCGCGACGTCCGCGCCGATCGCAGTCAGGAACAGCGGCGAAGACGGCACTTGAAAGGCCCGCATACGGTAGTTGTGCGCGTCGGCCGGGGTGCGCAGCGGTGAGACGCTGTACACGCTCTGAAAGCCTTCGTCGGCCCAGCCGAAAACCGTCAGACCCTTCTGAGCGGCCAGGGCCGCGAACGGCTCGGCGAGGTAATTGTCGAGCACGAAATCCGCTTCGGCCAGGCTGTCGAACACAAACGGGGCCATCAGCAGCGCGAACTCGGGGACCACCGCCGACATGCCGCTAGACGTAAAAATCGCCATTTCGATGCGCCCGCGGCGGACCGCCAGCATCAACGCCTCCTCACCGCCGACCTCGCCGCGCACCATCAATTCGGCCGTAAGCGCGCCGTCGCTTTCGCGCTCAATGTCTGTGGCAAAGCGCTGCCATAAAACGTCGTAGGGGTCACCCGGCGTGCTGAGGGCGCCCGCCCGGAAGGATTCGGCACGGACTCCGGGTGCGACTGGTCCGCAAGCCATCACGCACGCGGTGAACGCTATAACAAAAAAAAATCTCAAAGCCGCAATCCTATTGCCGACAGCAGGGGAATACTTGCTAGTTTAGCCGCGGAGACGCGATTTAGGTAAGCGCCTACCGAGACGCGGCGAAACACCAAACACCAGAAAAGCAACCGGGACACATAGCCATGCCGGGAATTTACGACACCGACCTCGATCAGAACTCCGCCAACCACGAGCCGTTAAGTCCGATCTCGTTTCTCAAGCGGGCCGCCGAAGCGTATCCCAATCACACGGCGGTTGTGCATGGCGATTGGCGCTACGGCTATGGCGAGTTGTATGCCCGCAGCTGCCGACTGGCTTCTGCGTTGGTCAAGTGGGGTATCAAGCCGGGCGACACAGTCGCTCTTATTGCGCCGAATATTCCAGCCCATCTGGAAGCGCACTTCGGCGTGCCAATGACAGGTGCGGTGTTGAATTCCATCAACACGCGTCTCGATGCGGCAGCGATCGGCTTCATTCTCGATCACGGCGAGGCCAAGCTGTTCATGGTCGATCCCGAGTTCGCCGGCGTCGCCCGCGAGGCGATCAAGGCCAGCGGCCGCGACATCCCCGTGATCGACATCGACGATCCCCAGGCGCCCGAGGCCGAGCCGCTTGGCGACATCGCCTATGAAGCGCTGCTGGAAACCGGCGATCCGGATTTTCCAGGCGTGCCTCTCGAAGATGAATGGCAGGCGATAGCCCTCAGTTACACCTCCGGCACCACAGGCAATCCCAAGGGCGTGGTGACTCATCACCGCGGCGCGTATCTCAACGCCATCGGCAACATGATGGCATGGGGCATGAAACCGCAGCCGGTATACTTGTGGACGCTGCCGATGTTTCACTGCAACGGCTGGTGTTTCCCGTGGACGGTGACCGCCCAGACCGGCACGCATGTGTGCTTGCGCAAGGTCGACCCCGCGCAGATCTTTGAGCTGATGAGAACCGAGGGCGTCAATTATTTCTGCGGCGCGCCGACGGTGCTCAACATGCTCGTCAATGCGCCCGAGGAACAGCGCGATGGTTTGCCCGAAGGCATCAAGGCTATGACCGCAGGTGCGGCGCCGCCAGCGGCCGTGATCGCGACCATGGAAGGCATGGGCATCTCTATCACCCATTCATACGGCCTTACCGAAGTTTACGGGCCGTGCGTGGTCTGTGCCTGGCACGATGAGTGGGACGAACTGCCGCTGGACGAACGTGCCGCACTCAAAGCGCGCCAGGGTGTGCGCTATTCGGTGGTCGAAGGGCTCGACGTGATGGATCCGGAGACCATGACCCCTGTCCCGGCGGACGGCGAAACCATCGGTGAGATCATGTTCCGCGGCAATGTGGTGATGAAGGGATACCTCAAGAACCCGAAGGCGACGACGGAATCGCTGGCCGGGGGGTGGTTTCACTCGGGTGACCTCGCCGTCAAGCATCCCGACAACTACGTCGAGATCCGCGACCGTTCGAAGGACATCATCATCTCCGGCGGTGAAAACATTTCCACCATTGAGGTCGAGGGTGTGCTATACAAACATCCCGCTGTGCTAGAAGCAGCGGTGGTCGCACGGCCGGACGATCACTGGGGTGAAACACCATGTGCCTTCGTAACACTTAAAGCCAATAAGTCTGCGACAGAGGACGAGATCATCGCCTTCTGCCGCGATAACATGGCCAAGTTCAAAGCGCCAAAAACGGTGGTCTTTGACGAACTGCCCAAAACATCCACGGGCAAAATTCAGAAATTCAAACTCCGGGAACGGGCGAAGGCGCTCTAACAGGCGCCCGCCGGTGGCTCGGAGTCGCAAACTTCGAGTGACCGATGGCCTCCGCGCCGACAAAAGAGACAAAAGACGACGACCAGCCCAAGAGGGAGCCGGACCCAAATCCGCGGTTCACCGGCCGGGATGAATTCCTGCCGCCGCGGCCGCTGGACTTCGCCTGGTCGTTCATCCGCCGCTTTCACCCGGCGGGCGTGTTCTGGCTGACGTTCATCGTTTCGCTTGGCAACGTCATCGAAAGCGCGCAGCCCTATGCTTTTGGCGCGCTCATCGACGCCCTTAACGCAGCCGCTGGACAGGACAGTGACGCCGCGGGACGGGCGGTGACGTGGTTTGTCATTCTCGCCGCGATCTGGTTCGCGGGGCCGCTGCTCAATCGCATGTACACGGTGATCGGGGCCTTCGTCATCACCGGATTGCGCGCGCGTATTCAGGAATATGCGTTCGCCTACGTGATCGATCACGCCCCGACCTATTTCCTCGACACCATGCCGGGCACCGTGGCGCAGAAAATCCGCCAGGCCACCAACGCGACCATTGCCATTCTCGAGGTGTTTATCCTCGTCGTGCCGCGCATCGTCATCCTGCTTGGCATCGGCGCGGTGTTGCTGTGGCGGGCCTCGCCGGATCTGGTGCCGGTGTTTGCTGTTTTTGCCGGTGTCTTCGGTATCGTGTCCTTCGTCATGGCGCGGCGCTGCCGCAGCATTGCCAAGGCCCATGCCAAAGCGTCGGCGGCGCTCGGCGGACGCTTGGTCGATGCGCTGGGTAACTGGAATTTGGTGCGCATCTTCGCCCGCGATGTGCACGAACGCTGGACCTTGTCCGGCTACATCTCCGAGGAATGGCGCAACTCGCGCAACATTCGTCTGGCGTTGGCGCTGATGCGCATCGTGCTGCATAGCGTCGCGTCGGTGTTTCTCATTGTTATCATCTGGCTCGCCGTCGAGGACTGTCTGGCCGGGACACTCGGCGTCGGCGACCTGGCCATGGTCGTCACGTTGAGTCTGCTGATTTCCGGCTCGATCAACTACCTCGGTGACAACCTGCTGTTCTTTTTCGAACACCTGGGCACGCTCAGCGATGCCCTCGATACGACGACGGTGCCGCACGCCATTATCGATCCGCCCGATGCTCCGCCGCTGCAGGTGACCGATGGCCGCATCACGATCGACCGCGTCACCTTTACGTTCCCCGACGGCAAGGGCGTCTTTCGTGAGTTGTCGCTGGAGATTGAGCCGGGCGAACGCGTCGCTTTGGTCGGCCCGTCCGGCGCTGGCAAAAGCACGCTGACCAAGCTGATCCGCCGTCACTTCTTGCCCGAGAGTGGGCGCATTCTGATCGACGGACAGGACATCGCCGACGTGCAGTGGCGCTCAATTCACGAGCAGATCGCCGAAGTGCCTCAGGAGGCCGGGGTGTTTCACCGCTCGATCGGCGACAACATCCGCTATGGCCGCCCCGATGCCAGCGACGAAGAGGTTGTTGCGGCGGCGAAGGCGGCCTATTGCCACGACTTTATTGTCGGCCGCAAACACGGCTACGCCAGTGTCGTCGGCGAGCGCGGCATGAAACTGTCAGGCGGCGAACGTCAGCGGGTCGCCATCGCGCGCGCGTTCCTCAAGGACTCGCCGATTCTTATTCTCGACGAGGCAACGTCATCTCTCGACAGCGAAATCGAACATCTGATTCAGGATGCCCTGACCAGGCTGGTGAAGGGCCGCACGGTGCTGGCCATCGCTCACCGTCTGTCGACGATCATGCATATGGACCGCATTGTGTTCCTCGAGGACGGAGAGATCGTGGAGCAGGGCAGTCATGCCGAGCTGCTGGCCAAGGGCGGAGCCTATGCCACCCACTGGCAGCGGCAGGCCGGGGGATTCGTGTGACACACGGGAAAGAATTCGTGTGACGCAGGGGGGCTAATCTAACGCCGGTTCAGGTATTCCGGCCGCACGCGGCTGGCGATCTCGGCGGTTTGATCCAACATCGTACGCGAGGGATTGCGGGCGCAGCTTTTTTCCAGCGCGCGCACGATCTTGCGCTTGTCGGATACGGAAATGACCAGGCGCGGATGATACCGCGCACTGACATTTCCCTGGACGAAGGCGAAGGCCCAGAACTCGGCGGCTTCGGACTGGTCGCGTGCGTCGCCGCGCTGGTCCCGCCCATCCATATACGCGGCGCAGGAGTAGGAGCGCGGGTCGAAGCCCATGCCCGGAACAGGCGGCAGCGGTTTCGGAAATGTGCCCGTGCGCACGGCGGCGGCGTGGATCGAATAGTCCTCGTGCTCAACGCAGTAATCGACGACTTTTTCGACCAGTTGCTGCTCGGCCGTCGCGCCGTCGTCAGCAAACTCAAGGACCTCGTCGGCTTCGTAGGCGCCGGTCAGGAAGCTGATCAACCAGAATCGGGCCACTTCGGCGCGCCGCGTGTCGCGGCGCCGGCCGTCCTCGGAAACGCCTTTGAGAAAGCTGTCGCAGGCGTACCGGGCGTCCTCGATCGGGCGGTCGCTCACTGCGCCGGCATCCATACCCGTCAAGGCGATGGCCAGAAATCCCAGAGCTGCGAACGGTCTGCGCATCGCATTTCCATAGATCATGTATTCAGTTTTATGTCTTCCCGTTAAGCGCACAATAGTCTTCACTGTTTTTTGATGTGACACTCAGCGCATGAGCCCGCTTGGACTAAGGACTTCATATGCCGATTACTCTCTATAAATTCGGTCCCGTGATGGGCCTGCCCGACCCCAGTCCGTTCTGTTTCAAGCTCGAAACTTATCTGCGCATGGCCGGCCTGGACTACGTGGTCGCGCCGGACCGCAAGAAAAAAGCCCCTACCGGCAAGCGCCCCTTTATCGTCGATGATGATGGCACTTTGGTGGCAGACAGCGGATTGATTATCGAGCGGCTGGAAGGCCGCCGCGGCCATCCGCTTGACGGCAAGCTGACGCTCGAGCAGCGCGCCGAGAATCTGGCGTTTCAGCGGCTGATGGACGAGCACCTGTACTGGGTCATGGTCTACAGCCGCTGGCTCGATCCCGATGGCATTACCCAGTGGACCCCCTACATGAAAAAAGTGATCGGCATGCCAGGCCCGGTCTTCGCGCTGATCAAACCGCTCGCCCAGCGAATCGTCCGCCGGCAGTTACATGGCCACGGCATGGGACGCCATAGCCGCGAGACCATGTACAAGCTCGGGATCGCCGATATCGGCGCACTCGCCCATTGGCTCGGTCAGCGCGAGTGGGGCTTCGGCGATGGGCCGACAACGTTCGATGCGGGTCTCGCTGCTTTCGTCGGCGAGCTGGTCGCGCAGCCGTGGGACAATCCGCTCGTTGTGGAAACACGCAAACATCGCAATCTCGTCGGTCATTTCGAACGCGTCATGGCGCGCTATTATCCGGAGCTGGCCAACACCGAATCCGCCTAGAAGGAGTCTGCGCACCATGACCGACAAAGGCTACGCCCGTCCGGATCTGCTGATTGAAACCGATGCCTTGGAAGCGGAACTCGGTTCTGACGGTCTGCGCGTCGTTGACTGCAACGTCGTGATGCGCCCGAAAGACGGCGGCGGTTACGAAATCAAGTCCGGCCGCGAGGATTACGACGCCGCCCACATACCCGGCGCGATCTTTCTCGATCTTCTGACCGAGCTGTCCGCCGACCATCCGACCCTGCGCTTCATGATGCCTACGGAGGAGCATTTTGCCCGTGTCGTCGGTGCCGCGGGCATCGGTAATCAGCATCGCGTGGTGCTGTATTCACGCGGTGCGAACTTCTGGGCGACGCGATTGTTTTTGATGTTCCGCGCCTTTGGCTTCGACGCCTGCCGCGTCCTCAACGGGGCGTGGGATAAATGGAGCGCCGAAGGCCGCCCGGCGACGGCGGACGTACCGTCCTATCCCGGCGAAACCTTTCAGGCTGTGTTGCGTCCTGGTCAGATCATCGGCAAGGACGAAGTCCTGGCGGCGGTCGAACGCAAAGACACCTGCCTGATCAATGCACTGACCCCCGATGTCTATTCCGGCAAGACCTTCAACGCCGCATATGGCCGCCCCGGGCACATCGCCGGCAGCGTCAACCTGTATGCCTACGAACTGATCGACAAGGTCGACAACACCTTCGTCGATGCCGCGACCATGAAAGATAAATTCGACGCCATCGGCGCATTCGGCAAGGACAAGATCATCACCTATTGTGGCGGCGGTATATCGGCGACGACGGATTCCTTCGCGCTTATGCTGCTCGGCCACGACAATGTCGCGCTTTACGATGGGTCTATGACGGAATGGGGGCCGGACGAAAGCCTGCCCATGGGCACATCGGCCTAAGATTTCAGGAACGTATCCCACAGGGCGCGGTACGTGTCGCGCAGAACGTTCTTTTGCACCTTGCCCATGGCGTTGCGCGGCAGGCTGTCGGTGATCGTCACCAGCTTGGGCACCTTGTAGTTCGCCAGCGCCCCTTTCAAGGCCGTGCGAATTGTTTCGCCATCAATGGCATCTGAGTCCGCGACGATAATGGCCAGGCCAGCCTCGCCGAAATCCGGATGCGGCAATCCAACAACCGCGCTTTCGATTAAACCGTCCATGGCATCGATGGCCTGCTCGATCTCCTTCGGGAACACATTGAAGCCGCCGGAGATATACATGTCCTTGGCGCGGCCGATCAGTGTCAGTTGACCGCTGTCGTCGACCAAGCCGATATCACCGGTGCGGAAGAAACCGTCGGTCGTGAATTCAGCTGCGGTTTTGTCCGGCTTGTTCCAGTAGCCGGTAAACAGACCCGCGCTCTTGATCTGCACGCCGCCGGTCTGGCCAGCGCTCAAAGGTACGTCATCATCGTCGGCGATGCGGACCTCAACGCCGTCGAGCGGCCAGCCAACCGTGCCAGCGCGCCGCGGCTTCTCAAGGTCGGCGCTGGTGATGATGCCGGACTCGGTCATGCCGTACCGCTCGACGATGCTGTGGCCGGTACGCTGGGTAAAGGCCGTGAAGGTCTCGTCCAGCAGCGGCGCGGAGCCGGAGATAAACAACCGAATGTTTGCGCACGCGTCTGCCGTGAAACCAGCCTGTGCCAGAAGCCGTGTGTAATAGGTCGGCACGCCCATGAACACGGTGGCGGTGGGCAGAGCGGCGATCACCGCGCCGGCGTCGAAGCGCGGCTGGAACATCATCGCGGTGCCGTTCATCAGGACCGTGTTGGTCGCGACAAACAAACCGTGGGTGTGAAACACCGGCAGCGCATGCAACAGAACGTCGTCCGGGCCGAACCGCCACACCTTGTGCAACGCCGCTGCGTTGGCCGCCAGCGCGCCGTGGCTCATCATCGCGCCCTTGGGTTTGCCGGTCGTGCCCGACGAATACAGAATTGCGGCGAGATCATCCGCCGCCGCCTTGAACGCGCCGGACATCGGATCGCAATTGGCGGCGGCGGCGGTCAGCGTTCCTGAGCTGTCCGCCCCCACCGTAAAGACATGCGCGACGCCAGCCTTTTGCGCGCGCGCCAAGGTGTCGGCCTCGCGCACGGGATCGCATACGACAACCGTGGGCGCCGCGTCCTGCAGAAAGTAATCTAGTTCTTCGCCGGTATAGGCGGTGTTGAGCGGCAGATAGGCCGCGCCGGCCCGCAGGCAGCCGAGGTACAACATCAATGCGGCGGCGGACTTTTCAACCTGAGCCGCGACCCGGCCGCCCGGTTTGACGGCGTGGGCCTGAAGCAGCGCGGCGATCCTGCCCGACTGCTCGATCATGTCGCCGTAGGACACCGCGCCGCCGTCCGGCAATAGCAGGAACGGCTTGGTCACATCGGCGGGAAAGCGCGATGCGAAAACATCGAAAAGATTATCAGAACGTGTGTCGGCCACGGCGGTGCGGCTTACAGCTCTTTCAGGGCGACATCGGAATCGGCCAGCTTGGCCACGTCCGGCTTGAGTCCTGCGGCGATGGCTTTCTTGGCCTG
Organism: Rhodospirillaceae bacterium; assembly: GCA_038148375.1. Lineage (GTDB taxonomy): Bacteria > Pseudomonadota > Alphaproteobacteria > Rhodospirillales > Rhodospirillaceae > CAWUEX02. Next base: position 21,247 of record JAYQVH010000003.1, on the reverse strand, counting down.
AAGAAAATCCTTCGGCCGATTTATCGCATTGATCGCGACCAACACGCCGCCGCGCAGATAGCACACCGAAAACGAGCGTGTCTTATCGTCGCCGCGGATGACGACGTCGTCACCGGGATCGTTGATACCGACCATCTGAAGTTTCACGTCATACTGATCGGACCAGAACCAAGGCACCTCGGCGTAGGGTGTTGCGTTTCCAAGAATGGCGTTGGCCGCGGTTTTGCCCTGGCTCAGCGCATTCTGGACCGATTCCAGACGCAGCCGCCGGCCGAGGAGATCGTTGGGATGATTGGTGCAATCGCCGGCGGCGTACACGCCGGGGTGCGACGTGCGGGTGAGGGCGTCGACGACGATACCGTTGTCGACATCCAGGCCCGCGGCCTCGGCCAGGTCGACGTTGGGAACGATGCCGATGCCGACAATGGCGAGGTCCACCTCACGCGTGGTGCCATCGGAACACGCGACACCGGTAAGCCGGTCCGAGCCGGTGAACCCGGTCACGGTCGTGCCGGTGCGGATCTCAACGCCTTCCTCCGTGTGTATGCGCGTATAGAACGCCGAGACTTCGGGTGCGACGACGCGGTTGAGCACCCGCTCTTCCATTTCCAGAACGGTAACCGCGCATCCTAGCTTGGTCGCGACGGCGGCGACTTCAAGCCCGATATAGCCGCCGCCGACAATTGCGATTTTCGTTTTGGCGGCCAATCGATCCCGGAACGCCAGCACGTCGTCAAAGCTGCGCAGGTAGTGAACGCCGGGCAGATCGGCGCCATCGACCGGCAACGTGCGTACCCGTCCGCCGGTGGCCAGCACGATCGCCTCCGCCGCGATGTCGCCGCTGTGAGTGGTTACGCCCTGTCCGGGCATGATCGCCGTTACCCGTTCGCCAAGGCGCAGAGAAATGTTTTTCTGGTCGTAGAAGTCCGGCGCGCGCAAATACATGCGCTCCATGTCCATCTCGCCGGCCAGAAACTGTTTCGACAGGGCCGGGCGTTCATAGGGCACGTAGGGTTCGTCGCCGATGATCGTCACCGGCGCGTCGTAGCCGCCCTGCCGCAGGGAAATCGCCGCCTGGCCACCGGCCTCCCCGCCGCCGACTATCACCACACCATTGCTCATGGGTTCGTCCGTTTCGTTCTCAGGAAGGTCTGACATACCGAAACGCAGCGGGACTTGCCAGCGCTCTGGCAGAGTCCGGCAGGATCAGTCTTCGTTGATGCTGCCGCCCGCCACGAGACGGTCGATTTCGTCCTGGGTGAGCGCCTTGTCGCCGCTTTGTTTTTCCTGCGGTGGCGGTGGTGTGCCCTTGCCGCGGCGGTCCTCACCGGTATCGACGTCGACCGCGCGGCTGCGGCGGTCGGGTCCGAAATATCCCCCGACATCGACGAAGGGCCGTGGCCGTTCAATGACTTCGCGAATGCGCAGAAACAGAGACTTCGCCGTCAATGGCTTCGCGCAGTACTCGGTAACACCGGCGTTGCGCGCCTCAATGACCTGTTCCCGGCGCGTTTCGCTGGTCGCCATGATGATCGGGGTAAACCGGATATGCCCGGCTTGCGCGCGCACCGCCTTAATCAGGTCCAGTCCGTTCACAGGCCGCATGCGCCAATCGGTGATCACGATGTCAGGCTCAAGGCTCTGGATCGCGGCGAGCGCGTCGCCCCCGTCCTGAGCTTCTTCGATCCGTTTGGCACCGAACGCTTCGAGCACGTTCTTCACCAGACGGCGCATGTACGTCTTATTGTCGACCACCAAGAAAGAGATCGGCTTCAGGTAATCCGTACTGGGCTGAACCATCACGTGACTCGCAGAAAATACTTCGGGCGTCCCAGATACCGGTCACGACCCGTCCACACATCGGAGCGCATTGTAAAACGCTGGAAAATCAAAACCATAGGTTTCGTCTCGCATCTAATTTGCGAGATCAGCGCCCGGACCCGGCGGAAATACGACTCGAAAGGTCGAGCCGCGGCCCACTTCTGACTCGACCGTTACCTCGCCACCATGAAGCGCGATGAGATTGCCGACCACCGCCAAGCCTAGGCCGGTGCCATAGCCCTGGGGATCGATCTCGCTGCCGACCCGCTCGAACGGATTGAATATCCGTTTGATGTCCTCCCCCGCGATGCCGATACCGCTGTCGGTCACAGCAATTTCGACGCCGCCGCTGTCCACGGCCTTGGCCGTCACTTCGATCTTGCCCCCGGCACCGGTGAACTGGATGGCGTTGGCGATCAGGTTGAACAGCACTTGCTTCAGCGCCCGCCGATCGGCCCATACCATTAAGCCGGCCGCCACGCCGGACGATGAAAGCGACTGTCCTTTGGCGATGGCGCGGGGCTGCATCAGATTCAATGTGCCTTCAATCACATCGGGCACGGACAGGGTTTCATGATTGAGCGTGGTTTGCCCTTCTTCGATCTTGGCCAGATCGAGGATGTCGTTGATCAAGTCGAGGAGATGCTCCCCGCTTGAATGAATGTCTCGCGCGTAATCGCCGTACGCCGCGCCGCCCTCGCGCTTCAGCAGGTTGTCGCGGATCACCTCCGAAAATCCCAAAATGGCATTTAGAGGCGTTCGCAGTTCGTGGGACATCGTCGACAGAAACGTCGACTTCGCCCGGCTGGCGGCTTCGGCATCGCTTAAAGCGGTATCCAGCCGTTTTTGCGACTCCCGCAGTTCCGCGATGGTCTCGGTCAATTCCCGTTCATTCTTGCGTCTGCGTTCCTCCTCGATCTTGCGCTGCGTGATATCGGTCACCGATCCAGTGGTGCGAATGGGCGTGCCGGCCTCGTCGCGCGCTGTTGTCGCCGTCGCGTATATCCAAATCTCGCTGCCGCACGGACGCCACAGCCGGAATTCTTCCGAAAAGTCGGCACCCTCGCGCACGTGGCGGGCCACGGCTTGGAAGACCCGGTCTTTATCGTCCGGGTGGGCCATGTCGTGAATTACATCACGGCTTTTGATATCCGTATCGGTGGGAAGCCCCATCAGTTCGAACATTTTATCCGACCACAGAAGTTGCCCCGTTGCGTGATCGCGTTCCCAAAAGCCGACGCCTGAGACGCGTACAACACGGTCGTACCTGTCACGGGTTTCTTCCAGATCCGCTATCATGCCATGGGCGATCATGCGCGCCCGGTCGCGGGTCGAGCTTTCGTACCAGACCAACCCGCCGAACAACAAAGCGATAGCGAGGCCAAGGGGAATAATGACGCCCATCGGCACGGTCAGCGGCGCGACGTAAAATCCGCGTTCGGCCAAGAGGCAGATGGTAATGATGCGCCCACCAATGGTGACCTTTGCGGCGCCTTGATAAAAATGATCGGCGTCAGGGTTTGCGCCTTCTGAGCAATAGCGGGTAACAAACGAATTCTCACTCATGTTTTCGTCATCAAACAGGTCGATGCAAACGGGAAACCCAGCCGTGCGCTGGGCGGCCGAGATAAATTCCGTCGCGTTAAAGCTGAGAAACACCACCTGGTCGATTCTGTCGGGCTGGTCGTCTCGCGGCAGAACCGGTGCCATCAGGGCGTAACCGGTGACCGGTCCGCCGGTGAAGCGATTCTCAATCGCTCTCGAAAACGCCGTGCGCCGCTCGTTGACGGCGAGGGTAATGGCCGGTGAAAAACCGGGGTCTTCGACAAGGTCGCGACCCGAGACGCGTAACGTCTCACCGCTGGAAAGCGTGACGAGGCGCGTCCGGGCCTGCCATTTCGATTCGGGACCGTCTTCCGGCCGGACAATCTCGATCAGGCCGACATCGTTGATCTCCGGCAGGCGTTCTTGACGCTGGATCGCCCGCAGGTAGGTGTCCCACTCATCATCCTTGAGGTCCTGCGATCCGCTGACAAAACCGGAGACGCCGAGCAGCACCTGTTCGTATGTCTCTTCGGCGCGCCCGAGGCTGACAGTCACGCCCGTGAGCAGCCGCCGGAAGACGTCAGATTCCCGCTGCGCCACTTCCTGCTGGGCCAGCCAGGCGAAAACGGCCGTGCCGGCAAGGCAGGCTGAAACGACGGCCAACGTCGGAAACAGCCGGCGGCCGCCAACGGTGTACCCCGCGGTGCCGATGTCAGTCGATGTCGCCACGGTTAAATAGTTCCCCCTCGACACTATTATGCCAGCTTCTCGCCGTCGCACTAGGCTTTCCCTGAGGTCTACAGCTAATTTCTGGCGCGATGCGTGTATGATGCCGCGCTGGAACGAATGAGGGTCAGGTGACGCAGTCGGCGCCCAAACATGAGAAAGATATCGAGAGACGGCTGGCTGACCATGCCCCGCGCACCTGGCAGCGTATGCTGTCGGGACGGCGGCTGAATCTGCTTGAGCCGTCGCCGCTGGACATCGAAATCGAAGATATCGCCCTCGGCCTGTCGCGTAACACGCGCTGGAACGGGCAAACCAGGGGCGAGCACGGCTGGAGCGTCGCCCAGCACTCCGATCTGGTCGTCGATATTGTCCGCCGGCTTGAGCGGCGCGCCCCGGCCGAGCTTCTTATGGCGGCAAAACTTCACGACGCGTCCGAATATGTGACCCATGATCTCATCACGCCGCTCAAGGGCGTCGTCGGTGACGTCTTCAAGGAGGTCGAAGCGCGACTCTTGCGCGCTATTCGCCTGCGGTTCGGGTTGGCGGCTGAATTGCCGGAGCAATCCCGTGTTCTGATCAAGAAAGCGGATCAGATCGCGGCTGCGACAGAGGCCCTGCAATTGGCCGGATTTTCTCATGACGAGCTGCGCACAGTCCTGGGATTCCGCGAGAAACCGCTCGACGACGTGACCTTGACGCCGCTGCCCGTGGCCGAGGCGGAGCGGAAATTTCTTGACGGATTCCGCACGCTGGCCGCTGCCATGGACCTGCAAAAGCGCTAGACTGTCCCAAGCACGGTTCGCAGCTTTTCCATCTTGAAACGGAACCCAGGAGGTTCGTCATGGCTCTCAGCCGCACATCCGTTTACCTGATCGTCTTTGCCGCATTGAACGGCCTCATCGCCGTTATCACCGGTTCGCTGGCCGCCCACGGAATTGAAACCATGGCTCCGGCAGCGGAAGAGGCGGTCGGATGGTTTTACGACGCCAGCGATTTTCAGATGAAGATGGCCTTCGGCATTATCTTTGTCGCCCTGCTGCATGACCGCGTTGCAGAGGGCATGCCGCGCAAGTTGATGTTGACCACCGGGGTTTTGTTTGGCGTCGGCATCTTGTGCTTCTCCGGTGCGCTGTATTCGCTATCGTTTAACGGCCCGGGCATCTTCGCGCCGATCGGCGGGTTGTCCGCGATGATCGGCTTTATCTGCCTGACGATGGGCGCCGTCGCCTCGGGCGCGCGTTCCCTGCGCCGTGACGCACCGAACGCCCATCCGGAAGCCGCCGAATGATCGCCGCCATCTTCGAGGGCGTCACCTGGCTCGGTGTCGTCCTCGGCATGGCCGCCGCCATGGCGTGGGGCGCCTTGTATTATTCGCCCGTCTTGTTCGCCAAGGCCTGGATGGCCGAAATGGGCAAGACGCCTGAAGAACTCGGCAATCCGGCCAAGGCGCTGGCCAATGCCGCGCTGATGAATCTGATTGCTGCACTCGGCATCAACATCGTGCTGGTGATGCACGGCGATACGACGCTCGGCGGCGCCATTGCAGTCGCGATCTTTCTGTGGATTGTGTTTTGCCTGACCACGGAACTGCTGCACGACCGCTACAACGGCATGTCGGCCAAGCTGTCGCTGATCAACGCCGGCAACACACTCGGCGCTTACATTGCCATGGGCATCGTTATTCAGCTGTTGCGCTAGGTGGCGTTTGTTCGGGTTCGGCCGCGTCGTCCAAACCGGCCGATAGCACGTAAAGCAAAAACGCCAGCAGCATCAGCAGCGGCAGGACGATACGGATCAGGCCTTGGGGCATGGCCGGTGGTCGTTATTCGTCAGAGTAGAAGAAGGAATTGAATGCGCTGTTCGCTTCCCAAGAATGGCCATCTCCATTCGTATTCACACCTGTCCAGTAAACCAGAGTCGCGCCGTTGTCGGTGATTTCTTGATACTTTGCATGTTGCATTCTCCGCTCCATATTTTCTGGCTCAGAGCGCTCAATCATATCGCGCATTTCACGCTCCGCTATTTCTTTCGACGGAAAAGTCCAGCCGTAATGTACGATTTTGTCTTCCCCCGCTTGTAGATCGGCGAGCACAAATCCATGTATTACGTTTCCGAAGTCATCTAGATCGCCGGTGTAGCTCAATTGAACAAGGCGGCTACCATTAGCTAAGAGCATGCGAAGAGGCTCTAGAGCGGCCATGACGGATGGTATGTCCGCCAAAGACTGTGAGTCTCTATCTAGCACCGCTATCATTTGCTCAATGCGCGGCCAACTTTGGGTGCTGATTAAAGCGCTGGGTGCAATAATGATGCGGGCAGGGCCGCGTCCAGAGAAATGTCCGAGCGGGTGCCGCACCAGAACGCGCGAACCGGCGCCGGAAAATTCTACTTCCTCCCCTTCGTAGTTGAACCATACGGTGCGACCGTCGACATCCTTCTCATGCAATCCAATCTTGGTAAATGCTTCAGCTGTGCGACTATGCGCCGAGCTTAAAGCCTCTCCACCGGACAGGATCAGTCCCCGTCCTAGCCCGCCTGAGAAACCGTTGTATTCAGTCCCAGTAGAAATTGCTGTTGGCGGAACGCCAAGCGCGTCGAGGGTAAAAGATGGTGCGAGCGCCGATCCATTGAACACATTTATTCGTAACCGTTCGACCAATGCCTGCTCCGTTTCACCAGTCGAGGGATTGGCAAAGGTCACCACCGGTAGATCCTTGTTAAGAAATCCTCCCGGAATAATGTCGTCTAACACAGCGAAGTCGATATGGCGGATATCGAAACTCTTGGCGTCTACCGATGTGTCCAATGGTGGGATGAGGCTGAGAACTTCTGTTAGTCGTGTCCAAGATTTATCGACTTCCCCCTGAGTTACGGGTTCGGCAGCTTTTTGCGTTTGGTCGCACGCGCTAAAACTCAAAGCGCTTAGCAAGAGCGCAAACCGAACGGCCGTTTTTCTAGTCCTATTTGGCATCAATTTATCCCCACTCCGGGGCGCGCTTTTCGATGAATGCCGCGATGCCTTCGGTGCAATCACTTTCCAGCATATTCTGCGCCATCACCGCCGAGGCATAAACATAACTGTCGGCCATCGGCTGTTCGATCTGCGCGTAAAACGCTTTCTTGCCGATCGCCAGAATATGCGCGGACTTCGACGCAATCAGTTTTGCCAGGGCATCGACCGTACCGTCGAGCTCATGATCGGGGACGGCGCTGTTGATCAGCCCCGCCGCTTCGGCGCGCGCCGCTGTGATCGGCTCGCCGGTCAACAGCATTTCCATCGCCGTCTTGCGCGGCACCGCCCGCCCGACCGCCACCGACGGTGTGGTGCAGAACAGGCCGATGTTCACCCCCGGTGTGGCGAACGCCGCACTCTTAGCGGCAACGGCCAGATCGGCGGTGGCGACCAGCTGGCATCCGGCGGCGGTGGCGATGCCGTGCACTTTGGCGATCACCGGCTGGGGCAGGCGCACCAGCTGCATCATCATGGTCGAGCAGTCGAGGAACAATTTCTCTGTGGCCGCGGCGTCCAAACTCCTAAGTTCCTTAAGGTCATGCCCGGCGCAAAAGGCTGGCCCGTTCGCCGCAAGCACGACCACACGCACGGAGTCATCGTCCGCAATCTGATCGAGCAGCTCCGACAGTGCCGCGATCATCGCCGCCGACAGCGCGTTGCGTGCCGTCGGCCGGTTAAGGGTGAGGGTGCAGACGCCATGAGAGTCGGCGCGTAGAACCAGGGCGTCATCACTGGACGCCATCGCATTATCCTCGCGGGTTTTCGATCAGCTCGGTCAGTTCGCCCGCCGGGCCGACGAAAGTCACCGAGCGCTTGCCGTCGTATTCGGTCACCGGCGCTGCGATGAACGTCAGGTCTAAGGCATCGAGATTGTCAACTTCGAAGCTGGTCATTGCCACGCCCTGCGGCAACTGTCCCGCAACAGGTACACGCGCCTCGGTATCGGCTGGGTATTCGTCGAGCTCGATGTTGTTGCCCTTCTCGCGGCAACGGATCAGGCCCAGGTTGTAGACCACGTCATCGGGCCGGCCCTGCATCTTCGAGATCAATCCGCCGGTCGAGGTAAAGCGGTAGCCACCCGCGGTCATGTTGAACGCGTCGGCGTAGAAATTCTCCATCGCATCGAGATCGGTTCCGGCCAGCACCATGATGAACGGGCGATCAACCGGGCCGCGCGGCAGCGGCAGGTTCGAGGTTGAGCGGTCGCCGGTTTCGCACGTCAGGTAGATCACTTCCTGCGCCGGCCCGAGGTATTGCACCGCCCGGATCGACGACGTGCCCCCCATCAGATTTTCCGGCCCGGCGAGATGCGTGAACTCGGAGTCCTTGAGGCGTTCGTGCAGGGCGTCGACGTCGTCGCAAATGATCTCAATCGCGTTCCAACCCCAGGTCGTCATCGCTTTGTAGCCCGGGATAGGGTCGACCTCGACCGCTCGGATGTACACGTCGTCCTTCGCCGCGGATTGCAGCAGCACGTAGGGGCGGCCCGCAGTGTTGGGTGCGCCCCACGATGCCGCCAATGCGTCGCTGACCTCGCCGCGCTCGTGCACCACATAATCCAGCCAGGTGGTGTACCAGCGTTCGATATCGCTCACGCTGGGCGCGCCGATGGTCGCCATCTTGATGCGGCTGAGCAAGGGTCCGGACTCCTGGGCAAGGGGGGTTCGGGGCAGGGCGGCGGTTGTCACCGCAGCCCCGGCTCCCGATAGGGTGAGGGCGAGAAATCGTTTTCGGCTGAGCGTCGTCATGTGCGGCGCTTCTCCTCTATCAGTTCGACCAGTTCTCCGGCCGGGCCGGCGAAGGTCGCGGAGCGGCGGCCGCCATATTCCTCAATCGGCGCACCGAAGAAATCGGCCGCGACCGCATCCAGATCTTCAACATTGAACGATACCAGCGCATTGCCTTGGGGCAGCATGCCCATCGCACGCGGACGCGGGCCGAATTGCTCCAGATACTGGTCGAACTCGATTGCATTGCCCGGTTCGCCCAGGCCGTTGAAGCCCAGCACATAGCTGTGATCTGCCGGTAGGCCCTGCATCTCAGAGATCACGCCGATCGGCTGCGGCCGCGAGAACCCTTGGCCCATACCGAACATCTGGCGATAGGCGTCCATCGTGGCCGTGACATCGTGGCTGGCCAGAATGACGATGTTGGTGCGTCCGACATCCTCACCCGGATCGGGCAGGCCGGATTTCGACCGGTCGCCGGTTTCGCAGTTGAAGTAAAGCACTTCGCCGCCGGGGCCGACGTATTGCGCGGCGCGAATCGATGACGTTCCACCACCCAGATTGGCAGGGCCGCCAATGTGCTCGAACGGCGAGCCGTCGATGAGGCGCGCGTGCAAATCGTCGATGTCGTCGCAGATGATCTCAAAGGCGTTCCAGCCAATTGTTTTCATCGGCGCATAGCCGTCCACCGCTTCGGTCTCGACGGCGCGGATGAGAACGTCCTCGCCCGTCATCGGCCGCATCAGGACAAACGGACGCCCGGCCATGTTGGGTGTGCCCCAGGACAGTGCCATGGTCTCGCTGACTTGAGACCTTTCGACGGTGGTGTGACCCAGCCAGCCGGTGTAGGCCGCTTCTACGGCATCGACATCCGGCGCGCCAATGGTGACGTACTTGATGCGGCTGATATTTGGCGCCGCTTGTTGCGCCGTTGCGAACCGGGGGCGGACCAGCGCCGCCGCACCGGCCCCGGCCAGCGTCAATGTGAGGAACTGTTTACGAGATAAGGTCATGGGGCTTCCCTGCTGTGATGTGTCGCGTGCGCTTAGTCGTCTCCGACAATAGCACGAACGTTGATTTCCAGTTTCAATTCCGGAATGGCGAGCGCGCTGACGCCGATCACCATCGACACCGGCTTATGGCCTTTCGGGAAAAAGTCGCGCACGTCCTGATAGGCCGGTTCGGGATCGATGTTGGCCAGATCGACGATGAAGATCTGGATTTCGACCACGTCTTCCCGCGTTGCGCCGGCGGCCTTCAAGGCCAGGTCGATATTCTCCCAGGTCAACTTGGACTGCTCGGCCAGGGTTTCCGGGATGCTGCCGTCGGGCTTCAGCCCCGCTTTGCCGCCGAGCAGCACAAGCTTGCCTTTGCCCTCGACCGTCACCAGCTGCGAATACCCTTCCGGCTGGCTCAGGCCCTCCGGATTCCACCGTTTAATTTCCACGTCTGCCTCCGCTGGTCCTGCCATCGCTACTCCGGCGAAAAGTGCGCCGATCACAAACCGCTTCATAACTTTCTCTCCCTTAGGCCACTTCGACAATTTCAACCCACTCCCCCGAGGGCCCAACAAACGCCGCCGTTCGCCCGCGTCCGTACAGCACCGCAGGTTCGGAAATATAGGACGCCGCAATGGCCTCGAAGTCGTCCGTCGCCAGACTGACCATCGACACGCCGGGCGGGAGTTGTCCGTTCGCCCGTGGGCGCGGACCGGACAACGCCACATCGTAGGCATCGAACTCCAGAGAGCTGCCGGGCCGTGTGCCACGCGCACCGGCCATCTCAATGGCGATGTCGCGGGAATAGCCGAGCGCATCCGCTACCACGCGCACCCGGAACTTCTGCGGCGTGCCCAAACTCATCCCCAGTACGTTGCCGTAGTAGGCGCGGCTCGCGGCCATGTTCTGCGTGCCGATCACCGCATTGAACGGCCGGTCGACCAATGATTTGGGTTCGATCAGCCCGAACTCGTTATCGCCGGTGACATCGCCGGCGAAATAAAACACTTCCTCGCCCGGACCTTTCATCTGCATGGCATGCACGCTGGCATAGGCCTCGCTCAACGGGCGCGGCTCGCCGATGACGGTGAAACCGGCGGCGAGCACCCGTTCATTGACATCATAGATGTCGCTGGAAATCATCTCGATGGAGTTGAGTCCCCACGTGCCCATGGCCTTGTACCCCGGCACGGGGTCGACCTCGATAATGCGCAGACGGAACGTTTCGTCGCCGCTGGCACAGCGCATCATCACCCACGGGCGGCCGACCATTTTCGGCGCGCCCCAGGCGCGGGCCACGCCCTCGCTCACGGTGCCTTTGTTAACCTCGTATACGCCGATAGCCCGCTCGTACATTTTCTGCGCGGCAGCGACGTCGGGCACTCCGATGGTGGCGACGTGATGGCCGAGAATCGGATTGCGCCGCTCTTTCGCCTGCGCTCCGCCGGCGGCGACGGCCGCCGCCGCCGCGGTGGCGCCGACTGCGCGACGCCGGCTGAGGACAGGGGCGGAGCCGGAGGCCATTAAGACTCCTCGACCAATTCGATCAACTCGCCGACCGCGCCGCGTGCGGTGCGCGTGCGTCCGCCGTTGTAGCCCATGCCGGGGCCGTCGATGGCGTCGCCGACCCAGTCCAGGTCGAGGGCCGCCAAACTGTCGACGGAAAACGTCACGGTTGAGCAGCCGGGCGGCAATTGCCCGTCCGCGCACGGGCGCGCACCGAACTGTTTGTCGTAACCGTCATACTCGATGAAGTTGCCGGCCTGGCCCAGGAACATGAAGCCCATGTCGTAGATATGATCGTTCGGCAGACCCTGCGCGTCGGAGACGACGCCGATGGAGGTCTGCATGTCCTCCTCGCGCTTCATGTTGAAGGTTTTGCTGTACCAGCCTTGCGTGTCCTCGACGCCGTGGCCCGCCAGAATGACGATGAAGGGGCGGCCGACAAACGAGCCTGACGGTGGCAGCAACGTGTCGGGCGCGCGCACGCGGTCACAGGTCAGATACAGAATATCGCCCGCCGGGCCCTGCACCTGCATGGCGTGGATGAAATCCAGGTCGCCGCCCAGGCTGGCCGGTTCGCCAATGATTTTGAACGGACTTTTGAGCAAACGGTCATTGAGTTTGTAGACGTCGTCGATGATCAGTTCGAAGGCATTCCAGCCGAGTGTGGTCATCGGTTTGTAGCCGGGAACTTCGTCGATCTCGACGGCACGGATGAACACGTCGGCGCCGCTTTCCGGCTGCATCAGGATATAGGGCCGTCCTGCCATCGCCGGCGCGCCCCACGATGCCGCCAGGTCGGCGCCGATCTCAGCGCGTTCGCACACGCTGTAGCCCAGCCATTCCGTGTACCAGCTCTCGACCAGGCCGATGTCCGGTGCGGCGACGGTGTTGATCTTCAACCGCTTGAGCAGCGGCGTTGGCGTGTCGGTCATGGTGTGTCCTGTGTGGGAAGGGGGTTAAGCCGTTTCTTCGATAAGCTCGAGCAATTCGCCGGCGGGGCCGAGCACGGTGGCCGCGCGGCTGCCGTATGCCTCAACCGGTGCGGTCAGGAACGGCACGGAGATGCCGTCGAGGCTGTCGACGGTGACGCTGGTCGAGGCGATGCCCGGCGGCAGCTGGCCTTGAATATGTGGACGCGCCGTCGTGTTAGGCCCATAGCCGTCGAGCTCGAACAGGTTGCCGTGGTTCTTCAGGCCCAATGTGGTCAGCGGGCGTTCACTGCCCAGTGGCAGGCCCTGGGCGATGTTGATCAGATCGACCGGCGAATTGCGGATCGGCCCGCGTTTCATATTAAAGGTGTCGGCATACCAGTCCTGAAGAACCTGAATGTCGGGGCCGGCCACCACCATGATGAAGATGCGGCCGACGAAGGCCCCCGACCGCGGCAGCAGCGTGTTGTCGCGGTCGCCGGTTTCCGTGGTCAGATACAGGACGTCCTCAAACGGACCCTGAAACTGGGTCGCGCGGATCGACGGGTAGTTCTGCAGGCCCTTGGGTTCGCCGAGCAGCTTGAACGGCGATTTCATCAGCTTCGCATGCAGTGCGTCGGGATCGTCGCAAATGATCTCAATGGCGTTCCAGCCCCAGGTGGTCATCGCCTTGTAGCTGGGCACCGGGTCGCCTTGCACCGCGCGGATGAAAACGTCCGCACCGCTTTCCGGCTGCATGTGGATGTAGGGCCGTCCGGCCATGTCCGGCGTGCCCCAGGAGGCCGCGAGGTCTTCGGCGACCGTACCGCGCTCAACGGTGGCATAGCCCAGCCATTCGTCGTACAGCGACGCGATGATGTCGATGTCCGGCACGTTCAGTGTCGCCATCTTGAAGCGGTTGACCTTCGGCGGACCGGACATCGCATTCTCCTGTGCGCCGGAGGGTTTGGCCGTTGCGGCCACGGCAGCTGCGCCGGCCAGGGACAGGGCGGAGCGGCGTGGTAATTCCGTCGGGCGACTGGTCATGGCTCAGCTCTGCGCTTTAAAGGCGTCGAGAATCTCAGCGCCGGTGGCGGACCACACGCCGTCGTGGTCTTTGATCCAGCCCAGCACCTTGTCGAGATATTTGACGCGGTAATGCAGGCCCATGATGTAGGGCGTCAGCACCAGCGAAAGCACGCGTCCGCCATAGCGGTCGGTTTCGTTATAGAGCACCGAGAACGCGTCCTCGACCTCTTCGACGAATTCGTCTTCGTTGTGCTTCTTGTCCATGATGATGGTGCGGTCCCAGATCTCGTCGCCGTGCGGCATCGCCCAGAGCTCGCCGGCGGCTTCGTTCATTCGGTAGGGCATATCGTCGTTGCCCCAGTCGCAGCAGTACTCGACCCCGTTGGCGGCGAGATGCTTCATCGTGTTCCAACTCTGCGACTTGCCCGGCGACCACCAGCCTGTCACCGGTTGTCCGGATGCTTTGCGCAAGGAGTCGAGACTCTCCTTGATCAGCGCCTGTTCCTCGCCGTCGTCCATGCCGCCGTAATGGATCTTGCCCATGTCGACGCCGTGGCCAATCAGCTCGTCGCCGCGCTCGTTGATTTTGGCGATGAGATACGGGTAGCGCTCCGCGACTTTGGAATTCACCGCGGCCGTCGCTTTCAGGCCGTGTTTCTCGAGCACCTTCCAGATGCGCTGAATGCCGACCCGGTTGCCGTAGTCGCGTGTCGTGAAGTGGCGCAGGTCCGGGTACGGCGTGACCATGCCGCCGGGCGCCTTGAACGGTTTGGCCGGCTGGTCGAGCGGGAAGAATTCCAGCGAATAGGAAATCCACAGCGCGACTTTGGCGCCGTTCGGCCACTTCACCGGTTCGCGTTTCTGCAGGATCGACCAGTCGTACAGGTCGTGATCCATGCCGTATTTGCGGTTCGGGTACTCCAGATATTCTTTATCGAGTGTCATGGCTCAGCCTCCCTTCCGCTTTTCAATGTCGGCGAGGCACTCGTCGTAATAGGTTTCGTAGTAGTACTCGGCGATTTCGCGGCCGGTGGTGATCCACACGTCTTCTTTCGAATGGCCGGTGATATATTCCAGCGCTTCCTCGAAGCCGCCGATGCGGTGCGGGTGGCCGACCGCATAAGCATGCAGCGGAATACACATCACCGTGCCGCAGTCTTCGCCTTCCTTGAGCAGCTGGTCGAACTGATCCTTGATCATCTGCGCGTAGCGGCGCGGCGTACCGAGGTAGGAGTTGTAGACAATGATGTCGTTGATTTCCAAGGAGTACGGCATGGAGATCAACCGCCCGCTTTTTACGTTCACCGGTTGCGGCGTGTCGTCCTGGAACAAATCGCAGGTGTACAGGAAACCATATTCAGCGAGCAGGTCCATGGTGCGTTCGGTGTGGGTCAACGCCGGGGCGAGATAGCCGGCCAGCTTCTGGCCGGTCGCCTTCATCACGGATTCCAAACTGTCTTCCATGATGGCGCGCTCCTGCGCCTCGTCCATCTCGTAGGAATAGCGGGTGTTGTAAATGCCGTGGGAGAAGAACTCCCAGTTCCGCGCCTTGGTTTCCTCGATCAGTTCCGGGTGGTGATCGATCAAGCCGATGCTGAGCGAGATGGAGCCGCGCACGTTGTACTTGTCCATCACTTCCATCATGCGCCAGTGGCCGGCGCGGTTGCCGTAGTCGCGGTTGGAGGCCAGCAGCACATCCGGGTGCGGACGCGGCCACGCATTGCGCAGCGGGTTCTTCGGCGGGTCGAGCTCGTAGAATTCGATATTGGGCGCGACCCAGAAGGCGATTTTCGCGCCGTTGGGCCAGCGGATTTTCGGGCGGCCTTCGTAGGGCCAGTAGTCATAAAGTCCGAGATCGGGTTTCACGCACCCCTCCACATAAATAAACGTGATGAAACAGCCGCAGCCGCGGCGATTAGCTCTTCAGCCAGGCTTTGACGGTCTCGACGGATTCCACGTCGCAGTATTTGAGGGCCAGGTCCGTCAGATTGGCGAAGTGATAGCTTTCGTGTTTGTCGGCGACACACTCTTCGATCACCGTGGTGCGGTAGCCGCGCGACAGGCTGTCGACGCCCATGGCGCGGACGCACCCGGACGTCGAGCCGCCGGTGATCAAAATGGTGTCGACCTGATGAAACACCATCAGCGACTGCAGGTTGGTTTCGAAAAACGGCGACGGCATCTTCTTGTCCATGATGATGTCGCTTGGCTGGATGTCGAGGCGGTCGTCCAGCTCTGAGCGTTCGGAGCCGTACTTGATGTTTTGCAGGCTGTCCGGCGTATCCGTGCGCGTGCCCCACACACCGCAGTCTTCGCCGGAGTCCACGTAGGCGACATAGGTCCAGATCACCGGCCAGCCCTTGGCGCGCATCAGCGCCGCCACTTCGTTGACGTACTGCAACTGGTTGGGGTCGGTCTCGTAGGCCGTTTTGAATAAGTCGGTGCGCGTATACGCCTTCTGGATGTCGATGTTCACCAGTGCGGCTTTTTTGCCGAAGCCGAATTTGGCCCGGGCCGGATTGGCTTTGACTTCCTCGTAAAGCTGCCGGGCTGTCTTGTCGGACATCTCCATGGCGATGCGTCCCCCTTTTCAACGTGACTAAATTAGGTGTGCGGTCTGTGCGGCGGTGAACCCGCCTGTAATCTGGGGCTGAGAATACTCAGGCCCGCCGCGGAATCAAACCGGCTGAGGCGGGATTCGCAGCGGAATCACGCGTCTGGCGGCCCAGGGAGCGGCGGATGCTCGAGTCGCGAACGGCTGAGCGCTGGCGAAGTGGTGGTGCCGGGGCGGCCGGGCGCGCTAAAACGGAACCATCCCTTCAGGAGTCGGCTCCATGCGCACCTTCGCTTTCGCTGTTCTGTTCCTCGCTTACGGCCTCACCGGCGCCGCTCAGGCCCAGCCGGCGTTATCCGAAATTCCGTTCTGGCGGGCCTCGGCCGGCTGGTGGGAGGGCGAGAACACTTATTTCAAGTCCGACATGTCCTATCAAGTGCGCGACTACGCCAGCATCGCCCATGTCGAAATCGACGGTACCGCCTACCGTGAAACCGAATACCGTTTTTATCCGCATGGCACCGGCACCGAACGCTACGCGGGCGGCCTGGCCACGGACGGCGAGGGGGTGGAGCTGATTCAGGTTTATACCGGGTCGCTGACGGATGACGCCGGGACAGTCGATCTGCCGCCTGGATCAGGCCGGGCCTCGGCCAACGGTGCAGGTGCTACATATAAAGTGCTCAGTGACACCGATGCGGTGCGCCTGCGCGTCGATCCGGATAAGGGCACGGAGTCTTACCGCTACTACGTCACCCTGGTGGGCGATGGGCACCGCTACAAGTTCAACCTCGGTTTGCTCTATGAGGGCGACAACGTCAGCGGGCTGCGCGCGTTCATTCTCTACCGCGAACATCGCATGGACGGAGCTGCGTTCGAGGCGCGCCGCGCCGCCCTGCGCGCCAAGTACAATGTCACGGTGCTCAATGAACCGGATGCGGATGCCCCGGACGGCTGGACGATCAGCCGTATAGCGAAGTGACTCCTATTCCGCTGCTTTCAGGGTCTCGGCGTCGTAACGCTTGCCTTCGGCCAGAAGCTCGGACGTGCCGAGCAGATCGTTGAGCCCGTTGAAATCGAACATGCGGTCTCTCACGGCGGCGGTTGAGCCGTCGCGCTTCAAGGCCGCCAGATAGTCCTGTCCGGCCTTGGCGACCATGCGCATCATCGCGCCGGGGAAAATCACGAACTTAAAGCCGAGCTTGCCAAGATCGTCCGCGCTGGAGACCGGCGTCTTGCCGCCTTCGACCATGTTGGCCAGCAGCGGCACGCGATCGGAAAAGCGTTTGCCGATGGCGTCCATTTGCTCAAGGGAGCGGGGCGCTTCGATAAACAGCATGTCGGCCCCGGCCTCCAGATAGGCGTCGGCGCGGTCGAGCGCGGCTTCGAAGCCTTCCACCGCAATCGCATCTGTCCGCCCGACGATCACCGTATCCGCATCCAGGCGCGTGTCCACGGCGGCCTTGAGCTTGCCGACCATCTCATCGGTCGAGACCAGCGTCTTGCCGTCCAAGTGGCCGCAGCGCTTGGGCATGGTCTGATCTTCGAGTTGTATGCCCGACGCGCCGGCGCGTTCGAACATGCGCACCGTGCGCTGAGTGTTGAGCGCGTTGCCGAAGCCGGTATCGGCGTCGACGACGAAAGGAATTGCGATGCGGTCGCGGATCTTGGAAATCGTATCGGCCACCTCCGTGCAGGTGGACAGGCCGATGTCCGAGCGGCCGAGGCGGGAGTAGGCGATGCTCGCGCCGCCGACATAGGCGCAGTCGAAGCCGGCCTGTTCCACCAGCAAGCCGGTGATGCCGTCGTACATGCCCGGTGCGATGACCGTGTCCGGTCCGGCGAGGAGGTCGCGTAGTTTTTTTGCGTGGCTCATTTGGGGGCAGCTCCCGTTTTCAGTTCTCCGGCGTCGATCTTTTTCTTGAGATAGGGCATCAGCCCGCCGGAGGCGATCATCTCCATCAGGTGCTCCGGAATCGGCGACACTTTATAAGACTTGCCGCTGGTCAGGTTCTCGACCGTCCCGGCGATGGCGTCGACCTTCAGTTCGTCACCCGCACTGATTTCGTCGGCCTCAGGGAAGATCAGCGCCGGCACGCCGAAATTCAACGTGTTGCGGTAATAGATGCGCGCGAACGACTTGGCCAGGATCGCGCCAACCTTGAGATACTTGAACGACAGCGCCGCCTGTTCGCGCGCCGAACCGACGCCGAAGTTGCGTCCCGCCACGACAATGTCGCCCGGCTGGACGTTCTTGGCGAAGTCCGGGTTGATCGCCTCGCAGCAGTGACTCGCCATCACTTCGTTGGATTCCTTAAAATAGATACCCGGTGCCATGACGTCAGAGTTCACTTCGTCGCCGAATTTCCACACCTTGCCGGTCACCGCGCTCATGACAACATGTCCCTCGGGTCTACGATGTGTCCGGCGACCGCCGCCGCCGCGACCGTGTAGGGCGAGCCCAAATAAACAAAGGCATCCTTGGAGCCCATGCGGCCCTGGAAGTTGCGGTTGGTCGAGGAAATACATACTTCGCCCTCGGCGATGATGCCCGCGCCCAGGCCGGCGCAAGCGCCGCAGCCCGACGGCAGGATCATGCCGCCCGCTTCGGTGATCGTCGCCAGCGTGCCGTCGGCGGCGGCTTCGGTCATGATCTTTTTCGACGACGGCGCGACCATCAGCCGCGTGCCGTGCTTGACCTTGCGGCCCTTGAGCACCGACGCGACCATGTGCAGGTCGGTCAGCTTGGCGCCGACGCAGGCGCCGATGTAGGCCTGATCGACGTGAATCTTTTCCGCCTCGTAGTCTCCGGCCGGGGCCGAGTTGGACGGCTTATGCGGTGCCGCGACCTGCGGCGTCAGTGTGCTTGCGTCAAAAGCGTGCTCCGCGCAGAAGGCTGCGTCGTCATCGCTGCGCCAGGACAACGCGTCAGCTGCCGGTTCCGTCCCGCCGTCGCGGATCGCCTGCAGCGTCACTTCATCGGGCGCGATGACGCCGGTCTCAGCACCCAGCTCCGCCGCCATGTTGGTCAGCACCATGCGCTCCATCATGCTCATGTTGGTGATGGTCTCGCCGCCGAACTCAACGACCTTGAACGCATTCTCCATGCCCAGCTCGCGCGCCAGGAACAGCATCACGTCTTTTGCCGCGACGCGCGGGCCGAACGCGCCGGACCAGTTAACCTTGATGGTCTCCGGCACCACTGACCAGATCTCGCCGGTGATCACCACGCCGGTCATCTCAATCGCGCCGAAGCCCGCCATGTAGCAGCCGAACGCGCCGCCCATGGTCGAGTGGCTGTCGCCGCCGCAACAGAACATGCCCGGTTGCAGGTGACCGTTCTCGGCCATCAGCACGTGGCAGATGCCTTCCATGTCGTAGAAATTCTTGATGTCGTATTTTTTGACGAAGTCGCGCGTCAGTTTCAGGATCGCCGCGCTCTGCGGGTCGGCGGCGGGCACGAAGTGATCGGCCACCACCACCACTTTTTCCGTGTCATAGACGCCGACGTTCAGCTCCTTCAGGCGCGGCCAGATTTTACGCGGCCCGCCGGAATCCAGAATCATCGCCAGGTCCACCGCACAGGTGACAATCTCGCCCGGCGTCACCGAGTCCCGGCCGGACGCCCGTGCCATGATCTTCTCTATCAGGGTCTGTCCCATAGCGTCCCTTTACGGATTACGTCTGTGCCGTCACCGCTTTGCGTGAGGTCAAAGCGCGGCGTACACTATCACTTAGTATAGTGTGCCCTGTTAACAGAGTAACGGTCTGACGATGAGCGCTTCCTTGCCCCTGCCACCACCCTATGACCGGATTCACCGCACCAGCGTGCTGCCGGAGGTCACCCATGACGAGGCGTCGCGCCTGAACTTCATTGCCCACCTCAACATCCAAATCGGCGGTGCGCTGTTTCCGGGCGTGAAGACCGCCTACGAAAAGCACGCCGAGCCGGCCTTTATTAAAGAACACGGCCGCAAGCCCGAGAATTCTTCGGAAGTGCGCGACGCCATGAAAAAAGAAATGGCGTTTCAGACGTGGTCGGCGTTGCGCCGCAATACCATGGAGATGCGCCATCAGTTCGGCCGCTCCGTCACCTTCCGCCAGATCGGCAAGCTGGTCGACACGGCGCGCAAACTTAACGCCGGCAGCAACCGCCTGCGCCTCGATCCGTCGGTTAAGCCGCCGAAGTATCTCGCCGCCGCGGACAATCACATCATGCCGGGCAGCTACTACACCGATGTTGTGCCCGACGACCTTTCCGCGGCCTGCAATTACGAGACCGGGCACTACACCACCGTCGCCGGCGGCACCGGGCCGAAGAGTGATATCGTCGGCCGCGGCATGGTGCTGTGGCTGAAAGAAAATCATCCCGATCTCAAACCGAAGCGCATTGTTGACCTCGGCGCCGGGGCCGGCATCAACACGCTGCCGATCGCAGAGCTCTATCCCGATGCGGAAGTGTGGGCAGTGGATGTCGCAGCACCTTTCCTGCGCTATGGCCACGCCCGCGCCAAGGAAATGGGCGTCGATAACGTGATCTTCCAGCAGGCCGATGTTGAGACCGTGGACATCGAACCGGGCAGCGTCGATCTGGTTATCTCGGCAATGTTTTTCCACGAGACGTCGACCAAGGCGATGCGCAACATCCTCATCAAGGCGCATGAGCTGCTGAAGCCGGGCGGCATGATGCTGCATATGGAACAGCCCAATTTTGATCCGGATACACCGCCGTTTGAACAGTTCGTCCGCGACTGGGACGCCTGGTACAATTCGGAGCCCTTCTGGGCCAAGCTGCACACCATCGACGTGGTGGATGAAATGGTCGCTGCCGGGTTTGACCGCGCCAGCACGTTCGAGACCGCACAGAAAATTGACCGCCGCGATCCCGCCTATCCCGATTGGGCCGGATCATTCAGCCGTCACGCCCATGAGCTGAAATTGCGCGAGACCGCCGAGAAGCCGAATCCCAAGAAGTCCGGCGGCATGTACATGTTCGGCGCCTTTAAGCAGAATTAACAAAACATGTTATCGTGTGATTTCTTTCAACGCCGGCGGGGATGCTACTGACCCGGCCACAGTGCCCTAATCGTGTAGCCCCATCGACCCAACTTGGATCTAGTGCGCTCAAATAGCGTCATGGTTGAAGCAACCATCCTTTCAGATATTTCGACCAATTCCGCTATACTTTGCGTCCGAAATTTTAGGATCGCGTTGTTGGGCATTAGTCCTCTACTCGGCACACTCAGGTCCCAACCATTTTGATGACTGTCACAAAATTGGTTATGTGACTCAAGTTTGTCGCGAAACTTCACAATGTCCCGCCCAAAACGTGAGCCTAACATTGCGTGTTGTTTCCAATGCTCATTGCTAAGTTCCTCGGGGAGGTCAATCCTATTGATTGACAATAAGCCTGGATC
>JAYQVH010000002.1:237130-339399 GCA_038148375.1 Rhodospirillaceae bacterium | reverse complement strand
GATTTCAACATGTCTGCGGCTCGGATACCATGTCGGGCAATATATGTCAACATTACTGACATATATTGCGTCTGCGGACCTGCGCCCGAAAGCGATATAACCATCGACTATGGTTGAATCTAAGCCTGGCACCAATCTGCTCTTTCTGCGCGACGAAGATCTTCGCCAGGGCATCGAACTGCTGTTTTTTGCCTATCGCGACTTTACGGCTGAAGCCGATTCGATACTGGCGAAACAGAAATTCGGCCGTGCCCACCATCGGGTAATCTATTTTGTTGGCCAGTATCCCGGCATAAGTGTCGGCGATCTGCTCGACATATTAGGTATTACCAAGCAAAGCCTGTCTCGGGTGTTAAGGCAATTGGTGGACGATGGCTACATAGACCAACAACCCGGCAAAACAGACCGCCGCCAGCGTCTGCTAACGCTGACGGACAAGGGGCGCGAGCTTGAACGCCTGCTTACAAGCGAACAAAGAGCGCGGATCGCCGCAGCGTATAAGCACGCCGGAGCCGAAGCGGTGGAGGGTTTTCGTAAGGTGATGCTCGGGATCATGGAAAATTCCGCCCGTCAACGATTTAACGACGACAAGTCGTAGCGGAAGATTCAATGGCCGAAGACACGCCAAGCGCCGAAACATGCCCTGCCCACATTTTGGTTGTCGATGACGACACGCGGCTGCGCAGGCTGATTTCGAAATACCTCAAAGACCAGGGCTTCATGGTGACGGCTTCGGCCTCTGCTTCAGACGCGCGTCAGGTGCTGACTTCGTTGCAGTTCGATCTGCTGGTACTGGACGTTATGATGCCGGGCGAGGATGGAATGAGTCTGGCTCAGTACCTTAAAGAATCAAGCGGCGTGCCTATTCTTATGCTGACGGCGATGGATGACGCCAAAGACCGTATCCGCGGACTTGAGCATGGCGTTGATGACTATATGGGCAAACCGTTCGAACCCCGTGAACTGTTGCTGCGAATCAATGCGATATTACGGCGCGTGCCGCCGCCCGACGATGACCGCGCCAATGAACTTCAATTCGGCGAATGCAAGTACGATCTAGCTCGCAACGTGCTAACACGTGACGGTGCGTCCGTTCATTTAACAGCCGCGGAAGCCGACCTGCTTCGCGTTCTCGTTCAAAATGCCAACGAACCTGTTGAGCGGGATGAACTGTGTCAGGTCGGTACGGGAACGAACAACCCGCGAACCATCGACGTCCAAGTAACCCGTTTGCGCAGGAAGATAGAGACCGACCCTCGGCAGCCAAGGTATCTCCAAACCGTGCGAGGTACCGGTTATCTTTTGCGAACGGATTGAGCGGATCGGGCGCGCGCATGACTGACGACTCACTGTCAAACGCCTCCTTACAAGATAAGCGGGACAGCGCGTCAGGGTGGCTGAATGTCACAAAGTGGCTGCCGGCGACCCTTATGGGCCGGTCAGCCCTGATCATTGTCGTGCCACTCATCCTGGTCCAAGTCATTTCGACCTTCATCTTTTACGACAATCACTGGGAAACGCTGTCACGCCGCCTGGCCCAGGGCCTTGCTGGAGACATATCCCATATCCGCGTTTACCTGCGCGATCATCCGAGCGCAGAAGAGTTCGTTTGGATTCAAACTGTCGCGCGGCAGACAATGTTGCTCGATATTACGTTCGAGGAAGACGCCGCCTTACCGCCGGACCGCGTGATTACCGGTGAAGGCCCTTATCCCGACGTACTAACGCGCGAACTGTGGCGCGAAATGAAGCGGCCGTTCACGATTGATTTCGAAGGCAGCGACGGTGACATCGAAATACATATGCAGTTACCCACAGGCGTGCTCCATGTCATTGCACCGCGCAAGCGCCTGTTTAGCTCGACGACCTATGTATTTGTGATCTGGATGGTTGGGTCATCGCTGCTCTTGTTTGGCGTGGCGGCTCTGTTTTTGAATGTTCAAGTGCGTGCGGTTCGGCGCCTGGCCCGTGCGGCTGACAGTTTCGGCAAGGGCCGTGACGTCCCTAATTTCAAGCCGGAAGGCGCTATGGAAGTCCGCCAAGCAGCACGTGCCTTCACAGTGATGCGTAACAGGATTCAAAGGCAGATCGACCAGCGGACAGACATGCTTGCCGGAGTGTCACACGATTTGCGCACTCCGCTCACGCGGTTGCGCCTTCAGGTCGAGATGCTGGATGGCGTACCGGACGAAGACATCAACGCCCTGAAAGACGATATCGATGACATGCAGCGCATGTTAGATGGATATCTGGCGTTTGCGCGGGGAGAAGGCGAGGAAAATCCCCAGGAGATCGATATCGCCCAATTTCTATCCGATATCGAAAAACGATTTAGCCGGGATGGGCACGATATTGGTCTTCACCTCGACAATGTTTCCGGCCCGTTCACCGTCAAACCCATTGCCCTGCAACGGTGCCTGTCTAATTTGATCAGCAACGCGCAACGGTACGGCACAACGGTCGACCTCTCGGCTCACCGGTCTGATACTCATATTGAAATCATGATCGACGATGACGGACCGGGCATCTCGGCCGAACAACGGGAGAATGTCTTCAAGGCATTTTACCGCGTCGATGGCTCACGGAACCCGGAAACCGGCGGAGTTGGACTTGGCCTTACCATCGCGCGAGACTTTGCCCGCTCGTTGGGCGGCGATGTGGTATTGCGTGAGAGCCCAAAGGGCGGGTTACGCGCAATCGTTCGCTTGCCGGTTTAAGTTTTCGGAGCTGCCTGGTCGCCCTTGCGCTGCCGTCTTCGACGGTACCGGGCATCAACCGCTGACTGCAATGACTCAAGACGCGAAAGTGCTTTGTCCAACGCAGACATTGTCGGCGCCATGTCTGCGCTGTTGTCTTTCATCCAGGTTCTTAAGACAGCCACATACGCGGCGGCCAACGCATGCGCTCTAGCGACTCCCAGCGGGCCGTCGCTGGCAATTCCGGCCGCACCCAGCATGAGCATCATCGAGCGAAGAAGTCCCGGCACGCGGCATACCGCTGATAACGGATCACGCCGATAAGACCGAAGAATCGCGTCGTACCCGGAACGGTGCGCCTGCAGGGCATCGAAGCGCATCATCATGACTTCGAACAAGCGATCTCGGGGCGACTCGTCTGCATCGACGCTCTTCACCTGGGCCAGGATGTGAGCATCGACTTGCTTGAAAATGGCTGCGGCAATACGTCCCTGATTTGGATATGCCTGCAAGATCGTGCCCAACGGCTCAGAAATCTTATTCGCGATCGTCTGCGGTGAGACGGCGCGCCACCCTTTCTCAGACGCGATCGCGAGCGCTGCTTCAGCAACACGCTCGGAAATTGGGCGGCCGGACTTCGCGGACTTCCGTGATTTGGCGGCTTTGTTGTCTGCCATGTGAGTCCTCGCGTGCTTTTTTCACGGGCGTGCGCGCAAAGCGCGGTTGAATTCCGTTAATCCGCCAAGTCGCGAGAGCGCTTCGCGGCCGCTTCGACGGCACGTCCTACCAATGCTTTTACGCCGTCGGCCCCCATAAGGATTTCCAGCGCAGCCGCCGTTGTTCCACCTGGACTGGTGACGTTTTCCCGCAGCGTCGCGGCCGGCGTTTGATCAGCCTTCATCAGCGCGCCCGCACCGGCGATGGTCGAACGGGCCAAATGATCGGCGAGCTTCGGGTCAAGGCCCGCCTCCACACCCGCTTCTGCCAACGCCTCGGCCAGGAGGAAGACATAGGCGGGTCCGCTCCCGGATACAGCGGTAACCGCATCCATCTCGCGTTCATCCTCGATCCAAGCCGTCTCGCCGACCGCCCCCATCAGCACCTTGCTGACCCGCTTATGTGACGGGCCCGCAGCGTCACTCGCACACAGCACACTGATCGCCTGGCCAACAGCCGCGGGGGTGTTGGGCATGGCGCGAACCACAGCTACATCTTTGCCGAGATAAGACTGGAGTTTTTCGATCTTTAGGCCGGCAATCACCGACAGAAAAACGGTGCCAGAATCCGCGAATCTTGCATAGGCGGGAATCACCGCCGCCGAGACCTGGGGTTTGACCGCGAACACAATGACATCGGGCGTGAAGTCGCTGGGCAGTTCCTTGGCCTCACCGAGAACACACAACGCATGGTGTTCTTGAGCGGCCGCCACGCTGTCACGTCCGGCAGGCTCAACGACCATGACATCGACCGGATTGAGGCCGTGGGCAAACCAGCCTTTCAGCATGGCGCCACCCATGTTTCCACACCCGACCAACAGGATTGTGCCTTCGATCATGGGGTTACAGTAACATAAAGAGGCGGCCTCGCAGCCGCCTCATTAGTTGAAAAACCTGTAATCGAGAGGTTTAGGCTTCGCCGACGGTATCAAGCAAAGCGCAGGCGATGGCGTCGTCCGGCGTGCGCCCACCCCAAATCACGAATTGGAACGCCGGGTAATACCGCTCGCACTCGCCGCGGGCGAGATCAACAAGCTCGTCAATGTGCCCCGCATCGATGCGCCCGCCATGGCAATGAATGGTGTGACGGAACATCGGGATACCCTCGTCGATCCAGATCGCGAAGTGCCCAATCCACAGACGCTCATTGAGCTTGGCGATCAACTCATAGATGTTGTTCAACACCTTCGGCTGGACACGCATATCCAAGGCACAGGAGAAGTGCAGCGCGTCCAATTCTTCTGACCATGCGAAGAAGAGACCGAAGTCGCACCATGTTCCCGGCGCTTCGACGGCCATTTCCTCGTCATTGCGACGGTCGAATACCCAGTCTTTGATGGAGATGACTTCTTCGATCCGGTCCAGCGGATTGACCGAAGATGTCGGCTGACTGACGGAGGTGGTGCGCATGGAAATCCCCTCATTTGCCCCGGGCCCGTCTGGCTCGTTCGGGCCCCTCAAGTAGTAGCCCGAGAATCAAGATATAGTAGGTTTCTGGAGGCGGCAACACCAAAAGATAGAGATTCTGCCGAGTCGCGGAGTCTCACAAATGTATCACCGAAACAGCCGCTCGACTCGGGTTGTGGACAACTTGAGAAGAGTGAGTCAGATCAACGCTTTACGGAACGCGCAGACGTCTTTGTGGCGCGCTGGCGAGAGGCTTTGGTGGAAGATGATTTTTGGTCCGGCGACGGCTTGCTCGGCTTCGCTGCCGTTTTCTGCAGAGCTTCTATCTGCCCTTTCAGACGCTCCTGTTCCGCACGTGCTTCAGCAGCCATTGCCTTCACCGCCTCAAACTCTTCGCGGGTCACCAGATCATGTTCCGCCATAAACCGTTCGACGCGTTGACGCACCATAGCTTCGATTTCTTGCTTGAGATTGCCCAGGGCCCCAAGGGCACCACCGGCGACTTTCGCGATGTCGTCGAAAATTCTGTTCTGGCTTTGCATGGGCGGCCTCTCTTTCAGCGGACACCATCTATATTGGCTGTAGTGCGAAGAAGTGCAAGCCCGCGCCGGCCGATACTGGCAATCATGGCGCAGGGCTTGTAAGCATGGACGTCGCCCGTCCTCTGTATAGGATTACACATGCTGGTTGTTACAGGCGCAGCCGGATTTATTGGCTCGAATCTCCTTGCTGCACTACACGAGGCGGGTGCCGGTGTAGTCATGGGCATCGACACCCGCGAGACAGAAGATAAGAAAGCGAATGTCGCAAATTGTCCGGACGTGACTTGGGTAAACCCAGATCGAACGTTTGAGGCATTGGCGGACAACATAGCGGATATTGCGGCGGTTATTCATCTCGGCGCAGAAACATCGACGACGGCGACTGACCGCGAAGCCGTGTTCGCAGTTAACGTAACCCTCAGCCAAAATCTCTGGCGGTTTTGCAGCAAGAACGGCACGCCGTTCATATACGCGTCGTCAGCCTCCGTTTACGGGGATGGCAGCAGCGGATTTCGCTGTAACACTTCAGGATCGGCGATGGACGCGATGCAGCCGTTGAATCTGTATGGCGAGAGTAAACTGGCCTTCGACCGTTACGTTGCGCAGGCAATCGAGGACGGCGACCCGAGGCCGCCGCAGTGGGCCGGACTTCGGTTCTTCAATGTTTATGGACCCAGAGAGCGGCACAAGGGCTCTCAGGCGAGCGTTGTCACGCAGATGGTCCCGACTGCTGCCCGGGGCGAGCCGTATTCGCTGTTTAGGTCCCACAGGGAGGGAATCGCTGACGGCAATCAGGCGCGCGACTTCATATACGTCGGCGACTGCCTCGCCGTGATCCTTTGGCTTTTGGACCACCAGAACATCTCCGGCCTGTTTAACGTTGGGACTGGCGACGCACGCACCTTTCTTGACCTCGCCAAGGCCGTATACGCAGCGGCCGGCCAGCCGTTTCGTGTCGATTGGCGCGATACGCCGCAAAGCCTGAGGGCACATTATCAATATTTCACCGAGGCCGACCTGACAGGATTGCGCGAAGCAGGGTATAACAACGCGTTCACCTCATTGGAGGACGGCGTTTCAATGACCGTGCGGGAATACATGCGGGACGCCGCACTTTAGCCCCGCGAAGAATGCTTCATGTCCTTTCTGGCCCTTCCCTTCCCCTCTATTGACCCGATCCTTATTGAGATCGGCCCCTTCGCAATCCGCTGGTACGCCCTTGCCTACATTGCAGGGTTGTTCGGGGGGGTTTGGTATGTGCGCCGCCTAGTGACGCGATCACCCGCACTCATGACGCCGGCGCAAGTCGACGATTTTCTCGTCTGGGCGTTGCTGGGAATCGTCATAGGCGGCCGCCTTGGGTACGTCCTGTTTTACAAACCGGGTTATTACCTGGCCAATCCGGCAGAGATTTTGATGACCTGGGAAGGCGGCATGGCATTCCACGGCGGGCTGCTTGGCGTGATCGCGGCCATCATCCTTTTCGCGCGCAAGTACAAAATTGAGAAGTGGTACCTGTCCGACAACGTCGGCTGCGCTGTTCCGATTGGGCTTGGACTTGGCCGTATCGCCAATTTTATCAATGGAGAACTTTACGGCCGCGTTGCGCCCGACGTGCCGTGGGCGGTGATGTTTCCGAACGGCGGGCCGATGGCGCGGCACCCCAGCCAGCTTTACGAAGCGGCCTTGGAAGGGGTAATCCTATTTATTGTGATGTTCCTATTGTGGCGTCGCGATGCGGTTCGCCACCGGCCCGGAGTGCTCACCGGATGCTTTTGCGCCGGTTACGCACTAGCCCGCATCACGGCCGAATTCTTCCGTGAGCCAGACCGCCACCTTGGATTTATCGCCGGCGGCGTCACCATGGGTCAGATTTTATCCCTTCCCCTCCTGGCGTTCGGCGTTTGGGTCATAGTCCGGTCTTGGAAAAGAGAGCCGGTGAAGTCCGCAACGAGCTAGCGATGACGGCGACGCCCTTCTCCGCTATTGGGCGCAACCTCGCTCAAAAAATAATGGACGACGGCCCCATCCCAGTCGCCGATTATATGAAAGCGGTGGCAGAAGCGTATTACGAACGGGACAATGTATTCGGCCGAGCCGGTGACTTTGTCACCGCTCCGGAAGTTTCTCAAATTTTCGGAGAATTGATCGGATTATGGTGCGTCACCGCATGGCAGCAGCTCGACCAGCCAAGGCTGTTCAATCTGGTTGAATGCGGGCCGGGTCGCGGAACGCTGATGTCCGATATCATGCGTACGGTATTCGACATCGCGCCGAAGTTTGCGCACTCGGCACAAATCCGGCTCATTGAACGAAGTGCGGCGCGGCGGACGGAGCAGCAACGCGCACTTGAGGGGCTCGATGTGACCTGGCACGAAAACCTCTCTGAACTGCCTGAAGGTCCGTGCATCATTGTCGCAAACGAGTTCCTTGATGCGTTACCCATCGAGCAATTCGTCAAGTGCGATGGCGAGTGGCGCGAACGGCTCGTGGATTTCAAAGATGATACGTTCGCGTTTGCCGTCGCCGATCAGGCCGTCGCCATCGCAGACGGCGCCTTCGACGATTGCCCTGACGGCAGCATCCTCGAACAGTCAGCGGCGGTGACCTCCGTAACGCGGGAGATGGGGGCTCTGTGTGCGGAGAGACCCGGCATTGCGTTGCTGATCGACTACGGTCACGTCCGCACGGATGTGGGCGAGACCTTGCAGGCGGTTAAGAACCACGCCTACACCGCTGTTCTCGCCGATCCGGGCGCAGCCGACATCACAGCACATGTGGATTTCGCTGCCGTTGCCGAAGCCGCGCGCGCTGCAGGAGCACGGGTCATTGGCCCGGCAGAGCAAGGGGTTTGGCTACGTCGCATCGGTGCGACTGTGCGCGAAGCTCAACTGTGCGAGGGCAAACCTACCGATCAAATTGAGACCATCCGAAGTGGCGTACGCCGGCTGATCGAGCCGGAGCACATGGGAACCCTGTTTAAAGTCGTGGCCCTCGCGCCACCGCACGTCGTGACTTTGGCGGGGTTTGAGACTGGTGCCGATCCATGCTGACCGCAAACAGTCTTCGTTCTATGGAATCGGTGCGCCACGCCTTTTTTACGCGTGAGAACGGCGTGTCGAAGGGCGTATACGCGTCCCTGAATTGCGGATACGGATCAGGTGACGTCCAGGACCTGGTCGCACGCAACAGAGCCATCTGCGCGGCCGCGCTCAGCGTCGACCCGGATCGCCTTTTGACCGTACACCAAGAACACACACCGGATGTCGTGACTGTTACTGCTCCCTGGCCGCGCGAAAACGCCCCGGTCGCAGACGCGATGGTGACGAGGCAGCCGGGCATCGGCCTTGGCGTCCTTGCGGCGGATTGCACGCCGGTGCTTTTTGCCGATGAAGAGCACGCCGTGGTCGGCGCCGCCCATGCCGGATGGAAGGGTGCGTTCAGCGGCATCCTCGCAAATACAATCACTGCAATGATCAATCTAGGCGCCGAGTTAGAAACGATTTACGTCGCGGTGGGACCTTGCATCGGTCCAGCTTCATACGAAGTCGGGCCGGAATTCCACGACCGCTTTGTCGTTGCCGACAAGTCCTTCGGTGGATTTTTCCGCCCTGCGGAAAAAAAGGGCCATTGGATGTTCGATATGGCCGCGTTTGTAATTGCCCGCCTCCGAGATGCCGGCCTTCACAACGTCGAACACGTCGCCGCCGACACCTATCCGGACGAACACGGCTTTTTCAGTTACCGGCGGAGCTGTCATCGCGGCGAGTCCCAGTACGGCCGGCAACTGTCGGTAATCGCACTAACGGACGACTGAATGGCTTTGTACCGCCTCATAAAGCGCCTCAGCATTGCCTTTCTCGTTGCGGTCGCAGTCGGCGCGTGCGGAAGCGTCCCGCAGCCGTTCCGGCGGCTGCCGGATGCGTCCAATCCGCTGCTCGCCAACCCGAGCGGCGCCGGAGTTGGCGTGCTTGCGCCGGCAGGCTTCGACACAGCGTTCGCGGAGGCCGTCGCCGCGCGCATCGCCGCCATCATGCAGGCCCAGGAAATTCCCGCTGAAGCCGTCGACCGCGTCGGAATCCTG
The DNA here is from genome assembly GCA_038148375.1 of Rhodospirillaceae bacterium. GTDB lineage: Bacteria > Pseudomonadota > Alphaproteobacteria > Rhodospirillales > Rhodospirillaceae > CAWUEX02. Next base: position 329,954 of record JAYQVH010000002.1, on the reverse strand, counting down.
GGATTCACGCTGGACGGAAACCTGGACACATTGCCGAACGACACCACATCGCGCGGCCTGTCCCTGGAATGGCGCTTGCTCAACCGTCAGGGCGAAGTTGTCGAGCGGTTCGATCAAACGGTCGACGTTTCAGGCACCCAGTTATCCAGCGCTTTTTCGCCCGCCGTCGAATCTGTCGCCGCCGACATCAGCGTGCAGGTCATGCAGCTTGTTGCCCCAGACCTAAACGTGGTGATCGCGCCTCCTCCCCCTCCGCCGTGGCAGGGTGCGGCCGTTCTTATTCGCCCGCCGCGCGGCGCTCCTGGCGAAGGCAATATGGCGCTTGCGCGCGCGCTGGCCGGCCGTCTGTCCAGAGAAGGCATCGTTCCGGCAGGGACCCGTCCTGACTTCATCCTGTCCGGCGAGGTGACAGTGGAACCCGCCGATGCAGAATTCGACGATGTGTCGATCGCATGGATCGTCCTTGACGGTAACGAAACAATTCTCGGTGACGTTCGGCTCGACAATCGGGTGCCGCGCCGGCAATTGCGGATGTCTTGGACCGCCATTGCCGAGGCCGTAACGGATGCCGCGCTGCCCGGCGTACTCGAGATTATTGCGGCTGCGCGCTAATGTATGCGCCGGCCCGTAAATCCGCATATTTTTGGGGGGTTCAGACCTCCCTGAACGTTTACAGACCTGTGACAGATTGATAGGTTCAGCGCCGTTCGGGTGAGTCTGGGAACTGCAGAAAACTGCGCTTTCGCGCGGGTCTGCCACGAGGGGTTTTCGACAATGAAGTTATTGGCAGGCAACGCCAATCGGCCGCTTGCGGAAGCGATCGCCGCCTATTTGCACTGTGAACTCACCAACGCGTCGATCAAGCGCTTTTCTGACATGGAAGTGTTCGTCGAGATCAACGAAAACGTCCGGGGAGAGGACGTTTTCGTCATCCAGCCCACGTCATACCCCGCCAACGACAATCTGATGGAACTGCTCGTAACACTGGATGCGCTGCGGCGCGCATCAGCCGAGCGCGTCACAGCTGTGATTCCGTACTACGGATATGCCCGCCAGGACCGAAAGACCGCGCCGCGCACTCCGATCACGGCAAAATTGGTTGCTAACTTAATAAATCAGGCCGGTGCCAGCCGGGTCCTCACCCTCGACCTTCATTCCGGACAGATTCAGGGGTTTTTCGACATCCCGCTGGACAACCTTTACGCCCAGCCGGTCTTCGCAGAGGACATTAAGGAGCGCTACCAGGAAAACGGCGGGCCAATGATCGTTTCTCCCGATGTCGGCGGGGTGGTCCGCGCCCGAGCGATTGCTAAGCGCCTTAACACGGATCTCGCGATTATTGACAAACGCCGCGAACGGGCCGGAGTTTCAGAGGTCATGAACATCATCGGCGAGGTCGAGGGCCGGGACTGTATCCTGATTGACGATATCGTCGATTCCGCGGGAACCCTCTGCAATGCGGCTGTCGCACTGATGAATGATGGCGCGAAATCAGTCTCCGCCTATGTCACCCATGGGGTTTTATCGGGGGGAGCCGTCGGCCGCGTATCCGCCTCACCTATGACCGAACTGGTGATTACGGACAGCATTCAGGCGACGGAAGCCGTGCGCCTTGCCGACAACGTCCGCCAACTGTCTATTGCCCCGCTCATGGCGGAAGCGGTGAAGCGCATCAGCTCGGAATCCTCGGTTTCCAGCCTGTTTGACTGATTGCCGCCCCAGCCTCCGAAGGGCTTGAGCCCGTCCCCGAATCCCTGTATTACCGCCGCTTCGCAGCGAATCCCGGCCTTCCCGGGGCGGTGCGGGCCGGCGGCGACACCCCTGGAGGCCTGCCGGTAACCATCATTAGGAGACCAGAAATGGCCGATTCAACAGCCCTGACCGTTCAGGGCCGCGACGGGGCCGGCAAGGGGGCAGCCCGCGCAACACGCCGAGAAGGCCTCGTGCCTGGTGTGATCTATGGCGACAACAAGGAGCCGATCCTGATTGCCATAGAACCGCGCGCTCTGATTGCCCAAATGCACAGGCCCGGATTTTCGACCCACATCTTCGACATCAAGCTCGGAGACGACACCCACCGCGCCATGGCGCAGGACGTCCAGATGCATCCGGTACGCGATGTCCCAATTCACGTGGACTTCCGCCGCATCGGCAAGAATACGGTGGTCACCGTTGAAGTGCCTGTACACTTCAACAATGAACTGGAGTCACCGGGCCTCAAGCGCGGCGGCGTGCTGAACATCGTGCGCCATGAGATCGAAGTCCGTGCCCGTCCGGACGATTTGCCGGAGCAGTTCGAAATCGATCTGACTGGCCTGGATATCGGTGATTCCGTACACATCAGCGCGATCGCGATGCCGAACGGCGTTGCGCCGACCATTACCGACCGCGACTTCACCATTTGTACTATTGCCCCGCCGACTGTGGTTACGGCTACAGAAGACGACGATGGCGAAGAAGGTGAAGAAGCTAAAGACACCGACGCCAAAGAGTCCGACGACGGCGACAGCGAAAACGAGTCAGAAGATTGATTCGCGCCCGGACCCGGCACATGCCGGGTCCGGCCCGCCGCCCTCGGTTTAAACCTGAGGGGATAGCTTTCTTACCGGTGAGTTTACCATGCGTTTGATTGTCGGCCTGGGAAACCCCGGGTCCGGATACGCCAACAACCGCCATAACCTTGGCTTTATGGCCGTGGATGCGATCGCCGATCGCCACAGCTTCGGTGCATGGCGTAGCAAGTTCCAAGGCGTGAGCACGGATGGCCAGATCGGCGGCGACAAAGTCGTCTTGCTCAAACCGATGACGTATATGAACGAGTCCGGCCGATCGGTTGCTGAGGCAGTCACTTTTTTCAAACTCGAGTTGGACAACGTGCTCGTATTGTTTGACGAAATTGAGTTGGCCCCCGGCAAGGTTCGCGTCAAGAAAGGCGGCGGACATGCCGGTCACAACGGCATCCGCAGCGTCGCGGCGCATATCGGAGAGGATTTCTGGCGCGTCCGGCTCGGCGTCGGACATCCGGGTCACAAAGACCGGGTGTCCGGGTATGTCCTCAAGGACTTTGCGAAATCGGACGACATCTGGGTCAAGGAATTGGTCGATGCGGTCGCCGGTGAGGTGGATCTCCTGGTCCAAGGCGAAGACAACCGGTTTATGACCAATGTGGCGCACATCATGGGGGGCACAGCGACACCGCCCTCGCCGCGCGATGCGATAAACGCGCCAGAGGAAGATTAAAAAATGGGCTTTAAATGCGGTATCGTAGGGCTGCCAAACGTCGGTAAATCCACGCTTTTCAATGCGCTGACATCCACAGCGGCGGCCCAGGCAGCCAACTTTCCGTTCTGCACGATCGAGCCTAATGTCGGCCGTGTCGCGGTACCGGATGACCGCCTCACCAAAATTGCCGCGATCGCTAAATCCGTTGAGGTCATTCCCACTCAGCTCGAGTTCGTCGATATCGCCGGGCTAGTCAAAGGTGCGAGCCGCGGCGAAGGGCTCGGCAACAAGTTTCTGGCCAATATTCGCGAAGTCGATGCGGTGGTCCACGTCCTGCGCTGCTTCGACGACGGCAACGTCACCCATGTCGATGGCTCGGTCGACCCGATCCGCGACGCTGAAACTGTCGAGACGGAGCTTATGCTGGCCGACCTCGAGAGCATGGAGCGGCGTATTGATCCTGTCGCAAAGAAAGCGAAATCCGGCGAGAAAGACGCCAAAGAGGCGATGGCTGTCATGGAGCCGGTGTTAAACGCGCTCAAAGACGGGAAACCAGCCCGCTCTGCCCGGCCGGACGATGAATTAGCACGCAAGCACTTCAATCAGCTCCAGCTCATGACCGCCAAACCGATCCTGTATGTCGCGAATGTCGAAGAAGACAGTGCTGCGACGGGCAATGCGCTTTCAGAGCGCGTGGCAGAGAAAGCAGGATCGGAAGGCGCGGTCAGCGTCGTGATCTCAGCTGCGATAGAAGCTGAGGTGGCCTTGCTTGAGGACGAAGCCGAACGGCAAGATTTCTTAGAGACCCTCAGCCTCAACGAGACAGGCTTGTCACGCATTATCCGTGCTGGATATAGCCTGCTCGACCTGCTGACCTTCTTTACGGCCGGCCCGAAAGAGTCCCGGGCGTGGACCGTTCATAACGGCGCAAAAGCTCCGCAAGCAGCCGGCGTGATCCATACGGACTTTGAGCGGGGGTTTATCCGCGCGGAAACCATCGCCTACAACGATTTCGTCACTTTAGGCGGGGAACAGGCCGCGAAAGATGCCGGGAAAATGCGCCAGGAAGGCAAGGAATACGTCGTCAAAGATGGCGACGTCATGCACTTCCTGTTTAACGTCTGATCCGTCCGCCCCCCCAAAAACGAAACCGCCGGCTTTGCGGGCCGGCGGTTCGCTAATGGATATCTTTGGTAGATTTAATGCTTAACGTCGGCCCAAATCCGGCGCTTGAGGAAGTAAGCCAGAACCGTAAAGACGAAGGTAAACAGCAGCACCCGAATGCCGGTCTGCTTGCGCTGCTCCAATTTAGGCTCCGCAGCCCAATGCAAGAAGGCTGTGACGTCTTTGGCCATTTGCTCTTCCGTGGCGGGCGTACCGTCTGAATATTCCACCAAGTCTTCAAACAACTGCTGTGCCATGGCGATCTGATTACCGTCAAAAACAGAGTTGTAATACATACCAGGCATGATCTCTTCGGCCATGTCAGCTGGCGGATCTTGATAACCAAGGATGAGATTGTAGACGTAATCCGGTCCGTTGGGACGCGCCTTGGTCATAAGCGACAGGTCAGGCGGCAGTGAGCCGCCGTTAGACGCACGGGCAAATTGCTCATTAGGATACGGATTCGGAATGCGGTCCGCCGGGATCGCCGGGCGATTAAACAGATCACCGAATTCGTCGCAGCACTCTTCAATCTCGTACTGAGACGCCAGGAACTTGACCTGATCCTCACTGTATCCGATCGCCTCAAGGTTCCGGAACGCTATGTAGTCGAGCCCGTGACAAGCCGCACAAACCTCGCGGTAAATCTGGAAACCGCGCTGCAGCTGCTGACGGTCAAATCCGCCGAGGACACCGTCCCATGACCATTCTTGATGTTCCAGCTCAACCGCCTCACCCGCTGCCTGAACCGGACTGGCAGCGAAAAATGAAACGACTGCGAAAAGAGCGGCCGCAGCGAAGGAAGTCATACCTAGTTTCATGTCTTTACTCCGCAGGCTTGGCCACGACGGGCGTGCTTATACTGGTTGGCAGAGGCCGTGGCGTCTCAATCCACCCGATCACCGGCAGCAGTACGAGGAAGTGGAAGAAGTACCAGAAGGTGCCGACACGGCTGAGAATCAAGGGCAGCCCCTCGGGCAGCTGAGCACCACACCAGGTTAGGACGACGCAATCGACCAGCAATATCCAGAACAAAACCTTGTAGATCGGACGGAACGTTGCGGAACGGATGCGGGATGTATCCAGCCACGGAATCACAAACAGGATAAGGATCGAAGCAAACATCAACACCACGCCGATGAGCTTGTTATCGATCGACCGCAGGATCGCGTAGAACGGCAGGAAGTACCATTCGGGCACAATGTGCGCGGGAGTCGATAACGGATTGGCTGGAATGTAGTTGTCCGGATGCCCAAGAGCATTCGGGAACCAGAAGACGACTGCGAAGTACGCCAGCAAGAACACACCAAGACCAAACGCATCTTTCGCCGTGTAGTACGGATGGAACGGAATCTTATCCTGAGGCGCCGCCTCAATGCCGGTCGGGTTGTTGGATCCCGGGATGTGCAACGCCCAAATATGCAGCACGACAGCGCCGACGATGACGAACGGCAGCAGGTAGTGGAGGGCGTAGAACCGGTTGAGGGTCGGGTTGCCGACCGCAAAGCCACCCCAAAGCCATGTGACGATTTCGTCGCCCACGACCGGGATCGCAGAAAAGAGGTTCGTGATCACGGTTGCGCCCCAGAAGCTCATCTGGCCCCACGGCAGAACGTACCCCATGAACGCCGTGGCCATCATCAGCAGCAGGATGATGATGCCCAGCCACCACAACACTTCGCGCGGCGCCTTGTACGAGCCGTAATACAGCCCGCGGAAAATATGGATGTAGACCACGATAAAGAAGAAGCTGGCGCCATTGGCGTGCATATACCGCAACAGCCAGCCCGAATTAACGTCGCGCATGATACGCTCAACACTATCGAAGGCATAATCGACGTGCGGCGTATAGGACATCGCGAGCAGAATGCCGGTCAGGATCATCACCACCAGCATGAAGCCGGCCAGTGAGCCAAAATTCCAAAAGTAGTTGAGGTTTTTCGGCGCCGGATACTGAGATCCGACGGAATGATCGATAAAGGATACGATGGGCAGGCGTTCTTCGAACCAATCGAAGGCGCGGGCGCCCCAACCTTTGTTAGTGCTCATTTCTGGCGCGCTCCTTAACCGATGCGAATGTTTGTTTCGGAGAGGAATGTATATTCAGGGACTTCAAGATTGGTCGGCGCCGGGCCGCGGCGGATACGTGCCGATGTGTCGTAGTGTGAACCGTGGCACGGACAGAAGTACCCGCCAAAGTCTCCTCTCGGCTCAGTGGTTTTTTGTCCCAGCGGAATACATCCAAGATGGGTGCAGACTCCGACAACAATAAGGTATTTCGGATCTATGACGCGCTCTTCGTCCGCCTGCGGATCGGGCAAATCTTGCCACCGCTCGGACTGCGCGGTCTCAATTTCATCTGCCGTACGATAGCGAACGAATACCGGCTTGCCGCGCCAGCTGATGGTTACGGACTGGCCTTCCTCTAGGCCTCCTAAACTGAATTCTATCGAGGATAACGCGAGCGTATCCGCCGCCGGATTCATGCTGTTAATGAGCGGCCAGAGAGATACCGCTGCACCAACTGCACCAGTTGCGACTGTGGCATGGAGAAGAAAGTCCCGCCGGGACTCATCTGCGGTCGGAACCGCTTGGTTTTCTGCCGTGTCCGCCATCTAAATAGACCTCATGAACTTGGCTCTGCGCCGGGAATGGCACGCAAGAACAGGGTTGTCCTTAAACTGCAGTGTATAACTTCCCCACAGCCGTGGCCGTGATAAGGCCCGAAAATCCCTGTCCTGCTTTCCCTACCTCAACGAAACCCTAAGGAAAACAACGCGATGGGGTATAGGATATTTCAAACGTCGTGAAAAGGCCTTTGCTGGGCCGAAATTGGCGAGAGCGTAGGTATAGTAAGGCATTGATCAGATTAGCGCTTTTCCAACCCGATATCCCGCAAAACACTGGTGCGGTTATACGTCTGGCCGCTTGCTTCAATATCGGCGTCGATATCATTGAACCTTGTGGCTTTGTCCTCGACGATAAGCGCCTGAAACGGGCCGCGATGGACTACGCCGAGAGTGTATCTCTGACCCGTCACGCGTCTTGGTCGGCCTTCAAGGACGCCCTGGGCCAACGGCGGCTCGTGCTGTTCACCACCCAGGGCGCGGACGCTTGCCATTCGTTCTCATTCTCAGGCAGTGACACATTGCTTTTCGGACAGGAAAGCGCCGGTGTGCCAAAGACTGTCCATGCGGAAGCGGAGGCCAGAATCAAAATTCCGATGGCGCCGGGCACGCGATCGCTCAATCTGGCACAATCGGCCGCAATCGCCGCCGCTGAAGCCCTGCGTCAACTTAATGCATTTCCAGATATACCGCACGACATGACAACCCCGTAATGTCCCTGCAATGTCGGTGTAAGATAGAGACATCTAGATTATGGCTTAGCAATCGCAGTCGAACTGGATCCCCTCCCGTCGCCCGACATTGCTCCGTAGCTCAGCCCCGCCCCTCCAGAGGCGGGGCTTTTTTATCCGCCCTTTTTCGCGGCCTCGGCGCGGGCGTAGTCAAGCAAGACCGCTTTTGAATCGGTGAAACCGCTCGCTATCCAGCGATCCTCCAAGTTCCGCAAGATGTCACCGATCTGCGGCCCCTCAGGAATGCCAAGCTGCGTAAGTTCCGCACCTGATACAGGGAAGTCCGGCTGCGCCCAGTCCCTCGCCGCCTTCACCAAATCCGGCCAAAGGGCGCCGTCAGGCCTGCCGGCGCGCGCGCTGGCAATCAGCGCTGCGTCCACCGCACTTGGAGCATACCGATAGAGAAACGTGTTCATAGCCAATATGGACTGGTCGACGGGAACGTGTAACGCAGCCTCCTCCAGCGCCCTCATCGCCGCACGATCGGCATTGGACATATGCAGGCGTTTCGCAACGTCGCCACTGCCCCCTGGCACCAACGCAACCCAGCGCCGACGCCAGTCGGGCGCGCAGTTTTGAAAACTGGCCGCCCCTTCCGCGGCGATCAGGTTGTCGAAGACGTCGAGATTCTTCGCTTCGGGCAGCACCACCGCCAACACACCGGTATCCGACATCATCCTGACGGTCTCCGCCGGCTCGTCCGCGGTCAACATCTTGACCAGTTCATTGCGGACGCGCTCAGCAGACAGCTTTTTCAATTGGGCGCGATAGGTATGGCAAGCTTCAAGCGTCCCGGGATCCGCGGCGCACCGACCGTAATGCGCATAAAACCGGAAGAATCTGAGGATGCGCAAATAGTCCTCCTGAATCCGGTCTACTGGGTCGCCCACGAAAACGACTGCGCCACGCTCCGCGTCTTCCCAACCACCGAAGAAATCGAAGACCTCGCCCGTCGGACGCATCGACATGGCGTTGAACGTGAAATCGCGCCGGGCGGCGTCCTCCCGCCAGTCTTTCGTAAACTCGACATCTGCGTGCCGCCCGTCACAGGCTGTGTCCTTGCGCAATGTTGTGATTTCAAAGCCTCGACCGTCGAAGACGGCGGTTACAGTGCCATGCTCAAGTCCTGTAGGAACCGCTTTCAAGCCGGCCTTTTCCAGCCTTTCAATCACCGTATCCGGCACATCCGGAGTTGCCAGATCAATGTCCCTGACGGCTCGGCCCAGAATGCCATCACGCACACACCCACCGACGGCACGCACATCTGTCTCGGGCGCGCCCAACGCCGAGAACACCGCTCGCAACGGCTCTTCGTTTAGCCACGGCGCATCGAGACGTCTGATTTCCAATTACAACTACTTTTCTTTGAGTTGCCCGGGAACGATCTGGCCGTCCTCGTAACGTGGAGGCGTGTATTCGGCATCAGGATTTGCGCCGCGGGTCAGAGCTGTATACGCGAGGAGCGCCATCGTCAGCACTGCACCAAGCAACAGCATAAGCGGCCATGGCCCTTTCTCGATATCTGGCGCCTCGCCGCCGTGCTTGTTGGCGTAGGCCGTGCGATACCATGCCCACAACAGATACACGGTTAGCGGCAACAGGAACGGAAGCACGTAGGTGAAAAATATTCTGGCCATTATACGTCCAGCATTTCAGCAAGGTTGACGATCATACCCGCAGTTGCGCCCCAAATATAATAGCTCTCAAACGGCATTGCGTAGTACGCGCGGTCCATCCCGTTCACCACCCGCCGCACTTTTTGATGGTTGGCGCGATCCAATAGAAAACTAAGCGGAACTTCGAAAACTTCCGCCACCTCTTCGGGCTCTGGAACAAATTGCTCCGGTGGCGGCGACACGAACCCAACGACCGGGACAACCTCAAAGCCGGTAATTGTCAGGTAGGGGTCGAGACAGCCGAGGACATCGACCGTATGGGGTTCAATACCGACTTCTTCATGTGCCTCGCGCAGAGCCGCATCAATGACATCCTGGTCTTGCGCTTCAAGTCGGCCGCCGGGGAAAGCCACCTGACCGGCATGCTTGGCCAATCCGTCTGTACGGCGTGTTAGGACAACGCTCAGGTCGCCGCTGCGATCCAGCAAAGGCACAAGCACGCCGGCGGGAACACGTTTTGTCTTAACTCCCGGTGCGCCCGCACCTCGACGATAGGGAATGCCGCTCGAGGGTATGGGCCCGTACCCTTTGTCCTCGAATTCGATCAGGTCTTCTTCCGCCAGCAGGGTCTGCCCGGTAACTACGTCACCCCGCTCGCGGATATCGCGGTGCGCGCTCAATCTTTCGCGAATGAGATCAAGTGACATCAAGACGGTTTGTCTCCAATCGGGAAGAAGGTACCGCGGCTCCATACTCCGAGGACTGCGCGTCCGTCACAATCACGTTCCTCTGCCAGGTCAACCAAATGATAAAATACCGGGCGCGACAGCCGGGCGTCCAAGCCCTTACCCGTATGGATGTACGGTGATGGCTCACCCGTGTCGCTATCCACCTCGACGCGTAGCGGATGGTCATCGTCGAGTGGAACGGTGCGGTCCAAATTTGTCCGAAAATCGATTTCCTGCTCTACGCCCTCGCCATCATGAGACATCTCCACGGCAATGAATGGTACGTCTTCCACTTCGATCCGGCCGTTCTCAACCGGCGTAGTCAGCCAATACGAACCGTCCTTGCGGCGGTTGAGCACAGTGGCAAACAACTTGACCATCGGCTTCCTGCCAATCGGCGAGCCGCGGTAGAACCATGTCCCGTTTCGGTCGATTCGGATGCCGAAATCGCCACAATCTTCGTCCCCCTCCGGCCGATTGCCGGATACCCGCAGGGAAGTGAGGGCATTCGCCGCAGAATCTTCTTCTAACTTACCCACCAGAGCCTCCATACTCGCGGGACGGTAAGAAATCCCTTGTTCTGGAGATATTTAAGTGACCGATACCATAACGCAACGGACAGGCTCTGACAGCGAAGTCTCGGTCGACGATGTGGAACGGGTCAGCGCCTTGATGGCGCGCGCCAAGGCGGCTGTGGAGACTGTCATTCTCGGCCAAAGCCAGGTTGTCGAGGAAAGTCTCATTACCCTGCTTGCCGGCGGCCACATGCTGCTTATCGGCGTTCCGGGCCTAGCTAAAACCAAACTGGTGCAAACGCTGGGCACCGTTCTTGGGCTCGAAGACAAACGCGTGCAGTTCACGCCGGACCTGATGCCTGCAGATATCCTGGGGTCTGAAATCCTGGAAGAAAACGAGGACGGCAAACGGCATTTCCGGTTCGTGCGCGGTCCGGTTTTCTGTCAGTTGCTGATGGCCGACGAAATCAACCGCGCCAGTCCGCGCACGCAAAGCGCGCTGCTGCAGGCGATGCAGGAGCGTCGGGTCTCGATCGCCGGGCAGTACCACGATTTGCCGCAGCCTTTTCATGTGCTGGCGACGCAGAACCCGATTGAGCAGGAGGGCACATACCCGCTGCCGGAAGCGCAGCTGGACCGGTTCCTCATGCAGATCGACATATCCTATCCGGACGGCGACGCGGAACGTCAGATCATCATCGCCACAACCGGCACCAAAGCTGTCGAGCCCGATCGGATTGTGACCGCAAATGATCTGATGAACGCACAGGCACTGGTGCGGCAACTGCCCGTCGGAGACAGCGTCATTGACGCAATCCTCAAGCTGGTCCGGGCGGGACGTCCGGAAACCAGCGACATCAGCGAGGTCCGCGATTGGGTCGCCTGGGGCCCTGGTCCACGTGCGAGTCAGGCATTGATGCTTGCCGTGCGCGCCCGCGCCTTGCTCGATGGCCGCCTCGCGCCGTCGGTAGACGACGTTCTCGCCCTCGCCCGGCCCGTTCTGCAGCACCGCATGGCGTTGAGTTTCACGGCGCGTGCAGATGGCCGCAGTCTCGACGATGTCATCGAACGGTTGCGCGACGCAGCGGACAACGGATAAGCGCACGCACGGCATGCCGGTCAACGCCCACTCCCTGCAGCACACAGCCGAGGTCACCGCTTCGACATTGCCACCGCTGCTGATCGACGCCAATCGCGTTGCCGCGACGGTGTCCTTGGGCAGCCACGGCCGGCGGCGTGCAGGTCCAGGCGATACATTCTGGCAATTTCGTCAGTATACCCAGAGCGACCCCGCACATACGATTGACTGGCGCCAATCGGCGAAGACCGGACCCGTATACGTACGCGAACGCGAGTGGGATGCGGCGCAAACGGCGGCCGTGTGGTGCGATTGCTCGCCGTCAATGAGTTTCCGGTCCTCTAAGAAATTACCGGAGAAAGCCGAACGCGCGGCGACCCTCGGCCTGGCGTTGGCCTCCCTGATGCTTCAAGGCGGCGAGCGCGTCCGCTTGCTCGGCGCAGAGACCAACGCAGTGTCCGGGCGGCTGGCGATGATGGAGATGGCTCACGCGCTCGAGCGCACACTGGCCAACCCGCAACCCGCGGGCATTCCGCCGCCGCCGGTTTCCTTGCCGAAACATGCGGCAATCGTCCTGATCAGCGACTTCCTGTTTCCGCCCGGCAAACTGGAGGCGGCAATAGCAGCATTCGCGGGCAGCGGCGCACGCGGACATCTTATTCAAGTGCTGGACCCTGCGGAGGAAAGCCTGCCCTATAAGGGACGCATCCGCTTTCAGGGGTACGAAGACGAAGGCCAACTGCTGATCGAGCGCACGGAAGATATCCGAACCGCCTACATCGGCCGCATGATCGAGCATCGCGAGCGGTTGTCCACGGCGGCGATGCGCGCCGGCTGGACCTTCGGTGTGCATCACACGGACCGGCCGCCGCACACCGCCCTTGTTGCCCTGCATAACCGACTGGCAGAGCCGGTATGGTGAGCCTGGGCGCCATCACCTTCACCTTTCCATGGGTGCTCATGGCCCTCGCCGTGCTGCCGCTGGTCTGGTTGCTGCTGCGCGTGACACCGCCCTCGGCGCGCCGCCTCTCCTTCCCCGCAATCCTGTTGCTGTTTGGTCTGACATCGCCGGAAAAATCATCGGCCCGCACGCCATGGTGGCTGATGCTGCTCCGTCTGTCGTGCATCGCGCTGATTATCGCCGCCTTGGCGGACCCGGTGCTGAACCTGCGGCAGAGCATGCGCCAGAGCCCGCTCATTCTCTTACTCGACGACGGGTGGGCCGCGGCAAGCGGCTGGACGCAACGGAAGAATGCCGCCATTCGCATCCTCGAAGGGGCAATGCGCGACAATCGCCCTGTCATGCTCGTAACCACCGCGCCGGAAACGGCCGGGGCGGCCGACGCGCTTACGTTTACGCCCGCCGCCGATGCTCTGACAAATGTGCGCGGAATGGATGCAAAACCCTGGAGCACGGACCGCAAGGCGCTGGTGCTGGACCGGCTCACCGCTGCCGGACTTCAACCGCCCGCGGAGGCGATTTGGATTGCGGACGGAGTGGCGTCGACGGCCGATACGGAAATCGCATCCAGGCTGCAAAAACTTGGGCGGCTGACCGTATTGACCGAAAGCATTGTAACCGGGCCGTTCGTGCTTGGCCCCGCCGACCGCGCTTCCGACGGTGGCGACAACGTCATTGATGTGACCGTGCGCCGACCCTCGGCGAGTGCGCTGCCCTCGACGATAACCGGCGTACTCGCGCTTGACCAAGCCGGACGCACACTGGCGCGGGCGGACGCGTCCTTCGACGAAGGGCAAGCTGTGACGACTGCGCGTTTTAACGTTCCGACCGAACTCGGCAATCGCATGGCCAGACTCGCGGTGCCAGATGAAAGTGGCGCCGGCGGCGTGTATTTGCTGGATGACCGCTGGACCCGGAGACCGGTCGGTGTCGTGTCGGATAACCCGGACGGGATTGTCACGCCACTGTTGGAAGACGGCTTTTACGTATCACAAGCACTGTCGCCCTATGCGGAAGTCCGCGGCGGAACGCTGGCGCAACTGCTGCAACGAGACTTAGCGCTGATCATTCTGTCGAGCGGGCGGCGCATCAACGACCCGGAAGTCACGTTACTTGAGCCCTGGCTGGAGAACGGCGGTGTCCTTGTGCGCTTCTCCGGGCCGACGCTCGACGGCAACGTCGATCCTCTGCTGCCCGTGCGCTTGCGTGGCGGCGGCCGAACCTTCGGCGGCACGATGTCATGGACTGAGCCAGTCGGTCTTGCCCCGTTCCCCGAGGACAGCCCCTTTGCCGGGCTGACCGCGCCGGATGACGTGCTGGTGTCGACACAGGTTCTGGCGGAACCGTCGTCCGGTCTCGCGGCACGCACATGGGCGCGTTTAAATGACGGTACGCCGCTGGTCACCGCCGACCGGCGCGGCGACGGCTGGGTGATTCTGTTTCACGTTACCGCCACGCCAGACTGGTCGACGTTACCGCTGTCGGGTGTGCTGGTCGACATGCTGCGGCGCGTACTCGACCTCAGCCGCGGGGTCGACGAAGCCGCCTCGACGCTACCGCCCAGCCTACCGCCTCAAGATGTCCTGAATGGCGCCGGCCAGCTTGTCGCGCCGGCCCCGACGGTCCTTGCGATCAGCCGCGACGACATCGGCGACCCGAACATCGGCCCGGTCCATCCGCCGGGCTACTACGGCGTCAGCGCGACAAAGATTGCCGTCAACCTGGGCCCTGCAATCGGTCCGATGGATGCGCAGGCCACGTGGCCTGCTGGCGCCAGCGTCACTGGCTTCGATTCCGTCGCCGCCGAACGCAGCCTAAAGCCGTGGCTGCTGTTCGCAGCGCTAGCGCTGTTTATCGCCGACTTCCTGATTTCGCTCGTATTGCGCGGGCATTTGTTCCTTCCCGAAATGAAACGCGCTTCGGCAACGGCCGCTATAGCCTTGGGTATTGCCCTGACGTTGCCCGGCGAGGGTTTAGCGGCCAACGAACCGGTCCCGCCACCGACGATGGACGCGGTGCTCGAGACGCGTCTGGCTTACGTAAAAACCGGACGGGACTCAACGGATCGGGTTTCGTCGCAGGGACTGGCGACACTGACGCAAGTGCTGGCCGCACGCACGTCCGCGGAGATGGCCCCGCCCGCCGGCATTGATCCGGAGGTTGACGACCTCTTCCCCTATCCGGTCGTGTATTGGCGCATCGGCGCCGATCAGATTCCGCCGTCCGAACAGGCCGCCGGGCGCATCAACGATTACCTCAGCCGCGGCGGCATGATCCTGTTCGATGCGCCGAGCCAAGTCGGCGCGAACGAAGACGGGGACGGCCAGCAGGTCGGGCAGGCCCTCAACGCCGTGCTGACCCGCCTCAACGTGCCGCCTCTGGTGCAAATCTCCGACGAACATGTGCTGCGCAGGAGTTTCTATCTCCTGCCGGACCTGCCCGGACGCTACACCGGTGCCCCGCTCTACGTGGAGCGCACGTCTGCCAGCAACGACGGAGTGTCGTCGATCATCATCGGCAGCCACGACTGGGCCGCCGCGTGGGCACGCGACGCCCGTGGCCTGCCGCTGTATCCCGCCGTACCAGGCGGAGAGCGCCAGCGCGAGTGGTCGTACCGCTTCGGTGTGAACCTGGTGATGTACGCGCTGACCGGCAACTACAAGGCGGATCAGGTGCATCTTCCGGCGATCATGCAAAGGCTGACGCAATGAGCGGCATGACATTCTCCGCTCTGGTGCCGCTGCCCGTTCTGGTGACCCTGATGGTCGTCGGCGGTTTGATCTCGGGCTTCGCCCTCGTGCGCCGTTCGCGGGCGGCGGGATTGCGCTGCATCGCTATTCTGATCCTCGGCGCCGCGGTGCTCGACCCGCGCGCAACGCTGGAGAATCGCCGACCCCTGGACGACATCGCCGTCGTCGTGATCGACGAAAGCCTGTCGCAGCAGCTGTCCGACCGGCCGAGCCGCTCTGCGGAAACACTGGAGAGTCTCAACGCGGCCCTGGACCGCCTCAATGCCACGGAAATTCGCACCGTCCGCGTTACACCGGACTCCGCCGGCGCGCGCAGCGATGGCACCCGGCTTTTCGAGGCCATCTCCAAGGCCACAGCGGACATCCCGAGCCGCCGGCTGGCGGGTATTATCACCATCACCGACGGCATCGTGCACGACGCACCGGCGGCAGCGGATCAGTCCGGCCTGACGGCACCGCTTCATGTTCTGCTGACCGGCCGCCGCGCGGAACGCGACCGGCGGATTGTCGTTGTCGAAGCGCCGGAGTTCGGACTGGTCGACAAGTCGGTGCCAATCCAAATCCGCGCGGAGGATACCGGCGTTGCCGACGGTACCCCGATTGCGGCAACGCTGCGGGCCGACGGCGGCGCGGTGCAGCAGTTTTCGATCCGCGCCGGCGAGACGCTGGAATTCCTGGCGCCGCTGGAACATCCGGGCGCCAACGTGTTCGAGCTGGAACTGGCTCTGGCAGAGAACGAAATCTCGCCGCGCAACAACCGCACCCTCGTCACCGTCAACGCGATCCGCGACCGCTTGAAAGTGCTGCTGATCTCCGGGCAGCCGCATGTCGGGGAGCGCTCGTGGCGCAACCTGTTGAAGTCGGACCCCAACGTCGATCTGGTGCACTTCACAATCCTGCGGCCGCTGTCGAAGGACGACGGCACGCCGCTGAACGAACTGGCGCTGATTTCATTCCCGATCCGCGAGTTGTTCGAGGAACAGCTTTACGACTTCGACCTGGTAATCTTCGACCGCTACAGCCGCCGCGGGCTGGTGCCGTTCCAGTTCATGATGAACATCGCCAGCTACGTGCTCGACGGCGGCGCGGTGATGCTCTCGGTCGGTCCGGAATATGCCGACTCCTTTTCGCTGTTCGACAGCCCGCTGCAAAGCGTGCTGCCCGCGGCGCCGACCGGCGTGGTGTACGACCGGCCCTTCCAGCCGCGCTTGAGTGATACCGGCAACCGCCATCCGGTGACGGCGTCCCTGGCGCCGCCCGGCGGTGTCGACCCGGCCTGGGGGCGCTGGCTGCGGCAGATCGACGTGCAGGCCTCGTCGGGTCAGGAACTGATGAGCGGCGCGGATGAGCGGCCATTGCTGATGCTCGACCGGGTCGGTAAGGGACGCGTCGCCCTGCTGCTCAGCGACACCATCTGGCTGTGGGGCAAGGGCTTTGACGGCGGCGGACCGCAGGCGGAAATCCTGCGGCGATTGGCCCATTGGTTGATGAAGGAACCGGAACTCGAAGAAGAGTCCCTGTCCGCAGCCGTCGAAGACGGCATGATCACGGTGACCCGCACCAGCCTGGACGAACGGGTCCGCGCAGTGGCGGTGAAAGCGCCGGACGGATCGGAAGAGACTGTCCAGCCGGAGTACGCTGACGGTGGCCGCTTCACCGCCCGGACCGAAGCCAAGGACGAAGGACTGTACCGGCTCAGTGACGGACTCCTATCAATGGTGGTCGCGGTCGGCGCGGCCAATCCGCTTGAAAACCGCGACGTCATCGCCACGGACGAGCGCCTCGCTCCTGTGGCGGAAGCAACCGGCGGCGGCGTGTTCTGGATCGCCGATGACGGCGTTCCGACCGTGCGCCATGTCGCGCCGGAGCGCGTCTCCCACAGCCAGTCCTGGATCGGTCTGCGCGCCAACAATCAATATGTCGTCGACGGCGTGCGCGAAATTCCGCTTGTGCCGCCGTGGCTGGCGCTGCTGGCGCTGCTCACCCTGCCGCTGCTGACGTGGTGGCGCGAAGGGCGATAATCGGTACACTGCGGGGATGAAAACCCGGTCACTTGGACATTCTGGTCTCAGCGTCTCCGCCCTCGGCCTTGGCTGCATGGGCATGTCGGTGTTCTACGGCGCCGGCAACGACGACGCGGCCTCAATCAAGACCATCCAGCGCGCCTGCGACCTGGGCGTGACCTTCTTCGACACCGCAGAGCTGTATGGCAACAGCCATAACGAGGAATTGCTCGGCAAGGCGGTCAAAGGCCGGCGTGACAGCGTTATCCTGGCAACCAAGTTCGGTTTACGCCTAGCCGACGGCGGCGGCGTCACCCCGGCCAACGGCAAGCCGGATTACATCAAGGCCGCCTGTGAGCAGAGCCTGAAGCGTCTCGGCGTCGAGGTCATCGATCTCTATTACACTCACCGGGTCGACCCGGAGACGCCGATCGAAGAGACCGTCGGCGCGATGGCGGACCTGGTCAAAGCGGGCAAGGTCAAACACATCGGCCTCAGCGAGGCGGGTGCGGCCAGCATCCGCAAGGGACATGCGGTACACCCGCTGACGGCGGTGCAGACCGAGTATTCGTTGTGGAGCCGTGACGTCGAAGCGGACGTACTACCCACCTGCCGGGAGCTCGGCATCGGCTTCGTGCCCTACTCGCCCTTGAGCCGCGGCTTCATCACCGGAGCGTTCAACAGCGCCGACGACGTCAAGGTGGACGGCGACACGCGCTCGTTCATGCCGCGCTTCACGCCGGAACACTTCGACGCCAACAAGGCACTGGTCGACAAGCTGAGCGAGATCGCGGCGGGCAAAGGCTGCACCGTGGCGCAGCTGGCCATCGCCTGGGTGCTGGCCCAGGGCGAGACGATCGTGCCGATCCCCGGCACGCGCAAGATCGACCGCCTGGAAGAGAACCTGGGCGCGCTCGACGTAAGCTTGGGCGCGGGCGACCTGGCGGCAATCGAAGCGGCGAGCCCGCCCGACGCGGTGTCCGGGACACGCTATCCCGAACGCGCGATGGATACAGTCAACCTGTAAGACAGTTATGGCCGATATCGAAGCGCACGAGTCCCGGACAAAGACAAAGAGCGCATCGCGCGTCTATCCCCTCATCCGTACGGTGCATAAGTATGCCGGGCTGATGGCCCTGGCGTGGCTGTCGGTGCTGGGGATCACCGGCTGGATTCTCGACCATCACGACTGGCGCTGGACGCATCAGTGGTCGGTGCCGAGCTGGGTGACCTCGGCGCCCATCGACCGGCTGGTGCCGGGCACGATCATGCGGCACATCGAAGTCGACACGGACGACCCGGCACGCTGGATCGGCGCCTCGGAACGCGGCCTGTGGCTGACTGAGGACAGCGGCGCAACCTGGCGCGACATTCCCTTCGCGGACATGCGCGGCCACCCGCAAGTGTTCCGGTTCGTCCCCGCGGGAGATGGCGGCCTCGATCTGATCTACATGGCCACGGATGACGGCCTCTGGACCGTCTCCGGCAGCGGCAGCGCAGCAGATATCAGGGCTGAACGTCTCGCCCTCAAAGGCGAAGTGGTGACCAGCCTCAGCCCCGGCAGCACGAACACGGAACTCGTTGGCGTCGCGCATCACGGCGAGATCTTCCGCCTGGACGTCGGCGCACCGGACAACGTCACCTGGGTGAACTTGGATGAGGTCGATGTCAGCAACCTGCCGGACACAGTGCCCCTCAACCGCTTCGTGCTCGACCTGCACGTCGGCGAAGGCTTGCTGTCCCAGCCGTGGTCGATCCTGATCAATGACTACGGCGGCATCGCCATGGGCATCCTCGGCCTGACCGGTGCGCTGTTCTGGTACCTGCCCCGGCGCTGGCGCGGCGACAAGCCCAAGGGCAAGCTGAAAGCGCGCCAGCAGACGCTGCGCTGGCTCTACCGCGGCCACGGCCCGGTGATCGGCATCCTGGCGATCGTGCCGATCCTGTACGTTAGCATTACCGGCGTGCTGGTGGATCACATCCGGTGGCTGATCGAGGTCGGCCAGGAGGTGCCGCTGACGCGCGAGAACCTGCCGCCGATCTATCACTTCAAGACGCTCAACGGCGAGATCACGCATGTCGTCGCCTACCCCGATGCGCCCGAGCGCTATTCGGTGGCGACACGCTTCGGCGTGCTCAACTCAGAGGACGGCGGCCGCACGTGGCGCGGCGACGACAGCCTGCCGGCGACGCTCGGCACCGATGCGGGCAACGTCAACCTGCTGCGCGAAGGTGACTACGTGTTCGTCGGCATCGGCACGAAGGGGAATGGGTATCGCCGCATAGGAGATGAGGACTGGACGTTCGTGGAGATGCCGGCGGACTTCCTCGCCATCACGGATGCAACCCGGCGCGGCGGCACCTGGTACCTGAAGAACTCGCGCATGATCTCGACGGGTACGTTGGACGGCGGCTTCGAACCTGCGGGTGTCGCCTACCCGCCGGTGGAGGGCACGACGGTCTACCTGTTCCTGGCCGATATCCACACCGGCAACATCATCCACGGCGAGTTCGTGTGGGTGAATGACATCGTCGCGATCCTGGCGATCATCCTGGCGCTGACCGGGCCGGTGGCCTGGTGGAAACGCAAGTGGATGTAAGGCTCAGCGCGCCCGAGAAAGATTCTCCGAGTCATTTTGCGAGGAACGAGCCCATGCACGCGGCGCGTAACTGAGACTTTGCCCGAATCCGCCTGAGATTTCAGAACGTTAGATTTTCGTCACACGAGCCCATACACGGCGCGTTCTGGTCACTCAGCGGGCAAAAACCCGCTCGGCGAAGGCCATGACATCGGCGTTGAACCGGGCCGGGTCTTCCAGGAACGGCGCATGGCCGATGCCGTCGTAAACGATCAATTCGGAGTTCGGCAGATAGCCGACGTTGGTCTCCGCCAAGGACACGGGCACCAGCGCATCGGCGGCGCCGTGAATCAGCAGCGCCGGACTTTTGACGTTGCCCGCGAGGTCGGTGAAGTCGGTCTGGTTTTTACCCATCGCATCGCGCACGTAGGCCGGCAGCATCATGTTGTAGGCCAGCGCTTCGTCCATGGTGTCGTCCGGCAGCGGCACGGCGGCGAGCTGACCGACGAACAGCTTGGTGCCGGCGAGATTGAGCGCGATGTCCGGCGAGGCCATCTGCATCATGCCGCGGCGCAGCTCGGCGACCTCGGGCGGCAGGTCGTCCATATCGTCGAAGGCGGGCGCATCGGCGCGCGGTTCGAACGACATTGCCCCGCCGGCGAAGATCAAACCGGAGATATCGTCCGTGCCGTGATGGCGCACGTAGGACATCATCACCGTACCGCCGAAGGACCAGCCGATCAGCACCGGCTTATTAAGATTTTTCTCCGCGATGACCGTGGCGATATCGTCGCCCCAGTCCTGCGGCTCATAGGCATCCACCGCCCACGGCTTGCCCGACGCGCTGTGACCGCGCAGGTCCACCGCCACGAGCCGGTAGGCCGCCTGCAACAGCGGATCGTTGAGCTGCGCCTTCCACGACGACAGGCTTTGCGAATAGCCGTGAATGAACAGCACCGCCGGGCCGTCCGGGTTGCCCGTCTCCGCCACCACCAGCGGCACGCCGTCCGCGGCGGTGACGGTGCTGTAGTCCCAGTCCTGGGCCTGTGCGGCGGCAGCGAACAACAGAGCGAAAAAGGCGGCTGCGAATTTCATGGTGCGGGTCCTGTCGAGTTCAACGTCAGTCCCGCAATTGCATAGCAAACCCCATCGCTGCTGACCACGTTGCCGCGCATGGAGGCGAGGGATAGGCTGGGTCGCAGAAACTTTCACCGGGGGCGTCATGACACCGAAGCGCGGCTATGCCGACGGGCCGTTCGGCCAGATTCACTACCAGGACACCGCCAACGCGGACGGCCTGCCGCTGATCCTGTGTTCGCAATCGCCACTGACCAGCCGGCAGTTCGACCGCGTCTATGAGCCGCTGGCCAAGGCGGGCATCCGCGCCATCGGCATCGATACGCCGGGCTTCGGCATGTCCGATCCGCCGCCGACGCCGCCGACCATTCACGACTATGCCACCTCGATCCCGGCCATACTGGATTACCTGGGACTGGAGAGCGCGTTCCTGGGTGGCCATCACACCGGCAGCAAGATCGTCACCGAGGCGGCGATCGCCTATCCGGAGCGGGTGCGCGCGGTGGTGATGTCGAGCCCCGGACCGATGAGCAAAGAGGAACAGCAGACGTTTATCGACACCGTGCTTGAGGAAGAGAAAAACTACGCGCCGAAGGAAGATGGCTCACACCTGTCGGATGCGTTCGTCAAACGCCTGAAGTGGGTCAAGGACCATCCCGACGGGCTGAACCTGTGCACCGGCTACATCATCCAGCCGCTGATCGGGCGCGGCCCGTTCTGGTACGGCCACGGCGCGGCGTTCACCTATGACGGCGGCGCGGCCATGCAGAAAATGACTCAGCCGGCGCTGGCGCTCTACAACACCGGCGACATGCTCTACCCGCTGGCGAAAAAGACGATGGAACTTTGCCCGCACTTTACCTACGCCGAGATCGAAGGCGGCGGCGTCGACATCACCGATGAAAAGCCGGAGGAGTGGACGCGGATCGTCAGCGAATACCTGCACGGCCTGGCGAAAGACGCTTAGGCGTTTTCCTAACTATTGATCTTCGGGCCCTTCCGCGATGCCTTCGAGGATCGGGCAGTCGGGCCGGTTGTCGCCGTGACAGCAGGTGACCAGATGGCTGAGCGTGTTGCGCAGTTCCTGTAGCTCGCGGATTTTGTCTTCGACGTCGGCGAGATGCTGTTCTGCGATGGCTTTGACGTCCGACGAATGGCGCTCCTTATCCTGATAGAGCGATAAGAGCTGCGAACACTCTTCGACGGAAAAGCCGAGGCCGCGGGCATGGCGCACGAACCGCAGCTTGTGGACGTCACGGTCCGAGTAATCGCGGTAGCCGTTTTCGGCCCGCGCCGCTGGGGCGATGAGCCCGGTTTCCTCGTAATAGCGGATGGTTTTGGCCGAAAGCCCGGAGCGCCGGGCCGCTTCACCGATGTTCATGGCGTGCCTCCTGACCCCATTTAAGCTTCCAGTGACTGGAAGGGCAAGGGGTCCTCTGCTGAGCGCCCCGTATGCGGCTGCCTTATGGGCCGGGCCGCAGTTTTTATTGGCCTGAACGGGCGGGAGCGGGGAAAACAAACCATCCGTTTCTCAAGCCTTGATCGTCAGGAAATCCCGCCATGTCCGAGTCCCGTGCTGCCGCCATCGACTCCACCCATTTCCGTCAGCTGTATATCGGCGGACAATGGATCGCGCCCGCCACCGATAAACTGATCGACGTGGTGTCGCCCTACTCGGAACAGGTCGTGTTCCAGGTGGCCGAAGCAGTGGAGGCCGACGTCGACAAAGCCGTGGCCGCCGCGCGTGACGCCTTCGACACCGGACCGTGGCCGCGCATGACGCCGCAGGAGCGCGCCAAGACGCTGGCCAAGTTTGCCGAAGCGCTGCGCGCCCGCGCCGATGATTTCGTCATCGCCTGGACGGAGGAAACCGGCGTCATTCTGCGGATGGCTAAGATGTCGCCCGAATATGCGATCAGCAACGTCGATCGCGCTGTCGGCCAAGCAGACACGTTCCCGTTCATCGAAGAGCATCCGGCGAATGCCGGGGCGGCCCTGCTGGTGCGCGAACCGGTCGGCGTGGTCGCCGCTATCGCACCGTGGAATGCGCCGCTCGCCACCATGCTGACCAAGATCGCCCCGGCGCTGGTGGCCGGCTGCCCGGTGATCATGAAACCGGCACCGCAAACACCCATCGATGCCTACATCATTGCCGAATGCGCCGATCAGGCCGGCTTCCCGCCCGGCGTGGTCAACCTGATCACCGCGGACCGCGATGCCTCGGACCATCTGGTGTGTCATCCGGGTGTCGATAAGGTCAGCTTCACCGGTAGCCTGGCCGTGGGCCAGCGCATTGCCTCCGTGTGCGGCGAGCGCATCGGCCGGGTGACGCTGGAACTGGGCGGCAAGTCCGCCGCCATCGTGCTCGACGACTACGACCTGGAAGCCGCGGCGCAAAGCTTGGCCGGCGGTATCTGCGTGTTGAGCGGACAGAACTGCGCGGCGCTGACCCGGGTGATCGTCTCGCGCAGCCGTCACGACGAACTGGTGAAACATCTGGCGAAAGCCATGGAAGCGGTGACCATTGGCGATCCGTACGATGAGAACACCAAGCTCGGGCCGCTCACGATGAAGCAGCAGTTGGACAAGGTCGAAGCCTGCATCGCCCAGGGCGTCAAAGAAGGTGCGACCTTGGCGTGCGGCGGCAAACGCCCGGCGGATTTGAAAACCGGTTTCTACTTCGAGCCGACCGTGCTGGCGAATGTGGACAACAAGATGAGCGTTGCCCAGGACGAAATCTTCGGGCCGGTGCTGTGTGTGATCCCCTGTGACGATGAGGAAGACGCGATCAACATCGCCAATGACTCGATCTACGGTCTAGCCGGAGCGGTCTACACAAACGACGCCGACGCGGCCTATCGCATCGCACGGCGGCTGCGCACCGGCACGGTCGGGCAGAGCGCACCGTCGGCAAGCTTCGCGGTCGCGTTCGGCGGCTTCAAGCAATCGGGCCTCGGGCGCGAAGGCGGCACCGAAGGGCTGAAGGCGTACCTGGAAGCCAAGACCGTGCTGCTGAAAGGTAAGCCGTCGGCGCTGTAAGGCGTTCACTGACCAGATAGCCCAGGGCGACACGCCGCGGGCGTGGCGAAATGCTCAGCTATGTCAGGCGGTAGATAGACCAATACGGTCACATTGTGCCCCCATGCGGCTCAAGCGTCCGGCAATGCCATTGTGGCCGAAGACGTCGTGCGCGAGACTGCATTCATGGCTGACAGCGACACACCTTTGATCGTCGGCGCCGGCCCGACCGGCCTCGCCGCCGCGCTGTTTCTGCGCGAACGCGGCATCCCGGCGCGCATCATCGACGCCGACGACGCGCCCTCGGTTCATTCCAAAGCGCTGGCGGTGAACGCTCGTACGCTGGACCTGCTGGAGCCGGCGGGCGTCACCGACAAAATGCTTGCCGCCGGGCGCGCGGCAAAGGCGTTTCACCTGTGGCGGCCGAACCGCAAGCTCGCGACCATTCCCTTCGGCGGTGAACCGGATCGCTTTCCGTTCATGCTGATCCTGGCGCAATCGGAGTCAGAGCGGCTGCTCGCCGATGCGGTGACCCAACGCGGCCTGACCGTCGAGCGTGGTGTTTCGCTCACCGATGTTTCAACGAGCGGAGGACGCATCACGGCGACATTATCCACCGGTGAAACACTCTCACCACCCTACCTGTTAGGTGCTGACGGCGCGCACAGCACCGTGCGCAAGACGCTGAAGCGGGACTTCCCCGGTAGCAGCTGGCCGGAATCGTGGCATCTATACGATGTGCATCTCAAAACGCCTTTAGACGACGCCAGCGCCCATGCGTTCCTGCTCGACGAGGGCGCATTGTTCATGTTGCGCATCAAAGCCGACATATGGCGCGTCATTGGCCAACCTGGCGGCGTGCTTGATCGCCTGCCTGTCGGCACCACCGCTGGGGAGATCGTGTGGGAGTCCGAATTCGAATTCAGCCACCGCATCGCCAAGCCGCTGTGCGCGGACAATGTCTGTCTGGCCGGCGATGCCGCGCATATTCACGCGCCGATCGGCGGGCGCGGCATGAACCTGGGTATCGAAGACGCCTATGTGTTCGCCGCCCTGGCCGCGGAGAACCGCTTAAACGACTACGAACGCCTGCGCCGCCCGGCGATCGAAAGCGTCGTGCACATGATCGAAAAAATGGGTCAGGTGCCGCGCGGCAAGAGCCTGGCGGCGACGCTCGTGCGCAAGTTCAGCGGCGTGGTCCCTTGGATTGTCAGCCGCGAAAAGACCTGGCTGCGCAATTGGCTGCTCGGCCTCGACCACGAGGTCGGTGTGGAATAGACGTGGCAGAGCAGTACACGCCCTCTAAGATGTGCCCCGAGGGAGGACACCGATCATGATTTCACGCTCTATATACGTGTGGGCCGCACTTTGGCTGATGGCATGGAGCGGGCAGGCCTTGGCCCAGTCCGAGCTTCCGCAGCACACCATCGACTACCAGGCCGTGGCCGAGCGCATCGTCGAGCAGCTCGCTCTTGAGCCGGGCGAGAAGGTGATTTCGGTCGCCCAGCCCGGCATGTTCGAAGAGTTCGTGCCTCATTTCCGTTACGCGGTGATGAAAGCCGGAGGCATCGACATGGGTGTGATCGACGTCCTCGACCCGCCCTATCCTGACGCCTGGGACAGCGATGTCATCCGCGCCGGCTTCGCGAACGCGCGCGATGCCTATGTGGAACTGCTCGAAGACATCGACGCGGCGGTGATGATGCCCGGCGCCAACCCGGCCCTGCCCGCGTATAAGGCGCTGCAGATCCTGCTGCAGGAAAAAGCCGGACCGCGGCGCACCATTCATTTTCATTGGACCGACCCCTACAGCCCGTCAGGCAACAGCCAGGGCCTGACCGGCATCAACGTGTTGCCGGGGTTTCCACCGCCGCCCATGCAGGTCGTCGACCGCGTCTATCAGGACGCCATACTGAAAACGGACCTGGATGCGCTGGCGCGCCATCAGGCCGCCTTTGCCGCGGCGATGCGCGACAGCGAAGTCCGCATCACCTCGCCTGCGGGGACAGACCTGCGCTTTCGGGTCGGCAACCGCGACATCATCGAACAGAACGGCGACGCCTCCGCCGCACGCATGCGCCAGGGCAAACCGTTCCTTGACCGGGAAGTCGAAATTCCGGCGGGCGCGGTGCGCGTCGCGCCGATCGAGGAGACGGTGCAGGGCCGTGTCGTCTATCCGGACTCGGCGTGGAACGGGCACAGCGTGCGCGATGCGACACTTATATACGAGAACGGGCGCCTGACAGGCGTCGACGCGGCATCCGGCCTGGAGCACCTGCAAGCCGAGGTAGAGACCATCCCTGACGGTGCCAAATGGTTCCGCGAGTTCGCGCTGGGCTTTAACCCTTGGCTGAGCATGGAAGTGACCCAGTCCTGGATCGGCTACTTCGGCTACGGCGCCGGCGTGGTCCGCCTCGGCGTCGGCAACAACAGCGAACTCGGCGGTAACGTCACGGGGCGTTATTTCCGCTGGCGCGATCTGCTGACCGACTGCACGGTGACCATCGACGGCGAAATCTGGCTGGAGGACGGCCGATTTGTGCGTTGACGGCGGCCGCCTTACATAAGCCCCATGAGCTGGTTGATCGCATATGTCTGCCTCGCGCTGATCGTCTCGTTTCTGTGCTCGATCAGCGAAGCCGTGCTGCTGAGCATCCGGCGTTCCTATGTCCACGCGCTGGCTGTGGAAAAACCGGCGTCGGCAAAACTGTTGAGCGGCCTGCTGGAAAATCTTGACCGCCCGCTGTCGGCCATTCTGAGCCTCAACACCATTGCGCACACGGTTGGCGCGGCCGGTGCCGGCGGTCAGGCCGCCGTTGTGTTCGGCGACGCCCTGGTTGGCGTGTTCTCCGCCGTGCTCACACTGGCGATCCTGGTGCTGTCGGAAATTATTCCCAAAACCCTCGGCGCCGCCCATTGGCGCGCCTTGGCGCCGGCGGTGGGGCGCGCGCTCTTGATCCTTATCACCGTCATGAAACCGTTCGTGTGGATGTCGGAGAAAATCACCCGCGCCATCACCAAGGGTAAGGCCGGAATTGCCTTCACCCGCGAGGAATTCGCGGCCATGGTCGACATCGGCGCGAAACAGGGTCAGTTGCAGGAACGCGAAACCCATATCTTCCGCAACATCATGAAGTTCGACCAGCTTCAGGTTAAAGACATCATGACGCCGCGGCAGGTGGTGTTCACGGTGGCGGAAACGACAACGGTGGGCGCCTTCGTCGAAGACCATGCGCAACAACCGTTTTCCCGCGTGCCCGTGTATGGCGACGGCCCGGACGACGTCACCGGGTTCGTGATCAAAAACGAAGTGCTGACGCGGTTCGCAAAGGGTCAGAAGGATATGGCGCTCGCCGAGATCAAACGGCCGCTGCTCGCGGTGCCGGACACGGTATCGCTCTCGGTGTTATTTGAGACGCTGATCGAGAATCGCCACCACGTCGCTCTGGTCGCCGACGAGTACGGCGAGGTCGAAGGCCTGGTCACGCTCGAGGACGTTGTCGAGACCGTGCTTGGACTCGAGATCGTCGATGAGCACGACCGGGTGGAGGATATGCGCGCCCTGGCCCGCAAGCACTGGCGGGAGCGGGCGGCGGCCTTGGGGATTGACCCTGAGACCCTATTGGCCGCGGATACGTCCCCCCGGCCTTAGCGGCCCGGTGTATTCGGTTTGACTCCCGGCGGAGTTCGCGCAGACTCACGTGACGACCATACTCTGGAGAGGGACACCCGATGACTCGCCTGATTGCAATCCTAGCCGCCGTTATGTGCGCCGCGATTGGCCCGGCATCCGCCGCCGATGTCGCACAGATGAAGCGCGACGCCTGGTCCTGGCTCGACGGCCAGACCGCGCGCCTGGAAACCGCCAACCAGAATATCTGGTCCTTCGCGGAAACCAGCCTGGAAGAAACCAGATCGTCGCAGGAATTGCAGGCGCTGCTGGCGGAAGCCGGCTTCGAGGTGGAAGCAGGCGTCGCCAATATGCCGACCGCCTTCGTCGCCAGCTACGGCAAGGGCGGACCGCGCATCGGCATTCTGGCGGAGTTCGACGCCCTGCCCGGTGTCAGCCAGGCGGCGGAACCGTCGCCGCAGCTGGGACCGAACCCGGCGGCAGGCCATGCCTGCGGCCACTCGATTTTCGGGGTCGGATCGGTCGGCGCGGCGCTGGCAATCAAGGAACTGATCGCGGCCGGTGACCTCGACGGCACCGTCATCCTGTACGGCACGCCGGCGGAAGAAACGGGCATTGGTAAAGTCTACATGCTGCGCGACGGCTACTTTAAGAACGACGACGTCATCCTGAACTGGCATCCCGGCGACAAGACGTCGGCGTCCTTCGGCAATACCAAAGCCATTGCCAACGTGAAATTCCGTTTTACCGGATCGGCGGCGCACGCCTCGGCCATGCCGTGGTCCGGGCGCTCGGCGCTTGACGGGGTGGAACTGATGAATGTCGGTGTGAATTACATGCGCGAGCACATCAAGCCGGATGCGCGCATTCATTACGTCATCACCAAGGGCGGCGGTCAGCCCAACGTGGTGCCGCCGGACGCAGAGGTTTGGTACTACATCCGCGCCGACAAGTTCACCGACGTGGTCAACTACTTCGAATGGATCAAACAGATCGCCGAGGGCGCGGCGCTGATGAGCCGCACCACGCTGGAACCCGTGGAAATTCAATCCGAACTGCACGAGATGATTCCGGTGCGCGTGCTGGCGGAGCAGACCCACAAGAATCTCGAAGCCGTCGGCGTGCCGATGTGGGACGAGACGGAAGTGGCGTTCGCGCGCACAACGCAGATGGAATTTCAGGATCCGTTCGGCCGGACCATGACCGACGAAACGCCGGCGCTGTCTACCGTGATCGAGCCGCTGCCCGACGAAGCCACGCCGGCCCGGGCGTCGACCGATGTCGGCGACATTTCCTGGTTTGTGCCCGTCGGGGGATTGCGCGTCGCGTCTTACGGTTACGGATTGCCGACGCACTCCTGGCCGGTGGTGGCCGCGACCGGCACGACCATCGGCACCAAGGCGCTGGTCACCGCCGCCAAGACCATGGCCGCGACGGCCATCGACCTCTACACCGACCCGGAGCTGATGCAGCAGGTGAAAGACGACTGGAAAAAATACCGCGGCACCGCACCGTTCCAGACCTTGATTCCGGAAGATCAGCAGGCGCCAGAAAGCGTCAAGTAAGACGCTTGCCTAAGCCGCGATGCTTTGGTCGAGCGGCAGCTGGGTGGTGTATTTGATCTCTTCCATCGCGAAGGACGAGGACACGTCGTGCAGCGGGACCTTCTTGATGAGGGTCTTGTAGAAGCGGTCATAGGCGGCGGTGTCGCGCACCACCACGCGCAGCAGGTAATCGATGTCGCCGGCCATGCGGTAGACTTCCACCACCTCTGGCATGTCGCTGACGGCCTTGGCGAACTTGTTGAGCCAGACGTCGTCGTGCTGATTGGTGCGCAGCTGGACGAACACGGTCAGGCCGAGGTCGAGTTTGGGACCGTTGAGCAGCGCCACCCGGCCCTTGATGACGCCGGCGGCCTCCATCTTCTGGATGCGCTTCCAGCACGGCGTTTGCGACAGGCCAACCTTGGCGGCGATATCGGCGATGGAAAGCGAGGCATCGGCCTGTAAGAGGCCGAGAATTTTGCGGTCGATAGGGTCCATAACGGCGGTGTCCTGAACGTGTTCTTTAGAAAATCCTTGCCCCGGCGGCCCGAACACAGACCGAAGGGGGGCTGACCTGACCCGTCTATAGAAGAATATTTTCCTATAAATCAATCACAATCTCGAGAATTGTAGTATTATTTTCTATATACGCGCGGTGCGTCCGTCTGCCGGGGTTGCCGGACGCAGCTCTACGCCTTAAATCCCCCCTCCCCGCACCGGGCTTGGCCGAGGACCCCGTTTGGCCGGGAGCAAATTGGTAAGGACCGGCATGGCCGACTTGATGGATACCCTGCGCTCGATTCAAAAGCGCGACCCGGCGGCCCGGTCTCTGATTCAGATCGCGCTGTTGTACCCGGGCGTGCGCGCCATGGCCTTTCACCGGCTGGCCAATTTCCTGTGGCGGCACGGGCTGTATTTCCTCGGGCGCCTGGTGTCGGAAATCAGCCGCGTTCTCAGCGGCATCGAGATTCATCCCGGCGCGCGCATCGGCGAGCGCCTGTTCATCGACCACGGCGTCGGCGTCGTCATCGGTGAAACCGCGGAGATCGGCAACGATGTGACGCTCTATCACGGCGTCACCCTCGGCGGCCTGTCTCCGGACGACGGCAAAGTGGGCAAGCGCCACCCGACCGTCCTGGACCGCGCCGTCATCGGCGCCGGTGCGCAAGTGCTGGGGCCGATCACCGTTCACCGCTGCGCCCGCGTCGGCGCCAATGCAGTGGTGACCAAGGACGTGCCCGAAAACGCCATCGCCGTTGGCATTCCCGCGCGCGTGCTGAAACCGCGCGGCGAAGCAGAAGCAGACGTGTTCGAGCCCTATGGCGTCACCCGCGACGCGGTGCCGGATCCGACCGCAAAGGTCATAGAAGGCCTTATGTCGGAGATCGAAACCCTGCGCGCCCGGCTGGACGCGTTTGAGGCCCGGGATGGCGAAGACGGCAGGCCACCCGCACGGTCAACTGAGACCGCGGCGGACGCGGCGCCAAAGACCGACTTCCAGTAGCCCTTCTCCCCCGATTGCCCTTGCACGGCGACGCCGGACAGCATAGTCCTGTCCGGGTCTGACCGCCGGGGTACCATGGATTTTCTAGCCGAAGCCGCGATTTTTCTAGCTGCCCCCGTCCTGGTCGTGCCGTTATCGCGCCGCCTCGGCCTGGGCGCCATCCTCGGCTACCTGGCCGCTGGCGTGGTCATCGGCCCTTATGCCTTGGGCCTCATTCCCGACGCGGAAGAAGTCCTACACTTCGCCGAATTCGGCGTTGTCCTGCTGCTGTTCGTCATCGGCCTGGAATTGCACTCGAGCCGCTTGTGGGTGATGCGCAACGCGGTGTTCGGCCTTGGTGGCGCGCAGGTCGTCGTGAGCGCGCTGGTGATCGGCGCCATGGCCTTTGCCGCGGGCACCGGCTTCGGCCCTGCCGTGGTGATTGGCCTCGGCCTGGCGCTTTCGTCGACCGCCTTCGTGCTGCAGATGCTGGCGGAGAAACAGCAGCTCGCCACGTAACACGGCCGCTCCGCCTTCGCAATCCTGTTGTTCCTGGACCTCGCGGTGATCCCGATCCTGGCGGTGATCCCCATACTCGCCGTACAGGACGCGGTCGCCGGAGGAGCGCCGGTATGGCTGGCCTTGCTGGAAGTCGGCGGCGTCATCGCGGCGGTGATCATCGGTGGCCACTATTTGTTGTGCCCGGTGTTGCGGCTGGTGGCCGCGACGGAAATCCGCGAATTGTTCACCGCGACCGGCCTGCTGATCGTCATCGGCACGGCGCTGTTGATGTATGCGGTTGGCGTGTCCATGGCTCTGGGTGCGTTCATGGCCGGTCTGCTGCTGGCGGACTCCGAATACCGCCACGAGCTTGAGGCGGATATCGAACCGTTCAAGGGTCTGCTGCTCGGTCTGTTCTTTATTTCCGTCGGCATGAGCGTGAACCTGGACCTGGTCGCCTCAGCCACCGGCGCGGTCATTGGCGCCACAGCGCTGCTGCTCGTTGTCAAAGGCCTTGTGCTGTACGCCTTGGGGCGAATGTGGAAACTGAGCATGCTGTCGGCCAAGGATATGGCCTGCGTGCTGCCCCAAGGCGGGGAATTCGCCTTTGTGATTTTCACCACCGCTGTTGCCGCCGGCGTATTGCCGCAGCAAACGTCGGATTTCCTGATCGTCGTGGTGAGTCTGTCGATGGCGCTGACTCCCTTGATCGGACTTGGCAACGACGCGGTGACCAAAAAGGTCATCAAGACACCGGACCCCCAGTTCGAAACGCCGCCGGAAGACGAAGGCCATGTCATCATCGCCGGCTTCGGCCGCTTCGGACAAATCGTCGGACGCATTCTGGCGGCTCGCCGGATACCGTTCACGGCACTCGATATCAGTGCCGCCCAGGTCGACTTCGTGAAGAAGTACGGCAACAAAATCTATTATGGCGATGCATCGCGGCTCGATCTGCTGCGCGCAGCGAAAGCACATGAGGCCCGCGCCTTCGTCCTGGCGATCGATGATGTCGAGGCCTCGTTGGCAACCGCGGAACTGGTGCGCAAACACTTTCCGCGTTTGGAGATCTACGCCCGCGCCCGCAACCGCCAGCACGCCTACCGCTTGATGGACCTCGGCATCATCATCATCTGGCGGGAAACGTTCTGTTCTTCTCTGGAACTGACGCGCGACCTGCTCGTCGGACTCGGCGATACACGGAGTCAAGCAGACGCCATCGTCGATCAGTTCGGCGAGCACGACCGCATGCGGCTGTTCGAGCACTACACCCATCACAACGACGAACAAAAAATGCAGGACCTGGCCAAGGAATCGGCCAAGGAACTGGAAGAAATGTTCCGGCGCGATGCGGAAATCGCAGAAGAAGCGGCGCCGGACCAGCGCGCGGCCGAATAGGGCCGGACGCAGACCGTGCCTTTCGACGCCAACGCCGCCCTCGCCCTGTTGCGCCAGGGCGACCCACGCGCGGCGCGCGCACTGGCGGAATCGGCGATCGCGGCAAATCCCAGAACACCGGGCGCGCAGCAAATTCTCGGGCTGGCGGCCCTACAGATGGGCGACACCGCCGCCGCTGTGCCGGCGCTCAAAGCAGCGCTGAGCGAAACACCCGGACAGTCCGGGCTATGGGAAATTTACGGCGGCGCATTGGAAGCGGCCGGAAATGCCGGTGCCGCCCTGGCCGCCTACGATGAAGCCGTGCGTCTGGCCCCAAATGCTGCGTCCGGACATCACCTGCGCGGCATCACGTTAAACCAATTAGGCCGGCACGCCGATGCGGTTGACGCACTGACGAAAGCCACCGACCTCGATCCGAACGGTGCTGACGTTTGGTTCTGGTGCGGCAATGCATCGTATGCAAATGCGGATTACGATGCCGCCATCGCCGCCTTTGAAACCGCAGTCAGGCTGCGCGGCGACTGGGCCGATGCCTGGCTCAATCTGGCCGTTGTCAAAGCGGACACGGGCAAACACGAAGCGGCGCTTGAGGCATACCAGCGGGCCCTTGACCTGTCGCCCGACGACCCCAAGACCCTGCGCTACATCGCCATCACGTTGCGTGAACTTTTTCAGGTCGAACAGGCTGAAACGATGTTCAAGCGCGCCTTGGACCTCGACCCTCAGGATGCGGCAACGGCAGCCGCGCTCGCCGACATGTACGAACAAAATAACCGTCTCGACGAGGCCAGGCGCATGGCGGATGAAGCGCTCGCTGCCGATCCCGCCAATCGCCAGGCACAGAAGGTCAAAGCGATACTGATTCGGCGCGGCGGCGACGCGGACGCCGCGCTGGTGGAGGTCGAACGAATGCTGACGGGTACAACGACCCGCCAGGAGCGCGAATCTCTACTGTTCGAGCGTGCGTATCTGCAGGATAGGCTGGGGCACTTCGATGCGGCCTTTGACAGTTACACCAAAGCCAATCAGCCACGCCTCGAAAGTCCGGCGGGTCAGTGTGCTGCGCCGGAAAAATACCGCGACCAAATCGCACGGGAATACGACATCCTTGGCACGGCACCGCCGACAGACACCGCGGCTACCCCAACCGGCAAGGCGCCTGTGTTCCTGATCGGCTTTCCCCGCTCCGGTACCACACTATTGGACCAAGTTCTGGATAGTCATCCGGACGTATCCGTCATGGACGAACGGCCGCCCCTGGACGATGTGCATCAGCGCCTGACAGCGTTAGAGGTCAACGCCGGCGCGCCCTTCACAACCCTGGACACTGAACAACGCGCTGTCGCGCAGAAATTCTATTTCGAGCGCGTCAAAGCGTTCATGCCCGAATATGATGGCGGGCTGCTTGTCGACAAACTGCCGCTCGGGGCAACCCAAGCGCGGATCATAAAATTGCTGTTCCCGGACGCAAAAATCGTCTTTGCGCTGCGCCATCCCTGCGACGTGGTGCTGAGCTCCTTCATGCAGCGATTTACCATGAACATGGCCATGGCCAATTTCACGACCTTAAAGGGCGCAGTAGAACTTTACGCGCAGGTGATGGAATTCTGGCAGGAAGCCGAAACCAAATTAAAATTACCGGTCCATTACATTCGCTACGAAGACGTCGTCGAGGATTTCGACTCGCAGATCAAAAACCTGCTGGATTTCATTGGAGTCGCCTGGGACGAGCGGGTCAGCGCATTTCACGAGCATGCTCAAAACAGACATGTGCGGACGGCCAGTTCGGCCCAGGTCACCCAACCGCTGTACAGATCGGCGCTGGCACGCTGGGAAAAGTACGCCGTTCATCTGGCGCCGCATCTTGTTACATTACGGCCGTTTCTCACCCATTTTGGCTACTCAACAGACATCTTCGAGGGTAATTGAGCGGCGCTACATTCGGGGGGTGTTGTCGGTTCACAGTGCGTGGGCGATATTGCGTACATGTTTAGGCAACGCCCGATTTGGCTCGCCTGTGCCGTACTGTTGGGTTTGTTCGCCCTCGTTGCGGTCAGCGAACGAACGTACCTGATGCGGTATATCGCATTCGAGGGCGACCCCCTCACCTTGCCGTTAAGTTGGTATGACCCGCTCGAGCCGGTTCCCGGCAACAAGACGGACGATCTGCCTGTCGCGGCCGCCGGCGAGCGCACCATTGCCCAACATGCTTTGGATCAGGCAGCCGCCTATGCCGAGGGACAAAAGTCCCAGTCCTTGATCATCGTCCACAAAGGCGTCATCCAAACCGAACACTATTGGAACGGCGCCGAGCGCGGCACGATTTTCAACCCGCAATCGATGTCCAAGAGCGTCCTGGCCATGTTGATGGGTATCGCCATAGCCGACGGCGCCATTGAGTCGGTGGCCGACCCAATCGGCAAATACATCGGCGAGTGGCGCGACGATCCGCGCGGCGAAGCAACAGTGCAGGACGCCTTATGGATGGCAGCCGGCCTGGAGCAGATCGCCACATCGTATGAAGTGTCATTTCTAGACCGGGGCTCCCGCTACAATTTCGGCGAGGACTTCAATGGCATGATCTTCGACCTCGAGCAGGTCGATCCGCCGGGTACGACGTTCGATTACAACAACGAAGAGACCAACTTGCTTGGCATTGTCATCGAACGTGCAACCGGCCGGCGCTATGCCGATTATCTGTCGGAAAAATTATGGCGTCCGCTTGGGCTGGCCGACGCCACGATGTTCCTTGACCGCCCCGGCGGCGCGGTAATGAAGTCCTGCTGCATTTTCTCCCGCCCCTATGACTGGGCGAAACTGGGGCAACTGGTTTTGAACAAGGGAACCTGGAGCGGCACGCAGATCGTTTCGGCGGACTGGATCCGCGAGATGACGGTGCCGTCACCGTTGGCCGACCATTACGGCTATTTGGTGTGGCTGGGCAGCGGCTTCATTCTGCCGGGAGACTTCACGCCGCCGAAGGCCCTCGGCCTGCGCGCGCCGGAAGGCTTTGTCAGCGACGATATGGTCACCTTCCTCGGCTACGGCGGCCAGCGTGTTTGGATTTCGGCCGCCGACGATCTCGTGATCGTGCGCGGCACGACGGAATGGGCGCCGGAGTGGGTGGAATCGGCCATTCCAAATATTATTGTCCGCGCGCTACACCCCGATACCGCGCCTTAACGCCTCGGCTGGGGCTGACGCGTGCGTTCGTAACGCTCCCAGGAACTCAGCGATTCGGACCACGGTTCTTCGGCTGTCAGGTACGCCGGTTCGGTACGGGCGATGTACTCCTGCATCGCTACGGGAATCTCATCTTCGGACACGAGCTTTCGCGCCTGGTATTGCAGCACCTGATACCCCGGCGCCTGTTCCATCAACAACCAAGGCGGCCATGGACCGATGCCCAGATACACGGCAGTCAGCGGGGCGGCGGTGGTGCTGTCGTCTTCCAGTTCCGACATTCTGCCCCTGAAGGACGTGTGAAACCGGAACGTGACGGTCTCACCGGGAGACGCTTCGGGCCAGTCCTCGGGCCGCAACGGGCTCGGAAACGCGAACCCGAAACTGTTCTCGAACCAGATCTCGTCGCCGGAGCGCTGCCAATCGATCGCAAGCGTTTTCGATGTATCGGGCGGCGCGCCGACGGGATGCGATCCATAAACGGAATACACCGAGCGCTGCGGACCGTCGTGGACATGGACCGGTGCGCAGGTTTTACCGTTGAGCGGATTGACGAAGGTTTCCAAATACGCGCCGGTGTCTTTGTCGCCGTAGAATCCGAGATCGAAGGTTTCATACAGGAAGCTGCCGTCCGGCTGAGGCACCCAGGCTGACCGGATCAGACCCTGGACGCGGTAAAGCGGATGGGGCACCTCGCCGGGCACCACCGCGAACCCGGTGCCTGTGTACCACAACAGCGCCGGCGTTCCTGAAACGTCGCCGCGCAACTTGGC
Organism: Rhodospirillaceae bacterium; assembly: GCA_038148375.1. Classification (GTDB taxonomy): domain Bacteria; phylum Pseudomonadota; class Alphaproteobacteria; order Rhodospirillales; family Rhodospirillaceae; genus CAWUEX02. Next base: position 293,372 of record JAYQVH010000002.1, on the reverse strand, counting down.
CACGGCATAGAGACTGTCTTGAGGGTCGGAGAGATCGAGCGGGCGCGCGTGTGCAGATGCAAACTGAGCAAGTCCTGCCGCGGCGCTAAGAGCAAACGTGCGGCGGCGCGAGATCATTGTTAGACGACGGGATAGACCGCGTAGCGCCTGGTCGACCACACGGCGAGAACCAGAACGAACAGGCCTAAACCAGCGATTGGTCCCCCAGCGCCACCGAGAACGTCCGAAACCGTCCATCCGGAATACTCGAACACGGGAATGTCGTCGAATTCGGCCGCAGACATCCGCGTCCCTTTGACGATGCGGTTGGTGAAAAAGCCGCGCCAGTTCTCATGGAAGGCCAGCACCTGGTCGGTGAAGTCCGCGAACCGTTCTGAACCGGTACCAGAAATCGCGTTGAGCGCGTTCTGGGTCATGATCGCGGGCGACACATATTGCAAGAGATCGACAACGCCCTGGCGGCGCTGAGCCTGAGAACCGAACTCAGCCATCAACGGCTCAACGGCGCGTTCGACCGCGGAGTCGGTTGCCAGCACCTGGAGATAGAACTCATCCGCATTGGCATTCTCACCCGCCATCTCCGGATGATCGAAGAAAAACGCCTCGCGAGACTCCGCAGCTTCCTGGTCTGCGATTTCCGTCGCTTCTCGCATCTCGGTGGTCAGCTCGACGCGTGACGGCGCCGGATACAGCGTCGTCGCGGCGATATTCACCAGCGCCGGAATGACGACGACAAACACGAGCCAAAGGTTGGCCAGAATAATGCCGTTGGTTACCGATGGCCGGTTCAGGGCGTTGACGAATAACGACAGTGCAAACCAGAAAAAGGCGTATAGCGACACAGTCAGGAACCACACTGCAAAGCGCGCCCACATGGCGCCATCGCCCAGGTTTGGCTCGGTCATCGCGACCGCAGCCAGACCGACAATCAGGAGCAGAACAAAAATAAGCAGGGCGCGCGCGATACCCTTGGCAAGAATGAACGCTGTCTTTGAGACACCGTGCGCCGCGACCAAACTCAAGGTGCCGCGTTCCTTTTCCTTCGACATCAGATCAAAAGTCAGCGCGACGATAAAAATCGGCAGCAGAAAGACGATAACGAAGGCGACGTCAAAACTACCCGCAAGAACGTTGAGCGGGTTTTGGATTTCCGTTGCGTTCAGAAAGGTCAGCGCCGGATGCGCGGTGACTTTGTAATACGTCGGCTGAACATCGGTCTGGCCGATCGACAATGCGGCCAGCGGCGTCGGCGGCAGCACCGCATAGTGACTTAACACAGACATGCCGAGGGCGCCGGGACTCGCCGCCGGAGGCGGCGCGCCGGACGGATCGGCTTCCCAGCGTTCAACGGATGCCCTGAGCGCGTTCTGGGTGACCATTTCTTCCTGATTGAGACCGCCGCCCATGCCGGCGAGCTGTTCGGTCCGTGCTGCGCCATTGAGGGCGGCCAGAACCGTAAGCACGAGCAGCAGGCCAAGACTCAGCCACCATGCCGGATTGTGTTTAAGGATGACCCATTCCTGGGTGAAGACGGAACCGAACCCTTTCATCGTGCCTGCCCTACCCCAGCGTGACCTTAACTTTGCGCGCGGCGAGAACACCGGCAACGATTGACAGAGCGAGCCACAGGAACATCACCATGAAGCTCGGCCCGAGACGCGTCAGGATATCGCCCAACGGCGGCGGGGCGTATTCGAACCGGTCGACCGACGCCCACAGCTCCGGCCCAGCGCGGTAGTCGGCTTGCCCGGCCGCGGAATTGAAGGTGATGTCGCGGTTCATATTTTCGATCAGCTCGCGGCGGTATTGTTCTGCCTGCTCGGTGAAAGCGATGTGATGATCGAGCGAGGTACCCGAAAGCTCCATAGACGCGAGTTGCACGGCCATGCGCGGCGAGCCGACACTGAACGCCTGATGCAGGCCGGTCTGCTCATCGTAAATCTTGTGCAGGTCGCCGTAGTACTTATCGAAGACTTCGTTATCGAGTTTTTCCTGGAGATCGAAGATCACGCCCTGGAAATTGATCGGCAGATCGTCGACGCTGTCCGCGTTATAGAGCGCCAATGTTTGTTCCTGACGCTGCTGAATCTTGGTTGCGGGGCTGACGCCGTCGACCCCGGATTGGATCGCTTCCTCGACAGCCTTGTCAAAGGCGACCGCCGTTGGCGTGGGGTACAGCAGGCGCGACAAGTCCGATGCGGCGCGCGGTAAGACAAAACTCGAGATCGCCCAGAAGCCGACCATGGCGACCAGCGTCGCCTGGGCGGATTTGAGGTTCGCGGACACGGCGAGCGTCAGGAACAGAAAGATCAGGGCGTAGATCACGTAGACGAGCACAATGACGATGCCGTGGCCGATGTAGGCGGCACCGCCCGGAGAAAAAATTAGCCCGATGAGTCCGATCAGGAGGATGGGGCCGATGAACACGGCAAGCGCGGCCATCGCGCCCAACGCCTTACCGAACAGCAGCTGCACCGGAGAGACCTGCATGCTCAGCACCTGACGCAATGTCCCGGCTTCCCGCTCGCCGGCAAACGCCGGAAAGGCAAGCAGGATCACCAACAGCGGCAACAGCATTTGCAGGGTAAACGCGGCCGTCAGTTCACCGAAGCGGGCGATGGCGGTGGTGTCGCGGGCGGGCTCGCCCTCGGCATCGTTTTTCTTATGAGCTTCCAGCCAAATCGACACCCCGGTGTAGCTTGAGATGCCGGTGTCGAAGAACGACAACGGCGTCACAGGCTTGAAGGCGTACAGGCCGTAATGTGCCGCAGCGTGAGGGTTTTTTTCTCCTTGCGCCGCGAACTGCGCATTAACGACTTCCTGCGCCGAGGCCCGCTCCGCCGAAATATCGGCAAAGCGCTGCGCTGCCGTCGACAGCGCGGCGATGAGCATGATGGCGAGAATAGCGGCCGACCACTTGATGCGGCCGTCGCGAATGATCTCCTTAAACTCCTTACCGGCGACGGTGAGGATCATGCCTTTCCCCCTGGCTTGGCTGGTTGACTACTTGATCGGCACTTCGGTGCGGAAGATCTGCTTGTCGAAGTCATCGACAAAGGCATCGATCTGCGCGGTCCACGTCCCCGGAATGATCAACTGATCGAACATGAAATGATACATGCCGGGCATGACCACCTCACCGCGGCCTTCGATGCCTTCCAGTCCGGCGCTCGGCAGCGACCATTGGATCGTGACGTCGAGCATTTCGACCGGATTGCCGGCATCGTCCTTGAACTCGACCATCACCATGTTTGAGCCGGTCCCGGCCGGATCGACGCTCATCGACGCGGTGTACTTGCCCTTGACGATCTCGGCCTGGAAGCCGCCGCCCATGGCCATGCCGCCCATACCGCCATCGCCCATATCCATGGTTGCACGCGGCGGCGTGACGAGGGTCAGGGAGACGGCCGCGCCGATGATCAACACCATCGCGGCGTACTCGATCTTAATCGACCTGCGCAGCTTTTCGGGTGCAGCGGTGTCGGATTTTTCCAGCGCCGGCGTCAGCACCATCTTGTTCATCGCCGCCAGGCCCAAGAGGGCGAGGAAGATCGCGATCTTTGCCGTCAGGCGCAGGCCGTAATCCGTCGACAGCATGTTGGAAACGGATTCAACCTGGATCCACGTGATCACGGCGCCCGACAGAAACAGCGCTGCGACCGTCCAAACGGCGCGGGTGGAGAATTGAGTCATGACCGCCCCGGCTTCACTAATTTCCGCCACTTGTGTGGTCTTGGCCAGCGGGTACAGGGCCGCGATCCAGAACGCCGCGCAGAACAAGTGCACGGCAACGACCGGCGCCATCATCCATACCGGCGGTGCGGTTGCGGCATGGCCCGTGACCAGGAAGCTTGCGACAGAAACAGCACTACCAGCGACCAGCACCCCTGTTTGTTTGTTGGCCGGACCTTTGTTGAAGGCGTACATGAGAATCAGCAGACCGGGGATGCCGATCAGAGCGCTCGGCCCAAGAGTGGACCCCAATCCCTGGCTCCACGCGTCGGGCGAGAAGAACGCCCCGACACCGCCCATGACCATTTCCGCGCCGCCAAAGCCGAGCGCGAGAATGTAGGTCGCCGCGGCCACACCGGCGGACAATTTACCCATGCGGAACACGGATTCCTCGATGCGCGCCGGCACGTTCATGCCGACAATAAACAGAGCCGCGCCGGCGGCCAGCAGCAGAGCGCCGTACTGAACAAAACGGTTGAGGGCGACAGGTACGACCCAGGCGCTGGTTTCGCCGCCCACGGCGGCCACATCATCCATGGAGGACACCGCCTCGCCCACGGCAAAGACCACGCTGCCGCCGACCGGATGCGTATCGGCGGAGATCACGCGGTAGGTGGCGATGTAGGTACCATTGGGCAATTCGGCGTTGACCGGTGTGATGACGTCGTTGCCGTCGACCGTCCATTCGCCGAGAGCGCCAACCTCTGAACCGGTGCGATCGAGAATCTTGATAAAGATTGGCCCGACGTTTTCGTTGAAATTAAAAATGATTTCCTTGGGCGAGGACTCCAGGCTCGCTTCGGCGGCCGGTGTCGATCCCAGCAACACGGCGTGCGACCACGCGGCGTTACTCAATGCACCGAGAAACGGCACGGCGGCAATAAGGGCAAGGCAGAAGCGTTTCATGGATCGTCCTCGTCTTGTCCGGTCAATTAGCGTCAGCCGACCGGAGATTCATATCAATGGCATAGGGGAAAAAACAGGGGCGGGCCACCGGTGTTACGCGGCTGTTACCAGATAGCCCGCCACCCTTGTCTTAGTCTTTGTTTTCCGCGGTCTGTTCGACCGGCGCCATGCCGGTCATTTCCAGATCTTCCGCTTTCCATTCCCACGGGTACTGAGGAAGGTCCGGCTTATACAGCACCGTGTACGGGGCCGGATGAGCGGTCGAGCCCATGAATTCCTCGAACTTCTTGCCGAATTCCGGATCTTTGATGTCCAGAGCCTGCTCGGGCAGATCCGTATACGGATCGCGGCCCTCGGCACAGACGTTGACCATCTGCCAGAACAGGATTTTGCCCGGCTCGTTCGGCAGCTTGGCGCGGAACTTGAATCCTTCGAAACGGTTGTAGGCCAGGTCCTGTGAAGGGTTTTTCCAGATGATCTGGTCGACCGTATTGGTGATCGGGCGGCCGCCGTCGCCGGGGACCGGCGGATCGACTTTGCGCATCACGGTTTCAATTTCCCAATCGCGGTTAAAGGCGGGGGTAACCCGATACACGCCTTCGGGAATTTTCAGCCGGACTTCCTTGACGTCTTCGGCGAGGCAGCCGTGGGCGACGCGCGCTTCAAGGTCATACATGTACCCCGCCGGCGCGCGCTGGTAGGTCATGTAGTTGTGGGCGGATGCCGATCCGGCGGCCAGAGCGGCCGCGGCGAGGGCTGTCGCGAGAAGTGCTTTCTTGAGCATGTATCCCTCCCAGGATGCTGTGTTTAAAGATAAACGACCTAACAATTCGGTGATTTGTGGGTAGATGTTACCAAGTCCCGTCCGACTCAGGAAACCTTATAGGCGACCGTTCCGGGCGGATTTTCGTACCAGCCCGGGTCGCCCTCGCCGTCCAGGCTGTCGCGGATTTTAACCACGGTAAACATGCCGCCCATCTCGAGATTTCCGAACGGGCCATCGCCCATCATCATCGGCAGCGTGTTTTCCGGACCTGGCATGAACTTCGAGTGGTCCTGATGCTCGGCCATGCCGTTTTGCCCCATGGCCATGAAACCGGGGATTTTGGTCATCAGCCGCATCGCCACCTGGCTTTGGTCGACTCCGAGCGGGTTGGGAATGTCGTGACCCATGGCGTTCATGGTGTGGTGCGAAAAGTGACAGTGAAAGGCCCAGTCGCCGGGCACGGCATCGAACTCAATGTCGCGGGTCTGGCCGACTCCGACGATTTCCGTCGTCTCGGGCCGCCATAAGGCTTGCGGCCAGCGGCCGCCGTCGGATCCGGTCACCACGAACTGATGGCCGTGCAGGTGCATCGGATGATTCCACATCGACAGGTTGGCGATGCGGATGCGCAACCGGTCGCCGGTTTCCGCGATGGGGTATTCGATAGCCGGGAAGACCTTGCTGTTTATCGTCCAGAGATCGAACTCGACCATCACGTTCGGATCGGGCCGGTAAGTTCCGGGATGAACCGCCCAGTTGTGCAGCATGATCGCGTAATCGCGGTCGATCTTGTTGTAGGGCTCGCCGTCGCGCGGGTGGATGATGAACATGCCCATCATGCCGACGGCGAGTTGCACCATCTCATCGGCGTGGGGGTGGTACATGTGCGTACCGTGCTGCACGAGATCGTATTCGTAGGCGAACGTCTCACCCGGCGGAATGTGCGGCTGACTGAGTCCGCCGACGCCGTCCATACCGCTCGGCAGCAAAAGGCCGTGCCAGTGAATCGTTGTGTGCTCGGGCAATTTGTTTGTGACGAGGATACGGATGCGGTCACCTTCGACCGCCTCGATGGTCGGACCCGGCGTTGAGCCGTTGTAGCCCCAGCACTTGGCCGTCATACCGGGCGCAAACTCGTGCTCGACTTCCTCGGCGATGAGATGGAACTCTTTGACCCCGTCCTTCATGACATAGGGCAAGGTGGTGCCGTTCAGCGTACGGACCGGCGTATAGGGCAGCGGCGTGCGCGGCTGCGCCGGGACGGAACCGGGAGCCCCATCTTGCGCGTGGGCGTTGCCGAACACGGCAGCGCCGGCGCCGGCGAGAACGGAAGACAAAAGGGAACGGCGCGCACGATTCATGACGCGTCTCCTGACAGCGATGCGGATTGAGGGGCAGGCAAGCGGCCACCGACGGCGGCCTGCAAGGCGGCGCGGGCGATCCAGTAATCGGTCAGCGCCTCGAGATATTCGAGATAGGTCTCGTTTTCATGCATCTCGGCTTCGAGCAATTCGAACGGACCGGTCAGCATATAATTATAGTCTTTCAGGGTGAGCTGCGTGATTTCCTCTTTCAGCGGCAGCACGGTCTCACGCAACCGACGCGCTTTGGAGCGGTTGGACGCCATGACGGCCAAAGCTGCACGAACTTCAGCGCGGACCTGCGTTTCACGCGCAAGCAGCTCGTCCTGGGCGCGGCGCAGGCGGAGCGTCGATTGCATAACACGCGTCTGGCCCTGGTCGAACACAGGTAGTGGAAATTCCAGGCTCGGCCCGATGAGCCACTCACCTTCCGGTTCACGTTCGGCACTGACGCCGAGCTCCGCTTCGTCGATCAACCGGAAGTCTTCCGTCAAACCGAGATCTTCGGCCGCAGCCAGGACTTCGGCACGGAGCCCTTGGAGATCGAACCGCTCCCGCAGCGCCTGGTCTTCCAAACCTTCTGCTGCCAGTGCGGTAGCGGGCGTTGCCGGCAGCCGGCGCGGCATAGAGAAGTCCGCGCCGCTGGCCAAGCCAAGCATTTTGACCAGGTGAATTTCCGATTCCGCAGCGTCGCGCTCTGCATCCATCAATTCGAGCGCCGCGTCTTCGGACTCGGCGCGGATTTCCGCGAGTTCGAGGTCGGAGAAGTTTCCCGCCTCGTGGAACGCGGCGGCGAGATCCGCCGCATCCTTCGCCGTACTCGCGATTGCGTCATAAGCGTCGCGCGCGTTTCGAGCACCGAGATGTTCGAAGTATGCTTCTTTGACTTCACCTGCGAATGCGACGAGCTCCGCTGCAATCTCCAGCTTGACCGCGTCGTACTCGGCCGCGGCGATTTTCTGGCGCGCCGGGCGCATCAAGATATCGAGGAAGTTCTGCACCAGGCCGAATTCGAGATTGGTGCCGTCCTCGGTCGACGGACGCACCATGACTTCGAACATGGGGTTGTGCAACAAACCCGCCTCGACAACATCGGCCTGGGCGATGCCGATCTCTGTGTACAGCGCCTGAACCGAACGGTTGCTCAGCAGCGCCACGGCGACGGCCCGGTCAGCGGTGAGCGGCTCCGCCAGCAACTCGGCGATACGCGCGTCGACAGCGGCGTCCTCTGGACCGCCGGTGCGCCACAACACGGGTTCTGGCAGACGTTCGAAGACGGCTTGGCCGAGGTCGGCAAAGGCGGCGTCCGGATCAGGCGATGCGCAGGCCGCCAACACCACAGCACCTGCTGCGGCAAAGATCGTGTTTCTCAATATGGATGGGACGTGTCCCATGGTCGTAACTCTCTGTCTGGACGTGCGAAACGCCGCGGCCTCTTGGGCACGGCACGAATGCGCGCTGACGCGCGCCGACAGAGGGAGTTAAATGCGAATGCGTTTGGTCGTGAGGTAGAGCGTTCGGCCCGGCGGGCCGCGGCCGAAAGAGACCGGCGCGTGCGCAGAGTCGCCGAACTTCGGTTCAACGGTGACGCTGTCAGCTGCCAGGATGGCAAAATCCGTCACATGCGTGCGGTCCGGGGGAACGGCGAGCAGATGGTCGGCGTCGGCAGAATCGCACAGGCTATCGCAAGCGGCTTGCGTCAGGTCGGTGTCAGGAGCGGCTTGGTGATGTTCCGCGCAGGGCACGGTGGGTTCGGCTGCCGCCACCGGAGCGTGGGATACCGAAAAGACCGACACGATCAGCGCCGCCGCGAAGCTGAACGCGGCAAACAGAGCGATCACAGGATGGGTCGGCGTCCTCGGCATGACGGGTCCGTTAAGGGAATGACGCACCGGTTATGCCGCGCGGCGACGCCTGAGTCCAGACTGCGGTGGCGGTACAGCCCGGTTTGCGCTACCACAAATAAGCGCAAACACAGGAGACCTGCGATGCCCAGCCCGTATCAGCCCGATTCCTCTCGCACCTTGAAAGGGCGCACCCTGTTCGTGACCGGCGGCAGCCGCGGCATCGGCCTGGCCATCGCCAAACGCGCCGCGGAAGACGGCGCTAACGTCGCCATTGCCGCCAAAACCGCCGAACCTCATCCGAAGCTGCCGGGTACTATTCACACGGCAGCGGCCGAGATCGAAGAGGCGGGCGGCAAGGCACTGGCGATCCAGATGGACCTGCGCGACGATGACAACGTCGCCACCGCGGTGGCTCAGACCGTCGAGACCTTCGGCGGCATCGACATTCTGATCAACAATGCCAGCGCGGTCGCGCTCGGCAGCGTCGCTGACATTCCCATGAAGCGCTACGACCTGATGCATCAGATCAACCTGCGCGGCACGGTGCTGGCCGCGAAGACCTGTCTGCCGCATTTGCAGAAGGGCACCAACCCTCATGTGCTGACGTTGTCACCGCCGCCCAGCCTCGACCCCAAATGGTACAAGGGCACCCTGCCCTACACCTTGGCGAAAATGGGTATGAGTTTCGCGACCATCGGCCTGGCGCAGGACTTCAAAGAATTCGGCATCGCCGCCAACGCGCTTTGGCCGCGCACGGCGATCGACACCGCGGCCATCCGCTATGAACTCGGCGGCAACTCCGTGGTCAAGCACTGCCGGACCACCGACATCGTCGCCGATGCAGCGCACGCCATCCTGACGCGCGATGCCAAGACCTGCACGGGCAACTTTTTCCTCGACGACGACGTGCTCACCGAGGAAGGCATCACCGACCTTACGCCCTACGCCATCGAGCCCGGTCAGCCGCTGATTCTGGACTTCTACCTGGACTCCGGCCCCGGCGGATCAATGGATGGATACCTGCGCATGCCGGTGTAGCGGCGACGGTTACTCGGCCTTCGGAATCACAAAGTCGTAGTAGAACGACGTCGGCGTTTCGGTCGGTCCAAACGGCCCGGGCACGGCATTGCTGACCGGCTCCAAGCTCTTGAGATACGCGGCGAGCGCATATGCGTCTTCGTCGTTCATTTTGGAAAAGGCGCGCCACGGCATCACCGGCGAAAGAATGCGTCCGTCGGGGCGCACGCCGGTGCGCAGCGCGGTGACGATTTCGTCTTCGCTCCACGACCCAATCCCGGTCTCCATATCCGGCGTCAGGTTGGCACCGTAATACACGCCGAGACCCGGAATGCCGTAGCCAACTTCACTGCCCGCCAATTCCGGTCCGCGTTCGCCGCCCGACAACACGCCCGGCGTATGGCACTCCGAACACACCATGACGTGGCTCAGATATTCGCCGCGTTCGGCTTGCGACTCAGCAAGCGCCGGTGCGGCCGATAAAATTGAAAGTGCGGTCATCGCGTGCAGCCAGCGGTTCATCTTTGGGGTCTCCTCAATAGGTAAGCGATTAGCGGTTCGAGTCCAGCGGGACTTCATCATCATAAACGTGGTCCGGCAAGGGTAAGCCAGCGAGATCGGCCTCGGACAGGCGGTCATTTGGCCGGATGCCCTGACCATGAAGCACGGCTTCCAGCTGTCGCGTGTGCTGCGCGGCATGCCAGGCCGTCCGCTCCAGCAGATCGTCAGGAGACTGATCGCCGTAATAGGTTCTCATAGCCAGCGGGAGAGATTCGGATGCGCTGGCCCACCAGGCGGCGACGTCTCCGCGCACGCGCGCGCCGAAGGACGCCACCTGCGCACCGGTAAACATATCGTCCGGAGGCAGACGCTCGAAGAAGTCGAAGGTCAGCTCGCCGCCGCGGGCCGACTCCAACAACGCCTCGGCGATGACGAAGATGTGGTAGGCGAGATCGAGATAGGTACGGTCACGCCCTGGCAGTTTGGTCGCCAGAGTTTCATCCGGCAACTGCGGTGCAAGCGCTTGCGCCACCGCCAGCACGCGATCGATCTTGGCGACAAGGTCCGTGCGCGTCAGAACTCTCGCCTCGCGCTCAACCCCGACAAAGGCTGCCAGGTCGCTTAAATTTTGAGCGAACACAAAGTCGCGCCCGCGCGACACCACTGGCACGGATTTCGCGCCGAGCGCCTTGAGGTCGGCGAGCCCCTGTGCGCTGGCGAGCATGTTGACGCTCTCATAGGAAAAGCCGTGACCGGCGAGAAATTCCTTCGCTTTGAGGCAACTGGAACAGCCTGGCTGCCAGAAGACGCGCAGCGGTTCACCCATGCCGCTTCTCAGTACTCCGGTACGGCCGGGAACAGGGCAACGTTAAACGTTCCAGCGCCGACACGCAGCGGCAGGTTCTGAGTCTGATAGGTCTCTGATTGCCAAAACGCGTGCGCCGCCGCCGCGCACGGCCAGCGAATGACAAACGAATGGCGGTCGGCGGGCCAATCGCCTTCAAGAACGTCCGGCTCCGCCTCAAGGCGCGTACCGACTGCAAGCACCTTGCCACCGAATCGATCGAGTGTGCCCAGCTCAACCAACGACGCGCGGTACGCCTGGTACCGTTCAACGTCGTGCACGATTGACAGGATGATCATATCGACGGGCTTATCGCAGGTATCGTCAGCCGCCAACGCACTTGAAGCACTCAGCAGCACACCGAGCGCCAGTGCCATTTTCTTGATAGGCGTCATTGTTTTCCCACTCCGTTAGATCGGCTTGACCTTGCCGAAGAACGCGATGATCGCGATCAAAGCATAAAGGGTAAGCACCCAGACCAAAGTGTGGTTGACGTGTTTGGTAAACACCGCTTCGCGCTCGGGTGTCGAGCCCTGCGTGCCGATTTCCATGAACACCGGAATAGCCGGGGTAAAGGCGAAATCGATTCCGACGGCAGCGAAAAACGCCAACCCGAACAATAAGATTTTCACGGCAAACCACGTGTCCGGCAGCGGAGTTCCGGTCGCAAGGGACTTAACCGCGATGCCGACGATCAGCACGCCCATGATTGCCTGAAAAATGAGCTGGGCGATCCCCAGCTTGATCGCCAAAGGCGAGCCTTCATTGCGAAAACCAGTGATGAACGCCCAGATCCAGATCACGGCAATGGCCCAGGATGCAATGAGCATCCAGCCGGGAACCGCATAGAGGCCGAGGTCCGCTGTCATGTGCAGGCCAACCGGTAAAATAAGGGCAAAGCAGGTGCGCGGGAACAGATCAACCGTCATACCGAGCTTCATCAACGCCGCCCGCGTTTCGAAACTTAGGGCGGAATTCTTGGCCCGCACCGCCGAGAGAAAAACGCCGACATCTGCGCCGAGCCAAAACACGAACAAGAGGATATGGACATATCCCCACAATAAATACTCGTCCATTTACCTAACCCCGCTTCTTGAGTGTTTATGCGTCGAAAAATTCGACGATCGCATTCGCGACGCCGGCGAAATCTGACGGCATGTCCTTGACTGTGTAATCCGCCGGACCGGCCGCAACCGCTTTCTTTGTACTCGGTGACTCCGGACCGCCAAGCAGCACCGGGCACTTAACCTGCGGCAGGCGCTGGGTCATCGGATAGGCAAAGTGCGCCTTGTACGCTGCCTGGTAGATATCGTAGGCCTTGAACAGATCAAGGGTGCGGCGATGAATGACCTCTGGCGCGATGTCGGGCTCACCATAGCGCGCGATGTTCGCGGCCTTGCGTTCGTACCAGGGATTAAACAGCTCCTGATCACGGACCATATTCCAAGCAAAGATCCAGTGCCCGCCGTAATCGTCGAAGGGCATGTCGGGCGTGTATTTCGACGACATCTCGTCAAGCGCAGCGCCGGTAAGCTCCATGGTCATAATACTCGGAACGGCTATGTGTTTGACCAGATCAGGATGCTGCACGGCAAGTTCCACTGCGACTGTACCGCCGCCCCACGTGCCGAACACGTCGACTTCGTCATAGCCGAGCGCGTGCACGGCCTCGGCCAGGAACGACGCTTGCTTCTCAACCGTGACGTCCAGGCCCATGGGGTTATCGGACTCACCGTTACCCGGCAGGTCGAAGGCGACAACCGGGCGTTTGCCGATAAGGGGCTCCATATACCGGTCCATCGCGAGGCTCGACGCGGCGGAGGCATGGATAAACAGAATCGGCCGGCCGCCGCCGTCGGTGTTGCGCCGGCAATACAGCGACCCGCCGCCAACCTGCACGTATTCGCCCCACAGTTTGCCTGTGACCGGCTTTGTCTCAACGACGCCGGGCGCCGGATTCGGTGCGGGGTTGTCTTTGAGCGTTTTCTTCAGAATGTCGATCGCATCCGCCGACGTATCGGGCCGGTACACGGAGACCGTGTCCGGCGGTTCCGGCATGCGGTCGAGGCCCTCGTACAACACATCGGTCTTCGGGCTCATGATCACACATTTTGCTTTCATGTCCTTAACCGACTGCACCGGATCCTGCGTGAAGGCAGCGCGGTAAGGTTTGCGGTATTCCGGGCCCGAGCGCAGGAATTCGATGACGGCCGTCTGTAATCGGTCGGGCGGTGGAAGTGAGTTATCCATCCGGGCCGCCAGATCGTCGCGGTACCAAGGGAAGAAGATAAGCTGTTCGCGAAACCGCGCCCATGTCCACGTCAGATGCGAACCGCTCCAATTTATTTCGAGCGGAACGAAATAATTCTCGAGAATTTCCGCGACCAGATCTTCCGGCATGTTGACGTAACCGTTGACGATACCAACGGTGACCTTGTCGGGATGACGCCAGGCCGTCTCCAGCGTGCACACCGCACCCGTATGGAACCCGTAGATCGGGCATTGGGCGATGCCGAGCGCATCCATCAGGTCACGCACATTCTGCGCATAGTCCGTCATCACCGGGCTTTCCAGCGGCAACGGGTCGGACAGGCCATTGCCCGGGGTGTCCGGCGCAATCACCGTGTAATCCTCGGCCAAATCCTCGATCAACGGGATGTATTCCTGGGACGAATTGGGCGACTGGTGCAGGAGAATGACGGGCGGACCTGACCCGGCGCGGCGGTAATGGACTTGGCGCGTGCCGTGCAGAGTGACCATGTGTCGGGTGATGGTTGCGGCCATGGAGCGTCTCCCTTTGCGATTTGGCCGCAAGACTAGCCGCGGATCGGCCTGTCTGACCAGAGCCGGGGGCTGATAGTGGCTGGCTTGGATGCGGAGGCGGCTGTAAAGTGCGGAAAATTGCAAGAATAGGAGCGCCCGATGGACGGCTCATCCGTAGACCGCCGCATTTTGCAAGTTAGGCCTGCAACGCCCGAAGCTCTCGCCCCCTATGGCCAAGTGCTGGGCGCGGGGACCGGCGCCCCGATCGGTGTCAGCGACTTCTATAAAGGTGCGGTGGCGGTTTCGGCGCCGGTGGATTTCAAGTCCGACGAGGACACCTGTCTGTCCCTGTGCACCTTGCAGCCCCGGCCCTTTGAGATCGCGTACCTGGAGCGGCACTTCAAACACACGCAGACGTTCATTCCCCTCGGCGGCAAGCCTTTTGTCGCGGTGTTTGGCGCTCCGACGGACGGCGATATGCCCGACCTCGAAAACCTGGAAGCCTTCCAGTTCGATGGCCAGTCCGGTTTCACCATGCATATCGGCACGTGGCACGAATTCCCATTCGCACTTGAGCCGGACACCAACATGGTGGTGATCCTGCGCACCGAAACCACGCGCAACCTGTCGACGGAAAACGTCAAGGACAACGAGGCCCATGGGCCTGACCTGGACAAAAAGAACCTGCTTCAGCGCACCGGTATGCTGATCGAACTGGACGTCTAGGTCTTTCTTCCCCGGTCGTGGGTTCCCGTCCGCCGGTGTGTGGGAAGGGAGAGGAGCGGCGAACGGGAACCAACCGACGTTTAAAACACCAATCTGACATCGGCCTTGTGGGCGAAGAGGTCCGTCTGCCTTGAGGTTCCGGGGAAGGGGCGGGGCCGGCAGAGGCCTGTTTTTCGCCAAATCTCGCCGATCGGGGCAGATCGGGCGCGATTTTGTGGGAATTTTTCCCAACTTCAGAAGCGTAGTCTTAGGCCAAAAAAGAGTCAAGAAATTTGTGGGAATAATTCCCACATACTGCTATATAGGAGTCGTGCCCGTCAGCGCATGGCCGGACTGGACCCACCCAGCGGTGGCAAAGGTCCGGCCCCACTGACGCAAAAGTAAGTCAGGGCAACCGGAATTCCCGCGCGTTCCCGCTCATCGGGTCATCAGCGTGGTAACGGCCCCGGCGAAGAGCAATGAGACTCGCGGCCTCTTACCCGATCTCATCGTCCTTCGCCGGGCCGTTTGTTTTTGGGAGCCGGTCTAGATTTGGGCGAGCGCCTGATCGATGTCGGTGACAATGTCATCGATGTGCTCGAGACCGATGGACAAACGCACATACCCGGGTGTGACGCCCGAAGCCGCCTGATCCGCTTCCGACAGCTGAGAGTGAGTCGTGCTCGCCGGATGAATTGCGAGCGATCGCGCATCGCCGATGTTGGCGACGTGATACAGCAACTGCAGCGAGTCGATGAACTTGCGTCCGGCATCGCGGCCGCCTTGGAGCTCAAAGCCTACCAGCGCACCATAATGGTGACCATCGAGATACGCATCCGCACGCCGGCGCGGCTCGCCGCTCATCAACCCTGGATAAATCACTTTGGTCACGGCTTGGTGACCATCCAAATGCGTCGCCACTTTGGCCGCGTTTTCGCAATGCTTCTTGATGCGCAAAGGCAGGGTCTCGACGCCTTGAATAAACTGGAAGGCGTTGAGCGGACTCATCGCCGCACCGATATCGCGCAGCAGGGTGACCCGGGCCCGGAGGATGTAGGCGATGGGGCCAAGCGGCTTGACCGCATCGATCCACACCGCGCCGTGATAGCTCGGGTCCGGCTGCGACAGGAGCGGAAAGCGTTCCTTGTGCGCTTCCCAGTCGAAGGTGCCGCTGTCGATGATGATACCGCCGATCGAAGTCCCGTGCCCGCCGATGTATTTCGTCGCCGAGTACATAACGATGGCGGCGCCGTGATCGATTGGCCGGCAGATCATTGGCGCGGCCGTGTTATCGACAATCAACGGCACACCGAGGCTGCGGCCGATGTCGGCGACTTCCTTGATCGGGAAGACCTCGAGCTTCGGGTTGGGCAGGGTTTCGGCGTAGTAGCAGCGGGTCTTATCGTCCGTCATCTTGCGGAAGGAGTCCGGATCCTTCGGATCTGCAAAGCGTGCTTCGATTCCCATTTGCTTGAAGGTATTGGCAAACAAATTCCAAGTTCCGCCGTAGAGGTCCGTCGAGGTGACGAAGTTATCGCCAGCCTGGCATAGGTTCATCACAGCGAAGGTCGTCGCCGCCTGCCCGGATGCCAGCGCCAGTGCCGCCACGCCGCCTTCCATCGCCGCCAGACGTTGCTCAAGCACGTCGCAGGTCGGGTTCATGATGCGCGTGTAAATATTCCCGAGCTCGGACAGCGCGAACAGGTTGGAGGCATGCTCCGTATCGCGGAACTGATACGACGTCGTCTGATAGATCGGCACGGCGACGGCGTTGGTGGCCGGGTCGGACCGGAAACCGGCATGCAGGGCAAGCGTTTCAGGATGGAGTTTGGGCGTCGTCATCGGCGGGGTCCCTTCTTACTGGCTGTGCGCGTGAACCGGTCTAACGGTTATTTGCGTTCAAGACTGGCACGATTTTCGGTGAGAGTCTTGACGTCGGCATTCAGGAGAAAGTCGCGCGCGGCGGCATCGTTCTTCAAGTAGGCATCCAGAAAAGCCGTTGAGGTGCCGCGGATGATGGTCAAGCCCTCGAAATCGGGCGGACCGCCGGCGGTCTCACGGCAGATCAGCCCGCCGTAATAGTGATCCCCCTCCTGGAGCACGACGCCGTATTTATCCCCCGGCGGTGTTTGAAAATATGCGGCCATCCGCCACGGCCAGGGATGGATCGGACCACGGCCGGTGGCGCCGAGGTCCTTGGTGCCACCTGACGAATACGTTGGTGTCGTATAGCGATCGAAGGAACCTTCGGCGATGTTAACCATCGGACCGACACCGCTGAGGATGACGGCGACATCGAAGCGCTCATCGGCTGACGGCAACGGGTTGCCGGCCATATCCATCACATCCAGACCTGTCATTGCCATGGCGACTTGGCCACCGAAAGAATGACCGGACGCGGCGATACGCTCGCGATCGATCTTGCCGCCGAGGCCGGGAACGCGGCTCTCGAGCTCATCGAGGGAGTCAACGATATGCCGCATATCAGCGACGCGTTCTGCGAGCAGGTCGACACCCGCCAGATCGCGAAAGCCAAAGCCGTTTGATTCCGAATCGATGTGCAGCGGCGCGATGGTGACGTAGCCGTGCGATGTCCAGTGGTCCGTCACGGATGCGTAGAGGTTCTTGGGGCACAGCGCGCCTTGGGAAAACACCACCAGAGGAAACGGCCCCTCGCCCGCGGGCCAGGTGACACGCACGGACAACGGCACCAGACGGTCCGGCCGGTCGAGCGTTACCGGATAGGCGACGTTGACGTCCTCGTTGCCGCGCAGGGATTTGTAGAGTTCGGTAACGCCGGCCCACGCGGGTGTGGCCGCCAGCACAGCGAAGAATATTAAACGAAGCATGGCCTGTCCCTTGTCTTCCGGCAGCCGCTAGTCCTGCGGCACGTCGAGAATGATCTTACCGAAGTGACGACGGTCGGCGACCATTTGATGGGCCTTGGCCACATCGGAAACAGGCAGAACCGTATCGATGATCGGCTTAAACGTGCCGTCGGTAAACCGGGCCAGAGCTTCGTTGCGGAAACTGGGAATCGTCTCTGGCACATAGCGTGCCGAAGTATCGATGCTCATCGACAACAATTGTAAGTTACGCTCACCGATGTTGAGACTGAATGTCACCATCCGTCCGCCGGTCGAGCCGTACATCACCACGCGGCCTTCGTAGCCCATGGAGTCGATCAGCTGAGAGGCGGTTTCCTCGCCAATGGTCATGCAACCGATATCGAGGCCTTTGCCTTCCGTAAGGTCCATCACCCGGTCGTGGACGCTTTCGGTCTTGTAGTTGATGACGGCGTCGCATCCATACTCTTTCGCCTTGGCGAGCTTCTCATCCTGACTGGCTGTGCCGACGACCCAGCACCCTTTGGCTTTCGCGATTTGAAGCGCCGCAGAGCCGACAGATGACGCGACCGCTTCGATTAAGACCGTCTGACCGGGCCGGGCTTCCGCCACGATATGCAATGCGTGCCACGCGGTCAGCCAGCCGACCCCTGCCGCCGCGCCCTGTTCGAACGTCCAGCCGTCGGGCATCGGAAACGCGTGATAGGCCTTGATGCGGCATTTGGTGGCATGCGAGCCGCGGCCGCGAAAGAAAATCTTGTCACCCACGGCGCAGCTGTCGACATCGGCACCGACAGCGGAAACCACGCCCGCACCCTCCAAGCCGAGCACGATGGGGGTCTTAAGCCCCGTATACGTACCAGCGCGCATGCGTGTCTCGGCGAAGTTCACACCGGACGCATGTACATCGACGATAACTTCATCCGCTTCCGGTTCCGGATCGGGCATGTCTGCCCACTGCATCACCTCCGGCCCGCCGAATTCGTTAACCAACCAACCCTTCATCACTTCCCTCCGATATTCATGTCCGCAAAGCCGCTTATTGTTGTTACGGCTTTGTTTGTGATAGCACTTGAGCGCGCAGTTGACGGTCGACTTCCTCGACCTCAAGCCCAGACGGGACCGGTTTTAAGCGCAAGTACAACAACCCTGCAATGCCGAGTGGTATGGCGACGACCGTCGACAGGGTCATGTCCCAGTCCATCCAGCCAACACCATAGGTAACGAAGAGTGGGCCGAAGGCGATGCCGAGGTTGACCGCGAGGCTTGAGCACACAGCAAGCCCGGTCGCGCGGAGATGGGTGGGAAACACTTCTGCGATATAGGCGAACTTCACCGCGGCCGTGCCGTAGAAAAAGGTGCTGGTGATACACAACACGATCAGCGTGTCCCAGTACCCTGACGTCAGCCACACCATGCACAAAGCGGATGTAGCTCCGAGCAGCGTCCAAATTGTCACCGTGGTCCGGCGCGTGAGAACGAACTCCCCAACCAACGCCGCGATGATGTAGCCGACGACCGCCACCGCGTTCGCGAAGCCGACAACATAGGTCGCATCTTTCTGTGTGAACCCGCGCGACTCCGCCAGATATGTGGGCAGCCAGATCGAAAACGCCCCATATGCGATGACAAAAATGAACTGCGCGAAAAACAGCGTGATTGTGCGCAGGCGCATGTCTGGCGCAAAGAGGGCAGCGAGCTTGGCGCGGCTGCGTTCATCTGTCATCTGCTCGAGTGCGGTGACTTTGTGCCCTTCGAATCGTCCGGTCTCGCGCAAAAATTTATGGATGACGAAAATATAGGGGATCGATAGCAGCCCAACGA
Organism: Rhodospirillaceae bacterium; assembly: GCA_038148375.1. Taxonomy (GTDB): domain Bacteria; phylum Pseudomonadota; class Alphaproteobacteria; order Rhodospirillales; family Rhodospirillaceae; genus CAWUEX02. The sequence continues at coordinate 274,260 of JAYQVH010000002.1, read as the reverse complement.
GGAACAGCGGCCGCCAGCCATAACTGTCGAGCAGCGGCGCAGCAAACAGGGCGGCAACAAACGCGCCGAGCGGAAATGCCGTTTGCAGAAGACCTGCGAAAATGCCGCGGACGCGCGCAGGGGCCTCTTCGGTAACGATGGCGCCGGTGGTGGGGTAGAGCGCGCCGCCGGTCGCGATGGCCATGGCCCTGAGCGCCGTCATCACCAATATGCCGGCGGAAAAGGCGATACCGCCGATGATCACCTCAACCGAACCTTCGGGTACAACGGCGTGCAAGGCGATGAATGTCGACGACGCCACAGTGATGAACATCAGCATCTTTTTCCGTCCGAGACGATCGGTCAGGGTGCCAATGTAGACCTGAAGAATTGCGCCAAACGTATACGACAGCGCGACGACCCATCCCATTGCCTGCAAGCTGACGTCAAAGGTGGCGCGGATCGACGGTAGCGCGTAAGAGAACAACGCTAAATCCACCTGGCTCAACAGATAGGCCAGGTGACAGACTATAAAAGCTTGCAGCGGGTAGCCGCGAATGAGGGACCACATAGGGCTGGAAACGTCTCAACACCGTGGAGGGGACGAGACCCTAGCCCAGGGAAACACGCCTGTCGCCCCCTGAACGTAAAGAGGCGCGACCTGGAAATCTGATGTTTCAGGCGTTCATGACGAGGCCGCGAAAAATATTCGTTTGATCACTTCGCCACACAAGCAGTTCGGGATGCCACTGCACCCCAATGACAAAGCGCGAACCCGGATCTTCGATGCCCTGCGTAATTCCCAGGGTGTCTTCGGCACACGCTTTCAGGCCGTCCCCGAGCCGATCGACAGATTGCTCGTGCAGGCAGTTAACCCGGATACAGTCACCGATACCGATGAGCGAGAAAATCTTGCTCCATTCGGCGACACGAACGTCCTTCCGGGGCCAGAGCGACCGGTGGCGCCCCGGACCGCCGTGCTTACCATAGCTGTCGGGATTCAACGTGCCGCCGCGAAAGACATTGATGAGTTGCGATCCGCGGCAAATACCGAGAACCGGCAGCGACTTCTTCTCTGCGATATCCAGCGCTTCCAGCTCGAGCTTGTCGCGGGCGCGATCAGGCACTGCCTGCAATCGGATTTTGTCGTCATACAGAACCGCGTCGATGTTCTCACCACCGCCGATGACCATGCCGTCGACATCTTGCAGGCGGGCCCGGTATCCCGGCTCGACAGCGATCGGATCGCCGCCCGCACGCCAAACAGCGAGGAGGTTCAGCCACGTGAGGATGCGGCCCCCGCGGCGTGGACCGGTGACGGCGATCCTTGGTCTGCGGGTCACGACGCGAGGCCAATCAGGATTGTGTCGAGCAGACCGGTTTTGGCACCACCGTCCGCATCAGATGTCAATGCGGCAGCGGCGGACGCCAGCGCCGTTTCGTCGGCAGCGAGACGCTCCACACCCACCCAACGGTTCCATTCCGTCACCACCGACCAGTCGTTGTCGGCAAGCGTCATGTTGGGAAGCCGGTAGTGGTACGCCGGGCGGGCCTTTATGCGGTCGTCGCTCGGCGCCGCTTCAATGCGTTCCGCGTCGATGTGCTTAAACAAGGGCAGCATGTCGAGTTCGCGATTACGGGTCGGGTTGTCGCCAAGATAGTCACCAATCAGGTCAGGCATGTCTGGGTCGTATCCCGCCGCGAGAATCCGCTCGACGTACCGGCTCGGAAACGGATCGACATAGGGCAGCGCCCTGCGCATCGCGTCAACGTCAATGTCTTCGCGCAGGCGCGGTGACCAAATCACATAAGCCTGAAGAAGACGGCGAATCTGCTCGGCGTCCAGGGACCAGGCTTCAGGGTTGAGGTGCACACCGAAACCTGCGACGACATTCGCTTCCGTACCTTTCGCTCCAGCACGGCGAAGGGCCTCGATAAGGCGTGTGAGATCGGGAAGGCGGCTAAACGGCAGCGGGGCGGTCACGATCTCCGTTGGAACAAGTCCCTGAGAAACATCCCCTACGATCTTGCTGACCGAGCGGTCTTCCGCGGCGAGCGCAGACTCCGTCCCGAATTCCTTTTCGATATCCGGATTCGGATGGGCGAACTTGGTGTCGAGTTCGGCTACGAACGTATCGAGGTCGGGAGTGTGAACCTCAAAGCGATGCTGAGATCTTTCTTCGATGTCTCCACCGAAGGAGTCGCGGATAAGTCTTGCCGCCTCTTCGGCGCTCAAACCGGAAAATTCTAGCTCGACACCGACACGGCGCTCCATACCTTTGGCCGTTTCGGTATTCGGCGGCTTAAGTAGTCCCGATGAGTCGGCCATTAACTTCTCCACAGCTCGAGCGGTGCAACCCCGCACATTCCCCCGTCAGACGCGCGGGGCCGCGTCCGCCTCGATTACTCGGCGATCATCGAGCGTAGCATCCACACGGCTTTCTCGTGGAACTGCATACGGGCGGTCAGCATGTCGGCGGTCACGGCATCACGCAGGTCATCGGCGATTTCAATGAATTCGGCGATCCAGATTCGGACGCGCCCACCGGAGAATACCGCGTCGTCGAGTAAGACAACTTTCATTAAGCCACTAGGCCGGGGAACGCCTCGGCAACGCCGTCGATCACCAATTAGAGCGCGATGGCAGCGAGCACAATCCCGAAAACGCGGCCCACGACGTTTACACCTGTGACACCCATCACGCGCATGATCTGACTGGCGAGCAGGAGCGCCACCAGCAAAATGACGAGCACGGCCAACAGCGCGCCAAGCACTGCGGCAACACCGGACGGCGCACCCCCGGCCTGACCCATCAACAGAATAATCGACGCAAACGCGCCCGGCCCTGCAATGAGGGGAACGGCCAGAGGCACAATCGCCACATCGTCCTTGTGGCTCGCCTCCTCAGTTTCGTCCGCTGTCGCAGAGCGCGCACCGCTTTGGCGCACGAGCACCATATCCAAAGCGATGATCAACAAGAGCAACCCGCCTGCGATGCGGAAGGCGGCCAGTGACACACCGAGGGCCTCGAGCACCGGCGCGCCGGCGAACGCCACGGCAATTAAAATCACCGTCGCCGCGATTACCCCCCGGAAAGCCGTGCCGCGCCGTTCGGCCTCCGTCATGCCATTGGTCAGCGCCATAAACATGGGCACGTTGCCGGCCGGATCGATCAGCACGAAGAAGGTCGCGAAAGCGGTAACAGCGAGGTCGCAGGGCATGGCTACCGGCGAGGATTAAATATCGCCGCCGATCTCGAACAGGGTTCTGCCCGTCGTTCTGCGGTTTTCGAAATCTGCATGGGCCTCGCCGATTTGATCCAGTGGAAGCGGCGGATTCAGCGGGTAGACCCAGTCCTTGCGGTCAAGCTTGCCGTGAATTTCAGCGAATTCCGCCCCCTTGGTCTTGGCCATGGCGTGGTACTGCACAAAGCCCCGCACTCCTGCCGAGGCCGCGATGAGCTTGGAGATATTCACATCAGGGGCCTGGCCCGCCATCGCGCCGATGTAGATGATCTGGCCCAACGGTGCGAGGCAGGCGAAGTTTTTCGGCGCGTCGGGTCCGGCATTACCATCAATGACGACGTCAGCGCCATGACCGCCGGTGAGTTCCTTGACCTTGGCGGGCCACTCGCCATCTTCACGCTCATTGATAAGATGATCGGCGCCGAACTGTTTCGCCCATTCGATCTTCTCCTGACTGCCGACCAGGCCGATTACCGTGCACCCGGCGTCCTTGGCGATCTGCGTTGTCATCACACCTACGGAGCCCGCGGCTGAGTGAACGACGACGACATCCCCCTCCTGTACACGCGCCATTGTGTGCAGCATGTGCCAAGACGTAAATGTTGAGGTGAAATAGACGGTTCCGAGCGTCCAATGAAATTCATCGGGAATGGCGACAAGGGATTTCGCCGGCGCGACTGCATAGTCGGCGCAGCCGCCCCAGCTGCCGGCAACGGCAAAGCGTTTGCCGATCAGGGAATCGTCAACGCCGGCGCCGACGGACTCGACGCGGCCTGAGTATTCATAACCGAGCGTGAACGGCATATCGGGCACGCCCCACTTGATGCGTCCGGCACGGGCATGTGTGTCGAGCGGATTGAGCGCGCAATAGGCGACCTGAAGGCGCACCTGACCCTCGCCCGGTTCGGGCTGGGGAATGTCCGAAATCTTAAGGCTCTCGGGAGGTCCGTTTTCCGTAATGACGACTGCGCGCATGATCTCGTCCTTCACTCTTTTATCCGTCCGAATACGGAGCAGGGATAGGCGAAGTGCCCAACGCGGTCAACGGGACCGTTGGGAGTTGCGATCTCTTCTTATCTGCGATTGGCCACCTGCGCCGCGATGTCAGCAGCTGCGGCACGATAAGGCGCCAAACCGCGATACAGCAGAAACGCAGAAACAGGGGCGACGACACCGACGGCGATCGCAATGGCGTAGTTAATCGCTTCGTCGTAGCCGAAGAACACGTCTTTGATCATCGCGATCACGGTGGCGGCAATTCCGATCCCGACGAGATTGACGAGGAATAAAAAGAGCGCTGAAACCATCGCGCGCATGCGGTTCGGCGTGATGATTTGCAGCGCTGCCGTGGCCGCCCCCCAAGGGAAACTGGCAAAAAAGGTCAGGCCGCAGAAGCCGGCCAAAGCCAATGTCGCATCCGGCAGCAGCGGCGCAACGATGCCGAATGGCAGAGTCATCAGCACGCCGGTGATGCCGGTACGCAATTCGGCATCAGTCTTGCCCGCCTTGCGCCAATGGCCGGCCAGCCACCCTCCGGCGTTCACGCCGAGTAATCCGAAGACCACGACGATCAGCCCGTAGGTGCCGCCAATTTCGCCCTGGCTGAAACCGAAATTACGGATGAAATGCGTCGGAATCCAAAACGACGTACCTGTCCAGATGAACGCGTACAGGGAAAATCCGGTGAAGTGATACAGGTAGGCTGCCGGACGCAGGCGGATATAGGCAACCGCCTTCGCGATGTGCGTGCCGAGACCGGTGCGCTGCTCCCCCTCGGGTGTCGTACCGAGACGCTTGGGCTCACGCAGGGAATATGCCCACAACGCAACCAGCACACCCGGCAATCCGACATACATGAACGTCACCTGCCATGGTTCGAGCCGCCCGATAACGGGGACGTCGAGCGCCGGTGTGATGGCGATGATGGCGCCGCCTATCACCAGCGCCAATCCCGTGCCCATAAACAGACCGGCGTTATAGACGCTGAGCGCACGGGACAGTTTCTCCGGGCGGAAGTAGTCGGTAATCAGCGAGTAAGCCGACGGCGACAGCGCCGCTTCGCCCACACCTACGGCAACACGGGCGGTAAACATTTGCATGAACGATGAGGCCAAGCCGCACAGAGCTGTCGCTATGCTCCACAGGAAAATCCCGACCGAGATGATCTTGACGCGATTGCCGCGGTCCGCGAGCCAGCCGATCGGCATACCGAGCAGCGTGTAAAACAAGGCGAAGGCGATTCCGTGCAGCAGACTGATCTGCGTATCGGTGATATCCAGCGACGCACGGATGGGCTCAACCAGCAGCGAAATGATCGTGCGGTCGACATAGGAAAACGCGTACGCGATGACCAGAACGGTCATGACGTACCAAGCATACGGTTCGCTCGGATACTCGTCGGCCTGTACCCCGGTCTGCGTCGTCTCGCTCATGTGATGTCCCCCACGCGGTGCGACCGCGATCCCCTAAAGCGGTGCTGCCGCATTCTATGGGGGCTTTGCGGCCTAAATCCAGGCCGCAGTTATATGACGGCACATATGTGGCGAATGGCGTGGAAAGTCAGAACATATCCCAGGGGAACACCATATCCGCGTCCATTGCCGCCAGGGTCTTGCCGATGGTGTCGTTGTCGTCGAGCACACCGACAATGAGTTGGGCGAGATCTGCGCGGTTGATGATACCGAACGCCTCGCGGCTGTCGCTGAGATACGCTTGGCCCGTAGGCGGATCGGACTTCAATCCGCCGGGGCGGATAATGGTGTAGTCAAGATCGAGACTCTTGAGATGATCTTCCGCTTGGGTTTTCAGCGGCAGGATATCCTTCAGAAAGCGCCGGGCCGGCAGTGGCGCGGAGTCGTAACTGTCTCCGGCACCAACCGTGGTGATCAGAATCACGCGCTTCACGCCTGCCGCCTGGGCGGCGTCAAATATGTTGCGGTTACCGATGTAATCCGGCTTCGGATCGCAGCTGAAACAGGCAATCGTCGTGATGACTGCCGTGTAGTCATGATCGACGAACGCGGCTTCGACCGTATCCATGTCCACCGCATCGCCCTCAACATAATCGACTGCGAAGGGCTCGAGGCCCGAAAGATCGGACGACGGGCGCACGAATGCGGTCACTTTATCCCCTCGATTGGCTAAGATTTCGGCAACGTCGAGTCCGGTGTTACGGGTTGCACCGAAGATCAGCACGCGATGCCCGCCATCGGGCGGCGCATCCGCCGTCAATTCGAATCGCGGAAAACTATTCGGCTGAAACGACCAGATAATGACGCCGACCAGAACGGCGGCGGCAACCATGAGAAGGCGTTTGAAAATCGACATTGGCGTGACCTCTGCTTAACCCGGATATTGCGCAACACCGGACAGGGAATTCTGCTGGCCGATATACGCACTTTTATCGATCTCTCCGGTTTCCATGTTCAAGAGTACAATCTGACCGGTGAAGAAGTTGCCGACAACGATGTGCTCGCCGTCGACCGCCGGCCCGCATGCGGCCCAGCCGGAACTGTCCATGTCGTAATAACGAATGGTCTCGCCGGTATCCTTGTCCAGGATGACCAGGCCGTTGCCCGTGCTAATCAGCAGGTTGCCGTCCAGTGTCGGCATCATCGTCAGCACCATGAAGATATTGTCGTCCTCATCGAACACGCGCAGATCGGGCAATTGTTGTCGGTTGGCGATGTCATACTGCATGACGCGATTGCCGGTCTCGGAGATGTAAATCATCCGCGTGTCGTTGTCGGTCAGCACTGTCGACGTCACTCCGTGAATGCCGGCAACGCCGCCATGGGTGTCGGTGTCGAACTCGTCGAGCAATTCCGCGTCGGGACTGAACTTGAAGACATTGCCGTCGCCGATGACATCGCGCCCGGGGAGCAGATGAAACACGGTGGTGTTGGAGGCGATCTGCGTTTCCTTGCCTTGCAGGTGCTCGCCGAAATACAAGCTGCCGTCCCGACCGAAGGTCACGCTGCTGAGCGTCCGGTTGGAGAAGTGGCGCACCGGCTTTTGCACGCCGTCCACACCGATTTCGACCACCGCCGGCGTGCCTTGTGCGAATGCCCACAGCGTGCCGTCCGGGGCAAACGCCAGCCCGCCGACTTTGTGCTCCGTGCCTTTGGTGTAAAGCTCGCCCTTGAGGTTGAGTTCGGCGTCGTATTGAAAAATCCGGCCGGTACCCATGTGGTCATCGGTCGGGTGGTCCATAATCGTCGAGGCGACAAAAATGTCCCCATTTACGAACGGCGTGAATGTCGATGCCCGGTCTTCCGCTTGAGCCGTCGCTGACAACGCGACAAATCCGAAAACGGACAGGGCAAAAAATTCACGGCGCGTGGTCATGTGGTGCTTCCTCTTCCTTGTGCGAGCGACTTCGCTCAGCGCCCCGCCATGTCGGTGCAGCTGATTTGCGGCAAGCCGCGGGCATTAAACCGCCAGATGTAGTTTTCGGCGTTTTGTTCGTCCGGGTCGATGAAACCATTGAGGTTGGTGTCACAGTAATAGTCGATGAGGTCCGCAACCGGAGAACGGTCGGGCGCCCAACCGGTTTTTGCCCCGGTTAGCTCTGCCAAGTCCGTATCTGGCGATGAGAAACTGGCTTGCTCTTCACCGTCGACAATCAAACCCGACAGCCCGCCAGTCTCACCGGCGCTGGTAACGGTGCCGGCTGCAAAGCTGCGCTTGATGCTGCCGTTGTTGCGGCCGACCAGCCCACCGACGGTGTCCGCCCCGGTCACGGCCCCGGTCGCGTAGCTGTTGCGTATTTCGCTGAGTGAATTGAAGCCGACCAGCCCGCCGATATTGTTGCCATCAGCGTCGATGTCGACCGCAGCATAGCTGGCCCGCACCTTGGCGTCCGTGTTCATGCCGACAAGCCCGCCGAGATCGTTGCTGCCGACAATGGACCCGTGCGCGTGGCTGCCGACAACAAAGCCGAAGGTGTTGAGGCCGACAAGGGCGCCGGCACCGCGGCTGGCGGACACCTCGACGTCGGCGGTGCTGTAGTACACTGCGCCGCGCATATCCCCGACCAGACCGCCGATGGCCTGATTACCAGACACAGTCGCTTTGACGTCGCTAAACGCGATGAGCCCGCCGCTGCCGCCGACCAATCCGCCGATGGCCAGTTGTCCGGCGACCTCCCCCTCCGCGCGGGCGCGAAAAACGATCCCGAAGTTGCTGCCGACCAGCAATCCGGTGCCGCCGCGGCCGACAACTTGCGCATCTTTGAGAATCACATTGCGGACGGTGCCGCGCTGGCCGAGAACGCCGATCAGCCCGATGCCGCCGCCTTCCGGCGCTGAAATGCGCAGGCCCGTTATGATGTGGCCTTGACCGTCGATCGCGCCTTGAAAGCCAAAGCGGTCAAAGGTGATCATGCAGTTGCCCTCGGGGCCGCAGTCGCCGATCGGTTTGAAGTTAGCCACGCCAGATGCATCAAGATCGCGGACAATCTGATAATCGCGCTCCATGCGAACTTCTCGGCTGAGCGATGTCGCCGCCCCCTCACCCGTGCCGAGCGATCCGATGGCCTCGAGCTGCTGGATAGAACAGATTTCAAAAACGCCATCGCCGCTGACATCGGCGGCAAATTCTCCGGCGTCGCCGGGCGCCGCATCGTACGCATCGGCGAGGCCGTCACCGTCGGCATCCACGTTGGCCGCGCCGGAAAAACCGTCGCACGCCGCCGCCCCGGCCGACGTGGCGGCCGCCTCGTTCATGAACGCGCGTGCGAGCATACTGGAGTACTTCGCAATCTGATCGCTGTGATCGAACTTCGGCGGCGCACTGCCGCCTTGGGGCGGGCCGCCGCCGGGTTCTTCCTGCGGCACACCTTCAGCGACGCGCGCGCGGATTTCACGGCGGGTGAGATACCCTGGCTGCGCCGCGTAGTACGCGGCGATATCCTCCAGTTCTTGATCCGTCTTGCCGAGCACCGACCCGCGCATCAGCGAATGTTCGCGAGCTCCGTCGCGATACTGCTTTAATGACAAAAGCAAGTAGCGCTCGTGCTGACCTCCGATCTTTGGATTGATCGGTGACGGACTATTTCCTTCCGCGCCGTGGCAGGCAAAGCATTCCCGCGCGAGGCGTTTGCCGCGTTCTGCGTCTCCCGCGGCCTGCGCAATTCCCGCGCAAAAAAAGACTGCCGTAACAAACATCACGGCAGTCTTCACTCTGTTCATAATCGCGCTCATTTCATTCAATCAGCGCGGCGATGCTCAGCGCATCGAGACTTCGTCTTCCTGGGCGATACGCACCGTGATGAGACGTGTTTCGGGATCCCAGGGATCGACCGTCAGCGGCACACCCAGAACCTCGCCATAGCGCTCGTAACGCGGCTTGAGCCAGACATTGTAGATTTCCTCTTCCGTCAGATCGTGCTGACCCAGACGGCGGGTTTGCTCAAGCACGTGACCGAAGGGCGAGACGAAACGGCGCACGCCGGGCTGCATTTCGGTGTTGAGCACCAGCTGGAAGTGGCAGGTGGTCTGTTCGAACACCGCCTTGAGCGCCAACTCCTTTTCGCCGGTCTTTTCGATCATTTTGGCGACGCGGATGAGCATCGGGCTCTGCGTGCGGATTTCGTCGTCCACAGCTTCCTCAAGGAGGTCATTATCCTTGGCGAACTGAATGTGCCCGAGAGTCATTTTCACCAGAGCATCGTTCATTTGATGCTCGTAAGCGGTGCTGGAGTGATTGAAGGTCTTAAACACCATTTGCATGGCATCGCCGAGTTCTTGCGTGCGATGCGGGAACGGCGAGTACTGGCCGACCTGACGGTCGGCTGCAATCGCGCCGGACGCCATCGAAACCGCGAGTGCACCGGCAGCTGCGGCCTTGAGGAAACGTGCTTTCATAGGAAAGTCTCCCTTGTGAGTTTCTGTTGCGGCGAACCGGTCAGTCGACCAGGCGCACCGTGATGTAACCGTCCGCGTCAATGTCGGAGACATCGAGCTTCAGGCCGAGCTGGGCCGCATACCCGTGATAGCGCGGCTTGGTATAAATTTCGTGGATTTCATCGACCGTCATGTCGAATTGGCCGATCCGCTTGCCGAACTCCAAAACGTAGCCGAACGGCTCTTTGTACCGGCGCATACCCGGTTCTGAATCCCATTCGTCGAGCATCTGGTAGAAACAGGATGTACGGTCGAACATCGCGATCATACCGAGCTCGGTATTGCCGGTTTCCTCGATCTTGCCGCGGATCCGCCCCAGCATCGGCGACATCGTTTTTTGATCCTTGTCGATCATGTCGTCGAGGAGGTTGTGATCCTTGGCGAACTGAATGTGCGACAGGTGCGCTTTGACCAGCGCATCGTTGAAGTAGTGCTGGTACGGCATGGTATCTGCCATTGTCTTCAGCACGACATTGACCGCGCGGCCGAACTCTTCTTCCCGGCCTTGGATCGGCGACGTCATCGCCAGGGTCGGATTTGGCCGGCCCGAGCCGGACTCGGCTTTCACTCCGGGCGGCGGGCCGCCCTTGGCCTTATCAGGCGCGTCATACAGGGGGCGCGGGGTCTTGATCATGGCGTCTCTCCCTCTCGTGGAAAAAGTGGCGGAAGTCTAACGCTGAACAGGCGGCCTACCAAATAAACTCAGAGTGATCGGCCAGACTTGTCCGAACTGAGGACAGTGACGCTGGAAACCGGCGGGTTATTGCCCCTTTGCAGCATCGGCGGCCACGGACTGCCCGAGCCGGTCGACCAATGCCTGAGCCAGCCGTAAAGATGTGGACTGCCGTCCGCTGCCGTTGTCCGGCGCGGACGCCTCGGCCACCCACAGGTTGGATTGGCCGGGCCGGTAGGCCGACATGCGCACAACAAAAACAGAGGCCCCCGGTTCGCCTTTGCGTTGTTCGTAGGGCACAAGGACCGCGCGGTCGTTGCGGGTCATGTCCATGGTTCTGATGCGGTCGTCGATGGTCACCGCGTCGCGGGCTTCGATGCCCGGCACCGGCGAGGTGCTGGAGACGGTCAAGACGATCTGCCCCTTGGGTACGACCTGATAGCCGGCGTCCGCCAGCATGCGGCCGACTTCGACAACCAGATCGCGTTCGAGTTCCAGATCCCGTCCGGTGCGCACTTCGACGGTCTCGGCTTTGTCCCAGTCGCCGAACGCGGTGGCGGAGATGACCGTGTCGGTCTGCGGGCGGACAACATCCTGCGCCGCCGCTTGATTTAAGAGGAGACTTACAAACGCAAAGGCGAAAAGCCGAGCCATCACACAGTTGTTTCCTAGTGGACGCACCTAAAGCTTCAGCGCGCCCGGATTCATCAGGTTGTCCGGATCAACCAGACCCTTGATCTTCTTGAGCATGTCCCAGGCTTCGGGCTTGCGGCTCTTGTCGTAGCGGTAGAGCTTGCCGAGCTGCATGGACACCGCGCCGAGGTCGGCAAATAGATCCGACAGATCGTCGCGCATGGCTTTGACGACGGCGCGGCCCTCTTCGTCGGCGGCATGTTCCGGCAGTTTAGCGAGATGCTCGGGCCGGATGACCGTGTCGTACATCTTCAGGCGCGCGTCGGGCCAGAACCAAACGGGCTCGATCAAAAACCCGTAGTTGCCGACGGTGACGAGCAGGAAGCCGTTGCGGATGCCGTGCGGCGTTTTGACGTCTTTGTACTTTTCATACAGAGCCGTGACCTTATCCAGCGCCTCGACCGCCCTGGAGTGCGGCACCACGCAGTGCAACGGCACCCAGCGCTCGCCCTGGGGCCCGAGGATGGAGTCCGGCGGCAGGAACGGCTCGGCATGGCAGATCTTGGTGATCGACGCCGGCAGCGGCCGGCCGCCACAGGACTTGGCGATCTCCCGCGCGCGCTTGAGTTTGTCGGTCACCCCGCCCTTGGTTTGATCCTCGATCGCGACATGGAGGCCGTAAAACACATCCTTCAGGTACCGCCGCCCGGCGAAGGCAATCTGCAAGCCGTCGGCGATGCCGGACTCCTTGATCACTTTGAACAGCGTACCGACGTCTTTCATCAGGTCGCTGTCGCCTTCGGTAACCCGGGCGGACTGCTGGTTCTTGTCGAAGCCCATGGACTCTGTCGCCAGACCTTCGCGGCTGAGCTGCGACATCGCATTGGCCATATCCGCATAGGTGTCGAAGGCATAGGCGATGTGGCGGCGGTGTTCGGGTCGCGGAATCAAACGCAGGGTCGCCGTTGCCTTGACGCCGAGCGCACCGGCATCAGCGAGGAATGGCCCCATCAGGTCAGGCCCGTAATGCTTCATGAACGGTTTGCCGCCGGCGATGGCATGAGCGCCGACCGGCAGCACGGTGCCGTCGGCGAGGACGACATCCATGCCGAGCACCTGCTCGACGGCTGAGCCGTAGTTACCCGAGCCGAAGAAGATCGAGTTCTGCGACAGCGCACCGCCGATGCGGCTTTGATAGCCGGACAGCGGCCCCCAATACGGCGTACGCAGGCCCTTCGCCTTCAGCGCATCGTTGAGCGCCATCCAGGTGCAGCCGCATTCGACCGTGACGTACATGTCGTCCGCGTTGATCTCGAGGATGCGGGTCATCTTCTGGGTGTCGACGGTGATCGAATTCTGCCGCGTGTGCAGATACCCGTCCGTGTAAGACATGCCGCCGCCGCGCGGCACCAGGGCAACACCGGCGGCGTGACAGGCCGCGGCCGCGCGGGCGAGGTCTTCGGTCGAGGTCGGCGTGATCGCGGCCAGCGGCGTTTCGAAACTGCGGAAAGTGTCTTCGGCGAAGAACGCCCGGGTGGCGTCGTCGGACTGAACATTATCTGCGCCCAGGCTCTGCTTGAGCTGGTCAAGCAGGCCCTGGTGGGGGCCAAGATCGGCTCCGGCCTTGGTCTGCCCGGGGGGCACCCGTTCGACATCGTAACCGGGCACGAGATTGGGACTGACGTCAGGCATGGCGGAAGCAGCGGGGCTGGTGTCTTGAGGCATTGGAATCCCTGGAATTCTGGTGGTTTTTACGCGTGGCGGGATTGTCGCGCGGCAACGGCCCGCGGGCAAGTGCGCAGGTCCACGCCTTCAAATCGCCAGATTCTTGCAACTCAATCTAGCGTGGTACCGTTCTTTTAAGACTCTCACTCTACGGTAACACGCGACTCGAGACCCCGTCAGGACCAGGAAGAGCAGGCCCCCTATGCATTTCCTCGCACTCGAACCCTCATGGGAACGCAAGGCGTTGAACCGCACCACGTTCGGCTGCCGTGACGTCGACGAAGCCTATGTCCAGCAGGTCGGCTGGGCCGCGTGGGTTGAGGAACAGCTCGATCCACCCGCAGGCGACGACGACGAGCTCGCCCAGCACATCGCGAACCAGACCCTGCACATCGAATACGAAGAGTCGAACGAGTTCACCGAAAACGACAACGCGGAAGGCTGGGACGCAGTCAATGAAGAGCGCCCGCTGAACTACCTGAGCCTGCCGGAAGACGAACTCTATCAGGTGCTGATCAACGCCGGAAATACTCACCCGTGGGACGAAGTCTGGCGCGTCTATGTCGAGACGATGAACGGCGTCTACCTGCGCGCGGCGCACTCGTCCTACCAGCTGCGCGAGGTGATGACCGACTTCTGGCTCAACCACTTCTCGGTCTGGTACGACGGCGACGACATCATGCGCCTGTCGATCCTGATTTACGACCGCGACGTCATCCGCCCGCGGGTGTTCGGCAACTTCCGCGACATGCTCGGCGCGACGGCGCAATCCACCGCGATGATGTGGTACCTGGACAACGCCGGCAGCCCGGCGGACCTGCCGAACGAGAACTACTCGCGCGAGCTGATGGAACTGCACACACTGGGCGAGGACGCCTACCTGGGCACGGTCGACCCGGCGACGGTGGAGAAGAACGCAGACGGCGTCGCGGTCGGGTTCACGGACCAGGACGTCATTGAGGTCTCCCGCGCGATGTCGGGATGGACCGTCGAGATCGGACAGTGGAACGGACAGAACAACGGCAACAACCGCCTGCCCTACACCTGGCTGTTCACTTACAACGCGGCCCAGCACAACACGCAAGCCGGCACGTTCCTCGGTCAGCCGCTGTCGCACCTGACAGCCGACATGGCCCAGGGCGAGCGCGTGCTCGATCTGCTCGCCGCCCACCCGGCGACGGCGACATTCGTGACCACCAAGCTTGCGCGGCGCTTCTTCGGCGAGACCCCGCCCGAGGCCGTGCTGACGCGCGCCTACGACGCGTGGATGGACAACCTCGACGAACCGGATCAGATCCGCCGCGTGATCGAGGCGATCCTGCTCGACGGCACCGAGATCGGCGACGAAGCGCCGGCGCGCATCCGCCGCCCGTTCGAGAAGATGGTCGCCGCGTGGCGCGCTATGGGCGCGACCCTCAATGCCAGCTGGGCGTGGACCTGGGTGTCCCATGAAACGAAGGACGCGCCCTTCGACTGGCCTGGTCCGGACGGCCGCCCGGACGTCAACGGCTACTGGCTGGCCGGCACGCAGGTGATGAGCGGCTGGAACGGCACCTACAACATGTCGACCTGGAGCGGCGCGGTCACCGGCGACCTGCTGACGCCGATGCCAGAGGATGCGAAGGACTCGGCCATCGCCATGACCGACTACTGGGTCGGCAAGATGATCGGCTATGAGCTCGCCTCCGCCGAGGGCTACAACGAGCTGGTCGACTACACCTTCCACTGGTCGGGGCCGATGGCGCCGCTGACCTGGATGCAGTACGCCGAGAGCGACGAGCAGGCCCAGGACCAGTACCAGAGCGCGGTGCGCAACACCCGCGGCTTCGCGGCGCTGATCTCAACGGCCGATGAGTTCTCCTGGGTTTAAACGCGTTCACGCGTGGGTTTAAACGCGTTCACGCGTGGGTTTAGCGCCAGAGGCGAGTGGTTTGATCCCAGACCGGGGACCTGACCCCTCGCCCAGCCGCACAACTTTAATCCTCCGCCGAAACTGCGAGGAACGAGCCCATGCACGGGCGCGTCCGCGCCCGGGAAACCGTTCTTTCTTGAATGAAATCAAAAGTTTGAGATTTTAAACAGACGAGCCCATGCACGATGAAAAATAGCGGAAACCTTAGCCTGCTTGAAAAAGATTGTTGAAATAAACAATTATTGTTGTTATTCTTCGATCTTATTCAGCGCCGCCTATTTTCACGAAAGCCATTTCATCCAATGCTGAAGCAACCGCCTGCACCTCACCCTCTCCTCGACGACGAACCCCGCCACCCCAAGCCCTGGGAACGGGGAGTCACTCTCGATGAAGCAGTAACCTGGATGATCGCGAATGAGGCGGGACTGGACGGACGCGCCATCGCCCTCTCCGGCCAAGCGGCCCAGCCGGTGCTGAAATTCTTGCGGGCGGCGGCACAAGCGCCGAGCGACGGCCAGCGTGCCCGGCTCGCCAGCCGCGCCAAAGCCGCGCTGGACAAACTCAACTCGGCGGACCACGAAGCGCTGTTCGAACACGTCACCGCGCGCATCGGCGAACTGACGCACGCCTCGCCATCGGTGAATCCCGAAACGGGTCTGCAGGAGTTTGCGAGCAGGTTGGTGAACGAACCCCCGTTGCCCAGAGTGAAGCCAACCGAACTGCCTTCGATGATTCAGTCGCCTATTCCCGGAGGTGTTGAACGCAACGACGCGGACGGAAACGGATGGTTTGGAGCATCGAGAGACGCAGGGACACGCACCCATAAAGGAGTTGATATCCTAGCAAGTGCACCGGACGACCCGGTTTTCGCCCCAATCAGTGGGACTATTGGTGAGCATGTCTGGACAAGCAACAAAAAGAATCGCCGCATCGTGAATATAGAAGGAACGGGGCCATACGATGGCCTCAAAGCTCGGCTCTTCTATGTCGATCCAGGCTCACTGAAAGTGGGTACGTCCGTCACAGTAGGCGACCCAGTTGGCAGCTATCATGATGTTCGAGCGGCATACCCTGAACGAAAAAACATGCAGCACCATGTTCATATGGAAACGTTGTACGATGGACAGCATGTGGATCCGGCAACCCTCCTCCCCAACTGGAAAACGGCGCGCCCGTCAACTTAGCGCCGCAATCTATTTGATTGCGTTTGCAGGCATCTTTGGCAGCAGTCCGCCAGCCACTGCCGCTCAGCCCGCGTTCGAACCTATCGATCCGGACTTTGATTGCCGCGCCCCGGCGGAACATCCCATCTGCGCGATCAAGACATTCGTGGAATGTCGCCGTAGCGTCGTTAATGACGGCTGCGATGCAGTGGGCCTAACCCAAGACGAAGCAACCAAGGCCTGGATAACAGAGCAAAATCCATGGCCCCGCGAAAACCCCTGGCTGTATACATTCAGTGAAGTCCAGGGCGAAGGCTATGACTATATTTATTTCGGGCAGCGCGTCGTCGGCGCGGACCGGTTCGAAGGCGCGACGCTGCCGGACACCCTGTCAGACTTTCCCGTCACAGAAGTGCGGATCAAAGGTTGCGGAATCGCTGCTTACGAATGCACCAACGAGGCTTGGAGTTACTTCTTAATCCGGAACGAAGACGGACAATGGCGGGTCACCGGCACCAGCGAATGGCGCGACGGTAAACCATTGCGATCGTGCAAACCCGGCGAGGACCCGTTTATCGACCGCACCTACTGCGGACATTATGTCTTTGGTTTAGAGGAATAGGACTAGCCGCTTAAGCGTTCACATCAATAACCACGCGCCCCCGGGTTTGGCCTTTGAGGATATCCTCGGCCAGCTGGGGCAGGTTGGACATCGGCTCCACCGTCGTCATCGCTTTCAGCTTATCCATGTCGAGGTCTTCGGCGAGGCGGGCCCAGGCGCGGTCGCGTTTGGCCGCCGGGCACGTGACGGAGTTCACACCAAGCAGGCGCACGCCACGCAGGATGAACGGCATCACCGTGGTCGGCAGATCGGTGCCGCCTGCGAGCCCACAGGCGGCAACGGCGCCGTCGTCCTTGCATTCGGCCAGCAGGGTGGCCAGCGTTTTGGAGCCAACCGAGTCCACGCCGCCGGCCCATTTGCCCTTTTCCAGCGGGCGGGCGTCGCGGTCGAGGTCGGCGCGGGCGATGATCTCCTTCGCGCCGAGGCCTTTCAAATAGTCCGCTTCGGACTCACGGCCCGTGGATGCAACAACGTCATAGCCGAGCTTGGCCAAGAGCGCGACGGCAACCGAGCCGACACCCCCTGCGGCCCCGGTGACCACGATCTGGCCCTGGTCCGGCACGATGCCGGCGTCTTCCAACGCCAGCACGCACAGCATGGCGGTGTAGCCGGCAGTGCCGATGGCCATGGTGTCCTGCAAAGAAAACTTTTCGGGCACGCGGGTGATGAATTCGCTCTTCACACGCTGCTTCTGGCTGTAGCCGCCCCAGTGGGCTTCCGACAGGCCCCAGCCGTTGACGAGCACTTTATCGCCCGGCTTGAACGCGGCGTCGGCAGACTCGGCCACGGTGCCGGCGAGATCGATGCCGCAGACCATGGGGAAGCTGCGCGCGATCTTGCCTTTGCCGGTGACGGCGAGGCCGTCCTTGTAATTCAGCGTCGAGTAGGCGACGTCGATCAGCACCGGCTCGTCCGGCAGGTCGCTGATGCTCAGGTCTTTGATGGCGGAAGTGTAGGTGCCGTCGGCGTTATCGACGACGAGGGCCTTGAAGGTCCCGGTCATGCGCTCTCCCTTTCGGTTTTATCTTTTGCGTCGTGCGGTGCGCGGCGTCAGCTGTCGCCGCGCACGAGGTCCACCGTGGTATCGCGTAAGCGCTGAACAATCAACTTGATGAGGCGGCGCATGAACGGATTGAGGCGTTCGATCTGGCCTTCGAATTCCTCGCGCGAGATTTCAGCGAGTTCGCAATCCTTGGTGACGGTGGCGGTGGCGGTACGCGGCGTGCCGCCGATCATCGACATCTCGCCGATGATCTCCCCCTTGGTGATGGTGGCGAATCGCTTGTCGTTGCCCTTGGTGTCGGCCCGGCTCAGCGCGATGACACCGTCGCGCACCAGAAAACAGCTTTGGGCGATGTCGCCCTGCTTAAACAGCACGTGGCCCGCGGTAAATTTCTGGGTCTTGAGTTGAGAGTCCGACATCTGCCTCTAGCCTTCTCCTTCACGCGTATAACGTGCAGGACCAATATGCAGCGGGGAAATTCGGTCCGTCAATCGGGCGCGTTATGGGACGGCGGAATTATCCAGGTAGCGGCTGAGGTGAACGTCGCGCAGATTGGCCCTCCAGCCCGACACACGTGCGGCGACGAGATGCTTGCTGACGCCGGTGTACAGCGGCGCGACGGGCGCATCGGCGAGCATGACGGCCTCGGCTTCGGCCAGCAGACCAGCGCGGTCGGCCGCATCGGCAGTGGCGGCGGCGCGGTCGAGCAGGGCGTCGTAATCCGGGTTGGCGTAGCGGGCGTAGTTCGAGTTCACGGCCTGGCTGTGCAGGATGGCGAGAAAGTTTCCCGCGTCGTTGACATCGGCGACCCAGGCGGCATAGCCGATGTCGAAATCGCCGGTGCGCAGGCGCGCGAACAGAACGCGGCCTTGAGTGTTATCGATGGTCAACGCGACACCAAGCGGCTGCCACATGGCAGCAATGGCGGCGGCAACGCGGCGGCGGTCCTCCGCCGACGACAAACTCAGCGAAACCCGCAGCGGATTATCCGGACCGTAGCCGGCTTCGGCGAGCAACGCGGCGGCTTCAGCGCGGGCCACGGCCGCATCGGGCACATCGCCGGCGGGGGAGCGATAGCTCGACGTTCCCGGCGGTACGAAGCCGACCGCGGCGCGCTCTCCGGCGCGCAGCACGCGGTTGGCCAGGGTGGCGCGGTCGATGGCGAGTGACAGTGCGCGGCGCACGCGGGCATCGCTGAGACCAGAGCGCTGAGTGTTGAAGGTGAGATAGAACGTCGCGAGCGCAGGCGTGACTTTGGTTTCCGCAGGCAGGTTTTCGCGCAGCCAGTCGGTACGCGCGGTCGGGAAGTCGATGGAGGTGTCGAGTTCGCCGGAGCGGAAGCGGGCCAGCGCGGCGGTCTGGTCCTCGGTCGGCAGATAGACGATGCGCTCGACCGCGACCGAATCCGCCGCGTGGAAGGCGGGATTACGGGTGAGCACGACGCGGTCCTGCGGCCGCCAGT
Source organism: Rhodospirillaceae bacterium (assembly GCA_038148375.1). GTDB lineage: Bacteria > Pseudomonadota > Alphaproteobacteria > Rhodospirillales > Rhodospirillaceae > CAWUEX02. The sequence continues at coordinate 254,938 of JAYQVH010000002.1, read as the reverse complement.
CACTTAATATATAGGCGCCGTTGGAGACGATGGTGTCCGGCGCGGTCCAGGTGCGCCCGTGCTGCTCAATCACGTGCACGGGCACAATGGCACCGAAGGCATTTGACAACAGCTCCGCTAGATTGGGTACGGGATCGCCGAGCGCGATGACGACCGTGCGCTCATCGGGTGCGCTGACACCGAGCGTGTCAACCGGGGCCGAGCCGGTGTTGACCGCTTCGGCGTTCTTCACACCGTATAAGAGGTAGGGAAACTGCGAGGCCGTCGCCGGGTTCATCAGACGCCGGAACGACTGCACCACATCTTCGGCGGTCAGCGCTTTGCCGTCGGACCAGACAAGGTTTTCGCGCAGCGTGAACGTCCAGGTCAGGCCGTCGTCCGAGACCGTCCAGCTGTGCGCAACGCCCGGCACCGGATCGCCGTTTGCATCGGGTGTGGTCAGACCTTCGAACAGATCGAGAGCGATGTTGCTTTCATAGAGCGTGTTCATGCGCTGCGGATCGAGGCTGGCCGGATCCATGACGTTGCCGCGCACCAGTTCGGACTGGGCAATTGCCGGCGTCAGCCAGAGCGCCGTAGCAGCGGCAACGAATGAGTGTTTCACGTCCATCCAATCTCGCGCCCGGCGTTCATCTAAACGCGTGGCGCGGGGTCATCGGATCGCGCGGCGCGCGCGCACCTGCGCATCGATCACGGCGAGCGCGGCCAAGTTGACCAGCCAGCGTGAGGTCACCGACGGCATTGACGCAGGCGACCTTCATCTCCTCGTTGATATCGGTGGCCCCGACATCGAGCGCGGCCCGGAAGATGAACGGAAAACACAGGACGTTGTTGACCTGGTTGGGATAGTCGGAGCGCCCGGTGGCGATGATCGCATCCGGCGCCGCTTCACGGGCGACCTCTGGCCGGATTTCCGGTTCAGGATTGGCCAGCGCCAGAATGATCGGCGTCTTGGCCATGGATTTGACCATGTCGCCGGTGAGAATGCCGGGCGCCGACAGGCCGAGAAACACGTCGGCATCCTTGATGGCTTCGGCCAGCGTGCGCGCCTTGGTGTCGGCGGCATACTCCGCCTTCTGGTCGGTCATGTCTTCGGTGCGGCCCTTGAACACCACGCCTTTATGGTCGGACAGAATGACATTCTCGCGCTTGAGCCCAAGGGCGAGCAACTGATTGAGGCACGCGATGCCGGCCGCGCCGCCGCCGGTGGAGACCAGTTTGACTTTGTCGATCTTCTTGCGCACCAGCGACAGGGCGTTGACCACCGCCGCGGCGACAACGATGGCACCAAGGCCGAGCACGGCCGTGCCATTCGACACCACGGCGACGAGATTGCCGCGCCCGGTGACGGTGGCGGCTTCGAGCGGATCAGCGACGATGGCATCGCAGGCGGCGGCCACGCCCGGCGAATAGGCCAGCGCCAGATCGCGTTGATTGGCGAGCGGCTTGGTGGCGACGACCTCGAGCTTTCCGGGTTGGGGATAGCGGTGGTAATGCAGCGCGTCGTTGCGCAACTTCTCTTTTGCGTCTGCTGCTTGATCGGTCGACATAGGGTCCCCTTCCCCGCGAAACTAACTTCCGCCCCTAATATCCCACTTTCAGGGCATGCTTGACCACCTTGCGCATGACCGACGGCAGGGCATAACCGTCGAGCTCGTCGAGATGGGCCCACACCAAATCCGGGTCTTTGCCCGCCGCTGCCGCGGTTTTGGCGGTCACCGGCGCCGTGAGCACGGCCAGTTCCAGATGAAAGTGAGTGAAGGTGTGGGACACCTGGCCCGGCAGCGCGCGCCAGCGCGAGGCCGCGACCGGCGCCGCCGTGCGGGCCAGATCCGCATCCGGAGCGGCGGCCTGCCACTCGGTCGAAGGGATTTCCATCATGCCGCCGAGCAGCCCTTTGGCGGGACGCCGGCGCAACAGGATGGCGCCGTCGGGACGGGTCAGCCAGAAACAGGTGCCGCGCCGCGTCGGCTTGGCTTTCTTCTGCGCCTTGCGCGGATAGTCGGCCATGGTGCCGGACGCGCGCGCCGCGCAGCTTCGTGACCAGGGGCACAGCACGCACGACGGCGACTTCGGCGTGCACACGGTTGCGCCCAGGTCCATCACCGCCTGCGCATAGTCGCCGGGACGGGACTTCGGGGTCAGCGCCGCCGCGCGCGCCTTGATCTCGGGTTTAGCCGCCGGCAAGGGCGTGCCGATTTCGTAAAGCCGCGTCATCACGCGCTCGACGTTGCCGTCGACGACGACAGCGCGGCGGTCAAACGCGATCGCGGCGATGGCGGCTGCGGTGTACGGCCCGATACCCGGCAGTTCGAGTAAGCCTGCTTCAGTATCGGGAAACACACCGGCGTGATCTTCGGCGACAGCTTTGGCGCAGGCGTGCAAATTGCGCGCGCGGGCGTAATACCCGAGCCCCGCCCATTCGGTCAGCACATCATCGAGCGCGGCGGCGGCGAGGTCCTGCACCCTGGGCCAGCGCGCGAGGAAACGCTCGAAATACGGTTTCACGGCGGCGACGGTGGTCTGCTGCAACATGATCTCGCTCAGCCACACCGCATAGGGATCAGCGGTCTCGCCCGGCAGCGCGCGCCATGGCAGACGGCGGCGGTGGCGGTCGTACCAGGTCAGCAGGCTGCGGGAATTCGGTGAAGGCACGGGATGGGACACAATATGAGAACGCGGCATGAAGACGCGAGGTGAGCGTTTCGGCTATGCTGACCCTATGAACTCCACCGACAAAAAGAAAGCGCGCGCAAAGCAGCCGGGCGAAGAACGCATCTCCCGCGGCCTGCTCGGCATGGCGGCGCTGACCGAACGGGTGGCGCGCCCCGTGCTCGGCCGTCAGGGACAGGGCGCGGCCCAGATCTTTGGACGGTGGGCGGACATCGTCGGACCGTCGCTGGCGGGGGTGTCCATGCCGGAGAAACTTCAGCGCGACCGAAGCGGGCACGGCGCGACCTTGCACCTGCGCGTGTCGAGCGGCGCGGCGGCGGCGATGATCCAGCCGCAAACGCCGCAGATCGTGGATCGGGTCAATGCGTATCTGGGGCCCGGCGCGATTACCAAGCTGACGGTCAGCCAAGGTCCGCTGTCACTGGTGCCGCAACGCCCCAAACCGCCGCGATCCCAGCCGCTCAACGAAGGCGAGGCCGAGCGCATCGAACGCGACCTTGCGGCCGTGGACTCTGAACCCGTGCGGCGCGCGCTGGCCAAACTGGGCGCACGCCTCAAGGCACGCCGGGAGTCCTGAGCGCCCGCTGCGGCTGTACGGGACTCGCCTTTTCCCGTATGATTCCCGGCGGCGGGGATACGGTAGATTGTCGGGGTTTTCGATGCAGTTTCTGAACAGCGTTTCCGGCAAAGCGTGGATGGTCGCCGCCGGTGCGGCCGCGTGGGTGTGTACGGGACTTATTTCACCCGGACCGGCGCGGGCGCAGTCCCTCGACGGCCTGCTCACAAACGTCACCGACACCATGAGCGACGTCACTGACGTGCTTCTGCCCGGCGTCACCAACATCCGCATCGGCCTCGGCCCGGTCATCTCTCCAGCTTATCAAGGGTTGGACGACTACAAAGTCCGGGCGGCACCGGTGATCTCTTTCCGCTACCGGGACTTGGTTCAAGTCGACAACAACCGCGTCCGCGTCAACGTGTTTGGCCGCGACAGTATTTTCCAGTCCGAGAACTTCAAGGCCGGTCCGCTGCTGCGCCTCGACTTCGGCCGCGATGAGACCGACAGCCCCGACCTGGCCGGCCTCGGCAACGTCGGCACCAGCCTGGAACTCGGCCTGTTCGCCAGTTACACCGCAGGCCCCGCACGGGCGCGCGTGCGGTTCCGCCAGGACGTCCTCAGCGGCCATAAGGGCATGACCGTGATCGGCGATCTGTCGGTGGCGATTTACCGCGACGACAAGCTGACGATTACCAGCACCGGCCAGATGACCTGGGCGAACAACAAATACATGGACTCATACTTCACGGTGAACGCGGCACAGGCGCTGGCGTCCGGTCTGGCGGCCTTTGACGCCGGCTCGGGCCTCAAAGACATCGGCATCAGCTTGGGCGCCAATTACTTTATTTCGGATCAGTGGTCGCTGCTGGGCTCCGCCGGCTACGAGAAGATTCTCAGTGACGCGAAGGACAGCCCCATTGTCTCGGTTCAGGGGTCGTCGAACCAGTTCACCGCGGGTGTTTTTGCGATTTACACGTTCTAAGCCAAGCCCCAAGCCGACTGCGGCGTTGTGTCCCTCATGTCACACCTGCCGGGGAACCTTGGAAAAACCGTCGCTTTGCCCAACAAATTCCACATTTTTCAGTAATCTAGGACACTCACGGAGAGACGAACGCGGGGTCGTTACCGCCCGCACCAAAGGTTGGATGTGATCAGAGCCTCAGACCTTATTTCGAACTGGAAGACCCTCGCCGCGGCGGCAGTGCTTGCTGTTGCGATGAGCGCTGGTGCGCTGGCGCAAAACAGCGTGCCCAAAACCGCGAACGATGACGGGTATATTCTCGAGCAGTATCCGGATCGCCTGCCCGACACCACCAATCAGTGCATCTTTTTCCGCACCCTCTACGACTGGAAGCCGCTCAACCGCCACAATCTCATCGTCTGGGCGCCCAGCCGCAAACATCCCTATCATATTCAACTCGACCGTCCGTGCATGAACCTGCGTTTTGCCCACACCATCGGCTTTACCTCCAACGACGGCCGCCTGTGCGGGTTTGGCGGTGATTCGGTGCTGGTGACCAGCGGCGGCGGATTGCCGGACAGATGCCCGATCGGCTCAATCACCAAGCTGAGCGAAGAGGGCCTGGAACGCTTGTTGGCCCAAGGCCGCGGCCGCACGCTCAGGGAAAAGCGCGAGACGGCAGGCGACATTCAGGACTAATCCTGCGGATCTGACCCCTTGGCATAGGCCCAGCCGCCACCCATATACCTGTTAAATCCTGGCGCGATCCCCTCCCCGTCAGCGCGTCAGGATACGTGGGTACCCACGTCCCAGCGGCCTGCCGACCCCCCATCGGCGGGCCGCGTTCTTGAGGAGCCCAGGAATTGCCGTCCACGATCTGGAAGTTTCACAGCCCCAAGTAAAATGCGGTTTTGCGTGGTCCAACCCACGGACTCTTGCGTGATCAGGCATCTGCGCCAACAATCGCGCTGCGCAATCGCGAGGTAGAATGGCCACGCACCAAGACAGAACCTTTCAGACGTTAACCATCGCATACATCAGTGCGCTGATTTTCATTGCCGCCGTGGTGGCCGGTTCCGGCGTTTATTTGGCGCTGGCGACGGGTGAGCAGCGCATTAGCGCAGCCGTCATTAATGTCAGTGGCCGCCAGCGTATGCTGTCGCAGCGCATCGCGCTGTTTGCGCGCACTTATGTCGCCAGCGGTGACGTCGAGACCGCTCGACAACTTGAGAGCACCGCGCGTCTCATGCTCGCGCAGCACGAGGCCCTGCTCAACGGCGATCCAAGCCTGGGCATATTGAAAGCGCTGCCGGAAGACTCGCGATCGCTCTATTTTGAAGCGCCACACAATCTGGATACGCGCGTGCGCGCCTTTACCGGTGCAGCATTGGAACTGGCCGGCGCACCGGCGCTCAACGGTGAGGATGTAGATATCCTCCTGAAAACGATCCTTGCCGAGGCAAAGGGCCCTCTGCTGACGTCTCTCGATGCGGCGGTGACCGAGTTTGAACTGCTCGCGAATGCGGAACGGGAAACATTCGCCCGGACAGAATATTTCCTTGTCGCGCTGCAACTGGCGATGCTCGCCGCGCTTGGAGTGTTTCTGTTCCGGCCGATCGTGCAGCGGATCAAATTCAATACGGCGCGCGCGAACGATCTGACGGCCGAACTGGATCAAAAAGAAAACCGGCTTTCGTCCATTCTGGCAACGCTGGCGGACGGCATCGTCACAATCGACGAGTATGGCTGCATCACGTCTATCAATGACGCGGCCGAATTGATCTTCGGATACACGTCTGCCGAATTGCAGGGAAAGAACTTCTGGGTTTTGCTGCCGCGGGGAGATCAGCGCGGCCGGACGCAAACCTTCAAGCAGTTGCTGCTTGACGGCAACAACGCTCCGCATATGACCAATCGCGACATCACCGGGAAGCGCAAGTCCGGCGAAGAGTTTCCGATGGAAGTGTCTTTTTCGTAGGTACAGACCGAAGGAGAGACTTTGTTCACCAGCGTGGTGCGTGACGTCTCGGAGCGCAAAGACGCCGAGGAACGCCTCAAGCGTCAAGCCTGGGTGATGGACAACATCGCCGACGCCGTCATCATTACAAATTCCAACGGCAAGATAGACGCATGCAATTCCGCGGCGGAAGATCTGACCGGCTATCCGCGCAATGAGCTGATCGGCATGACCGTCATGGACCTGATGGTCGCCGACACCGAGGCACAGCGGTACTCGGTGCAAACCGATGCCCGCAGCGTGACGGGCAGCGGTGGTGTATGGCGCCACGAATTTAAGGTCCGCCGCAAAGACGGCGCGGTCCGAATCTTCGACAACACCACAAGCAGCATGTTTGACGACCGCGGCCGGCTCGTTGGACGCATTTCCGTCAATCGCGATGTCACCGAACAGCGCGAAGTCGACCGCATGAAACAGGAGTTTATATCAGTTGTCAGTCACGAGCTGAGAACGCCGCTGACGTCGATCATGGGCTCATTAGGGCTGATCAAGAGCGGAGCGATGGGCGAGGTCGCCGGTGACGTCAAGGGCATGATCGATATCGCGCACTCGAACAGCGACCGCTTGGTCCGGCTCATAAACGACATCCTCGACCTGGAGAAAATCGAAGCCGGACGCATGGAGTTCAAGTCCGAACAACTGGATGTCCATGCGCTCGTGAGCGATGCCGCTCGGGACAACGCCAGCGTTGCTGAAACAAACGATGTGGACGTGATTATCGGGGAAGATGTTCCTCACGCATCAGTGTTGGCAGATCGCGACAAATTGGCTCAGGTCTTTGCCAACCTACTCTCGAATGCGATCAAGTTTTCACCTGAGGGAGGGTTGGTCGAACTGGGCGCGAAGCGCCGCAACGGGCGTATTCATTTCTTTGTGCGCGATCAAGGCCCAGGTATTCCGCCGTAGTTTCACGACAAAATTTTCACAAAATTCTCTCAGGCGGACTCTTCCGCCACCCGGAAAAAAGGCGGGACCGGTTTAGGCCTGAGCATCTGTAAGACGATTGTCGAAAAACTCGGCGGGCAGATCGGGTTTGAATCAGAGGCCGGCAAGGGCACATGCTTTTTCTTCGAACTCGACGAGAGCGCCGCAGAAGAGGCGCCAGAGAAAACGGTCGTGCCGTCGAGCAGCGTTATGGTTGCGACCGCAGACGCGAACGCGGCGACGTTTCTTCAGGTCATGCTGGAAGATATGGGCTTGCGTGTAACGCTGGCAGCGACCCGCCAAGAAGCGAAAGCGTGGCTGGATGGCACAGCGTTCGATCTCGTTATTGTTGACCTTTCATCCAAAGGTGAGTGGGGCCTGGATACGATCGGCGACCTCTCAGCAAGCCCATTCAACAAAGGAACGCCGGTCTTTATCCTATCCGGGCGCAATCAGGAAAAGGCCGAGTTCCTGGACAGCATCGCCCTGGACATGGCTGGCTGGATTACAAAGCCGATCGACATCACTGTCCTCAAAGATTTGTTGAGTAAGGTTGTGCGCGACGATATTGCCGTCCGTCCAAACGTGCTCCACGTTGAGGACGACAAAGATATCGTTGAAGTCGTTCGCAAATTAATGGGCGGCAGGGCAAATATTGTGGCAGCGGAAAGCCTCGCCGAGGCGCGCGCTCAGTTGAAAAGAGGGGCGGATAATTTCGATCTCGTCTTGCTTGACCTCGCCCTGGGCGATGGCCGCGGCGAGAAGCTGCTGCCCGAACTTACGACAACAGACGGACGCTGCATCCCGGTTGTCGTGTTTTCCGCCAATGATTTAGACAAAACGGCCGTAACCGGTAACCGCGTTTCCGTGCTCGAAAAGTCTCGCACGAGCAATGACGCCCTGGCGGCCAGCATCCTCTCCGCGTTAGACAGGAAACGGCGGGCGTAATAGAAAGCGGGATACGACTCGCGACAATCGCAGAATCAAAATTAGAGAACCGGGCCCCGCGTGACAGACCTGCAAAAAATCCTTCATGTCGAAGACGAGCCGGACATCCGCACCATTGCAAAGATGTCGCTGGAAAGAATCGGCAACCTTACGGTCGAAAGCTGCGAGTCCGGCGCGGAGGCGTTGAGCAAGATTGCCGCCTTTGGCCCGGATTTGGTTCTGCTGGATGCCATGATGCCGGAAATGGACGGACCTGAAGTGCTCAAAGCGCTGCGGGAAAGGGAAGACACCAAACACATTCCGATCGTCTTCATGACGGCCAAGGTGCAGAGCTCTGAAATCGAGGGTTACAAAGCGCTGGGCGCGCTGGATGTCATCCCCAAGCCGATCAATCCCATGACGTTGCACCAGCAGCTCAAGGACATTTGGGCTGCGCATACCGGGTGACGCCGCGCGCTCAACGAAAAAGCCGCCCGGACACTGGACCGGACGGCTTTTCCTGAAAAAGGCAGACGGAGATTATTCCGTACCCTCTTCCCTCCATGTGTCGATCGCTCTTTTCGTGACAGTCCAAGAGGTTTCGTTCGGGCGCATGTCGTCTAGCGGCGGCGCCGTGACATACGCGGGATAGTTTTCCCTGATTTCATTTTTCATGACCTCGGGCATATCGTCCCAGCTGCCGAGACGCAGACCGGCGGTGTGAAAAATCACGACACCGTCGCGGTCTCCCATCTTCATCCACGGCAGGAACTTGGATACACGCGCCCAGGAAATAACGCGGTCCTTGACCTTGTTGGCGTCGCCGTCGAGCAGGTCATCGATAGGCGTCGCACCGGTGCCGAATTCCATGGCATGGTAAGTGCCACCGACATAGGCCTGATAGTCGCCCGCCAACGGGTTGTCATAGAACAACCGCGCCGCACCGCCGCCGTTGAGATACATGCCACCGAGTTCAATGGCATCGAACTTCGCCCGCGCCGTACCGTCGTCATTGTAGGCGTAGATGGGAAACCGTCCGTCACCGAGCTGCATGTTCACCGGATCGTTGGCAACCTGAATGACCTTTACCTCTTCGCCGGTCCACGGATTAACCCAGGTGTCGACAACCTCGTTGGTTTCGGGATCGAGGTAGAACATGACTTCGCGCGAAACCGAACGGTAGCCCATGCCCTTCTGCTCATCTTCGAGGATGTCGCACGCGCGGACATTCATGCCCTGGACGTTGAACAGATGGCGGTCCCGCTCGCCGGGACGGCGGCTATACATCTTGCCTGACCACCAATACACGGTGTCTTCACCTTCGTTGAGCGAGCAGTTCTGCTTGATCTGCATCTTGATCACGTCATTCGGATCGCTCGGATCGAGACGTTCGGCCACGGCCGCGAAGGGCAGCAGGACACAGCCGGCAGCGGCGAGTATTTTGCTGAGCGTATTCATTATTCCATCCCTCCCTCGGCCGCGCGGGCGTCGAAGACTTCTTTGAAATAGCTCCAACTCGTGACGTTGGGCCGGTCGTCGTCGAGCGGCGGCGGTTCGTCATAACTGGGATAGTTCGCCTGAATCTCTTCTTTGAACCGGTCCGGCAAGCCCTCATAGCCGTCGACACGGCCGCCGACGGTGGAGAAAATCATCATGCCGGTGCGGCCGCCCATTTTCATCCACGGCAGCCATTCAGAGAAACGCGCCCACGACAGAACATAGCTGTCGAGCTTGTCCTTCTCGGAATCAAACACGTCGTCCGCATAGGTGTAGGAATTCAACGCCTCCATGGCGTGATACATATTGCCGACATACTCCTGATAGTCGCCGGCCAGCGGATTCTTGTAGAACAACGGCGCTTCGCCGCCTTCAAGCACGCGATTGCCAATGATCACGGCATCGAACGTATAGGGCTTGCCGTCCGCCGAACGTGCGTACATCGGGCGGCGCATGTTGACCGGATCGTTAGCGACATGGATGACCTCGACCTCTTCGTCGGTCCAGGGATTGGTCCATGTGCGCAGGATCTCGTCTGTCTCCGGATCCAGGTAGAGAAGAATCTCGCGCGAGACCGAGCGGAAGCCGTGGCCACGCTCCGGATCCTCGAAATTCTTACATTGGCGGATGTTCATGCCTTCGACATTGAACAAATGACGGTCGCGCTCGCCGGGAACGCGGCTGTAAGCGGACCCCTGCCACCAATAGACGATGGGTTCGCCCTCTTGCAGCGAGCAATTCATTTTCTGCGCGGCCAAAATGGCGTCGTCCGGATTTTCCGGATCGAGCATCCGCGCCTCGGCGGTGGCGGTAACGGCAAACGCCGCGGCCGCCGCCACAGACGCCATCCACTGGCGTATGCAAACGCCGTGCGGTTGTGACATGTGCTTCCCTCCCCTGGGTTGGCGCGGTGCCTGCAGCACCGCACTCATAATAAATGCGCACGGACATTGTTGCGCACTGGCAAACGGAATCAACTTGGAACAGCTTTTTAATACATAAAGATAACTGCGAAGTTCAATCTAAAATTATGGGATATAATGAACTAATTTCCTATAATCCGCCGAATTAGCAAATTTTTACCTCTTACCGCTGATTTCCCTTGCAACGAGAGGCCTGATTGGGGACTCCTACTGCCGCGTCAGGCGCCGTTTCCAGCCTTGCTGCCGGAACGGCGAACCGCCTAAAGTATCCAACCTGTTGTGGGCGTGCGCGCACTGCCCTACCAGATATTGTGAGGTCCCTCTGTGACATCCCACCGCCCCTTTTCGTCGTCCCGGACCCCGTCGTTTGCGTTCGGATGCGTTTTGATGGCTCTGACCATGCTCGGCACCACGTCGTGCGCGGAAGAGGAAGACCAAGCCGATACCTCCGCACCGGCCGCGGCCGAAACGGCAACTGACCAAGGCACCCAAATCGCGCAGGCCGACGCTCCCGCGCCTGAGGGCCCGGTTTACCGGGAAATGATTTTCGGCGACCCCAACGCACCGGTGACCATCGTCGAATATGCGTCGCTGACGTGCAGCCACTGCGCCACCTTCCACAATTCGGTGCTGCCGGAGCTGACGGAGAAATACATCGACACCGGCAAGGTGCGCCTGGTGTTTCGGGACTTCCCGCTCAACGGACTGGCGATGGCCGGCGCCATGCTGGCGCGCTGCGCGCCGGGCGACCGCGGCAAGGCGATGATCAAGGTGATGTTCGGCCAGCAGGCCACCTGGGTGCAGTCGCAAAGCCCGATCGAACCGCTGACGTCCTATGCCAAGCTCGCCGGCATGAGCGAAGACGACGTCAACGCGTGTCTTGAAAACGAAAACATCATGTCTGCGATCCGCGAGGGTCAGGAAACGGCAACCAACCTGTACAAAATTCAGGCGACACCGACGTTGTTTATCGAAGACGTCAAGGTCGAGGGTGCCCGGCCGTTCGATTACATCGCGGAAATTATCGAAGACAAGCTGGCCGAAAAAAGTTCTTAAAGCTTGTGGGGCGCGCGCGACCGCCGTCCCACATATTCCGAAAGCGCCGCACGCCGGCTTATCGCCGGCCTGAAGCGCATCCGTCTTAGTTTGTTACGTTGCGGAGAGTCCGTCGTTGGTTGAATTCACGAATTTGCGCCTGACCGGTTTTAAATCGTTCGTCGATCCGACGGATCTGGTCATCCATGACGGCATGACCGGCGTCGTCGGCCCCAATGGCTGCGGCAAATCGAATCTCGTTGAAGCGCTGCGCTGGGTGATGGGCGAAACCTCGGCCAAGCAAATGCGCGGCGGCGAAATGGACGAGATCATCTTCGGCGGCACGCGCGACCGTCCGGCGCGCAACATCGCCGAAGTCACGCTGGTGATGGACAATTCGGCGCGCAAGGCGACCGCGCAATTCAATGACAGTGACGAGCTCGAAGTGTCGCGGCGCATCGAACGCGGCAAGGGCTCGGTGTACCGCGTCAACGGCCGCGATGTACGGGCAAAGGATGTGCAGCTGCTGTTTGCCGATCTGTCGTCAGGCGCGCGCTCGACCGCTCTGGTCAGCCAAGGCCGCATCGGCGCCCTGATCAACGCCAAGCCGGCCCAGCGCCGTCACCTGCTGGAAGAAGCCGCCAACATTACCGGCCTGCACAGCCGCCGCCACGAAGCGGAACTGCGTCTGAAGGCAGCGGAAACAAATCTCGAGCGGCTCGACGACGTTATTCAGGCGCTGGCCACCCAACTGGACGCGCTCAAGAAACAAGCCCGTCAGGCCGCGCGCTACCGCACCATTTCCGACTCAATCCGCGCCGCCGATGCTTTGGTGCTAACCATCAAGGTGGCGAGCGCGGAAGAAACGCTGGCGCGCGCCAAAGCGGCGCTGGCAGAGGCGGAAGGCGCTGTGGCCGCGCACACCGGCCGCGTCGCCGAAGCGACAACGGCACAGGCACAGGCGGCCGAGGATGTGCCTCCGCTCCGCCAGGCGGAAGCGGCGGAAGCGGCCAAGGTTCAACGGCTCAATCTCGCCCGCGAACAACTCGACGAGGAAGAACAGCGTTTGGCCGCCGCCCAGGAGGCGGCGGAAACACGGCTGGCTCAGCTGCACGAGGATATCTCGCGCGAGAAAGGCCGGATTGCCGATGCCGACGGCGCGCTGGCGCGAATCGATTCCGAACGCTCCGACTTGAACGAAGCCCAGGCAAGTCAGGCGGACTCCGTCGAGCACGCACGCACCACGCTGCGCACGGCCGCGCAGGCGGTCGAGGAACTGGAAGCGGAGATTGCGCGTCTGGGCGCGGCCTTGGCGGAAAGCGACGCGGCCCGCGCCTCCGCCCGGCAGAGAGGCGAGGAAGCCGGCCTGCGCGGGGCACGCGCCCTGCGGCGTCTTGAAGACGTCGAAGAACAACTGGACACGGCCCGCACGCAGGCTCAGCCGACACTGGACTTGCAGGCGGAAGAAAGCCGGACCGAAAGCGCGGAGGGAACCCTCAAGGCCACGCGCATGGCCTGGGAAGCCGCCGAGGCCGAACGGGCCACGGCCCAGGAAGAGGACCAGGCGGCACGCGATGTCCTGCAGGAAACCCGGGGCGAGGAAGCCAAAGTCCAAGCTGAAATCGTTGCCCTTGAAGGCCTGCTGGCTGAGCGCGAGACCGACCAGACGTGGACGCCGATACTTGATTCCGTCGCCGTCGAGCCCGGATACGAGCCCGCGCTCGGGGCCGCAGTCGGCGATGACCTGACCGGTGCCGGCGAAGACACGGCCCCGGTGCATTGGTCGGCATTACCGCCCTTCGCGCCACCGCCGCTTCTGCCCGACGGCGTGCGCCCCCTCGCCGATGTCGTGCAGGCCCCGCCGGCTCTGGCGCGCCGCCTGTCCCAGGTGGGTATCGTCGCCGACCGCGACACCGGTATGGCCCTGCATAATATCCTCAAGCCGGGCCAGCGCCTGGTCACCAAGGACGGTGATCTATGGCGTTGGGACGGGTTCGTCTGCGCCGCGGGCGCGCCCAGTGCGGCGGCGCAGCGGCTGAGACACAAAAACCGGCTTAAAGATCTGCGTATTGAAATCGAAGACAAGCGCCGCCTGTCGCAGGCCGCCGCGGACCGCGCGGCACAGTCCCGCGCGCGCGTCGAAACAGCGGCGGAAGCGGAGAAGGAACGCCGCGCCGCCGTACGCACCGCCGAGCAAACCTTCGAACAGGCCCGCGCCGACCTGGCCGAGCGCCAGCGCATGGCCGCAGCGCTGGAGAGCCGCATCAACAGCCTGGACGAGACGCGTGCGACCTTGGTCGCCGAGCGCGACGAAGCCGGCGCCGAGGAACAGGACGCCAGGCGCATACTCGAGTCCCTCGGCGACGGGTCGGCGGAACGCGAACGCCAGTCCGATCTGCAGAAACTATTGAGCACGCGCCGCAACGACCTCATGGAAGCCCGCGCGGCTTACGACGCTCTGACCCGCGCATCGGAAGAACGCCAGCGCCGCCTCAACGCCCTCGCGGAAGACCGCGCCTCCTGGGCGGAGCGCAGGGGTGAAGCGGAGCGCCAATGCGCGTCGCTGACGGACCGCGAAGGCGCGGCCAAGGCGGAAGTGGAGGACCTCTCGGGTAAACCCGAGGCGCTCGCCGAACAGCGCCGCGCCCTGATGGTTCAACTGGAAGCGGCCGACGCGCAGCGCCGCACCGCCGCCGACGCTCTTGCCGCAGCGGAAACAAAACTCGAAGCCGCCAACAAAGCCCTGCGCGAAACAGAGCAGGCAGCGTCGACCGCCCGCGAAGAACGCGTCCGCCGTGAGGCGTCCGTTGCCCAGGCTCAGCAGACCTTGGATACCCTCGCCGGCGCCATCGAAGAGCGCATCGGCTGCCCGCCGGCAGAGGTGCGCGCACAGACCCGCCTTAAGGACGACGAGGAATTGCCGCCACTCGAAAAGGCCGAGAAGAGTTTGCAGCGCCTGTTAAGTGAGCGCGACAACATGGGTGCGATCAATCTGCGCGCCGAACAGGAAAGCGCCGAGCTGAGCGAGCAAATCGATACGATGGATGCGGAGCGCGAAGACCTCATCAACGCCATCGCCCGCCTGCGCGAAGGCATCTCCAAGCTGAATCGCGAAGGGCGTCAGCGGCTTCTGCAGTCGTTTAAGGAAGTGGACGGGCACTTCCGCAATCTGTTTACACACCTGTTCGGCGGCGGCCGCGCCCATCTGTCGCTGACCGAAGCGGAAGACCCCCTCGAAGCCGGACTCGACATCTTCGCCAGTCCGCCGGGCAAGCGGCTGCAGAACCTGAACCTGCTGTCCGGCGGCGAGCAGGCGCTGACCGCGATCGCGCTGCTGTTCGCCGTGTTTATGGTCAATCCGGCTCCAATCTGTGTGCTGGACGAAGTGGACGCCCCGCTCGACGACGCCAACGTCGACCGCTTCTGTAAACTGATCCAGCAGATCACCGCGGAAACGGGGACCCGGGTGCTGCTGGTCACCCACCACCGCATGACCATGGCCCGGGTCGACCGCCTGTTCGGCGTCACCATGGCCGAACGCGGGGTTTCCAAACTGGTGTCGGTCAACCTGCGCGAGGCCGAAGCCCTGCGCGAAACCGCCTGATTTTCCGGACCTCGAGGAAGGGTCTGGAAACGGTTCGGCGCCGCACGCGAAAAACGGCAGAAAACCCAGGATTTCAGCGCCCTTTCGACCTTGACAGGGGGTAGGCCGGTTCCTATTGTGCGCCCGCTTTCCGCGCTGCAGCAGGCCACGTTCGGCCCGCGCTTCGGTCGTGTCACGCTGGTCATTTGGGGAATGGGATTCACCCTTATTATTCAGCCACTTGTAGGAGCCTGCCATGGCCCCTGATCCTTCGCTGAATGATTTGGATGCCCGCCTGAAGGCCGCCCGCGGCAAACCGGACAAGGATCGCGTGCCTCGCGGCCGTGGAACGCAAAGCGGGTTGGGCCAGGGGCTCCGCATCGGCATTGAAATGGTGGTTTCCGTCGCGGTTGGCGCCGGGTTGGGCTACCTGATCGACGACTGGGCCGGCACTTCCCCGCTTTTTATGATCGTGTTTCTGTTTCTCGGCTTTGCCGCCGGCATCATGAATGTGCTGCGCATTGTCCGGGGGCTCGACGAGGCTGTTGGCCTTGGCCGGGCGATGAGAGAAAAAGCCGAGCGTGACGAGCGGGAGAACGACACCCCCGCACCGAGCGCGACGAAACATACGGATGGATAAAAATGGCAGCTGACGCAGGCCCAATGGCACAGTTCGAGATCAAGCCGCTGGTCGAGTTGAACCTCGGCGGCTACGACATCTCGTACACCAATTCGGCATTGTTTATGACGCTGGCTGTTATCTGCACGTTCAGCCTGTTCTGGGCCGCGACCCGTAAGCGCACCATGGTACCCAGCCGCATACAATCCGTCGGCGAGCTGATGTTCGAATTCGTCGCTGGCATGGTGAAAGAGAACGTGGGCAAGGAAGGCATGAAGTACTTCCCGTTCATCTTCACCTTGTTCCTGTTCATTCTGTTCGGCAACGTCCTCGGTCTGCTGCCGTACAGCTTCACCTTTACCTCGCACATCGTCGTCAACGCCGCGCTTGCGGTCTTCATTTTTATCGCTGTGACCATTATCGGCTTCGCTACGCACGGGCTACATTACCTGCGCCTGTTCTGCCCGGAAGGCACGCCCCTTCCCGTGGCGATCGTGCTGGTGCCGATCGAGATCATGTCCTACTTCATCCGCCCGGTGTCTTTGAGCCTGCGACTGTTCGCCAACATGCTTGCCGGTCACGTGTTGCTGAAGGTGCTCGCCGGTTTCGTCATTTCGCTGGGAATTTTCGGTCTGGTGCCGTTCGTCGCTGTGTCTGCCGTGACCCTTCTGGAAATTATGGTCGCGCTGATCCAGGCCTACGTGTTCGCTCTGCTGTCGACCATTTATCTCAACGACGCCGTCCACCTGCACTAGGAAACGGCTCAGGCTTTAACTTCAACCTCAAGACGTTCCGTCTATTTCATCCTAAGGAAGGACCTAACCATGGAATTAGAAGCTGCAAAGATGATCGGTGCCGGCCTGGCCGCCATCGGTGTGATCGGGGGCGGTGTCGGTGTGGGCATCGTGTTCGGTAACTACATGACCGCCGCGTCGCGCAATCCGTCGCTCAAGGACGAGCTGCGCACCTACGCGTTCCTGGGCTTCGCCCTGTCGGAAGCGACCGCGCTGTTCGCGCTGGTTATCGCGCTCATCGTTCTGTTCACCTGATCGGAACCGCGGTGCCGTCCCGGCGTTAGGGACATGCACCGCGCAAGCTAAACGAAGAGGCGTCATGCCCCAGTTCGATCCGTCCTCCTATCCGTCCCAGCTGTTCTGGCTCGTGGTCAGCTTTCTGGTGCTGTACTGGATTGTTGCTAAGTTCGCGATTCCGCGCATCGGCGACATCCTCGAGCAGCGCGAGCGCGTCGTTCAAGACGACCTGGACCGTGCCGAAAGCCTGAAGGCCGAAGCGGAACAGGCCCTGGCCGACTATGAAGCGGCCATGGCCAGCGCCCGTGATCAGGCCCGCGAGCAGATGCTGGCGGTGACCAACGCCGCCAAGGCCGAAGCCGAAGCCCGCAACAAAGAGATCGGCGCCGAAGTGACCGCGCAGATCGCGGAAGCGGAGGCCCGCATCAAATCGGCGCGTGACGACGCCATGGCCAGCCTGACCTCCATCGCCGCCGAAGCGGCGAAGGATGCCGCCAGCCTTCTGGCCGGATTGGACGTTGCGGGCAGTGACGCCGAAGCGGCGGTTGAATCGGCGATGAAGAGGACCGCGTGATGTTTTCTGATCCGTCATTTTGGGTCGGCCTGGCCTTTGTTCTGGTTATCGGCTTCCTGGCCAAGCCGATCATGCGCGGTGTGGGTGCGTCTCTCGACAGCCGTGCCGATAAAATCCGCGATCAGATCGAAGAGGCCCGCAAGCTGCGTGAAGATGCCCAGTCTCTACTGGCCGAGTATCAGCGCAAGCAGCGCGATGCCTTGTCGGAAGCGGAAGCCATCGTCGCGCAGGCCAAGGAAGAAGCGAAGCGGATGAAGGCGCAGGCCGAGAAAGACCTGGAGCACTCCATCGAGCGCCGCCGGGCTCAAGCTCTGGACCGTATCGCCCAGTCGGAGGCGCAAGCGCTGGCCAGCGTGCGCAACACCGCGGTTGACGTGGCCATCGCCGCGACTGAAAAACTCATCAGCGAAAAATTGGGCGCCGACCAGCAAGCAGGCTTGGTCGACCAGTCGATCAAGGACCTTGGTTCGCGCCTGAATTAGGCG
>JAYQVH010000002.1:0-237030 GCA_038148375.1 Rhodospirillaceae bacterium | reverse complement strand
ACGGTTCGCGCCTGAATTAGGCGACGGTTCGCGCCTGAATTAGGCGACGGTTCGCGCCTGAATTAGGCGACGGTTCGCACCTGAACCAAAGACTCCGCAAGCACGAACATCGAAGCGCCCCGGCCCAAACCGGGGCGTTTTTTTGTGGCCCAACCCTGCCGTTCATATCGGCGTGATGTTTCACTTTGTTACCCAAATCGGCATTTCCCTGACTCGCATTCCAGTGTTCAATACGCGCCATGGGGAAAGAGATTCGACAGACGCGACGGGGGATCGCGCCGGCCGGATGGGGAAGTGCAGCGATTGCCGTCGCGGCATTTTGCGGACCCGCTGCCGCCGAGCCCACGATCACGGCCGAGGTCACCGCTGAAATCCAGTATGAGAACGGCGTCGGCCCTGACAGCGCCAAGCCGCAATCGGATTTCCTATTCACCACCGTCGAGACAGGTTTGTCCCTCGGCTTGAGTGAGCGCGTCAGCGTCGATAGCGTTGTCCTGCTGGAGATTTTCGACGACCCGCCACCAGGTGCGGACTCGGTGTTCGACGATCATGGTTTGTTCGCTGAGGAACTGGTGATGGCTTATCACGGCGATTCCTGGTCGCTGCTGGCCGGGAAGTTCAATGCGGCGTTCGGGGTGGGGTGGGATCTGGGTCCTGGCATCTGGGGTGTGGACTTTCCCGAAGACTACGAAGTGGCGGAGAAGATCGGCTTTGCCGGAACCAGAACATTCACCGCCGGTCAGACCGGGCAACACACTTTGTATGGCAGCGTCTACCGGGCCGACCGTTCACTCCTCAGCGAGTCCCTGTTCGACAATCGCGGCCGTGTGCGCCTCGCCGACGGCGGCGCCACCAACACCAAAGACTTCGACTCGTTCACGCTGTCACTGACCGGCGAAGACATCGTCTCCGATATCGGGCTCGGCTATCACCTGGCTTACCGCTCCCACGCCCATGCCGATGTAGACTTCAACGCGGTACGTGAAGATGCG
Source organism: Rhodospirillaceae bacterium (assembly GCA_038148375.1). GTDB lineage: Bacteria > Pseudomonadota > Alphaproteobacteria > Rhodospirillales > Rhodospirillaceae > CAWUEX02. The sequence goes on along the minus strand of JAYQVH010000002.1, from coordinate 236,038 downwards.
GTCGCCGCCGCCGTGTTCGGCGCCTTGCCCTTTGACACCATCGATATCGAAGCGATGGCGGAAGCTGTTTACGTCAACAATGCCGAAGGCAGGTTGGACGATGTGTCCTACCTCACCCTCGGCGGAACGGCGTACTTTGCCGACTCATGGAACGCGGCCCTGAGCGTCACGTTCCGCAGTACCGACCTCGACGGCGGTGGAACGGTGAAGGACCATCGCTTCCAAGCAACGACGGGGTTCGAGTTTCAACCCGGGGCCAGCTTCGATTTCGGCTACCGCTACAGCCGCGAGGACGGGCAGAGCGACCACGTCCTCGGCTTTCTGATGGTTTACGCGTTCTCGCTGTAAGAGCGCACGCCACCTACTCCGCAGCTTGGCGCAACGGCTCCGGCTTCCAGCGCAGGACCGGCTTGCGGGCGGCTTGGGTTTCGTCCAGACGGCGGCGCGGTGTCAGCACCGGCGCGGCTTGGAACGCCTCGGCCTGATCGCCTTGCTTGGCTTTGCGGGCCAGCGCCAGGACGGACTCACAGAACTGATCCAAGGTTTCCTTGCTCTCGGTTTCGGTCGGCTCCATCAAGAGCGCGCCGTGGACGACCAGCGGGAAGTACATGGTCGGTGGATGGAAGCCTTCGTCGATCATCGCCTTGGCAAAGTCCAGAGTGGACACACCGGTGCCTTTGAGGAAGCGATCGTCGAACAGCGCTTCATGCATACAGATGCCGTCGAACGCGAAGGTGAGTTCTTCCGACAACCGCACACGCAGGTAGTTGGCATTGAGTACGGCATCGCCGGACGCCTGGCGCAGGCCGTCCTTGCCGAGGCTCAGCATGTAGGACAGCGCGCGCACGAAGACACCGAACTGACCCTGAAAGCCTTTCATGCGGCCGAAGCTATCCGGTGCGTCTGCGGCTCCGGCGTGCTCTGCGAGATGCATGCCCTTGGCGTCGTGCACGACGAACGGCACGGGCGCATAAGCGGCGAGCGCCTCCGACAGCACCGTCGGACCGGCGCCGGGGCCGCCGCCGCCGTGTGGCGTCGAAAACGTCTTATGCAGATTGATGTGCATGGCATCGACGCCGAGCTCCGCCAGCGTGACGCGGCCGACGATGGCATTGAAGTTCGCACCGTCCATGTAGAAGTACGCACCGGCTTCATGGACGGCATCGGCGATGGCGCGGGCTTCGGTTTCGAACAGACCGCAGGTGTTGGGGTTGGTGATCATCACCGCGGCAACGTCCGGGCCCAGCCGGGCCTTCAGTGCGTCGACATCGACACGGCCGCTGGCATTCGCGGGAATGGCCTCGACGCTGTAGCCGCAGATCGCCGCGGTCGCCGGATTGGTGCCATGGGCGGACTCGGGCACCAGCACAACCGTGCGTAAATCCTGTCCATGGTCCTGGTGAGCGGCGCGGATGGCCATCAGCCCGCACAGTTCACCGTGAGCGCCGGCCGCAGGCGACAACGCAACGGCCGGCAGCCCGGTCAGTTCCTTAAGCCAGGTGGCGAGGGTATCCATCAACCGCAGGGCGCCCTGGACGGTCGAAACAGGCTGGAACGGATGAATGTCGGCGAGACCCGGCAGCCGCGCCATTTTTTCGTTCAAACGCGGGTTGTGCTTCATGGTGCACGATCCCAGTGGATAGAAACCTGAGTCGATGGAATAGTTCTTCTGCGACAGGCGGGTGTAGTGGCGCACGACTTCGGGTTCCGACAGACCGGGCAGACCGATGTCGCCCGCGCGTCTGAGACCTCCGAGACGATCGAGGTTGTGGCCGGGCGGGTCGATGTCGACAGCCGTCGCGCCGGGCGAGTCGAGTTCGAAAATCAAAGGCTCTTCGAAACGCAAGCCGCGATTGCCGGAGTGTGTGGTTTTGTTCATGTCCATTTGTCCCTCCGGCATCACAGCACCTGATTCAGACCGGCGATGAGGTCGTCCATGTCATCGTGCGACGTCAGTTCCGTCGCGGTGATGAGCAGGACATTCTCAAGCTCTTCGCAACTGGGATAGAAACGCGAGGCCGGTACGCCGCAGAGAATGCGTTTTTCGGCCAACGCTTCGACCACCTCCGCCGCAGGCTTCGGCAGCGATACGGCGAACTCGTTGAAGAACGCCGACGGCAACACCCTGACCCCGCCGATGTCTTCCAAACGCTCGGCCAGAGTCACGGCATTAGCGTGGTTAACTTCGGCGAGTTGGGTAAAGCCGGCTTCGCCGAGCAGCGTCATGTGCACGGAAAACGCCAACGCAATCAGGCCGGAGTTGGTACAGATGTTCGAGGTCGCCTTCTCGCGGCGGATGTGCTGCTCGCGTGTCGACAAAGTGAGCACGAAGCCGCGCTGGCCATCCTCGTCGACGGTCTCTCCGCAAAGGCGGCCCGGCATCTGCCGGATATACTTCTCACGCGTGGCGAACAGGCCGACGCCCGGCCCGCCGAACGACGCCGGTCCGGCCAGCGACTGGCCCTCACCGACGACGATATCCGCGCCCATGGCACCTGGCGGTGTCACCAGTCCGAGCGACACCGGTTCGGCGACGCAGACCACGAGCAATGCGCCGGCAGACTGGCAAGCATTGGCCAATGCGGCGTAGTCGCGCAGGTGGCCGAAGAAGCCGGGGTTCTGGACAACGACGCAAGCGAGTGACTCATCCACACGGCCGATGAGGTCTTCAATGCCCATCGGGTCGGGCGCGAGACACTCGATGTCGAGGTCGAGGTGCTTGAGCTGGGTTTCAGTGACGTCGCGGTAGTGAGGATGCACGGAGCCCGACAACAGCACCGTGTTGCGCTTGGTGACCCGGCAGGCCATGGCCGCCGCTTCGGCGCAGGCGGTGGCACCGTCGTACATCGATGCGTTGGCGATCTCCATGCCGGTGATCAGCGCCACCTGAGACTGGAATTCGTAAATCGTCTGCAACGTGCCCTGGCTGATTTCCGGCTGATAGGGCGTATAGGCGGTGAGAAACTCGCCGCGCTGAATAAGGTGATCCAGGGACGCCGGGGTGTGGTGGCGGTAATTTCCCGCACCGAGGAACGACGGCACATCGGCGCAGGACATATTCTGGCGCGCGAAACTTTGCAGCGCACGCTCAACATCGAGTTCCGTTTTGCGGGTCGGCAGATCGAAGTCGGGCTTGCCAGGCGGCAACTCAGCGAACAGATCGTCGATGGACGACACGCCGATGGTCGCCAGCATGGCGCTGCGGTCTGCGTCCGTGAGGGGAAGATAACGCATGGCCAAAACTCCTAGGCGTCGAGGTCTTTGAGGTAGGTGTCATAGGCGCCCTGATCCATCAGGCCATCGAGTTCCGACGCATCTTTCAAGGTCATCTTGAAAAACCAGCCGTCGCCGGCGGGATCGGAATTGACGGTGTCCGGCGCATCGACGAGTGCTGCGTTACCCTCGATCACGGTCCCGGACGCCGGAGCGTAGACTTCGCTGGCCGCTTTGACTGATTCCACAACCGCAGCTTCACCGCCCTTGGTGACATCCTTGCCCGGATCAGGAACTTCAACAAACACGATGTCACCGAGCTGGCTTTGGGCATACTCCGTAATCCCAACGGTCGCGGTATCGCCGTCCACGCGGATCCATTCGTGTTCCTTGGTGTAACGCAGATCTGTCATGTGCTTCCCCTGTAATACCGTTGCGGAACGAACGGCAGTTGAACGACTTCAGCCTCCAGGGCCTTGCCGCGAACAATAAGATGAAGACGGGTGCCGGGCGCGGCGTGCGCCGTCTCGACATAGCCCATCGCCACAGGCCCGTCGGCCGTCGGCCCGAAACCGCCGGAGGTGACAACGCCGACGTGAATGCCATCGGGCGTTTCAATTTCGACTCCTTCCCGGGCGGGCGCGCGCCCGAGTGGCTTGATACCAACCCGTTTGCGCACCGGGCCTTCGTTAAGTTCTTTGAGAACGCGGGCATCGCCCGGGAAACCGCCTTCCAAACGGCGGCGCTTACCGATGGACCAGGTCAGATCGGCTTCGACCGGCGAGGTGGTGTCGTCAATATCATGACCGTAGAGGCACAAACCGGACTCAAGGCGCAGGGAGTCACGTGCGCCCAGGCCGATGGCTTCCACTTCTGGCTCGCTTAACAAGCGTTCCGCGACCGCTTCAGCGGCATCGGCGAGGACTGAAATTTCATATCCGTCTTCGCCGGTATAGCCGCAGCGGGAAACAACGACTTCGGTGCCGTCGACTGCGGCCGGGCGCAACGACATGAAGGCCATGGCGGCACTGTCCGGATCGAAACGCGCCAGCACCTCCGCGGCCTTGGGTCCTTGCAAGGCGAGCAGAGCGCGGTCGTCCTTACGTTCGATGCGCACGCGATCTTTGAGATGCGCTTCGATCGCAGCGTAGTCCTTATCCTTGCAGGCCGCATTGACGACGAGGTGGAGGCGGTCCGCCGCGCCATCAACCGGACGCGCGGCCATCAGGTCGTCGATGATACCGCCGTCGGCGTTGAGCAACTGCGTGTATCGGATACGTCCGGCCTTCAGGCTCTGGATATCGCCGGGCACGAGTTCTTCCAGGGCCGCGTCGACTCCTTCGCCAACGAGATCGGCCTGGCCCATGTGGGACACATCGAACAATCCCGCCGCGACCCGCGTATGCAAGTGCTCCTTCAGAACGCCGAGCGGATATTGCACCGGCATGCTGTAGCCGGCGAACGGTACCATCTTGGCGCCTAAGCGCACGTGCAGCGCGTCGAGCGGCGTTTTGAGAAGCGTGTCGTTTACGGCAGTGTCTGGCACACCGGAGTCCCATTCTTGAGCACAAAAGAGTCATCACCGGCCCCGGCAATTGCCTTGGCCGATGCCCTCCTCTGTCTCAAAACCTGAGAGTTTTACCGGGGCGACGTTTTGCCCGGCTATCCCCGTCGGTGAGACGCCAGACACAAGGTCCTGCGCCTACTTTCCAGAGTACCCGGCCCCCATGGTCCGGTTGCCTGAGAGATTCCGAGGGCGGTTGCTCCTTCGGCGCCGGTTTAGTGGCAATGCCACCACCCGGACTCTTCCACAGGGGTGTAGCGGGTGAGGTATCAGTAGACCGAGTCCCGCGCGCCGGTCAATGGCGCGACTCGTTCGTCAGACTTTATTGCTGGCGATTGTAACGTAATTGCTCACCATTGAGCTGAAAGCCGATGTAAATGTCGTAGCCAGCAGCGGTCAGCTTATCCTCAAGCGGAATAAATATACGGACGTTCGACTCGGTGATGCGGTCGCGCCGGGCACCGCCGGACGGAATCCGATGGCGCCGGTTGAAGACCTGCTTGCCTTCGGGCTGTGGATAAAACCGCGGGATGGCGATGAAGTAGTAAAGATCGACAGGACCCGGCTCGACTGCCGGTCCGCCGCTGACGATCATATCGATATCCATCACGACTTCGACGCCATCGTCGTCGAAACTGCAGTTGCCGTCGAACGCAACCAGCTCGGCGGTGTACTTGACGTCGGTCGCGCCCTGGCTGCCGCCATCCTTGAAAACGGTATAGCGCGCCGTGGTGTCGTCGATCCGCACCTCTGGACACGGCGGCACGGGTTCGAGCGCACAGCCGCCGAGCATGCCGAAGCCGGCCAAGGCCGGTATAACGGCGAGTAAGGCGCGAATGGGATTGGACAACATCACGTGCGGAGGAAACGGTTTAAAGTTTGGCGTGGCTGCCGTCGCACATTGGCGCGCGGGATGTCGCCTTGCAACCGCAAAAATAGATGGTCCCGTCCTTATCCGCCTTGAACTCCTGCGGCGCGAATCCTGTACCTTTATGCGCTCCATCGCAGAACGGCTGCCTGGCGCTGCGCCCGCAGACACACCACCAATAGGATTTTCCGCCTTCCACATCGACCGGGAACGGCGCTTTCTGTGCGACGACCGCCGTCGTGTCATCTGGCGGGGAATTGGGTGTATCCGTCATGTCGTCGACCTTTTGCCGGTTCACGTATTCTGGTAAGGGATTGCCCGCTTTCCGCCGATTTCGGCGGGCGATGCTTTCCCTTAGCCGGTTCGGGCGTCACAATAACGGCCCAGCCGCCGGGACGCCAGCCAGATGCGCTGGATCAAGGCATTAGAGTTCCGGCCGAGACGACCTGAGTACCGATTTTTATGGCGCATCCTTCTCTTTCCATTCTGCTGGCCGGCCCACGGGGATTCTGCGCCGGTGTGGACCGCGCCATCTTGATCGTTGAGCGGGCGCTGGAGGCCCATGGCGCGCCGGTCTATGTGCGCCATGAAATCGTACACAACAGATACGTGGTTGAGAATCTGGAGGCCAAGGGCGCGGTGTTCGTCGAGGAGCTGGACGAGGTGCCGGACGGCGTACCTGTGGTGTTTTCGGCCCACGGCGTGCCGAAATCAGTACCGGCGGCGGCAGATGACCGCGGCCTCGATTACATCGACGCGACCTGCCCGCTGGTCTCCAAAGTCCACATGGAAGCGCACCGCCACGTGCGAAAGGGGCGGCAGATGCTGCTCATCGGCCACGCCAATCATCCGGAAGTGGTCGGCACCATGGGTCAGGTGCCAGATGGCGCGATGACCCTGATCGAAACGATCGAGGACGCGGAAAAAGTTCAGCCGGCAGACCCTGACAATCTGGCGTTCGTGACACAGACGACCCTGTCGGTTGACGATACGGCGGACATCGTCGCCGTGCTGCGCCGCCGGTTTCCGAACATCCAAGGGCCGCGCAAAGAAGACATCTGCTACGCCACCACCAACCGCCAGGCAGCCGTCAAGGCCATCGCCGAGAAGTGCGACATGCTGGTCGTGATCGGCGCGCCTAATTCGTCCAACTCCAAACGGCTTGTCGAAGTCGGTGAGAAGGCGGGATGCGCCCGCGCCATATTGGTTCAGAGGGCCGGCGATATCCCCTGGGACAAACTCGCGGAAGGCAGCACGCTCGGAATCACAGCCGGCGCGTCGGCACCGGAAGTGCTGGTCGACGAGGTCATCGCCGCAGCGAAAGAACGGTTCACAGTCTCAGTCGAAGAAGTACGGGTCGCGGAAGAGAACGTGACGTTCAACATTCCGCGCGCGCTAAGCGCCTAAGGGGTTTCGTTATGGCCGTTTATACGGAAGTCGACGATGAGGCGCTGGAAGAGTTTGTCGCCCGTTATGACATTGGGCGCGTCGTATCCTGCAAAGGCATTGCCGAAGGTGTGGAGAATTCCAACTACCTGCTCCACACGGACCAAGGGCCTTTTATCCTGACGCTCTATGAGAAGCGCGTCGACCCAGTCGATCTGCCATTCTTTTTGAACCTGATGCATCACCTGGCGGAGTCCGGTGTCAAATGCCCGGTGCCGGTGGAGGCCCGCGACGGCGCCATGCTGCAAACTCTTGAAGGCCGCCCGGCGGCGATTATCACCTTCCTGCATGGTATGTGGCCGCGGCGAGTCACACCGCGGCACTGCGGACAACTCGGCAGCGCGTTGGCAGGGCTGCACGAAGCCGGCAAGACATTCAACGCGACGCGCGCCAACGATCTGTCGATTTCGGGATGGGCCGCGCTGTTTGCCGCGTGCGAAGATCACGCCGACGAGGTGGCCAAGGGTCTGCACGAGGAACTCGGCACCGAGCTCGATCACCTGCGCGCATCCTGGCCGGACGACCTGCCAAAAGGGGTTATTCACGCGGACCTGTTCCCCGACAATGTGTTCTTTCTCGACGATGAATTTTCCGGGGTGATAGATTTCTATTTCGCGTGCACCGATTTTCTTGCTTACGACATTGCCGTGTGTCTCAACGCGTGGTGCTTCGAAGCCGATGGCGCAATGAATGTCACGAAGGCACACCACTTGCTTGCCGGTTACGAAGAGGTGCGCCCCCTGACCGACGCCGAAAAAGACCAGCTGCCCTTGCTCGCCCGTGGCGCGGCCATGCGCTTTCTGCTGACGCGCTTGTACGACTGGGTCAACACGCCCGAAGGGGCGCTGGTGCGCCCGAAGAACCCGATGGAATACGTCTACAAGCTGCGTTTTCACCGCGGCGTGACCGACATCGGCGCGTACGGCCTGAAGTGAGCGAGACCTCGCCAAAAACGGTGCAGCTGTTTACCGACGGCGCGTGCCTTGGCAATCCGGGACCCGGCGGCTGGGGTGCGCTGTTGCGCTTCAACGGCACGGAAAAGGAACTGGCCGGCAGCGCGGCCGATACGACCAACAACCGCATGGAGTTGCAGGCCGTGATCGAAGGCCTCAACGCTCTCACCCGTCCTTGCATCGTCGAGGTTTATACGGACAGCCAGTATGTCCAGAAGGGCATCACGGAATGGATCTCCGGCTGGAAGGCACGGAACTGGAAGACGGCAGCGAAGAAGCCTGTGAAGAACGCGGACCTATGGCAGGCTCTGGATGACGCGCAGGCCCCTCACCGGGTGTCATGGCACTGGGTCAAGGGCCATGCCGGGCATCCGGAAAATGAGCGCGTTGACGATCTCGCCCGCTTGGAAGCGGAAAAGATTCGCTACGGTGACGGCGACCCGCGTTAAAGCTGAGCCAGTATGTGGTCCGCGCCGGAGACGTTGAATCCACCCGGCGGATCGACATACAGATGAGAAACCACGCCATCGGCGATCACCATCGCGAAGCGCTGGGCCCGGATGCCCATTGCGCGCTCCGACTGATCGGCCTCCAAGCCAAGCGCCATTACAAACGTCGCGTTGCCGTCCGCCATCATCAGAACGGTGTCGCCGGTGCCGACGGCCTTGGCCCAGGCCGCCATGACGAACGCGTCGTTGGTTGCCATACAGACGATGCGCTCGATGCCTTTTGCGAACAATTGGTCTGCACGCTCGACATATCCCGGTAAATGCCGCGCCGAGCAGGTGGGGGTAAAGGCGCCGGGCACACCAAACAACACAGACCGCCCGATATTGAACAGAGCTCCCGTCGTCGTCGCCATCGGGCCGTCGGGCCTGGCGACAAAGGTCGAGACGTCAGGAAGGGACTCACCAATTTGTATCGTCATCAGGTCTTGCCGTGTTCGATCATGAATACAATTTTTCCATCTGGGGTTTTGCAAGGCTAGCTCTGAGAGTTCGCTTCGAAGCTCAAATTGCAAGCCAAATTTTCGCTGCCGCGCCCTTGTTTTGCCACTATTACGAGCGCATCTTAAGATCATGATACGGAGTTCATCGGACCCGCGTTATCTGTCCGGCCAATTTCTTGTTGCCATGCCCACGATGGGCGACCCCCGCTTCGAGAAATCGGTGATTTACATGTGCGCGCATTCCGAAGACGGCGCGATGGGGCTGATCGTCAACCAGCCGCTCGATGAACTGAGATTTCCCGACATTCTGGAGCAAATGGGCATTGAGCCGACGCCGGCCTGCGACCGTATTCTGGTGCATTGCGGCGGGCCGGTGGAATCGGCGCGCGGCTTTGTCCTGCACTCCTCGGACTATCAGATGGACGGCACCATGGTCGTCGATGAGACCGTGGCCCTGAGCGCGACGACAGAAGTGCTCAAGGCCATCGCCTACGGGACAGGGCCAAAACGCTGCCTGATGGCGCTCGGCTATGCCGGCTGGGGCGCGGGCCAGCTTGACGACGAAATCAAGAACAATGCGTGGCTGAGCGTGCCGGCGGACTGCGACCTGCTGTGGTCCGACGACAGTGAGACAAAGTGGGACCGGGCACTCAACAAGCTCGGCATCCATCCGGCGATGCTGTCCGGCGAAGCGGGTCACGCTTAGCTTTTTCAAACGACTCAGTACGATGCGCGGTACAACCGCCTGTTTAGTGCGCGGTCCAACCGCCTGTTTAGTGCGCGGTCCAACCGCCGTCGACCTTGACGCACGAGCCAGTGACCATGCGCGATGCGGGCGACGCCAGGTAAACCACCGCGCCGGCGACGTCTTCGACCTGACCGATGTGCCCCATCGGAATTTGCTTTAGCACAGACTCCTTGAAGGCATCGTCTTCGAAGAACGGTTTGGTCATCGGTGTCTCGATAAACGTCGGCGCGACCGTGTTGACGCGGATGCCGTGGGGCGCCAGCTCAACGGCCATGGCTTTGGTCAGGCCCTCGATGGCGTGTTTCGATGCGCAATACACCGTGCGGTTGACCGCGCCGACATGCCCCATTTGCGACGACATGTGGATGATGGATCCCCGCACCTCATCGGCGATCATTTTCTTGGCAGCGGCCTGCGCGCCGAAGAACGCCGCGCGGACATTGATGTCCATGATCCGGTCGTAGTGACCGGCGCTGACATCGCCGAAGGGCTCGGGAATGTTGGTCCCGGCATTGTTGAGCAGCACGTGAATGGGCGGGCCGTTGGCGATAACGTCTGCGAGCGCGTCGACATCCGTCACGTCGCAGGACGCCGTGGTGACTGAGCGGCCCAGCGCCGACACCCGATCGGCGATCTCTTGCAGCGCGTCTTTCGCGCGCGCGACCAGAACCAAATCGGCGCCCGCCTCGGCCAAGGCCAGAGCACATCCGGCACCGAGACCTTTCGAACCGCCGGTGACCAGCGCGGTCATCCCGGACAGATCGAACAGTGATGCACTCTTCGCCATGTCAGTCTCCCAGATCCTGAGACGCCATGGCTTTGTGCGCAGCCAGGGCCATCAGGCGACGGTCGCGCCAGGAGCGGCGCTTTGCAAGATCGTCTTTGGACAATGCCTCGCGGCGCTCGGCTTCGACCTTGGAGATAAGATCATCGCTCCACGGCTTCGGGGCAGTGCGGTCTTGGGCGACGGAATGATAGAGCGGCGCCAGACGTGCCGCATAATCAGCGACACCGCCAGGGGCATTGAGATCGATGGTCTGAAACGGCCCCATGAACGACCAGCGCAAGCCCAGCCCGTGCGATACCGTCTTATCGATGTCCTCGGCGGAGGCGTAGCCTTCCTCAAACAGAGCCCAGGCCTCATTGAGCAAGGCACCCTGCAAGCGGTTGAGCACGAAGCCCTCGACCTCGCGGTAGATGCGAATCGGCGTCTGGTCGACCGCTTCCATCAGCGCATAGGTCTTGTCGACCGCCACCGGGTCCGTCCAGGGAGCCGGAACCAGCTCCACCAAGGGTACGAGATAAGGCGGGTTGACCGGATGGGCGATGAGAAACCGCTGCCGGTTGGTGAGCTCTTCGGTGAATGCCGAGGCCGGGATGCCGGAGGACGAACTGCCGACAATAACCTCCGGCGCGCACGCGGCATCGAGTGCCGCGCAGACCTCGCTCTTGACCGGAACCGTTTCGAAAACCGACTCCTGAACGTAACTGACACCATCTACGGCGTCTTCGAGACAGTCATGAACGGTGATACGCTCAAGCACCGGACTGGCGGCGTCAATGAGCCCGAACTTTTCAAGGTCCGCGAGATTGGCGGCGATGTCGCCCCGCACCCGCTCGCGGATGTCGTCGCTGCCGTCGAAAATCCGCACGGGATACCCTGCACGGGCAAAGACGATGGCCCAGCCCGCACCGACCAATCCGGCACCCACGACTGCGACGGACGTGGTCATGAGTCTGTGCCGGACGTCTTAAGCATTGCCGTAGCGGCGCACCCGCAGGTCGCACTGCTCCTGATGACCGGCGAAGTTTTCAATGGCGCATAGACGCGAGCCGTATTCACCGATGGTCTTTGACGCTTCTTCCGTGCAGGTCTGATAGGTGCAGGTTTTGATGAACTTGCCGACCCAGAGACCGCCAGTGTAGCGCGCCGCTTTGCTGGTCGGCAGCGTGTGATTGGTGCCGATAACCTTGTCACCATAAGCAACATTGGTTTCCTTGCCGAGGAACAAGGCGCCATAGTTGGTCATGTTGTCGCGCCACCACATCGGGTCTTCCGTCAGAATTTCCACATGTTCGGACGCGATGTCGTCGGCGATTTTCAGCATCTCCGCATTATCGTCGCAGAGAATAATCTCGCCGTAATCCTTCCACGCCGCCCCGGCGACATCAGCGGTCTTGAGAATGCCGAGCTGACGCTCGATTTCGTTGACCGTTTCGTCGGCAATGCGCTGGGACGTGGTTAGAAGAATCGCCGGCGAAGTCGGGCCGTGTTCGGCCTGTCCGAGCAGGTCGGTGGCAACCATCTCGCCGTCCGCCGTGTCGTCGGCGATGACCAGAACTTCTGTCGGACCGGCAAACAGATCAATGCCGACGCGGCCATAGAGCTGACGCTTCGCTTCGGCGACATAGGCGTTGCCCGGGCCGACCAGCATGTCGACCGGCGCGATGGTTTCGGTGCCGAGCGCCATGGCACCGACCGCCTGAACCCCGCCCAAAAGGTATATCTCATCCGCGCCGGCGAAATACATCGCCGCGATGGTCGCCGGATGAGCCGCACCGTTGGTCGGCGGCGTGCACGCGATCACGCGCTTACATCCAGCCACTTTGGCGGTCAGCACACTCATGTGGGCTGAGGCGACCATGGGATAGCGGCCACCCGGTACGTAGCAGCCGACGTTTTCGATCGGGATATTTTTATGCCCCAGGCGCACGCCCGTAATGGTCTCGATTTCCACGTCCTGAAGGGACGCCCTCTGGGCTTCCGCGAACTTGCGGATCTGCGTCTGTGCAAATTTGATGTCTTCGACCGTTTGCGGGTCGAGCGAGTCCACGCACTCTTTGATTTCCGCATCGGACAGACGAAAGCTCGCCGGCGAAAATTTGTCGAACGTCTCAGAATAGTGGCGAACCGCGGCGTCGCCCTCCGCACCGATGCGTTCAAGAATGCCGGTAACGATATCGCGCACTTTCGCCGCGGCCGCCGCCGTTTCTTCTGCCGTCGCACCCTGTTTCAGATATTTCGCCATAGCGTCCTCCAATGGACTGTCAGTCTCGATTTGGGCGCAACCTAGCCGGACGGCATCGCGGCGCGAGTCTCAGGTTTAGGGTGCCCGTCCAGTGATCACTTTAGGTCGCTCAGGCCGTGTTTACAGGCGCCGGTCGGCGTGGATGGCCCATAAAAGCGTCTCAACCTGGCGGGCGCCGGCTTGGGAGCCCGCAAGCTCAACCGGCCTGAGTCCGCCAAGGTCGCGCTGCTTGCGGTGGAGAAACATATCCACTTGCATCTCATCGCCGAGGACGAATCGCGCAAGGGCCGTCACCCGGGTGACCGGGTCGTGTTCGAGGTCGAGATCGGTTGGGAGCGTCTGCGCCGGCATGGGACGAACGTTAGCACATGCCGCGGGCACAGGGGTGCGGTCACGCCAGTCCTGAGATGACTTTATCGTAGGAGGCCAACTCTTTAATTTGACCGATGGCTGCCAAAGTGGGTTTGGTCGCGAATACGCGCTGCGCCGCTTTCGTGATGGCCGCGGAGTCTATGGCCTCGATCTTTTCGATGAGTTCCTGCGTATCGAGAGTCTTGCCGTAAACCAGAAGCTGCCGCGCCCGCTGCACGCATCGGCTGCCGGGACTTTCGAGGCCCATCAATAAGCCGGCTTTTAATTGCGCTTTCGCGCGGGCGACTTCGTCGTCGGACGCGCCATCGGTCATCTTGCGAATCTCGTCGCTGAGAACGCTGACCAGTTCTTTTGTCTGCTGCGGACTGGTCCCCGCGTAAAGCGTAAACAAACCGGAGTCATCACAGGCGTTCTGTGAGGAGAACACAGAGTAGGCCAGGCCGCGTTTCTCCCGCACTTCCTGGAAGAGGCGCGAGGACAGACCCTCGCCGAACAGCACCGATAGCGCCGACACCGGGTAATAGTCAGGATCATGGAAGCCGATGCTGTCGAAACCCAGCACCAGATGAAGCTGCTCTACCGGTCGGGACTCGCGCACATCCCCGCCGGCGTATCTGGCCGGAGAGGCGCTTGGGCCGCCGCCATGCGGCAGGCCGCCAAAAGCCTCCGTGACCATGCGCACGAAAGTCTCGTGATCAACGCGCCCTGAGGCGGAGACCACGATGTCACCGCTGGTGTAGTTGCGGCCCAGGTACGCGCGCAGATCATCCGCTGTCATACGGTTGACGCTGTCGACGGTGCCAAGCACGGGCCAGCCGAGGGCCTGATCCGGATACGCAGTTTCCTGGAGCCGGTCGAATACGATGTCGTCCGGTGTGTCCTCGGCCTGATAGATTTCCTGAATAACGACCTGCTGCTCGCGCGCGAACTCGTCTTCGTCCATCGTCGAATTGAGAAGAATATCCGCAAGGATGTCGACAGCGAGGCCGAGGTCTTCTTTGAGGACCTTGGCGTAGTAGGCGGTGTGATCCCGGCTGGTGTAGGCGTTGAGCTGACCGCCGACATTGTCCATCTGCTCGGCGATGTCATACGCCGTGCGCTTGGCTGTGCCCTTGAACGCCATATGCTCAAGCAAATGCGATATGCCGTTAACCTCGATCGTCTCGTGGCGCGTCCCGGCGGCGACCCATACGCCGACGGCGACGGTTTCGACAGAAGCCAGCGGATCGGTGACGATACGCAGACCGGACTCAAGTGTTGTGGTTTGAACGGGCATTTAGGGGCTGTTTTTCACACGCGGCTGTGGGCGCGGACGTAGTCTTGCACGCGGGTCAAGTCGTTGGGGAGTTCGGTGTAGCGCTCCTGCTTGTCATATAGGCCGGCCATAGCTGGGGGCAAGGCCGGTTTGACGCCCGTTGCCGCTTTAACCGCATCGGGGAATTTCGCCGGGTGCGCTGTCGCCATCACGATCCGCGGCACGGACGGATCCAGGTCGGCCACACGCGCGGCATGAACGCCGATCGCCGTATGCGGGTCGATCAAATGTCCGGTGTCGGCATGAACGGATTTGATTACGTCCTTGGTGCCGTCGTCATCAAGACGGCAGCCGGTAAACTGTGCGGCGATGGCAGCGCGCGGCGCATTTTCCACCGTATAGGAGCCGCTCTGCGACAAACCGTCCATCAGACGTTTGACCGCATCGCCATCGCGCCCGTAGGCCTCAAACAACAGGCGCTCGAAATTGGACGACACCTGAATATCCATCGCCGGGCTCAACGACGGCATGACGCCTTCGACCGTCATCGCGCCCGTTTCGAAATAGCGCGTGAGAATGTCGTTGCGATTGGAGCCGACAAAAAACTTTTCGATTGGCAGGCCCATCTGCAGCGCACAGTAGCCGGCAAAGACGTTGCCGAAATTGCCGGTCGGCACGGCAAAGCTGACCGGCCGGTCAGGCCCGCCGAGCGCCAGCGCACCGTGGGCGTAGTACACCGTTTGCGCCATGATCCGCGCCCAGTTGATCGAATTGACCGCGGATAACTTTAGATCGCCACGGAAACTCTGGTCATTGAACATGGCTTTGACCAGGGCCTGACAATCGTCAAACGTGCCTTCGACGGCAACGTTGTGGACATTTGCCGCGCCCACCGTTGTCATTTGCCGACGCTGGACGTCCGAGACGCGTCCCTTGGGGTGCAGAATAATGATATCGATGGCGTCACGATCCGCACACGCGGCAATGGCGGCGGATCCGGTGTCGCCGGACGTGGCTCCAACGATGGTGATGCGCTCGCCGCGCGCGGCAAGGACACGATCAAACATGTGACCGACGACCTGCAGCGCATAATCCTTGAACGCTAAGGTCGGCCCGTGAAACAGCTCCATCATCCAGGTATTGGTGTCGAGCTGGACCATTGGCGCGACGGCCGGATGATCGAAGGTCGAATAGGCCGCTTCCATAAGATCGTCGTAACCGGCCTCCAGGACCGAGCCGGCGATGAAAGGCCTGGTTATCGCAGCCGCAAGGTCCGCATATCCGGCACCACGTAGAGCGCGCCAGTCGTCGGCCGAGCGCTTCGGCCAGGCATCGGGCACATAAAGCCCGCCGTCCTGAGCCAGGCCGGTCAAGAGGACGTCATCGAAGCCGAGCTCCGGCGCCTGACCACGGGTGGACTTAAAGATCACGGAATTCTCCTGGTTCGGGCTCTTTGGGCCGCGAGGGCGCGGATACTAGCCGCGCCGGGACACAGGAACAACAGTCTGGCGGACTGCATTTTGCCGCGGTTAGTTGCCCAGGGTCGCCATGTCCCGTGCGGCTTCAGCAAAGAGATCGCTGATCGCATCGCTGAGGGCAGAGACTGCGCTGGCGACACCGCGCCCGGCGTTGCGTTCGGCGGTGTAGGTCTTCACGAATAGGGCATCATTCCCGCGAATCCGGCGCAGTCCCAGTTCGAACTCCACCACCACTTTGCCGGGCCAGCTGCCGACGACATGCTCGAGCCGCCTGAGGGTCCCGACGACCTCGTAGTCGCGGTTGGCGCGTACTTCCGGCGACGTGACCTGGTCAAACAGAGCAGCCGAGCGTAACGAATCGACCAGCCCCCTCTGAAGCATGATCGCGGGCGGCTCTGACCAGTAATGATACGTGTATTGCTTCTGCGTGTTAGCGGACTCGCGGTAGACGATGGGGCGTTCATTGATGACCCCTTCGGCACGGAACGGCGGCACTTCGGCAATGCCGTCGATCGATCCACCAGCGCTGGTGGATGGGGCACTGATCGTCAGATTGTAAAATGTATCGGTCGGTACCGGCGGAGACGAGCAGGCTGCGACGGCGAGCAGTCCGGCGCCAACAATAGCCGCGCGAACCAGCGACCGGTTAATCGGTAAGTGCATCGGTTAAACCTCCGTCAGCGCGCGCTGTTGCCCGCGGCTTCGTCTTTTTGCGGTGAACCGCCCAGCAACAAGCCCGGGTTTTGCCGGATGGACCGGCTGAACTCGGCAAAGTTTCTGCTTGTGGCTTCGAGATTGCCGGTGATGTCATCCACTGTCCGTGCGATCGTCGCCAGGGTGTAACGCAGGTCGCGTATCGCGTCGTTCACATCGGTCGAATTGTGGGCAACGACACCGTGCATTTCTTCAACTGCTTCATGAATGAGCGTGCGCGTTTCATTCAACTCTTCCGCCAGTCCGGCCATATCCGACGACGCCGACTCAAAATTGGCAAGCACGCCTTCCAAATTCTTGCGGTTCTTGTCGCCGAACACATCGGTTTCAATCAGATCCGCCGTGCGGGTCAGGCTGGCCGAGATTTTCGGCACCTGCGCATTGAGATCCTCGGAAATGGTTTTCAGATTAGCGAGCATGGGACCGGTGTTTTCCACCGCGGCGTCGCCGATCTGCGTAACATAACCATTGAGGTTGGCCAAAAGCGGCTTCAGGGAGTTCTGGCTCAGATCGCCGAATTCAGCGCCGATTTCCGACAGCGCGGCGAAGAAGTTGCTTGGGGCGACGCCTTCGATCTTTGCTCCTGGCTGGAGTGCCGTGGGACTGTCTCCGCCGGCAATGTCGATGGTCATGGCCGACAGCAAACCGGACACAGTCGCCCGGGCGACACTGTCTTCCGGAATGACCCAACCTTCCTGGACATCGATGTTGACGCGGAATTGCACCTTGCCGTCATCGAACATCGGTTCGACGCTGTCGACTTGACCGATCTGATATCCCTCGTACAGCACCTGTGTGCCAAACTTGAGGCCGCCGACATTGTTGTAGACGGTGTAATACCTGTCGGTCGATCCCGTGCTGCCGGCCAACATGCTAATCACGATGATAAACACGACCAGCATCGCAGAGACAAATGCGCCGACGACGACATAATTGATTCGACTGTCTTTCATGACATGTCCGGGACGACTTCGTGCCGTCCGCGCCCCTATTCTGTGTTCAGTCCCTTACCGCCGTAAGACGGCGCAGATATTCATCCGGATCCAAGACTTCTTCTTCTGTGCGGCGATTGAGAAGGTTTTGAATCCGCTCGTTTGAGCTTGCCTTAACTTCCTCGACAGTACCGGCCATGAGGATATTACCCTTATCCAGCACACAAATGCGATCCGCGATCTTAAACGCGCTTTCCAGCTCATGGGTCACCACGACAATCGACATGCCCATGGCGTCGCGCAAATCGAGGATCAGATCGTCGATGGCGGACGCCACGACTGGATCGAGGCCCGCCGAGGGCTCGTCGCAGAACAAGATACGCGGATCCATGACAACAGCGCGGGCGAATGCAGCGCGCTTAATCATCCCACCCGACAACTCCGCCGGCATCAAATTATCGAACCCGGACAGGCTAACGACCTCCATCTTCAGGCGCGCCATGATCTGCATGGTCGTCTCATCAAGCGACGTATGCTCCCGTAGCGGCAGCATGATGTTCTGAATGACATTCATCGACGTGAACAACGCGCCACCTTGGAACGCGACACCCATTTTCTGGCGCAGCTTCGTACGGGCGACGTCGTCGATGGCGTTGAGATCCTCACCGAGCAAACGGACGTAACCGGAGGTCGGACGCACCAGCCCAAGCAGGGTATTCAACATTGTTGTCTTGCCGGACCCGGAGCCGCCCATGATCACCAGAATCTCTCCGGCGTACACGTCGAGACTGACGGAGTGAAGAATTTCGCGCGGGCCGTAGTGCGTCACCAGGTCGCGCACTTCGATGACCAATTCCCGGTGCGGAGCCTCGTCGGGCGTTATGACTTGAGCTTCGGCCATGTCAGCGTGTCGTAATGAATGCGAAGATCATGTCGGTCACGATGATGGCGCTGATCGCAAGCACAACCGAACGGGTGGTCATGCGGCCAACCCCTTCGGCGCCGCCTTCCACCAGCGCACCGTTGATCACGCCGACCAAGGTGATGAGGACGCCAAAGAGCACGCTCTTTCCAAGACCGTGCATGACGTCATCGACGGTGATGATGTCCTGAAGCGCATCGACGTAGGCCGCCATACTGATGCCGAGCTCGACGGAGATGTACCAGCCCGCACCGGCGAGCATCACCAGATCGGACCAGAATGTCAGCACGGGCACCATCACCAGCATTGCGATCAACGCCGGAGTCACAATGAAGCGCACCGGGTTCACCCCCATCACTTCGAGAGCGTCGACTTCCTGATTGATGCGCATCGTGCCGATCCGCGCCGCCAAGGATGAACCGGTCCGGCCGGCAACGAGAATTCCGGTAATCAGCGGACCGAATTCACGAACCACGGAAAAGCCGACACCGATCGTGACCTGCTGTTCCGCGCCAAATGTCGATAGTGTGTAAATGCCCTGAATGGCCAGCATCATACCGATGGTGATGGACATCATGGTGACGATGGGGATGGCGGCGATGCCCACTTCCATGCATCGCTCGAAAATCATCGACAGCCGGACAGGTTGCGCCCGTTTATGGCCGAGGATCGTCCAGAACACGCTTTGAGCAAAAAGGATCGCGCCAAAGCCGACTTCGGACACGCCGGCCACGGCCGCCCGGCCAATCCGCTCCAGATTATGGGCGACCCGGTCCGTCACCGGGCTATGCGCTCTTGGCGATGGCGTCCTCAATGCTCTCGTGGATCGAGAACACCTTGTCTAACCGAGCCAGACTGAGCACCCGCATCGCTGCCGCGCTAACATGGGCTAAGGCAAAAAATGTGCCCTTCTTGCGCGAAACTTGAAACGCCTCAACGAGGCTGGCGACACCTGATGAATCGATGTAGTTGACTTGAGACATGTCAACCACCACCCGGTCATGAGACTCCAGGCACTCCAACAGGCCTTGGCGGACGGTCGGCGATGTCTGCAAATCGACATCCCCCGTCAGAGCGACGATTGTCGCACCGTCTTGTTCGGTAATTTCTAACGCCATGCGTCCCCTCGCGTCGGGCCTGAGTTTATCGTGATCTATAGGCGCTTGGTCAATTTAAATAAATTGCCCACGCCCTCGGGAGGCTCAACGAAAATGGCCTCGTCTGTAACGGATTTAATAAGGTGGACGCCAAGCCCGCCCGGACGTATTTCGTCCAGATCGCGTGACTTGATTTTGGACTGATCGACCGGCTCGGCGAAGTCCATCAGGTGAACAACCAGTTTATCCCCATCCCGGATGAAATCGATCACGATGTCTCCAGGTTCGTCCCAATCGGCGTAGGCATGGCGAATGATGTTCTGGCACGCCTCGTCCACTGCCATCACCAGATCCAAGGTCCAGGTCTCGTCGGCTCCGCAAAATGCGGAGGCGTTTTCCGTGCCCATACGGATGATCTTGAGCCGGTCCGCCTTGGCGGGCACGCGCAGCCGCAGGATTTGACCGGAAACCGCGTCCTCGTTTTCTTCGTCGTGGGCCGCAGCGGCGTCCGCCGCAGTTTGGTTGTCGACGATCACGACCATCGTCAGGTCGTCGCGCAACGACTGGCCGGGTAGACGTACCGCGCCGGTAATGGAATGCAGTTGCAGGTCGGCGCTTTCTTCGGCGTGCTGTCGAATCAGCGCCCGTGCACCGTCAATTCCGAGCATGCCGCCACCGAACGTCGTCGCCTCGGTTAAGCCGTCGGTAAAAATATATAGATTGCCGCCGCCGAGATCGATCTCATGGGACGGATAGCCCTCCGGCCCGGCGATCCCGTGCATGATTCCAAGCGGCGGCGCCTCGGCCTCAAACGACGAAAACCGGTCGCCCATGCCGTCGAGCAGCAACGGCGGCTCGTGACCGGCGTTGGCCATGATCACCTTGCCGGTCTTCGGATCGTAAAGCCCTCCCGCCATGGTGACGAACAGCCCGTGGGTGCCGGTCTCGCACAACTCGCTGTTGATCGCGTCAAAGAGCCGACCCGGATTGTCCGTTCCCTTGGCCAGACAGCGGAACAAGCTGGATGTCTTGGCCATCAACAGGGCCGCATTCATGCCCTTGCCCGAAACATCGCCTACGTTGAACCAGATACGGCCATCGGACAGAGGAAGAATGTCGTAGAAGTCTCCAGAGACGCTGCGCGCCGCCATGTTGATTCCATGAACCGGAAAGTCCGACCCCTCCGCCGGCGGCAGCAACTGCCGCTGAATCTGCGCGGCAAGTTCGAGTTCGTGGCGTTCGCGCTCCTGGGTGACGACTTGCTGAGTGAGACGGAAGTTGTGAATCGCCAGCGCCGCCGCACCTGCCATCGTTTCCAGCAGTGTTAAGTCGTTCGCGTCGAACAATCCGTCACCGCTGTTCTTATTGATAATCTCGATACAGCCGAGACAGTCGTCGCTCAGCGCAAGCGGGGCGCAGAGAATCGATTTGGTGGTGAACCCGGTCTGTTCATCGACCATGGCGCCGAAGTCGGCGTCTTTGGTGACGTCGCGGACCATCTGTCCGGACCGCTCTTTGTATGACCGGCCGACAATCCCAGCGTCGGATGGAATGCGCAGACCGGTGATATCGACCGGCCCATAGCACGCCGTACACACGAGCTCCTTGCCGGCGTCGTCTACCAAGAAAAGAGACGACGCCTCAGCGCCGACATATCTGGTAATACTCGCCAGGCCGGTCTGCGCCATGACGTCGGCGTCACGCGTCGCGGTAAACTCGCGCGTCATCGCGGCGATCAGCCGTAGGTGATCCGCGACTTCGCCTTCTTCCAGCGCGGCATCGGTATGAAGCGGGGCTTCTTCAGACATGGCGGCAACTATGCCCTGATAGGATTGGCAGGTAAATCAATCTGCCGCCATTCGCTCAATCAATGCGAGATAAGATGCCACGACGGTGTCCTCTGAAAACTCACCGCGGGATTTTTCATAGCCCGACTGCGCAAGTGTTTGTGCCGAATCCGGATCGTCGATGAGTGCCGATATGGCCTCCGCGAGAGCGTCTGCCGAGTCCGGTTCCACAAGGACGCCGTTTTCGCGATCTTGAATCAGGAAGGCCGGGCCGCTGCTTGCTGCCGCAACCACCGGTTTCTTATTGGTCCAGGCATTGACGATCACGTTGCCGAACGGTTCTTCGCGGGAACATACCAAGCATACATCTGCGGACTTAATGAGAGCGTCGCGATCCTGCCGCCACCCGAGAAACTTCACACGCTCTGCAACGCCCTGACTGGCCGCTTGTGCGCGCAAGACCTGACCCTCCGGCCCGTCGCCCGCGATCCACAAGTGGACTGACGACGGCAAGCGGCGAAGCGCTTCGATGGCGATGTCTATGCCCTTGCTGTGCACGAGCCGCGCCAAAACCAGCAGCACGGTTGCGCCCGTAGGCGTATCAAGTGTTTCGCGCTGGACCGGCGCGTCTGAAGACACCGGCGAGAAGTTTGGAATGTAAGTGACGCGATCAGCTGGCCATCCCGAGTCCGTGCAATGGCGCACGAGGCCGGGCGTATTGCAGATGAGATGGTCGCAGCGGCGGAAATATTTGAGATCGTAGTAGCCGCCGAGACGGCCGACGACCGGCCAGTTGCCTGTCGGTGCAAATCTTGCCCCCCTGCTCATCCACGCCAAAACGGCATCGGGCGCACAGGTTTTTGCGGCACGGCGCGCCTTGGCGCCGGACACGAGGTCCAGCGGTCCACCGAGGCGCGCCAGGGTCACGGCACAGCCGTGCGCTTCGAGGTGCGCGCGGCGATCGGCATAATCGCGGGTCACTGCATGCTGATTGACGCCGCGCACAGCGAGCGCGGCCACGAGATCATCGAAGAAGCGCTCCGCGCCGCCGACCCGGCCACCGGCAATAATGTGAAGGAGACGCATAAGTGGATATGGCCTGGTACGCGGCTGAACGGAAGGACGAGACAGCACTGTACCCCATAGCAGCGCTCGCGTAATAGACTGGCCCGCGGCCCGGTGGCCGCAAACAGCGTTTAAGGGTATCTCTCTGTTGTGAAACGTGTTCGCCACATCCTGGAAGCCGTGGCCGCTTATCTGGCTTTTGGGCTTTTTCGCGTGATGCCGATAGACGCCGCGTCCGCGATTGGCGGGGTTCTGGCACAAACCTTCGGCCCGCTGACCCGTGCGCATGCGACGGCACAGCGCAATCTTGTCCGCGCCCTGCCGTCATTGACGGAACGGGACCGGCGCCGGGTTCTATCTGAGTCGTGGAACAACTTCGGCCGGGTCATGACCGAATACGCCATTCTGACACGGTTGTCGGCGGACCATAACACCCGGGTCGAAATTGTCGGCGCAGAGCACATTCAGGCTCTTGCCGCAGAAGGCAAACCCGCATTCATGTTCTCCGCTCATATCGGAAACTGGGAAATAACCGCCCTCGCAGTGGCGTGGATCGCGACTCCCCCCGTGCTGATTTACCGCGCACCCAACAATCCGCTGATTGCAGGTCTACTGAATAGGGCACGCGGACACGCCAGCACCGATCTTGTGCCCAAGGGAGCGAGCGGCGCACGTGACATTCTTCGCTACCTTAAAGACGGCCGCATTGTCGAAATCGCCGCGGATCAGAAAATGAACACGGGTGTCGCAATTCCGTTCTTCGGACGCGACGCCATGACAGGGGATGCCATTGCGCGGCTGGCATTGCGCCACAACTGCGTCATCGTTCCCGGGCGGACCGAACGCATTGCAGGGTGCCGCTTCCGCGTAACATTTGAAAAGCCATGGGCGCCCGAGGAGACCGGCGATACAGAGGCCGACATTCGCTCCATCCTGACACGCATTAACCAAACGTTCGAGCGGTGGATCGGGGAAACGCCCGGTCAGTGGCTGTGGCAACACAATCGGTGGCCGAAAAACGAGGGCGAGCGGTGAGTACGCCGCAGTTTGCAGGACGCGTCATCCCTTGCCCGCTGTGCTCCGCCACAGACCTGACCACCGTGAGCGAAAGAGACCGGAACGGCGGCGCGTTGACAACAGCCCTGTGCCGCGACTGCGGCCATGTGTTCACCAATCCGCAGCCGACGCAGGATGAACTCGACGCGTATTACGCGCGCTCCTACAGAGCGTCCTATAAGAAGGTCACCGCACCGAAGAATAAGCATGTCTACCGGGCCGGCCTGCGCGCACTCGAGCGGCTGGAACGCCTCGCACCGCATGTCCGCGACGGCGCGTCGGTGCTCGACATCGGCGCCGGTGGCGGAGAATTCGTTTATTTGCTCACACGTGAGGGCTATGCCGCGACGGGACTGGAGCCAAACCTCGGCTACGCCGAGCACGCGCGCACGTCATACGGTATCGACATCGCGGTTGGCACCATTGAGCAGAATTTTCCCGACGCGGGCGCCTGGGACGCAATCACCCTGCACCACGTTCTTGAGCATCTTTCAAACCCTGTGGAAACGCTCAAACGTCTTGGCCGTGGGCTCAGGCCCACCGGCGTGATAATCGTCGAGGTGCCAAACGTTGGCGCGAACTACCATGCGCCTCAGCGGCAGTTTCACTTCGCGCACCTGCACACCTTTTCAGCTGACGGCCTGACCCACGCCGCGGCACAGGCAGGTCTGTCTGTTTCCGACCTTGCGGTGCAGCCCCACACCGGACACCTCAACGCCGTCTTGAAAGCGGGGCCCAGTGCCGTGCCGCTGATAAAACCCGGCACCGCCGAGAAGATTGAGCGGACTCTCCGTAATTCTTCGGCGCTGCATGATCACCTGTCGCCACGTCCATACCGCCGCTTGTGGGCCAATGCGTTACGCCCGATCCGGGAGCGGCTGGCGCTCAAACGCCTTGGCGGCCCCAAGACACCTCGTGATATCTTGGACAGCCTATTTGAAAGCTGTGATTAACACCATCGTGAATGGTGCTTTTGCACCGTCCGCCTTGAGGTCATAGGCTTTTCTGCCGCGCGGCCGGCGGGGTGTAATTCTGTTGGAAGTGCCTTAATCTTGTGTCTGTGACCAAGTTGGAGACACCGGTGGTCGAAACTTCTCCCTCGGACGACTTTATCGGCGAAAGCCGCAAGTTGCCTCGGTACTATCAAGTGTACCTGACGTTGCGGGACTGGATTCACAACGGCAATTACAGAGCCGGGTCGCAGCTCCCCACCGAATCCGATTTATGTGAAACATTCGGCGTCTCGCGAATCACCGTCCGCAAAGCCGTCGATCTACTCGTGTCCGACAAATTGATCCGGCGCGAACAAGGCCGTGGAACATTCGTCACCGGCAACGACGCGATCCCCCCGCTGACCGGCGACATGGGTCAGGTGCTCAAGCGGCTCGACTCTTTGGCCCAACGCTCCCAGCCGGTCAACATTCGAATCACAACCGAGGATGCAGATGCGGAAACACGCACCGACTTGCAACTCGATGCGGGCGCGAAAGTAACATGCCTGTCACTGGTACGTGTGCTGCAAGGCAAGGTGATCGGACGCTCGCGAACGTATTTCCCAGCCGACCTCAATGTCGATCTAAATCAGGGCGACGTTGAATCGCTGTCTATCCTGAGCATCCTTGAGAACAAAGGCATCAGCGTCCTCAGCGCCGACCAACTGATCGGCGCAACCCTTGCCGACATGCAG
The DNA here is from genome assembly GCA_038148375.1 of Rhodospirillaceae bacterium. Taxonomy (GTDB): domain Bacteria; phylum Pseudomonadota; class Alphaproteobacteria; order Rhodospirillales; family Rhodospirillaceae; genus CAWUEX02. Next base: position 210,903 of record JAYQVH010000002.1, on the reverse strand, counting down.
GATGCCACCGCATTAGGATGCGCTGTCGGCACACCCCTTGTCCGCCTTCGGCTGATCGTCTTCGACAACACATACCGCCCCGTCGAGCGGCACGATGCGGTCTATCTGGCCGACTTCTACCAGCACCGCATCCACTTGGTCCGTGAGCCGAGTGAGGTTGGCGGATTCCGCTGGTCTCACACGGACTGATCCTTCCGCTATGCCGCAGAAGCGCATATTGATTTTCGGCGGCACCCGCAGAACGGGGCTCGAGATCGCCCGCCTGCTCGGTCAGCGCGGCGATGCGGTCGTCGGCATTGCCCGCGAGACGTCAGATACCGCAGCGCTGGAGCAAACCGGTGCGCGGATCGTCATCGGCGATGCGTTCGATCCGGAAGGTCTGACCATCGCGGTCAAGAACGCCGACTGCACCGCTGCGATTTGCTCGTTGGGCAATACGGCGGGCGCGGAGCGCAAAGTCGACTACGAGGGAGTGCGCAACGCCATCGACGCTGCCGTCGAGGCCGGGCTCAACCGCTTCATCCTGATCACAGCGTTTGGCTGTGGCGACAGCCGGCCGGCGTTGTCGGAACGGGCCGTGCAGTTCCTTGGCAAAGTTTGCGAACTCAAAACCATGGGCGAGGATCATTTGAAAGATAGCGGCCTCGACTGGACAATCGTTCGGCCCGGCGGATTATCGTCGGAGCCGGCGACCGGTACCGCGATTCTGACCGAGGATTTTTTGGCATCGGGCATGATCCGACGCGGCGATGTCGCCCGATTGACGGTTCAGTGTCTGGATAATGACGCCACGATCGGCCACGCCTATACGGCGATCGACCCGGGCACCTGAGCGAGCGGTGAGACCGCTTATTCTTCCGGTGCGACCGTAACGGCCATGCCTTCCATGTCGTCAGTCAATGTTATCTGACAGCTCAGCCGGGAAGTGTCGGCTTGATAGCTCTCCGTCTCTTCGACCAGCTCCTGCTCATCTTCGGAACGGGCCGGCAGTTTGGCAGCCCAGTCGCCCTCGATGAATACGTGGCACGTCGCACAGGAACAGCAGCCGCCGCAGATCGCCTCGACGTCCATATCATTGTCGCGCAGGACTTCCATGAGGGTCGCACCCGCTTTTCCATCGATCTGGTGCTGTTCACCCGCGCGATTGGTCACGTTAAGGGTAGGCATAGGACGGCGACTCCGGTCTGTCTCTGTCGTTTTAACGAATGGATGGGGGCTGGTACCCCAAACCTGCGGGGGGCGGCAACCCTTTTTCGGCCGCGGCGGGGTGTTTGACCGCACGCCGGGACAAGCGGCAATACCGCGCCGCGCCTTTGACTCACGCAAGCGGGCCGTTAGATTGACGGGACACAGTGCTTTATCCGCTTGCCGGAGATCATCTCATGGCCGCCACCCTGCCCCCGACATACGACCGCACCGGCCGTCATCCGCTGTCGCCCGAGGTCAACCACGACGAGACGGCGCGGTTCAACTTCCTCACCAATCTGAATGTTCACCTGGGACAGAAAATCTCGCCAGGAAACAGAACGGCCTTCGAAAAGCGGGTCGCGCCGGAGTTCAAAAAACAGACGGGAAAAGACCTGGCAACACGCCAACAGGTGCGCGACGCCATGCGGCTTGACCCCTACTATCAAAACTGGGCTGCCCTGCGGCGCAACACAATGGAGCAGCGCCAGCAGGCAGGGCGAAGCGTCGTGCTGCGGCAGCTTCCCAATTTGATCAATAAGGCGCGGACCTACAACGACGGCAAAAACACGCTGTCCATCGATCCCGCGGCGCATGTGCCGCGTTATCTCGCTGCCGTCGACAATCATTGCATGCCGGGCAGCTATTACACCGAGGTGACGGCCGACGACGTGCTGGCGGGCGCAAACTACGAAGCCGGCCTGTTCGTCACGACAGCCGGGTCAATGTCGTCGCACGGCGACGGCGGCGGCCGCGCAATCGTCAACTTTGTACGTGACCTGGCGCCGGACTTCGCACCCAAACGCATACTCGATCTGGGTGCCGGGATCGGCGTCAACACGCTCCCCCTCGCCGCGGCCTTTCCGGATGCAGAGGTCATCGCGGTCGATGCCGGCGCGCCGATGGTGCGCTGGGGTCACGCCCGCGCACAGGCGATGGGCTACACCAACGTCAGGTTCATTCATGCCGATGGCGAGTCGATGGAGTTCGAACCGGAATCCTTCGACTGGATTCAAACAACGATGTTCTGGCACGAGACGTCGACCGCCGCGATCCACAGCATGACCAAGAAGATTTTTGGTTTGATGGCGCCGGGCGGCCTGTACCTCAACGTCGAGCAGCCGAATTTCACGCCGGACACGCCGCTGTTCGATCAGTTCACGCGCGACTGGGATGCCTGGTACAACAATGAGCCGTTCTGGTCGAAACTTCATATCATGGACGTGTTCGATATTATGGCCGACGCCGGGTTCGACCGGGATAAAATGCTCGATGGTGGCACGGAAGCCGATATTGAGCAGGGTCGGTTCCAGCCGTGGTCAAGCACGCTGTCACGTCACAAGCCGGAACTGAAAGACGGTGGGGACGCCAAACACAATGCCTATAAGGGCGAGCGCTGGTATCTGTTCGGCGCTTGGAAATAGCAACGCTTTCGAGAACGTAGGAACGCATTATGACCGACATCGACGTCAACAAACTGGCCAACGCCAAAGCCAAAGGTAAACGCCCTTATTTCTTCGATGATCCGGCAGTAGAGCGGGTGCTGTCGATCACCATGGCCGTCGCGACGGAATTGGCCGTCACCCGGGAACGCCTCGACACCGTTGAACGCCTGTTGGAAGCTGGAACACCGGTGACCAAAGCAAATATCGACGCGTACCGCCCCGACGACGATGCCTCGCGCGAACGTCAGCAGTGGCATGCGGATTACATCAACCGCATCTTGCGCATCGTCCACCAGGAGCTGGAAGCGCTTGAGAACGAGAGCTTGAACGAAGACCCTGAGAAACTCGCCGACGACTTCGCCGCAGCGTAAATAAACCCAAAGGACCACTCATGAACCGCAACCGCACGCTGATGGAAAGATGGTCGCTATCGGGAGACCTCTCGCGCCGCCAAATTCTCATTGGGGCGTCTTCCGCCACGGTCGGCTTGGCGGTCGCGCCGGGTGGCCGCCATAGCGTCAGGGCGGCAGATGCCTGGGATCTCATCATCGTCGGCGGCGGCACGGCCGGATTGCCGGCGGCCATTTTCGCCGCCCGCCGTGGTGCGCGCGTTCTCGTAATAGAAGCCTCTCTGCAAATCGGCGGCACGCTGTTCCTGTCGACCGGACAAATGAGTGCAGCGGGCACGCGTCTGCAAAAGCAAAAAGGCATCATTGATACACCGCAACTGCACTTCGACGATGTCATGCGCATCAGCCGCAACACCGCCGACCCGGCAATCGTGCGTCTTGCTGTCGAGAACGCGGCTGACACTTTCGATTGGCTGATGGACAATGGGCTGACTCCGCCACCGGAGCACCCCCTGCTCGGTCTTGCGCACGAACCTTACAGTGAAAAGCGTTACGCCTGGGGTCCGGAGGGCGGCATTTCCATTCTGGACGCCATCGAACCATTGGCCTTGGCGGAAGAACAGGCCGGGCGCCTGACCATCTGGCGCGGGACGCGCGCGCGTGAACTGCTGATGGACGGCGGCATGGTGACCGGAGTGCGCGCCGAAAACGACAGCGGCGAGGTGACCGACGCTTTTGGTCAGACTGTCTTACTGGCGAGCGGCGGTTACGCCTCGAACCCGCAGTTGTTTTACGAACTGAGCGGGTACAAACAATACGGTCGCGCGTCATACCCCTACTGCGTCGGTGATGGACACCTGATGGCCTTAGCGGCGGGCGGCTACACCCGCGGCAAAGAAAACTACATCTGCGGCTCGCCGCGCATCATGGCGAGCGCCGAAGAGCCTGCCGCGCCGGATACCCGCTTCGTGACCTATCCTGAACGGCGTCAACCTTGGGAAATCCAGGTCAACGCCCACGGCAGACGGTACGTCGCCGAAGACAATCCCAGTGTCGATGAGCGGGAACATGCCCTCGTCGAGCAGCCGGACATGCGCACCTGGCTGGTATTCGATCAGGCGATTTTCGATACAGCGCCGATCGGCATCGATGGCTGGACCAAAGAGGACTTCTCCCAGGCCTTCGAGGATCACCCGATGTTCTTCAAAGCCGGCACTCTGGAAGACCTCGCCCGCAAAAGCGGTGTCGATGCCGCCGGCCTGACAGACACGGTGGAGCGCTACAACAAAGCGCAGTCCACGGGACAGGACACGGATTTCGGCCGCACGCACATGCCGCTGCCGATCGCACAAGCGCCGTTCTATGCCATTCGCCAGCAGGGATTTTCCATCACGTCGACCGTCGGCATCGCCGTAAACGACACGTTACAGGTGATTCGAGAGGACGGCCGCGCCATCGCCGGCCTATACGCCGCCGGGGAAATTCTCGGATCGGGCCAGTTGATGGGCAAATCGGCCGTCGGCGGCATGATGGTCACGCCGGCCCTGACCTTCGGCCGCCTGCTCGGCGAGACCATGCTCCCGCTGAAGGTGTGACCCCTCAGCCGATCCCTGACAAAATTCCGACCGTTTCGTCTGGCGCCGTGACCATGAGGTCGTGGCCGGTATCAAGCGTGATGTAGGTCCACTCAGGATCGTTAGCCGTCATTTCTGCGACCGGATCTGCCTGCCCACCGGCCATGCGCGCACTTTGCAGGCAGCGGACGTATGTCTTGGGCAGTCCCGCAGGCCCGCCGTTCTCATAGACCACGGTTTCCATCAGCGTCGGCAGGGGGTGTTCGACAAGATTGTCCATCACCCATCCGGCCAATGGATGATCCTCCGGAATGCCGAGAAACGCGAGCGTCGACACATCCATAAGGTAGCCGTCTTTGGCGACCTTCATGCGCTCCTCTCCCACGCCGGGCGCAAGGAACGGTTTGCCGTCGGTCGGCAGCACGGCATCTAGATAAACAACATGAGAGATGCGGTCCTTGACCTTGTCCGCGACCCAGCTGACGACATGGCCCGCGTAGGAGTGGCCAACCAGCACGACGTCCTGCAAATCTTCAAATACGAACAGATTGACGATATCAGTGACATGGGTCGACAGATTGACACCGGGATTACGCAGATGAACACGGTCACCCAAACCGGTTAGCGACGGCGTGAAAACATGATGTCCAGCGGCGGCGAGCGGTTCGCGCACATACTTCCAGCACCAGCCGCCATGCCATGCGCCATGGACGAGCATATAGGTCTTGGCGTTTGCCGCCGCGGCCGAGCGACCGCCCGCGTTGGCAGCGAATGTGGCGGCGACGGTGCCGGTCAGAAGTTCGCGTCGGTTCATGATGGCCTCCCCAAGTCTCGAAACGACGGCAGCATGGGCGATACCCCCTTGCGAACCAAGCCCCATTCGAAACATCATAGATATATGATGAATTTCCCGAGATCGTTTGTGGCTATTGTGGCGTTCGGCGCGCTGGTGATTGCGGACGCCGACGCTGGGTCGCTGCATCGTGGCACCAACACGGAACCGCGTTCGCTCGATCCGCATCTCGCGGTCGGCAACAGCGCGGCGATCATCCTCTACGACATTTTCACGGGTCTGATGACGCTCGACGCAGCGGGGAAAGTCGTTCCCGGCGTCGCTAAGTCTTACACGGTCAGCGACGACGGTCTGGTCTACACTTTCAACCTGCGTGACGGCGCGGTGTGGTCCGACGGGTCACCGCTGACCGCAGAAGATTTTGTCTATTCCTTCCGCCGGTTACTGGCGCCGCAAACAGCTGCGCGGTTTGCCTCTCAGCTGTATCCGATCTTGAACGCCCAGCAGGTCAATCGCGGCGAGGCTCCGCCAGAGGCGTTGGGCGTATTAGCCATAGACGCGCGGACGCTGCAGGTCACATTGGCGCAGCCGACGGCCTATTTGCCGCAGTTGATGGCGGCCAACGCGGCATCACCGGTACCCCGTCATGTGATCGAAACCGAGGGGCGCGGCTGGACCCGGCCGGGCAAGATGGTGTCGAACGGCGCTTACGTGCTCACCGAGCACGTGCCCGCGACCTTGATACGTGCCGCTAAGAACGATTTGTTTTTTGATGCGGACAACGTTGCGATCGACGAAGTGGTCTACTACCCGACGGAAAATCAAGGCACGAGCCTGAGCCGGTTCCGCGCCGGCGAGTTGGACGTGATCCTCAATTTCCCGGCAGATCAGATCGACCGTATCCGCGAGACCATGCCGGACGTATTGCACATCACTCCGGCGCTCGGTGTGTATTATCTTGCGCCCAACCTGAAGCGCCCGCCGTTCGATGACGTGCGTGTCCGCCGCGCGCTGTCCATGGCCATCGACCGAGACGCTATCGTTTCGCGGCTATTGCCACCGGGAACCGCGCCTGCGACGAATTTGGTGCCGCCGGTCACGGACGGATACTCCGGCACGCCCGCGGACTTCGCCGAGGTCCCGTTGAATCAGCGGATTGCGCAGGCACGGGCGCTTTTGCGCGACGCCGGGTTCGGGCCCGACACGCCGCTGACGTTTTCTCTGAAATCCGATCCCATCGAATAGAACCGGCGCATCTCTGTCGCCCTGGCGTCGATGTGGAAAGCCATCGGCGTGAACCCGGATATCGAGACCACCGGCGCGGCGGATGTGAACCGGGATGGGCGTACGGGGAATTTCGAAGTCATCCGGTGGACATGGTTTGGTCCGATTGACGACGCCGCGACATTTCTCGGACTTATGGAGTCGTCTAACGGCGCCAACGTCACCGGCTACGCGAATCCCGCGTTCGATGCGAAACTGCGTGAGGCCAATGCGACCCGCGACCCCGACAAGCGGCAGGCTTTGCTGGCACAGGCGGAGGCCATCCTTAACGCCGATCAGCCTGCGATTCCTCTGTATTTCCACGCTGGGCGGCGCCTGGTTAGCCCGGTGGTGCGGGGCTGGATTGACAATCCGCGCAGCGCCAATCTGACCCGCTATCTGTCGCTGGCGCGTTAGCCTGATGACCCTGTTACCCTTTGTCACGGGGTCCCGGTTGCTCTTGAAAATTACCCCTCGTAGCCTAGTCGGCGCGACAGGGAGAGGAGATGAACGATGAACGATCAAACTGACGGTGTGGATACCAGCGTTCGCGAGGACGGCACCTACCCGACCGTACCCCTGCGCAAGGACCGCATCACCATCTCGGTCGTTCAGACGGAAGTGCACGGCGTACCGGGCGATAATCCGGAACCGGCGCTAAAAGAAAACCTCGATTACATGCTGGGCAGCATTGACGCAGCTAACGGCTGGGGCGGGCCCTGCGACCTTTTGCTGTTCCACGAATTTCCGCTCACTGGTTTCAGCACCTGGACGCGCGACCAGCATTACGCCGTGTGCCGTGAGATTCCCGGTCCCGAAACGGAGGCGATTGGGGAGAAAGCAAAGAAGTACGGCTGCTATATCGCGTTCGGTACCTATGCCAAAGATCCGGAAAACTGGCCGGGCCACATTCTGCATCTCATGGTGCTCATCGGCCCGGACGGCAACATCGTCGCCAAGCATTGGAAGCAGCGCAACGTACGCGGCATGTTCCCAGGATCGGAGCAATTCACGACCAACATCTACGACGTCTATCCGCGTTTTATTGAAATGTACGGCGAAGATGCCGTCATTCCGGTCGCACGCACTGACATCGGTAACATCGCTATGTCGGCGGTGCAGTTCGAACCGGAGCTGTTCCGCTGTTTTGCCTTGAAAGGCGCAGAAATCATCTGCCGCGTCGCCACCGGGGGCTTCGAATACGAAGACATGCGGCTGACGTCCTATCACAACAGCCTGTACACGATGATCACCAACAATTCCGTGACTCTCAGCAAAAAGAACATGTCCTTTTTCCAGGATACCGCTTACGGCGGCCCCGGACGGTCCGCCATCTTCGGGCCGCGCGGCGTTGAGCTGGCCGTTGCCGGCCCATTCGAAACCCAGCGCCGCGCCATCGTGCCGATCAAGGAGTTCCGCGAGAAACACCGCATTCCCGATGTACACATGACGCTCTACCGGCCGGTCCTTGATCAGTACAGGGAGCGCTATGATCCAGGCATGTATCTGGAGGGAGACCTTCCGCCCGACCGCCGCTCGGCCGGCAAACAGTTCGCCGAACGGGCCCGCTGGATTCATTATTGGTGAGTTGAGACGCTCAACTCGAAAGGATTGCCCATATGCGCCTCGCGCTTCGTTTTCTTCTCATCGTTCTCGTCCTGGCCTCCGCGCCGGCCCACGCCGAGATGGTGCTCAACCGCTCCGGCGGCAGCGACCCGTCGTCGCTTGACCCACAGAAGGCGACGGGCAATACGGCGGTCCCGATCCTCAACGAAATGTTCGTCGGGCTGATGACGACCGATGCCAACGGTAAAATGACATACGGCATCGCCGAGAGTTACGCCGTGTCGGAAGACGGATTGGTGTATGAATACACCCTGCGAGACGGCCTGAAGTGGTCCGACGGCACACCACTGACATCCGAAGATGTCGTGTGGTCACTGCGCCGGCTGATGTTGCCGGAGACAGCATCGCGCTATGCACAGTTCTTTTACTCCGTGAAGAACGGCCGTCCGGTGACTGCGGGCGACGCACCGCCGGAAAGTCTGGGCGTCAGCGCACCGGATGCGCGGACAGTGCGGATCGAACTCGGCTCCCCCAACCCGCTGTTGAACCAAGCCGTGGCCAGCTTCGCCGCCATGCCGTCGCCGCGGCACAAGGTCGAAGAGCTTGGCGACGACTGGACCCGCCCCGGACAGATCGTCTCCAACGGCGCCTACACGCTCGAGGAATGGGTACCGGGCACGCGCTTGACCCTGAAAAAGAATCCGAATTTCTACGACGCCGCTAATGTCGCAATCGATACGGTGAATTTCTATCCGACCCAGAACCTCAACACGGTGTTCAACCGCTTCCGCGCCGGCGAACTCGATGCGATTTTGAATTTCCCTCCGGAGCAGATGGAATTCATCGAAAAGAACTTGGCCGACGAACTTCGCATCTCGCCGACGCTCGGCATTTACTACTTTCTCATCAATACCAAGAAGCCGCCGTTCGACGACATCCGCGTGCGCAAGGCGCTGGCGCTGGCGTTCGACCGGGACGCCATGATCGACCGGCTGCTCGATACCGGGGTCATTCCCGCCTACAGTTTCGTCTCCCCGGTTGTTGAAGAGTACGAAGTTGCAAGAGCTTCCATCGCCGATATGCCGATGTCGGAACGGATGGCGGAAGCGCAGCGCCTCATGGCGGACGCCGGGTACTCCCGCAGCAACCCGCTGACCTTCGAACTTGCCTACGACACCCAGGAGGAAAACCGCAAAATCGCGGTGGCGATGAAATCCATGTGGAGTGCGATCGGTGTCGACGCGCAGCTGATGGACACGGAATTCCGCAACCTGAACCGCAAGGCCCGCACCCGGGACTTCGACATCATGCGGTGGGCGTGGTTTTCGCCCTTCAGTGACGCCGCCGGATACCTCAATCTATTGCGGTCCGGCGACCCCAGCAATTTCGTCGGCTACAACAACGAACAGTTCGACGCTCTGATGCGCGAGGCAAATTCCATTGGGGATCAGGCCCGCCGCAACGAGCTGATGCACCAGGCCGAAGCCATCTTGATGGAAGACTACGCCATCCTGCCGGTTTATCATTATGTCAGCCGCCGGCTCGTAAAGACGTATGTCGAAGGCTGGAATGAGAATTCGCGCAACAACTATCTAGCTCGGTACATGTCTGTGAACCGCCCGGAAGGTTGAACCCGGGCTGTCTGAAGGAGAACTGCCATGCTGTTGAATTGCTGGTACGTCGCCGCCCTCGCCGCCGATGTCACGGAAAAACCGACGGGCGTGCATATGCTGGGCCAGGATTTGGTCGTCTTCCGCGACTCAAAAGGCCAGGCGCATTGCCTCAGCGATATCTGTATTCACCGGGGCGGATCCCTGTGCCGCGGCAAGGTGGTCGAGGACGCGGTGGAGTGTCCGTACCATGGCTGGCGCTTCAATGGCGCCGGGGAGTGCGTTGCCATCCCATCCCTGGGCGAGGACGCGAACATACCCAAGCGCGCGCGCGTGGATTCGTACCCCTGCGCCGAAAAATACGGTTGGCTGTGGGTGTTCCTGGGCGACGCGCCGGAAGCGGAGCGCCCGGCCCTGCCCGATTACTTCCCTGAGTACGAGGCCTGGGAACAAGGGAAAAGCGACGAATGGAAATTCGTGCGCGGTACGTTCACCTTTGAATGCAACTGGGTACGCGCCATCGAGAACGGTGTTGACCATACACATGCGTTTTTCGTGCACACAGACTTCGGCAACCCGGGCAACCCGGGCGTCGATGACTACGACTTGGACATCGACGACAGCAAGATCGAGTCCATCACTTTCGCCAAGCCGGTGGGCAAGCGCGGCGTGTGGAAGGAAAAAATCGACGACGACCGGCCCGACGTCAAAACCATGGTGCGTATTTTCAAGCCTGCACCTTCCATCCGCATCGAGATGCATCTCAAGCCACCGATGTGGCAGATGATCGTCTCCGGCTACACGCCGATTGACGAACATCGCACCAAAGTGTGGTGGTGCCACGGCCGCAACTTCTTCACCGAAGATCAGTATGACGCCGACACCCACCGCCGCGTCCTGCTGGTGTTCCAAGAGGACGCGCGGGTGATCGACTTTATCCAGCCAGCAATGGTGCCGCCGACGCTGTCCGACGAGCTCGCTTTGGAAAACGACAAACACGGCATCACCTTCCGCAAGTGGGTAAAGGAACAGGAACTCGCCGGGCGCGCGGTCGATCTCAAAGCGCAGACGGAAGGCGATGACATGGTCAAAGTCATTCCGTCGCCGGTGCGGCGCGCTGACCCCAAGAATTGGGTGCTCGAACCCGTGCCGGTGAAACGTCCGCGCATTGCCAGGGAGGCGGCGGAGTAAGGCGGCCGCCCAACAGTTAGGTATGCCATGACGTCTTATGCGCTGCGCCGCCTTCTGATTGCGGCGCCGACCCTGTTCCTGATCGTCACTCTATCGTTCTTCCTGATGCACTTGGCGCCGGGTGGACCGTTCGACGACGACGCGTCGCTGGAACCGGAAATCATCGCCAACCTGCAGGCCGCCTACGATCTGGATAAACCGGTGGCGATCCAGTACGGGCTCTACTTGGGCAAGGTTGTACGCGGCGACTTCGGGCCATCGATCATCTATATCGACCGGACCGTAACGGAGCTTTTGACCATCGGCTTGCCGGTGAGCCTCAAGCTCGGACTGGCCGCGATGATTTTGGCGCTGCTGATCGGCGGCACTTTGGGCATCCTAGCGGCGCTGCGTCAGAATTCCTCAACAGATTACGCTGTCATGTCCGTCGCCATGACCGGCATCGCGGTCCCCAGCTTCGTTATGGCGCCGCTGATGAGCCTGCTATTCGGCGTGATCCTCAAAATCCTGCCGGTCGCGACACTCGAACCGCGCGGTGCGCTAGCAGAGGCGGTCCCGGCGCTGGCACCGATAACGCCGTACATCCTGCCGGTGATCGCACTGGCGCTGCCGCAGATCGCCATCCTGGCCCGGCTCACCCGCGGCGCCATGATTGAAACACTCCGGCAGAACTACATCCGCACCGCACGGGCCAAAGGCGTGGGTACGCGCACCATCGTGTGGACTCACGCGCTAAGGGCCGCCGCTCTGCCCGTTGTCAGTTACCTCGGGCCGGCCGCAGCATCGGTGGTGACAGGCTCGGTGGTCATAGAACAGATCTTCCAGCTGCCGGGCATGGGACGGTTCTTTATTCAGGGTGCCATCAACCGCGACTACCCGTTGGTGCTTGGCATCGTCATCGTCTACGCCGTCGCCGTTATCATGCTCAACCTGATCGTCGATCTCATATACGGATTGCTTGATCCGAAAGTGAAGGTGCAGTGATGGCACTGTTCGCGGCCCAGCGGGAAGCCCATGAAACGCTGCTCAGTGATGCAGCCGCGCTGAAAGGGCGCTCCCTTTGGGAAGACGCCGCGCGCCGGTTTCGCGCCAACAAAGCGGCCATGGCCGGCGTCATTGTCTTGGGACTCATTACCTTGGGCGCGATCTTCGCGCCGTCCTTGAGTCCCTACACGGCCGACGATCTGGATTGGATGGCCATCGCCGCGCCGCCGTCGCTGGAAAACGGGCACTGGTTCGGCACCGACGACATCGGCAAGGACTTGTTCGTCCTGACCTGGATGGGCGCGCGGGTCTCGCTAACCATCGGCGTCATGACCACGCTGGTCGCGCTGTCCATCGGCGTCGCTTACGGCGCGACCGCAGGGTATATGGGCGGACGCACGGATAACGCCATGATGCGCTTTGTCGACGTGCTCTACGCCCTGCCGCTGCTGTTTTTCATTATCATTCTGGTGACGGTGTTCGGACGAAACATCTATCTCGTGTTTCTTGCCATCGGCTGCGTCGAGTGGCTGACCATGGCGCGCATCGTGCGCGGGCAGACGTTGTCCGTGAAACAGAAAGAATACGTTGAAGCGGCGCGCGCCTGCGGCGCAAGTCCGGCGGCGATCATCGGCCGGCATGTGCTGCCGAACGTCATCGGCCCGGTGATCGTGTACGTCACACTGCTGGTACCGACCAACATCCTGGTCGAGAGCTACCTCAGTTTCCTCGGTCTCGGCGTCAAAGAGCCGCTGACCAGCTGGGGCGTGTTGATTTCGCGCGGGGCGAACAGCGTCGAATCCACACCTCACCTGCTGTTGATCCCGGCCATATTCCTGGCGGTGACGATGTTCTGCTTCAACTTCATCGGCGATGGACTGCGCGACGCCCTCGATCCGAAAGACCGCTGAAACTCAGTCCGCGAATTCGAAGTCCCAGAAGTTCATCACGTCCTGCACCGGCGCATAACCGGTAAGGCCGTCCGCCAGCGCGTCGAAGTCGACGCCCTGCCACAATATGAGTCCCGGCGGATCGTCACGCTCGTGCGCGGCGACAGCATGATAGAGCGGCAACGCGGCTTCCGCCGTCGTCTGATCGAGGGCCTGCCGTAACAGCGGAAGCAGATCAGGATCACAATGGTATGGACTGCGATCGGCGAGGATGCCGAGGCACACGCGGTGACGGTAGGCATTGAGGGGATCCGGCCCAATCGCAAACAGACTGAGCATGTCGCCTTCGGTCTTACCGAAGAACAAATCCTGCGTGTTTTGAAACGCCGGTTTGGTCTTGAGCTGCAGGTCGATCCCGACCTTGGCGAGATCGAGCGCGATCTGCTGGAAGTACAGAAGATCGTTGGCACCGCGCGAAGCCACGGTCGCTGTGATCTGAAGGCCGTTCGGGTAGCCGGCCTGCGACAGCAGCGCTTTGGCTTTGTCGGGATCGTAGGGATAAGGCGGCAAGTCCGGGTTAAAGCCAAACGAGCCCGGATAAGCCACCTGCGAAACAGGCACGGCCTCGCCCTGCAGCATCGCATCGTTGATGGCCTGGCGGTTGACACCGTAGTTAATGGCGAGCCGGACGCGCGCATCCACAACTGGGCCGCCGTTGACGGTCAGAAACGGCAGGAACTGGACGGTCGCCATGTTACGCAGCGCCAGACGCCCGCCGACGGATTCAATCAGCGGCTTATCGTCCGGGCCGAGCCCGACAACGAACTGCGCGACGCCGGACAGAATGGACTGCAAGCGCGCGGTCTGGTCTGGCACTTCGACAAACGACAAACTGTCGAGCTTGGGTGGACGCCAGGCCTGCTCAAACGCGACGAAATCGGCGCGGGACTCGGTCCAGCGGTCGATCTGGAACGAACCGGTCCCGACCGGATTGGACTCATATTCCGAACGCGGCGTCGTCTCCCAGGCCCCCGCCTCCGGAATGCGCCAGATCGCGGCGTGCAGGGGGAACAGAGCGTCGCGTTGGCTGAGCTCGATCTCGACCGTGTAGTCATCGACCGCGCGGGCTTCGACAATCTGATAAAGCCGGGTGCTAATCGTCCAGGTGCTGGACTGAGGCGACTCCCGCATATGCTTAACCGACCGCACGATGGTGTCGGATGTAAACGGCACACCGTTCGAAAACAGCACGCCTTCGCGCAACTGAAATCGCCAGGTCACGGCGTCATCGCTCTGCCACGCCACGGCGAGGCCCGGCCCGATGCTACCGTCGGCATTTACAACGGTGAACGTGTCGTAGACGGTGAGCAGCGGCATCACCGCGGGCATGGTAATCGCCTGATACGGGTGGCCGCGATTCGGTCCGATCAAGGATGTCGCGACCGTCACATGCTGGGAATACGCCTGAGAGTTGCCGAAGACGGCGCAGACACTCAGCAGCCAAACGAAGCGCAACCTTTTAGCGAACATCATAGAATGGACCTTACCTGCTGCCGACGCGATTGGACAATCGACTCTGCGGTACGGCCGTTCAACGCCAATTTGAATATGGGTTTGCTTGGCGGCTGAATGAAGGGCGATGGCGAACGCAAACGATCGCGAGCCATGCGAATGCTAATCCGGCGTCACCGCTTCGAGCTTGGTGAGAACGTATTCCTTGTCCTCGTCCGCAATGACCTGCTTGACGAGAATCCGGTCTTCACCGGTGATCCACATCTCGATGTTCATGATCTTGTAGCGCTCGGCCTCGAATGTGCCGGCGGGCACCGTCACGGTGTCGTCGCCGAGATATTGAAAGGACCCAGTGCGCAGAATGCCACGCACGTTCTGACCATCTGGCGCGGCCGGCGACAGGTTGAATTCATACAAGTCCTGCGGTTCGCCGCTCCGGGGCTCACCCTGCCAGAGGTACCAGCCGTTCATCGACTCGCCGTGGGTGATAACGGCGATCTCGCGCGGCACGGTATGGGTTTCCGCACGCGGTTCACCCGGCCCTTCCGACACCGCGCGCAGCTGATCACCGTCAAGAGCGACACGGATCGACCCCCGGTAGCCGTCACGCACCCAGTAAGCGGCATAGACATCGATGGGGCGGAAGTCGGCGGCGACGCGCTTGGTCATGATCTGTAATGCGTTGAAGGCGACGAAGTCCTTGCTCAGCATCATCGTGCGCGAGCCATCGGGGTGGACGAAGATGCGCCACTCCTCGACTCCACGATACCGTTTGTCGGAGATCGCCTGCATGCGCAGCGTCCCGGCCCATTCGCGCACGACGTTCGCGTTGGGGCCGGTGTTTTCCTCCTGGGCCGATGCCGGCCAGGCCACCATCCAAGCAAAGGCAAGCAAGAGAATAAGGCGCATGATCAAACTCCAGGGTTTTCGAGCCAGCCCGGATAGTCGGACTCTAGGCGGCGGTGCAACCGCGCGGGCATGTCGTCCGGCGAACGGACCTTGGTGCCGAGCAGCTGCCATGTGGTCAGTCCGGGATCTTGTCCCATCTTCATCCAGGGCAGCCACGGCGACAGGTTCTGAAAGTGCAGCGTCGCCGGCATGAACGCGAGTGACTGGTCGTTAAGATCGGCGAGCTGCCCGGTGAAGGCCGCGAGCGAGGTCAGCGTGATCACCGGGCCGGAATAGGCCAGCGGATCCTCCGCTTCGCTGCGCGGGTTGGGCAGCTTGGTGACCATGTTCTCTGTGGTCCACACCCGGCCGCCGTGGGCCTGCGCTTCGACGGTGCCGGTAAACTGCACCGGGACAGCGACGTCCTCCGATCCTGTGACGCCGTCCGGGCCGACGATGATCGTCTGGTTCGATTTGTAGTGGCGCGGCGCGCAGCTCAGGCCGTTCAAGGGATTGACCCAGCTGTCCTGGATTTCATCGGTGTCCGGATCGATAAAGTAGCCGGCCTCGGCCATGACCTGATCGAACCGTCCGTCGGCGCGCCTGGCCAAGCGGTTAAAACTGAAGCCTTCGATCTTAAGCATGCGTTCGGCGACGTCGTCGCTGCGTTTGGCAAACATATTGCCGCGATACCACCACAGCCCGGGCGAGCCATCGAGATGCCCGCGCATGCGCGCGTAAGCCCTGATGACATCAATCGGATCGGACAGGTCATACCCATGACCTGCGGCACGGACTGGAGCGTTCGCGAGAGCCCCGGCGAGGCCGAGTCCCAATCCGGTAAGAGTGTCGCGGCGTGTTGGCATGCCGGTGGTCCTTGTTTCTAAAGAAAGACGTCACCGCCGTTGGGACTGATGACCTGACCGACATAATGCCGGGCGTCATCGGAGGCGAGAAAGACGTAGCTTGGCACGATATCGTCGATTTCCGCCAGGCGCCCCAGCGGGATGCTCTGACGAATACCTTCCAGGATGTCCTCCGGCACATCGTCGAGCATGGCCGTGCGCGTCGCCCCCGGCGCCACCGCGTTGACGCCGACACCCTTGGGCGCGGCTTCCAGCGCCAGGGTGCGGGTGAAGGTGACGATGGCCCCCTTCGCCGCGGTGTAGTGCGCGAAGCCGGCGGCTCCGAGATAAGCCAGCTGCGAGGCGGTGTTGATGATCCGGCCTGACCCCCGCGCATACATGTGCGGCAGGACATACTTGCTGCACAGAAACGTGCCGCGGACATGCACGGCGAACACCTCATCCCAGTCGGCGGGGTCGATGTCCTCGACCGGCGCGGCGCGCGCAATGCCGGCGTTGTTGACGAGAATATCGAGGTGGCCGAACACCTCAGCGGCCGCGGCGAGCAGCGCCTCAACCGCGGGCGCGTCGCTGACGTCGGCTTCAAACGCAATGGCCTTGCCGCCGGCCTCAGCGATCTCGGCGCACAGGACTTCGGCCTCCGCGGCAGCCCCGGCGTTGGGGTAATTCACCGCCACCGCAGCGCCTTCAGCCGCGAAGGCTTTGGCGACTCCGGCACCGATGCCGCGATTGGCGCCGGTGACCAGCGCCGTGCGGCCGGAGAGACGCGCCATGCCTACAAAATTCCGCGGATCACGGTGTTGGGCAGGAAGGACTCGTCGAACCCCATGCCCTGGGGCGGCGGGTATCCCATGCGCAGGACGATGAGGTCGAGCTTGCGGCTGATCCAGATGCGCACCTTACCGCCGCCGTCGAGGTAGAAGATGTCGTCGGCAGCGAAGGGTTCGGAATGGGTGTTGGCGAACTCCGGCGGGAAGTCCGGATAATACGGGCGCTTCTCCTGGAATTCGCGGTCGATCCAGATCTGATAGCCGTAGTTGGGATAGATATCGGAGCCTTCGAGCATCTCCTCGACCCAGCCCTCGGGGATCAGCTGCGTGCCGTCCGGCAATTTGCCGTCCATCATCAGAAGGTGGGCAACCCGCATCCAGTCCGACGGCGCGGACAGGTAACAACAGTAGGTGATGACGTTGCCGTCGATGCCGTCGAGCCTGAGCGCCCCGCGCTGCGCCCCCATCGGCTTCCACAGCTTCTCGCCGAGGTAATCCGCGAAGGTCTGGCCGGTGGCGCGCTCGATCAGGATGCCGAGCAGCTGCGTGTTCGGGTTGTTGTGGGCGAAGGCCGTGCCCGGCTCTTTCTCGAGCGCGAAGGACAGCGTCGTGCCGACAATGTCCGAGCCTTCGATCAGCTGCAAACCCTTGGACCACGGCTGGCCCGGATTGTCGAAGGTGTACTGCAAACCGGTGGTGTTGGTCAGCGTCTGGCGTACGGTGATGTCGCCGCGCGGATCGTCGCGCCACTCTTCGATGTACTTGCCGAGGCCGTCGTCGACGCTGCCGATGCTGCCGTCCTCCACCGCGAAGCCGACGAGAATGCCGTGCAGGGTCTTCACCCAGGAGTGGGAGCTGATCGGCGAGGTGTCGTGAAAGCCGTCCATGTAGGTTTCGTGGACGATCTTGCCCTTGTGATAGATCATGAAGGCCTGGGTTTCGCGTTCCATCGCCCAGTCGGTTGCGGCTTTGAGTGCAGCGGCGCCGATGGTCGGCGCATCGTCAGCCCCGGCGCTCGGGAAGAACGGACGCAGCCCGCCGTCAACCAGCACCATCGGCCGGTACCAGGATTGAGGCTGGCGGAATGCCGCCTGGTCGGGCTGATCGCGGTAGCGCCGCCAGAAGTGAAAGTCCTGCGCTTCGACGTCGTTGACCCAGTCGATCTTCTCCTGGATCTGTTCCGGCGTCATGTCGAGCGGGCGCGCGCGGGATATCTCTTGAGACCTGCCGCCGGCGGTGCGGTGATTGTCGGCGCAGGCCGGCAGCGCAACGGAGACTGCCAGCGCTGCCAGAAAGGCGTGGGGTAAGAACGTCATGTGAAAGCCATCCCTGTTTGTGTTTAGCGGCTATGCTGCCGTGGACAGGCGGGCTTGGCTAGGGCGAACCGGCGGCGCTGTTCAGCCTGCGGGGCCCGGCCAAGCGGCCCGAAAAGGTTTCCTCCGGCGAAAACGCGAGGAACGAGCCCATGCACGCACCGCCTAACTTCGCATCTGCGCTAATACGGCCATCGATTCAATGCGTTAGAAAAAAATCAAACGAGCCCATGCACGCGCTGCGGCTGATCTCCCGTTGACCGCCGTCAATGCGCCGCACGGTGCCGGATGAAACAATTCAACCATGGTTCAAACCGCGCATGAAACCAAACACGTCGTCATCCTCCAGGGTCACCCGGACCCGGCGGGCGAACACCTGTGCCATGCCCTGGCCGATGCGTACGCCGCCGGCGCGATCTCCAAGGGATGCGCCGTGACCACGGTGACTCCGGCGACCCTGGACTTTCCGCTGCTGCGCACCCAGGAGGATTACAACGAGGGCGACACACCGGCCAGCTTGAAAGAAGCGCAGCAGCACGTCATCGATGCGGATCATTTACTGATCGTCTATCCGCTATGGCTCGGCACCATGCCGGCGCGGCTGAATTCCAGCGACGGCGTCTGGATGGCGATATCCTGGATTTCATTGAGGTCGATGCGGTCCAGTTCCTCGCCGGAAATTGCGGTGATGGCGATCGGAATCTGCTGCAGGTTTTCGGTGCGCTTCTGCGCGGTGACGACGATTTCTTCCAGTGCCACGGACTGGGCCTGGGCCGCGCCGGACGCGAGCAGCGCGGCGGCGGCCGTCCCGGCCAACAGACTGGCGGACAAGGTCTTACGAATCATGGAGTCTCTCCCAAAGGTGCTAGGCCGATGACCGGCCTGATTTGAAATCCGAGCGAGACGAAACCGTTCCTGATGGCCACGGTGTACTGCGAACATCCGTGGAGCGCACCCATTTGTCCGAACAAAATACCTGATTTTCCGCATATGTGGCCACAAGGTCACAATTTATAGGAGAAAATTAGAATACTGATGTGGCTTATTCGCTGATTAATAGAAAGACGTTGCTCACGCCTGGGCGAGATAGTCGTGCACGACCCTGAGGCCGGTCATCACCCAGGACGTCTGCTGGCGGTAGCCGGCCAGGACCTCTTCCGGCTGCACGGCGGCGCGGTCCTCGGTGTCGGCAGCTCCATTGAACGTCAGCGTCTCCGACCCACGCATGTCGCCGTGCCCGGCGCTGTCTTCAAGCATCATTTGGGTGAAAACGGCCGTGAGAATCCTGTCAGCATGGCGCGGGCGTCCCTTCATTTGAAAAGCGGTCGAGCAACTCGCGATGAGCCTGAGGCAGCTCGGCGGCGACGTCGGCATCGGGTGCGGCGGGGTCGATCCAGCGCGCTTCAAAAATTTCATGACTGGAGCGTATCTCTGCCGCCGAGTCGGCGCGGCCATACACCACGGTCTCGAGATGGCGCGGCGCGACCAGCGTCGTGGCGCCTGTCTTGAGGTCTGTCGCCGCCAGGCCCGTTTCCTCATGGAGTTCCCGCGCGGCGGCGGCGCAGGCGTCCTCACCGACATTCGCCAGACCGGACGGAAACCCCCACGGCTTGGTTTTACGGAACACGTGGCGCAGCACCAGCACGCGGCCGCGCTCATCTTGAAAGACACCGACGACACCATGAATAAACTTGGCGTTGGCGGCAAACAGGCCGAACCGCAGCAGCGGTTTGGGCAGGGCGCGAAAGGCGGCGGCGAGAACGGACTTCACGGCCGACTGATACGTTATTCCGCCGCGGCCGGCTTGGCCTTCTGCTTCGCATCGACTTCCTGGTTGTGGCGGTCGATCTGCTGCTGGGTGGCGCGTTCGTGGCTCGCCTTGAAGTCAGCGCGGCTGTCACCGACCCAGCCGTAAGACTCCTCACGCTGCACATTGTGCTGCTGGAAATGCGGGAACACATGCCGCGCCACCAGCTCGTAGGATTTCAGCTTGGCGTCGAAGGGTGCCCAGTTGTGATCGGTAATGAGGAAACAGCCGAAGCCGCCAGCGGAGGACTCCCACAGCTTCTCCACCTGGGCGATGACATCGTCGGGGGTACCGATCGCCGCCATGCCGCTGTCGATGAGATGCTGCACCGGATCGCTGCGCCGCTCCGGCGGCACCATCGGCACCACGGCGACGGTTTCGAAATACTCGACCCAATCCTCAATGCCGTGCTGAACGTCGGCCATCGCTTGCTCCTTCGTCTCGGCGCAATGGAGCAGGCCGATCATGCGCCAATCTTTGCGGTCCATCGCGTTGCCGTGCTCGGCGGCGATGTCGCACGCGATATCCCAGTTGGTGCCGGCGGCTTTCAGCGCGGGCGCGGCGGTGGCGCTGAGCGACATCAGGCCCGTGCCGAGACGGCCGGCGGCGCGCGGCCCGGACGGCGAGGCCATGGACGCCGTGACCACATCGATCTTTTCATTACCGTAGGGGCGCAGCTGCAGGCGCGCTTTCTTCAGCGTGTACCAACCGGCGTCGCGGGAGACGGTCTCGCCGCGGAACAGCCGGAGAATATCTTCCAGCGCCATCTCCATCATGTCGCGCTGCTCGCTGGTTTCGATGCCCATCATCTTGGCATCGGACACCAGCGCACCGGGTCCGGCGCCGAACATCGCGCGGCCCTGGGTCATGTGATGCAGCTGCATGAAACGGTCGGCGAGAATCAGCGGATGGTGATAGGGCAGCGAATTGACCCCGGTGCCGAGGCGGATGCGGCGGGTGCGGTAGTGCGCGGCGAGGATCATCAGCTCCGGTGTGGAGTAGAGCTCCGTGCCGGCGGAGTGATGCTCGCCGAACCAGGCTTCGTCGTAGCCGAGACGGTCCATATGTTCGATCATCTGCAGATCGCGTTCCAGGCACAGCGACGGATTCTCGTGCACCGGATGGATCGGCGGAATGAAGGTGCCGAAGCGCAGGGCGGATTTCTCTACAGACATGGCCTTAATCCTTACGGGCGGAAGAGCGTGGCGCTCAGTGTGACTCACTGGCGGGGCCGAATCCACATTCCGTCATTTGCCTGCCGAACACCTGGGTACGGGACCAGCGGCGCCGGCGCGGCAGCGGTCTTGAACGAACCGGGCCCCGGCCATAGGGTTATCCTGACCAATCCGCAAAAAACCGAAGGGGACCCGCCATGCACCGCCATACCGTTCTGTTCAATCTGAAAGACGACGCCGACGAGGAAGCGGTGATCGAGTCCATGCGCGTGCTCGCGTCTCTGCCGACCGTCGATGCCATGGTGCTGGAAGAAAACGCTCTGCCGCCCGGTGACAAGAGCCCCTACAAATGGTGCCTGATCGGCGACTTTGCCGACCAGGATGCCCGTGATGCCTATGAAAAGCACGACACCCATGTCGATGTCATCCGCAACACCTTCCTGCCGGCGGTGAAGGACTTCATCATCTCCGACATCAACACCTGACGGCGCGGTGCGTCCGGCCCCTCAGGCTTTATTGACGCGCCAGGCGCCGAAGACCATGCGGGTGTGAAAGCGCTGCGGCGCGGCGAACCCGGCCGCCGTCAACGCCTCGGCCTGCATGTCGTCGGACACAAAGTGCAGGGTGTCCTGGACCGAAGCGTAGACATCCTCGGCCCGGTCGGGCAGTGCCTTGGCGATGTGATCGCGCCACGCCTGCATGGCAAGCGCGTGTTCGTCGGACTCCGGATCGCCGATCGGATGGGCCATGATCAGCGGCGCGCCGGACTCGAGCCGGCTGCCGATGTCCTTGAACAGCTTCGGTTTGTCCTCGGCCGGCACAAACTGCATCATCAGGATCGCGGTCGCCGCCTGAAACGGGCCGCGGTCGTCCAGCGTATCCAGCGTTCCGGTGTGAAACGTCACCCGCTTGGTCAGACCGGCGTCGTCGATGCGCTGTTTGGCGACATCGACCATTGGCGCCGACGGTTCGACGGCGGTGAACGTCCAGCTGTCGTCGAAATCGGCAAGGGCGAGAATTTCCGTACAGGTGCCGGCGCCAACGACCAGCACGCGCGCGCCGTCGTCCAGAGCCAAGCCTAGCTGCGCCACAACCAGCTCATGCAGACGATCATAATCAGGCACCAGACGCGGCACGAAGGCGTCGTAGCGCACGGCCATTTCGCCGTCGAAGTGTACGTTCGGGTCGATCACGCGGGGCATGACGGCGTTATAGCGGGTCCAGGCGGTCAGCGTAACCGGCCATGGTCATGCGGTAGCGGAAGTGTGC
Source organism: Rhodospirillaceae bacterium (assembly GCA_038148375.1). Classification (GTDB taxonomy): domain Bacteria; phylum Pseudomonadota; class Alphaproteobacteria; order Rhodospirillales; family Rhodospirillaceae; genus CAWUEX02. The sequence goes on along the minus strand of JAYQVH010000002.1, from coordinate 188,452 downwards.
GTTTTCGTCTGCGGCGATGGCGCGCAACTCCGGCAATTCGTCGTTCATGCGGTCCGCGCCGGAGCCGTCCATCATCACGCCGCGGGCGTGGTTCTCATCGAGCTGTTCGTCGGTCATGGGTTTGACATCGGCTTCGTACTGGGCGAGCCGTTTGGCAACCAGCGCCGCGTCTTCCAGGTGCTTGGGCTTGGGCAGATAGTCGAACAGCCGCGCCGCGCAGCGAATGCCGAAGTTCATGCCCTGCCCCCGGGCCGGGTGAATGGTGTGGCAGGCATCGCCGAGCAACACGGTCGTGCCTTTCACCCAACTGCCAGTCTCGCGGCGGATGACGGGATAAAACCCAGCGACCTCCGTATCCATCTGGCCGAGCACGTCTGCGCGCTCCGCCAGCAGGGCCTTGCGCTCGTCGTTGCCGGAGGCTTTCCAGCGGGCGATGTCCGCTTTGTCGATGGCCAGTCCGATCTTCCATTGCCCGGCCATGCGCGGAATGCGGCTCACGCCGCCGTTGGGCGACAGGAACGAAATGATTTCATTGCGCGGATCCTGCAATTCGCCGCGCGGCCCGAACAGAACGACAAACGGCTTTTCGTAATCGTAGCTCTTCACAACCTCGAACCCGCAGGCGGCGCGGATGCGCGAGGAGCGCCCGTCGCAGGCAAAGGTCAGGCGCGGACGAATGAGCACCGGCCTGCCCTCGCCGTCGGTGATCCGCACTTCGGTGACACCGCCTAAGGCCTCCGGCCCGGTGGCGATGTCCTTGGCGGCGGCAGGACGGAACAGGGTGTAGTCGAAGTCGGGCTCATTGATGGCCAGCGCCAGCGCCGTTTCGGAAATCAGATCGTGATTGAGGACGACGTAATACGGATACGGCAGCGGCAGATCGTCCATGCCGGAATGCAGCACGATCTCGCCGTCCGGCATCTGCCAGCGCGCACCGAGGCGTTTCTCCGCGCCCGCGTCAAAAAACGCATCGAGAATGTTCCAGTTCGCCAAGGTCTCGACCACGCGCGGACCGAGATGGTCGCCGCGCGCCGTATCCAACGGCTGGTCCGAGGCTTCCAGCTGCACCACCGAATAGCCGCGGTCGCGCAAGCCTGCGGCAACGGTTGCCCCGGCAATGCCGGCCCCGGCGATGAGAATATCCGGTGTGAGAATTTTTTCCGTGATCATATCGAATGGTTTTGACTCGTCCGCCGCACACAGGAGCCGATGCACGAGTGCGTCAGAACAGCAATCCGTCCGCTGGTCCCGGCATTGGCCTCGCGATCAAGCCCCTTCTTAAATACGCCGCATGAGAGGCGAATACCACGGAGAAACGCCCGCGCGCCTTGCCTTGTCAAACATTAGTGCCCGGCAGATAGTGGCCTGCGGAATACAAATGCGGAACGGGAGCGATATTCCATGATCGAGACGTTGATCGTCCTGGGCGCAGCTCCATTCATTATTCTTGGAACAGTGCACGGGATTTATACGGCGGTCGACGCCAAACGCCCCTTCAGACTCACACCTCGGTCGCAGGAGGTGCGGGAAGCGATGCAGTCGACAGCGCTGAAAATTCATCCGTCCACGAATACCTGGCAGGGCTGGATAGGTTTTAACTTCAGCCACAGCCTTGGTGCCGTGACATTCGGAGCGCTTTACGTCTTTTTGGCTGTCGCGGAATTTTCTGTCCTTGAAGAAAATACGTTTTTGTCAGTCGTTGCCGTACTGGTGTCGGGGAGTTACCTCGTGTTGGCCTACCGGTACTGGTTCATCATTCCGCTAATCGGAATTGGCTTCGGATTTGCGTGTTTCTTAGGCGCCGCGGTGCTGCTGGCCTGAGGCTCACACCCCGTCCCATTCCTTCGGTGTGGCGCGGGCGAGGCCGCCGAACAGATCGAGCATGCGCTCGAACCAGGGCGCCAGCGGATCATCATCTTCAAGAATCTTCAGCGGTGACATCATGCGCGGCCACATCAATGCGGCGCAAACGACATAATCCGGATAGAGCGGTTCATGGCCCGAAAGAAACGGCCGGTCGTCCAAACAGGTGCGCAGCGGATTGAGGTTGGCGCGGAACTCGATCAGCGTGGCGTCCCGGTCCGCGACCATCTCTTCCAGGGTTTTACCGAACCGTTTTTCGCGGCTGGCGCGGAAATAGTCCTGATCCGCCGGATCGAGACGGTCGTGAATGTCCTTGATGATCACATGCAGCAAAGGGAAGCTGATGTTGCGCATGCCCCAATGCTGCAGGAAGGCCGCGAAGCTGCGCGCCGGTCCGCCGCTGCCGCCCGGTCCGAACAGCGACGGCGTGTCAGGGTAGGTTTCTTCCAGATGTTGGGCGATGGTCCAACTGTCGCATACACTGGTCCCGCCATCTTCGATCACTGGAATGGTCTTGTGCTGGCCGTCGCAGATCGACGGGATATCCGTAAAACGCGTCGCCACGGTTTCGTAGGCCAGCCCCTTGTGCGCGAGCGCAAACTGAGTGCGCCAGCAATTCGAGGAAAACCGCCGGCCGTCCGCCGCCGCCAAGTCGTACAGCGTTATGGTTGACGCGCTTTTCACATGCCTCCGAGCGCTCGTGTTTGTCCGGACAGTGACAGATTGGCGCAGCGGTTCTGGTTGGACAAGGGTGGGCAGTTGTATATCTATTTGACGGCAGACGTAGCGAGAGTGACGACGTGTTAAGGGGGGCGCGCAGACTTGGCTGATCCGGATTTCTCCGCTGTCGAACCGTTTCTCAAGTACTGGCAGAGCTTGCCCCGGCCTGACGGCGCGCACGCACCCCCCTTAGAGGCGTTCCTGGACAACGTCGAACCGACGTTTTAGCCGTATGTCTCGCTGGTGGATGTTGTCGACGTGATGGAGTGGCGGATGCGCCTCTTCGGGACGGCAAGGGTTGAGTCGTTCGGACGAAATCTGTTCGGTGTCAACCCGCTGGTGGTCTACGACCCGACGATCAGAGACATGGTGGTTGAGAATGTTCAGAAAGTGATTCATCAGCCCTGCGGCTGGGTCACTGCGCGCGAAGTGACCACCGTCACCGGCGTCTCAAATTCCGGTACTGCGATTACGCTGCCGTTGGCGACGGGCGACGGTCAGCCGCCATGCATCGCCAACTACACCGTTATGACACGGCCACTCGCCCACAAAGACAGAACGGGTCAGGTCGACGCGATCACCGGTCAGATGTGGATCGACATCGGCGCCGGCATCCCTGAGGAGTGAATCCGTAAGCCCCAGGCGCCTTCCCTTGTTTCCGCAAACCCGGACCTCTATGGTGCGCCCAGACCGATTCACGCCGGGCTGGTGGCGAGGTTTAACCGCTTTTGCGATGGGCCCTTCTCTTCCCACACGAACGAAAGGTGCGCCATGAGCGAAGCCAAAGACGGTGATACCGTCTCATTTCATTACACAGGCAAATTGTCGGATGGAACGCAGTTCGACACCTCCATCGGGTCCGACCCGATGTCGGCAAAGCTGGGCGAAGGCCGGCTCATTCCGGGATTCGAGAATGCCCTAAAGGGTATGAGCGTCGGCGACACCCAATCGTTCACGGTACCGGCCGATGAAGCCTACGGCGAACGGCGTCCGGATCTGGTGCAAACCTTGGACCTGGAGATGTTCCCCGACGAAGGTAACGCCGTCGAAGTGGGGCAGACCTACGAAATGATGACACAATCGGGCCAGCCGTTGCCTGTGACCGTTGTCGCCATCGAAGAAAGCGAAGTCACTATTGACGCCAACCACCCATTGGCGGGACAAGACCTCACCTTTGACCTGGAACTTGTAGGAATAGACTGAACATGCGTTTGACAGCGTATTTTGCACCGGCCCTGGTCGGCTTCGGCCTGGCCGCCGGAACCACCGCACCCGCCCTGGCGCAATCGCCCGACATGGTTGTCGCGGAACTGAACGGCACGCCTATCACCTTCGGAGAAATCCAGGCGTTTCAACAAGGCATACCGACGGCCGCCGACATTGACACGGCGCAGATTCTGCCGCGGCTGATCGAGTTCTATATCGACCAGCAGCTCGTTATCACGGCGGCGCGCGGACGCGGTCTCGAAAATGACGCTCAGGTGAAAGAGCAGCTTGCACGCTTGGAGGGCGAGTTGATTCGCCAGGCGTATCTGCGCGACGAAATCCGCGACCGGGTAACGGAAGATAAAGTGCGCGCGGAATACGACAAACGTCTGGAGACCTTGGTGCAGGAAGAGGAAGTGCGCGCGCGTCACATCCTGGTCAAAACCCAGGATGAAGCCGAAGGCCTGCTGCGCGAATTGGCGGACGGAGCGGACTTCGCCGCGCTGGCCCGCGACAAGTCGACCGGACCGTCAGGACCGCAAGGCGGCGACCTTGGCTATTTCACCGCCGGTGTGATGGTGCCCGAGTTTTCGGAAGCGGCTTTTGCGATGGAAGCCGGAGAGGTTTCATCCGCGCCGGTGCAAACAGATTTCGGCTGGCATGTCATCAAGGTCGAGGACAAGCGCCTCAAGCCTTTGCCGACCTTTGACGAAATGGCGCCGGAGATTCGCGATGAGTTGTCGAACGAAGCCGTGGATTCTGTGCTGACGGAATTGCGCGGCCGCGCCGCCATCACCATCGCGCCGACGGCGGCGCCGTAACACACCGGATTATTTCTTCGCCGCCTCCGACGGAGCGTGATCGGTTTTCGGCTTCTCGAAGTCCAAACCGAGGGCGTAGCGGCCATAGGCGGTCATGTTGATGTCCCAGTTAACACCGACTTGGCTGGCCATCACCGACAGGTCGCGCCAGTGGCGCTGGACGGGATTGGTGTCGAAGATGCCGGTCGCGCCCATGACCCGCACCAGACGGTAAATGGCATTGGTGCACGTGCGGGCCAGAAACGCGCGGTCACGGTTGATCACCACAAGCTCCTCGGGCGTCAGCACGCGGCGGTCTTGGCCGGCGCCGTCGAGTGTGGCGGTGATCTTGTCGAAGATCATGCGCGCGCAATCCAGCTCGGCGGCGGATTCGGCCAGGCGCTCCTGCACCGTTGGCTGGTCGGCCACGGTCATCTTGCTCATCGCGCCGACCTTTTTGCGGGTCGCGACAACGTAATCGTTGAACGCGCCTTCGGCACAACCCAGCACCGGCCCGATCATCCAGTTGGTGAAGTAAGGCATGAAGGGCACATCGAACAGATACGCTTCGGGGTTCACCTCCGCGCCCGGCGGATGCATGCCGAAACATTGCGGCGACGTCACCACCCATTCATCCGCCACAAACACATTTTCGAAGCGGATGTCCTTCGAACCGGTGCCGCGCATGCCGGCAACGTGCCAGGTGTCATCGACCTCGACCGCGTCGCGCGGCACGGTGGCGCGAAACACATTGGGCTCCGGCGGATTGGGATGATTTTCACAGCGCCCGGTGACCATGACCCAGTCCGCGTGATCGATCCCGGAGCCGAACCGCCACACGCCGTTCAAGCGGTAGCCGTCCTTTTCCTTGACGATGGTGCCTGTGGTTTGCGCCGACGCGGTGGTGATCAGCTTGCGCACGCCGTCGGCGAAGATTTCATCCTGACAGGCTTTGGGAAGACGAGAGACGATGCCGATGTGACCGCCGACGACGCTGATGATCCACGCCGTCGAGGCGCATGCCCGTGCGGCAATCCGCGAGGTATGCACGATCGCGGGCCAATCCAGAGACAGGCCGCCGTAGCGTTTGGGCGCGAACAGCTGCAACAGCTCGGCGTCGTAAAGCTCATCGATGGTTTCGCGCGGCAGCACGCGATTGGCTTCGGTCTCAGGCGCCCGGGCACGCCAGCCATCAAGTAGCGCTTCCGTGCGAGCGCACAGGTCTTCGACACTGGGGCTGAGATCTGACGCGGCGCTGTCCGGCATGGGTCCGGGCCTTCTTCGGTTAAATCCGGTCGTCTTATTCGTATGACGACTCAATCATGCTGCCGGGACACCCGTGAACGCTCAAGGTTTTTCCGGCACCGTCTCCGTGGTGGCCACCTGAGGAGCATCGGCAAGCGCGGCCTTGGCGGTGGAAAACGCTGCTATGCCCGCGGGCACACCCAGATACGCGGTGCAGTGGAGCAGCACTTCCTTGATGTCGTCGGGCGTGCAGCCATTGCGCAGCGCGCCATGGACATGCAGACCGAGCTCGCGCTGGCGGTCGAGCGCGGCGAGCAGCGCGATGTTCAACAAGCTGCGCGTTCTGCGGTCGAGGCCGGGACGCGTCCACACCGCGCCCCACGCAAAGTCGGTGAGCATATCGTCGAATTCGCGGTCGAAGTCGGTCAGGTTGCCGCGGGTGCGCTCGACATGGTCGTCGCCGAGCACGGCGCGGCGCACTTTCAGTCCGGCATCGATACGGTCTTGGCTCATAAAACGTCTCCTGCTGCCATTTCCAGCAACAGGAGACCGCGCATTGACGCGTTCGTCAAATGCGATGCCGCGAACAGGCTAGTCCTTCTCGCCCCCGGCGATGGGCTGGGCCGCCGCCATGGCGGCGACCGCCGAAAGGCGTGTCGATCGCGTTGCTTTGATATCTTCCGCCGACATCCCCGGCGACTTGATGCGGATAATGACAGCCGCAACGAAGACACAGAAATTCAGCGCGCCGACGAAGACAAACGGCCCGGTCAGCATCCATTTGTCGAAAAGAATACCGCCGACGGACGTCGCCACCAGAATCCCGATCGCACCGCAGCCGCTGAAGAAGCCGATCACCGCGCCGCGCTCAGACGCGGGCGCTTCCTGACCGATCAGCGCTTGGGAGGAAAAGAAGGCGCTAATCTGGCCAATCCCAAGAATCGCGAAAAGCGTCCAATAAATCTTGTTTGTCGGGTCATCGACGAAATACATCGATGCGTAGCCGACAGATGCCATCCCCATGCCGAAGATGACCGCGGACGTGCGATTCACCTTATCGATGAAATAGCCCATAATCGGTGACCAGATCAGACCAAACATTTGGGCAACCGCAAAAATCGTCAGCCCGACGATAGCCGCCTGTGCCGGTGACATGCCCTGCTGCACACCCCATACCGAGCCCCACAGGTTGGTGAAAGCACCAATGACGACCAGGTCGGAGCGCGCCACAAAAGCGGAGGCATAGGCCAGTGAAATGCGCGGGTTCTTAGTCGCCTTCAATCCGCGGATGAACAGTTCTTTACCGGGCAGGCGCTCTTTCACTTCCGACGGCACGCCGCCTTTCAGACCCCATTTGAGAATCCACGCTGAGATGAACAGAAGGAAAGCCACAGTCCAAAACGTATAGAGTCCCTGCTGCTTGGGCGTCATGCCCATACCTTCAAGTTGGCTCAACATGACCCGGCCCAGCACGAGTGCCGTAAAAATAACCCCGAGCGAGTTGCCGACCCCGGACCAGGCAATCATTTTACCGCGTGAATATTCGCGCGGGTAATCCTGCCCGACGATGCCGATCATGCCCGCGGCAGCGGCGGTACCGATGCCGTAGAGCGTGCGCGCGACGAACAAATCCGTAATCGATGTAGCGTAGGGATAGAGCGCATAGCCCAAGCCCATAGAAATCATGCCAAAGCAGAACACGGGGCGGCGGCCAATGCGGTCCGCCAGAATGCCGAACGGCACGGCCAGCGCGATGGTGATGATCTCGTTCCAGAAGGCGAGCAGCCCGGTAACGCGGCCCTGTTCATCACCGGGCAGATTCAGGTTGGCGTTCAGCACGAACGCTTGGCCGGTGTTGATGAAGGTGAGGAACCCGATCGTCGCGAAGGACGCATACATGAGCGTCCATCCGTTTTTCGCGCTAATCCCATCGGCCAAGTCGATGCGCACTCCGCACGGGCGGATGTAGGCAGGCTGGGCGGTGCTCATATGATTCGGGTCCCCTAAAAATCCGTGATGAAGGCCGGTACTCTAGTGGCGGTTTTCCCATGGCCTGTCCGGTATCGGGGGGTTGACCAACACGTGGTTGCAAAACCGCACCCGCTCTGGGGCGGTTACAATCCTTGGAGAATTAGCCGGGCGCACCGCCGAGATCGTAGCGCGCGAACAGATCGCGCTTATTGAACTTTGCCGTCAGCAGCCGCTTCAACAGCTTGCCCGTGGTCAGCCACTTGATGTGCGTGCCCGTCTTGTCGTCTTCCAGCATGCGCGCGACGATCCACGGCGTTGTCGTTTCCACATAATCGCCAAGCAGGTTGATCGGGCGCATCACTTTGGGGCGCACCGGCGGCGGCACCTGTTTCATCTGGTTGATCATGTTCTCGGTGATGTTCATGCCCGGACTGATCATGCCGACCTTGATGGGTTTGCCCTTGAGCTCCTTGATCAGGCTCTCAGTGAAATAGCGCACCGCGCTTTTGGTCGTGCCGTAACCGATCATGCCCGGCAGCACGCGGCCGTCGGACCCGGCGCCATAGGTATTGTAGATGTGGCCATGGCCCTGCTCGGTCATGCCGCGCACCGCGACCTGACAGCCGTTGATGGTGCCGATGACATTGCCGCGCACCATGGTTTCGATTTCCTCCGGCGTCAGCTGCAGCAGTGTGACGCCTGAGCGGGCGAAACCGGCGTTGTTGACCCAAATGTCGACACCGCCGAACTCTTTTTTAGCGAAGTCCCACAGCGCCTGAACCTGCGCCGCGTCGGACATCTCGCACGGCGTGCCGGCGACGCGCGCGCCGCCTTTGCACTCGTCTTTGAGATCGGCCAGCGCCTGATCAACAGCCTGCTGGGAGCGCCCGGAAATGACGACATTGATGCCGCGGTTCAAGAACTCCTTGGCGTAGCCCTTGCCGATCCCTTTGGTCGATCCGGTGACGACGGCAGTTTTTTTCGACATATCCAGTGGCCTCAGGTTGGTTCGATGCGGGGATACTACGCCGCCGGCCTTCGTACGCAGACACAGGCTAACGCGAGTCCGACACGCGGCCAAGGACCTGGCGGTGAGCGCGAATCTGCGGTCCTGCGTGTGATACAGTTTCGCGAATTTGCGAAGGAGACCCGCGATGGCGGATCAGAAATGTATCGTTGTGACCGGCGGCACCCGCGGCATCGGCAAGGGCTTGGCGCGTGAGTTTCTGAAACGCGGCCAGAACGTGGTGATCTGCGGCCGCGGCCAGGACTCCGTTGACGCGGCGGTCAATGAGCTCTCCGCCGAGGCGGGAAACAACGCCCGCATCGCCGGCACATCTTGCGACGTCACCCGGCACGATCAGGTCCAGGCCCTGTGGGACTTCGCCAAGACAGAGTTCGGCGACGTCGACATCTGGATCAACAACGCCGGCATGTCGAACACCCGCTTCCCCATCGGCCGATTGCCGCAGAACGAAGTGGAGGCCGTCACCGAGGTCAACCTGATCGGCACCATGAACGGGGCGCAGGTCGCGCTCAAAGGCATGACCGAACAGGGGCACGGCGCGCTCTATAACTTCGAGGGCTTCGGCTCCAACGGCATGAAGCAGATGGGCATGAGCCTGTATGGCTGCACCAAGTTCGGCCTGACCTATTTCACCAAGGCGCTGATCAAAGAGACCGAAAACAGCCCGGTGATCGTCGGCTACATGAGCCCGGGCATCGTCATCACCGATCTGTCCTTGCGCGACCGCGGCAAGATGCCGCCCGAGCGCTGGGAGTTCGTGAAAAAGATTTTCAACATCATTGCCGACCGCGTCGAGACGGTGACGCCGTGGCTGACCGAACAGGTGCTGGCGAATACCGAGCATGGCGCACGCATCGCCTGGCTGACGCGGCGCAAATCGATCTGGCGGTTCATCAAGTCGCGGTTTGTGCCGCCGGGCAACCGCTTCCCTGAACTGGACGCGGTTGAGCCGGACCAGAAGGCGGCATAACGCCCCCCATTCTGCTTCTAGTGCATTTCCTCACCGCCGGAGACGTTCATGCCTTCGCCGGTGATGTAGGCGGCCTCGTCCGAGGCCAGAAACACACAGGCGTTCGCGGTGTCCGTCGTCAGCCCGACGCGCCCCAGCGGAATCTTCGCTTTTCTAAAATCCAGTACGCCTTCCGTATCGGTGCCGAGCACTTGGCCGCGCCGCGCGTTCTGAACCGCGCCGAGGCCCGTCGTGACGTGGTTGGGGCATACCGCGTTGACGGTAATGCCGTGCTCGCCCAACTCCGCCGCGGCGGTGCGGGTGAGGCCGATCATGCCGTGCTTCGATGAGGTGTAGTGGACCAGCAGCGGCGCCGGGCTCTTCGCCGCCTGGCTGGCGATGTTGATGATGCGCCCGCCGCCCCCTTGCGCGATGAACTGCTTGGCGGCGTGCTTGGTGAACAGAAACGGCCCACGCAGATTGACGTCGAGCACGATGTCCCATTCGTCGATCGACATCTCGGTCAGCGGCTTCATGATGAAGCCGATGCCGGCGTTGTTCACGACGATGTCGAGCTTGCCGTATTTGGCCACGGTGTCGGCGATGCAGCGGGTGATGTCGTCCTCCGAACGCACGTCGCAGACCATGGTGTCGATGGTCGCACCGGTGTCCTTGCGGATGGCGCCGGCGACCTGTTCCATCTCTTCCGATGTGCCGATGTGATCGGCAGGCAGATGATCCCCGCCCGGCTTACCGATATCGGTAATCACCACCACCGCACCCTCTTCGGCGAAGCGCCGCGCGATGCCCTCGCCCAGACCTTTCTTACGGCCGGCGCCGGTGATGATGGCGACTTTTCCTTCTAAACGTGACACGGACTTCTCCTAGTCGCTGATTTTGTCGCACAGCATGGCGACGGGATTGTCGGCGATCTCGCGGAATTTTTCCGAAATAGGTTTTTGCACGTCGGTGGCGATGTCTTTGTTGAACTGATCGAGATCATTGATGTCGATGACTTCGATGTACCGGTAGGGTGCCGCAGTATCCGTGCGAAACAAATTATTGGCACGATACAGATCGAAACCGTCAACGCCCTTATGGCCGCGCACGGTCGGCAAATCGGCGGCCTTGGCCCAGGCTTCGTAGTCGGCTTCCGAGACGCCGTCCTTCAAATTAAACATGACGATCAATGCGGGCATGGTGTGTCCTCGTTTGTCTAGCGTTGCAAATTCAGTTCAGTTCGATGCGGTCGCCCGCTGGCGCGCGTAGGCGGCTTTGCCATCGAGCACAAGCTGATAAATCTCCGGCGCGTTGCCACCGATGGCGTCGATGATCGCGTCGTAGGACGTTTCGGCCTGCGCTTTCCATAATCCGCGCTGAGCTTCGTCCAGCCGGTGAAGTTCGACGCCGAGGCCGGGCAGATCGGCCTCGACCCGCTCCATCCAGTCGCGCACGCGCTGGCGTGCCGCCATAGGCCCCGGATAGGCCGTGCTGACAAGATTTTGCTGCTCCGACGTCAGGCCGTCCCAGAAACGTTTGTTCAAGAGAATGGAGCTCGGCTCGATGGCATGGCCGGTCAGCGTAAAGTGCGGCGCTTCGCGGTAAATGCCAGTCATCCAGTAAAAAATGGTCACCGCTTCGCCGCCGTCGATCAGGCCGGTCTGTAGCGACTGCAAAATGTCGTTCGACGCCATGTACACGGCATCCGCCTTCAAGTTTTCAAAATAAACCGATGACGCCTTGGTGGTTTGCACGCGCATCGGGAAGCCCTCGACCGCGTCGGGCGTCAGCAGCGGACGGCTGCCGAACAGGTGATTCGACCCGGCTTCGGTCCACCGCAGAAACTGGATGCCTTTGGTGGCGAACTCTTCCTGGAATTGCGGCAGGGCGTACTCGTCGAGTACGAAATCCGCTTCCGGCGTGGAGTCGAACAGGTACGGCAGCTGCAACACGGCCAACTCGGGTACCAGCGCCGCGCCGGAGCCGAGCGGCGCGCTGACGAACTGCAGGCGGTTGCGGCGCAGCGCATTCAGACGCTCCTCGGAACTGCCGGTTTCGCCGCGCACCAGGAGCTCGAGGTCAAGCCCGAGGTCCGAGTTGGCTTCGAAGGCGGCGGTGACGTCGGCCCAGTTTTCGTCCCACGGCGTGTTCGGCGCAGTGAAGGCGCCGATGGTCATGGTCTTGCGGCTTTGCGCGCTCGCCTGCGGTGCGACAAGCACAGCGAGCAGCGCCACGGCCGGCGTCAGCCATTTCATATCAAGCCCTCCTGTTCGAGATCGAAGCCCGCGGCCATGTTGCTGAGCACCGACACGTCGGTCTCGTCTTGCAACGCCAGGAGACGCGTGTAAAGGCGCTCCGCCATCTCAGGCGCGAGCGGCACGGCGGCGGACGCGGCACGGGCCATAAACTCTGCGCGATGCTCATCCGCCGCCTTGAAGGACATCTCAGCGCTCCGCCACTGGGTGCCCAGCGCGCCCAGCAACGGTGCCGCATCGCCGGCGGGCTCGAAAACGTTGAAATATCCATACTCGCCGTCGAACACGTCCTGCGCACCGGGGATGTACATGCGCGCCATGTCGAAGGCTGTTAAAACGTTGCGCACACCGAGGGCGACCTGAAGGGCGAGCCCCATGCCTGCGTCCTTATACGTGTGCCTCGTGCCTGAAAGCTGACTGTAGACGTGACCGAAAATGTCAGTCGCGGAATTGCGGTCAAAGCCGGCCAGTTTCGCCAGCGCGGCGGCCGCGCCCATTGCTCCGCATACACCAGTGCGGAAAAAACCCGTTTCCTGCTTTGCGGCCAGACCGAGCAGGCAGGCGACATCGGTTCCGACATTCACGGCCTTGATGACGGCTTTGCCGGAAACCTGGCCGAAGCGGTCGGCGTAGGCGATGACGCTCGGCAGGATGACGGACATGGGCTGCACGCCCGCAGCGTCGTGAACAGGACCATTCTCAGCGCTCTGGACGTGGAATCCGTTGATCAAGCCCGCGGCGATGGGATGCATGATCTGGTCCGTGCCCCAGATCGGCGCGCCACCGAAACCGAAGTGCTCCAGCTGAAGGTCGCGCAGAGCCCGCGCTTCCGCCGCCGTGCTTCCGGCCATGCCGCAGGCGATGGTGCTGGCCATCGCCGCCTTGGCGGCCGTGACGGCGCCATCCGGCAGGCTTTCGAACCTCGTGCCGGCAATATGGCTGAGAAGGGCGTCACGTACCGCGGTCATGGGTGGCAGGTCTCCGGTGGTTTGGCCGCGACCGTAGCGGCGCCCGGCGTGTCCAGCAAGCGCGGGCCTGTCATAGCAAATTCATCCGCGCACCGGACAGATATGCAGCAAAATCGTGCGGTTTTTCTTGGGCTGCGCCGCAGCAATGGTAGTCTGGCCCAGGGAGGAAAAGCCATGGACGACAGCCGCGACATCAAAGCCGATGTGGACGATCCCACCAAGGGAGGCACCGAATTCGCCCCTTGGGTGATTTCCCACGTCCGCGACTCCGACTTCTCCAAGGCCTTCGTCGACCGCATTCTCAACCACATGCGCGAGCTCGACGAGACCCGTGCGGGTGCCGCCGGGCCGTTCAGCAAAGTCACACGCCTGGAGCACTGCCTGCAGACGGCGACGCTCGCCCATCAGGCCGGTGAGGACGAGGAATATGTCGTCTGCTGCCTGATCCACGATATCGGCGACCTGCTCGCGCCATTCAATCACGGTGAGTTTGCCGCGACGCTGCTGGAACCTTTCATCAATGAAAAGAACTATTGGCTGGTCGCCAATCACCACGCGTTCCAGGGCTACTATTATTTCGGCCGCATCGGCCTCGACAAAAACATGCGTGAAAAGTATCGCGGCCATAAGTGGTTCGATGACGCGATCAAGTTCTGCGACAAGTACGACATGCCGGCTTTTAACCCGGACCTCGAGTACATGACGCTTGAGGAGTTTGAGCCGATGGTGCGTCGAATTCTCATGGCGCCGAAGAAATCTATCTGGGTGCCCGAGCCGCCCACCGCCTAACCCCTTCGCCGACGCGGCGTGCAGAAGGAGACCCGACCTTGGCCGGACCTGTTGGAACGACCCATGCTCAGCGCAACCCGCCTGATCCGAACGGATTGAAGTTCCTCTTTTACTGGTTCACGCCTGGCTACTCCGGGGTGAATGTCGTCAGCGTGCTTTACGGCGCGTTCGCCAGCCTGGCGCTGCTGACGCTGGTCAACTTTATCCAGCCCTATCTGCTGCAGGAGGTCTACAACATCCCGCGGGCGCAGCAGGGCGTGCTGACTGGCAATCTGGCGGCACTGCAGGAAGTGGTGGTGATCGTGCTGATGGGACTGGTCGGGGCGCTGTCCGACCGCACCGGCCGGCGCATCCTGTTCGTTGCCGGGTTCCTCGTTCTCGGCGCCGGGTACTTCATTTACCCCTTGGCCGAAGGCCAGATGCAGATCTATGCCTTCCGCGTCGTGGTGGCCGTCGGCGCCGCCATGGTACCGGTGATGCTGAGTGCCTGTCTGGTCGACACGATCCAGGAAATCAGCCGCGGCAAGTGGCTGGGCACGACGTCCGTGTGCAACGGCCTCGGCGTGCTGTTCATGGGCACGGTGCTGGGTGGTATGCCGCAGCGCTTCGAAGAAATGGGATTCTCAAGTGCCGAGGCGGGGCAATACACCTTCTGGATCGCCACCGGCATGTGCGTGATGACCGCCGTGCTGCTGTACCTCGGCTTGAAAGGCGGGCCGCCGCCGGAGGTCAAGGACCGCCCGAGTGTGCTGAAAAATTTCGCCCGCGGCTTGACGGAGGCGCGACGCAATCCGCGCATCGCGCTCGCCTATGCCAGCGGCTTTATCGCCCGCGGCGATCTGGTCGTCGTCGGTACTTTCTTTTCCCTGTGGTTTGTCCAGGTTGGTGTCGACGAAGGCTTGACCACCGGTCAGGCCATGGCGCGGGCAGGATTTCTGTTCGGCGCGGTCATTCAGGGCTCGGCGCTGCTTTGGGCGTTTTTCATGGGCGTGATCTGCGACCAGGTCAACCGCACCACCGCGCTGGCCATCGGATTTGCAATTGCGGCCTGCGGATATCTCGGCCTTGGCACGATCGACAATCCCTTCGCCGCCGGCAGCTTGATCATTCTCGCCTGCGTCGTCACCGGCATGGGCGAGACCTCGACCGTGGTGTCATCAGGTGCGCTGCTCGGTCAGGAAGCGCCGCCGCAGTACCGGGGTGCCGTCGTCGGCGTGTTCAACAAGTCCGGCGCCATCGGTATTTTCCTGGCGACAGTGATCGGCGGACAGTTGGTCGACATTTTCGGCCCCAACGTGCCGTTTACCATGATGGGCATCTGCAACCTGGTGATCATGGCTGCAGCCATCGCGATTCGCATCTGGGCCAACGGACCTATCGCCCCGCCGCAAACGGAGCCGGCAGCGGCGGAATAAGCCTAAGCGGAAATGCGCTCGAACTCGTGCAGGTCACCGCTTCTTGAAATTGCCATGCCGATACCGCGCTGGGCGGCGTTGGGGCCTTGTGGATCGGCAAAGCCGAAGTAGGTCATCCACAATTCATCGCCGCGCACGCAGACCTGCGGGTTGGCAACGTTGTAGTCGTCCCACGCCCCTTTGTCGGCAGCGACGAACACCGGCCCGTCGAACTGGCGGCGCCATGTGAGGCCGTCGTCTGACACAGCTATCGCAATCGTGCGCTGTTCTTTCATTTCCGGGCGGCCGTCGACGGCGGTGTAGATCATCATCCATTCCGCTGCGGCGCCGGGAATGTTGTGCAGCACCTGGCGCGTGATCATGCCCGCGCTGTCGTAGTTGCGGGCGTCGTCGCTCCAGGTAAGCGGGCCGAGCAACTCCCAGTTTTCCTGGTCTTCGGACTGCCACACGCGGGTGATCCAGCCGCGGAAGTCGCGGTCCTTGAGCGTGACCTGCAAAATCGTGCGGTCGCCCAGACGATACACGTTCGGAAACGCGGCGTAGACTTCGCCGCCGAGCCCGACCAGCGCGCCGCCCGGCCCCTTACCCGGTTTACGCTGCCACAGAATGCCGTCGGGACTAACCGCGAGGCCGGCATGAAGGCGGTAGCCGGGAAAACCGTAGATCGGATCTCCCGGTTTTGGATTTCCGGCATCGCCGCCGTAATACCAGTGATGCCACAGGCCGTTTTCGAAGGTGATGTCGCCGGTGCCGAGGTGCACGCTGTCGAATGCGCTAGGATCGTCGCTCGGCACCATGACCGCGCCGCCCATGAGCGGGCCTTCGACGCGGGTCCAGTCGCGGCCGTCATCCGACGTCATCAGCGCGATCGAGCCGGAGCCGAGCGCGGGCGCCATGTCCTTGGGGAAGTCTTTGCTGCGACCGTAGTACCAGATGCAATATTTGTTGAGCACCGGGTTCCAGCGCATCATCGCGCCGCCGACCTTGGCGTCATCGCACCGCCCGTCCGGTCCGGTGTTAAAAAGAAAGCCGGCCCCGCCTATCTGAGTTCCTTCGCCGGTCATAGCAACGCATCCTTGGTTTATTTATCTGCGCTCAGCTTAGCGGTCCGCACGGCATCCTCAAGGGCGGAAAGAAATTTTGAGCGGTCGGCCTTTGAAAAGCTCGCGTGGTGATCCTTGATCTCCCCTGTTTCGCGCAACTGGGACTTGAGATCGCGCATCGCCAGCGCCATGCCGATGCTGTCCTGCGTGAATAGCTTGCCGGAATGATTGAGCACCGCCGCGCCGCGTTCCAGGCAGCGGGCAGCCAGAGGAATATCGCCGGTGATGCAGACGTCGCCCGGCTGGATATGTTCGGCGATCCAGTCATCCGCGGCGTCCGGCTCCTCCGGCACGACGACGCTGTTGACCTTCGCGCCCTGGGCCTTGCGGAACCAGGTGTTGCCGACGACATGCATCAGCAGGTCGTGCCGTTCGGCCACGCGCAGGGCTTCGTCCTTCACGGGACAGGCATCGGCGTCGATGTAAAGCTCCGGCATCGCGGACTTACAGCTCGCCGTCGAACTCAACCAGCTGATAGCGCGAGCCGCGCACCGCGTATTCGTGTTGAATCATCACCCGGTCCCGTCCGGCGATCCACACTTCCGTGTTCTCACCGAACTTGTAGTGCTCGGTCTCAAAAGTACCGGCGGGCACGGTGATGGTTTCTCGGCCTAGAAATTCCAGGCGGATGGGATAGACCGCGCAATGCACGCTGCGCCCCGCCGAGCCCAGCGTGCACAGATTGTGCATCTGCACCGCAGGCCCGTTTGCATCGAAGCCTGCCCCATAGTGCCAGCCATCGGCGGAAATCGGATGGAGGAGCAGCGTAAACGTCTCCGGCAGATCGACCGTCTCAACGAAATGTTCCTTGGGGCTGCTCACCGAAACCCGCAGCGTGTCGCCGTCGACGGCGTAATGCCCGGCTCCCAGGAACGCGCCGCCGGAATAGACATTGGCGAAGGCATTGATTGGCCGGAACGTCTCGGCGTCGGAATGCATCAGCAGATTGATCTGGGTGCCGAAGTTGGACTGATTGAGGAACGAGCGCAGGGTGCGCGTGCCGTCGCTTTGAACCGTCATGGTCCAGCGGTCTTCGCCGCAGGGCTTGCCGTCGAACAGGCCGGTGCAGACATGCGCGCCCGAGAGCGTGCGCTGAACGACGGGCGGCCCGTCGTAGGGCCGTGCGTCTTCGCGCGGTTCGTCACTGTCCTGGGCGAAACCCGTGCCCGCCGCGGCAATCGCGACGACAAGACTGAGAAGTCCTCTGATCATGTGCGCCTCCCCGGTTTATGGAGGGCGCAGTCTAGCAGGTTTCGCGGGCGCGTCGCCTATCCCGGATACTCGGCAACGCCGGCCAGCGCGCGTTCGACATGGACTTCCATTTGGCCGACGACATCGCCGGAGTCCTTTTCCATCTTCAGCAGCACGCCGTTGAAGAATGAAGAGACGAGTATGTGTTTCTGATCGGCGCTTTCCTTGATCGTCGCCCAGCCGCGACCTTCGAGCGGATAGGTGCGCGCCACCTTCCCGTCCTCGTCGATGACTTCGATCTTCGGCCCGCGGGTGACCAGCAGCATGCCGTCGGCGCAGTAGTTCAGACAGAACACGTATTCCGGCTGGTCCTGGGGCAGCTGCACCAAGTCTTCCATTTGCCTGTGGTTGACGATGTCGTAACGCATGATGCGCTTCGAGGTTTCGGTGGTGTAGGTGATGTAGTGCTCGCTCGGATGCAGGGTGCAGCTGGTCACACCGAGGTATCCGGCGAAGCTGGCGGAAGTTTCGGTCTCATAGGTGTCGAGCAGCGTGCCGTCCGGCGCAAACTTATAGACATTGCCCTCGCCAATCTTGTCGCTCTCGCCTGGCAAGGTGCGCTGCATCTTTTGGTATTTCTCAGGCACGTCGGCCATGGTGCCGGTGATGTGCTCGTACAGGTAAAGGTTTCCGGCCCGATCGAAGAAGCCCGACGACCACGGCCGTTTCGGAAACTCCGGGTTGGGGCGGCGTTTCCCATCCGGACCGACCTGAATGATCATGTGCTCGGAGGTATCGAACGCCCACAACACGCCGTCCGGCCCAAGCATGCAGCCTTTGACCAGGTGCGTCGTATCCGGCGTGTGCAGCACGGCCTTCTGATTGAAGTCCTTGTCGAACTGAAAGATACGCCCGTCGCCGGCGTGATCGTCGTCCGGATCGTTGAGCAGCGTCGCGCCGAGGAAAAAATCGCCGGCGGCAAAGGGCTCAAGGCGGTCTGACCCGACCTCGGCTTTGATGGCGTGATCGTCAGGCATGGCGTCCTCTTGTTTATGTGCGCGTTCGGACCAGCCTAGCAGATCAGCCCGGGTATTGGGCAACGCCTGCGAGCGAGCGCTGGACGCCGAGGTTCTGGCTGGCGACTTTCTCGCCGGTTTCGGTGTTGAACTTGGCGATCTCGCCGGTGAAGAAGTTGCCGGAATAGGCGTGGACGTTGTCGAGCGCGCCGCAGATCACGGCCCAGCCGAACCCTTCCTGTGGCACCTGATGTTCAATGGCGCCGGTTTCCGGATTGAGGAACTCAATGTGATCGCCGCGAGTGAGCATCAGGCGGCCGTCGGGCATGGTGTTGAGGAAGAAGACGAAGCCTTCTCGGCCTTCGCCGTAGGTCGCCAGCGGCGGCAGCTGTTTGCCGTCGACGACATCGAAGCGCCGCACTTCGTTGGAGGTTTCCGTCATATAAAGGAGCGTGCGGTCGTCAGGCATCAACAGCGCACAAGTGACACCGAGGAAGCGGGCGATGCCGCCGTGCACCGCGGGCTCGAACTCGGCGACCAATTTACCGCTGGGATCGTATTTGAAAATCTTGCCCTCGCCGATGGCGCCGGACTCGTTGATGGCTTCGGCGTGGGTGCCGGGCAGGTTCTTGTCGCTTTTGAGGTGTTCGCCGAACAGCTTACTGCCGTCCGCCATGAAATTGACGTTGGACAGCGAGCGCTTCACCAGCCCTTCGACAACGGATTCTTGGCCGCTCTTCGGATCGATATTGAGTACCACGTGGTAGTGCTGGTCGAACGCCCACAAGGTGCCGTCCGGGCCGAATTTCAAACCGTTGACCAGATGAGTGGTGTTCTCGGTCCACAGCACGCCTTTCTCGTTCAAATCGGCGTCGAACTGGAAAATACGGCCGTCACCGGCGTGATCGTCGTCTGGGTTGTTAAGCAGCGTGCAGGCAACGAGCACATCGCCTTTTTCGAACGGCTTGATGGTGTTTTCGTGCGCCATGGGAGTCCTCGATGTTTGAATTTTTGGATGCGCGCAGAAAAGCACCCACGCGGTACGGGCGCACCCGGGCGAATACCTGTGACCAAAGGTCGGTTAGGACGCCTTGGCCTTGAGGCGCGGGTCTTTATTGTCGGTGGTGTTCCACGGCAATTCGGCAAGCGGCCGCGGTGTGTAACTCCGCTCTAGCCGGGCAATGGCGTCGGCGCTGAGCGTCAGACCGGCCGCGGCGATGGCATCGTCGACATGGGACGACTTGGTGACGCCGATGACCGGCTGCACGCCCTTGTGCATGAGCCAGGCGAGGCCGATGCGGGCCGGAGACACGCCGTAGTCCGCGGCGACGGCGGCGATATCGTCGAGCACCGGATCGTCCGGCGCGCCGTAAAGCATGTTCTGAACTTTTGCGTCATCGGAACTGCGGCTTGTCGCAATGCCGGCTTGCCCGGCACGGGCAATGCGGCCGCGCGCCAGAGGACTCCACGGAATGATGCCGATACCCTGGTCGTTGCAGAAGGGGATGAGATCGCGTTCGTCTTCACGGTGCAGCAGGTTGTAGTGGTTTTGCATGGTGGCGAAGCCATCCCAGCCCTGCGTCTTGGCCGCCAGCTGCGCCTTGGCCACGTGCCAGCAGCGCATGTTCGACGCGCCGGCGAAGCGCGCCTTACCGGATTTCACCACTTCGTGCAGCGCCGCCATGGTCTCTTCGATGGGCGTCAGCGCATCCCAGCGATGGACCTGATAAATGTCGACGTAATCCGTACCGAGACGTCTCAGCGAACCTTCGATGGAGGAGAGGACGTTCTCCCGCGTCAGACCGATCAAGTTCGGCGTTTCGCGCGACGGATAAAACATCTTGGTGGAGATGACGACATCTTCGCGTTTGGCCTGCGCCTTGAGAAAGCGTCCGATCACCTCCTCGCTCGCGCCCGACGAATACACGTTCGCCGTGTCGAAAAAGTTGATCCCGGCATCAAACGCCCTGTGCAGCAATGGTTGCGCGGCGTCTTCGTCGAGCACCCACTCGCGCCACGCTGAGGAACCAAAACTCATGCAGCCGAGCACGACCTTGGAGACGGTGAGACCGGTGCGGCCGAGAGGGACGTGTTGCATAAACCCTAGCTCTCCGACTCATCCGGCGGCGGAATAAGACCGCGAACAATGATGTTAGGGATTTTCGGCACGTCGAAACCTGCCTTGATCGGGTTGCGGCCCAGCGCAGGACCGATGCGCACGACGACCAGATTGAGCGACGGCGATACCCAGACATGCTGCTGGCCGCGGCCCCAGGTCAGAAAGGTGTCCCGCGCAACATAGGGTTCTGACGCAACCGGCGCGGTGCTGCCCGATTCAGGCGGAAACGGCGGGTCGCCGTAGCCGAGCCAGATCTGATAACCATAGTGATCCGCCGATGGCGATGGCGTGGTCATCTCGTCGATCCAGGCCGCGGACACAATGCGGTTGCCGTTGACCAGGCCTTTGTTAAGCAACATGACGCCGAAGCGCGCCCAGTCCATGGCCGTCGCGGCGAGGCAGCAGGACGTGTGCGCTTGCCCGCCGGGGCGATCGAGCCACACTTGGGCGCGATCGCCGCCCATCGGCCGCCACACCTTTTCTTCCAAGTAGGTCGCATAGCGTTTGCCCGTGGCGCGCTCGAGAACCAGGCCGAGCAGTTCTGAATTCAGGTTGTTGTAGTCATACCGGGTGCCCTGATCCCATCCCGCCATCGGCAAGTTCAGCAGCGGCGTGACGCTGTCACCCGAATAGAGCCAATCCAAATCGCCGCTGAACGGATTTACGCCAAAACGGTACTGACCGTAACCGGACGACATCTGCATCAAATTTTTTAGCGTGACGTCGCCGCGCGGATCGTCCTGCCATTCGCTAATATATTTACGAACAGGATCGTCGACGGATGCGATGTCGCCGTCCTCGATCGCCGTTCCGATCAACAGCCCCATCAGCGTCTTGTGCATCGATTGGGATTCTGTCAGCTGCCCGGCGCTCCGGCCGTCGGCATACCACTCCAGTTGGACCCGGCCGTTGTGAACAACGATGACGGCGTAGGAGTTAAAGTCCTGCGCGTAGGCAACGGCGGCTGCAAGCGCATCTTTGCGAACGCTGCGCGTGTCGTCCGTTGCGGCGGGGATAACAAAGGCGGTGTTGCCATCGACGGTGTCGTAGGGCGTCAGCCCCTCGTCTGGCGAAGGGTCGAACAGCATGACATAGCGGCGCCACAGCCACGGATCCTGCCAGTAGACGACATTCACCGCGACAAACACCGCCAACCCGGCCCAGCTCATAATCCGCAACAGCGTCACCTTGAAGGCGTCTCCGATGCCTGTTCTTCGCGACCGTTTTAGCGGTCACACGTTCAGGGCGGTGATAGCCGGGCGCGTCTGTCCGCTAATCGGTCAGTTGAGTGCCGATGGGGCACAGGCCCGGGTTAAAGCCCTAGTGTGGCCGCCATCCACACGCGGCCCAACTAGAGGGTGGGGAGCCCAAGCCGTTCATGCGATTGATTTTCTTCATCATTCTGCTCGACCTCATGGGGATCGGGCTGATTTTACCGCTGTTTCCGTTCATCGCCTTGGACATCGGCCTGACCCCGGAATCGATCACTCTGGTACTGGCGATCTATCCGATCGCCCAGTTCTTTGCCGGTCCGATCTGGGGGCGGCTGTCCGACAAATACGGCCGCCGTCCGATCCTGATGATCAGCATGGTCGGTGCCGTGGCGTCGTACACGCTGCTCGGATTTGCCGATACCGTGTGGCTGCTTATGGCGTCACGCCTGATTGGCGGGATTTCGGCAGGGAATTTGGCGGCGGCATTCGCCTATATCACCGACATCACAACACCTGAGAACCGCGCCAAGGGCATGGGTCTGATCGGCGGCGCGCTGAGCCTGGGCTTTATTCTTGGACCGGCGGTGGGCGGCTTGCTTGCTGGCGGTGATCCTGAAAACGCGAACTTGTCGCTGGTCGCATTCTTTGCAGGCGGTACAAGCTTCCTCGCCCTGCTCGGTACGATTTTCATTTTGCCGGAATCATTGTCCGACGAGATTCGCGCCAAGATCGCCGAACGCCCGAAAATGAACCGGCTTCAGCAGTTCAAGGTGGTGCGCACGCGAGGCGCCCTGCTGACTCTGTTTGGCGCGGCATTGATGTTCGCCGCCGCAGAGAGCGTCTTCACCACCACCTTCCCCCTGTTCGCCAACGCCAAGCTTGGCCTCGGCCCGCGCGAAGTTGGATTGATCCTGTCCTTCGCCGGTGTGGTGATGGTGATCATGCAACTCAAAGCCATCGGCCCGCTGTCGAAAAAATTCGGCGAACTCAATCTGATCACCACCGGATGTTTTGTGTATGCCGCCGGATTGGCACTGGTGGCGACGGCCAACGGCTTGCCGCAATTGCTGCTGGCCCAGTTTTTCCTGCCGATCGGCCTGAGCATCGTCAATCCGAGTTTGTCGTCGCTGATATCCAAAGAGTGCGCCGATACGGAGCGTGGCGTGGTGATGGGGCTCTATCAATCGGTGGGCAGTCTCGGCCGCGGCATGGGACCGATTTATTCGGGCACCCTATTCGGCCAAATCAGCATCTACGCACCGTATGTCTACAGCATCGCCTCGATGGTACCGGTTTTGGGTCTGATTTACGTGGTCCGTATGCGCGGTAAGAACGCGGCCCCGGACGCCCCCGCCGAGTAACCGCTACAGATTTGCGATTTTCGACTGCCAGCCGTTGAGCAGCGGATGACGCGGTGCATCACCGGAGTCGCCGTCGTCAGGCACACCGAGTGCGTTGCGCAGCGCCCAGGTCAGGCACAGATTGGATGACACAACGGGTTTGCCGGTCTGTTTCATCAGCGCAATGATCGCTGTCATGCTCGGCATACCGGTGCCTGACAGAAGAATGCCGTCGGCGTTGCTGAAATCCACATCGGCCAATGTCGCCAACGCGTCGGCAGCACGCAGTTCATAAATCGCGCGCGTATCTTCCGAGGCAATGGCGATCCGCGTTGCACTGACGACATCGAAATCGCGGCTGGCCCAATAGTCGCGACTCATTTCCACGGACCATTGGGGATAGGGCATACCGACGGCCAGCTTTTCGACACCGAGAGACCTGAGCGCCTGTTCGATCGCCCAGCCGGCGGATATGACGGGATAGCCCTTCAGATCCGATAGGCGCTTCAGGTCTTCATCTTCGGCGTCACGGCCGACCAAATAGGTCGACGCGGTGCAGG
This sequence comes from Rhodospirillaceae bacterium, assembly GCA_038148375.1. Classification (GTDB taxonomy): domain Bacteria; phylum Pseudomonadota; class Alphaproteobacteria; order Rhodospirillales; family Rhodospirillaceae; genus CAWUEX02. Next base: position 164,701 of record JAYQVH010000002.1, on the reverse strand, counting down.
CAAAGCCGCAGACATCCAGCTTCAAGGTGTCGTATGTGGCCAGCGTATTTTCCAGGCCGGTAAAGTATTCACGGTAGCGGTCCTTCGGCTCCGCACACTGACTGGTCAGGCGCGAGGCCAGCATAGTCGTGCGTGCCGGAAGATAGGCCGCGACTTCCGGCTCAACGGTCGGGTTGGCCTGCGGCACAGCGACGCCGACGCGCCCCAGTGCTCCGTAGTCTCTTGCGTGTTCCGGCATATCTTACTCCTCGGCCGCGGCGCCGCCGGGCTGAATACCCGCGAGCAGCATGTTGACGATTTTGGCGTCGTCCCAGGAAAAATCGATGCGGCCCGTACGGTATGCGACCAAACCGGCCGAAGGCACGACGTACAGCCGCTGCCCGCCGCGCCCCTCGACATACATCACGTCGTCGGCAAGAAACGGTTCGGACACAGGCGCGCGACGGTTAGCCGGCGCACTGACCAATCGAGAGCCGCTGTAGGGGGCGCCGAGCCAGACGTGATAACCGAAATTGGGATTCACGTCCGTTCCCGACATCAGGCGGTCGACCCACTGCCGGGAAACGATTTGGGTGTTACCGGCCCGTCCGCCGTTGGCAAGCATTACACCGAGGCGCATCCAATCCATCGGCCGGGTTTGGATGCAGCAGAAAATGCGGGCCGTACCGCCGGGATGATCGAGCCGCACTTGCGCGAATCCGGCGCCGAGCGGTTCCCAAAGATATTTCCGCACGAACTCCGCGTACCGCATACCTGTTGCGCCGGTGAGCACGGCATGCAGCGCCTGAGAGTTGACGTGGTTGAAGTCGAACTGAGTGCCCGGCGCGAACGCCAGCGGAATGTCGTTCACGGGGCCATCAAGATCGGTGCCAAAGAACAACCGTTGTACCGGCGAAAAGGCGCTCGTCGAGGATTCGACTTGAGCAAGGCCGCTGGTCATCTCCACCAGATCAGCGACGGTGATTTTGCCGCGTTCGTCGTTGATCCAGGCGGGGATGTAGGTCGACGCCGGCTCTTCAAGAGACGGGATAAACCCCTGATCGGCGGCGATGGCAACTACGACACCGAGAAGACCTTTGTGCATCGATTGAGAGTCGACGATGGTCGAACGGTCGTAGCCCTGGCCGTAGTGCTCCAATTCGAGCACTCCATTGCGTGCGACGAGGAACGCTATGCTGTCGTAGCTTTCCGCATAGTCTTGGGCTGCGGCAAGCGCGTCATCTGAAATCGTGCGGGCCGACGGCGCGACTTCCGGCAGGGGCGGGCTCGGGCCATCGGCAATCAGCTCGACCGGCTCATACGAATCCCAGGCCGTCAGGACCGCGTCCCCTTCCGCTTGACTGAACCAGCGCTGCCAGAACACGCGGTCGGAGTACACATACGCTCCGGCGGCAGCCACAAGCACGGCGCAAGCCAATCCCACTCGTCCAATCTTTGACACAGAAGCGCTCCCGTATGGTCAAGCCGACCGGTAGACCGTAGCATTCCCGTCCGAGGTGGTTTCCGCAACAGCTTGATGAATTGGGTTCACTATGGCGTCACATGTCCGCATGCTCGTGTCTGTCCTTGTCGTCGGGGCAGCCTTAGCCACAGCGCCCGCGATGGCGCAGTTCGGCGGCATGCCCGAAACCCATTTCGACGACACACCGAGGCCCCCCGCGCCCGACTACAGCGATGAGGCGGCCTGGGCCGCGCGACCTGACCGCACCGACCTGGGCGACGTTGCACCGGAAAACTCGGCCTACCCCGACCGGCAGACCGAAGCATCGGTGGATGTATTTTACATTCATCCGACCACCTATCGCGGTGGTGAGAACTGGAATCAGGACCTCGCCATGGCGGAGGTCAATCACTGGACCGATACCAGCGTCATCGCCCGGCAGGCCAGCGCATTCAATGGGTGCTGCAAGATTTACGCACCGCGCTACCGGCAGGCGACGATTTCGGCGTTAGGCGGCGCCGAACTCGGCGGCCTAAAGGCCTATGACTTCGCCTATCAGGATGTCGCCGCCGCATGGAAATACTATCTGGAGAACTTCAATAACGGCCGGCCCTACATGATCGTCGGGCACAGCCAGGGCGCGTTGCATTCCCAGACGCTATTGAAGAATGAAATCGCCGGTACGCCGTTGGCCGAGCGCCTGGTTGCGGCCTATGTCATCGGCATCGCCATTCCTGAGGGGTGGGTCGAACGCAACCTGCCGGGCATTCCCGTGTGCGAAACGGCAACTCAAACCGGCTGCTTCATTTCCTGGAATACCTTCGATGTCGACGGCTCGCCGGAAGCCGGCGTCGCCCGTGCCCAGCAACGCTACCGCGACGAATTCGGCACCAGTGAAGGACAGGGCATCGTGTGCTGGTCTCCGACTTCGCGAAGCGACGGTGTGAATTCCGGCGCCCTTCCCGGCAAACAGACCAACACGTCCCTGGTGCCGCTGGTCGACGGATTCGCCGCCGAGTGCCGCGACGGCACACTGTGGACGACAACTCCTACGACTGAGAATTTCGACCTGAACCTCTTTGCGGGTGGCAATCTCCACATGCATGACTTCGACCTCTTCTACGAAGACATCCGCCGTAATTCTGTGGAGCGGACCGATGCATATCTATCGCAATAGAAGAATTTATCCAGTCAAAATTCGCGTATTCAAGCGTAGCTGTGGATAAGTCGGCCCGGTGGCTTAGACCCGAAACTAAAATTCGAAAAATCTTGCACTTAGCGTGCGTTTCTGACCTGACGAACGCGCTAACCTGACGTTAATATAGACGCTCTTAAGTCCGTGGGACCAAGCTGGCATTGGGACGGTGCCATTTAGCTTGCGGACAGAATGTTCTGGGGAAGGCACAGTGAGCGACGCACCCGCGGGCGCCGAGTACGAAGTTGCAATTGTGGGATCTGGTCCGGCGGGTCTCAGTGCGGGCGCGCACGCGTCGAAGATGCGTATGAAACACGTGCTGTTGGAACGCCAGGACCATGCGTCCGACACCATCTACAAATATCAAAAAGGCAAGTTCGTCATGGCCACGCCGGACATCTTGCCGTTGCGATCCGACTTGTCGTTCCGGGCCGGTAAGCGCGAAGAGATTCTCGGCGCGTGGGATGAAGGTCTCGACTTCTGTGGCGTAAACATCAAGTACAACGCCGATGTCGCCGCGATCGAAAAACAGGGCGATATTTTTCATCTAAGCCTGGCTGGCGGCGAAACCATCACCGCGGCACACGTTGTGCTGTCGATCGGTCTGCAAGGCAATATCAACAAGCTGCGCTGCGACGGCGGCGACCTGCCGCTGGTGCAGTATCAGCTCGACGATCCCGAGGAATACGAGGACGAGACAATCGTCGTGATCGGCGCCGGCGATGCCGCCATCGAAAACGCGGTCGCGCTGGCAGCGCAGAACACCGTGGTGATCGTCAATCGCCGCGCCGAATTCGCACGCGCCAAACAGGGCAATCTGTCGCTGATCGTGAACGCGATCGATAAGGGCGACGTGCAGTGCTACTACGAGTCTTCACCGCTGAGAGTAGAAGACGACGCTATTATTTTGGAAACGCCCGACGGTGAGGCACGGGTGCCGTGCAACCGCATCATCGCCCGCCTCGGCGCCTCGCCGCCGCGCAAGTTCGTCGAAGCCTGCGGGGTCGAGTTTCCCAGCGACGACCCCGCGGTACTCCCGGAGGTGTCGCCGCAATACGAATCAAACGTCGCGGGCATGTATATCGTCGGTGCGCTTGGCGGGTATCCGCTGATCAAGCAGGCGATGAACCAGGGCTATGAGGTTATCGAATACATCGCCGGCAACGACATCCCGCCCGCCGACGAACCGCTGCTCGAAGAGAAGTTCGCCTCGATGGGCGACGTGGACGTCGATCAGTTGCTTGCCGCCATCCGCAAGACCATTCCGGTCTTCTCCGGCTTAAATACGCTGCTGCTGCGCGAGTGCATGCTCGATTCCAAAGTGCACTCTTTCAAACAAGGCGAGATCGTATTTAAGCGCAATGATTACTCAGACACTTTTTATACGGTGTTCATCGGACAAGTCGGCATTCAAGTGAGTCCGGTCGACCCCAGCGTCGTCGTCACCCTGCGGGAAGGCGAATTCTTTGGCGAGATGGGACTGATTTCCGGCCGGCGCAGAACTGCGACCGTCGTGGCGGCAACCGATTGCGTCGTGTTCGAAACACCGCGCCGCACCATGCTGAAACTGATTCAGTCCGTCGATAGCGTTAAACGCGCCCTCGATAAAACCTCGATCCTCCGCCAGGTGCAGATGCACCTCACGCCTGGTGTGCCGGCCAACGAACTCGAAGAGCTGGTGGAAACGGCTGAGATCGAGAACTTCAAAGCCGGCCAGGTGCTATTCAACCAGGGCGACATCGGCAACCACATGCACCTGATTCGCTCCGGATCCTGCACTGTCTCGGTGAGCATTGGCGGCCGCGATGTGGTGCTGAGCTACGTCCCGGCCGGCAACTACATCGGCGAGATGGCGCTGCTGTCCGATCAACCGCGGTCCGCCACCGTGCGCGCCGCCCACAATACGGAAACCATTTGCCTTTCGGGCGACGCTTTTAAGGCAGTGATGGAGAAAAACGCCAACATCCGCGCCAGCGTCGAAGCCAAATTCCGCGAACGCCTCAGACAGAACGAGCAGATGGAAGACCGTCCGGAAGCGGGGAGCATTATCCAGTTCCTGATCGAACAGGGCATCGGCGAGGGCACGGACGTCCTGCTCATCGACGAAACGTTATGCATCCATTGCGACAACTGCGAAAAGGCCTGCGCGGAGACCCATAACGGCCTTTCCCGCCTCGACCGCGAGGCCGGTCCATCTTTTCAGTCCTTGCACGTGCCCACCTCCTGCCGCCACTGCCAGCATCCGCACTGCATGGCCGACTGCCCGCCCGATGCCATTCACCGGGCACCGGACGGCGAAGTCTTTATCGACGACAGCTGCATCGGCTGCGGCAACTGCGAGAGCAACTGCCCGTACGGCGTGATTCAGCTGGCGACCCTGCCGGATGAGAAATTCGATCTGTTCGGCTGGCTGTTGTTCGGCAAGGGGCCCGGACCCGGCGAAGAGGCCGAGTACGCCAAAGCCAATGGCCACAACGGCGCAGCCAAAGATGACGGAGATAAAATCAAGCGCGCCGTAAAGTGCGATATGTGCAAGGGCATCAAAGGCGGCGCGGCCTGCGTGCGCGCCTGCCCAACCGGCGCGGCAGCCCGTGTCAGTCCGGAAAAGTTCATGACCCTGGCGGCATTGCGGTAGGACGACAGGCTCATGCATGAATCCATTCTGATTTACCGCAATCACCGTTACCTCAAGTGGTCGGCTGCTTTGATCGCCGTTGCAAGTGCGGTGTACCTCTTCCACTCGCCGGTCGAGAAACCCAACGGCGGTACCTGGCTTGGCTATACGCTCGGCGTCATCGCCGCGGGCATCATGGTGTGGCTGACGTGGTTCGGCGTCCGCAAGCGGTCATACAAACCGGGAACGATCAAACTCGAAGATTGGGCGTCGGCTCACGTCTATTTGGGCCTGACTTTGGTGGTTATCGCGACCCTGCACAGCGGATTCCAGTTCGGAGTCAATATCCACACCGTGTTGTATTTCCTGATGCTGATCGTTGTCGTCAGCGGAATTATGGGGCTTTACTTTTATCTGACGTGCCCGCGTCTGATCGCGCAAAACCGGCGCGGGATGACCACCGAAACAATGCTGGCGCAGATTGCCGACCTTGACCGCGATCTGCGCAGTCAGGTCATGTCGCTCGACGATGAAACTGCGCAGGCGGTATCCGATGCCGTTCAAGATACGCGCATCGGCGGTTCGCTATGGCGCCAACTCAGCGGATCTGACCCGGACTGCCCAACCACGCTGGCGCGGCAAAAACTCGAGACGAGCACGGAATCGACCGACCAGGAAACCCGGCGCCAGATTCTGAGCCGATTGACGAAAAAAGAGGATCTTCTCACCCGCTTGCGCCGGGATATTCAGCTCCGCTCGCTGCTCCAGGTCTGGCTGTACGTGCACGTGCCGTTCACGCTGGGCTCCATGGCAGCGCTCTTCGCCCACATCGTCACCGTCTTTTATTACTGGTAGGTACGATGAAAGTCGAAATTAAGAATGTCACTCGGAAGGCGCGTGGCGGAACAGCCGTAAAAGAGGAGTTCCTGGACTCGGATATCATCCTGATCGGCCGCAGTCCGGCGTGCGACATTCGCCTGACCGATCCTCGTGTCCTCTTGGAGCATGCCCAAATCTCTTCCCGGTCGGGCGGCATTTATTTAACCGCTCTGAGCAACGGTTCGGTTTCGGTCAACGAATCCCTGATCGCGACACGGCGGCTTGATACTGGCGACGTAATCTCAATCGGCCCCTACGACATAACGGTCGAATCGCATATGGGCGGAGATGCCCTCACCGTCGCCGTCGAAATGGTCGAGCAATCGGACAACGAGCTTGAAAGTTTACTTTCCCGCACCAATGTTGATATCGGCAAGGTCGGCACGACAAAACGCGTTTGGTCGTGGGCGATGTTTGTTGTGTTTCTGGGCGCACTGATCATCTGGCCGATGGTGCTGGACTTGCTTACGCCGACAAATCAATTCGACATTGCCTCGGCCAATCGCGAGGGTATGGAAGCCTCGCCGACGGCGGTGTGGACGAGCGGCGGGATTTCGGCCGCACATAAGTTTTTTGGCGAGACCTGCAGCGCGTGCCATGAGAAGCCCTTTGTGCAGGTCCAAGACAGCGCATGCCTGACCTGTCATCAGGGCATCGAGAACCACGCAACACCTGAGCGTTTCCCGACGGCGTCGTTGGAGGATGTGTCCTGTCAACGCTGCCATAAAGAACATCAGGGCGATGTCTCCGTTGCGCGCAACGATCAGGGTTTTTGCGTCGATTGTCACGGCAGTCTTACCGAAGACGAACCTCGTACGACATTACGCAACGTCTTCGATTTCGGTTCGGCCCATCCCGACTTCCGGCCGAGCGTTGTCGTCAACGCGTCATTGCATGTGATTTCACGCGATGCGGCGATGAGCGACGCGGTTCCACCGGAAGAAGCGTCGGGCCTGACCTTTCCGCATGACGCGCACCTCCGGCCCCAAGGCGTGCGTCATCCCGCGCGCGGCAACATCGTGCTGGATTGCGGCTCATGCCACATCGCCGATGCGTCCGAAGCGTCGTTTCTGCCGATCACCTTCGCCGAGACCTGCCACCAGTGTCACGAGCTGACGTTTGACACCCAACTGCCGGACCGGGAACTCGTGCATGGGCAACCCGACGCGCTCTTCAAGCAGATAGCGGACACCTATGACGCGGTCGCGATGCGCGGCGGATACGAAGAACCTGAGGCGCCCGCGATTATCCGGCGCCGGCCTGGAACAGCGCTGACAGAGGCAGAAAAAGCGGTCGCTGAAAATTGGGCCCAAGCCAAGACGCAGACCATTTTGTCGGGACGGTTCGGACGCGGACAGTGCGATGAATGCCACCGGACATTCGACAATCGCTCAACCGGTGTGTGGGTGGTTGAGCCGGTGCACATCAACGCCCAGTGGTTTCCGAAGTCCCGGTTGTTCGATCATCTGCCGCACGGCGACGTTGAATGCGGAACTTGCCACGCCGCCAAGACATCGAAGTTTTCGTCTGAGGTGCTGCTTCCGGCAATTGAAATCTGCCAGTCCTGTCACGGCGGTGAGGATGCGACCGACCGCGTGCCGTCGACCTGCATCACCTGCCACGGATTCCATTTCGATCATCAATCGCCCATGCGTCCCGAACTTGAGGCGGCACGGGAAAAGACGATACATCGCACCTTTTCCGTCATCTCCCCGGATACTGCGGGGATTAAAATCGCGGATGCGACGGATGGCGCACCATGACGTGGGCGCGTCACCTGTGCCTTTGCGTATTCGTTATGTTATGCGCGGTACCAGCGCAGGCGAACGACCAGCAGTTGCTGGCGGGGGATGCGGTTTCTCTTGGCCGGTTGCGCGTTGACCAGATAACGCTGCCCTTCTCCGTAACGGTCGAACTGGACGGCGATGTGCCCACAGGCACGTATGTCACAGCCCGGTTTCAGAACAACACCCCGCGGCAGCGGCTGGCGAGCGGCTACTGGGTGCCGTGGGATGAGACCCTCTCTAGCCTGCACGACAACGGGTTTCCTGCCAGCGGGGACGGTACTTTGACGTTTGATATCGTCGATGAGACTTTAAGCGGGCAGTTTCTGCCGATTGTGTTCACCGTGTCTTATCAACACGAAGGGGGCCTCAAGTCGGGGTACATCGTGATCGACCGATGAGACAGTACTTTCTGAACATACTTGCAGGCGCCATCGTCGTGGTGTGGGCCTTTGGCGCTTCGAGTCAGTCTCTCACGATTGCCGACGTCGACCGCATTGTCGGTCAGGCGGTTGCCGAAGCGAACGCCCGTAACGTTTCCAATGCGGTGATCGCCGTGACGGACCGGGTCGGCAACGTGCTCGGCGTGTACGCTATGGATCCGGACAACCTGCCCGATGTTCTGATTTCCTCTGGCCGCGGCATTGCGGCCGGCAACGGCCTCGACGGACTGACGCTTCCCATTGCGCCGCTCACCGCCGTCGCCAAAGCGATCACCGGGGGCTACCTGTCGTCTTCCGGGAACGCGTTTTCGACACGCACGGCGAGTCAGATCGTGCAAGAGAACTTCAATCCCGGCGAACGCGGCCAACCCGGCGGCCCGCTATTCGGCGTGCAATTCAGCCAGCTGCCGTGCTCGGACCTGATGCGCTTCGGCGAAACGCTTGGCGGCGGCCCGCGCCGCTCACCGCTCGGCCTGTCGGCCGACCCCGGCGGCATGCCGCTGTATAAGGACGGCGCCGTTGTTGGTGGTGTTGGCGTGTTTGCCGACGGTGTGTATGGGCTCGACCTGTCCGTCGCCGATTTCGACCGCGACCTTGACGAACTCATCGCCGTCGCCGCGCAGCAGGGATTTGAGCCGCCTTTTGACATCATTGGCCACCGTATCACCGTTGAAGGGAAATTCTTCCGGTACGCCGACGTGGACTCGCGATTCCTCTCAGCTCGTGGAGCAATGGCGACCCTGGACGCCGGCAACTACATCGCGGTCGCCGGATATGCTCCGGCGGGACGGCGGGCGGGCACGGCATATGGCACGGAGGCATCCGGCATCCGCGCAGATGGCGGCGTCGCCGTTCCTGGCGTCAACGCGTTCGTGCTCAGCGATGGCGCCGGCAACAACCGGTACGCCCCCCGGGCAGCGCTCGCGCCGGCGCCCGACGCAGGCGGCCTGACCGAAACCGAAGTCCAAACCCTGTTGATCGAGGCGCTGAACATCGCCTTCCGGGCGCGGGCCCAAATCCGCCGCCCGCTCGGCAGCCATGCCCAGGTCACGGTGTCCATCGTCGATGCCGAGGCCAACATCCTGGCAATCGCGCGCACGCCCGACGCGCCGATTTTTGGTACCGATGTGTCGTTGCAAAAAGCGCGGACTACCGTTTTTGCATCCCGGCCGACCACCGCCGCTGAGTTAAGCGCGGTAGCGGAAGTGGAACTCGTGCCCGGCGTGCTGACCGTGCCCAGCCTCGCAGTGTACGTTAACAACGCACAGAATTTCATCGGCCCCACGGCACTGGCCGACGGCATCGCTTTTGCCGACCGCTCCGGCGGCAACCTGTCGCGGCCGTTCTTCCCCGATGGCATCAACGGCAATCCACCAGGACCGCTTTCGGTTCCCTTTGAGGTCTGGAGCCCATTCAACACCGGCCTTCAGTTGGATTTGGTCCTCACGGATATCGTGTTGCGTCTCGACGGCAGCGCGCCGCCACCCCAGGGCTGCACAGCATTACCGCAGTCTGCGGCGGCACCCGGACCGATGCCGACACGCCTGGCCAACGGATTGCAAATCTTCCCCGGCAGCGTACCGGTCTACCGCGGCGATCAGTTGGTCGGCGGCATCGGCGTGTCCGGTGACGGCATCGATCAGGATGACATGATATCGTTCCTCGGCCTGCACAATGCGGGTGAGGTGCTCGGCACCGGTGTGGGCAACGCACCGCCGGATATGCGCGCCGACACCGTGGAGGTCGGCGGCGTCAATCTCCGCTTCGTTAACTGCCCGTTCTCGCCGTTCCTTGATTCACGCGAGCAAGGAGTATGCGGCGGAAAATGAAAAATCGCTTTCTTCTTTTAGGCCTGATTTCGCTCAGTACGACCGCTGCGTCGGCCCAGGTCATTGCGCCGCGCAGTTATGAAACCGCCTCCATCTCAGCGGACGGCGACCAGCTCGCCCAAGAGCGGCAGCGTCCGGGCCGCGACGACCGCAGGCCGTTACCCGAGATAGACCCGAGTGCCGTACCCCCGCCAGTACAGAGCCTCCCGCGCGAAACCCTGCCCATCCCGGACCGCTGGCGTTTGGTCGAAGCGATCGGTGTCAACGAACGCTGGTGGGATCCGTACAATCAGAACACGCTGAAGGCCGACCGGCCGTTGTTCGACGATTGGTTCGTCAGCCTAAATGTGATTTCCGATACGGTGTTTGAGCCGCGTGGCGTGCCGACACCCGTCGGGCCGCAAGGCGGCGCGCGGCCGGGCTCAATTGATCTATTCGGTCAGGTCGATCAGCGGATCTTTAATCAGAACCTGATCACGTCCGTGTCGTTCATCAAAGGCGACACCGCCTTCAAGCCGCCTGACTGGGAAATCCGGGTCACGCCCGTGTTCAATTACAACTACGTGTGGGCGGACGAAAACCGCGCGCTGTTGATCGATCCGGCGCAGGGCGATACCCGCGGCGATGGCCACCTCGCGCTCCAAGAAGCCTTCGTCGACTACCATATCCGCAACGTCTCCGACCGCTATGACTTTGACTCCGTTCGTGTCGGCATTCAGCCCGTCACGCTCGACTTCCGCGGCTTCCTGTTTCAAGACCAGCAGCTCGGAATTCGCCTGTTCGGCACGCGCAACAACAACATCTGGCAGTACAACGCAGGCTGGTTCAAGCGCATGGAGAAGGACACCAACTCCGGCCTGAACGATTCCGGCAAGAGCCTGCGCGACGATGACATCTTCTTCGCAAATGTGTACCGCCAAGATTGGCCGGTGCGCGGGTATACGGTGCAAGGCATCGTCGCTCACAACCGCAACCGTGAAGGCAACGACCCGTTGTTCTTCAACAAGAACGGCTTCCTCGAACGCCCGGCGTCACTGGCGACGGAACGCGGCTTCAATTACGACGTAACGTACTTTGGTTTTAACGGCGACGGCCACTTCGGCCGCTTCAACCTGACTCACGCTGCTTATCTGGCGCTGGGCGACATTTCCGCCAATCCGTTCACATCTTTCTTTGAAGAAGAAAAGGCAAACATCGAAGCCCATTTCATCGCGGTGGAACCCTCGATCGATTTCGACTGGATCCGTCTGCGCGCCCAGGCGATGTACGCCAGCGGCGACAAAGACCCATTCGACGACAAAGCCCAGGGTTTCGATGCCATATTCGAGAACCCGCAGTTCGCCGGTGCGGATACCAGCTATTGGATGCGCCAGCCGGTGCCCTTGATTGGCGGCGGCGGCGTGGTCCTGTCGGGCCGCAACGGGCTGTTGAATTCCCTGCGTTCGTCGAAAGAACAGGGGCAGTCGAATTTCTTCAACCCGGGCACCGTGCTTTACGGTATCGGCGCCGACGCGGACGTACTGCCCGAGCTGCGCGTGTTCGCGAACATCAATCACATCGGATTTGCGCGGAAAGATATCGTCGAGGTGCTGCGCAATCAGCCGTTGACGTCTAAGTCGATCGGATGGGACACGTCGGTATCGATCCTTTACCGCCCGACGTTCATCCAAAACGTCGTGCTTCGTGCATCCGCCGCCAGACTGTCCGGCGGCAAGGCATTCGATGAGCTGTTCGCAACGGACCGCAAAGGAGACAATTTCTACTCCGTGCTGTTCAATCTGATTTTGACCTATTGAAGGCGGTTTAATGCGGGTCCTTGGCTTCCTCTTAATCCTTGTTGCGGCGGTGGTTTCCGTTCCTGGGCCTGGCTACGCCGCCGGTGACGGCGAGACACCACGCGTCGTCGTTTACCCGGACTATCCGCCCGCGCCTCAGTTCCAGACCTGGGCGCAAGCCGATGCCAAGAGCAGCGGCTGCATCACCTGCCACACGGACTCCGATCAGAAAACGATGCACGCCAGCGAGGCGGTGATCCTAGGCTGCACCGACTGCCACGGCGGCGATGCGAACATTCGTGCGCCCGCCAACGCGATGAAAGGCGTGCCGGCCTACCGCGCGGCGCAGGATAAGGCGCATGTCCAGCCGTTGTATCCGGAAACCTGGCATTATCCGCACAGTGCCAACCCTGAACGGACGTATACGCTTCTCAACAAGGAAAGCGCGGAGTACATCCGTTTCGTCAATCCGTCGGACTACCGTGTCGCGCGTACGGCCTGCGGCGCCTGTCACCTGCCGATCATACAAGCAGCCGAACGCAGCCTGATGGCAACGGGCGCCATGCTGTGGGGCGGCGCCGCTTATAACAACGGCATTTTGCCGTTCAAGAACTACATCCTCGGGGAGGCTTATACGGAGGATGGCAAGCCGGCCAGCGTCAAGAGTCCCGGTAATGTAGAGCCGTGGATGACGGAAGAACGCGGCGTGTTGCCGCAGCTTTATCCGATGCCGGCCTGGGAGGTGATCCCGCCCGCCGACGTATTCCGCGTGTTCGAGCGCGGCGGACGCAACATCTTGAACATTTTCCCTGAAATCGGGCTGCCAAACATCGCCACGCTGATCGGTAGCTTGCAGCGCCTAGAGGAACCAGGGCGGCCGGATATCAAACAATCCAACCGCGGCCCGGGCACCGGCCTGCGCATCGCCGTGCCGGTGATCAACATTCATAAAACGCGATTGAATGATCCGTTCACCTGGTTCATGGGGACCAACGACCAGCCGGGCGACTATCGCTCGTCTGGCTGCGCGGCCTGCCACGTGGTGTATGCCAACGACCGCGAGCCGGATCATTCCGGTATCTACGCACGATATGGACACGAAGGACTTAGCGCCAGCGCAGATCCGACCATTCCAAAAAACGAGTCCGGCCACCCGATTCAGCACACGTTTACCCGCGCGATCCCGACCAGCCAGTGCATGGTGTGCCACATGCACCAACCGAATATCTTCCTCAACTCGATGCTCGGCTACACCATGTGGGACTATGAGTCCGATGCGCCGGCGATGTGGCCGGAGGAGCAGCGCTATCCCGACAGCGCCGAAATGCTCGAAATTCTCGAACGCAATCCGGAAGAGGCGGCGGTCCGCGGCAAGTGGGGCGACGTCGAGTTCCTCAAGACGGTGTGGGAGAAAAATCCGGATCTCAACAACACCCAGTTCGCCGACTACCACGGCCACGGCTGGAATTTCCGCGCCATCTTCAAAAAAGATCGCAAAGGCAACCTGCTCGACGCGGGCGGCAACATTGTCGAGCCCGACGATCCGGACAAATGGGCTAAGGCGGTGCATATGAAGTCGATCCATGTCGAACTCGGCATGCACTGCGTCGACTGCCACTTCGCCCAGGACAGCCACGGCAACGGCTACATCCACGGCGAAGTCGCGAACGCTATCGAAATCCGCTGTATCGATTGTCACGGCGACGCCGATGCGTACCCGACCTTGCGCACGTCGGGCCCTGCCGCCCGGCCCGGTGGATACGATCTGGCAGCGATGCGTGTGACCGGCGGCAAGCGCCGCTTTGAATGGCGGGGAACGGAATGCGATCTTCCGGAGACCGAATACCGGGACTGCACTCTGATCCAACGCTCGTCCCTCGACCCGGAGCTTGAATGGGAAATGAGCCTGGTCAAAAACGCGGTCACGCCGGACAGCGCGGACTACAATCCCAAAGCCGCACGCGCCAAGCTGGTCAGTGCGGACACGTCGCGCATGGACTGGGGCCTTGGCGTCGCCGCCGAGGACCGCGCCCACGATACGGACGAGATGGAGTGTTACACCTGCCACCTGTCGTGGACCACGTCCTGCGCCGGGTGCCACCTTCCTATTCAGGCCAACTGGAAAACCGAGCGGCATCATTATGAAGGCGGCGAAACGCGGAACTACGCGACCTATAACCCGCAGGTGGTGCGCGACCAGATGTTCCAGCTCGGTGTCCACCAGACCACCAAGGGCAACACCATCGCGCCGATCCGTTCGACCTCGGCCCTGATCCTGTCCTCGACCAACATCAACCGCGAGCGCATCTACATTCAGCAGCCGCCTATCGCGGCATCAGGATATTCCAGCCAGGCGTTCGCGCCGCACTTCCCGCACACCGTGCGGAAGACCGAGACCAAGACGTGCAGCGATTGCCATCTGTCCGAGGACAACGACAACAACGCGATTATGGCGCAACTGCTGCTGCACGGAACGAACTTCGTCAATTTCGTCGGCTACAACGCGTGGGTCGGCGGCGACGGCGGCATCGAAGCCGTGCGCATCACCGAATGGGATGAACCGCAGGCGGTGATCGGCAGTTACCTGCACCGGTATGCCTATCCGGACTGGTACGCCGAGCACCAGAGCCGCGGCCGCGAACTGTATGAATCCTACACCCACGGCGGCGGCGAGACCGGCTGCCTGCAGCTGCGCGGCGAGTATCTGTTTGTCGCGGAAGGGGCAAACGGCTTTCAAGTCTACGACGTCGCCTCCATCGCCAACAAAGGCGTGTCGCAGCGCATCATCACCGCCCCGTTCAGCCCGCTCGGTCACGACACTCATGTCGGCAGCAAGAACGCCACCTGCGTCGCCCTGCCGACCAACCAGCCGATCGCACCGACGCGCATGTATGGCGATCCGCAGCGGGAAAAGCTGATGCTGGAGACCAATCAGGAACAGCCGATCCACCCGCTGTATTCCTATGCCTATGTTACCGACGCCGAGGAGGGCCTGATCGTCGTCAACGTCGACACGTTGGCCGACGGCGAGCCGCGTAACAACTTCCTTGAGCGGGCGCGCACCTGGAATCCAGGCGGCGCGCTGGCCGGGGCCCGGCACATCACCCTGGCCGGAACCATCGCTTATATCGCCGGCGATTTCGGGGTCGCTGTGGTCGACCTGAATGACCCGACGTCACCTGACCTTGTGACCGTGATTCCGTTCAACGGTGCGCGGGCCACGGCCCTGCAGTTCCGATACCTGTTCGTGACCGACCGCGACGGTTTCCATGTGGTCGATGTTACCGATCCGGCGGCGCCACGCATGGCCGATGGCGGTTCCGTCCCCTTGGCTGATGCACAGCGCATTTACGTGGCCCGCACGTTCGCCTACGTCGCCGCAGGGCGGGACGGCCTGGTGCTGATCGACATCGAAACCCCGGAAGCGCCTAACGTGTATGAACGTTTCACCGCGGATGGACGCATCACCGATGCACGCGATGTCATCGTCGGCTCGACCAATGCGTCATTGTTCGCTTATGTCGCCGACGGCCGCGACGGACTGAAGGTTGTACAGTTGACGTCGCCGGAAAGTCAGCCGCGCTTTTACGGCTTCAGCCCAGACCCCAAACCGGAGCTCATCGCCTGGTATAAAACCGAATGGCCGGCGACGGCGTTATCGAAAGGCTTGGACCGCGACCGCGGTGTCGATGAAACCGGCAATCAGATCGCCATCTTCGGCCGGCTCGGTTCGCGCCCGTTCACCCAGGCCGAGCAGCAGAAACTGTATTTGAACGAACAGGGCGAGCCTTGGTACGTCACCGACGAAATTGATGTCGATGCCTTCAGACCGGGCGCGCCGCCGGCCCGATTGCCAGACCTTCCGCAACAGCAGGCGCAAAAGCCCTAAGCGGATTAGACCACACCGAACGCCATCATCGCGTCGGCAACTTTGACAAAACCAGCGACGTTCGCGCCCTTGACATAGTTGACGTAATCGTCGCCTTCTCGCCCGTATTCGGCGCAGCGATCGTGAATTCCCGACATGATGTCGCGCAAGAGATCGTTGACCTCCTGTTGTGTCCATGACACGCGGGATGAGTTCTGGCTCATTTCCAAGCCCGAGACCGCGACCCCACCGGCATTTGCCGCCTTGCTTGGCGCGTAAAGGATCTTCGCATCCTTGAATACTTTGATTGCATCCAACTCCGAGGGCATATTCGCCCCTTCGGAAACCGCCATGCAGCCGTTATCCACCAATGTCTTGGCGTCTTCGGCACATATTTCGTTCTGCGTGGCACAGGGCAAAGCGATATCACAAGGAATGCTCCAGGGTGTCTTACCCTCGATAAAGTCCACGCCGAACTCATCGGCATATTCCTGAATGCGGCCGCGGCGATTAAACTTAAGGTCCTTAATCCACTCCAACTTGTCGGGATCGATACCGTCCTTGTCGTGAATGGACCCGCCACTGTCCGACAGGGCAACGACCTTGCCGCCGAGTTGATTGATTTTTTCAGCCGCGTAGACCGCGACGTTGCCTGACCCTGAGATCACCACAGACTTTCCGTCGATTTCGTCTTTCTTTTCCTTAAGCATGTCTTCAAGAAAGTAGACCGTGCCATATCCCGTCGCCTCGCTGCGCGCCAGACTGCCCCCGTATTCCAGCCCTTTGCCGGTCAACACGCCCTCAAAAGTGTTGGTCAGGCGCTTGTACTGGCCAAACATAAAACCGATTTCGCGCGCCCCTACGCCGATATCTCCAGCCGGCACGTCGGTCGACGGACCGATGTGGCGATACAATTCCGTCATGAAGGATTGGCAAAAGCGCATGATCTCGTCATCGGATTTGCCTTTTGGATTGAAATCCGAGCCGCCCTTGCCGCCACCCATCGCCAAGCCGGTCAGGCTGTTCTTAAAGGTTTGCTCGAAGGCGAGAAATTTTAAAATCGACAGATTGACGCTCGGGTGAAAGCGGATGCCCCCCTTATAGGGGCCGATGGCATTATTGTTCTGCACTCGGTAGCCGCGGTTTACCCGGATGTTGCCCTGCTCGTCACGCCACGTGACCCTGAAAATGACGATGCGGTCGGGCTCTGCAATCCGGCGCATGATTTCCCAACGGTGGTACTTGGGTTTGTGTTGAATGAAGGGTAGGACGTCCGCCGCGACTTCGCACACTGCCTGCTGAAACTCGCTTTCACCCGGATTTCTCTTAATCAGGCCCTCCATGAATTCGTCTAGGGTCGGCAATTGGTCGGACATAAAGCCTCCAGATGGTTGCGCAATCGCGCAGGGGATGAAGACGCCGGGCTTCCCGGCGGCGGATGTCTTAGAGCGCAGGAACGGCGCTCTGGAGCCGCTGGACGGCGGCTAGGAATTGGCGCGGATCATATTCCTCGTCTTTTTCGATCGCGGTGTAGCAGTCTTCGAGAACGGCACTCAGCTCGATGTACTTGGCCCGGCTGATCATGCCGTCATCGACCATGGTTTGCAACAACGCCGAGGCCGCCATCGTTGCTTGTTCGGCGCCCGCGTAATCGACGAATTCGCCGTCCAGACCGAACTCGATCAGTCCAGCCATCATGACTTTGACATCGGCCGCGGTGAAGTTGTGGGCTGCGAGCGTGTCGATCGCACCAAGCATTGCAGATTTCAGCTCGCTGGCCGCGGCAATGGTCGCGTCGTAGCCTTTGAGGGCGGCTTGATGCAGACGCTGCGACTTGTCCGCGACCTCGGCCGCCATGTTTGCATCGATGCGCTCAAGAATGACGCGCATCATGATCAGGTTGGCGTCGTTGATACGCGGAATGCCCGGACCGATCCCGTGGCTGTCGCGGGGTGCCCAGCGCACATTCGACATCGGATGGTGACAAGCGTAGCAGTCAAAGAACACCAGCTCCGGGAAAATACCGTCCGTATTGCGTTTCGGATCCAGCATGGCTTCAAGCAGGGAATCGACGGCAACCGCCTGACCGACCGCCCACACCTGAATGCTGGCGATACGGCCCTTGCGGGCGGTGTAATCGTCATCGACGACAAAGTGCGCCGGCTGCGTCCACGAATAGGTGTCGAGCTCGAACCCCATGCGCGGATGCCCGGCGCCCATGATGCGGTGCGTGACGAACCGGTTCTCAGTGCCGAAGTGGCACGACAGGCACAGCCGGGCGCGGGCCTCCGGGTCTTCGGTCGGGTACAGACCGGCATTCAGGTTAGCGGTGTGATCTGCGGCGCCGGAAATATGCTGACCGAGCCAATTGACCGCACCACCATGACAGGCTTCACAGCCGACACCGTCGGAAATCTGAAAGCCCTTGGCGCGGCGTTCCACCGGTACGTTATCGGCATGGCAATCCAGGCACAGAGGTTCTTCTTCCGCCCGGCCCAAGCCAAGGTTACGGGCGATCCGTTGAGACTCATCCGTCAGCAGCGTTTTGTAGGCGCCGGAATGCGGATCCTGCTCATCCCATAGAATGTATTCGTTCTGCACCACCGTTGAGTTGGTCCAGGGTTCCAGCGCGCCGTGGCAACTGGAGCCGTCGCAGGATGAAACACCCAGATGTGTCTGGCTATCTGTGAACGGAATGTCCGCCGATGCCTGCTGGGCGTATACCTGTCCGGAAAACGCCGTCAGCCAAGTCGCAAACAATGAACCGGTTATGCCGAGTGAACGCACTGTGCCGACCCCCTTCAGTTCGGTTTCGGTTCGATAACGGTTACGTCAAGGCGCGCAACCGGTTCGAACTTCGAGTCCCCGCGATAAAAATAAACGAAATAGGTGCCGCGGGAAACCTTTTGATCGCTTGTCAGGGTAATCCGGGGCGCGCCGTTCGATGCAAACGTGATGTCTCCGCGCAGACCGGGATGTAACGTGTGGACGGTTACGGAGGCTGTATCGGCGACGATGTCGCCGGCAGGTATAGCCCGGCTCCCTCCTACTTGGAGGATAAAGTCCGATTCAGTTTCGACACGAAGATGAGACACCAACTCGGGCCAGTCCTCAGGCGCATTGCTCATCAGGCTGACAGTGTCCAACGGAACCGTATTGGACTCCCTAACGCGCGCCCGCAAAAACCGCGCCAAGACGGCCCCGGGATCGGCGCCGGCCACGGGTAAGGCGCCATCCGGTGTGATGCCCACCTGACCGGGAAAATTATGAACGCTGAGCGGGACGTCCAAATTCACGGCCCCTAGGGCAATCGCCAGCCGGTCGGCGTCGGTAACCGCCCGGGCCCATGCCATGTCTTCTGCCGCGGCGCCCTCATCCGCGCGCGTGTCGAACCCGCCACAGGGACGCGGGATGAGGCGGACGTCCGTTCCGGTTCCCGGTCCCAACCGGGAAACGGCAGCGGCACGGGCATCCAGCGCGGGCAAGAGCGTGGCCGCCCCAGCCTGCGGCGCACAGCTTTCAGCGTGTGCCGCCGGCGCCGCGCCCAAGATACAAACCGCCATACAACAGTGAAGAAGTCCCCGGCTCATCGGGACAGTTTAACCGCCGCACGTCGGCTGACAATGAGGAGAATATCGCTTACTCGGCTGCCTGGCGGAGGTCACGTCCCTGATCGATTTTCGGGTCGCCGGTGGGCAAGCCAAAGATATATTTGCCGCTGCGCTGCAAGCCCGCTTCCCAATGCAGCGCCGAGTGCGTCGACATGGTCCGTACGTCACGATAAAGCCGCTGCACCGGATTGCGTCCCGTCTGCGCGCTTACCCCCATCATCCGCGACAAGCGGTCGGCGGACGCGTGCGCCAAGCGGCCCGCCATGACCAAGTCACGGTACGCGCGCAGTTTAAATTCGCCGGTGATCGATTCACCGTTCATGCCCAGGGCGTGCAAGCGATCGCAGAGACCATCCATCAGCATGTCAGCGGTTTCGAGTTCCGCCAAAGACTCGGCGACATGCACCTGTACGGCAGGTTGATCGATAATGGTTTCGCCCATCATCGCGCCAACGCGGGTCAGAGTCTGGCCGATGTATTCGTTATACGCGCCGCGCGCGGCGCCGAGGATCGGTCCCGCCAGAAGCGTGATGAAGTAACTGTGAAACTCGACACCGTAAAGATAGTAGTCGTGGAGTTTCGCTCCTGGCGGACTGTCGGACATCACTTTGATATCGAGAGTCCGGTGCGCCGGAACAAACACGTTGTCGAGCTTGATGTCATTGGAGCCGGTGCCGCGGAGGCCTTCGGACTGCCATGTATCGAGAATTTCGTATTCGCCTTTCTTAAGAACGATCCACAAATCGTTGAAGGCGGCCGTCGAGTTGGGCAGCTTTGCGCCAACCAGCATGGCGTCGGCATGATCGACGCCACTGGCGAACTTATAACGGCCGCTGACGGTGTAACCTCCGTCCGTCGGCGTGGCTAAACCGCCACCGGCGAATCCGGTGGAGATGATCGCGTCAGGACACTCGCCCCAGACATCATCCTAGGCGTCTTCGGTGAAGCGGCCGAACAGAAAAGTGTGTGTAAACACAACCGAGGAGATCCATCCGGTCGAACCGCACGCCTGGCCCAGCGTTCGCGACACATCGAGATGTGTGCCCCACGGCATCTCGTACCCGCCATACTTTTTCGGCGTGAACAACTTATGGATTCCAGCGGCTTTCAGGTCGGCAATCGTCTCTTCGGGCAAACGGCGCAAATCTTCCGTCGCCTCGGCACGCTCCCGCAGAGCCGGTAAGAGCGCCTGCGCGGCCTGAATCACTTCCGCCCTTGTGGGCGTTGATAATGTTGGTTTCGCTGACATCTATTCCCTCGCAGCGGTCTGACCTCTCATCTTGGAGTCTAGAAACCGTGCCCGGACGGTGTCGTGAGCAATTTGAATCCAATCCACAGTTCGGTCATAGAAGATGGATGCGAAATATGCCGGATCGCCTAAAGTGACGGTGAAGGCGCAGGTTCAGGGGACAGATCGAGATGACGCAAACGCGACCGCATCGCGGCTACGCTGACAGCTGTTTTGGGCAGATTCATTATCGTATCGCGGGCGAACCGGGCGACCGGCCGGCCTTGTTGCTTCTCCATCCGAGCCCCCTGTCCGGTCTGGTATGGGACGGCTTCATGGCTGAGATGGGCAAAGACCGCCTTGTGGTCGCGCCCGATACACCAGGCTTTGGCGAGAGCGCGCCGCCGCCGTCTGAACCGGAAATCGAAGATTATGCCCGCGCCATGGCAGACTTCGCCGCGACCATGGGACTCACGCGCGCGGATGTCATGGGGTACCACACCGGTTCGCTGACAGCGGTCGCGTTGGCGGCGCAGCAACCGGAACTCGTGCGTAAAGTGGTGATGATTTCCGCGACCGTGTTCACGGAAGAGGAACGCGACGGCTTTCGCAAGCAATATACGCCGCAAACCATCGACCAAATTGGCGCGGGACTGTCGGACCGCTGGCAATGGATCAAGACGTTCTGGCGTGATGACCCGGATCCAGCCAAGCGATGGGATGTTTTCCTGGAAGGCATTCGGCATCATCCGGTATCGCACTGGGGGCATCGCGCCGCATTTAACTTCGACATGGCAGCGGCTCTGGACGCGGCGGCCGTTCCAATCCTTGTCCTCAACCCCGAAGACGATCTGTGGGAATATACCCCGCGTGCTGCGCCGCTGCTGAAGAACGGCCGCGTTCACGACCTGCCGGGGTGGACACACGGCTTCTTAGACGCCCATACAGATGAAGTCGCGGCGCTGGTGCGCACCTTCCTCGACTCTGAATAACGGGAGACCAATATGCGCCATCGCAGTTACAGCGGCAAAGTGCTCTATCTCACCGATGGCCAAGGTGAAATGGGCCGCGAAATATTTTACGTCACCATTCAGCCGGACGGCACACGCACCATGCGCGCCACTTGCGAAATGGATGATGACCGGCTCTTGCGCGACTGTGTGCTGACCGTAGACAAGGACTGGTATCCGGTCGATGCCTTCGTACGTCTGAGCATCGAAGAGCGGCTGGTCGGCAGCACGTGGTACAATTTCACCGCGCACACCGCGGAGTGCGAAGGCGTCACGGCATTGGACGGACGATTCCGCCAGGAGTTCGAGACCGAAAAGCGCATTCGCACCTTCGGTGCCCATCCCGTTCACGGCGATGCCTGGGGATTGGCGCGCTGGCGCCGCGACAAGGACAAAGCACCCGACGAAATCGGCATGGGGTTTTCCTCATCCCATATGCCGAACGGCGGTTCCGGGCCGAAGCTCGAGCCTTCCGACCATACTGTCACGCGCCATGCCTATGTCGGACAGGAGGAAATTACCGTACCGGCGGGGACGTTTCAGACCGAACACTTTCAGTTTCTTGTGCGCGACTTTCCGCCGATCGACATCTGGGCCATCGGCGACGACTGCATTCCGGCGAGGCTGCGCTGGGATTTGTTGAAGCAGACCTACGAACTGGTCGACCTCAGCGGCGATGTCCGGTAGCACCGCAGACGACCTCGTCCGGCGGGCGGAGACCGCCTGGCGTCAAGACGACCTGAAAACGTCGACCGGCGCCCTGCGCGCGCTGGCCGGAGCACGCGATGACGGCGTTTGCGAAGCCCGGTTCGAGCCGTACGCGTTGCCGCGGGGCATATCGGCTGAGCCGCTTTCGTTTCACGGCAAGCCTCTGACATCTCACCTCGTGCGGTTTGAGTCCGCGGCCGCGCTGTTCGATATAGGTGTACCGATCGCACCGGATGGCACCTTCTATTCCCGCGCTTTCGCGCACTTAAAATACCCCGAGCGCTACACCCATCTTTTTACCGATGACGCGGACAAAGCGGTGCGGGCTGCCGTCGCGAAGGACACCGCGGTCAAAGATGGCTACGTCACGGTGATCCGCCCGCCCTATTACCATTGGCTGCTCGATACGGTGCCTCATCTGCTAGGAGCGTCGCGGCTGACGTCATGCGAGACGGTTAACCTGATCGGGCCGGCGGACGCACCGCTCAAGCCTTGGCAGCAAGAGCTCCTGGCCAGGGCCGCGGGCCTGTTCGGCATCGCCAACCTGGGCTGGCTGCCGGTGTCCGGAACGGTCGTCGCTGTCGCGCCCGGGTACAGCCAGACCCGAATGCCGCTCGATCAGCGTTTGGATGTCATCGCGCGCCTCGCGCCCAAGACGGGGACGGCAAAGCCCAACCGTGTCATCTATGCCAAACGCGGTAAGGGCGACGCGCGGCGCTTGATCAATGAAGACGACGTGATCGCCGCTCTGGAGCCGCGCGTCGAGGTCATCGAACCGGGTGCGATGACCTTGGACGATCAAATGAGAACGTTCGCGGGCGCCCGCTGCGTCATCGGCGTCCACGGCTCAAACCTGACCAACATCGCGTTTTGCCGGCCCGGCGCGACTGTTATTGAAATTGCAGCTGGCCTGCCGCAGACCCACTTCGAGAAACTCTGCCGGGCGGCCGGGCTGAGGTTTCACCGTGTTGCAGCCGACCCAGCGGTGCCGTCGGCGGGCGATAAAGCCGAACCGTCATGGGCGGACGCACATGGAGATCTGCGCGCCAATCCGGCGGAGATCAAGAACGCGCTAACCCAAGCGCTGGACGAACCGCGCTAGACAGAACCTTCGCGAACCTGGGTCCGCGCAGAATTGCTATTGATTAATGGCGACCTTCAGAGCCGAGCGGTCGATCTCCTCCCCCGCCTTAAACACCCGTTCGATCGATCTGGCATTGCGGATGTCCACTGTCGGGTCTTCGGCCAAGATGACCAGATCTGCGATCTTCCCGACTTCAATCGAACCGAGATCGCGTTCGACACCGATGTATTTGGCACCATTCAGGGTCGCCGTGGTCATGACGTCCAGGGGCGGAATGCCGGCTTCGGCGAGCAGCTCCATTTCCATGTGAAGCATAGGCCCGATCACCCGATCCGTTCCGGCAGCGATGACGACGCCGGCGTCATGCAGTCGTTTCAGGTTTCGCAGAACGGCGGGCAGGATACCGCGCATCCAGCCCGACATGCCGGACGACACATAGCGGTCCCGCTCCGACACCTTGTTGAATTCCCGCTCCTCGGGCGTGAGAACTTCTGAGAACAAATCGGAATCAAAGAAGGAATTGTCGAGCTCGACCCGCCCCACAGCGCCGAACAACAGCGCCGTCGATGAAATGACAACACCGTTCGCCGCGGCATAGCCGGCAAAATCGCTTTGCGTGTCAGCAAGAAAAACGGGATGCGCCAGCGCATCCACGCCGGCGGCTATTGCCAGCCGGGCGGCAGCCTCGTCGGCAATATGAATTGTCGTTCTAACCCCGTTGTCCTTGGCGTAGCGGATAAGCTGTGTGAACTCGTCGTCCGGAATCAGCGGCAGGTTCTGACCGGTGGGGCCCATCCCGCGCCGGTCGCGCGTGAACTTAAGCATGTCCGGTTTCTTGGCAAAGAGGGCGTCCAGCTTTTCCTTGCCGTCGGCGAACCCGTCCATTGTCGTCGCCCCGGCGCAGCACGCGTACCCATCTTTCTTGGCGACAAGACTGCCTGTCGTATATATGCGCGGACTGACAATGCGCCCGGCGCGCTCGTCCTCCCGCATACGGTAAATAAACGTGTCGTGATTGCCCGAGTCATAGACGGCTGTCACGCCCGAATACAGGTATCCATGGAGCACCGTGACGCCGGTTTCCAAGTCCATGATCATGTCACGATTGCCGGGTCCTGTCCGGCCGCCGGGCAGGTGCATATGACTGTCGATCAGACCCGGTATGAGATACTTCCCGCGCCCGTCAACGACCCGCGTGCCCTGTGGCGCCGCGATCGCGTCAGAGCTGATCTTAGTAATGCGCCCGCCCTCCACGAGAACTGCGGCATCCGGCAACGGCTGCGCGCCCGTACCGTCAATCAGTGTGACCTGCTCGATGAGCAGCGGCGCGCCTTGAGCGTATGCCGAAGCCGCGCCGGTAATAGACAGCGCACCGGACAGGGCGGCACACAGGGCCGCGCACAGAATTGATAAGACAACGCTAGGAATTCGCGAACGGGAGGATTTTGCTGGCGTGTGCATACCGGATCACCTTTGCGCATTGTAGGGCGGTGCATGAAGCTTTGCAGAGTCTTGCACGCTTTACATCATGGAAGATACTGCCGCATGGCCCTGGCGCCGGACAATCACTGGCCGTTCTTATCACCCTCGACGTTCACCACTGACCCCAGGTACAGAATGGGCGACGCATCAAGCTGATCGGCTTCCAAAAGCACGGCCATGCGATCCAATGCGGCGACCAGGAAACTCTTCTCCCAGTCTTCGATCTTTTCAAATCGGTTCCTAAGCAAATGCTGAAGTGTCAGGGGCGCGTTTTGCAACAGGTCGCGCGCGGTGTCTGTCAGACTGACATGAACCTTGCGCCGGTCGGCGGCGCTTTTGGACCGGACAACGAGGTTACTGTGCTCAAGCCTGTCGACAATCGATGTTATTGTGGCCTGAGTGAGGTTGACGTCTTTCGCGACGCCGCCGATCGTTGCATCTTCAATTTGTTGAATTGACTGCAAAATAAGAAGTTGCGGCGGCGTCAAACCTGTCTGTTTGGCGAGCCGTTTGGCATTCAAATCCGTCATTCGAACGATGCGCCGCAGCGCAACTAGCAAACGGTCATAGTCATCCATATACGCCCTCGCATGGCCAGTTATGGATGTCAGATAGCACCTTTTGCGCGAAACCCGGAGCAGATTTTAGGACCGCGATATTTTTCTTATCGGGCCGCTTGGCCCGCTCTTTCCCCTTAATGGGAAGGTCAACCGGTTATGTCCGCTGCCCTCGCTCGCGGTTGAAACCCGATTGATGTGTGTTTGCAAGAGTGGTGGGCGCACAAGGACTCGAACCTTGGACCCGCTGATTAAGAGTCAGCTGCTCTACCAACTGAGCTATGCGCCCCACCTGAGCATCCGGGTCCGGGAGTGCATGTGGGTCGACACGGGCACCCCGGCGGAGGGGCGGGTTATAGGCCCTGGGGCCGTGGGACGCAAGGTTTAGGCGGCGATTTTTGGGGCAGACGCGGCAGTAACGTGGCTCGCCGGGTCATCGGGCATCAGCCGTCGTCGTAGCCGCCGCGCACGCCGATTTGAACGTCGCGGTGGACGTACACACTCATCAGCAGCCCCATACACAGCATGATCGTCAACAGTGCCGTGCCACCGTAGGAGATCAGCGGCAGCGGCACCCCAACGACGGGAATAAGGCCCATCACCATGGCGACATTGATGAATACATAGAGAAAGAAGGTGGTGGTCACACCGATCGCAACCAGCCGGCCAAACTGATGGCGGCACCGGATCGCAATCGCAAAACCGTAGATCAGCACGATGCTGTACAACGCGATCAGCGTCACGCCGCCGACGAGCCCGAGTTCCTCCGCCAGCATGGTGAAGATAAAGTCGGTCTGCTGCTCCGGCAAAAAGTTGAGGTGGCTTTGGGTACCCTGGAGGAACCCCTTGCCGAACAGGCCACCCGAACCGAGCGCGATTTTCGACTGCAGGATATGATATCCCGCGCCGAGCGGATCCCGCTCCGGATTGAGAAAGGTGAGAATCCGGTTCTGCTGATAGGATTCCAGCAGCGGCCACACGATCGGGATTGCCGCGAGGCCGGAAATCCCGACCGCAACGAATTTCCACAGCCGCACGCCGGCCATGAAAAACAACACGGCCGCACCCATCACCACCATCATCGCGGTGCCCAGGTCCGGTTGGCGCAGGATCATCACCGCCGGCAGCGCGACCATCGTTAACGGAATAATGAGGAACACCGGACGTCCTGCGTCTTCAAGGCTGACGCTATGGAAATACCGCGCCAGCGCCAGCACCAGTGCGACTTTCATTAACTCGGAGGGCTGCAGGTTGATCGGGCCGAGGTCGATCCAGCGCTGCGCGCCGCCACCGATGACACCGCGCACCTCAACGAAAATCAAAAGGGCGAAGACGGCTGCGTAAATGACATAGGCGTAGCGCATAACCAGCCGGATATCGATCATAGTGATGGTCAACAGCAGCACCAGGCCGAGCCCGAAACGCGCCGCCTGACGCGTTGTCCAGGGGTCCAGACTGGCATTGGCCGCCGAATACAGCATGAAAAACCCGATCACCGCGATGATGCACAGCCACAGCACAAGCGACCAGCTCATCTGCCATAGCTTTTCTTTGATGGTCATGTCGCCGCGGCGTAGCCGCGCGGCGAGGAATCCCGTGTCGGTCATGCCGGCGCCCCCGGCTTGGCGATGGCGATCTGATCCTCATCGATGCGCGGTTTACGCGACGGATCCAAGCGCAGAACTTCGGTCATGATATCGCGGGCAATGGGGGCCGCGACCGAAGCGCCGCCGCCGCCATGCTCAACCACAACGGAAAGCGCATAGCGGGGATTTTCCTCCGGCGCATAGGCAACGAAAAGCGCGTGGGTGCGCTCATTCCATGGAATTTCATCACCGTCCGGAAGTCCGGCCTCGCGCTCCGCCATGGTGATGAGCCGCACCTGAGTCGTGCCCGTCTTGCCGCTCATCTGCACGCCGTCGCCGCGCAGTTTAGAGGCGCGCGCGGTGCCGCGCGGGCCGTTGAGCACTTCAAACATGCCGCGCCGCGCCACCGCGATATGATTGGGATCAACACCAAGCGGCTCAAAGGCCTGAGGCGGACGCTGCACCACTGCACCGCCCATCATGATCTGACGGGTCAGTACGGGCTCGACCTTCAAACCAGTCGCGAGCCGCGCCGACATCACCGCGAGCTGCAGGGGCGTCGTCAGCACATAGCCCTGACCGATACCGACCACAAAGGTTTCGCCTTGCTGCCACGACTCGTTCAGAGTCGCGCGCTTCCACGCCTCTGTCGGAATCAGGCCGGCGCGTTGTCCGGATAGGCCGACGTTGAGCACCTCGCCAAGCCCGAGACGGTGCGCCATATCGGCGATACGGTCGACGCCGACACGGCGCGCGACCTCGTAGAAGTAAACATCGCAGGATTGGGCGATGGCCTGAACCATATCCATCGCGCCGTGGCCGCGGTCCTCCCAGCAGTGGAACCGGCGTGACCCGAGATCGGTATGCCCCCTGCAGAACACGGTCTGCTCGGGCGAAATCGCGCCCTGCTCCAGGGCTGCCAGAGCAACCACCATCTTGAAGGTAGACCCGGGAGAATATTGCCCCTGGATGGCCTTGTTGGTCATCGGCGCGCGCGGATCGCCGGACAGAGCGTTCCACTCGCGCTGAGACAGGCCGCGGTTAAAGGCGTTCGGGTCGAAGCTGGGCGTCGACGCCATCACCAGCACTTCTCCGGTATGCACGTCGAGCACCACGGCGGACGCGCTCTCCGCCCCAAGACGCTCGGCAGCGTGCCGCTGCAAGCGTTCATCGAGGGTCAGCATCAAGTCAGTTCCAGACTCGCCCTCCTCCCGCTCGAGTTCGCGGATGACTCGGCCGAGCGCATTGACTTCGACCTGGCTGGTGCCACCACTGCCACGTAACGCAAGGTCAAACTGGCGCTCCATGCCGGCTTTGCCGATACGAAAACCTGGAAGCTGCAACAGCGGATCGCCGGTGAGATCATCTTCATCGACACTGGAGACATAACCGAGCACGTGAGCGGCGGTCTGTGTCTGCGGATAAAAGCGGGTTAGGCCTTCGTCGACCACGACACCGGGAAGGTCGGGCGCATTGACTTGAATGCGCGCCATTTCTTCCCAATTGAGGTTTTCACGCACAGTGACCGGAACGAAACTGCGGCGGCGGCGCACTTCTTTTTGCACGCGCTCGCGGTCGTACTCGGACAGCTCGATAACCTCGCCCAACGCATC
The DNA here is from genome assembly GCA_038148375.1 of Rhodospirillaceae bacterium. Classification (GTDB taxonomy): domain Bacteria; phylum Pseudomonadota; class Alphaproteobacteria; order Rhodospirillales; family Rhodospirillaceae; genus CAWUEX02. The sequence continues at coordinate 135,994 of JAYQVH010000002.1, read as the reverse complement.
AAGTGTTTGAGAGACATCCTGCGTTTGCTCCGACACCAACAGAACGCGGAAATTCTGACGATTCACAGCGAGAGGCTCGCCGAAACGGTCGAGAATACGCCCGCGCGGCGGCGGCAGCAGACGCAGGTTGATGCGGTTTTCCTCGGCCAGCATGCGGTAGCGGTCTGACTCAATCACCTGAAGGTAATACATACGGCCAACCAGCGCGGAAATCAGCAGCGCCTGACTGCCGCCGAGCACGGCGGCACGGCGGTTAAAGACGCGGGTGCGGTCGCTGTCGCGGTTGATAATCATGTGTCCGCCAGCAGCCCTGTCTGCGCTTTAGCAAAGAGCCAGGCGATAATCGGATACACCGCGACCGTAATCAGATAGGACGCGAACAAATGGCCGAACGGCGTGAACCCGCCATCGTCGATCACGCCGATAAACACCCATTTCAACATGGCCCCGCCAAGAGCAACGAGCACGAAGGTAAACCAGGTAATCGCAAACGGTTTCGCGTTGAAAAACTTCTGCTGATTGAACAACACCCACTGGGTCAGCAGGATGGTGAGCGCGCCGACACCGAGCGGCGCTCCAGTCAGCAGGTCTTCAAGAATACCAATAAAAAAGCCGAGCCCGTAACCCAACAGGTCCGGCCGGTAAATCGACCAGAAATAGACGGCAATTAACGCATACATGGGGGTGATTTGCGCCAGCCCGGGAATATGCGTTGGCGTCATGCCGAACAAGACCAGCATGAGAGTCAAACCGAATGGCAGCACCATGCGGGCGCGGGCATCCAGTTTTTCGAAGGTCGTCGGCTCGGGCATTGCGCTTACTTCGCCGCCTTGTCCAATTCGGTGAGAATACCACTCAGGCCGAAATCAAGAATCTCGACATAATGCAGCCGGTCCCGCGTGAAGTAAGGATCAACAACGGTGTTTCCCTCCTCCGCGACAACCACGCGACCGACCGGCAGACCCGGCGGGAAAGCGCCCGCGTCACCGGATGTGACGACACGGTCGCCGGGTGCGACGGCGGACGTCACACCTAGGTAGACAAGGCGCGGGCGGCCCGAATTATCGCCCGTGAGAATGGCGCGGTCGCCGGCCTCGCCGACGCGCACCGGAATGCGCGAGTTGATGTCGGTAATCAGGAGCACACGGGCCGAGCGATAGCCGGCTTGTGTCACGCGGCCGACCAGCCCTTCTGCGGTCATCACAGCCTGACCTTTGGCAACGCCATCCCTGCCGCCTGCGGTGACGAGCAGGCTTTGCGCAAACGCGCCGCCGGAGTCCGCAACCACGCGGGCGGACACGGACTGCGCTTGCGGCTCGGGCACAGTGGCAAGCAGGCCGCGCAACTGACGGTTTTCGTTCTCAAGCTTCTGCGCGACCGCCTGCCATTGCAGCAAGCGCTCATTGGCTTCGCGCAGTTTGGCATTTTCCTGCCGGATCGCACCGAGTTCTTCCAGATTGGAGATGAACTGAGAAATCGTCGCGGCGGGCGCCGCCATAACCCTTAGGATCGGGGTCACGGCGTCATTGACGGCGGTGCGGGCGCGTTCCACCAGAACGGTGTCGGCCTTGCCGATCAGCATCAGCGCAAAGGTCAGCCCGATCAAACTCAGGAACGCAAAGCGCTGCGCCAGATACTTGAGCGTCCCTAGCCGGGAAATTTGTCCCGTCGGTTGCTTCACCGTCGTCCTCCGTTACGCCGCCGAGCCGAATAGGCGCGGCGCGCGGATGGCGCCCCCTCGAACCGGATCAGTACATCGAGGTCAGGACACCACGCATTTTTTTTATCTGCTCGAGCGCCATGCCCGTGCCCATGGCCACGCAATTGAGCGGCTCATCGGCAATCGACACCGGCAGCCCGGTGGCGTGGCGCAGCACAAAGTCCAAATTCGTCAGCATGGCACCGCCGCCAGTCAGCACGATGCCTTTGTCGACGAGGTCGGCGGCCAGTTCCGGCGCTGTGTGCTCAAGCGCAACCTTGACCGCATCGATGATTGCCGTCACCGGCTCAGCCAATGCTTCGGCGATTTGGCGCTGACTGATGACGATTTCTTTCGGTACGCCGTTCATCAGGTCGCGACCCTTGATTTCGATGGTCTCGCCGTCACCGGTTTCAGGCGGACAGGCGCAGCCGATTTCCTTCTTGATGCGCTCCGCCGAGCTTTCACCGACCAGCAGGTTATGGTGACGCCGGATGTAATTGATAATCGCCTCGTCCATCATGTCGCCGCCGACACGCACCGAACGGGCATAGACAATTCCGCCCAGCGACAGTACGGCGACTTCGGTGGTGCCGCCGCCGATATCGACGACCATCGAGCCAGTCGGCTCTGTCACCGGCAGTCCGGCGCCGATGGCCGCGGCCATCGGTTCCTCGATAAGAAAGACTTTACGCGCACCCGCCGCTTCGGCGGATTCCTGAATGGCGCGGCGTTCAACGGCGGTGGACCCGGATGGGACACAGATCACCACCATCGGGCTGGCCCAGCCCTTGCGGTTATGCACTTTGCGAATGAAGTGCTTGATCATTTCCTCGGCGACTTCGAAGTCAGCGATAACGCCGTCGCGCAGAGGACGGATGGCCTGGATGGTGCCGGGCGTACGGCCGAGCATCTGCTTGGCCTCGTTGCCGACGGCGCGCACGATTTTACGGCCCTTCTCCTCTTGAAGCGCCACCACAGATGGCTCATTCAGCACAATGCCGCGGCCCTTGACGTAAACCAGGGTATTGGCGGTGCCGAGGTCAATGGCCATGTCGGCGGAAAGCCATCCGGTCAAACTGGCAAACATATTAGGTGTCTCTCTATCCCATCCGCCGGCGCGACATCGCCCCAGCGTCTCATGTGTTAAACGTCTGAACCGTCCGGATGGCTGCGGTTGCCCGAGCCACCGGACGGTCCGTGTATCTTCCTAATTCCGACCTGCGTCAACGGGCGGCCCGAGAGATATAAACCCGCTCATACCGCCATCGCCGCAGGCGCTGTCTTTTCGCGCTTCACCAGCAGCTTGTTCAGCGCATTGATGTAGGCCCGGGCCGACGCGACCAGCGTGTCTGTGTCGGCACCTTGCCCCATCACCGTCTTGCCGTTCTCTTCCAGCCGCACCGTCACTTCGGCCTGGGCATCCGTGCCCTGGGTCACCGCATGCACCTGATACAGCTGCAAATGCTGGGTATCGGAGGTCAGCGCCTTGATGGCGTTGAACGTGGCATCGACTGGGCCATCGCCCTCCGCCTTGGTGGACACCAGCTCGCCGTCGAATTCCAGCTCCAACTCCGCCGTCTGGTGCTCGACCTTGGAGCCGCACACCACTTGCAGGGAGACGAATTTGATGCGGTCGTTATCACGCACCTCTTCATCCACCAGGGCGACGATGTCCTCGTCGTAGACGTCTTTCTTCTTATCGGCCAGATCCTTGAACCGCTTGAACGCGTCATTCATGGCGTTGTCGCCCAGCTCGTAGCCCAGTTCCTTCAGCTTTTCGCGGAAAGCGTGGCGGCCGGAGTGCTTGCCCATCACCAGGTTCGACTTCACCAGCCCGACGGATTCAGGCGTCATGATCTCGTAGGTCTCGGCGTGTTTGAGAACGCCGTCCTGGTGAATCCCGGACTCGTGGGCAAACGCGTTGGCGCCGACAATGGCCTTGTTGGGCTGCACCGGAAACCCGGTAATGGTCGAGACCATGTGCGAGGCCTTGGTGATCAGCTCGGTCTTCACGCCGGTGTCGAACGGCATGTGATCCTTGCGCGTGCGCAAAGCCATGACGACTTCTTCCAAGGCGCAGTTACCTGCGCGCTCTCCCAGACCGTTAATCGTGCACTCGACCTGACGCGCCCCGGCCTGCACAGCCGCCAAGGAATTGGCCACGGCCAGTCCTAGGTCGTTGTGGCAGTGCACGGAGATGACTGCCTTGTCGATGTTGGGCACGCGATTGAACAGCATGCTGATCAGAGCATGGAACTCGTCGGGCACGGTGTAGCCGACCGTGTCGGGGATGTTGATGGTGCGCGCCCCGGCATCGATCGCCGCCTCGACGCAGCGGCACAGGAAATCGTGCTCGGTTCGCGTTCCGTCTTCTGGCGACCATTCCACATCGTCGGTAAATCGGCGAGCAAACTTAATACTATCGATTGCCGCCTGATAAACCGCCTCCGGCTCCATCTGCAGCTTGTATTTCATATGCAGCGGCGAAGTGGAGATAAAGGTGTGGATGCGGCTACGCTTGGCCGGCTTGAGCGCCTCGGCGGCGCGCTCAATGTCGCCCTTGGCCGCGCGGCACAAGCTGGCAACGGTTGACTCGGTCACAGTCTCGGCGACGGCTTTCACGCCTTCGAAATCGCCCTGGGAGGCAATCGCGAAGCCGGCTTCGATGACGTCGACCTGCATCTGCTCCAGCAATCGGGCAATGCGGACCTTTTCCTCACGGTTCATGGATGCGCCGGGCGATTGCTCGCCGTCGCGCAAAGTGGTGTCAAAAATGATGACGCGGTTGGTGTTCATGTGTCTGTCTCACGACTGGGGTTTCGGTAAAAAAGGCTCGTTCGAGCGACAACTGTGCTGCGCTTGATCCCCTGAACGTCCGTCGCTCAATAGACTTAGACGACGCTCAGGGGGTGTTAAGTCGCAGACCCCGGTCGATGAGAAGCAGGCCGAAGAGGCCGGAGACACGCCCACGCGCCGCCGTTTCCGCGGCCAATACCGCAGAAATGCTTAGCTTTTGCGTGGTCGTGACCGGATAGATCACCTGCTAATCCTTACTCAAATGCCGCCTCGGGCCGACCCCGAGACCGCCGTACGGTCCTTAAAAAGTACGTTCCACCCCTGGAGTCAATAATTTAGCACGAAAAATGGTTAAATTGCGGTGAAGCGCACAAAAAAGGGGGCCGAAAGCCCCCTTTTTTTCAGCCGGTTAGAGGCGTTAGTTGCGAGATTTGTCGACCAGCTTCTTGTCGCCGCCGATCCACGGCATCATGGAGCGGAGGTTCTGGCCGACCTCTTCGATCGGGTGCTCGGCCCAGCGGCGGCGGGTGGCCTTGAAGCTCGGCTGGCCAGCCTGGCATTCGGCCATCCAGTCACGCACGAAGCGGCCGTCCTGGATATCCTCGAGCACGCCCTTCATGCGCTCCTTAACCGACGGATCGATCACCCGCGGTCCGGAGACATAGTCGCCGTATTCAGCGGTGTTGGAGATCGAGTAGCGCATGTCGGCCATGCCGCCCTCGTACATTAAGTCGACGATCAATTTGACCTCGTGCAGGCACTCGAAATAGGCCATTTCCGGCGCGTAGCCGGCTTCGACCAGGGTTTCGTAACCGGCGCGGATGAGCGAGGTCAGGCCGCCGCAGAGCACCGCCTGCTCGCCGAACAGATCGGTTTCGCATTCCTCGCGGAACGTGGTTTCGATGATCCCGGCCCGGCCGCCGCCGATCGCCGACGCATAGGACAAGGCGATGTCCATGGTGTTGCCGGACGCATCCTGCGCCACCGCCACCAGGCACGGCACACCGGCACCGCGGGCGTATTCGGAGCGCACGGTGTGGCCGGGGCCCTTCGGCGCAACCATGAACACGTCGATATCGGCGCGCGGCTCGATCAGGCTGAAGTGGATATTGAGGCCGTGGGCAAACGCGAGCGCACCGCCTTCCTTGAGGTTCGGCGCAATGTCGGTGCGGTAGAGATCGCCCTGTAATTCGTCGGGCGTCAGGATCATCACCACGTCGGCCCAGGCGGCCGCTTCGGCCGGGCTCATCACCTTGAGGCCTTCGCCTTCGGCTTTCTTGCGGCTTGAAGATCCTTCGCGCAGGCCGACGGCCAGTTCGGCGACACCGGAATCGCGCATGTTGAGAAGATGGGCATGGCCCTGGGAGCCGTAGCCGATCACGGCCACTTTCTTGCCCTTGATGATGTTCACATCGGCGTCACGGTCATAGTACACGCGCATGAGTGTCGTCCTTTCGCAGTCGTCTTATTATTCAGCGCTTGGCGGCGCGTTTGCGCGCACCCGCGTTGGATTTCTTGGTGGTGGTCTTTCTGGCTGGCGCTTTCTTAACGGCGGATTTGCGTTTAGGCGAGGCTTTCTTGGCCGCCGCAGCGCTTTTTGCCCGCGAATTGACCGCTTTTTTCGCCGATTGGCCCGGTTTGCGGGGTTCGAGACTGCCAGCGCCTCGCGCAATCGCCGCCACGCCGGTGCGCGACACCTCGATCAGGCCCAGAGGCTTCATCAGCGCGATAAACGCGTCGATCTTCTCTGAACTGCCGACCACCTCGAACACGAACGACGTGGTGGTGGAATCGACCACGTTACAGCGGAAGATATCGCCAATACGCAGCGCTTCGACCCGGTCCTCGCCGGCTCCGTCGACTTTCACCAGCGCGAGTTCACGGCCCACGGACGGGCCCTCGTCGGTCAGGTCCTTGACCGTGTGCACCGGCACCAGGCGGCCGAGTTGCGCTTTGATCTGCTCGACGATCTGGCGCGTGCCGGACGTCACCAGATTGATGCGCGACAGCTGCGCCTCCGGATCGACTTCGGACACCGTCAGGCTTTCAATGTTGTAGCCACGCCCGGAAAACAATCCGATGACGCGCGCCAACACACCGGCCTCGTTGTCGACCAGTACCGCGATGGTGTGACGGTACACATCTGTATCCTTCAGCCGTGCCGTCGGCACCGACCCTTCATAGATATTACTGCTCACGGCAGTGTCCCCCGCGTTACGGCAGGCCGGTTTACACCAGCACCATGCCCTCTTCGGAAATCGGCTTCCCGGCCTCGTCCTCAGGTCCGAGCAGCATCTCGTTATGAGCCGCCCCCGAAGGAATCATCGGGAAGCAGTTTTCTTTTTGATCGACACAGACATCGACGATCACCGGACCGTCGATCTTCATCATCTCTTTGATGGTGGCATCGACCTTGCTCGGCTCGGTGACGCGCAGTCCGGCCATGCCGTAGGCGTCCGCCAGTTTGACGAAGTCCGGCAAACTATCCGTATAGCTTTCCGAATAGCGGCCGCCGTGCAGAAGCTCCTGCCACTGGCGCACCATCCCCATGTACTGGTTGTTGATGATGAACAGCTTGATCGGCAGACGGTACTGCACCGCCGTCGACAGTTCCTGAATGTTCATCAGGATCGACGCTTCGCCGGCGATGTCGATGACCAGTCCGTCCGGATTGCCGAGCTGCACGCCCAGTGCCGCTGGCAGGCCGTAGCCCATAGTGCCGAGACCGCCCGACGTCATCCAGCGGTTGGGCTGATCGAAACGGTAGAACTGCGCCGCCCACATCTGGTGCTGGCCGACCTCCGTGGTGATAAAGGTCTTTCTGTTCTTGGTCAGTTCGAACAGCCGCTCAATGGCATACTGCGGTTTGATGGTCTTGCCGGTCTGGCTGTACTTGAGACAGTCGCGCGCCTGCCACTGCTTGATCTGCGTCCACCAGGATTTGAGCGCGCGCGGGTTTGGGCGCTGCTTGCGCGCCTTCCAGGCCTTGAGCATCTCCTTGAGCACAACTCCGGCGTCGCCGATCACCGGTATATCGACGATGACGTTCTTGTTGATCGACGACGGATCGACGTCGACGTGAATCTTCTTCGCGTCGGGCGCAAAGTATTTGAGGTTGCCGGTGACGCGGTCGTCGAAGCGCGCGCCGATGTTGATCATCACGTCGCAGCCGTGCATCGCCAGATTGGATTCATACGTGCCGTGCATGCCGACCATGCCGAGCCAGTTCGGGCCCGACGCCGGGTACGCGCCGAGACCCATCAGGGTTGACGTGATCGGGAAGCCCGTCGTCTTGACCAGGTCGATCAGCGTCTTGCTGGCACCTGGGCCGGCGTTGATGACACCGCCGCCGGTGTAGAATAGCGGCCGCTCGGCGTTGACCATCAGATCCACCGCGGCCTCGATGGACGCGCGGTCAGGCTCGTAGGCCGGCTGGTAGGTCTTATGCGGCTGACGCTTGATGCCGCGCGGCGCGGTCGTGTAGCTGCCCATGTCCATGACCACGTCCTTGGGCAGATCGACCACCACCGGACCGGGACGCCCCGAACGCGCCACGTAAAACGCTTCGTGAATCGTCTGCGCCAGGACGTTGACGTCCTTCACGAGATAATTGTGCTTGGTGCACGGCCGGGTGATGCCGACCGTATCCGCTTCCTGGAAGGCGTCGTTGCCGATCAGGTGCGTCGGTACCTGGCCGGTCAGGCACACCACCGGAATGGAATCCATCAGCGCATCGGTGAGGCCGGTGACGGCGTTGGTCGCGCCGGGGCCGGAGGTCACGAGCACGACGCCGACCTTGCCGGTCGAGCGGGCATAGCCTTCGGCGGCATGCACCGCGCCTTGCTCGTGGCGCACCAGGATGTGGCGGATCGAGTTCTGCTTGAAGATCTCGTCGTAGATCGGCAGCACGGCGCCGCCGGGATAGCCGAAGACGACTTCAACACCCTGCTCCTGAAGCGCTTGGAGAATCAGGCGCGCGCCATTTGCTTTACGGCTTTCTGCGCGGGTGTCTGGTGTATCCCGGGGCATGATCTTCTTCCTATGTGTGCCGCCGTGCCGGGCGGTCCGTGCTCCATACAAAAACAGAAACCGCCTCCGTGGGGAGGCGGAAAGCGAGGGTTGGTATCAAGGGCGGAACCCTAGGTCAATATAAATTGACGAATTTTTGGAAAGATTTGGTTAAATAAACTTTCAGAAAATTGCGTATCAAGCGTTTCTGACGCATGAAACTGAGTCCGAAACCAGGTGGTCTGGCGCTTCGCGTAGTTGCGGGTGTGCTGCTGGGCCTTGGCGACCGCAGCCTCCCGGCTGACCGATCCGGCGAGGAATTCCGCCAGTTCCGGTACGCCGAGGGCCTTCATCACCGGCAGGGCGGGGTTAAGGTCGCGGGCGAGCAGCGCCTCGACCTCATCCAGCGCGCCGGCGTCCAGCATGGCCTCGAACCGGCGGTCGCAGGCGGCGTACAGGTCCTCCCGGGGCGGACGCAGGAGCACGGTGTGGAACGCCCCCTCAACCAGCCGCTGCGGCGGGGAGTCGGCCTGCCATTGGTGCAGCGGTTTGCCCGTGGCCGTGATCACCTCCCAGGCGCGCAAGATGCGCTGGCGGTCCTTGGGCTTGAGCTTGGCCGCGCCCTCTGGGTCCTTGGTTTTAAGGTCATCGTACAGAGCGTCATTGCCCTGTTCGAGCCGCAGCCGCCGCCCGGCTTGTTTGACGTCATCGGGAATATCGGGGATTGCGCTGATGCCCTCCATCAGCGTTTTGAGATACATGCCGGTACCCCCCACCACCACGGGCAGGCGGCCACCTGCGCGGCACTTTTCGATTTCATCAGCAGCATCCGCTGCCCACGCCGCCGCCGTGCAGGCTTCGGCGCCGTCGCGAGTGCCGTACAGCACATGCCGCACGCCCGCTTCGTCGTCCGCTGAGGGGCGCGCCGTCACCACATGAAGATCGCGATAGACCTGCATGCTGTCCGCGTTGATCACCGTGCCATTCAGCTCTTCGGCGACGCGCAGCGCCAACCCCGACTTGCCGCTGGCCGTCGGCCCGGCAATGACGAGGATGGGATCGGTGCCGTTCATCCGCAAATCAGTCGAGGACGTGACTCAGCAGTCCGTCGGCGAGCTTGGGTTCGAACCAGGTGGACTTGGGCGGCATCACTTCGCCGGCGTCGGCCACGGCCATGAGATCGGCCATGCTGGTGGGGTACAGCGCAAACGCCACCGCCATTTCGCCGGAATTCACCCGCTTTTCCAATTCCCCCAGACCGCGAATGCCGCCGACGAAGTCGATACGTTCATCGGTGCGCGGATCGGAGATGCCGAGCAAGGGCTCGATCAGATTGGCGTGCAGCAGACTGACGTCGAGCCTGCCGACCGGGTCGTCCGCCGGAATGAGTTCCTCATGCAAGTCGAGGCGGTACCACGTCCCGTCGAGATACAAGCCGAATTGCGCGGCGTGCGCCGGTTTGGCCGGACCGTCCGTGTGGGTGATCTCGAAGCGCTCGCCGATCTTGGCCAGCAGATCTTTCGGGCCGAGTCCGTTAAGGTCTTTGACGACGCGGTTGTAGTCGAGAATACGCATCTCATCGTCGGCATAGGCGACAGTCAGAAAATACTGCGCTCTTTCGGTATCGGGCTTGGCCTTTGCGACCCGCGAGCCAGCCGCCGAACGGTGGTGACCATCGGCGATATACAGCGCCGGCATGGCGTTGAACGCTTCGCTCAGTGCCGTGATGTGCTCGCCGTTGTCGATCACCCAGATGGTGTGGCCAACGCCGTCGCCAGCGGTAATGTCGTAGACCGGAGCGTTCGCCGTCACGGCGTCGAGCACCGCCTTCACGGCAGGAGATGATTTGTAGGCCAGCAGCACCGGACCTGTCTGCGCGTTCAGTGCGGTGATCTGTTTGACGCGGTCGTCCTCTTTTTTCGGGCGCGTGAACTCGTGCTTGCGGATGTCGTTGGCGTCATACGCTTTGGCCGAGGCGATCATCGCCACGCCGGTCTGGGTGTGATCGCCCATGGTCAGCTTGTAGGCGTAGTAGCAGGGCTTGGCCTCGCGGATCAGCACGCCCTCGTCGACCAGGCGCTTCAGATTTTCCGCCCCCTTGTCGTACACGGCCTGAGAATAGACGTCGGTGCCCTGGGGCAGATCGATCTCCGGCTTGGAAATGTGTAGAAAGCTGTGCGGCTTGCCGGCGGCGCGGTCGCGCGCCTCCTCGGTGTTGAGCACATCATAGGGCGGGGCGGCGACCGCCTCGGCCTGATCGGGCACGGGGCGAAGGGCGGCAAATGGACGGACAAGTTCGGTCATGGACGGGCGAATCCGGTCAACGGAAAAGGTGCGCGTCGTTTACCTGCTGCGTCCGCGCCGGGCAACCATTGTCCCTAAAAACCGGTACTCGCAGTGGAAGTATTTGATTTTCAGGCCGTTGGGCCGGGTCAGCCTACGCGTAATGAAATCGTCACCCAACCTGGCGTTTAAATTATTGCGTGTTTAGTATCGGCTCGATATATTTTGGCCGAACGAATGACCGAGGCCATGCCCAAATCGAAATCCGACATTCTTGACGACTTCCAGGCCTTCATCGGCAAACACGGCGGCAATTATAAAGAGTGGTACGTCGGCACCTCGGCCAATCCGAAGGTCGATCTGACGAAATACCACCGCATCAAGAACGGCGACAAAGGCCTGATGCGCACCGCGCAGTCCGAATTGCAGGCGGCGGAAGTAGCGGAATTCTTTATCGACAACGGCGCCAAGGGCGATCCGACAGTGACGCGCGACAATATCTGCGTCTACGCCTTCAAGATGGACAAGCACACGAAACCAAAAGCAGCCTAGGCCCGGTCCAAAACCTCGAAGGCCGCGCGTTCACCCGATTCCATCGCAGCTTCCATGCCGTAGTCGAGCCGCCGCGTGTGTTCCCCGGCGAAGTGCAGCCGTCCGTGCGGCAGGATCATCTCATTTGCAAATGCGGTGACCTGACCCGGCGAGAACATCGGACTGCATCCCTTCTGGAACGGCTGGCGCTCCCACGAGTGGAATTTCAGCATCTCGATCTGACCGCGGGTCGACGGACGGATGCGCGCCAGTTCGTCGACAAGAAACTGCTCCACCTCCTCCGGTGGACGCGCCGCGACCTGCGCACCGACCTTGTTGGTCAGCACGAACATACCGCGGTAGGTGCCGTTGCCGCCGTCGTTATCGATGGTCCAGAACATGCGCACCGCGCCGTCGGAGAACAGCGATGGCTCGAACCCGTCTTCCTCCCAGAACGGCGCTTTGATATTGCAGAACGCACGCGTCGTTTCCGAGTAGGTCAGGTTTTCTATCGCGTCGATTTGCGGCTCCGGTGGACGCGGCCAGATAAACACATCCTTCAGCAGCGAGAACGGCAGCGACGAAATCACGAAACGCGCGCGATAGCGGTTGCCGTCGAGGCAGCGCACTTCGACACCGTCCGCATCCTGTTCGATCGCGGCGGCCTGCTGGTTCAGCCGCACTTCGTTGGGCAGATGCGCGGCCATGGTGCGCGGCAGGACAACCGTGCCGCCCTTGATGTTCTTGGGCCAATGTTCGAGCGGTTTGCCGTTTTCGTCTTTCGGTCCGGCGAATTCCGCCTCGAGCTTGCCGCGCACACCTTCCTGCATCAGACGGAGCGCAGAGACGCCGTAGATGTCCGTTGAGTTGGCGGCCAACTGGATCCCGGCAGCGGACACGCCGTTGCGCTTGAACAGGTCATAAAATGAAACGTCGTAATCCGCGAAGCGCGGATTGAACCAATCGTCGAGTTCTTCCAGCGGATTGAACTTCGAGATCAGCGCCGAACCGAAACCGACCGGCTGAATCTCGCGTTCGGCGCGGACGGTCTTGTTTTGCGGTGCGTCAGGCCAGTCTTCGGCCTTGATCAACTCGCCGGCAATATGGCTGGCGAAGGGCAGAACTTTTCGGTCTTCATTGACCGTCGGAATCTCAAGGCGCTCGATAACGTCTCGCACACGGGCGTAGGACGGCCCGACCTGAGACGCGCCGAGTTCGATGGGTACTTCGCCGGAGTTGGTTTGCCACGTTTCGTCGGCTGTCCACACGCGTCCGCCGATGCGGCCGCTGCCTTCCAGCACGATCACGCTCAAACCGGCATCGCTGAGGATCCCTGCCGCGTTGAGACCCGACAAACCGCCACCGATAACGATGACATCCGCCGAGTCCTGCGCGCGGGCTCTGCCGGTATGCACCGCCGGAGCGGCGAGCGCCGCCGCGCCGAGCAACGTTGCCTTATTAAACGTGCGGCGGCTGATCCGCGAGCGGTCCCCGGCTGCCATATGAGCTCTCCCCATCCTTTACATATGTGGGTTCAGACTGAAGAAAACGTGCCGCGAGTTCACTCGCTCTCAAGTACGGTCGTCACGTATTGGTTAAGCAGGCGTACACCGAAGCCGGTGCCGCCCTTTGGCGCCAGCGCGCCATCCGCTTCGGACCAGGTCACGCCGGCGATATCCAAGTGCGCCCACGCCGTGCCTTTCTTGATGAAGCGGGCGAGAAATTGCGCCGCGGTTGTCGCGCCGGCGTACCGCCCGCCAAGATTTTTCATATCGGCGATGGGCGAGTCGATCTGCTTGTCGTACTCGGGGCCCATCGGCATGCGCCACAGACGTTCTTTGACGGCCTGACCGGCAGCAGTGAGATTGTCCGCCAACTCTTCGTCGTTGCTGAACAGCCCGGCGTAATGCTCGCCGAGCGCGGCGATAATCGCGCCCGTGAGCGTCGCCAAATCGACGATGGTCGAAGGCTTGTAGGTTTCCTGCACGTACCAAAGCACATCGGCAAGCACGAGACGGCCTTCCGCATCGGTGTTGAGCACCTCGATGGTCTGACCATCGGCGGCGGTGACAACATCTCCGGGGCGCTGGGCATTGCCGTCCGGCATGTTCTCGACCAGTCCAATGATGCCGACCACATTGGCCTTGGCCTTGCGGCTGGCGAGCGCGTGCATCAATCCGGTAACGACACCGGCGCCGCCCATGTCCCATTTCATGTCCCACATGCCCTGGCCGGGTTTGATGCTGATGCCGCCGGAATCGAAGCACACGCCTTTGCCGACGAACGCCACGGTCGGGTCGTCCTTGCCACCCGCCATGTATTCGAACACCACGACTTGCGGTTCACGCACCGAGCCCTGGGCAACGCCGAGCAAGGCGCCCATGCCATGTACCTCGAGTTCCTTCTGGCCCATCACCTTGACTTTGAGTTTGCCGCCGGCAAGCGCCTTGGCGCGTTTGGCAAATTCGACCGGGTACAGCACGTTTGCCGGTTCGGAGACGAGGTCGCGGGTGAGGAGAACACCGGCGTTCACAGCTTCGCGGATCTTGTGCGCGTCGCGCGCTTCATTGAACGCGCCGACGGCGACGGACAGCGCCTTGAGCTTGGGTTTGGCCGCCGGTTTTTCTTTCGTGCGGTACCGGTCGAAGCGGTACGACCGGAGCGCCACACCCGAGGCGACCGCTGCGGCCAGGTCTGCTTCATCGACAGCGGTGTTTTTGATTTCGTCGATCACCAGTGTTGCGCGCGGCTCTGTGCTGAGTTTTCCGTAGAGCGATCCGCCGGCTTCTTCCAGCGACTGCGGGGTCATCGACTTGGCTTTGCCGAGTCCGAGCGCGACTACCTGCGTCAGCTTTGAGCGCGGCGGCGCGTAGACGGCGACGGTCTTGCCAGACTGGCCGGTGAACTTCGCCGCCTTCATCGCCGCAGACAAAGCGCCGCCGGTGGCGCGGTCGATGGCCTGGCCGGTTTTGCCGAGCTTGCCGCCGTCCGCCACGCCTATGGCAACGGCGCCGGAAGCGGGGCGGGACAGTTTGGCAAAGGAGACTTTCATAACGGGACCTTTAGGGATTTGATGTGGGAACCAAGTTCATCCCACCCTAGGGTCGGCGCCGGGCCGGAACAAGGGGCGCACCCCGTGATCACCGGGGGGATCGCAGCAAACTGGGCGTTTCTGGCCCTGGACAGGGGGCTTGCGGTGGGTATGGTGGGGCCCAAATTAGGAGACGCCCCGCAGCGCCCCGTCTTTCCCCGGCGCCGCGCACCACAGGAGCTTGAACATGGGTAAGTTTGGCATGGGTCAGCCGATTCGGCGCATCGAAGATCAGCGCTTTGTCACCGGCACCGGCAGTTACACGGACGACGTTAACCGCGACAACCAGACCTGGATGGCGGTGTTGCGCTCCCCCTTTGCTCATGCGGCGATCAAGTCCATCGACACCTCCGCTGCCAAGGAGGCCGATGGCGTGCTCGGCGTGTTCACCAATGAAGACCTCAACGCCGCCGGCTTTACCAACATTCCGTATGACTCCGCCCCACCGGGTCCGGACGGCAACGTTCCCGACGTGCCCACCCGCCCCGTGCTGGCGAACGGCGTTGTCCGCTATGTCGGTGAGCCGGTCGCCGTGGTCGTCGGTGAAACCCTGGCGCAGGCACGCGACGCGGCAGAACTCATCGAAGTCGATTACGACGAACGCGACGCGGCAGGCGATCTGAAAAGTGCGCTCGCAGACGGCGCGCCGCTGGTGTTCGACGAATTCCCAGGCAACCTCTTTGTCCACTGGACCATGGGCGACAAGGACGCCACCGAAGCGGCGTTTAAGAAAGCCGACAAGGTCGTGTCCATCGACCTCATCAACAACCGCATTGCGCCGACGGCGATCGAACCGCGTGGCGCGTTGGCCGAATACGACCCAGGTTCCGACCGTTACACACTGACGACCGGCAGTCAGGGCTCGCACAAACTGCGCCAGTGGATCACAGGCAAGAACGGCCGCAAGGCTGCCGACATACCGGTCGAGAAGCTGCGCGTGATCTGCCCGGACGTCGGTGGCGGCTTCGGCATGAAGAACTTTTTGTTCAACGAACCGCTTGCAGCTCTGTTCGCCGTAAAGGTCATCGGCCGCCCGGTCAAGTGGACCGCCGACCGCACGGAAAGTTTCTTGAACGACACCCACGGCCGCGACCAGGTAAACCACGCCGAATTGGCGCTGACCAACGACGGCACTTTTCTCGCCATTCGCGTCTCGTCGCTCGGCAATGTCGGCGCATACATCTCGCAATTCGGCGCGATGATTCCGACCATGGCCGGCTGCGGCATGCTGTGCGGCTGCTATGCGCTGGAAGCCGCGCACGTCGACGTCAAAGTAACATTCACGCACACAACGCCGGTCGATGCGTATCGCGGCGCGGGGCGCCCCGAAGCGGCGTATGTGGTCGAGCGTCTGGTCGACAAGGCCGCGCGGGAACTCGGCATGGCGCAGGATGAAATTCGCCGCAAGAACTTCATCAAGCCGGATGCCTTCCCGCACAAGACACCGCTCGGCATGCAATACGATTCCGGTGAGTACGCGAAGCTCCTGGATATGGCGCTGAAGCGGGTCGATTACGCCGGGTTCGCCGAGCGCCGCAAACAGTCAGAGGCCAACGGCAAGCTGCGCGGCCTCGGCATGAGCTATTACATCGAAGCCTGCGGCGGCGGCCCGACCGAATACGCGAAAATGTCCGTCGATGAAAACGGCAAGGTCACAATTCTGAGCGGCAGCCAGAACAACGGCCAGGGCCAGGAAACCACCTTCGTGCAACTTGCTGCCGAGACCCTGGGTATCGAGATGGATGACATCGAGATCCGCATGGGCGACACCGACGAAATCGAGCAAGGCGCGGGCACCGGCGGCAGCCGCGCGCTCGCAGCGGGCGGCTCCGGCGTGGTCTCAACTTCGGAAGCGATGATCGACGCGGGTAAGAAGGTCGCAGCAAATGTGCTCGAGGCGGCGGAAGTCGATATCGAATTCGCCGACGGCGCCTTCACCATCGCCGGCACGGACCGCAGTGCTTCGTTTGCGGACATTGCCAAGGCGTCCTTCGACGACGCGATGCGCCCGGACGGCGTCGAGCCCGGTCTGGTCAGTGCGGCGGAGATCGTGCCGAACAAAGCGACGTTCCCCAACGGCTGCCATCTGTGCGAGGTCGAAATCGACCCCGAGACCGGCGCCATAGACTTCAAGAACTACGTCATCGAAGACGACATCGGCCGCATCCTCAACCCGCTGATGCTGGAGGGACAAATCCTCGGCGGTGCGGGACAGGGGCTCGGCCAGGCGTTGTACGAAGAAACCGTCTACGATGAAACCGGACAGCTCGTGAACGGCTCGTTCATGGATTACATCATGCCGCGTGCCGATAACACGCCGCCCTTCGACTTCCACTACACCGAAGTGCCGTCGCCAAGTAACCGCCTCGGCGTTAAGGGCGCGGGCGAAGCCGGTACGATCGGCGCGACCCCCGCCGTCGCCAATGCCGTCATCGACGCGCTTGCCAGCGCCGGCGCGCCAGCCATCGACATGCCGATGACGCCGCACAAGATCTGGCAGGCGCTGCAGTCGGGCAAAGCGAAGGCGGCCTAAGGACGCCGATGGCCAGCCCGACCCGCCTCGGCCTTGAGACGCTCACCGGTTATGCCGACCGCCTTGAGCCGACCATGCTCGAATGCGGCCGCGTCATCATGGGCATCTACGAGTCCGATTTCGAAGTCGAACGTAAGGCTGACAAATCTCCGGTGACGGAAGCGGACGAAGCATCCGAAGCCGTGATCCTTAAAGCGCTTGCAGAAATTGCGCCGGACATCCCCGTCGTCGCCGAGGAACAGTGCGCGGCCCAGGGCTTTCCAGAATTCGACGGCTCGACGTTCTGGTGTGTCGATGCGCTCGACGGCACCAAGGAATTCATCCGCCGCCGCGGAGACTTCACTGTGAATATCGCCTTGATCGTCGACGGCGTTCCCGCCCTGGGCCTGGTCTACGCGCCGGTGCACGGCACGCTGTACCGGGGCATCGTCTGCCCGCAATCCGGCGCGAGCGCGGCCAGCGTCACCCGCAACGGCACGCGCACGCCCATTGCGGTACGCCCGAAACCGGACAACGGCCTGACCATCGTCGGCAGCGCGTCTCATCAGGTCAAAGACGCAATGGACGCCTTTCTGGCCGAGCACGACGTCGCCGACATGATCGCCATCGGCTCATCGCTGAAGTTCTGCCTGGTTGCCGAAGGCAAAGCAGACCTCTATCCCCGCTTTGGCCCGACCTGCGAATGGGACACCGCCGCCGGACATGCGGTGCTGCGCGCGGCCGGCGGCAGCGTCAAAACCTTCGACGGCGATCACCTGCCTTATAAGAAAGAGTCGGCGCGCTACCTGAACGGCACGTTCATCGCCGCCGGGACTCCGTGATCGCGCACGGCGACGAGAGAATGACGACCTTTGACATTGACGCCCAAACCATCGCCGCCGCGGCGGAGCGGCTGCGCGCCGGCGGTGTTGTCGCCTTCCCAACCGAAACCGTCTATGGCCTCGGCGCCGATGCCACGCAAGAGAACGCTGTGGCGCGCATCTTCGAGATCAAAGGCCGGCCCAGCTTCAACCCGCTGATTGTCCATGTCGGACGGCCGGACTGGATCGCCGGACTTGCGGAGCCGGACGGCCGTGTCGATATCCTGTCGCGCACCTTCTGGCCCGGCCCGCTAACTCTGGTCCTGCGCCGCCGCGCCGGCAGTCCTGTGGCCAAAGCGGTGAGTGCCGGCCTCGACACCATCGCCGTGCGCCAGCCCGATCATCCCGTCGCCGCGCAACTGCTGGCCGCAACAAAACGTCCCTTGGCCGCGCCAAGCGCCAATCCGTCCGGCCACGTCAGCCCGACATTGGCCGCGCATGTGGCGGCGGACCTTGGCGACAAGGTCGACATGATCCTCGACGGCGGACCGTGCCGCAGCGGACTGGAGTCCACCGTGCTCGACCTCACCCACGATACCGCACGCATTCTCCGCCCCGGCGTCATCGGCGCATCGGATTTGGAACAGCTGATCGGCGCGGTTGAACGTCACATCGATCCAGAAGACACAGACATCTCCTCGCCGGGACAATTGGCGAAGCACTACGCCCCGGCGCTCGCTGTCCGGCTCAATGCCGAGGCCGCCGAAAAGGGCGAGGCGCTGATCGGGTTCGGTGCGGTCGAAGGCGCGGATTTCAACCTCAGCCCGGCGGGAGACTTGCATCAGGCGGCCGCGGCCCTATTTGCAACATTACGGGCCGCAGACGATCCGGCGCGCTTTTCCGGCATCGCAGTCAGCCCCATTCCGGACGAAGGCCCCGGTCACGCCATCAACGACCGCTTGCGGCGCGCGGCACTCGGTCGTTAAAACTGCCGGTAAGAAACACAAAGATTCACTTCAGGAAGATTTCGTGCCTCTCGACCAAACTCTGCTTGACCGGATCGCTGGTACCGTCGGCCCGAGCGGTTGCCTCACCGACGCGGCGGACATCGCGCCCTATCTGGAAGAGGAGCGCGGGCTTTACCATGGCGCCACCAGCCTGGTGGTGCGCCCGGGTTCGACCGAAGAGGTTGCCGCGGTGGTCAAACTGTGCGCGGAGGCCGGCATCGGCATCGTGCCCCAGGGCGGCAACACGGGATTGTGCGGCGGCGGCGTGCCGGCGGAAAACGGTGCGGAGATCGTTCTTGCCCTCGGGCGCATGAACAAAGTGCGCGACGTCGACCCGATCAACTTCACCATGACCGTCGAAGCGGGCTGCATCCTCGGCGACATCCAAAACAAAGCCGATGACGCCAATTGCCTGTTTCCCTTAAGCCTCGGCGCGGAGGGCAGCTGCCAGATCGGCGGCAATCTCGCCACCAACGCCGGCGGCATCAACGTGCTGCGCTACGGCAACGCGCGCGATCTTGTGCTCGGTTTGGAAGTCGTGCTGCCCGACGGGCGCATCTGGAACGGCCTGCGCGCCCTCGGCAAGGACAACACCGGCTTCGCGCTGAAACACCTCTTCGTCGGCTCGGAAGGCGCGCTCGGCATCATCACCGCCGCCGTGCTGAAACTGTTCCCGAAACCGAAGGAAACCGAAACCGCGTTTTGTGCGCTCGCCGGTCTCGACGACGTCACCACGCTGCTCAACAAAGCGCGCGCGTTGTCAGGCGATGCCGTCACCGCGTTCGAGCTGGTGCCGCGCATCGGCCTTGAGTTCTGCGCCCGGCACATCGACGGTGTGTCCGACCCGCTCAGCGAACCGGCGGAGTGGTACACCCTGATCGAGTTTTCGACCTCGCGCCCCAACTCCGATCTGCGCGCCGCCTTCGAACACTTTCTCGAAGCGGCCTTTGAAGAGGGCATCATCACCGATGCGGTGATCGCCGAAAGCCAGGCCCAGGCGGAAAACCTGTGGCGCATCCGCGAAAGCCTGCCGGAAGCGCAAAAGCACGAAGGCGGCAGCATCAAACACGATGTCTCGGTGCCGGTGTCGCGCGTGCCCGAGTTTATCGCCCGCGGCATGGAAGCGGTCTTGGCGGCCTACCCGGGTGTGCGGCCCTGTCCGTTCGGCCATGTCGGTGACGGCAACGTGCACTTCAATATCTCGCAGCCGGAAGGCATGGACAAAGCCGCCTACATCGCCGAGTGGGAAAATATGAACCGCATCGTCCACGACATTGTCGCGGAGATGAACGGGTCCATTTCAGCCGAGCACGGCGTCGGCCGATTGAAGGTCGAAGAATTGGAGCACTATAAGGACGCGGTGGAACTCGACCTGATGAAGGCGATCAAAGCCGCGCTCGATCCCAAGCGCACCATGAACCCGGGCAAGGTGGTCGGGTAGCTCTTAGTCAAACGCCATGTCCGGGCGTTCGACCACGTGGATGCGCACGCCGTCCGGGTCGTGTACCACCAGCTCCGTCTGCAGCCCGTCGGGGGATTTCATCGGCTCCAGCACGATGCGCGCGCCCAGTTCCTTGAGCCGCGCGTACACCGTCTCGATGTCGGTCGTGCGGATCGCCATCATCGCCTCGCCGGACGCCAGGATGGCATCGCCGGGCCGGGTCATCACCGGCGGCGCCGGATTGCCGACCTGGATCAAGCCGATGCCGGCCCCCTCGCGGCGTTTGCCGAGAATTTCATGACTGCTGGTCAGGATGACGAAACGGATCGTCTGATCCATGTTCAGGTTCATCTGGGTCTTGACGATCTCGCGGTCGATGACGCGGTCTCCCAACACGTCGTACCCCAGCGCATAGGTATAGAAGCGCTTGGACGCATCCGCGTCCTTGACCACGATGGTCATGCGCGACATCACGCTGACGAGATCGATCTCCCCATCCGCGTCTTCCGCCGCCGTGGCAAACCCTACGGGCACAAGTGCCAAAAAAGTCGCAACGGCACAGGATCGCAAGGCGTTCATATCAATATCCCTTATCCCAACGGTGAACAGGTTTAAGGGTAAGCCGGTCCGGTTCGCTTGGTCTGTTTGAATCGGCGCGGCCTTACCGGTAGAATGCATCTATCTAAAGCGGGCGCAAACCTCGAGGAGTTCCCATGATTAAGTTTTCGACCGTCGCTGCCACGGCGGCCACAGCAACGCGCTGACCCTGGGCGGCCTCGCCGCTGCGGACGAAGGCGCCTACGTCGGCGCCGGCATCGGTTTGCATATGCCGGACGAGCGCAGTTTCTTCGCCAACGGCACCGAGCTGGAAGCCGAGTTCAAAAAGGGCGGCGTCGTCATCGGCACGTTCGGCTACGACTTCGACAATCCCTTCCGCATGGAAGTCGAGCTCGGGTTCCGCCGCGGCGTGATCGACGAAGCGGGCTTCGCGCCCTTGCCGGACTCACCCGAATTCGGCACCGGGTCGCAAGAGCAATTGTCCGGCATGCTCAACTTCCTGATCGACGTGGAAACCGACGACCTGCCGGTGACACCCTACATCGGTGCCGGTGTTGGTCTGGTTGAAACGGATTGGGACAACGTCGCCGGCGGCGGCACCTTCACCTACGACGGCTCGAACACCGAACTGTCCTGGCAGGCGATCCTCGGTTTGGCCGCACCGCTGAACGACCGCCTTAAGCTGATCTTCGACTACCGGTATTTGGACTCCGGCGGCCAGGGCTTCACCAGCGTCCAGGCCGGCGCGCCGGCCATCGGCCGCTATTCGCCGCAGTCGCATAACTTCATCATCGGTCTGCGCTACAATCTGTGGGAACCGGCACCGAAACCGGAACCCGTCGCACAGCCTGCTCCGCCGCCCCCGCCGCCGCCCACCCCGGCGCCGGAACCGAAAGCGCCGGAGAAGTTCATCGTCTTCTTCGACTGGGATAAGTCGACCCTGACCTCGACCGCGGCCGGCATCGTCAACGACGCCGCCGCCTACGCCCAGCGCGAAGGCGCGGCCCGCATCTCCGCCACCGGTCACGCCGACCGGTCCGGCACCGTGGCCTATAACCTGGGTCTGTCGGAACGCCGGGCGGAACGGGTCAAGCAGGAGCTGATCCGCCTCGGCATCCCCGAAAGCGAGATCGGCATCACCTGGAAGGGCGAAGCGGAGAACCTCGTCCCCACCGCCGACGGTGTGCGCGAGCCGCAGAACCGCCGCGTGGAAATCGTGATCGAATAGTCTTTCGCGAGATAAATTTTAAGAACGGGGCTGGCCCATCGCCGGCCCCGTTTTTTATTGGGCCACGGCGATATCGGTTGCGGCGTCGGACACGGGTTCCACAGGTGCGGTTTCGACCGCAGCGGTGCAGACCTCGGGTTTGGTGACGCCGCCCAGCGCATTGGCACGGGCGACAGCGAAAACGGAACGGCTGGAAACAGCCTGCAATTCCAGGAACAGATCGGCAGTGCGTGCACAAAACGCATCACGCTCAAGGCCGTGTGTCTTAGCCGCGGTATTGGCAACCAGTGTGACGTGCCGGTCGAGACCGCGCACTCCGTCGCCGCGGGAGACGAAATAGGCCTTGAGACGTTTGCCCGCATCGGCAAGTTCGGCGCGGTGTGACGTGACAAACGCGTTGTAGGCGTCGCGCTGCCCACAGGCGAGACCCGCCACCATCAACCGGCTTTGCAGATCGCGCATCGCGAATGCGTCGGCATCCGCAACGCTGGCGCATCCGCCCGCCGCGTGCACCGGCAGCGCGGCTGCGACGGTCAATGCTGCACCGGCAATCAGGCCGGTGAAAATTCGCGATTTGGACATCGGTGTCGCTTCCCCTGGATCCGGCCGCAAAGTGTACGGATTCTGCCTTAAAAACGCCACCCTGAACGGGCATCAAGCATACCAACTCCTTGGTTTCTATATCTTTAACAGGTGACTGCCCTGTTTGCCCGGCGCGCCTTGACCCCTATACTTCGCCCATCATGACCGGCCTGACCCGCTATATGCTGCGCCACCTGGCCATCGGGACGATCATCGTCACCGCGGTGCTGGCCTATATCCTGTGGCTGACCCAGTCCCTCGGGTTCATCGAACTGATCATCAACAAAGGCTTGTCGATCGGCACCTGGCTGGAGCTGACTCTGCTGCTGCTGCCCAACGTGATGGTGATCATTCTGCCCATCGCGCTCTTTTTGGTGGTGGTGTTCGTCTACAACAAGATGACAATGGACCGCGAACTTGTGGTCGCCCAGGCCGCCGGCGTCAGCCGCATGGGTTTGGCGAAGCCGGCGCTGATCATCGCGCTGCTGGTCACCGGCGTAGCCTACGCGCTGACTCTGTATTACGGACCGGTATCCGTGCGCGCGTTTAAGGAATTGCAGTGGACGGTGCGCAACGACGTTTCCCAGGTGATGTTGCGCGAGGGCACCTTTAATCAGATCGGCAAAGGTCTGACGGTCTACGTGCGCGAACGCGGGCCCGAAGGTCAGCTGCGCGGCCTGCTGGTACACGACAAGCGCGACCGGGTGAAGAGTATTACTTTGATGGCCGAGGAAGGCGCCGTGGTTCCCGGACCGAACGGACCGCGCGTGGCCTTGACCGAAGGCAGCCGGCAGGAACTGACGCGCGGCGCGGGCGATTTGTCGCTGCTGTATTTTGACAGCTACACCGTCGACCTCGGCCTCGTGGAGGCGACCGGCGACGGCCGCTTCACCGACAACCGGGAGCGCACCACCGCGGAGCTGTTCACCTTGGGCGAAGAAGACGGTTTAACGCCGCGCAACGTGCGCCGGCTCAGGGTCGAAGGGCATCAGCGCCTGACCAACCCGATCCTCAATCTGGCGCTGACCGCAATCGCCCTCGCCTTGATCCTCACCGGTTCCTTCGACAAGCACGGACAGCTCAAACGCATCACCATGGCGATCCTTGCCGTTATATTGGTGGAAGCCGCAGGCTTGGGCGCAGCCAGCCTTGCGGCCAAGAACCTGGTGCTCGTGCCGCTGATTTACGCCGTCGCGCTTGTGCCGCTAGCGCTTGGTCTTCTCGCCCTGACGCCAGGCGGATTGCGCAGCGCCGTGCCATTTTCGTTGCGCCCGCACCCCGGTTCCGTTTAAGCGAAGGCCATGGGAATGGTATCTGGCCTGTTTCGGACACTTAGGACGTCGTGCGTTGGCATCGCCGCCGTCACTATGATCGCCTCCGCCGCCGCGCAAGAGACCGCGCAGGAAAGCCAGACCCTCATCCTCGCCGACGAAATGCGCTTCAACGAGGCGACCAGCACGGTCTCCGCGATCGGCAATGTCGAGATCGATCGGGATGGGCGCATCCTGCTCGCCGACGAAGTGACCTACAACCAGGACACCGATACCGCCGTCGCCAAAGGCAATGTGTCGCTGCTGGACGACAACGGCAGCGTGATGTTTTTCGAGGAAGCCCAAGTCACCGGCGACCTGAAGGAAGGTTTCGCCCGCGAGGTGCGTGTGCTGCTCGCCGACAAATCCCGCATGGCGGCGCGGCTGATCCGGCGGCGCGACGGCAACGTCAATGAATTCACGCGCGTCGTCTATTCTGCCTGTGATCTGGAATGCGGCCACGAGCCGGTGTGGCAGGTAAAAGCGGCCAAGGTCATTCACGATCAGGACGATCAGTTGATGACCTACAACGACGCCTGGGTCGAACTGCTGGGCGTGCCGATCTTGTACACGCCGTACCTCGCCCATCCGGATCCCTCCGCCGACCGGCAGTCGGGTTTGCTGGCGCCGGCCATCGGCGGCGGCAGCAACTTGGGATTTTCCTTCGCCTTGCCCTATTACTGGAACATCGCGCCGGACCGCGATGCGACGCTGACCCCGTTGTATACCAGCTCCGCCGGGCGCGGCGGCACCGCCGAATACCGGCAACTGTTTCCCGAAGGTGAGCTGCGCCTGTTCGGCAGTCTGGTCGGTGGCGACGAAGACAACACCAAGGATTTGCGCGGCCACATTCGTGCCCGGGCGCGCTGGGATATCGATGAGCGCTGGCGCACCGGGGCCGATCTGCACCTCGCATCGGACGACACCTACCTGCGCCGCTACGATTTCGAAGCGCCGACCTGGCTGACCACCAACGCTTTTGCGGAACGCTACGGCACGCAGTCCTACCTCTCGGTCAACGCCTATCACTTCCAACGCCAGCGGCGCACGGTCGCAGTCGGCTCGACGCCGCTGGTCGCCCCGTTGATTGACTACAGCTTCGTGGGCAAGCCGGTGCGCGGCGGCGGATATTTCACCGCTGACGCCAGTGCGCTGGCGCTTTACCGCGAGAGCGGCAGCGATCAGACGCGCATGTCGGCAAAGTTTGGCTGGCACGTGCCCTACATTTCAGATGCCGGCGACGTTTACACCCTGCGCGCGACGGTGCGCGGCGACGGCTATTACGTGCGCGACGTCAACGACCCGCTTACCGGCACGACGTTCACCGGGTTCGAAGGGCGGGTTGTGCCGCAGCTGTCGATGGAATGGCGCTATCCGATGGTGCGCTCCGGCCGGACGGTAAGCCAATACCTGGAGCCGATCGTGCAAGGGATCGTCAGTCCGCTGGGGCAGAACCCGGACACGATTCCCAACGAAGACAGCCGCGACTTCGAATTCGACGACACCAACCTGTTCTCGGAGCAGCGGTTCTCCGGCTACGACCGCGTCGAAGGCGGGGCGCGCATCAACTACGGACTGCGGTATTCCATTTACGGTCCGAGCAGCCAGTCGGTTGAAGTCATGTTGGGCCAGAGCTACCGGCCGCACAAAGAAGACGTGTTTGCGCAACAATCCGGTTTGGCCGGACACTTTTCGGACTTCGTCGGCCGTGTCACCTACCGGCCGTCGGATTTCCTGGATGTTTCGTACCGGTTCCGTTTGGACAACACCAACTTCAGCCCCGAACGCAGCGAAGTCGGTGCTGCCGTCGGGACCGACCTGTTCCGCCTCGGTGCCAACTACATCTTCATCAAGCAGAGCGATCCGCTGACACCGGAATTCGGCGACCGCGAAGAACTGTACGCCTATTTCGATACGCGCCTGTCGAAGTATTGGCGCCTGACCGGTTCGCACCGTGAGGACCTTGGACCGCTGGGCGGCTCGATCCGCTCGTCCGTCGGCATCGTCTACGAGGATGAATGTTTCATCTTCGGGCTCGATATCGCCGACGACAACACCGAGGACCGCGACTTCCAGTCCGGCTTTTCCGTGATCCTGCGCTTCACGCTGAAAACCATCGGCGAGGTGCGCCTGACCTCCAGCGTCGGCGTCGACCAGTAATGCTTACACTGCCGCAGCCAGTTCGGTGCGGGCTTGAGTAAGAATTTTGACCGACGAATTCAAAAACAGCGCAGCCATGGCGGCGGCGACGATCAGGTCCGGCCACGGTGAGGCCGTCCAGATGACCAGACC
Organism: Rhodospirillaceae bacterium; assembly: GCA_038148375.1. GTDB lineage: Bacteria > Pseudomonadota > Alphaproteobacteria > Rhodospirillales > Rhodospirillaceae > CAWUEX02. Next base: position 109,832 of record JAYQVH010000002.1, on the reverse strand, counting down.
CGCCGCTGCGATGACCGCGACATTGCCGATAGCGTCGTTGCGCGTGCACAGCCATACCGACCGCACGTTGGCATCGCCATCGCGAAACCGCATCAGCAGCATGGCGCTGAGCAGATTGGCCACCAATGCCGCCAAACCAATGAGACCCATAGTTTCGCCATCGGGTGAGCCGGTGATCAAAACACGATAAGCCGTGATGCCGAGTACGCTCAGGCCCATGGCGCCGAGGGTGATGCCTTTGAACATGGCGGTGCGTGCGCGCACGGTGGCAGACTTGCCCACCGCCCACAGGCTGATGGCATAAGTCGCGGTATCGCCTAGGAAATCCAGCGCATCGGCCTTGAGAGCCTGTGACATGGCGGCGAAACCGGCGGACGCCTCAACCAGGAACATCGCGCCGTTGATGGCGATGACGGCAATCAACGCACGACGATACGCCACGGAAGTGCCGTCGAACACCAATTCATCGTCGTCGCAACATCCACTCATTTATGGCGGACTCCTTACTTGCCTTCGGCGCTGACCATCAGCAGCTGCACGACGCCGTTGAGTTGCGGTACGAGACGTTCCGCCGCCGCGACATCGTTGTCCTCGTGAACGGCATGGAGCCGGTCGCTCATGGTGCGCAGCTGGTTGAGACTTGAGGTAAAACGCAACTGGTTCGGCTTGGCGACATCACTGGCGTGGCGCGCCAGTCCGTCGGCCACGCTGTGCAGCCGGTCCGACAAATCATGCAGCGGCGTCAGGTTCTTCGCCTTAATGGTCGCGCGAATCTCCGCCGCCACGTCCTCCAGCGCGGCCCATCCGTCATCGACATTGGCGAAGTCGACGGATTCGTGGTCATGGCCGTGATCATGATCGTGATCACTTTGCGCATTGGCCGGGACGCTGACACTTAAGGTCACGAGCGCGGCAATCATCAACCGAATGTTCATGGTGGTCTCTCCTCTTGTTTTTATTCAGCGGGTTGCGGGGTAAGAGCCGCGGGCAGTCGCTCCGCCACGGCGGCGCGGCCGAAGGTCCAGAACACCAGCGGCCGCAAGGTTAAGTCGAGCAGGGTGGACGACAGCAGCCCTGAGAAGATCACAACCGCGACGGGGTGAAGAATTTCGCGGCCGGGTTCATCCGGCGTCAGCAGGATCGGCACCAACGCCAGGATCGCGGTCAGCGCCGTCATCAGCACGGGAATGATCCGCTCCTGAGTGCCGCGCGTGATCATCGCCTGGTCGAACGCCGCACCTTCTTCGCGCATCAGATACAGGTAGTGATTGATCATCAGAATGCCGTTGCGCGCGGCAATGCCGGTGAGCGTGATGAAGCCGATCACCGTGGCGATGGACAACACGCCGCCGGTGGCCCACACGCCGATCACCGCGCCGACAAACGCCAGCGGAATCGACAGCATGACCTGTAGCGCGAAATTGACGCTGCCAAGGTGGGCATAGAGCACCAGGAACATGCCCAGAAACGCGACGCCGGCAAGCAGGAGAATGGCTTCCAGCGCCGCCGCCTGGCTTTCGTATTCGCCGCCGTATACGACGTAGTAGCCGGGCGGCAATTCGACCTCGGCGTTCAGACGCCTCTGAATGTCCTGGACGACGCTGACGAGATCGCGTCCGGCGACATTGGCCTGGACAATGATCCGACGCTGGCCGTTCTCGCGATTGATGACATTGGCGCCGAGCGCATGGTCGATTGACGCCAGCAGTTCGAGCGGAACGTAGCCGCCGTCGGCGGTTTCCACCGGCAGTTTGGCTATCGCGTCCGGGTTTGCCCGGCTGGCGTCGTCGAAGCGCGCGATGAGGTCGTAGGTGCGGATGCCGTCGATGATCTGACTCATGCTGCGGCCGTTAAGCGCCAGTTCCGTGTAGTCGGCGACGTCGGCCACGGTCAGGCCGCGATTGAGAATCTGCGAGCGGTCGACCCGAATGTGCAGTTGCTCGGTCAGCACCTGTTGCTCGAAGCTGAGATCGACGACGCCATCGACACCCTCGATCTGCCCCTCGACGAGGCGGGCGAGGCGGCGCAGTTCCGCCATGTCGTCACCGAAGATCTTGATCGCGATCTGGGCGCGCACGCCCGATAGGGCATGGTCGATGCGATGGGACAGCGGCTGGCCGATGTTGGTCAGCACGCCGGGAATCTGTTCCAGCTGCTCGCGAATGTCGTCGATCACCACGTCGCGCGGCCTGTCCGACGGCATCAGGAAAAACTCGAGCTCGGAGACGTTGATGCTCTCGGCATGTTCATCGTTCTCCGCCCGGCCGGAGCGGCGGCCGATCTTGGTCACCTCGGGCAGATCAAGGACGAGCCGTTCCGCCGCGGTTGCGATGCGGTTGGATTCGGCGAGCGACGTTCCCGGCGCCATCACCACAGAAACATTCAGCGCGCCTTCATTGAACTCCGGTAGAAACGCCTGGCCGAAGTTGCTGACCAGCCACACGCCGGTGCAAAGAAACACTGCAAAAACGGCAAACACCACGTAGCGCGCGGGAAACAGCACGGCGAGGAGTCTGGCTTGCAGCCATTTCACACCGCGCACCACCGGACCTTCTTTCTCGGCGCTCATTCGCGTCATGCGCGGCAGCAGGTACGCGCACAGCGCCGGCGTCGCGGTGAGGAATACGATCAGCGATGCGCCAATGGACGTCACATAGGCGATACCGAGCGGCGTGAAGATGCGGCCCTCGACACCCGACAGCGCGAACAACGGCAGAAACACGAGAATGACGATGAACGTGGCGAATATGATTGGATCCCGCACTTCTTTCGTCGCCTTGGCGATCACCTCGAGCGACGGCGCCGGTTCGCCTTTGAGCCGGTTCTGGCGCAGACGCCGGTAGCAGTTCTCGACGCCGACGATGGCATCGTCGACCAGCTGGCCGATGGCGATGGCGATACCGCCAAGCGTCATGGTGTTGATCGACAAGCCCAGCACTTGAAACACCAGCAACGTGAGCACCAGTGACAACGGAATGGCCGTTAGCGTGATGAAGGTGGTGCGCACGTTGAGCAGAAACAGGAACAGCACCACCGCGACCAGAATGGCGCCGTCGCGCAGCGCCTCTTCCACATTGGCCACCGCCGTTTCGATGAACTCACTTTGGCTGAAAATATCGTCGTGCAGTTCCATGCCGTCAGGCAGGCCGGCCTGGATCGCGGCGAGTTCGGCGCGGATCGCCGTTACCAGCGACGCCGTATCCGCATCGGGCTGTTTCTGGATCGACAAAATCACGCCCGGCGTCGCGTTGACGGAGGCATCGCCGCGCGGTGCGACCGGGCCACCGACCTTGACCTCGGCGATCTGGCCGATGGTCACCCGGCGCTCCGGCCCGTCGGGCAGCGGCACGATGGTGCGCTGAATTTCCTCAACCGTCTGCGCCCGGCCGAGCACACGGATCAGGCCCTCGGTGTAGTCGGTCAGCAGGAACCCGCCGGTGGCGTTGAGGTTGGTCTGCTCCAGGGCGTCGAGCACGGCGGACAGCGGTACGCGGTGGAACACCAGCCGCTCGGGATCGATCAGCACTTGGTATTGGCGCTGCTCGCCGCCCACCACCGTGATCTGGGCAATGCCCGGAATGGCCAAGAGGCGCTGGCGGATGTCCCACTCCGCCTGCGCGCGCAAGGTCATGGGATCGATGCCTTCGCCGGTCACCCCAATCGCCATGATATTACCCATGATCGAAGTGATCGGCCCTAAGGTCGGATTGACCCGGCCGTAAATCGCCTCCCGCGCCTGATTGAGTTTTTCCGAGACGATCTGGCGCGCGACATAGATATCGACATCCCAATCGAACTCGACCCAGACAATCGATAAGCCGATGGACGAGGCCGAGCGCACGCGCATGACCCCGTTGGCGCCGTACACCGCCGCCTCGATCGGCCGCGTCACCAGCGTTTCCACTTCCTCCGGCGACAGACCTTCGGATTCGGTAAAAATCGTCACCGTCGGGCGGTTGAGGTCGGGCAAGACGTCGATCGGCAGCTGCTGAACCGCGAGCCCGCCGTAGACGAAACTAAGGGCAATCACCGCCACAATGAGGAGGCGGTGTTTGATCGACTGCGTAATCAGAGCATCAAGCACTTTTTTCCGCCTCAGTGATTGTGGCCAGCGTGCGCGTCGGTCGGCAGACCGGCGGCACCCTCGCCCATATATTGCAGTTGGTAGTGACCCTGGACGACGACCTCCTCGCCAGGGAAGACGCCCTCGAGCACTTCGGTCTCCGCGCCGGTGTGCAGACCCTCGATCACCGCGCGACGCTCGAACTCATCGCCGGCGCGCACGAAGACGAAACGATCGCCCATGCTGCCGAGGATGGCACGCGTGGGAATGACGATCCCGGCCATGGCGTCACCGACGGCCACGGACATCGTCCCCATCATACCGGGATAGAGCAGACCGTCCGGGTTTTCGACTTCCGCATGCACAGTGAACAGTCCGGTTCCGGCCTCGCGCGCCATGTAGACCCGGGCCACTTGCGCGACCAGCGGTTGGCCCGGCAGAGCGTCCAGGTACACGGTCGCCGTCTGTCCGGCGCGAATGCGGGTGATGTCCGGGCTTTCCATCATCGTGCCGTGCAGCAGCATGCGCGAGTGATCGGAAATCTCGAACAGCACCGACGTCGCCTCCACCGTCTGGCCGATGCGGGCCGACTGTTGCGAGATCACGCCCGAAATCGGCGCCGATAGGGTCAGCGTGCCCGCCCCGGCGATGATCGGCTCGACCACGACCAAACGGTCGCCGGCACTGACTTTGTCACCCAGCGTCGCGCGCACGGACCGGATCTGGCCGTCGAAGCGCGGGCTGACATGGGCCTGGCGTTCCGGCAGCACTTCGACGGAGCAGATCAACTCGACCGTATGCTGAAGCGTGCGGATCTCGGCGACTTCGGTGGCGATGCCGAGATTGGCCATCTGCACCGATGTCAGCGTCAATGGCCCGCCGGCCTCGCTTTCATGATCGTGATCGTCATGGTCGTCGTTGTGATCATGGTCGTCGTGATCATCGTGATCGTGGTCATGATCCTCATGATCGTGATCATCGGCCTGCGCGAACACCGGCCCCGGCACCGCAGCTGGCGCGGCCAGCGTCAAGGTCAGAGCCAGCGCAATCCATCGCATCCAAGTCATCGTCATCTCAGTTCACCTGTTCAATCTTGCCGCCGATCGCCCGTTCCAGAGCGATGCGCGCGTTTAAGGCATCCACCACCGTCGCGATGGCGTCTTCTTCCGCATCCAGCAGCGAAGCCTGCACCTGCCAGACGTCGATCAGATCGGTCTGGCCCTGGTCGTACATCGCGCGGATGGTGTCGTAGGTTTCGCCGTAGGCTGGCACGATCCGGCCGCGATAGGCGGCGGCCCGTTCATCGAGCAGCGCTGCCTGACGATGCAGGCCGGCGACCAGTGCCTCGCGCGCGCCGCCATTGAGCCGTGCCAGATGCACACGTGATTCCTGCAGAGCCGCGCGGGCGCGGGCGATCTCCGCGCCGTTGACATCCCACAGCGGAATCTCCATGGCGATGCCGACTCCCCACGCGCGCGCGTCACCGCCGGGTTCGACCTCGTAACTGGCGCGCGGCACAATGGCGGGGAAACGGTCCTTCTCCGCTACCGCCAGGCGCGCTTCGTTGACCGTGATCCGCGCCCGCGCCAGACGCGCGCCGAATGCATTGGTGTTGGCAAAGGCGAGCACGCGGTCGAGCGGCGGCAACGCCACCAGCGCCGGGGCCAGGGTTTGCAGCGGCCCGCCATCGCCGCCGATGTCGTAGGCCAGCCGTGCCTCGAGCTCTGCGCGTTCGGCCGCATGCAGGGTCGCGTCTTGGCGGCGGCGCAGGGCCTCGGGTTCGAACACGTTGAATTGCACGGTCGGGAGCTGCTGCGCGGCGCGGATGCGCTCGATCCGCGCGGTGATGTCGGAGGCTTCCGCCGCCGCGCGTTGCGCCAAAGCCTCGCGGGTCTGCGCCGCCCAGTGGGCGACATAGAGTTCAGCGACGCGATTGACGAGGTCGAACAGACCCGCGTCCTGCTCGACGGTCGCAGTTTGCCGCAGCACCGCCGCATAGAGAGGCCGCAGCCTGAAATCGGAGAAGCGGACCGGCTGGCTCACTTCCACCTCTATGCCGACGCCGTCTCCGGCATCGGAATAGCGACCGAGCACCTCCACTTCGGGATTCGCCCGCGTCTCCGCCTCGACCGCGTCGGCCAGTCGCAAGGCCAGATCACGATCGAGCCGCGCCACATCGGGACTGTTTTGCAACGCCTGCGCGACCGCGTCGGCCAGCGTCATCTGTGTTTGCGCCGACGCACTGCCGGCCAACCACCACACCGCAGCGCCAGCCGCGGCAAGTCTTAACAACATCATGGGATCACCCTTTCCCATACGGACGAAGGATCCGGTCCGCAGCTTGGCGAACCGGAAGGACCGGTCTCCGGCCGACGATGGCGAACATCGCGGCCGGTGGGATCAGGTAATGGGGGGCTTAAATCTGAAGGGAGGGTCGGCGGCGCGCAGGCGCACAACGCTGTCTTCGTCCGGCAATCCGACCGTGGCCGGCACCGGCGCGATCAGATCCGCGGGCAGTGCGGCAAACGCGAAGTGGCACTGATCGCACTGAAACGGATCGTGGTCACCGGTCTCGGCGTGATCATGGCCGGATGCCGCATCGTCGTGTTCGCCGTCACCGTGATCGGCGAGGGTTTCGATGCCATGCTCGTCACAGTGATGATGGGCAAGATCCACCCCGAACCCTGCCGCCACCGTGCTCATCAGAGGCGGGAAAACCAGGGCCGCCGCGAACACAGCGGTGATCAAGCTGCGGATATGCCGTTTTGTTGCCATCTTCCCCACTATACATATTGAGAAACAAACGCAACACCGGCGCAGTGCGGCAAGGCGGAAAACGGCGGTTGTTCTGACGTCTTGCGGGCTGGATTGGCAGCCCTCAGGTAGGTAAGGTACGGCCCGCTTTGCAGAAGGATGTCCAGCCGCCGGCCGCGCGGCCACCAGTGGTAAGCGCGCCGGCCGATACCCCATAAACCCGTAGGAGCATGATCGCGGAAATGATCCGCCAGATTTCAAAATCGATTCAGAACCGCATCGCCGCCGCGATGCTCGCGGTGCTGGCGTTCGGTGCGGCGCCGTCTATCGCCCAGGAAGACGCGATGCGCATCGCCGCCGTCGTTAACGAAGACGTGATTTCGGTCTTCGACGTGCAGTCGCGCATCCAGATGTTCCTCGTCACCTCCGGCATCGAGGACTCAATCGAAGTGCGGCAGCGTCTGTTGCCGCAGGTGATGAACACCTTGATCGAAGAAAAGCTCAAGTTGCAGGAAGCGCGGCGCGAGGAGATTGAAACCACGGAAGACGAGGTGCTCAGCGCGGTCCAGCTGATCGAACAGAACAACGGCATGCAGCCGGGCGCCTTTTCCGCGATGCTCAGCCAGCAGGGAATCGATTCCGGAACCTTTTACGCGCAGGTCGAAGCCGACGTGGCCTGGCTCAAGGTCGTGCGGGAAGTCCTCGCCCGCGATATCAGCGTGACAGAGGAAGAAGTAGACGTCGTCATCGAGCGTCTGAAAGCGAACCAGGGCAAGCCGGAATATCTGTTGGCGGAAATATTTTTGCCGATCGGACTCGGCGCGCGCGACAACGATGTGCGCGAACTGGCCCGCCAGCTGGCGGAACGCGCCCGCGAAGGAACCCCGTTCCCAGCGCTGGCGCAGCAGTTTTCGCAAAGTCCGACCGCGGCCGTCGGGGGCGATCTTGGCTGGATTCATGCAGGTGAGTTGGAAAACGAACTCGACCGTGCATTGACGCGGTTGCAACCGGGCGATGTTTCCGAGCCGATCCGTACCCTATCGGGCTACACCATTCTCGCCGTCCGCGACCAGCGCGCCACTGCCGAAGCCTCACCGCTGATGGCCGCAGTGACTCTGAGTCAAATCTATCTTCAAACCACGGGCCGCAACGCCCTTGATCCGGCGCGGCTGGAACAACTGTCGCAGGCTATTCAAAGTCAGGTCTTCAGCTGTGATCAGATGAACGAATGGGCCCAGCAAATTGGCGGGCCGGGGTCCGGTCCGGTCGATCTGATCCGCGTCGGCGGCCTGCCGGAAGCGGTGCGCGACGCGGTCATGGGCCTGCCCGTCGGTGACGTCAGCGCGCCGGTCAACGTCGCCGGGGCGCGGCTGTTCGTCATGGTGTGCAGCCGCGAGGAAGACGACGGCCTGCCGTCGCCCAACCAGGTCTACGCCCGGCTGGAAAACGAAAAGCTCGATACGATTTCGCGTCAGCGCCTGCGCGACCTGCGGCGTCAGGCACTCATCGACGTCCGGCTCTAGGAGCCCGGCGGCATGACCCGCCCTGCCCTGACCTTGCCGCTCGCCGTCACTATGGGCGATCCCGCCGGCATCGGCGGCGATATTCTGCTCACCGCCTACGCCAAACATCGCGACAGCCTGCCGCCGTTTTTCGCCATCGATGACCCGGGGCGCCTGGGCGCGCTGGCATTGGCGCTCAAACTCGATTGCTCGATTCAGACGATCTCATCTGCGGACGAGGTCGCTGCGCACTTCGGCACGGCGCTGCCCGTGCTGCCGGTCGATCCGCCGCTGGCCCATCCCGCGACGCTCGGCACGCCCGACCCGGCCAATGCCGCCGCTGTCATCGGCGCCATCGACACCGCCGTTCGGCTAGTGCAAAGCGGCGACGCTGCGGGCCTCGTCACCAACCCGATTCACAAAGCCAGCCTGCAGGACTCGGGCTTCGCCCATCCCGGTCACACCGAATACCTCGGCACGCTGGCCGGCCCCGGCGTACAGCCGGTAATGATGCTCGCCAGCCATGTGATCAGGCACGGCCTGCGGGTTGTGCCGGTGACAATTCACCTCAGCCACGGCGCAGCGGCCCGCGCGCTGACGACAGACGCCATCGTGCGGCACGGCGAAATCATCGCCGCCGCCTTGCAGCAGGACTTCGGCATCGGTGCGCCGCGTCTGGCCGTGGCCGCCCTGAACCCGCACGCAGGAGAAGACGGGAAGTTCGGCAGCGAAGAAGAGGACATCATCGCACCGGCCGTCGCCGCTTTGCGTATCAAAGGCATTAACGCGACCGGCCCCTTGCCCGCCGACACCCTATTTCACACCGATGCGCGCGCGGCCCATGACGCCGTGCTGTGCATGTATCACGACCAAGCCCTGATCCCGCTCAAGACGCTCGACTTCTACGGCGGCGTCAATGTCACCTTGGGATTACCGTTTGTACGCACGTCGCCGGACCACGGCACGGCCTTTTCCATTGCCGGCACCGGAAATGCGCGCTGCGACAGTTTCATCGCCGCCGTGAAGATGGCAGCGGCGATTGCCGAAACCCGCGCGGGCGCATGACCAAGACACCAGCCGACTTGCCTCCACTACGCGACGTCATCCGCGACTACCAGCTCAGTGCGCGCAAGGGTCTGGGCCAACACTTTCTACTCGACCTCAACCTCACCGGCCGTATCGCCCGCAGCGCCGGCGATCTCAGCACCGGGACGACGATTGAAATCGGACCCGGGCCCGGCGGGCTGACCCGGGCGCTGCTGGCCGCAGGCGCGCAGGTCATCGCCATCGAAAAAGACCACCGCTGCCTCGCCGCCCTGGCCGACGTCGCCGCCGCTTACCCGGGCAAGCTCGACGTGGTCGCCGGTGACGCACTGAGCACCGACATCGTGACCCTCGGCAATGAACCGCGGCGCGTCGTCGCCAACCTGCCCTACAACATCGGCACCGATCTCATTCTCGGCTGGCTTGCCAAACCGGAGGCGTTTTCGTCGATCACGGTGATGGTGCAGAAGGAAGTTGCCGACCGGCTAGCCGCTCAGCCGGGTGCGAAACCGTATGGACGTCTGTCCGTGTTTGCCGGATGGCGTTGGCACGTGCGCAAGGACTTCGACGTCAATCCGAAGGCCTTCACGCCACCGCCTAAGGTGGATTCCAGCGTTGTTCATCTCACGCCGCGCGCCGAACCATTGGCCGAGGCCGACGAGACCGCGCTCGCCCGCGTCACCGCTGCTGCCTTCGGCCAGCGCCGCAAAATGCTGCGCACCAGTTTGAAATCCCTCGGCGATGCGGAAGCGCTGTGCGCCACCGTCGGCATCGAACCGACGCTGCGGCCGGAACAGGTGGACATCGAGACCTTTTGCGCCCTAGCCAGGATCGTTAGTGACGCACCTTGAGAGGCGGCCTAGAACCGCGTCTTAAAACTCTCGACGTTCCATTTAAAATCTTTTTCGTTGAGCGCCGCGCACATGATCGTCTCCCCATCCGTACGCACGTTGACCAGGCCATAGGTCATCTTCGCTGCGATCCGCCGCGTGCCCAGCTTGGAACTGCGCGACTTCGGATTACGGTCGCCTGCCATGGTAATTTTGTAGTGCGTCTCAAACCGGTTAAGGGCTTTGCCTGAATAGGTATTGAGGACCTGATCACTCGATCCGAGGTGGTCCATTTCGTTGATCTTGCCGAGATCGACGCTGCGGGCCAATTCGGTCGAGTACACCAGCGGTGTTCGTAACTGATCTTCGACGATCGTCTTGTACCCCGTCAGGCCGCTCGCCGCGACAATGTTGGGGCGCGGATGGTCGTGCCCTTCGCTGTCGCCGGACGAAATGACCGTGCAGGCTGGCTCCATTTTCTCCAGAAATCTGATGGAAACGTCGCCGCTGCCGTGGTGACAGGCTTTGGCGACATCGCAGGCGAATTCATCGTGTTCGCCTTCGTAGTCCGCCAGCAGCGACTGCTGGCTCGCGGTGTTGAGATCGCCGGTCAACAGAATGCGTGCCGATTTGTAGTCCAGCCGGAGCAAGACGCTGTTGCCGTTGGTGTTCTTACTCGTCCCGCCGGAGAATTTTCGAATGGCGGATTTGCCGTCCACTTCGAATTCCACCGGCGCAATGACCTTGATCGCGCCTTTCGCCTGTTCGGAATACCCGGGCAGATAGCCGGTCGCATGGGACAGACGGGCTACCGGCGTGAGATTCCCCTTTCGATTACGGACGCCTTTTACTTTACTCAGAAATTGAGCCCACTCGCCCTGCAGTTTTGGGTTGCCGGCGGAACCGGAGAGGCCCCGGTTGAGGCTGGTGCGGTTTTCGAGCAACTGCGTCCACATCGCTCCGTGCGACGTTGTCACGTCCTTCCCCAAAGTGCGATTACCGCTGGCGTCTTTCCACCAGGACAACCCGGCGTGATAAAAATTCTCGACCGATACGCCGTCGCAGCCGAATTCCCGTGCCACACCGTCACCGCTGGCGTACTGCGCCGGGTCGAGCAAATCCCACAGCCCGCCGTAATGGTCCTGATCGTTGTGGGAGCAGATCATGGCATCCAGCGAGATCCGTTTTGATCCATAGTCGCGGTTAAACTTCCAGTCGACGAAATCCGACGCGTTCTTCCCGGTCGGCTGGCTTTTGCGCGGCCAGCCCCCGTCAATCAGGATGTGGCGGCCGTCCGGCATTTTGATCAGCACGCCGTCGCCCTGCCCGACATCGATAAAATAGAGCTCGAGCAAAGACTCTGTGCCCAGGTGCGAAGGAGTCATGTACCCGGACAAGCCCCGCGCCTTGACCTGCCACCGCGCTCCGCTCTGTTTGACGACCTTCACCCGGTCCCCCCACAACAGGTCCAAACGAACCTTGTTACCCGTCGAAGCGCGATACAGCGGCGCAGTCCATTGCTTTTTGACATATCGGATCGCGGTCATGAGGTCCCTCCCCTGCGTGGTGTCGATTTTTGAGAAAGATTGAAAAAGTTAGCTCCTACAACCCAGACACTACATGGTCCTGGAGCAGCTGCGGATGAATTTGCGATGACCGATCCGCTGGGCGACCGTGCACCCGATCCGTCCGGACCGCGCGTTTTCACCGGTCTGCGGTGAATTTGTACCGTGCATGGGCTCGTGTGTCGGGAATCGTAAGTATCTATTTTTATTAGAGAAACGAGGTTCTTAGGTGCGCGGTTGCGCCCGTGCATGGGGTCGTTCCACACGCTTTGACCTGAAACCCTTTTTTCGGAACACTGCCGCAGCGGCTTGGGGCGCCGCGCACATCGTTCGGAGGGGCGGCCATGAGCCTACAAACCTACTGCTGGATCTTCATGATCATGTACACCGGCGTCATGATCTGGTTCGGCATTCTCGGCCAACGCAAGGTCAAGAGCGCCGATGACTTCGCCACCGCACGGCACTCATACGGCCCCTGGTTCCTCGCCCTCGCGTTCACTTCGACCGTCGCCAGCGGCGCGACCTTCCTTGGCATCCCCGGCCTGGCCTACACCTTCGGCCTGTCAGGTATGTGGATCATGTTCTGTTATCCGCTTGGCGCGTACACCGGCGTGCTGATCTGCCAGAAGACCGTGGCCCGCGCCGGGGAGACCTTCGGCAGCCGCTCGATCCCGGAATACCTAGGCGAGCGCTACAACTCCGAAGGCATGCGGGTCGTCGCCGCGCTGTTCTCATTGATCCTGCTGTTCTACATGGCCGGGCAACTTGTCTCCGGTGTCGTCATGTTCGAGACCATGCTCGGCCTGTCGCTGCCCTGGGCACTGGGGATCACCACCGTTGTGCTCGCGGTCTATGTCGTCCTCGGCGGCGCTCATGCCGACATGATGACCGACGCACTGCAGGGCTTTCTCATGCTCGTCCTCGCGGTACTGCTGCTGGTGATGTTTCTGACCGGCTTCGGGCTTGAGGACGGCGGCGTCACCAACGTCGTCGAGCGCATGAACGCCGTTGACCCGGAAACAACCAACGTTCTCTATAAAGACTCACCGGTTGTCGGTGAGTGGTGGCACATCTTTGCGCTGCTTTTCGTGCATGTGCCGCTCGGCCTGATGCCCCATGTCGGCAACAAACTGTGGGCGCTTAAGAATGAAGCCGACCGCGGCCGCTTCATCAAGATCGCGTTCACGTTCGGCCTGATTCTGCCGTGCATGGCCTTCGGCGGCATGTTGGCGCGTGCGCTGTTCGGCGACGACTTGTTCAGCTCCAACGCGGGCGCGAACAACGCCGTGCCGGAACTGTTCATCGCGGTGTTCCCGACATGGCTTGCCGCGCTACTCGGCATCGGCATCCTGGCGGCGATCATGTCCACGGCCGACGGCCTGGTCATCGCCATGAGCCAGGTGGTCGCCAACGACCTCTATCGCCTGACCTTCGCTCCGAAGATCCACGCCGATAAGTCCATCGAGGATATCGACCGCATCACGTTAAAGATCAGCCGCGTCGCCACCGTGTGCGTGCTCGCAGCCTCGGTCGCGCTCGCCTATGCGACTCAGAACATGAACATCTCGCTGCTTGTCGCGCTCGGCTTTGGCGGACTGTCCGCGGCGCTGTGGGGACCGCTGGTGCTGGGTGTGATGTGGCGCGGACTGACGGCCACTGGCGCGCTCGCCGGGTTCATCACCGGAGCAATCACGTTTGTCATTCTCGCGGGCGGGTTCGTCATCGCCTCCGGCGCCGAGGGATCGGCCCTGTACGCGGTGACCGGCTGGCTTGAGCGCCAGACGCCGAACGCCTTTTCGGTCGGCGCGCTTGGCGGCGTGCTGTGCGTCCTGATGTGCGTGCTTGTCTCCAAGCTGACCCGGCCCTTGGGCGAGGATCACCTCAAGCGTGTGTTCGATCCCGCTTAGGGGCCGACCTCGTCGTCGGTCTCGGCCGGAGCGGCCAAGAACTCCCGGATCGGCGGGATCAGTAGCTCCGGCGCTTCGAGAACCGGGAAGTGCCCGGTGTCGGGCATCCGGAAGATTTCGATCTCCGCCTGAGTGAAGCGCTTGGTCAGCTCGTCGAGCTGCTCCGGCGGCAGCACCGGATCGGCCATACCCCAAATGACAAGCACCGGAGCGGCAACATTGCCGAGATTGGTGTCGGCCTGTTCGGGCGAGAAGTTGGCGGGGATCAGCGGCCGCGCCAGCGGTTCGCGCACACGTCGGTTCTGATCGTACATTAGCTCGATCAGTTCATCGGTGAGACGCGCGGGCTCGCCCCACAGGTAGCGGTAATAGGTGAGCCAAAACGCCTCGGTACGGAACTGCAGCATGTCGTCGTTGATCATCATCGCCCGGCGCACGTCGGGCGGCCGCGCGCTGCGCGGAACGCTCACCGGTGCCGACGGCATGTTGATCACCACGACCTTCTCTACGCGCTCTGGATAGAACGCCGCGACACGTGTCGCCACGGTGCCGCCGCTCGACTGGCCGATGACATGAAAGGGACCCTCGACGCCAAGCTGATCCAAAAGCTCGATCACCATGCCGTGCAGGGTGACGTCGTCGCCGACCTCACCTGGCCCGGCGGCTGCTGATAGCCCCCGCCCGGGCAGTTCTAGGCGGATCAACCGGTAACTGTCCTTGAACGCGGCGACGACGGGGTCCCAGGTGCGTAAGGTGCCTTCCGAGCCATGCACGAGCACGATGGGAAAACCGGCGCCTTCGTCCTGATAGTGGATCGAGACACCGGAGAGCTGCGTGTATCTGGATTGCGGCGTGGAATACATGCCGCGCAAGTCGCTCAGGGACAGCCGCAGGGAGTCGGACCGGAACAGCGCGAGGATCGCCAGCGCGGCAACCATGATGGCGCCGAAAATCGCGATAATGCTCATAGTCCGCAAACCCATTGGCCGTAGTCCTGTCCCGTGTGCCTGTGCGCCCCAGTTTAGTACATATGTTGCCCGCCGTTGATCGACATCGTCGAGCCGGTGATGAAATCGGCGTCTTCCGCCACCAGAAACATGACGCCACGAGCGATATCGTGCGCCTTGCCAAGACGCCCGGCCGGAATCCGTGCGATGATCTTATCCAGCACCTCTGGGGGCACGGCGCGCACCATATCGGTGTCGACATACCCTGGCGCGATCGCGTTGACCGTGATCCCTGCTTTGGCCCCTTCCTGGGCCAGCGCCTTGGTGAAACCGTGGATACCGGATTTGGCTGCGGCGTAGTTGACCTGACCGTACTGTCCGGCCTGGCCGTTGATCGACCCGATGTTGACGATGCGGCCGAATTTGCGCGCGCGCATGCCTTCGATGACGCAGCGCGACATATTGAAGCAGGAGCCAAGATTGGTCTCGATCACGCTGGCCCATTGCGCGGGGTCCATCTTATGCATGGTACCGTCCCGCGTGATCCCGGCATTGTTGATGAGAACATCGACGGGGCCGAGATCTTTCTCGATCTGTGCAATTCCGGCCTGACAGGCGGCAAAGTCGGCAACGTCCCACTTGTAGCACTTAATACCGGTTTCCTTTTCGCATTGCGCCGCCGCCTCGTCATTGCCGGCGTAATTCGCCGCGACCTTATACCCGGCGTCCTTTAACGCTTCGGCGATGGCCCGCCCGATGCCGCGTGTTCCGCCGGTCACCACTGCTACCCGCTGTGACATATCATGCTCCCTGTTACGTGCCCTGCGCTTGCGTGTTCGAGCGTTGATAGCAAACATAGAGCCACAGCGGTCAAACGGCCATTGACTTTCCGCCCGCAAGCTGAGCCTTTAGCGGCCCCTTGCCGCCCGAGTTATGCTGAATCCGCCATGCTGTCCGCCGAGTTTCATCCCCCTCACGCCTCGCCCACGGCCCGGCAAGAGTTGTCGGCGATGGTGCATCTCTCGATTCCCCTGGCCGGTGCGATGCTCGCCCAGATGGGGATGGGCCTGACAGACACCATCCTGCTCGGCTCCGTTGGCCGTGATGCGCTTGCTGCCGGCGGCTTGGGCGGTTCGATCTTCTTCATGTTCTCGGGCCTGTTTCAGAACGTGATCGCCAGCGTAGCCATTCTGATCGCGCACGCGCGCGGCGCCGGTGACGACAGTCAGATCGATGGCATCCTGCGCGCCGGTCTGGTGCTGGCCCTGCTGTCGACTTTGCCTCTGGCGGCGATGCTGTGGAATGTCGAACCGTTGCTGGTGTGGATCGGCGAACCGCCGGCGCTGGTGGCAGACGTGAGAACCTATGTCCGCGTCATTGCCATCGGCGCTCCGACCAGCATGATCATGGCGGCATGGCGCTTCTATTTATCGGCGATGAATCGCCCGCGACTCATCCTCGGCGTTGCCGTTCTCGGCCTCATTGCCAACGGTTTGCTCGATTACGGTTTGATATACGGTGCCTGGGGCCTGCCGGAACTGGGCTATCTGGGGTCCGCCACGGCGACAGCGCTGGTCATGTGGGTGATGGCGATAAGCGCAGCTGCGGTGATTTTTTTCGACCATGCGTTGCGGCCTGCGAAAATTCTTGCCCGCATCGACTGGCCGGTTTTCAGAGAACTGAACCGCCTTGGCTGGCCCATCGCCGGAACGTTCAGCGTTGAAACCCTGCTGTTCCTAACCGGCGCCTTGCTTATGGGAACGTTCGGCGCAACGGCGCTGGCCGCGCACCAGGTTGCCATCATGATCGCCGCCACGGCGTTCATGGTACCGCTCGCCATCGGTCAGGCCGCCAACGTGCGCATCGGCTACCACAACGGAGCCATGCTGCCGCGTGCCGCGCGCCGCGCCGGGATGATCGCCCTGGCGATGGGTTTGGTCTTTATGTCGGCCACGGCGGTGATCATGGTGTTCTTTCCGAGGGACTTGGCTCTTCTATTCCAACTGGACCCGGACAACATGGAAGACGCCGCGGTCATAGCGCTGGTGATTGAACTGCTTGGTGTCTGCGCCCTGTTCCAGATTTTCGATGGCGCTCAGGCCATCGGTTCGGGAGTCTTACGCGGCTACAAGGATACGCGGATTCCATTGCTGCTGGCGACGCTCGGCTACTGGGGCGTCGGGTTTCCCGCAGCATGGACGATCGCCTTTGCCCTCGGCTACGGACCGGTCGGCTTGTGGTGGGGACTTGCAGCTGGGCTGGCCGCCGCGGCGCTTTTACTGTGTGGCCGCTTTTTCATGATTAGCAGGCGCGCGGCCTGAGTCTTACCGCCCAAGATGACGGTCAAAGAAATTCCAAATCACGCGGTGCGCGGTTTCCGCTTCCGGCGTACCCGGAAACATAAAGAAATGACCGTGCCCCAGACCTTCCTGAATGAACAGGTCTGCTTCGACCCCCGCCTCGAGTAGCCGCGTATGGGTCATGACCGCGTTGCTCATGGCGATGTCCCGTGTACCGCTGACGACTAGGGTCGGCGGGTACGCCGCCAAGGCTTCCGGAAACTCACCTGGCGTGACCAACGGATCATCCTGGTCGACACCTTCGAAGTAGTTGCGCGGCTGGTTCTCCATGTTGCCCCGGTTAACGGGCCGACTTGCATTTAGCAGCGGACTCAAGACTCCCGCATCGCCGCCAAACCAGAACGTGTTCATCGCGCCGGAGCAAAAAATGCCGATTGCGCCTGGCAACGGCAGGCCTTTCTCCCGGAACCACGGAATCACCTGCGCCGTCAGCGTGCCGCCCGCTGAGCAGCCATAGATACCGACGTTTGCCGGGGGCGTGGTCTCCAGCACATGGCGATAGACCGCTTCCATGTCTTCACTCGCGGCCGGGAAGGTGTGCTCCGGTGCGAGCCGGTAATCGACCGCGATCGCCTTGACGCCGGCAAGTCCGGCCAAGGGAACGGACTCCAGCTGGCCGCCGTAAGCGCCGCCGAACATGAACCCGCCCTGATGAGCATTGATCAAGACCCGGTTGTCATTGCCGTCCGCGATTCCTGAGTCCGGAACGACAATATGCACATGCACGCCATTGATCTCAGTATCTTGTATCGAAGACGGATAAATTTCGAGCCAGCGATCGAGTTGCCCCTTGGCCCCTTCATCGGAGCGAGCGCGCACCGCGTCGAGCCCATCGGCCAGGGAAATGGGTGACGTCTCGCGCAAGCGGCTCGCAAACTCGGCCTTGATCTCCTCGCTCAGGAAATTCGACAACGGGACAACCACCTGCTGTCCGGTGATCGTGCCCTCGTCATCAACGTTCGGCAGAGGGACTTGCTGCGCGACAGCACCGCCACACAACAGCGCGGCGATGCTCATCGCCATGAGCCCACGAAACTGGGTCATCGCCAGACCTCCCCTCTTTTTGTTTTCCTGCGGGAGGGGAAAGCCTAGGGCCTAAATGACGGGGAAACTAGGGACGGACAAGCCGGGTCCGCCCCCCGAACAGCTGGACTCAGCCGCGTTCGACGCAGAGCGCGATACCCATACCGCCGCCGATGCACAGCGTTGCCAGGCCCTTCTTAGCATCGCGCCTCTGCAGCTCGTGCAGCAGGGTCACCAGAACGCGGCAGCCGGACGCCCCGATAGGGTGCCCGAGCGCAATGGCGCCGCCATTGACATTCACCTTGTCAGGATCGAACCCGAGATCGTTACACACCGCGAGAGACTGCGCGGCAAACGCCTCGTTGGCCTCAATCAGATCGAGATCGCCGACAGACCAGCCCGCGCGCTCCAGCGCCTTGCGCGAGGCCGGGATCGGACCCGTGCCCATGATCGCCGGATCGACACCGGCCTGGGCCCAGGAGGCGACGCGCGCGATTGGTGTGAGACCACGCTTTGCCGCCTCGTCAGCGGTCATCAGCACCACGGCCGCTGCGCCATCGTTGATACCGGACGCATTACCCGCGGTGACCGTGCCGTCTTTTGAAAAAGCCGGGCGCAATTTGCCGAGCGACTCGGCTGTCGTGCCCGCACGCGGATACTCATCCGTATCGAAACGCTTTTCTTCGCGCTTCACGGTAATTGTGACCGGTACGATTTCGTCTTTGAACTTACCGTCGGCGAGTGCCTTTTCCGCTTTCTGCTGGGAGTTCGCAGCGAATCCGTCCTGGACGTCGCGCGTCAGCTGCCATTTCTCAGCAATGTTTTCCGCCGTCGTTCCCATGTGATAGCCGTTAAAGGCATCCCACAGGCCGTCCTTGATCATGGTGTCGATGAGTTGCGTATCGCCCATTTTGGTGCCGTTGCGCAGGTGTGTGCAGTGCGGCGAGTTCGACATACTCTCCTGACCGCCGGCGACGACGATCGCGTTATCACCCGCTTGGATACTGCTGGCTCCAAGGGCAACCGCTTTCAATCCTGAGCCGCACACCTGGTTGATGGTCATCGCCGGCACTTCCTTGGGAACGCCAGCCCCGATGGACGCCTGGCGCGCGGGGTTCTGGCCAGTGCCTGCGGTAAGCACCTGCCCCATGACCACTTCGGAAACGTCTTCGCCACCGACCTGCGAGCGGGACAGCGCTTCCGAAATGACGATGTTGCCGAGATCGGACGCCTGTAAACCCGAAAGGCTGCCGCCAAAAGCGCCAATAGGTGTCCGAACGGCAGAGGTGATAACGATGTCAGTCATGGATGCATCCTCGTTGCGACGGGCACATCAAGATACGCGCGATCAATGCTGTGCCGCAGAAAGATTATTGCGTTGCAGCATTTTTAATCCACTCGGCGACGGGTTCATAGACCTCTTTCTCGGCCCGCCCCCCGGTAATCATGCCGATATGTCCCAGGGCCACAGAACGAACAGCGGCATGTCCGATGCGCGCCGCAAGCGCCGATGCCGACGCCGGGGGCACGATCCGGTCGCGACTGGGTATGACCGCAAGAGTCGGGCAGGCGATCGCGGACGGATCGATAGCCGTGCCATCGACCTCCCATTTTCCTGCCATCGGATCGTTGTCGAGATACCAATCAAGCAGGCAGGTTTTAGCCACAGGTCCCGCCAGCGGCACACCGTCATTGAGCCAATCTTCGAGGGCAACGAACCGTTTGGCCGCGTCGCTGTTCTGATCCATATCGGCGAATTTACGGAACTTCCGCCCGGCCAGTGTCGGGTCGAGCCCTGCAAACAGGGCTTGGAGCAGATCGACCGGCGCCTCGCCCCAGGTGTCAATCACCACCTCAAGACCCGGCCGCGCAACCTGTAACCAATGGCGCAGCCCTTCATTGTCCGCATGAAAATCCCATGGCGCCGCTAATAGAACGAGTGATGAAACAAGATCCGGCTCCAGTACCGCTGGGGCAGCGGTGAGCGTCCCACCCATGCAATAGCCGGCAAGCGCGGCGGGGCGGCCGTGTTTTGCTCTGAGGTCACGCAACGCGGGCATCAGCATCGACGTGATGTAGTGATCGAGCGTGGCGCCGAGCGGCGCGGCGTCGGGCGCGGTCCAGTCCAAGAGATACGGATGCAGTCCCTGAGCGGAGAGATACCGCATAAAGCTTCTATCTTCGTACAAGTCGAGCACATCTGACTTGTTGATAAGAGATGGCACCACCAAGACCGGAAGCGAGCCTTCGGCGCCCCCGTAATCACGCACCGGCGCGGCCGAAGTCTCCGTCCACTGCGGTGCAGATTTTCCGGTCCGCCGAAACGGGTGATGCTGATACGCGGCAATGCCGCGCGCGAAGCGTGTCATGCGGTCCTGGCCCTGACGAGTCAGAGCGTCGACAAACGGAGCTGCCGGTATGACATCGGTCCACGTCATGCCGGCCACCGCTTGACCGGTTTCAGATTCAATCGCCTCTGCGATCAGCCTCGAGAGCGGTGAGCCGGCGCTCAATGGCGTCAAGCCGGCGAAGCACATCTGCAAGACCAGCCCCTCCATCATCAGATGAAACGGCAGCGGACGCGGCCCGAGCCGCCCCGTCAACGGCTTGAGATGTATATGCGGAAAATGTTGCTGCGAGGCTTTCAGGGGTCCATCCCGCCGTCTTGCCGGCATTTTCAAGGAACGGCCGCCACAATGCCGCGACCGAAGGGTCCTCTGACATACGGGCGATCTGCTCCTGCCACAACTCGATATACCTCTTGGCGAGAGCGTCCAAATCGACCTGTTCGTCGTCCGACTCTGTCATACCCTGACTATATCTGCGCACCCCGGCTCGAGGAAGTGTGCATTGCACAGCCAAAAACATTCGAGAAAAACATGGGAAATTGTCGGGATTTGTGCATCGCGCTCTTTGACTCGCTCATGGGTGCAAAGCACAATGAAGGGCAAGTGAGGCGGGCAGCGACAAACGAGTGCCAGCAGGTGAGAGGACGTACATCATGGCGGCCAAGTCGGATAACTCCGGTGTAATCAAGATCAAGAAGTACGCCAATCGGCGGCTCTATAATACCAAGACGTCGAGCTATGTGACGCTCGATCATCTTGCCGAGATGATCAAAGACAACGAAGAGTTTGTCGTGGTCGACGCCAAAACCGGAGAAGACCTCACCCGCTCCGTGTTGACACAGATCATCGTTGAACAGGAAGCGAAGGGTCAAAACCTTCTGCCGATCAAGTTTCTGCGCCAGATCATCGGGTTTTACGGCGACTCACTTGGTGGCGTGCTGCCACGCTATTTGGAACAAAGCATGGAAGCTTTCGCGCAAAATGAGCAGAGCATGCGCGATGCGATGCAGCATGCGTTCAAGGGATTTTTTCCGGTGGGTCAGTTTGAAGACATGGCCCGGCAAAACATGTCCATGTTTGAGAATGCGATGCGGATGATGACACCGTTTGGAAAAAGCGGAGCTGGCGGTGGCGCTGATAACGTGTCCGCTTCCGAACCGGAACACCCTGCAAACGAGTCATCGGGCAGCGTGGAAGAACTCAAAGCCCAGTTGGATGCGATGCAGAACCAGCTCAACGGGCTGATGAAAAACCGCAAGGACTGACGTCCCGAGCGGGCTCAAACGGTCCAGAAACGGGACCGCGCGCGGTGAAACGGGCCAAAACCCCCGGTTTAGTTTCCGCCTGCCAACTTAACATTACTTTACAAACTAAGAGCGGAGTTCTGCCCGCCGTGTTCCTAAACTGCGTTAGTTGCTTCAGAGACGTTCAATCTATGGGTTGAGTGCCGTGACGCAATGCCAGCCGAAACGCAGTGATCAAGTCAGGAACAGTAAAATGTCGCAGTCGAACACAGCCCTCGCCGAAGCAGTCGCCCCGGCCCCCCAGCCCGCCAATCGCGCCAGCGATATCGACCGGTACGTCGGTGCGCGTATCCGCGAACGCCGGATTATGATGGGACTGAGCCAGCAGCAGATGGCCGATATGATCGGCGTCACCTACCAGCAGGCCCATAAGTACGAACGCGGAATCAACCGAATTTCAGCCGGCCGCCTTTACGAAATCACGCAAGTGCTCGGTGTGTCCCTGACATACTTCTTTGACGGATTGGAAGACGCCAACGAGGAAGGCGTGCCCCACCGTCAGCGGATGTGCCTGGAACTCGCACGCAACTTCTCGAGCATCGAAAACGAGCGACACCAGGAAGCGCTGAGCCAAATGGCCCGCGCACTGGCGAACGCCAACTGATTTTATCAGATAGGGACTTGGGTTGTTATTCCGATACGTCCCGGACAACCCGAAACCCAATCGTATAGCTGCTGAGATTAGGTGCGTTGGGTTTACGCGCTGCTGACGTCGCCAGGGCGGCGACATAGTACCAGTCGCCGCCCCGCGTGACGCGAAGGGGGCATGAGCCATCGGGCAGAAGGCCCGCGATGCCGCCATGCCGGTCAGCCCAGCAATCGGAAACCCACTCCGATACGTTGCCGTGCATGTCGAGCACCCCAAACGCATTCGGTAAAAACTGTCCGACGGGCGCAGATTGAACACCGCTCCAGGCCGATCCGCAACCGCGGCAGTTCGCCAGATCCTCGCCCGGATCATCGCCCCAGAAATAGCGCGTCGTTGTATTGCCCCGCGCGGCGTACTCCCACTCCGCCTCGGTCGGCAGGCGATACCGATGGCCCGTCTTTCGGGTCAGCCACGCGGCGTAATCGACCGTGTCCTGCCACGTTACATTGATCACCGGCCGATTTCCGCGGCCCCAGCCATGGTCGCTGACATCTGCCCGGCACGCACCCGCCGCACCGCAGGCCTCGAACTCATAAAAAGTGATCTCACTGACGGAGATCGCAAAGGGACGCAGAATTTCGGATTGCTGTGCCGGACCGAATGTCGGCCGCTCGTCATCCGACCCCATGATGAATTCGCCGGCCGGAAGACGCACGACTTTCGGGCAATCGATGCAGTCCCGGAAGGCCGCATGTTGCGCGCAAATGTCCTGCGGCAAGCCGACGGCAAACCCGCATATCAGTAATGCGGCTAAAGCGCGGACCATTCGGCCCTCACGTCGTTGTCCACCTCTCGATCAAACACCTCTGCTCGTATGGTGCGGGCTGCGTCAATGTCGATTTGACCCAGGGCCCAGGCTGCCGCGACCCGAACCACGTCCGACTGATCCTGACACAACGGTGTAATGACAGGCACTGCGGCTTTGTCACCACCGTTGCCGAGCGCGATCAAAACATTGCGTATGAAACGGTCACGTCCAATACGCTTGATTGGACTGCCCGAAAAAACATCGCGGAAGTCGGCGTCAGACAATTGCACGAGATCGGTCAACAGCGGCGCCGTTAGCTCGAGACGGGGCGCGAGCTCCGGCAGGGAGTGCACGCGGGCGAATTTGTTCCAGGGGCACACGGCAAGACAGTCGTCGCAGCCGTAAATGCGGTTTCCCATCAGCGGCCGCAAGTCTCGGGGTATATGACCTTTGTGTTCGATGGTCAGATAGGAAATGCAGCGCCGTGGGTCGAGGCGGTAGGCATCGATGAACGCTGCAGTCGGGCACACATCGAGACAAGCGCGGCACGCACCGCAGTGGTCTGCCTCGGGCTCATCTGGTGGCAACTCAAGTGTTGTGAAAATCTCACCGAGGAACACCCATGACCCATGGATGCGGGACACCAGATTCGTATGCTTACCCTGCCAGCCGAGACCGGCGGCCTGGGCCAGGGGTTTCTCTAGAACGGGCGCGGTATCGACGAACACTTTGACATCACCTCCGGTCTCTTCGACAAGCCACCGCGCAAGCGCCTTCAGCCGCTTCTTGACGACGTCGTGATAGTCCCTGCCCCGGGCATATACACTGATTGCGCCGCGCTCCGGCCGGGAGAGAAGTTCTAAAGGATCGCCGTGAGGTCCGTAGTTCGTCGCGAGCGTAATCACCGATTTGACGTCGGCCCACAGTGCCGTCGGAGTCCGCCGCCGATCCGCCGTATCTGCAAGCCAATTCATGTCGCCGAAGTACGCGCCATCAATGAAACGATCGAAATTGCGCGATACATCCTGGTCGAGGGCAGCGGCGGTGACCTTGAGATTGTCGAAGCCGAGCCGCGCAGCCTCTGATGCCAAGGCGTGCTTCAGGGTCGCCACAGTATCAGAGCGGCTCAATGTCACCTCGGCCCCAGTCGGCGCGAAACGCCGCCGCATATGCGTCCAGCGTCCGGGATAAAATCGCGGCACGGATATCCGCCATGAGCTTTTGGTAAAATGCGACGTTGTGCCATGTCAGCAGCATCATACCGAGAATTTCATCGGCTTTGATCAAATGATGCAAGTAAGCACGGCTGTAGTTACGGCTGGCATCGCTCTCGACACTTTCATCAAGGGGACGCGGATCATCCGCATGCCGCGCGTTGCGGAGATTCACTGTGCCGAAACGGGTAAAGGCCTGTGCAGTGCGGCCGGACCTGGTGGGCAGAACGCAATCGAACATGTCGACACCGCGTTCGACCGCGCCGAGAATATCCAGCGGCTTCCCGACGCCCATCAGGTAGCGCGGTTTATTCTCAGGCAAATGCGGCGTGGTCGCGGCCGTTGTTTCAAACATGGCGTCCTGACCTTCGCCAACGGCGAGACCTCCGATTGCGTAGCCATCGAAGCCGACACTCTTGAGTGTCTCCGCCGACTCTGCCCGTAACTCCGGGTACACGCCGCCTTGAACGATCCCAAACAGCGCATAACCGGGACGCTCTGTGAATGCGGTTCTGCAGCGGTCCGCCCAGCGCATGGACAGATCCATGCTCGCCTTGGCTTCTTCTTTCGTCGCGGGGAATGGTGTGCATTCATCGAGCACCATGGTGATGGTCGAATCCAACTGATGCTGAATCTTAATAGCGGATTCCGGCGTCAAAGTGTGCTGCGACCCGTCCAGGTGCGATCGGAACGTAACGCCGTCCTCGTTCAACGTTCTCAACTGCGCTAGCGACATCACCTGATAGCCACCAGAGTCGGTCAGCACCGGACCAGGCCACTTCATGAAGTTTCTCAGGCCGCCGAAGGACTCGATCCGGTCGGCGCCGGGGCGCAGCATCAAATGATACGTATTGCCGAGAATAATCTGCGCGCCCGTCGCTTGAACGGCGTCGACGGTCATGGCCTTTACCGTTCCCGCAGTCCCAACCGGCATGAAGGCGGGCGTATCAATAATCCCGTGCGCCGTTGTGATTTGACCACGCCGCGCCTGACCGTCCGACGCCGCGACCGTGAATGCGAAATGAGGGACGGTCATGCTGCCGCGCTCCGCTCAAGCAAGCACGCATCGCCGTACGAGTAAAACCGGTATCCGTTTGCGATCGCGTGTGCATACGCAGCCTGCATGCGACTTAGTCCGGCGAAGGCGGATACCAGCATGAACAGTGTCGACCTGGGCAAATGAAAATTGGTCAGCAGCACGTCTACGGCCTTGAAGCGATATCCGGGCACGATAAACAAATCTGTCTCTGCGGCAAACGACGGCACGGTTCCGTCATCGTTCGCCGCCGCTTCCAGCGCCCGCAAACTGGTTGTCCCGACAGCGACGATGCGTCCGCCATTGGATCTTGCCGCGTTTATCCGTGCCGCGGTTTCAGCGGTGACCTCGGCCCATTCCCGGTGCATGACGTGATCTTTGGTGTCGTCGCATTTAACCGGTTGAAATGTCCCCAACCCAACGTGCAGGGTTAGGAACTCAATGGCCGCACCGGCTTGGCGGAGCTGCTCAATCAGATCCGGGGTAAAATGCAGACCTGCTGTTGGCGCTGCGACGGCGCCATCCGCCCGCGCATAAATAGTTTGGTAGTCTCTGACATCCTGCGCATCGTCGGCACGCTGGATGTAGGGCGGCAATGGCATGTGGCCATGTTTCGCCAGGGCGGCCTGAAATTTCTCATCCTCCATGTCAAATCGCAGTTTCACTGACCCGTCCTCAGTCCGGCCGATGACGGTCGCGGCAAAATCGTCTGCGAAAGAAATGATGTGTCCGTCCTTCAGGCGCTTGGCTGGACGCGCCAGCGCCTGCCAAGCGCCAGCCGTATCCCGCCGGTGTAGGAGCACCTCGACATCCACGTCCCCGCGCCGGCCATAGAGCCGGGCCGGAATCACCCGGGTATCATTGAACACAAAAACGTCGCCGGGACGGACCAAACAGGGAAGCGCGGCAATGGATCGGTCTGCAATGTCACCCGCGCCGACATGCAGCATCTTGGCCGACTCTCGCGGCTCTGCGGGTCGGTTGGCGATACGGTCCGGCGGCAAATCGAAATCGAATACGTCGACGCGCATGACTTATCTCAAAAAAATTGACATAGACACGCCACAGTTGGCCTCTACGAGGCGTTCTTATAGACCGGTGGATCGCGCATTGGAACGGACCGCCAGGTGGCGCTAGTATGCCGTTTGAGAGGGAGCGACAGTACGTTTGACCTGGATCATTAGAAAACTCGACATGCTGATCGGCGCGGGCCTCGCCGCCATTGCAGGCATGGCCGCGTCGCAAGTGCAGGCGTTTATTGTCCAGTATGTGCAGCGTCTGGGCGGACACCTGGACGAGGCGTTGGCTAATCTGGACCGAATCCGTAACGGCGTGCGCTACCAGACCATGAGTGACGTTGTCCGCCGGGAACTGGAGACCGACGCCGCCCTGCGGGTTGATGAGCTTCGATCTGCTTATGATGCGATTTCTCAGTCCGGCGTCATCACGCGGCCTTTTACGTTTCTCTCTCGGGCAGACGACGCCATCGTCGCCGGCACGTTGAGGGATTTCGTACCGGCAGTGCCGCTCGACTCATCTGCGATTTTCTACGTGCTGGCCGGTATCGTTGTGGCGTTGGCCGCATATGAGATTGTGAAATTCCCCTTCGCCTTGATTCTCAGCCAACCGCGCCGCCGTAAGTTCAAGAAACGCGGCGTCGCGTAACCCGTGGCATACCCATTCGCACACGCGCTTGTGACGGGCGCTGTGCTGGTTCAGTGCCTATAAGCCCCCGACAAAGTGCCCCCGGCAAACATCACCACCGCGAGAGACGATAAGGATATCTGAAGATGATTGAACTGCTCACCGCCCGCACGCCGAACGGCTACAAGGTCTCGATCGCCCTGGAAGAACTGGGGTTGCCTTACACCGTTACGCCCATCGTACTGAAAGAAAAGGTGCAGAAAGAAGAGTGGTTTCTGAATCTCAATCCGAACGGACGGATTCCTGTGATCATTGATCACGCCGAAGACGATTTTGTGGTCTTCGAATCCGGCGCCATCTTGATTTACTTGGCCGAGAAAACCGGGAAACTGATGCCGTCCGACCCTAAAGGCCGGTCCCTGGTCATACAGTGGCTGATGTTTCAGATGGGCGGTATCGGGCCGATGATGGGCCAGGCGAACGTATTCTACCGATATTTTCCGGAAAAAATTCCGGCAGCGATATCGCGGTATCAGAATGAAAGCCGGCGGCTGTTCGAAGTGTTAAATACGCGGTTGGGTGAGTCCGAGTGGCTGGCCGATGACTACTCCATTGCCGATATTGCAAACTGGGCCTGGGTACGCACCCACGACTGGTCCGGTGTTTCCATAGACGGTTTGACGCATGTGCAAAGGTGGCATGAGGCCATGGCCGCCAGGCCCGCGTGTCAGCGCGGCGTCGAGGTGCCGGAGCGGCGCGAAGAAGTGCCCGAATCGGAATTGGTCAAAAGCGGCCAGAGTATGGTGACGACTTAACGCTCACCGCTGCATTACCGGGCTATCCGCCCAGATCGCACTTCGCGGATAAATCGGTCAAGACATCTGCAGCGGTGTTGTACACGGCATGCTGTAGATACCCGTCAAACCCGGCCGCCAATTCGATGTTGAGATGGACAGGAACGAGCGGCACGGCGTCGCCGGCCGAGGTGTCGTCTCCAGCATCTGTGGAAACGTTCGTTGGCGTATCTTCGTTTTCACCGGAGCCGGCCGGCGCATCGGACTCCGGATCGGGTTCCGGATCGGGTTCCGGCGCGATGAACAGATCGGCAATCATCTCGGCCACTGTCGCTTCGTAGGAGGCGCCAACTTCGATCGACGGGCTCGTCCACATCCCCGCATACTCACCCGTCGTGGCATCATAGACATCGATGTTGGCCTGATCGGCGATGGTGCCGTCGTTATAAATGCGCACGAATGACGGGTACTGAGTAACGGATGGACTATGAACGTTAAGAAGTACGCGCTCTCCGCTATCGATGCCGTCAGCGCAACTTGTCATGTTCGACAAGATGCCCGCATTTCGCTGCCATAACACATGCTGCACCGTGCCGTCAAAACCGGACTCAATGACGAGGTTGTAGTACGGGCGGTCCGTAGAGGCGATGACTTCATCGGCCTGAGCTTCGGTTTCAAGGCGATTGACGTTGAACTGGAATGACGCATGCCCGGGAATGTCGGGACTTACCCACCTGCCAAGGCGTGCGCCGCTGGCTCCGTCGCGCAGTGTGACACGGATACGGCCGGTCTCTTCATCCTCGTTATAAACCCGGATGTAAGACTGCCCCACGGTATCCGTGAGCGATCCAAGCACATTGTTGAACGTCCGGACGTTTACGCCCTGCAGCCTGAGGATCGCCGTATGCACCTTGAGTCGCGGCACTGTAAAATTCTGACTGGATCGTGAAACCGGATCACCGGTCGCGGCAACGGCGGCGTCGATCTCGTCCAAGTCCGCGTCGGGTAAGGCAGAGCGAATAATCGCGTATGCGCCCGCGGCGTGAGGCGTCGCCATCGATGTACCGCTGCGGAATACCAGACCGCCGTCGGGGTGCGCCGCGCGAATATTGACGCCCGGAGCCATCACGTCGATGAACGAGGCGAAGTTTGAGAATGAGGCGACTGTGGTGCTGTCATTGGTCGCGCCGACACCATTGGCGCTGGAGATGCAGGCCGGCGCATTGCTCGCGCCGTTCATACCCTCATTGCCGGACGCCGCAAAGGTGGCCACACCTTTCTCGCGCAGCATGTCGATGACGTCTTTACGCGGATCATCGTCGCACGCGCCCATGTATGCTCCGCCGCCGAGGCTCAAATTAACCGAAACGATATTGTAGGTTTCGACGCTCTCATTGACGTAGTTAAGCGCATCAAGCACCGCCAAGGAGTCCGTGAGTTCACATGGGGCGGGGTCGGGGTCACAGACGTCATCGCTAGTGACTTCGGAAAAAACGTCGATCGGCATGAATTGCGCGCCGCGCGCGACGCCATAGTTCGTTCCGTCGTTGCCAACCGCGATCGAAGCCACGTGCGTGCCATGGTCGCAGCGGGTTGATCCGGCAGGACAATTGGCCGCCGCGCCGTCGGCGATTTCCGGCGACTGTCCTGACGGACATTTCGTAAACGTATCGCCGCCGAAAGTGGCCGAAAAACAGGCGTCGCCGACAGCCTTGCCGGCGAGCATCGGGTGATCATCTGCAATACCGCCATCAATAACGGCGACTGTATATCCCTCGCCGTCATAGCCGCGCGCCCAGGCCTCAACAACGTCAATGCTGGGGATCGAACTTGTCAGGGCTGGACGCTCAACAGTTTTCACAGTGCCCGTGGCCTGTGCCTTGCGCTCCGTGACAACGGGGTACACGCCGGCGACACCGTCCAGCGTCATGAGCTGACCGAGCTGTTCGCGGTTCACCGTCACGCCGAGAAACGGAAGACTGGAATAACTCTTCCGGACAGCGACATCTTTGAGAGTGAGCTGCGGCTCTAGCTGGCGCCGCATTTGGCGCACGGCTTCACGCTGGGCGGCCACAGATGTTTGCTGAGCCCAGGGCGTTGCTGACGCAGAATCGCGCATAAGCACGATGACCCGTGCCTGACCGGCCGCTTCAATATCATCAATGATGCGGCCGATCTGCGCGTGTGCGGCCGACGGCACGAACCCGGACAGCAAAATAGCAAAAGCCGCCGCGGCTGCGGACGGACTAAATGCCCATCGTATGCGCCAACGTTCGGTCTTCACTGTGTCACCATCTAAGCTCATGTTTGAATCACATACCTTCGCGTTCGAGAGCGCAATATCCAGACGACAAAAAGCGCGGCACGGAAAATGCTCCGTCGCGCGCCAACCCAGTGGTCCGCCCCTTCCGGCGGGGTGCCGGAAAAAGTATGTGATCGCGCGCATTATGGACCGCCGCACGGGCTCCTGTCTAGAAACGCGTAGCATCCCCCCAAAGATGCCTATACAAATCAATAACTTATAGGGATTCCTTTAACAAAACCTTAGGTGCACTGGCGGAAAGGTGGGGGTCCGCTTACAAAAACCGTGAGACTCGGGCGCAGCGGCGTGAAAGGGCATACCGGCTTGACCTGGACCGGACGACACATCGAGAGACTGAAATCGCTGCCGGTTTTGCGCGAAGCCGGTCTGTATATCGTCATCAATGGCATTGCATCGCTGTTTCCGCTGGTGGTCCTTCCGGCGGTCACCCGCACGGTCGCCCCTGCCGACTACGGTACCTATTCGATCTTTTTGGTCGGAGTCACGATGCTCATGCCCTTGGTCGGCCTCGGCATGGAAACGGCGGCGGGACGCCGATACGTCGACCGGGACAGCATCGACTACCCGGCTTATATCGCCACGGCACTTGCCATGACTGTCGTCCTGTCCGGGGCGGTCTACGGCCTTCTCATTCTGGCGGCGCCTGCTCTTACCGCAGTGACACCAATTCCCATCATGTGGTTCTGGGCATGGGTTCTGGTCGCCGCGGCACAGACCGTGTCCGGTCTTGTCCTGGTGATGAATCAGATGGCCAATCGCCCCGGCGCGTTTGGTTGGTGGCGGATTGGCCGGGCCGCCGCCGTAAACGGATTGATGCTGGTATTCGTGCTCGCCGGCCTGACCGGATGGGCTGATCTGATCGTGGTACTGGTCGCCGCTCACGGTGCCGTCGCCGTGCTCGGACTCATCTGGCTGTGGCGGGTGCGCCTTGTCGCGGTTCGATTGCGGCTCGGCCATTTAACGCACCTCGTCGCATTTGGCGCGCCACTGATTCCCCATATGATCGGCGCGGCATTGATCACCGCGACCGACCGCATTTTACTGGTCAACCTGATCGACGAAGGCGCAGCCGGGATTTACACTGTCGGCTACCAAATGGGGCAGGCGATCTTCCTGTTGTCGCAGTCGGTCAACCGGGCTTGGACGCCATGGTTCTACCGGCAGATGTCCGATGGATCCCATGCGGCGGCGCGCCAGTCTGTAATCACCGGATACTGGGTTGCAGGCGGATATATTGGCGCCGGACTTGCCTATGCGGCGGTCGGCTGGTTTGCCCTGCCGGTTCTGTTCGGCCCGGTATATGCGACATCAACCGGCGTGTTTGTTTGGATCGTCGCCGCCTTTGTTGCGCAAGGCCTGTGGGCCCTGGTCGCATCGTATCTGTACTACCGCGAAGCCACCGGCTGGATTTCGATCTCCAGCTTCGGCGCGGCGGTGCTGAACGTCGGATTTTCGTATCTGCTGATACAAGCCAACGGGATGATCGGTGCCGCCCAAGGCACGTTTGCAGCCTACTCGATCGGATGCGTGGTGATCATCGCCGTAACGGTCAAGAAATCGGCGCTGCCATGGACCCTGAAACCGTCAATCTGATCTGAAGCGCGTCAGCTCGGTGTAGGGAAATGCGTCGAGGTCGATCGGACCGAGAACGACCCAGAAACAACTGTACATCGTCACAGGCAGAAGAATCCAAATCCACACGGAGCGGATCGCCGGCATGACCAACTCGATCCACAACACCAGAGGCGCACAGGCAAGCAAGCCGATACCCAGCATGGGCGGCAAATACTCCGCGATATTGGCTCCGCCTTGCAGCCTAACGATCACAAACCAAACGCCACATACGGCGACGGCGGCCAGCGCCGCAACAGCGCGGCGCAACGTCATCGCGCTGACCTTGGCGCGCAGTGTCCTTGACAGCGCCAGAGCCACGCCGCTGAAGGCAAGGGCGAGCCACAACATGGCGAAGCTGCGCAGAGGACCAACGTGAGGTTCCGCTACGCCGCTCGCTCCACCCGCAAAAGTCAGGCCGGCACCGCCGGCGATGATCAGACATGCCATCCCCGCCGCCAGCGCAATCCAGTAGCGGGGCGAGCGGCGTTCAGCAAGCGCGAGCACGAACAGGGCCATTCCCAATACCGCTCCGCTGATATGAAGCCACGGCATCCCTCCGATTGCGGCGCCCGTAACCGCACCCGCTGCGAGTTCACGGGGCACACTCACTATCCGGCTGGCCAAAGTACAAGCTGCACCGATTAGGGAGACGGCTAGCACGGCAGCCGTGAGCGGATCGGTGGCAAACTCGTATACGGCCGGAGGGAAAATGCTTAGGCCAAGCGGCAAGGTCGCCGCCGTGATAACGCTGCCGGTCCGCGCAGAAATTGTCCGCATCATCATTAAGATCGCGATTAGCGCAAAAACCAGTGCCGCGAAGCGCGCCAACATTGCGTTGCCGTTCAGACTATTGATCGCGTCGCCGGCCAGGGGAGCGGTTCCAATCGCAAACAGGGCCAAGTGCACGGCGAAGAGGGCGACAACAGCTACCGCGACGCAGGCGGGCCCTGGCTGAGAGAGAATCGAGGGTGGCGCGTCGCTTCTATGCGGTAAAGTCTGTGACATTGACGTCTTCATTTCCGAGCGGCGCAGAATACGATATGGTCTCGGCAGGTCGCACTGACGACGCAGGGCATGACGAGACGCACGACCTTTGCACGGCCATAACGGACCCATCAAGCGGCGATGACCAAAACCAGATCGTACAGAGAGACAGTCCTGAGCGCAGCCGTCTTGCTCGTCGGCGTCGTAGGGTACGCGTATCTGTCATATGACATCGTCGTCCACGCCCGCACCTGGGTCGATGAAGTGACGTACACCATAAAATCATGGTGGTACGTTACAGGAACGGTCTCGCCCTACACCGACCGCGATCCGACCTGGTACATGCCGCTTTACTTCTACCAGCTGGGACTATGGCAGGGCCTGACAGGTCAGGGCATCGAATGGAATAGAGGCTTAAGCGCCGCCATCGGAATTGTGAACGGCCTCCTGGTCTTCGATATCGTCCGGCGGATGACGGGCAACGCTTTTGCCGCCGCGCTGGGTGTTGCGATTTTCCTGACGGTTCCGTCAATTGCTTTCTACTTCAGCAGCGCGACACCGATCGCGACAGTTTCGATGCTTCTGCTGCTTTGCATCTGGCTCATGGTGTGTGCCCTCGGCTTGCCGAGGGCACTGACATCGATCTTGATCGGTATTCTGTGCGGTACCTTATATTTTTACCGCCAGAATATGATCTTGGCGATTAGCTTGCTCGTCCCGGTTTATTTGCTGACATTGCCGCGCGCTCGATGGGCACACGCAGGGTGGATTGCCGCAGGATTGACGCTCGTCGCCGGTAGTTTGCTGTTCCTGTTTCCGGACAGACTTTTGTCGTATGCGATACGCCTGCCGGTTATCACGCCGCTGCTGGCCGATCTTCAACTGTTTGATGATCCGCTCTTTCTGGTGGAAACGTCGTCCACCGGTCCACTAACCTTGGACATCGGGTTAGGCCATTTCGCCTGGCAGGATCCATTTGACGCGTTTCTGTTGCCCTACGCGGGCTTGATCGCCTGCGCGGCCAGCATCTTCGTCATGGCCCGCGGCAGCCTGAAAGTGCTTTGGGCGGCGCCCCTGGCGTTCTTCTTTCTTGCGGTCACGCATTACGCGGGTTCGGTGGGCTATTGCAGTACGTGCATTCTCCCCTATACGGCTTCGTTCTCTGGCTTAGGCGCGATATGCGCCGGGCTCGCGCTGGCGCTGGCGTGGCGTGCGGCGAAACGCCAGTCTCTGCCGGCGAATACCCTTGTTCTACTTTTTGCCGTTGTCATTGTCGGTTTGAACTTCGCGGCATCCGGACTGGCGACCCGCCAGGAATACAAATTCTATCCATCGGCGATGCTCATCAACCCGAGACCGCTGACATGGCAAACCGAGACAAAAAATCTCGCATCATTTCTGAGCGAGAATACGGATCCAGCAACACCCCTGCTAATCGTGCATAACCTCATCACGGTGCCCTACGCCGCCTTTTTGGCGGACCGAAGCTTCCCGGTTCAGTCCATCAACATGGCCCACAGTTATCGCTTCGTGAAGGACAGCGTACGCCCTGGCGACAGAGCGATGGTCCTGCGCAATCTGGAGCGCGAAGGGTTGTGGACAGACGAAACGCTCGACCGGTGGCTGACGAAGGGCTACGACACGATCGTGTTTCAGGTCGATCCGCGCGACCGTAACTCCGATCTGCGTGGCCGCATTGAAACAATGTTTGAGAAAACCGCAACGATGGGCTTTCGCGGTTGGAATATCGACGTGTATCGGCGCGTGCGCACTGACACTCTCGCGAACACCGCCGTGGGTGACCGCAGCAGATGACATTCGGAGCAGTTTCAAAATTGCGCGCCCGAGTTTCGCGCCTGCGCCGGGATTTGCTTGCCTACGTTTACGACTACGATCGTGGAATCAATGAAGAAATCATCGCGCACGTTCTCGAATGCATGGGCGGACGAATCTGCGACGACAACCCGGCCAAACGGCGCTGGGCGCGCGCAGTCGCACAATACCGCTGCCAATTGGCAATGCGGCCGTGGTTCAGCAAATGGGGATTCGAAATCGCAAGCCTTTTTGCCTTGCCGGCATTTCTCATATGGGCCGTCCTAACCCCCCGGAATACCACACAGGACACGACGGTGGACGGCGTGCGCCTAGTCTTTCCGTCTCGCTGGGCCACAAGTCCGGAGATATTCGCGGTCCCGGGCGAACTTGGTGCGGATACAATTGAGACCGCTCAACTGGCGCGCCATGCATTGTTCTTCGCCGATACTGGCTTAATTGTCCGATTCCTGACTCGTTGCGTGAAGTCGGGCACACCGTTTCCCTTCCAGCTTGCGCTGAAGTGCGCTGTGGATCTGGGCAAGGTGCGTGGCGCTCTGGACGGCTTTATACCGTCCTATGTATTGGTCTACTGGGAATTCAGCTGCGGCTTGTCCTTTTTGACAGATGCCCTGTCGCGTGACGGCATCGCTGTCTACAACGTCATGCACGGCGACAAGCATTTTTATGCCAAACATGCCTTCTTTGAAGTCGAACGCTGTTATTGCTGGAACGATTGGTATGTGGATGTGTTTAAGTCGGAACATGCCCACGCGGACTTTCGTGTCTTCGACAATCCGGCGTTTGAGCTAAGCGAGGATGAGCGCCACTGGCTCATCGATCATCCGTCGGAAAGTATTGGTATCGCCGCCCCGCACATAGCTACCCTGACTCGAGAAACCGGAGCTGTGAAACACGCGGCGAAGGCTCTGACCAGGGCGATCAACGCGCTGGCGGAGGAGGCAGAGGTAACCGTGCGCCCTCATCCGTTCTATGCCGAAGATTTTGAGCAGTTTCGCGACACGCTCTCCGGCTCCGTGCGGATCGAGCCGGCAGATTCCAAACCGGCGCGCCGGTTTATATTGGAACATGCTGTTATTGTCGGCACCGTCTCATCGATCCTGCTCGAAGCAGCCCACATTGGACGGCAGGTCGTCGTTCTAAGCACACCGGTTATGGAAAGCGTTGAGTCGTATCACTACCTGTATCAGTTGCCGAACGTTCGAACTGCGACGGTGGAGACCTTATCGGCGATCATCGCGGACGTTGACCGGTCCGCTCCCTTAGTGCAAACCGTTCACGACCGCGCTCGCCCCTCAGAACAACACCGTATGCCGTGACATGACCTCACCCGACCCCATTCTGGCACCGTGGCCGCACTATCCCGAAGACGAGATTGCAGCCGCCGAAGCCGTATTACGCTCCGGGCGCGTAAATTATCGCACCGGTGACGTCGGCAAGACATTTGAGGACGAGTATGCTGCCTATTGCGGGGCCGCCCACGCCCTAACCATGGCCAATGGCACGGCGGCCCTGGAGGTCGCTCTCGAGGCGCTGGAGATTGGCCAGGGGGACGAAGTCATCGTTCCCGCCCGCACCTTCGTCGCAACGGCATCAGCCGTGGTACGCACTGGCGCCACACCCGTGGTCGCTGACATCGACGTCCGGTCCCAATCTATGACCGCCGAAACGGTGAGTGCGGTTTTGTCGGAGCGCACTCGCGCCATCATACCGGTGCACTTGGCCGGCTGGTCGGCGGATATGGACCCGATCCTAGACATCGCACGCGCTTCGGGCCTGGCCGTCATCGAAGACTGCGCCCAGGCACATGGAGCAACGTACAAAGGCCGCCACGTCGGCACACTTGGAGATATCGGCTGTTTCTCATTCTGCCAGGACAAGATCATCACCACTGGTGGCGAAGGCGGTTTGGTTACAACGAACAACGCCGCGCTTTATAAGACGATGTGGTCCTTACGGGATCACGGTTGGGACTACGACAAAGCGCACAACATGGATACCACACCCGGTTTCAAATGGATGGTCGACACATTTGCGACCAACTGGCGTATGACGGAAATGCAGTCGGCGATCGGGCGCGTGCAACTGAGCAAACTCGAAGATTGGGTCGGCGCGCGCAGACGGAATGCCCAGCGTCTCACACATGCGATCTCGGATCTTACCGCTGTCGCCGATCTCACACCTCCCGATGACGTGCGCCACAGCTACTACAAATACAATATTCTGCTGGAGCGCGACGGACTGGCATCCAACTGGACACGCGATCGCATCGTCGACGATCTCAATGCTCGTGGCGTACCAGCACGCGTCGGCGCGTGCCCCGATATTTCGCGGGAGAGCGCCTTTGCCAACTCCGGGATTAACACGACGAACACCCGTCCAAATGCGGACGATCTGACAGACCGCACGATTATGCTGCCCGTTCACCCGACGTTGACCGAAGGAAACGTCGCTTTTATGGCCGAGGGACTAAGAGACGTCCTGTCTCAAGCGAGCAGATAACGTCCGCGTCAAGCCGCTCCGGCGAACCCACGCGGTTACGGCAGCGGGATTGCGTCGTACGCCGACCCCGCAGAAAGAATGCGCTTACGCGTTACAGCGCGGATAATCGCCTTATCGAGGTTGCCTCGCGTCACCGGCTTAATGACGTAGGAGTCGACATCAAGTGCGAGCGCGGATTTCACGACTTCGACATCGCCGTGGGCCGTCAGCATCACGAACCGGACGTTACGGTTCATCGCCGGATTACGTCCGACGCGTATCTTTTTCAAGAATTCGAGACCAGTCAGCGGCTGCATGTTGTGATCGGAGACGATGCAATCGATCTTTTCGTTGCTGTCCATCAGCATGTTTAAGCCGGTCATAGCTGAAACAGCCTTGTGGACTTTCTTGGCTCCCAACGACTGTAGAAGTCCGTGCACTAAATCAACGATGACGGACTCGTCATCAACGACCAAGAATGTCAGTGCGGAATAATCAATCGGACTCACCATAGACGCAGTGTACCGAACTAACCCCGTTCATCCAAAACGGAAATCGTGTCCAGAACGGATTGGCGCAACCCCGGCAGTATTGATTCCAATTCCGCCACGCTTTGAACCGATTGCTCAATGGTCTTGGCCATGTTACTGACACGGATCGCGCCGAACTGTGCGGTCAGTCCCTTGAGAGCATGGGCCGTTCGCTTGCTTTGCTCCAGATCACTTTCAACCGCCAATTGCTCAAGCTCGGCTGCATACTTTTGCATATTGTTTTTGAAATTCACGAGCATCGTTGCCATCGTTTCCTCATCCAGGGCATCGACAAGCACTTCGATCATGGTCGGATCGAGTAAGTCGTCTTCCTCATCCGCGCTGTACTCAGCGTCCGGAGAATCTGATGACGCCTCGGCGACCGCACCGTAACTGAGGTCGGCCCCCGTCAGCCGCGCGACTTCGGTAAACAGCTCACTCCAGTTCACCGGCTTGGTCACCACAACATTGGCGCCGGCATCCAGGTAGCGCTGGCGGTGCGTGCGGATCGCGTCCGCCGTCAGAGCTATAACCGGGCACGACGCGATAGTTGTAGTCATTGCTCGGATCCTTCGAATGGCTTCCGGACCATCCATGACCGGCATCTGCATGTCCATCAGAATAATGTCGAACGCGCTGCGCTCCACTTCCGCCACCGCGAGCGCTCCGTTATTCACCACCGTAACGCGATGACCGTCGCGTTCAAGCATGGACCGTAACAACATCTGCGTGGTCGGATTGTCCTCTGCAACGAGGAACGACAGCGGCTGGAGGATGATCGCGCGCCCAAGATCAACCGGTGAAGCTTGATCAATGACCTTTTCCGGATCACCTGCCTGCGTGGCGATTGAAAACGAGAAAACAGAACCCTGCCCAAGCTCGCTCTCAACCCAGATCGTACCTCCCATCGCCTCTACGAGCTGCTTGCAAATCGCCAGGCCAAGTCCGGTGCCACCGAACTTTCGTGTGGTATCTGATTCCGCCTGCACAAACGGTTGAAAGAGCGGAGCCTGATCTTCCGCCGCCACACCGATTCCGGTGTCCGCAATGTCGAACCGCATCGTAATGTCACCCGACAGCGTCGAGGCCTGAGAGACAGTGACTCTGACGCCGCCGACTTCCGTGAACTTGCTGGCGTTTCCAATCAGATTCATCAGCACCTGACGAATACGGGTCGGATCACCACGCAAAACATCTTCGTCGACACCATCCATGGTAACCGCCAGGTTTAGTCCCTTGGCCGAAAGCACGGGGTCAAACAACTCGCGAACGTCTTTAACAATCGATGACATGCTGAAATCGACAATTTCGAGTTCTAACTCCCCAGCCTCAATTTTTGAGAAGTCGAGAATGTCGTTGAGAAGGTCAAGCAGCGCAGACGCGGAACGATGTAATGTCGACAGCAAGTCCTTTTGGTGGTCGTCGACCTTAGTGCCTGTGAGCAGGTCCACCATGCCAAGCACACCGGTCATCGGAGTGCGCAGCTCGTGGCTCATCATCGCCAGGAACTGCGACTTCGCGACGTTGGCCTTCTCGGCGCGGTCTCGCTCCTGGTCGAGGCGGGCCGCGAGCTCCGTAAGTTCACCCGCTTGACGCGTCAGGCGGTCACGGCGGGCCGCGAGCTCCGTAAGTTCACCCGCTTGACGCGTCAGGCGGTCACGGGCGGCTTCGAGTTCGCGCTCACGCTCGACCCTGTCTGTAACATCGCGAGAGATAGACATTACGCGACTACCGGTCTCATCTTCCAGCCTGGGCAATTCCGAAATGGTCGTTTCAAGCCATATCAGACGGCCGTCCTTGCGCCGCAAGCGCCAGCGCATAGGCGCGTCGCCAACTGGCGCACCGGACTCTCTGCGCTGTCTTGCCTCTTCCAGACCCAGAAGGTCATCCTCATAAATGAGTGTATTGGTGTCAGACCCAATGAGCTCGTCTGGAGTGTACCCTGTAATCGGAAACGCCGACGGCGAAGCATAGGTTACGATCCCGCCATCCCGCGGTATTGTGATCAGGTCGGATGCGTTTTCGGCAACGACGCGGAACCGTTCCTCGCTTTCCTTGAGCGCGCGATCGATATCGTGCTGTTCGGTAACATCGATGACCGTAATCTGAAATGCGGGTTCGCCGTCCCAGTCAACGACACGCCCCACAGCGTCGGTCCAAACCGTCCTGCCGTTGCGATCGATAACACTGCCGCGGATAACCTGACCATCCAACTCGCCGGACATGCTCCGTTGCCAAAACGCGTCGGCCTTTTCGGCGAAGACGGCGGGCAAGAGGTCAAGCATGGATTTGATGTTCGACAACATGTCTTCCGCGGTGTCATAGCCGAGCATTTGCGCATATGCGTCGTTGATAAACAGCGGTTTATATTTGCGGTGAATCACCAGTCCCTGGATCGATCCCTCGATCAGATCGCGGAACTTCATCTCGCTGCGCACAACCGCCAATTCGGCCTGCTTTTGCGCGGTGATGTCTTGCGCGACACCGCGATACCCCTGCACGACTCCGGCGCGGTCAAGGATAGGTGTGCCGCTCAGGCGCTGCCACACAACGCTTTTGTCGGACTTAAACCCCGGAACTTCGAAGGCCTTGAATCCTTCACCATGTCTCATCAGTTGCACCAGCGCCTTGCGATAGGCGCGGGCATCTTCGCGAGTCATGAACTCCAGGGGACTGCGCCCGACTACCTCATCGGCGCTATACCCCAAGACGTCCTGCACTTTGTCTGACACGTAGGTAAATTTCCCATGACGATCGAATTCCCAGATGTATTCGCCCGCCGCCGTCGCGACGTCCTGAAACAACTTGGTTTGCGCTTCCAGTTCCAGCTCAAGTTTTTTGCGATCGTTGATATCGATTACGAACCCGATGGCGCGCATTGGGTTGCCGTTGTCGTCGCGCTGGATCGTCGCGCGGATCCGAACCCAGATATAAACACCGTCATCGCGCTGAACACGGTACTCCGTGTCCAACGACTCATCTGCGCGCTGATAGGCGGTTACGCTTGCTGCCAGGCGATCACGATCCTCCGGGTGTACGCGGTCATTGAATGCCTTCATGTTAGGCATGTAGTCGGAATCCGTGATGCCGAGGATTTCACGGAGGCGTGGCGACCAATAAATGTCTTCCTGATCCCACCGCCGATCGAAATACCCTGCCCGCGAGGCTTGAATCGCTAATTCAAGCGTTTCCTCGTTCCGGCGCAGCGCCTCTTGGTCGCGGCGGCGATCGGTAACATCCGTGACCGAGCCAATAACCCGATGAGCCCGGCCTTTCTCGTCGCGGACCGCCTGACCCCGGCTATGAATCCAGACGTATTCGCCGTCGTTGCGCCGGAGGCGATACTCGATGTCGTAAACACCGCGTCCGGCGATGTGTTCACGAATGGCGTCCTGCACCCGCGGGAGGTCGTCAGGGTGGCAAATCCGATTGTGGAGCGTCATGGACGGCTTCCACGTCTTCGGATTTGCGTCCACGATTTCCGCAAATCGCGGCGATGTCGTCAGTGTGTCTTCGTCGAGGTCCCAGTCCCACAGCGCCGCGTTGGCGGCGGCGAACGCATAGTCGAGCTGTTCGCGGTCGCGCCGGAGTTTGATTTCTTCGATTTTCCGCTTGGTGATGTCTCTGGCGTAGCCAACGAGACCCACCAAGGTTCCGTCCGCCTCCCGGCTGCCGCTGCCGACAATTAAGACATACCGCTTTCGGCCGTCTTGCGTAACGATTTCACATTCGATCTCGAAGCCGCTGCCCGTGCGCACGACATCATCCATTTTATCCTGAAAGAGCTTGCGTTCTTGCGGGACTAAACAGGACAGGATCGTCGAATGCATGGGGACGAACGTTTCCGGATCACGTCCGAAAATCCGGAACATTGCCGACGACCAGAAAATATTTTCCGATTTAAGGTCGCCCTGCCAATGACCAATGGTCGAGACGTCCTCGAACTGCGCTAAGTCGGGCATCTCTGTCGTTGTGTGCGCTTCAGTCATAGAGGTAGGAACGCCCTAACCGGAAAATCTCTTCCGGCACGATGATAAGGCGAAATGCGGAATGCGTAGAGTCCGGGAAAAACCGTACGCTACCGCCCGCCTTGCTCAATTTGCCCGGCACGCCGCAGAAAATCGAGGATTAAACCGGTTGCGATGCCGGCCAGGAGTCCAATTACCAGGGCAACCGCAACAATCAGAGGTTTATTAGGCGCGACGGGTTTTAACGACATGACCGTCCCCTGACCGAGGGCGCGAGTCGCCTGAATGTTCTCCAGATTTGTCTCGCGATATTCGATTTCGTTCTGGGCGGTCTTCTGTTCTTGGGCGTTGTTGTCGAGCTTGACCTGTGCATCCGCCCGAATGACGAAGATATCGACCTTGTCACGGTTTTCAATGTTGATCAGAACCGTCCGCCACGCGCCGATCTGATTCGACAGCATGAGAATCTGGGTCGCAGTGTCCGTATTGTTTCCGCCGCGCTGCTGAAGCGCATTAATTTCTGCCTCGGCACTGGTTATACGGTCCTTGAGCTCTACCGTGTACGCATCCAGGGAAAACAAAGTGTCGCTGATAGATGACAGGTGGGCTGTGAGGGCACGCTCTTGCGCGACCATCTCGCCCAATTTTTGCTCCGCCTCGGAAAGAGCGATTTCCGCATTCGCACGCATGGCGTCGACTGTGCGGTTGTGATCCTCCACCAGTTCTTGCACGACCTGGCCGTGCAGATCCGTAATCAGCGCGCGCTGATCGCGCGGGGCCTGCGACAGCACCTGAACAATCTGACTGTTTTCGGATCCTTTGATCTCGATCACGTATTCTTCGGGGCCGTCCGGATTCTGCTGGACGAACTGGCTGGTAATGAGCGGCACATAGCCGGTTTGCAGTTTGTCGACGACGGTTGTCGATGCTTCAATCGGGATGATTTCGTCATTGACGACCTGGTTGCCGATTTCAATCGCCGTCGTGAATTCATACTGAGCAGGCAAATAGAATGCGATGGCCGCACCGGCCAAGGTCACTGCAGCGATAACCCCCATCACTGACCTGCGATAGACGCGCAATACCAGCCATATATCCATGACCGTCACATCGCCGGACATGCCGTCGTTTGACGGTCTGGCCGTATCAGACAGAGAATTCGCTGTGGTGTCTGCCATGAAAATGTCCTAGTTGGCGTTTGAGATTGAGGTCACCAGCGCGCTAGCGGCGGCCAGCCGGGCCTCTTTATACGAGGTTTACCAAGCGTTTGTAAGAATTTTAAAGGTGACAACGCCGGCCGGAAAGCTCTTTCGCGGCGTATCAGACCATTCCGACTGCGGGGATTCCTTACACCGGAGACGCTCTGTATAAATGCGCCATGCACATTCTCTATTTTCATCAGTATTTTTGCCCGCCGGACGGCGCGGGCGGGACACGGTCATATGAAATGGCGCGGCG
Organism: Rhodospirillaceae bacterium; assembly: GCA_038148375.1. Lineage (GTDB taxonomy): Bacteria > Pseudomonadota > Alphaproteobacteria > Rhodospirillales > Rhodospirillaceae > CAWUEX02. The sequence continues at coordinate 66,909 of JAYQVH010000002.1, read as the reverse complement.
CCTGGTCGAGGCAGGCCATTGCGTAACGATGGTCACATCGTCCGCGTTCTTCCCAGATACCTACGGCCTCAAGCGCACCACACGCCTTTCTCTGGACGGGATCGATTTGGTCGTTCTGCGCGTGCCCTATGGCAATTCAATGGGCTTTGTCCGCCGGATTCTGGCCTTTTTTCAGTTCGCCATCCGGGCCACGTGGACTGGCCTGAAAATAGACAATCCGGACCTGGTCTTCGCAACATCAACACCACTGACCATTGTTTTCCCCGGATTCATCACAAGCCGCGTCAAAGCAGCGCCGATGGTGTTCGAGGTTCGAGACCTCTGGCCGGACTTGCCGATCGCTGTCGGCGCCCTCAAAAATCCGGTCGCGAAGTGGCTCGCGCGGCGGCTCGAGCGTTTTGCCTACGCGGTCTCCAGTCATGTCATCGCCCTATCTCCGGGCATGAAGGATGGCATCGTCAGCAACGGTGTCAGCGAGGAGTCCGTGACTATGATTCCCAATGCGAGTGACACCCACCTATTCCGCGTTCCCGCCGATCTTGGTGAATCGTTTCTTTACCGGCACCCCCATCTGTCCGCCGGCCCGCTGGTGACTTACGCCGGGACGCTGGGGCACATCAACGGCGTATCGTACCTCGTTGAGGTCGCCGAGGCGATGCGCACCTTAAAACCGGACGTGAAATTTCTCATCTGCGGTGACGGCGCGGAGCACGACACAGTTAAAGAGTTGGCCCGACACCGTGGCGTGCTTGACGAAAACCTCTGGATGGTACCGCCGTGCCCGAAGTCTGACATGCCCGAGGTGCTCAGCGCGTCGACCATCGCCGTGTCCCTGTTCCGCGACCTTCCCGAGATGCGCCATAACTCGGCCAACAAGGTGTTTGATGCACTGGCGGCGGGGCGGCCTATCGCCGTCAACTACGGCGGCTGGCAGGCCGAGTTGATTGAGTCGCGCGGCGCCGGCGTGGTTCTGCCCCCCGGCGATCCGGTGCAAGCCGCACAGGAATTAGCCGAGTTTCTTGACGACGGAGACGGCCTGTTGCGCGCGCGTGAGCAAGCCGCCGCCCTGGCGGACAGCCGCTTTAATCGCGACAAACTGGCAGGAGAACTGCGCACCGTCCTTGAACAGGTCGTCGCGACTGAACCAGCGGCTAAGAAGCGGCGCAGTCGATCACGCGCGCTAAAGCGCGTCTTCGACATCGCCGCATCGGCGATCGGTCTGGCCGTTCTGTCGCCTGTGTTGGTTGGGATATCGATCGCCATCCTGATCAAGATGGGACGTCCCGTGTTTTTTGCGCAGCAGCGGCCGGGACAGAAAGGCCGGCCGTTTACGTTGCTTAAGTTCCGCACGATGTCGCAGAGCACGGACACATCGGGCGCTCTGCTCGCGGACTCGGACCGCCTGACGCCACTCGGCCAATTCCTGCGCAAGACGTCACTCGATGAATTACCCGAACTGTTTAACGTCCTGATCGGCGACATGAGTCTGGTCGGACCCCGGCCGCTGCTAATGGAATATCTACCCTACTATTCCGCCGAACAGGCGCGGCGGCACGACGTCCGGCCGGGGATCACCGGCCTGGCACAGGTGCGTGGGCGGAACGCACTCACATGGGAAGACAAATTTGATTTCGACATAACCTACGTCGACACCCAGTCATTCGCGCTGGACCTTCGCATTTTGTGGGAAACAATTGCGGTTGTCCTCGGCGGCAAAGGGGTCGCCGCGGAGGGCCACGCCACAATGCCGCGTTTTGACGAAATCATGGCCCGGCGCGAGGGCGCTGAGGACGACTGACCAGACCTGAGACCCTTGCGTGTCCCCTGACGAGGATAAACCGGTGCTTTTCCGTGCCCGGTGCCGGCCCAATGATTGACCCCTTTGCCGCAAATATGCGACTTCATTGTCAACCTAACGCTTTCGACCTGAGACCAATGAAAATTCGAAGGGGAACGCAATGACCGGGGAAAGCCAGGTTCAGCTTGTCCACTACATTCCCATCCTGACCACGTGCTTTGCGGCAGTGTTTGCCGTGGTGCTTTTCAACCGCTGGAATCGCCGCCGCACCGGGCCACATCTTTTGTGGTGGTGTGCCGGTGTTATAGCGTACGGCATCGGGACAGGTCTCGAGGCCAGCGTCACGCTGTTCGGCAACACCATCTTCCTTACCAAGGCCTGGTACATTGCCGGTGCGCTGCTGGGTGGCTACCCGCTCGCGCAGGGCAGTGTGTATCTCCTTGCGCACCGCAAGACCGCGAACATCCTGACCGGCATATCGCTGCCCTTTATCGCCATCGTCTCGATCTTGGTCATCCTTTCTCCGGTTGATATGGCTGCGTTCGAAGCCCATCGTCCGACGGGTTCGCTGCTCGAATGGACGTGGGTGCGGGCAATGAAGCCGGTCATTAATGGCTATGCCGTGGTCTTTTTAATCGGCGGCGCGATATGGAGCGCCGTCAAATTCGCCAAGAGAACTGATCCCGGCGCAGGATACCGAGCCACGGGCAATGCGCTGATCGCTTTTGGCGCCATTCTGCCGGGAATCGGCGGCACCATGGCGAAGATGGGAATCATCGAAGCCCTGTATATCGGCGAATTCGTCGGCCTGCTGTTCATTTGGGCCGGCTTCTCGACCGCGACAAAGTCCGCGCCGAAACACTCTGAGCCGGTTACAGCGGCGGCGTAGAACTACGGGGCGGCGCAGCAACCATGATTCCCTCACCGCTGCGCTTCACGCAGGCGTTTCTGCTATTTCTACCCACGACGTTCGTCGTGCCGAATGCGGCGCTGATCGTTTTTGCCCTGTTTTCCATCCTTGTCTTCGATCCCGGCTTTCAACGACGCGACCGCTTGTACTTTGTCTTCGGCATCGGCGTTGGCTTGAATGCCTTGCTGGGCATTCTGGTTGATCAGCAATTCCCAGATTCACTCCTGGTCAACAACGGACTGCTCGGCGCCGTAATCTTGCTGGCTGGCTATTTAGCCGCCCGCACTCTGAACGACACGGTGTGGAAAATTGTTCTGCTGTTCCTCATTGTCGAAGTGGTCTGCATCTACATCCAGTTTGCGATGGGTGTGCGGTTTTTCTTTCCGCAGCAGCAAATTGTAACGACGACGACGGAGTTCGAATTCAGCCGCAATGTGCAGGACATGGAGTTGCTATACTTCATCCGTCCGATGGGCCTGTCGGCAACGTCAACCATAGCAGGCGCGAAAATCCTGCTCGCCCTGGTGCTGACATTCATGCTGGACCTTAGGGGCCGCACGCGCTGGCTGCTGACGTTCTTGCTCGCCGGAGCCGCCGTGCTGAACTTCAAGCGGTCCGGCCTTCTGGCGTTTGGGCTGCTGATCGGGATTCTGCTGATACTTGATCTGCGGCGCAACGGCTGGAAATTTCGCCACACCTTTGCCAGCGCTGTGATCCTCTCCGTGCTGGGATTTTATGCGACCCAGATCATCGGCCAGTTTACCCGCGAGACGGCGGCATCGCTGGGTGATATTTCCTTCGATATCGTCATCGAACAATTATCCGGCCGCGCTGACCTGTGGGAGGAAACCACCGACTTCATTGACGGTCATTTGTTCTTCGGCAACTACTCCGAACGCCTGATTCTCTCGACCGGTCAGTATCCGCACAGCTCATACATGTCGCTGTTGGCGACGCACGGGCTGTTTCTCGCGCTGACACTCGGCGCTTTCATCGTATCGCGCACGGCGCGTAAACCGGCGATTCTAATTTTCCTGGCGCCGATTCTGGTCGATGCCGTTTTTCAGGAAAATTTGTTCTGGTACATTTCGATTTTTGACCAGTTTCTCCTTTACATGCTGCTTGTACGCGAGCCATCCGCGTACTGGTTCGACCCGTTCCCGTCGCGCCGCAACGAGCAGCGCCGGTCGGGCGCCGGTCCAGCGGCGACGCCAGCAGCAGCCTAATTGGCTACATCAGCGACCGGCGCAGCAGGTCGCAACCGATCAGGAAGAGCAGGGTCAACAGCAGCTTGCGGTAGCGCTCCTCTTCCATGCGATCGCGGATTTTCTGACCGACGACAATCATCAATCCGATGATCACCGCACCGACGACGCTGACGGCGGCAACGTCGGTCGTCAGAACTCCTTCGTAAGCAAGGCTGCCGTAGAGTGGAAACGAGCCGAGGAAATACATCAGCGCCAGAGCTGAGACGAATTCGTCCTTAGGCACACGCAGACCCATAAGATAAACGATGAGAATCGGCCCGTAGAGTCCGGACAGACCGCACAGGATGCCTGCCAGCACCCCGGTCACCGGATTGCCGATTTTCTCCCATGCCGCCGGGATCGACAGCTTCACAGGCATGACTTGTGTGGCGACAAACACCAGCGATATTAGGCCGAGAATGAGGAGGCCGGTCTCCTGCTCGATGCGCACGAGAATTTGCACGACGAAAGGTATCGTCACGAGCATGGCAGCCAGCAGCCAGAAGAATCGCTTAAGGTTCTGCCGCCACAGACCCTTTCGCACAGCCTGCTGAAAATTGGCAGTGAAGTTCGGCACCAGAAACAGCGACACCGCAATCTGATACGGCAGTACCGTCACAAGCACGGGCATGGCCAACAATGGCATGCCCAGACCGAATGTACCCTTGGCTAAGCCGCCAACGGCAAATCCAGCTGCGATAACGAGTAAAGTGACTGTGTCGAGTTCGGGCACGTGGCGGGCGCCAGGGCCGCGCTACAGATTGGCCTCGAAAAACGCCAGCGAACGTTTTAGTGCCAGTGCCGTGGCGTCCGCGTTGTATTGCGGCCGGTCGGTGCAGCTAAAACCATGATCGGCGTCAGGGTAGACGAAGTGTTCGCCCTCAGGTTGTTCGTCCATCACCTTCTTAACAGCATCCATCGGGAAGGATTTGTCGGTCTCTCCGTAATGGTACTGCATCGGCACCACCGGTTTCATCTCCGGGCTGTATTGGATGATGCGCGTGCCGTAGTAGGACACACCGCAATCGACTTTTGCTTTACTGGCGCCGAGGAAGGCCATTGCGCCGCCCCAGCAGTAGCCGATGACACCGACCTTGCCGGCCGAACGAACATGATCCGCAGCCGCATTGATGTCTGCAATGACCATATCATCGCTGATTTTTCCGACCGCATCGCGACCTGCGCCCATGTCGGAATAAGAGAGCACCATACCGGGCTGCACGCGATCAAAGAACGCGGGGCACACGGCCCAATAGCCGTGTTCGGCGAATTCGTCAGTGACTTCCTTCATGTGATCGTTAACGCCGAAAATTTCCTGAATCACGACCAAGCCGGCCTTGATATCTCCATCGGGCTTTGCTTCGTAGGCTTCGAAGCTGTGACCATCGGACGCGGTTAAACTGATCGTCTTCCCCATTGCATGTTCCTATCGTTTGATTTGACGTTGGCGCTGGTTGCGCAATTCTCACAAGAGACCGGCGTTTTCGAGCGCGGCGTCCATGACCTCAATGTCTTCTGCACGCGGCGGTACCAGTGGCAGACGGCATTCACCTGACGGAATGAGACCCATTTTCCAAGCCATGTATTTCACGCCGATCGGGCTGGTGTCGCGGAAGGCCGCATCATTGAGGTCCGTGATATCGGCTTTCAGGGATGCCGCTTCCACTGCGTCTCCGTTTGCAGCGTGCTCACAAATCTCAGCGATTTTTCCCGGCACGATATTTGCGATTGCGACGATGAGGCCGCCCGCCTGATTGGGAATTTTCTCGCACGCGATTTCTGGCAGGCCCATGAACATCCGGAAGTCCGGGCCCATGCGCTCAGCCACCTCCGCCGTGTACGCGTCGTCGTCGGATGACTGCTTCATCCCGACGACAAAAGGCACCTTCTCGCATATCTTTTCGAGCGTTTCGATCTCCAGCGTCGAAGCTGTGCGACTTGGAATTTGATACATCAAGATCGGGCGAGACGTACCGCGCGCGAGGTATTGAACGAATGAACGCAGTCCGCGCTGCGGCGGCTTGACGAAGGGCGGCATCATCAGCATCACCGCATCAGCGCCGACCTGCTCAGCGTGTTCCGTCAACGCCCAGGAATCAGCGAGCGATGCCGCGCCGGTATGGGCGACAACGGGCACGCGGTGGCGAGCAACCGACGTGGCGATGCGCAACAGGTTTTGCCGTTCGGTGACGGTCAGGGACATCGGCTCACCGGACGTTCCGCCGACGACCAGGCCATCGGCTCCATTGCGAATCTGCCAATCGACAAAGCGGGCGAACTCGTCGTAGTCGACCTTCCAACCGTTAAAGGTCGTGATCAGCGGCGTATAAGCTCCACGCAGGAAGGTCTTGCTCAGCTTGATCATGGTTTCGAACCAACCCCGAAGTCTTGGGGAGAAGCGGCGATGGACACGCTTTGCCCAGCCATTTCAGACGGTTACCCCTTTCTCGCCCACCAGCGTTCTACCACACTTTGCGAAAAAGAATGGCCCCGAACACGGTCCTGGACCGGAAAATGTCAGGAAATCAGCCCTATTCTCCCGCCGTCAAACCGCGGACGTCGGTCAAACGCCCCATCACGGCGGCCGCCGCCGCCATGGCCGGGCTAACCAGATGCGTACGTCCGCCGCGCCCTTGGCGACCTTCGAAATTGCGGTTGGACGTCGACGCGCACCGCTCTCCGGGCTCTAGCCGGTCCGGATTAATCCCCACACACATGGAGCATCCGGGCTCACGCCAGTCGAACCCGGCGGCCTTAAGAATCTCATCGAGACCTTCCTCTTCGGCCTGCGCTTTGACCAGTCCGGATCCCGGCACGACCATCGCACTGACCCCGTCGGCGACCTTGCGGCCCTTGGCCACGGCGGCGGCGGCGCGAATGTCCTCGATACGGCTGTTGGTACACGAACCGATAAACACCCGGTCGATCGCCACGTCTGACAGCGCCGTACCCGGCTTCAAGTCCATGTACTCGAGAGACCGTTCAACGGCCTTACGCTTATCGGGATCTGCGTATTCGGACGGATCGGGAATAACCGCTGTGATCGGTGCGGAGTCTTCAGGACTCGTACCCCAAGTCACACGCGGCGCGATGTCCGCCGCATTCAACGTGATTTCCTTGTCAAAAACGGCATCCGGTGCGGACACCAATGACTTCCAGTACGCGACGGCGTTGTCCCAGTCTTCGCCCTTGGGCGCGAAGGGCCGGCCTTTGACATACGCGAACGTGGTTTCATCGGGCGCAACCATGCCGGTACGGGCGCCGGCTTCGATAGTTAAATTGCACAGCGTCATGCGGCCTTCGATGGAAAGCGCGCGCACCGCCTCACCGGCGTATTCGATGGCGTAACCGGTACCGCCAGCGGTACCCAGTTCAGCGATGATGGCCAGAGCCATGTCCTTGGCCGTGACCCCCAAGGGCAGCGAACCGTTGACGGACACGCGCATGGTTTTCGACTTCCGCATGATGTGACACTGCGTCGCCAACACGTGCTCGATTTCAGACGTACCGATGCCAAAAGCGAGCGCACCAAGCGCGCCGTGAGTCGACGTATGAGAATCGCCGCAAACCAATGTCGTGCCCGGAAGAGTAAAGCCTTGCTCCGGTCCGACGATGTGAACGATGCCCTGGCGCCGGTCGTCGAGCTGGATATACGGGACCTCGAATTCGTTGGTATTGTCGATGAGCGCGGCGAGCTGAATGCGTGCTTCCTCGTCGTCGATTTTGGTCAACCGGTCAGGCGTGGTGGGCATGGCGTGGTCGGGCATCGCCAGAGATGCAGTGGGCCGGTGCACGGTACGCCCCGCATCGCGCAATCCCTGAAAGGCCTGCGGGCTCGAAACTTCCTGCACGAGGTGGCGGTCAATATAGATCAGGCATTCGCCGGTTTCGGTCTGTTCGACGACATGAGCGTTCCAGATGTTGTCGTAGAGTGTCTTGGCCACGCGGGCTCTCCCTCGTTTATGTCTGACGCCGGCGGCTACTGCGCGGCTTGCAGGTCTTCGCGCAACGGCGGCAACGGAAAGATTTCGTCGAATCCGCGCGAACGGCCGCTTTCGGTTACGATTCGCGCATGGAAACGCTTGAGTTGCCGCGGTTCTGATACACCACAGGAGTGGGCGATTACACCCACTTCATAGACGATGGACTCCGCGTATCGGCGCACACGCTCAGCCTTATCAACGGGATCGAGCCCGCGTTGAAGGCGCTTGTCGTGAGTCGTAATGCCCGTTGGGCACGTGTTCTTATTGCATTGCAGTGCCTGAATACACCCGAGCGCAAACATGAACCCGCGCGCCGAAGCAATGAAGTCCGCGCCAGCGCATAGCGCCCACGCCGCTTCCGCGGGATTGATCAGCTTACCGCTGGCGATGACCTTGATGCGGTCTTTGAGTCCATATTCGGTCAATTTGTCGACCATGACCGGCAAGCTCTCGGAAAGAGGCAGGCCCATGTAATCCATCAGCGCCGGCGGAGCAGCGCCGGTACCGCCATCCGAACTGTCGATGGTGACGAAATCCGGAGCCCGCGCGTGGCCTCGGGTAACGATTGCGCGGCATAACTCGTCCAGCCAATCGTAATTGCCGATCACCATCTTAAAGCCGACGGGCTTGCCGGTGACCTCGCGGATGTGCTCGAGCATATCGAGTAGATCGTCGACACTGTCGATTTCAGGATGACGGTTCGGGCTTATTGACGATTTGCCAACTGCAATGCCACGGATTTGTGCGATCTCTGCCGTCACCTTACCGGCAGGCAAAATTCCGCCCTTGCCGGGCTTCGCGCCTTGGCTCAGCTTGAGTTCAAACATGCGGACCTGTTCGTGCGCGGCGATGGCCTTCAGCCGTTCGTCGTCGAGCCCGCCCTGTTCATTGCAGACCCCGTATTTGGCCGTGCCGATTTGAAATACGATGTCAGCGCCGCCTTCGAGATGATAGGGGGACAGACCGCCTTCGCCGGTGTTGAGCCAGCATCCCGCCATCCGCGCGCCGTTCGAGAGGGCCCGCACTGCCGGATTCGAGATTGCGCCGTAGCTCATGCCGGACACATTGAACAGCCATTTCGTCGTATAGGGTTTCCGGGCATGGGGTCCGATCGTCACGCTGGCCGGTTCGACCGCGTCGGAGTCGAGAGTCGGATAGGGCGTGTTGACGAAAAAGATGCTGCCAATACCGCGGATATCCCGTGTCGAACCGAACGCGGTTGTCGTGTCTACGCCTTTGGCGGCGCGGTACACCCACGAACGCTGCGCCCGGTTAAAGGGCATCTCCTCGCGGTCCATGGCGAAAAAGTATTGGCGGAAATACTCACCAAGTTCTTCGAACAGGTAGCGAAACCGCCCTATGACCGGATAATTACGACGGATGGCATGGGTCGTTTGTGTCTTGTCGATAACATATAAGACGAGAATCGCGACCAATCCGATGCCGAACGTCAAAACAAACAGAAACACAAGAAGTTCGATCACCGCGAACACGGTCGAACTGGCAATGTCCTGCAGCAAAGAGTTCATATCCTTGTCCCCCGGGCGTTAGTCTATTTATTGAAGCAAGCCCCTGTCTCCTGCAGCGAATTTACGGCCCCACGAAAGGAAAAGCTATGTCCTCTAACAGCGTTACCGTGAAACGGGATCCGCCTTTTGCCCAGGTCACCTTTGACCGCAAAGGAAGCCTGAACGCGTTCGATCAGGACACAATCCTGGCGCTGACCGATGCGGCGCGCGCCTTTCAGTCCGACCTGGACGTGCACGCCGTCGTCCTAACCGGTGCCGACTCGGTTTTTTCAGCGGGAATTGACCTCAAAGACCCGCGCATGTGGGTGCAGGACGAAATGTCGGATCTGGAAAAGCGGGAGATCTTCTATCGCGGCGTGCGCCTGTGTCAGGCCTGGGAGGACATGCCGCAAGTGACCGTGGCGGCGATGGAGGGTCTTGCCATTGGCGCCGGCTGCGCGTTGGCATTGGCTTGCGACTTTCGCGTTATGTCGGAAACCGCTTTCCTCCAAGTGCCCGAAGTTAAGATTGGGCTCAACCTACAGTGGGGCGCCCTACCGCGTTTGATCACCCTGGTCGGGCCGGCGAGAGCAAAGCGTATTTGCCTGTTGTGCGAGCGCATGCCCGCCGATCAGGCTTTAGACTGGGGAGTCGTCGATGAGTTGTCGGCGCCCGGCGATGCCGCGAACTCTGCCGAGCGCTTGGCGCGCAAGACTTTGGAGATGCCGGCTGTTACCGTGCGCATGGTCAAGGAAGCCATCAACGCGACCGCAACTGCGCTTCACAAAGCATCCGCCTTTGCCGATGCGGATCAAAGCCAATTGTCCGGCGCATTTGCTGAAGCCGTTTCCGCGCGCAAAGCGTTTCTACAAAAATAGTTAGGCTTAACTCCGTATGGCGACCGTTCCGAACCGCAGTAAACTCTCCATGCTTCTGGCGATGCCGGGCACGGCGCAGGCACGGCTGGTGGAAAACACGCTTCTTGATACCGGCTTCACGGCAAATTTAGTTTCCCGCGCGTCAGGATTGCACGACGCGATGGACATATTACGCACCGGCCCGGTGAGCGTGTGCCTGGTTCATACTTCACTTGAAGACGGCACTTCCGCCTTCGACTTCATCGACCGCGCCATCAAACTGCCGTCGCCGCCGCCGGTGATCGTGCTGGCGGACTCGAACGACATGGACCTGGACGAAGAATGCCAGCGGCGCGGCGCCGCGTTCTTCATCGATATACGGTCTCTTTCCGGTGAGGTCTTGGAACGGGCCATTCGCTATACCGTCAGCGCTGCGCGCGAGACGGCGGACCTCAAGTACTCGATTCAATATGACAGGCTTACGGGCGCTTTGAATCGGCAGGCATTTTCCGACCGGCTCCAACAAGCGCTGTTCCGCGCCGAGAGAACGGAGTATTCGGTCTGCGTTGTGTGTCTCGATCTGCAAAGGTTCGAGCGGATCAACGAAGAACATGGCCACGCAGTGGGTGATCAAGTTCTCATGGCCGTCGCCAACCGCCTGAAGTCGAGCATCCGCAAAGCCGACATGGTGGCACGGTTTGGCAGCGATGAGTTCGGTTGCCTGATCGAAAACTTCGGCGACGACGAGAACGCGCTGATCATCGTCAAGAAACTGATCTTGGGCTTTAAAGTGCCGGTACGTGTCGACGGAAAATCCTTCGACGTGTCGGCGGCGGCCGGCGTCGCCCTTCATCCCAAGCACGGCGATACCCCTGATACTGTTCTGCATGCCGCCGACGAGGCTTTAAGCCAGGCACGCAAGACTGCCGCCGACACCGGAGAGCTAGCATATGTAATCGCCGAAATGTCCTAGAACGCGGACGAGAGGCGGAGGTAGACAACCCGGCCGCGCGGATCATGCACCTTGGAATCGAATCCGACAGAGGTGTTCACATCCGGCGGATCTTGATCGAGTGCGTTAATCACGCCGAGTGTCAGGATCGGACCCTCGAAGTCATATGAGACCTGCCCATCGACTGTGATGTGACTGTCGACCGGCACCCCATTCTGGTCATCCTGATAACTGGAGATCGTTCTCACGGTCGCGGCGGCGGCGAACCTATCCGCTGCCCATGCGGCGCTTATCGTGCTGCGCCACCTCGGCAGGGAACGGGCGAACGTTCTGAAGTTGCGGCTACCGGCCACGTCCTGCTTCGGCCCACCGGGCGCGGTCTGAATCGTATATCGATGGATGTAGGTCAGGTCCGCGCCAAACGACCACCGATGTCCCGCACTGGAGTCGATTGAATACGCGGCCGCAATGTCAACGCCATCCGTCTGGACCGAGGGCGTATTGACGTAATTCGTATCGATCCTAAGGATTTGCCCCGCTTCACGGATGATCTTTGGGTCGAACGGATTGGCATCGACAATAGCCTGAGCGTTCTCCTTGACGATGATGTTCGAGTAGTCGAAGCGCCAGTAATCCAGATCGAAACTCAACCCGTCTCGCGGCTCGATACGGACTCCAACGTTCCAGACATCCGCTTGTTCCGGCTTCAGGTCGTCACTGCCGACGGTGCGCACGCCGCGGAACACGACCGAACCGGTGACGGGATCTGAAATGTTGGACAGCACCGTCTGGGACGAGAATCTTTGAAACACGCTGGGCGCGCGGAACGCGGTGCCGAAAGAAGCGCGGCCCGTCAACCAATCGATGGGGCGCCACGACAGAGAGATCTTCGGGTCGGTCGACGCAATGCCGCCTTCATAGTTTTCATGCCGTAGCGCCAATTGAGCATCCGCCTTTGCGCTCAAAGGAATGTTGGCCTCCGCATAGGCAGCCAAGACGGTGCGGTTGCCCGCAAAGTCGGGGCCGCCAATCAGAAACAGATAGTTTTCGGCATTGAATTGATCGTCGAGGTCGCCGGTGATTTTTTCCCGCCGCGCCTGGGCTCCGAGGGCGACCGCCACAGGACCGTGCGCCAGTTCGGCCACGCTTCCGGTAACGCGGCTTTCGAACACGAGAAGCGATGTTTCGTAGTCGTACATTGCCGTGGACAGAAAATCCTCGATCACGGCCGGGTCGTTGTACGTCGGGTCGCCTGGCTGCGACAGCGCTGCGGAACCGAACGGATTGAAGAACTGGTTGTTATTGGGCCCTCCCTGACCGTTTAGCGCGGCGTTGAAACGGTCCGACAGCGCGTTGGCTATACGGACGATGTGTTCGTTGGCGCTGAACGACGCTGAAACTTCCCAACTCCAGCCGCCACCGGCATCGCCACGGCCGCCGCCGGTCACCCGCCAAGTATCGGAGTCGTGGGTAACCAAATTGACCGGCGCGTCCGCGCCTAACGGCCGCCCCAGAAACAACGCTGGTGTGTTGAATACATTGCCGGGATTGTTGGCCGGCACCGTGACCAGATTAAGGATCGGGAACGACGGCGACGTGCCGCGTTCGACCGACGTGGAAGCATATCCCGCGTCGCCAAACACCTCGACGTCACCGGCAGCGTACGTCGCCGAGGCATAACCGATCCACCGTCGCTCACGCGGCACCAAATGATAGTACGGGGTAAAGTCAAAGATGCAGTTGCCGAGCCCCGAACCGGACACAACCTCTCTCGGCTGCCCTCCGGCGGCTGCGCAATCCGGATCAATTACACTTTGCGGTGGCATCAAACCAAACGGCGCGTCTGGAAAGGATGATGACGGGGCGAGCAAAATGAAAGACCCAGGCTGCCCGAAAGATGACAAGCCCTTGCCCGCAGTGAAATCCCGCTCCGGCGACGGCAGCCACGAGCGGCGCAGGTAGCTTCCCGCGGCCAGCATGGATAGGCGGTCGGACTCCCAGCCGTAAGCTGCACGGACAATCGCGTCTTCCTGAGATGATCTCGTCGTCGTGCGGTATTCACCTTCGGCTTCCCACCCTTGCAGATCGGTGCGGGTGATGACGTTGACAACTCCGGCGACCGCGTCGGTGCCGTACAGCGCCGCCGCGCCATCTTTAAGAACCTCAATTCGCTCGACGGCGTTCAGGGGAACCAATGCATTGATATCGACAAACGTCGATCCGTCGTCGGCAACACCGCCAGAAACCGTCTGACGCCGGCCATTCAACAGCACCAGTGTCGAATTCAGCCCCAAACCGCGCAGATTGAAGTTGGAAGTTCCCGCTGACAGATTCTGCGTGAACACGTCAGCGTTGAATTCCGAGCCCGAATTGAACGGCAAGAAACTGATGAAGTCGCCAACACCGGACAGGCCGAAGTTGACCAGATCATCCGCGGTTACCACGACCAGCGGCGCGCCGCCATCCGCGAGGTCGCGTTTCACATAGGAACCTGTGACGGTGATTTCCTCGACATTCGGCTGTGCAACGGCCTGCGTTGTCGCGACAATCGCAATAGAAATATTCGCAATGAGATTGCGCCGAGCGGACATGGGCACCGGAACGCGTCATGAAAAAGGAAGGTACCGGTTGCCTAACGGAACGCCTGCCAAATTTCCAGACTTAGAGTGCGTATTTTTTTACCTGACGACAACCAGATGTTTAGGCTGACGTCATGTCACTGACTTTGCGCCTGTTTATATGGCTAGTTGTTATAACGAATTTGCCGCTGTCCGGTTTAGGTCCGGCGGCGGCGAATGGGTCTATTCGCGTTGGTGTTCAGACCTTGCCCGCCGGACTGGGCTCACCTTACGGCTCGTTTAATCTTGCAACGGCGCTGCCACTGGACGCGGTTTTTGACGGCCTCACCCTCATTGGCGCAAGCGGCGATATTGAACCGGCCCTGGCTGTGTCCTGGCAGGCCGATACGCCCCTGACGTGGGTGTTTCAGTTGCGCGAGGGCGTGGCCTTCTCCAACGGTGAACCGTTCGACGCGCGCGCGGTCGTGGCCGCGGCTGAGGTCTTGCAGGGCGATGCCGCCGGAACCTCGCTGGGCACGACGTTCAAACGTCTGGGCGTCACCGGCGTTTCGGCGCAGGGCGACTTCAAAGTGGCGTTCACGCTGGCCCAACCGAACGCCTTGTTTGCACAATACATGTCGGCACTGCGAATCCCTGCGCCGGCGGCACTGAGCGATGCCGGTCTCGACGGCTTTGCTCTGGCACCTGTGGGGACAGGACCCTTTCACGCCATGGAATGGGGCGAAGCGAATGTACGCATGACAGCGTTCAAGGGTTCGTGGCGCGCACCAGCACTCGACGGCCTAGAAATCCTCCAGTTGGCAGACGGCGCAACCCGGCGCCAGGGAATATTGTCGGGATCACTCGACGTCGCCTTCGGCCTGGCGCCGGAGGACAAAGACTTGATCGAGGGCGTGGGCGGACGAATGTGGGTGCGCCCCGAACCTGGCGTGAACTTTCTCGCTTTTATTACTGTGAAGGACAGCCCGTTGCAGGATGTGCGCGTGCGCCACGCACTCAACCACGCCGTCAACAAACAACGGATTATCGACGCCTTCCTCGACGGCGCCGTTCCGCCGGCCAGCCAAATCGCACATAGCATGTCATTCGGCGTTAACACGGATCTGCAGCCCTACGCCTACGATCCCGAGCGCGCGCGGAAACTGCTGGCAGAGGCCGGCTACGCCGGCGGGTTCGATATGCCTACGTTGGTGGTGCCGGGCGGTAATGCAAACTCTCAAGACTGGTATCAATTGATCGCCCAGGACTTAGCCGCGATTGGCGTACGCGTGGAACTCAGAGCCTCTACCTTGCCGCGCTACTTGGAATACATGTACAGCGGCGGCTGGCCAAGTCTGGCGTTCGGTATGTCGACCTACACATTCGACCCGATCGCGGGCTATCGCATTCGCTCCTGCGCATGGACCCATCCCTACCATTGCGACCCGGAGATCATGCCGCTTATTGAGGCCGCTCAGTCCGCTGCAACATTGGCGGAGCGGCGCGACCGCACATTCGCGGTCCTGCGCCACGAGCATGAAAATCCGCCGGGAATTTTTCTTTGGCAGGGCGTGTCCTTCGAGGGTCTGGGCCCGCGGATCGGCGCCTATTGGTCCGCCGCCGATACCGTACGCGTCGAAAACATCACCGTCAGAGACTGACTAGGCTTGGGGATACTGCGGTGACCCATCGGGAACTCCTGAACCGATATCGAACCATGCCGCATCTCGCTTGGCGTGAAAACGCAGCCTGTCCTTTTCTTCGGTCTCCACTTCCTCAAGAATAGCGCTGAATGAGCATATGCGCGGCGGTTTGCCTTCGTCCACAGCCAGCGGCAGCATGAGCGTTTCCATACGAAAAGGGCGGCCGGTCGCACTGACAAACTCGGTGACTTCGTGCAGCCCACAGGGCTGACCAATGACAGCATGGCAATTGAACAAAAAGGTCGCTCTCACGGAGTCCGGCAATCCGGCGCCGAACTCTTTATTGGTAACATCGACGCCCATCAGCGACACCAGGTTGGTGCCCATGAACCGCACGAGGAGAAAGTCGTCGTTTACCTCGAGTATCAGCACACGGGAAATCAACGCCGGATCGGGAGTTGTCAAGAAATCCCGTGTATGCGGAGTTAGTCCCTCCCGCGGCAAACTCGACCAGTAATCCTGAAAACGCGCTCCGTCTTGCGTCTCCGTCGATACGTAAGCTGGCAATCGACTCTCCCAAACGCATGAACGCGTTGAACTGATTTTAAATTGGCGCTTCCGCAAACGTTGTTCAATTGCAAGTATGGCGAACCGGCAGCGCGTGTCCAGGCTGGGCATATCCTATAACGATGGAGAGATAGGTTAATCATGGCGAGTGAGCTGGAAATCGACCGTACCTTTGTGCGCATCACGGAAGGACAGGTGCACATTCGTACCTGCGGGACACCTTCGGCTGATACAGTTCCGATATACGTGGTGCATCCATCGCCGGCCTCAGCCCGCGGTATGGAACCACTCATCCGCCTGCTCTCAGAAACGCGCTACGTTATCGCCCCGGATACCCTTGGCAATGGCGACTCTGCCGCTCCGGCAGAAGACGAGCCTGACATCACTTACTTCGCCGACAGCATCGTGCGCATTCTCGATGCTATGGGGATCGCAAAGATCGACTTTTACGGCAGTCACACCGGCGGGCGGATCGGCTGCGAAATGGCCGGACGCCATCCGGATCGTGTTCGGCGCGTGGTTCTCGATGGTATTGTCGAATACGACCCGGATTTGAAACAGAAGATTCTTGAGAACTATGCACCGGCGGTGAAACCGGATCAATTCGGCGGGCATTTGTTGTGGGCGCATCAGTTCGTCCGCGACCAGGCGTTCTACTTCCCGTACTTCATGCGCGACCCGGAACACGTACTCAACAATCCAGGGCGATCGACCGAACATCTGCACGCCCATACAGTCGATGTCCTCAAGGGACTGACCACCTATCACAAGCCATATCTCGCCGCGTTCCGCTATCCGGCGCGAGAGCGCATGCCGCTGATCAAGGTGCCGACCCTGGTCATGGCGGGTGAGAGCGACCCTCCGCACTTGCAGCGCGGTACGGAAGAGATGGCCGCCCTTTCGGACTTGGCAGAAATGAAACTGGTTGGGCGGGCCATCGAAATGAAGGCGGCGGCAGCTCTCGAGTTTTTCAATCGCGCATAAGGACACTCCTATGACCACGGACGCACAATCATCTCCGGGAGGTCCCGGCTTGATCTTCGGTCCCGGCCCCGAAGGCTGGTGGGACTCCGAACGCGTCTCCTGCCCCAAGGTCATCCGCGACGAGTCCGGGAGGTGGTGGATGTGGTACTACGGCCGAGATGTCACCTTCGATCGCATGATCACTCTGCCAACCGGGCGCGTGGGGCTGGCCAAGTCAGCCGATGGGCTCAATTGGGAACGGGTCAAAGGGCCCGGCGTCATGGGCTCGGTCCTCGACCCGCATCCCGATCCTGAACGATTCGACTCCAGCCACGTCGGTCTCGGCAGCGTCACCGTCGATAACGGTTTGTTTTGGATGTGGTACTTCGGCGGCGATCAAAAAATCACAAACACCCGCGGGTTCGAGACAAAAGGTTTCCCGATGCGCTCCGGCGCAGCCATCTCGCGCGACGGTATCAACTGGACGCGGATCGAAGGCCCCTACAACGGCGCGCTCGTGAGCAATGGCGCGCCCGGCGAGTTCGATGCCTTCCTCGCGGCCTGGCCGCAGGTCATCCGCATGAGTGCGACAAATTGGCGGCTGTACTATCACACGTTAGACCCCAACCAGGGGTATGTCATGGCCTGGGCCGAGTCCGCCGATGGTCTCACCTGGGAGAAACGCGGGCCACTTCTGGGGCCCGGGCCGAAGGGGCGATTTGACGACTACGGCGTCGCCACCCGTCAGGTGTTCAGAGCCGACGGCCAATGGGCGATGGTCTACGAAGGGTGTCAGGACGTCGGCACAAACCCGGAAGTGGACCGGCAGATCGGCTTGGCCCTGTCCGACGATGGCCTCAACTGGCGGCGCATCGACGGGCCGCAAAAAAATGGATCGATCTTGGCGCAATCGCCCAAAGGGTCCGGCCGGTGGGACTTCCGCCTCGGCTGCCCGTGGGTGGTGCCAATGGAAGACGGTACTTACCGCCTTTACTACATTGGCTCGAACGAACGCGAGGGAGCAAACAGCGAGCTCGGCAGCGTGCACCAGATCGGCATGGCCGTCAGCGACGGTGACCTCACCCAGTGGCGGCGCTACGAAGCTTAGGGCGCCCGGCCTAAAGGCGTGACCATGTGAGATCGCCGGCATCGCCGGCCCAGGCATTGAGCAGCAGGTTTTCCGTATGCGCTGCCGCGGCCTCATCGCCCTTGGCGCGATACACCTCGGCGAGACCGAACAGAGCCAGACCATTGTTCGGCGCGACAATCAGGCTTTCTTTCAATGCCTGCTCCGCGTCGTCCAATCGGCCGGCGGCAAAATACGCCGCGCCGAGCGACTGACGCACCGGGTAATACCAGTACGGCGGTTCCATGTAATTGACCAGATCCTGGAGATCGGCACCGGCTTCGAAGTGCGTGATCGCCTGACTCGTATCACCTTCGGCTTGAGCGATGCGACCCAGCGCAACCTGCTGCGCGATCGACAATAGCGTCGGTGCCGGAACGTTACCGGCGATGAGGCCGCGGAAATCAGCGCTGTCGTTAATCGCGGCAATGGCATCGACCTCGGCCAACGCACCGTCAAGATTGCCCAGACGTGTGAACGCCACTGACCGCACGTAGTGCCACATCGCCTGCACATAGGGCGCGGCATCTCCTGGTTTTGGCAGCGACAGGACTTTCTCAGGCGTATCGAATTCGGCATAGGCGAACAGAGGCGAAACCTTTACAGGGTGCACCCACGGCGCGGTATCGACCATCTCGGGCGGCAGCAGGGCATCGACCTTTGCGGCGTATTCCAGCGTGAGATCACGCTCACCGGCCATTTGCGCCGAGACAAGCACGAAATGCACATTGTGCGGATAGTAGCCGTACTGATACATGCCGCCGCCGATCGCTTCCGGACGCCGGAAGTACGCCTCATCTACGGCGACCGCGTTGATGTTGGTCTCCAGTGAATCGAGATAACGGCCGATGCGGTAATAAATATGCGATGGCATATGGACGATATGGCCCGCGCCCGGCATGAGACCGTTTAGGGCATCCGCGAAGGGCTCTGCCCGGGATGGCGTCGTCGAGGCCTCAACCAGGTGAATATAACTATGGATCGCGCCGGCGTGCGTGGGCACATCGGCCAGGACGCCTTCGACAAGGGCGATCGCCTGACCGATTCGGCCCTGCGGTGTGAAACCGTCAGCCTGCCAGTATTTCCACGGCGTTTCGTTCATGATCGCGTCTGCGGCGATCTGCGCGATGCCGTGATCTTTGGGAAACCGCGCCTGGACATCGATCATCGCCGTCGCAAAAGCCTGGTTGAACGGCGCGGGCCGCTGCGCGGCATCTTCGCCGTAGCGTTTCGCCAGCGCCGCGATCAGCGCCTGTTCGCGCTGGGAGGAGGTGGCGGACAAGCCTTGCGCACGGTCGACCGCCGCCAACACCTGCTCGACAGCGTCGGGGGCCATTGGCGCGTTGATGTTGGGACCGAGCGCATAGGCTTCACCCCATGCGCACATGGCACAGGTTGGATCGATGCGCTGTGCCGCCTGGAACGAGCGCACGGCCTCGGCATGATTAAACGCGTAGGCGAACCGAATCCCCTGGTCAAAATAAGCTTGCGCGAGGGGGTCACCGGTCGTGATCGGGAAAGCGAGCGTCCCCAAATCGTCATAGAGGGGCGGCAGCGCATCCTCATCGTCTGCGGTGGTTGCGGCATGTGCCGTCGACGCTCCCGCAACGGACAGCGCCTGGCGCAACAATGGCGTCTGACGCGGTGCGCCAGTACCGCAAATCGAACTCTGCAGCGCCGCTGGATTGAACAGCTCTGCGATCTTATCTTCGTCAGATTCGGGCGCGGGGTGAGTCCGCTCAAGTGCGGCGGCGCCGGCGATGACGGTTACGGCTGCAATTCCGATCAGCATCACGTTGCGGGTGGTCATAGGTGCGCTCCTCCAAGTCCGGGTCTCTGGTCAAAGCCAGTCTGGCGGCAGGCCGGTAAGAAACTTACCTCTGATGCCGCCCAGCACAATGCCGTTCGCGCATGGCGGCCTTGCAGATTCGTCACACGGACCCAAACGCGAGGCTCCGCCGAGGTCCCCGGCGCCGGGATTCCGCGGAAAATTGCCGTCAGCGCAGCGCCGCAATGGTTAATCGCGCGGATTTTACCTGACGCCTTCATCGTAAAATCGCACTCTCGGTGTGTATTCGCTTCAAAGTTTTGCCGTATTTCGGGAACAGAGTTCGGCACACTGGATAAGCGGCCGTGCAGGCATGGCGCCTTTGCAGCCGACCGCGGGTCCGAACGACACAAAGCAATTGTGGTGTCAGGCTTCGAGGATCAAACGCACCCCGCGCCTCACCACACCGGAAAGGAGAGCACAATGAAGACTCTGAACCTATCAGCCGCCGCGTTGGCGCTTATGCTGGCCGGCCCCGCATTGGCGGACGGTCACGAAGGCGACGCCGGTGAAAGCACGGGTAAAACCCAACAGTGCATTCGCTTGCAGGATATCGACCAGACCCCGGTCATCGACAACCAGACCATCCTGGTCGAGATGCGCGGCAACAAATTCAAGCGGATCGATTTGCTCAACCGCTGTAGCGGCCTGAAGATCGAGGGCGGGTTCAGCTACTCGACATCAATTAATCAGCTGTGCATTCAGGACACGCTGCGGGTTCTGCGCGCCGGCACCACCTGCATGATTAAGCAGATTGTCGATATCACGCCGGAAGAAGCTCAAGCCCTGAAGGACAAGAGCTAACGTATGAACCGCTCGCCGCTCACGCGGCCGGCGGCCCGACCGTCAAGTAAATCAGCGCCGTGTCCGCACATGTGAGTGTGCGGCGCGGCGTGCTTGGCGGTTCGAACTGATAGCAGCCTTCGTCATAGGTGCGGCCGTCGCTGCACGCAAGCGACCCCTCCAGGACATAGAGTTCCTCGAACCGGCTCAACGGCTCACCATCCGTGCCAGACGACCAGCCCGCATGTGTGCGCAAAAGAACCGATCCTTCTCCCGTTTGCGGATGAAGGCTGAGGACAAATCGTTCCGCGTTGCTGACCTGTTCCCACCGTTCGGCACCCGGTTTGGCATGGTAGGCGACGCCGCGGACCGGCGGCGTCTCGCACACATAGTAGGGTGACAGCTGCTTAGGCTCATCGACGAAATTGAAATCGAGCTCGCGGCCGATGCGCGACAGGAACCACGACTCCTCTGGCACAGCGCTCTTGAATCCATGCACCGTTTCGGGCGGGTGGAAACAGTAGGACTGCGGCGTCAGCCAGACCTTGCTGTCAAAGGACATCTTGCCTTTGACGATCAGCAGTTCTTCCGTGGTGTGATGATAATGCGCAGCGCCGGGCGGGTTCATGCCGTCTTCCGGCACCAGCCGGTTCAGTGCGGTACGTTCACCGGTTGCCGGATCGCGGCTCAGTAATTTTGAGTAGATCCCCGGCGGGCCGGGCTTGGCCCAATCCATGGTCTTGGTGTCGAGAAAAGGGACGGCGTCGCGCATGCTGAGTCTCGCGTGTTCCGGAAACGTTGAACGATTTATGCCATGGAAGCGCCCGTCGCCTCCACCCGCGCGCGCCGCTTATCCGGAACGTGATCTCACAATGGCCGTGTCGGGCTAAGCATCCTCGGCAAGGTCGCGCAAGAGTTCGAGTGCCTCGCCGATTCCGGGCGCATCGGTGTCCGTCGGATATATGATATGTGCCGGACGCACGAAGGTCGGCGCCGAGCGCACGCGGTGCAGTTCCTTGGTCTTGAGGTGGGGCGCGGCCAGAGACTCGGTGAAATAGCCCGCGCCTCCGTGCGCGAGGATGTGCTTGAGGCCGAGTGTGCCCAGACTGACGCGCACTTCTGGCGCCGAAAAAGATGGAAACATGCCGGCGTGCCAAATCTCGAAATCCGGCCCCCAATCGACGAACACATAATCCTTCGCCACCGGCCCCCGGTGCCGCGGTTTGGTGGCGACCAGAATCACGGTCTCCTCAAGCAACACCTCAAGGTCAAAACCAGGCCGGGCTTCCGGGCTGTACATCACCGCGAAGTCGAGCAGACCTTCCGAGAGATGCCGCATCAGGCTTTCCGGCGTGCCGACTTCAGCGCGCACGGCAACGTCGGGCAGCGTCTGGCGGATCTGGCCGAGCCACGGCTGGAGAATGCGTTCCCATAAACTGTATTGGCCGCCGACGGAAATCAGGGCCCGCGTCTCCGGTGAAAGCGCGACGTCGTGCCGAGCCTGCTGCAGCACGTGCATCAACGTCGCGGCATGGGGCTGGAAGCGCCGGCCGGCGGTGGTCAGGACCACACCGGACTTGCGGCGGATGAACAGCGACTGGCCGAGGCGGTACTCGAGTTCCTTGATGCGAGCGCTGACGGTCGACTGCGTGACGTTGAGCACCTCTGCAGCCGCGACGAAACTGCCGGTCTCGATGACTTCCAGGTACGTGCGAATTTGGTCGAAATCCATGCAACCCCTCCGGCGCTGAATTCTGCGGATTCGGCGTCATTATATCGAAAATTCCGATAATAAATGCAAATATAATTCGTTTGATCGATGTTATAGCCTGCGGTCTAATCTCCCTCATGGCCGATGAATTGTTCAACGGCCGAGTCACTCAGGAGATTTCTTCAATGGCTCAAGTTAAAAAGCAGGCGATCAAACCGGCGGCTCCTTCTTCTAAGAAGACCGGCAAGACTTCCGCCAAACCTGCCTCTGGCAAGAAGTAATCCGACGACCGGCTAGCGTATTTGGCTGGCCTCGCCTTCCGCGCTTGCCGCCAACAGCCCCTCACCCCCGAACGCTGTTCGGCGCGCGCGAGATAGAGAAACGGCTCAGACAGCCCCCCGCTGCTGAGCCGTTTTTCGTTGTCTGTTTTCAATCGGTAAATTTGATCGCCCACAAGCCGTCATGCCATTCGAGCACTGTCGCGCCGCCGACAGAGTGTTCGTGATAACCATGAATGCCAAAGGCCGGATTGTGCAGGTACGTGCCCGGCGTCATGAGACGCGTATCGTCCGGACCGATGTCTCCGGCGAGACAAAAGATTTCCTCGTGCACCGGATGCCAGTTCGGTCCTTTACCTTCAAAGCCCGCTGGCACGGTCAGAAGGCGCGTGTCGGCGCCGGTGTTGGGGTCTTCCCACAGGACACGGCGCGCAAAGCCCTCCAGGCGAACACCGTCAATAACCGGGACAATGGGTTCGGCCTTGGCCGTGTCGGCGATCACCACCGCCTCGGCATCAACCGGCTGCGCCGTTTTTGGATTGTCGAAAATCAACAGAAGCTCGGCGGCGCTGCGCGCGCCGATCACAGGCCATGGCTGGCCGGTGGGAACAACGAAGAAGCCGCCTTGGCCGATCTCCTGATCCCCGATGACAACGGCGCCGCTGAGAACGTAACCTTGAACGGTCGCATCGCACGCGCCGTCCGCGGCACGCCGCGCCCACGGCGCCAGCCGAACGATGGCACTTCGCACGGATCCGTCATCCAGCATGCGCAGAATTTTTCCCGCCTCAGCCCCTGGCCAATAAGCCGCTGCATCGTGCCAGGGCAGATCGCCGCTCGCCTGGCAGCGTGACAAATTTTGCGACAAGGGAGGAAGCGGCACCGGCATCCGCCTACTCCGCCGGAACGCGGTCAATCAGGGTCGCCTTGGCAGTATGCGTAGGCTTGGCGTAAGTGGTTTTGCGCTTGCGCAGCCAAATATAAATTCCGCTGCCGAACAGCACGGCAATGGCAATGCCCGAGCCGAAAACAAGAAGGCGCCCGGCCATGCCGAACATCTGGCCGTTATGAGAGTATATGGACCACAACCCAATCAATGACCGCGTGGGCGACTGTGTGACCGGATCAAACGCCGAAACAATTTCGCCGGTATACTGATCGATGTAGATGACCGATGTATACACCGTGAAGTCCAACCCAGCCGGCTCGATCCTGAAGGAATACGTGCCACGGTCAGACAACGGCATGCCGATCAACGTCGGCACCGCGCCCGGATAACTTGCCTCGACCGCTGCGGCGGCACGGGCCAAAGACACCGGCGAGCCGGTCGGCTCGCTCACCGAAAACGGCTGCGTCGGCGGCGTTGGCAAGAACAATTCCACCACGGCCTGTGCCTGACGCGGAAATACGACGGTCAGTCCCGTGATACACACCATGCCGAGCACGATCAGAAAATACATGCCTGCGACATTGTGCAGATCGCGCATCAGGCGGGGCGTCCCGCTGGCCGATTTCACTTGCAGTGCGCGTTTGTACTTGCCGTTCTTCGGCCACCACAAAACCACGCCCACAAAAATACTGATCGTCAAAAAAATAGCCATATAGCCCATCACCGTCTCACCGGTGTGGCCGGCCAAGAGTTCCATATGGAACAGGCGAGTGGCTTTCATGAAGGTCAGCCATGGGCGGTCGCCGAGAATTTCGCCTGTCACCGGCTTGACGAATACTTCGAGGTCGGTGAAGTACGATTGCGGTTCGCCGTAGGGCGACAACGTGAAGCGGTAGGCCTCATCGGCGTATTTATTATCCCGCTCAACTTTATGAAAGCTCATGCCCGGGTACGCTGCGCCAACCGCTTCGGTCATTACCGCGAAATCCGCGGTCTCGTAAGGCTGTCCTGTGCGGTAGAGATCGAGATCGAGGTTGGCTTCGATTTTCCGCTGAAACACCAGCAGGGTACCGGACAGGCCGTTCAACACGATCCACAAACCGAGAATCAGCGCCGTCCACTTGTGAAACCAGATCCAAATCGGGCGCGTTTTGCGCACCATGAGCCCTCTCCCCGTTACGGACCTCAAGCCTACCCCAGGCACTGATCATAAAAAAAGCCCGGTCGGAGGGCCGGGCTTTTCCTGGGAATACGTTTTCCGCCGCTTACGGCCAGTGGCTGCCGTCCGGATTGATGATCTGGGCGGTGTCCGCGACCATCGGATCGACATGATCGTGCGGGTGTTCGAAGTCGTGCGGCAGATGATTGTGCTCCTGGGTAAGGATCCACTTGTACATGGCCGGTTTTTGGCGGGCGAGACGGGCCGCCGCGCGCTCCGCGTTTTCCTGCGGGCTCGAGTACGGGTCATGGTGGAAGTGGTTGTGCAGATCGCCATCCGTACGCCCAATTGCCAGGATGCCGTGCTCGGACGCGAAGCAGCCGTGGTTGATGTAGGCCGGACGCCAGAAGTAACCGCCGGTCGGCAGATCACCGAACTGCATCATCCAGGATGTGCCCCAGATGTGATAGGCCTCCTCTGCGCAGTCGTGATAGCTGATGTTGTCCTGCCAGAAGCCGGGCACCATGCAGTACAGGAAGGTCATGCCGTGGGTCTTCTCGTCGTAGTGCAGCATCTTGAGAAGGCAGCCAGGGGCCGTGGCCGGGAACAGCGCGTTGCCGGTCCAGTCCAGTCCCTCGTAGGAGTTGACGCTGGCGAAATGCTTTTCGTCGCAGTCGTCATGGTTTGAGTCGGACTCTTCGAAGCTCGGCGGACCGTAGTTGTAGAATACCAGCGCCAGGCAGCCATCGTCGGACGACATCGCCGGCATCGCCTTGCCGGCCGGAATGAAGAAGTAGTGACCCTTCTGGCACAGCTGGTCGCCGACCTTGAGGGAGCCTTCCTGAATGAAGACTTCCATTTCGTTGTAGCAAAAGCCCGGCGGCTGCTTGAACCCGGCGTCATACTGCACCGTCATGGTGACGGCACCGTTGTCGGTGTCCATGCTGAGGGTCTTGTACTGAATGCCGTTCGGCATGCCCTTCATCGTCATCTTCTTGAAGCCGACGTCGCGATCAACGAACGGTTCGATATGTGGGCGGGCCATGAATGCGTCTCCTTATACGGGGCGCCGGTAAATGCCTGTGCGGCTGCGGCGCCGAATCTCAAATGCGATCGAGTGCGAAGTCGGGTTAGTACACCACCTGCAGCGGGCGGCCGTCGCGCGGGCGGATTTCCTCTTTAGGAATGACCCGGCGATTATGCGCATGCCAGTGGAAGCCGCGCGTCTGCACGCGGTGCAGGAAGTCGGCAACCCACTTCTCGCGGTCAGCCGTGATGTCTTCCATCTGCTTGACGATGGTTTCGTAGCGCTCGATCTGCTCTTTGAGCTCTTCTTCGAACCAGGCTTTTTCGTCGGCGGTCATCTCCGCGCGAAGATTGCCTTTGGTGGCAAGGCATCCAAGTGTCACAACATCCCTCCTTCTCTATCCATCGTCCTTTATAGCAAGAAATCGGTCCGGGAAAACCGCCCTCGCTTTAATAAAATCAACTACGAATCCTACAAACCGAGGAATACGATTGCGCCGCCGGACATGGCGACCGCACCGCCCGCGAGGGCGTGACTGAAGCGTGCCATTGGGGCGAACGACACCCGCTCAAGCCCGAACAAGGCGAGCGCAACCGCACCGACCATGGTCACTAAGGTTGCAGCGCCAAAGACTGCCGCAACGCCGATCACTGCGCCCCAGCTCGCCTGCGCGGCCGGATACATCAAGAGCGGGATCAGCGGCTCGCACGGGCCCAGCACGAAAATCAGAAACAGCGCCCACGGCGTCAGAACCGCGCCGCTCTTTGCCGGATGCACGTGCGCATGTGCGGCGTGGTGCGTATGGCCATGTGTGTGCACGGTCCCGTCGGCGTGATGGTGAACGTGGCTGTGCGGCCTGTTTTTGTGGGCGTGCTTCAAACCCCACGCCAGATACGTCACACCGAAAGCGATCAGCGCCCAGGCCGCCCAATCGCCGCGTACGGCTTCGATGGCTTCGAGATTGCCGACCGCGAGACCGAGCGCGATGCCGACCGTCCCCAGCAGGACGGATCCGGCGACGTGGCCGAGCCCGCACAGCGAGGTCACCGCGAGCGCCTTGCGGCGCGTCCAACCGCGCGCTTTGGCCATAACGATGAAAGGCAGGTAGTGATCGGGGCCCAGCAGCGTGTGGACGAACCCAATAGACGCGGCCGTTGCCGCGAGCACCAAAATTTCAGGCGTCACCCAAGTGTCCCCACCTCAATTTCTCTCCGTTTCGAGGCGTAGCGGGATTTTGAAGACGTGGCAAGCACCCCGTACGTGCGTCATGTGTCCCGGCGCGGGCTTGCGGTTTTTTTACTCATCGTCCGCACGTTGTAACCGGTCGAGACGCAGACGGTCCCGCGAATCGGTCAATTTTATCAAGCCGCCGTACACGGTCATGAGCACACCCAGTCCGGTCGCGCCGACGATCAGAAACATGATCAGAATTTGATACCGCACTGCTTCCGTGGGCGGCACGCCGGCAAGAATTTGGCCCGTCATCATGCCTGGCAAGGACACGACACCAGCCGCCGCCATGGCGTTGATCATTGGCATCATGCCCGTGCGCATCGCGCTGCGCGTCACCGGTCCACTCGCCTGCCACCGGGTCGCGCCGAGACACAACTGCGCTTCGATGGCGGCACGGTCGCGGTACATCCCCGTGGTCAGTGTGTTGAGACCAAGGGCGATCCCCGTCATGGAGTTGCCAAGAATCATGCCGAGCAGCGGAATTGCGTATTGCGGATCATACCAGGGGTCAGGACCGATCTGCGTCGTCAGCGCCAATACAGTGACGACCACCGACGAAAACGTCATCGCCGATGCGCCGAGCCCATAGGACACGACCGTCGAGAGTTTGCGTTCCTGCCGCGCCACGACCTCCACCCCGGCGAACAACACCATCACAAGCGCGATGAGTCCGGTCCACAGCGGCGACGCCAGATCGAAAATCAAATTCAGTATGAAACCGACAAGTGTGAGCTGCACGACCATACGCGCCATGGAGATGGCAAGTGTGCGCTCAAGTTTGAGCCCGAGAAGCAAAGACAAGATTCCGTTTGCGACGATCAGCAAAGACGCCAGAGCAAGATCGGCCGTCGAGAGGCTGATGTACGTCACGGCTGACTCCCTGCGGCGGTCACCGTAAGCTGACCATCGGCCACATCTCCCACGCGTGTCGCAAGCCGGTGCGCTTGTCCGGCGTCGTGACTGACGATCACCGCCGTGACGCCGCCATCGAGCCGCCGCCGAATAACGCGCTCCACCGCGTCCGTCGCGGCGGCATCAAGCGCCGACGTCGGTTCATCCAGCAGCAGGACCGAGGGCTCCGCCTCAAGGGCGCGGATCAGCGCGAGGCGCTGGCGCTCACCGGTCGACAGTCGCGCGATTTGCCACGTCAGACAGTCTTCGGTCAGGCCGAGATCGTGCAGCAACGCCGTGCAGTGTCGACCGGGTGTAAGGTGTGCGTCGACCGTGTCGGCCCACCAGCCGGGCTCGGCGGGCACATAGGCAACGTCGCGGCGCCACCGAGGCGCGGATACCTGAGACCGGCGTACGTGGCTCGTTTCCGCGTCGCCGCCGTTTTCGTCGAGATCGGCGATGGCGCGCAGCAAGACCGTTTTGCCGGCGCCGGACGCGCCGCGCACCACCAGACACTCGCCGTCGGCCAGGGTGAGATCGATGGCGTTAAGACCGCGAGCCGTCAGGCCTTCAAGCTTCAACATGAGGGCTCAGGAAAGATCGCCGCCGACGCGAATCACCGCACGGCCGCGCACTTGGCGCGCCTCCAGCCGGCGGTGCAAATCGGCGACGTTTTCGAGCGCGACCTCTTCCGACACCGGTACGCGCCACACGCCGTTGGCGACGTTATCGATGATGGTGCGGTCGGTCGCGCTGCCGGGCGGGTCTTCGATCGGCGCAAGGTTCATGCCGGCGACACTGATGTTCTTGAAGATCAGCGTCGGGATATCGACAGGAGCTGGCATGTCGCCGGCGGTCGCGCCGATGTAGACCAGCCGCCCCAGCGGCGCGAGCAAATCAACATTGTGGGCCGCGTTAGGGCCGCCGTTGCCGTCGATGATCACGTCCGCGCCGCGTCCGCCCGTCGCCTGTTTGACCTCTTCAACCCAGCCGTCCTTTGTGTAGTCGAACACGTGCGCGATGCCGAAGGACTTGGCGTACTCAATCTTGTCCGGCCCGCCGGCCAGCCCGATGACGGCGCAGCCTGCGCTGGCGGCGATCTGCGCGCCCATAATGCCGATCGGCCCTGCTGCCGAATGCCACAGCACGGTCTCGCCCGCTTCAACGCGTCCGGCTTTATGCAGGGCGTGCCAGGCGGTGAAGGAACATCCGCGATAGGCGCAGCCGGTCTTGAAGTCGATACGCTGATCGAGCATCAGCAGCATCTTCGCCGTGGCGATAGAATACTCCGCATAGGCACCGAAGTTGGCGCGCGAGATCACCCGCTTGCCGAGCAACGCCACATCGACGCCGTCGCCGACCGCATCGACCACGCCGGTGTGTTCGAGACCGGGCGTAAACGGAAAAGAGATCGGCATAAAACCGATCTTTCCGGCCCGCGCCATGGCATCGAACGGGTTCATGCCGACATAAGCGACTTTAAGGCGCGCTTCGCCCGGACCGGGTTCGGGAACATCAACGTCGCGCAGTTCCATCTTTTCCGGGCCGCCGAAGGCGTCCATCTGAATCGCACGCATCTTGGCGGACATCAGACCACGCCCTCCACCAGTTCCATCAGCGCACCGGAGCCCGGATTGCGCACCACGGCGCTGAAGCGGGGGCCGACACCCGGGATCATGATGTCGCAGGTATCGGAAAAGCGCTCGGCGCCGATCTCGTCGCAAATCTCAAGTGCTTTGACCAAATCAGGCACGATAAAACTCTGGGCCAGATAACCGATGTTGGGTGGCACCTGCGTGTCTCCTTTGTCGGGCGCGGAATAGTTCATCGGGTAAGACAGCGCGATCTTGCCGAAGGGATGATCGCCGGCCACGAACGTCGCGCGGGTTTCGGCACCGTCGGGCCGGCCAAGGAAGTGGTTGGTTTCAGGCTTATTGAGCACGTCGTCGATGATGACATGCAGCCCCAGCACTTTTTCGTAAAACGCCAGCGCTTTTTCGTGATCGGTGATCGAATGGGACGTTGTCGCCACCGGCGTAAAACCGGTTGGCGTCTTGCCATAGGCATCGACCTGTTGGCGCAGCTTGCCGACCGCCGTCGAGTCATCGCCGGTGAGTTCGACCAGATTGACCGCGAGGCCATCTAGCCCGTCAAACAGCACCTCGACCGGCTGGCCCGCCTTGGCGCTGACTTCGTAACCGACGGGCTCCGACCAGAACGTATAACCCTTGGCTTGCAGGTCTTTCGTCGTGGCGCGGATATCATCGACGTAAAAGTTGAGATTCCACAGGCCGCGGTAGGTGCGGTCGCCGGGCTGCGGGATGGTGACACGGTTCTCGCCGCTAAACTTGATCGCCAGCACCTGGCCGACCGGGTCGTCGCCATACCAGAACAGAATGGCCTCTGCTGCGGATCCGAGCGGCAAGTTCCAGTGAGTCTCGAAGCCGGGTCCCGACAGCGTCACCGGATCGCTCGCCTCTAATCCGATAACACCGCCATAGAAGTCCTTCGCCGCTTTAAGCGACGAAACACCCAGAACCGCGGTGGACAGGGGGCTTCCGGTCATTCCGCCACCTCGTCGATGTCCAGACCGGACTGACGGTTTTCCATCGCCAGCACAGCAAGCCCGCCGAGGAACAGCGGCGGCACGGTGGCAAGGGCAAACGCCCACTCCCAGCCGAGAGGATCAACCGCCCAGGCGACCAGCAGCGGGAAAAGGATGTGTCCGACGTTAAGCGCCAGCGTTCCGGAAATCGCAACTCCGGTGGCGCGGATGTGAGTCGGGAATTGCTCCGTCATGAACGTGCCCATGACCGCGTTTGAACCGTAAAAGAACGCCGCCATAAGACTGAACCAAAACACGTCTCCCCCATAGGATGTCGGAATCCAGATCAAGCCGCACATCGCCAGCGCACCCGTCCACATCCAGATGACAATGGTGTTGCGCCGGGTAGTGACGAACTCGCCGACCAGGGATGAACCGAGGTATCCGACGATCCCGATCCCGTACGACAAACCAACCAGGAATGTCGCTGTTTCCTCGCTATAGCCGCGCACTTCGTTGAAGAAGGATGGGAAGTAAAACGCCGTCCCGGCGTAGGCACCGCCCATCATGAAAAACAGCGTAAAGCAGCACAACGTGCGTTTGCGGTAGGCCGGCGCGAATACGGCGGTGATTCCCGCCCCCGCTTTCGCCGGCGCAGTTCCGGACGCCGCCTGAGCCGCACGGGTTTCCTCGAAACGGCGGCTCTCCGGCAGAAAGCGCGACAGGACAATCGCAATCGGCACGACCGCGAGCGCGGGCAGAAAAATCGCCCGCCAGCCGTAGGTCGCCATGATGGGGGCCGCGATCATCGCGGCGAGAAACCAGCCAATGGGATAGCCGCACTGCAAAAACCCGGTCATCAAGCCACGGTAGCGCGCCGGGGCGGCTTCCGACGTATACGTGACAACAATCGGCGCCAGACCGATCGACACCGCAAAGCCAACGGTGCGCAAGACGGCAAGCGTCATGAAGTCCGGCACCCAAAAGTGCATGCCGACGAGCAACGCGGACACGCCAAGCGTGCCAACAAAAACACGTTTGCGCCCATACTTGTCCG
Source organism: Rhodospirillaceae bacterium (assembly GCA_038148375.1). GTDB lineage: Bacteria > Pseudomonadota > Alphaproteobacteria > Rhodospirillales > Rhodospirillaceae > CAWUEX02. The sequence continues at coordinate 35,396 of JAYQVH010000002.1, read as the reverse complement.
CCAGCACGCCCATGACCACCGCCGACAGCGATGCCAACAGAAAGGACGCCGACAGAATCCAGCCAATGGCGCTCAGATCCTTGCCGAATTCGCGGCGGATGCCGGGCACGGCATAGCCGAACAAAGACTGATCCAGATTGGTCAGAGTCCAGCCCAGCAGGCAGACACCGAAGATCAGCAGCGGATAGCCGCTTATCGCCTTTAGGAATCCGCCCCCGGCGGGCGGCAACGTACGGTCATCTGCAAGGGACATGCTGGATTCCTTTAAGCGAGCCCGACGGCCCCACCGTCAAGCGCGGGCAGTTTCGTATGTCGGTGAGAAAAAAGCAAAAGGCCCGGTCTTTCGACCGGGCCTCTGTGTCTCAGCGCTTAGCGCTCTCTTGTCTCAGCGCTTAGCGCTGGGCTTGCTGACCGTCGATCAGTTCGACCACGGATTCACCGCGGCGGTTCTGTGACCAGCATGACTCCGAAGACAGAGTGCAAATCGGCTGTTCCTTGCCGTAGGATATCGTCGTCAAACGCGATGTCGAAACACCGCGGCTGATCAGAAATTCCTTAACCGCATTGGCACGGCGTTCGCCGAGGCCAAGGTTGTACTCACGCGTACCGCGTTCGTCGGCATGACCGCCAATGACAAGCAGGGCACTCGGATAGGTGTTCAACCAGTCCGCCTGGCGTTCCAACGTCGCGGCTGCGTCGTTCCGAATGGTCGCCTCATCGTAATCGAAGCGAACGATGTGGCCGACGCTCTGTTCGAATTCCTCGACGCTGCCAGCTGCATACCCGGCGGCAATCGGGGTCGGGGTGATGTCGCCCGTCGCGGTTGCGACAGTGGCGCCGTCATTTTTGCTGGCGCAGGCCGCAAGGGCGACCGCCGCCAACACGGCAACGGAACCGCGAAGCAAAATAGTCATGTGAGTTTTTCCGTCTCTCTAAAAGCCTCACCGGTACTGTCCGGTTGAGCGCGCGCACTCTCTCATCGGGCCTGAGGGCAAGCAAACGAGGAGTTTGGATGGTATCCATCGGTTTTTTCGATGGATAGTTGGCTTTAGCGCGTATTTTCTATGTTTCAGGACTCGGGACCCATGGACGCGTCTGTCCGTCATCGATAGCATCCGCGGCCATAAGAGGAGATTGCGCACGTGATAACGGTTGAAAATCTCACCGCACAATACCGCCTCGGCCGTGACACCGTCACAGCCCTTGACGGAGTCAGCCTCGAGATCGGCGCCGGCCAAGTGTTCGTCCTGCTCGGACCGTCGGGCTGCGGCAAGACCACACTGCTGCGCTGCCTGGCCGGTTTGGAAACACCGGTCGGCGGGCGCATCTCCATCGGCGGCGACCCCTTATCCGACGCCGGCACCGGCGCCTTCATGCCGCCCGAAGACCGGCCGCTCGCCATGGTGTTTCAGAACTACGCGATGTGGCCGCACATGAGTGTATTCGACAACGTTGCCTTCCCGCTCAAAGCAGGACGGCGCCGGATCGCTGCGGGCGATGTGAACACGCGTGTCGGCGACGTTCTTGATCTGCTCGGCATCGGACACCTCGCCGATCGGTCTGTCACCACATTGAGCGGCGGGCAACAGCAGCGGGTCGGACTCGCCCGCGCCCTGGCGCTGCAGCCGCGTGTGCTGCTGATGGACGAACCGCTGAGCAATCTCGATTTCCGGCTCCAGGTGGAACTGCGCAGCCAGCTGCGCGCCCTGATGCACGAACTCAAGCTGACAACGGTGCATGTCACTCACAATCAGGCCGAGGCACTGGAAATGGGCGACCGCATTGCCGTTATGGATGCGGGCCACGTGGTGCAGGTCAGCGGTCCGGAATCGATCTATCACCGGCCCGTCGACGAACATGTCGCCCGCTTCGTCGGCGACATGAATTTGATTCCGGGATCGGTGACGCGCTGGTCCGACGGTACCGCGAACGTCGAAACCAGCCTCGGCACGTTTTTGGCGATGACCGCCGACGGCGTGACGCTGCCTGAAGGCGCGCGCTGCTTCTTTGGCTTCCGCCCCGCGGATGTCGTCATCCCGGCGCCGGAGATAGCAGATCCAGCCACCTGCTTTACGGCCACCATCGCCGACCGGCGCTTTCAGGGCGACCGGCTTGTCTATGGCCTGCGCGCGGGCGAACTGGCGCTTGAAATTTCCACCCATCATTCCGTGCGCTTTGGCACCGGCAGCGAGGTGCGCTTGCACGTACCGCCGGATAATGCCATCGCCGTCAAACCGTCGCCGCAACAGCGTGGGGATGACACTTGAGCCGCGTCTCGCCCATGGCGCTGATCTTCGGCGGCGCGCTGATCGGCCTGACCTTTGTCGTCGTGTCGCTGGCCGGAAATGTGATCGGCAGTTTCACCAGCGAGGCGCGCTTCGACGATTTCAGCCTCGACGCCTACCGGCGCCTGCTGTTCGATCCGGCCCTGCCGGGCACCCTGTTACGCACCATCGGGCTCGGGTTCGGCACGATTACCGTGACACTGAGCTTTGCCTTGCCGTTTGCGTGGCTGCTGGCGCGCACGGACTTTAGCTGGAAGACCGGTCTGTTCACGTTGCTTGCCGCCAAATTGGCGATCCCCGGCTTCATCACCGCCATGGCCTACGTCTGGCTGTTCAATCCTTCGGCGGGACTGGTCAACGCGCTGCTCGGCCAAACCAATTACGATGGCGAAGCCGCCTTCAACGTATATCAGATCCGCTGGCTGTGTTTCCTACAGGGGCTCGTGCTGGTACCCGGCGCAGCCTTCATGCTGATCCCGGCGCTGCGCAATCTCGACGGCAGCCTGGAGGAAGCGGCGCGCGTCGCCGGTGTGACGGCCTCCACCACCTTCCGCCACATCGTGCTGCCGCTGCTGGCGCCGGGTGTGCTGGCCGTGGCCGTGTTTTACTTTGTCGTTGCGGTGGAAATGTTCGATTTCGTCGCCATCATCGCACCGCCGGGCGACGTGCTGGTGCTGACGATTTACGAAGCGCTCAACACTGTCGACGGACTGCCTGACTACGGCCTGGCAGGTGCGGCGGGCGTTCTCTTGTTTGCGCTCAGCGCCGGCGCGATTTTGTTTTATGTCCGATTCCTGCGTCAGGCCCGTAAGTACGCCGTTCTCGGAGGCAAGCGCCGCAACCCCGGTTTGGTCAAGCTCGGGAAATGGCATCGCGCCGCGACGGCCTGGGTGCTGACCTGGGTGATCCTGAGCGTCGGCCTGCCAGTGATGACCTTGGTGTGGGTCGCCCTAGTGCCGTTCATCCAGCCACCGTCTGCCGCCGCCTGGGACTCGGTTTCGCTTTACGGCTTTCTCGACGGCCTTGCCTATCTGTCCGAACCGCTGAGCAACACCGCCATCGTCATGGCCGGAACCATGGTCATGGCGCTGACCTTCGCCACCTGCCTGACCTGGGTGGTAACGCGCAGCCGCTCGCGTATGGCGCCCTATGCCGACGCGCTGGTGTTTCTCGCCCCGGCGGTGCCGGCCATCGTCACCGCCACCGCATTTCAGGTGATGGGCATCGCCATCTACGAATGGCTGCCGCTGTACGGCACGCTGTGGCTGATCATGGCGGCAATGGGCACGCGCATGCTGGCCTACTGCACCCGCACGATGAATGCCGCGGCGCTGCAAATTCACCCCGAACTCGAAGAGGCTGCGTGGGTGGCGGGGATAAGCCGGTGGCGCACGTTTACCGGCGTGTTCCTGCCGCTGATGGCGCCGGCGCTGTTTTACGCGGCGCTGATGGTCGGCATGCTGGCGGCGCGCGACCTCACCCTGCCGCTGATCATGAACAGCGCGGGCACGCCCTTGGTCTCGGTTCTGATCTTCGATCTGCAAACCAACGGCGAAACCGCCGGCGCCGCAGCGGTGGCCCTGTACATGATCGTCGTGCTGGTGATCCTGGCCCTGACCGCGCGTAAACTGACTGGAATGGCGGAACCGGGCCTGGAGAGATAGGCCGAACACGGCCTCGAACGCTAGCCGGGCGGGTTAGGATTTCCTACACTCCGGGCATGAAGCATCTCATTGGCGTTCTTGCCCTTTTCTTTGCCGCTGCCACGCCCGTGGCCGCCGCCGACCTGCCCGCCGCGGTTCAGGCGTTGATCCCCATCGCCGAAAAGGAAGGTGTGCTGCATGTCTACGGCGCGACGTTAAATCCGCGCCAGGTGCGCGCCTTCGCTGACTCCTTCAACGACTATTACGGCACCGACATCGACCTCACTATGTCCGGCGGCTTGCATTCCGCCAAGGCGTCTGAAGTCGCGCTGGCCTTCCGCAACGGCGTGCCGACCGGCATCGACGTGTTCTGGACCGGATTGATCAGCGCCATGGTCGACACCGGCGCCATCATGGAAGTCGATTGGTCCGGTATGTACGGCGCACACGAATCGCTGCGCATGGGCAAGTGGGGCCTGCGCACTCACGACGGCCACCAAAGCCTGGTGACCATCAACACCCGCCTGGTCTCACCCGAGGCCCAGCCGCGCAGTTACGAAGACTTGCTCGCCCCGCAGTGGCGCGGGCGCATCGCCATGCCGCGCTCACCCTATCCGTGGATCGCCATGACCTACGCCAAGGGTGAAGACGAGACCGCCGCCCTGTTGACCCGTCTGATCACCGAACAGGAACCGAAGGCGCTGGCGCGATATGCCGATATCCGTGCGCGCGTGCTCAGCGGTGAGTTCCCCATCGGCATCGGCACCGACATTTTCGGGCTCAAGAAACGCGGCGCCCCGGTCGATCATCCAGATATGGATGTGCTGGTGCTGTCATCGTCGGGGGCCTTTGTGCTGGCCGATGCGGAACACCCGGCCGCGGCTAAACTGTGGGGCCTGTGGGCGGTCTCGGCGGAAGGCCAGGCGGTTCTGGAAGAGGCGCGCAGTTACTCCCTGGCGGAGACGCCAGGTACGGCCTTGCATGACTACGCGCAGGGCCGGCGCGTCGTTCACGTGCCATTCGAATGGCGGTTGGAAAACCACGACCGCCTCGCCGAGAAGTATCTCGCCATATTGGAAAAGGCCGGCAGTTAGGCCGGCAGGCCGCACCGCTCACATTGCGGCGACGTCGCCCTTGATGGAGGCGCGCTGAGCGCCGGTCTCGTCGCCCATGGACTTCAGCACGAACGACAGTTGGCGCCAGGCGCGCACATTCTTTGGCTTCAGTGCCGTGCGTTCCGACAACAGACTGCGCGCCAGAGTCCAGCGCCGGGCCTTCACCGCAGCGTCGATGAGAATTTGCGCGAACAGATCGCGCTGCGCGTTGGAGCCGCCGATCATCACAACGTGATCGCGCACCGGTTCGAGCAGATCGACACAGGCCTCGAAGTCCTTCGCCCGGTACGCTACCAGTGCCGCGCACAGATCGTACCCGGCCACCGACGCCGTATGCGCGTATGTGTCGTCATGTGCATCTCGGTAGTCGTCAATCGAGGTGACGAACGCCTTCGCCGCGTCGCCGTCCGTCGCGCCCAGAGCCAAGGCAAAATGCGCATCGACAAAAGCGAGTAATTTATCGTCAACCCGGCCGGCGGCCTTGTCGCTCAAGGCCTGCCAGCGGTCGCCGACATCGACGCCTTCAAGCTCAAGCCGCGCGAGGATGGAAATGTCGTTGGTGAGATCGAGGTACTCGTCCGACTTGGGATCGAACAACCCGTCGTCATAGAGCGCCAGCACTTCGTCGTGCTTACCCAACTCGAACAGCATCACGGCTTTATGCCACGCCAGGTGATACCGGAAGTTGTTCCAGTTGCCGTAGTTGGCCTTGGAGTCCAGCCACGACAGGCCGTCCTGGCGGCGGTCCTCCATCTCACACACATGGGCGACGGTATGCACCGCCCAGGCATCCGCTTCGTTCAGGTTAAAGGCCGCGCGGCCGAGGGATTCCGCGCGCGCATAATCGCCGGTCTCCTCAAGTCCGAACGCGCGCATCGACATCATGTAGCCGTAGGTCGGGATGTCTTCGCGGCCTTCCCAGGCATGCCACACCCGGCCGACGGAATTGCGCAGGTTCTCCGCATCGCCCATATAAAAGTGCGTGTAATGGAGCATCTTCACGCCGAGCACATCGGTCGGATGCTCGCGGATGCTTTCCTCCCACGCCGCCGTCGCGCCGGCGAGATCGAGCCGGCACCAAGCCTCGAGCGCGCGGATATGCAGCTGCTCCCGTTTGGTTGCAGTGGCCGCCCCGCGTTGCGCCGCGTCCAGCGCCTGCTGCGCCTTGGGCACAAGCACACGCATGCCCATCATGTGCATGAAGTAGCCGCGCAGGACGTTGGCGAGCACCATTTCGCTGTCGAGCGAGTAGGTGGTCTTGAGTAGATCGCCGATGTCGTTGCCGAAGCGCAGGTAGGCGACAAGCGTACGGTCGAACGCGTCCGCCGCCTCTTGGGCGGCGGCGGTCACTTCCAATCCGGTGTGGTCGGTGATCATGAAAGGGGCGTCAGTCGTCCTTCATCGCTTCGCCCCAGGTCGGATCGAGGGGCTGATAATTCTCCGGCCCGATCCCGAGGTCTGACACATCCATGATGAAGGTCTTGATGCCGCGCATGAAGCCTTCCTTGGCGGTCGAGCGCGCCCAGGCGAGCTTGGTGCCGTCCGGCGACAGGGACGGCAATCCGTCGAAGCCTTTGAAATAGGTCAGCTGTTTGGGCTCGCCGCCGGCCAGGTCGCCGAGGAACACATCCCAATTGTTGCCCGGATTGACGCGCACGAACACATAGTGACGGCCGTCCGGCGCAGGATATGGCGCCCAGTTCATGGTTTCATCGAAAGTATATCGGCGCCAGTTGGAGCCGTCGTGCTTGATGGTGAACACGGTCATCGGCGTCGGGCTGACCTTGCCGTACTGGCTCAGGCGCCAGGCGCGGAACATGATGGTTTCGTTGTCCGGCAGGAAAAAGGGCGCGCCCTCCTGCCAGTCGTCCGTGAAGGTGATCTGGCTCTCGTCGGAGCCGTCCGGGCGCATCTTCCACAAATCCATCTTGCCGTCGATCTGACGTCCGAACACCACCCATTCGCCGTTGGGCGAAACCGACACTTCCGCTTCGTAGAACTCGTTATTGGTCAGGCGCACGCGGTCGCTGCCATCGAGATTCGAGCTGTAGAGCTCCGCACCTTGCGGATATTCGTTCTGATCGGACCAGTTGCCCGGATCCATTTCGAGGTTGTCGCGCGTCGACGTCCATACCAGACGCTGCTGGTCCGGGAAAAAATAGGAGCACGCATCCTGGCCGCGGTCGTTGGCCGCGAGCAGGTTGGTGCCGTCGATGGCAAAGGTGTACGTGAGGTTTCCGGACGTGCCGAATCGCGACTTGACCGCGCGCGGATCGTTGGTCTGCGCGATCATGTGAAAGCTGTCCGGTGCGAAATACGCTTCCGCCGCGGGCGGAATGTTGGGGATCATGTAAAACGCCCGCTCATCCGGGTGACGCAGGAACGGATCTTCGAGCGCCAGCTCGGCGTCGTCTGCGTAGGGCACGGGATCGACCGGCAGGTCGGCGGCCAGCGCAGGCATCATAAGTATCGAGAACGGACAGGCGGCCGCGGCCACCGCTGTCAAAGCCAGACGCGAAATCATTTTCACCCCCTCAGGTTTAGGACACGCGATGGACGCATCACAACCGAGCCAGCCGGGATTGGCAAGGGCGAAGCGGTAACATCATGTAACTGAGCCTCCTGAAACTCGCCGCAGCAACGGGGACCTTTAAACTTTGACCTAAATCATGGCTGCGCTGCGCCCCTTTGCGGCAGGGTGCACGCGATCAGAATGAGATCAGGCAGAGGGAGAGCCGCCATGTTCATTAATTTCTGGTACGCCGCCGGGCGCAGCGAAGACGTCACCGACTCGCCGGTCAAGGTGCGCATGCTGGGCCAGAACTTCGTCCTGTTCCGCGACAGCGCGGGCCAGGCGCACTGCCTGTCCAATGTTTGCACCCATCGCGGCGGATCCCTCGCGGGCGGCAAGATGCGCGGGGACTGCGTCGAGTGTCCCTACCACGGCTGGCTGTTCAAAGGCGCCGGTGAATGCGTGAAAATTCCATCGCTGTGCAAAGACGGCAAAATTCCTCCACGCACCAAGATCGACAGCTATCCGGTGCAGGAAAAGTACGGCCTGATTTTCGCCTTCCTAGGCGATCTTCCCGAAGCCGAACGCCCGCCGATCATGGAAATCGAAGAGTACGGCCACGACGGCTGGCGGGCGACCGTGCAAAAGTTTGAGTGGGACATCGACTACAAACGCTCAATCGAGAACTCGATTGATCCGGCCCACAACGAATTCGTCCACGACACCCATGGCTTCGGCGGCGACAACGAGGACTATCGCGTCGGCGAACTCGACATCACCGAGGACGAATGGTCGACCGGCTTCTGGAACAAGATGTATGCGCCGCCGCTGAAAGAAGGAAAGATGCGCGAAGCCTCCGGCCGCAGCGAAGACACTTTCATCGATGCCGGCACCGGCCACATTGGTATTTCCAGTGTGTGGACGCACATCCACCCGACGCCGCAGATGCACATTCATCAATACCTGTACGAAACACCCATCGACGAGGACCGCACCCAGTTCTATCTCGTCAATTTGCGCAACTTCCTGCCGACGCCGGATCATGACGAGCGCATGATGGGCCGCAATCTTTATGTCGCCGCGCAGGACAAGCAGGTGCTGGAGGATGTTGAGCCCGTCATCACGCCGCGCACCAATATCCACGAAGTGTTCATGCCGCACGATCATCCCATCGCTCTATACCGCGAGAAAATCAAACGATGGGAAGCGAACGGCTGGCGCATCGATACGGACACCATCGCGCGCAATGCCAAGCGTGTCGCCTACGCCGTCCCAAGCCCGGGTCGCCGGGCTGCCAAAGGCTGGGTGATCGACGCAGTGCCGCTGCTTTCGCCGCCGGACCCGGCCCTCAGCCAGGCCGCGGAATAAAAGACCGCATCACAACGTCTTTTCTAATGGACCTCACTGACTAGCGCGCCGGTATTGCATCGGCGCCTCTTTTTTTCTCTGTCGCCTCGACCTGTCTTTCATCCGCGATGCGGACACGCCTCACGCGCCGCCGTTCGGGTTTGACCGCAATCAAGCGTGGCGGCGTAAAAAGCAGTATCCATTGGCACATAGGTATTGCCGATCACGCGCGCAGGGGAGCAACCCATGTACATCAATTTCTGGTATCCGACCGTCCGCAGCCAGGACCTCACCGACACACCGCAAAAAGTGAAAGTTCTCGGCCAGCAGTTGGTTGTGTTCCGCGACTCCAGTGGCCAGGCTCACTGCCTGTCGAATGTCTGCACCCACCGCGGCGGGTCGCTCGCCGGCGGCAAGCTGCGCGGCGACTGTGTCGAATGCCCCTATCACGGCTGGCAGTTCAACGGCGCCGGTGAATGCACGAAAATTCCGTCCATCGGCAAAGACGGCAAGATTCCGCCGCGCACCAAGATCGACAGTTACCCGGTGCAGGAAAAATACCGCATCGTGTTTGCGTTCCTGGGCGATCTACCGGAAGCGGAGCGCGCGCCGATCTACGAAATCGAGGAATACGGCGCCGAAGGCTGGCGCTGTAACGACATCGTCACGCTCGATGTGAACTACAACTACGAGCGCTCAATCGAAAACGGCCTCGACCCCGCGCACAACGAATTCGTCCATCCGACTCACGGCTACGAAGGTGACCGTGACGACTACAGCATGGAAATCGACGACATCCAGGACAAACCGCTGGGGTGCGGGTTCTGGCACACGTTCACGTCACCGGAGCTGAAAGACTCGACGATGAACAAGGTGCGCAACGTCGCCGGCGACCTGGAAGCGGGTGCCTGGCACTACGGCCCCAATGTGCTGATCACCCACATTCACATGACGCCGGAAAACTGGATGCACCAGTATTTCTTTGAAGCGCCGGTGGACGAAACCCATACGCGAATCTTCTTCGTCAACATGCGCAACTGTCTGATGGACCCGGCGCACGACGCCAAGATTCACGAACGCAATCTGGTCATCGCCGAGCAGGACATCACCGTCCTCACACCTCTGGAACCGGCCATGACGCCGCCTGACATGACCCACGAGAACATGATGCCGGCCGACGCCGTGGTCGTGAAATACCGCAAGTGGCTGAAGCAGTGGGACGACAACGGTTGGCGCATCGATGTCGATGCCGTCAAAGCCGGTGAGAACAAAGTCGCCTACGCCATTCCGAGCCCGGCGCGGCGCGGGTCGAAAGGCTGGGTGATCGATCCGGTGCCGACGGTCAACGGAGCCGCCCAGGCACAGCAGGCGGCGGAATAATTCCGCCTGCGCCGTAATCGGCTCGGCCGCGCTACAGACGCGCGCCGGAGATGAACGCGCCCGCGGCGAACACGCCGGCCATGAAAATCAGCGGCAGCGGGTCGTCCAAGTAAGCGGGGATCATTGCCCCGTAGAGCGCCATTCCGAGAACGCAAATGACGATGAGCGCAATCCAAAGCACGCGCTCACCCCCTTTGGACTGGGGTGACGGTTTCGTGTGTACGTTTGGCATGGAGAGTCCTTAAGCCCGGGACCTTACCTTATGGACGCCTAAACAATAAATTGATGGGGATCGAATAAGTTTCTACTCGAAATTATACGCGCATGCCGTGTGGATTGGCAAATGCTTTCGCGGTAAATCTGCGATGTCTCTGAAGGAAAAGGAGAAAACCGGCTTAATCTGCCGCGGGCTCGGTCTTGGCCGGCGTGGTGTCGATGAAACGGTGAATCAGCCAGTCGCCGTTGGCCTGGCGTTTGAACACCGACAGATTGAGGCGCTCCTCCGTAAACGTCGGCGCTTCGACGCCGGGACGCGGTGAGCCGGTCAAGGTGGAGCGGGTGATCACCGTCGCGGTATCGCCATCGACATCGAGATCGAGGATCTTGTTATCCGTGGACATCAGATAGCTTTTCATTGCTGGAGCGAAGTACTGGCGCAGCGCGGCGCGACCCTGCACCGGCGGACGGCGCGGCGAAATGTGCCAGGTGTCTTGCGTGTAGTGGCTGACCATGGCATCGGCATCGCCGGCATTGTAGGCCGCAATCGCGGCGGCCCGGCGTTCGACCACGGCGGCACGGACGTCGTCCAGCGTTTCGGCCTGCACAGACACTGAGGCCGCAATGATCACACAACCCAACATAAATTGACGCATTACTCTCCCCAGCACTTCGGCACTCCTAAGCTCACCCAAAGATTGGTCTAGGAATCAGCATATCTCTATTGTGGCAAGATTGCCGTTCCAATTCTTGCGCGATTTTGCTGTACTTCTCTACCCTTACACAATGTCCGCTTCAGTCACGCAGTTGAGGCGAACGACGTTGCTTTCGAAAGGAGTAGAACACGATGCGGGCAATACAATTGGTGAAAAGTGCTTCCCGCGGTGCAACCGCCGCCGTTATGGGCATCTTCATTGCGCTGTCGTCGACGCCAGCGGACGCCTATATCCGCCAATCGGAATTGCTCGATGAAAAGCCGAAAAGAATTGAGAAGGTGAAAAAAGAGATCGTCAAAGGCGTGAAAATGATCTCCACCGATTTTGACAAGTCGATCAAGTATGTCAGCCCCAAAGTCTACGTAGAACCTAACCGCATTTACGATGTCGACTACATCATCCGCACTTTCAAAGATAAAAACGATCCCGAAAGCCGCTACATGCAGGTCTACATGGACGTCAGCTACAGCAGAGATAACGTCGATGGCTGGGCGTTCTTCAAAACAGCGTCTGACACTTCGGCCCGGAAGTTCGACTTGACCCAGATTGACCGGACTTCAGAAAGGCAAGGCAGCGGGCAATATTCATACCTGCGTATGGAAGAAACGATCGGAATCGTTCTGCCATACAGCTACTTCCGCGAATACCTCGATACCGGCCTGAAGTTCCGGGTGGAGTCGCAGACGGAAGCGGATTTCGTTCTCGAGGTCCCGCCACTCTACTTAAATACAGTTCTTTCGATTGCAGAGCCGATCGAACTCGAAATCGCAAAGAACGGCGGCGCAGCGCCGCCGACCGCGACGGCCAGCACTGACGATGTTGTAAAGTGTCAGATCGGCGAGCATCCGCCGATCGATATATTGCGGAATCAGTGCGACACCGTGGAAGGAACAATCATTAACTGACGGCAGGCGTCTCAGCCCGGCTCTTACCCCAACGCATCCATCACTTCGAAGGCGGCGCGTTCGCCGGACTCCATCGCGCCTTCCAGGCCACGGGTTGAGTCCGACGTGTGCTCACCGGCGAAATGCACGCCGCCCGCGGGCTTGGTCATTTCGCTTTTGTATTTGGCGATCATGCCCGGACGCCAGTAGGCGTACATGCCGCCGGCGTACGGATCGCGCACCCACGACCATGACCGCGCCACTTTCACCTTTCCCTTCGCCGCCGGACGCGCGGCGACCAGATTTGCAATCAGACGCGCATCGGCCTGATCCTTGGGCAGGCGATTGAGGAATTCGGCCAAGCGGCCGGTGACAAACACATAGAGCCCGACGACCTCGCCGTCATCGGCCATGGCGCTGACGCGCCCGGGCGCGGTGTCCATCCACATGCCCGGCGGCAGGCCGTCGTCGTCCCAGTAGGGGGCATCGGCGTGAATCACGGCATGGAAGCACGAGCCGTAGGGCATCGACTGAATCACATCCGCCTGCAGACCTGCGCGCGGCGGATCGAAGGCGACGAACTTCAGCGCCGAGAACGGCAGAGTGACGATGGCGCGCTGGCCTTTGAACACGCGGCCGTCCGCTGCCACGACTTCAACACCCCCTGCCCCAGTGCGGATGCCCTGCACCGGTGTCTCTTTGTGGATGGGCGCCGACAACGCGTTGGCCATGGCATAGACCAAACTGGAGTTGCCGCCCTCGATGTTCCAGAACATCGGCGGCGCGCCTACAGCCTGATGAAAGGCAAAGTTGGTGACGTGCATCATGTGCACCGACGACAGCGTATCGATGGAATGGCCGTAGCCGGGGTTGGTGTCCATGCCGAGGCGGATTTCCGCTTCGCCGTGACCGTGGCGCAGCATCATGTCGCGCAGCGATTCATCCTGGGCGGTGATCGCCGGCTCGGGCCACGACTCAAGATCGTCGAACAGGCTGTACTTGCGGATCATGGTTGAACGGTATGCCGACGGAGTCAGCTTGCGCTGCTCCCCTTCGAACGGGTTGAGCGCATGATCGGCCCAGTCCTCGTTGAGAATGTTGGTGCCCTTAACATGAATGTGGGTGCCGTAGCCGCTGCCGGTGAGCGGCGTGCGTTTGACGCCCAGGCGGTCACAGTAATCGATAAAGCGGGCGTACATGCTGCCGACCGAGGAGCCGCCCGCTTCGGGGTGTCCGGGCAGATCGGTCAGGGTGTAGCAGCGCCCGCCGATGCGGTTCTTGGCTTCGACGATCAGCGACGAATAGCCGACATCCTGCAAAATGCTTGCGGCGGTGAGCCCGGCGAGACCGGCGCCGACGATTACCACGTCCGCGCTGTCGGCGGCGCTGGCGAAGCGAGGCGCCAGGGAAGACGCCAGTGCGGTGCTGGCCATCAGGCCCAGGGTGCGGCGGCGGGTCAGGGAAAGTGCGGCCATTGTCTTGGTCTCCGATTACCGCCGGTTTTTAGTCACTGATCGAACAAAAACGGCGTGCATGGGCTCGTTTGTATTTTTTCGTAACGCATTGAAGCACAAAGCGGAACCGGCGCGAACCGGGGTCAAAAACGGGCGTGCATGGGCTCGTTCCTCGCCCTCTGCCCGCAGGAACATTTTCCGCGCCGCGCCCCGGCCTCCCCGTTACTCGCTCTCAACCTGCTGGACGATGACCCGCATCCCGTCGGGGCTGTAGACCGTGCCCTCATAGCCGACGGTACTGGTCTGCTGTCCGGTCAGGCGTGACGGTTCGGAGGCGATGTTCACGCCCATCGCGCCCAGCTTCTCGAAGGTCGCGAAGATGTCCGGCACCTTGACCACGACCAGCGACTCACCCGCCTTGGGACCGTCGAATTCCGGCCGGGCGAACTCGCCGTTGCTCGCGCCGAGCAGACCGATCATCGGCCCGCCGCCGGGTGAGGTCATCGTCACGAAGTGCGCTGTGCTGCCCTCATCCAGTCCGAGGGAGCGCGGCGTTTCTTCGCCGCCGAAGGTGCGGTCCTCGAAGCTGACCTCATAGCCCAGCGCGTCGCTCCAGAATGCCTTGGCCTGATCGACGTCGCCGCTGAACAGAGTCATGCGGCGGATCGTCGTGCCCTCGCCCATGCCCGTACCGGTGCCGAGATCGCGCGCCACGCGTAAGCCGAACTGGGTGTTACGTTTCTCAATCGGGTCGCGGCCAGGCCAGGCGATGCGGTTGCGCTCGGGGGCGGACAACCAGCCTCCGCCGCGCGTGGTGTGCATGTCGCAGCCGGCGTCCCAGGTCCAGGCCGAGCCGTCGCGCGGACGGCCGATATGCGTCGCCGCCCAGCAGTCTTCTGTCCACTCCCAGACGTTGCCGATCATGTCATAGAGCCCAAACGCGTTCGGCTTAAACTGACCGACCGGGGCCAAATCCGCATAGCCGTCGCGGCAGGTCGCCGGGAACCACGGGAAGGGATATTCCTCCGCCGCGTCGAGGTCGAACGTATTCGCCCATTCGCACGCCGCGCCCGAACTCTCGCCCCAGAAGCGCGACGTCGTTGTACCGGCACGCGCCGCGTACTCCCATTCCGCTTCCGTCAGCAGCCGGTAACGCTTGTTGGTGATCTGCGACAGCCACGCCACGTAGGCCTTGGCGTCGTTCCACGACACGCAACCGACCGGATGCTCGTTGCGGACGCGCTTGGGCTGACGCCGGTCTTGCCAGTTGGCGGTCGGATCGTCGTTGAAGCCGATCTTGTCATCCCAGACCCGGCACTCGTCTTTGACCTGGTGGCCCGTCGCTTTCACGAAGGCTTCGAACTGGCCGTGCGTGACTTCATACCGTCCGGCGAGAAACATGTACTCAATGTTGATCCTCACCTGGGGCCCTTCTCCGCGGCTGAGATCGATTTCACGCGCGCTCAAGGGTGTGCCCATCATGAATGAGCCGGGCGGAATCGCGACCAATTCAGGACAGTCTTCGCAGTCCTTGATGACGTCGCCGGGCGACAGATCGGCGTCAGCTTGCGCCAGCGCCGGCGATGTCAGCGCAACCGCCGCCGTCAAGAGTAATGCGCGCAATGTCATGGTGTGTGTCTCCCTCTCTCGCATCCCGATTTGTGTCCTAGTTTAGCTCGCGCACGACCCGGAAGCCCAAGTCGTTGCCGCGAATCTCCGGATCGCCGCTGGCGCGCCGCGCAGGGCGGATGTTGGTCGGCCGGCTGAACCAGCCGCCGCCGCGCACCACGCGCCTGGGGCAGCCCCCGTCCCACACCCAGGCACGGGCATCGGGCGGACGGCCCCAGTAGCTCGCCGTGTAGCAGTCGGTCACGCGCTCCCACAGATTGCCCATCATGTCGTAGAGGCCGTAGGCGCTGGCTTGAAACTGGGCCACCGGGGCGACATCCGCATAGCCGTCGCTGCACCGCGCGTAGGGCCAGGCGAAGGTGTACTCTTTCTGGGCGGCCACGTCATAGCCGTTGGCATGTTCGCAGGTCAGTGACAGCGACACGCCCTCGAACGATGTCGTGCCGCCCCAAGGCCGGGGGGCCGTTGTGCCGGCCCGCGCCGCATACTCCCACTCTGACTCCGATGGCAGCCGGTAGACGTGCCCCGTGGTCTCGCTGAGCCAATCGGTGTAGGCCAGCATCTCTTTATAGTTTAGGCACGCCACCGGATGAGTGTCGCGGGCGCGTTTCGGCTGCACCGGATTTTCCCAATTGGCATCGGGGTCGGTTGTGCCCCCACCGCCGGGCAGAATGACCTGACAGCCGTCACCGGGAGCGCGCCCGGTTGCACGGACGAAGGCGCGATACTGCGCGATCGTCACCTCTGTCTCCCCGATCGCGTAGGGCTGTGTAATTGTGATGTTGATCGGCGGGCCCTCGCCGGACTCGACATTGACCTCGTACGCGCCGACCGGCGTGCCCATCTGGAAGTTGCCCGCCGGGACAACCACGACACGCGGGCAATCCTCGCAATCTTGAATCACATCACCGGGCGTCTGCGCGACCGCCGGCAGAGCAAGCATCGTGATTACACCGACGACATACCTCATGGCGCACCCCGCTCGGCTTCTGTCAGATCACGGGCGACCCGAAAGCCGCCGAAGTCGAACCTGTGCGTGGCATTCGCGTCGCCGTGATAACCCGGCCGGATGCGCGCCACCGAGGTCATCCAGCCGCCGCCGCGCTGGATAATGCGCGCGCAGCCGCCCTGCCACACCCAGGCGCGTCCGTCTTGAGGGCGGCCGACATGCGACTTTGTCGCGCAGTCTTCGGCAAACTCCCAAACATTGCCGAGCATATCGTGAAGCCCAAACGCGTTGGGCTCGAGCGCGCCGACCGGCGCCACACCGGCGAAGCCGTCGCGGCAGGCCATGTGCGTCCACGCCAGCGGATAGCGTTCGCGGCTGTCGAGGTCGTAGGCGTTGACCCACCGGCACCCCTGGTGGGCGCTGTCGCCCCAGGGGTAGAGCGCGTCGGAACCGGCGCGGGCGGCGTACTCCCACTCCGCTTCGGTCGGCAGGCGATACGGCAGGCCGGTGTCCGCCGCGAGCCAGGCGACATAAAGCTTGGCGTCCTGCCACGACACACAACTCACCGGGTGCTCAGGCTTTGGCCGTTCCGGCACACCGGGCGTTTTCCACGTGCGCGCGGGGTCGTCGTCGTAACGCTGAAGTTTATCGTTCCACACCCGGCACAGGATTGTCGGTTCGAACCCAGTCGCACGCGCGAACACGTCGAACTCCGCCCGCGACACTTCCGTGCGGCCGAGGGCGAAGGCATTCGGGATCGTCATTTGAATTGGCGGCTGCTCGCCGGTCTCATTGTCGACGTCAACGCCAAGTGGCGTGCCCATACGGAACTGGCCCGGCGGTACGACGACTAGATCGGGACAATGATCGCAGTCAGAAAGGATATCGCCCGCACCGGCCTGCGCCTTGGCCTCCGGCGCTGTGCCGACAAAACAGATGAATAGTGCGGCCACCGCCGCCAAGCCCTTCACGATACGCCCCTCCCCAGAAGCTCGGTTCTGGGGAGTGTACTTAAGGGATTGAGCCACCGCCAGCCAGAGAGGGCGGGGAGTCCGTCACAGTTACGCGATGCCGAAGCCCGACGTGCGCAGCGGCAACTTGCGGATGCGCTGACCGGTGGCGGCGAAGATCGCGTTTGCCACGGCAGGTGCCGCGGCGGGCACTGCCGCCTCGCCAACACCGCCGACCAGTTCAGGCGACTGCAAAAGTTCGACCTCGACTTCAGGCATATTGGCCAGGCGCATGGCGTCATAGTCGTGGAAATTCGACTGTTGTACCCGCCCGTTCTCGACCGTGATTTCGCCGAACAGCGCCGCGCTGAGCGCGTAGGTAATGCCACTTTCCATTTGATGAATGACGTTGGACGGGTCGAGCGCGAAACCGCAGTCATACGCGCACCACATCTTGACGATCTTGAGGTCTCCCGAAGAAACGTCGACTTCCGCTACCTGCGCGTTGACCGATCCGAAGCCTGGGCAGAAAGCAATGCCGAGACCGCGGCCGGCGGGCAACTCGCGACCCCATTCGGCCATCTCGGCAACCTTGTCGAGCACCGCCAGCTCGCGCGGCTTGTCGACAATGAGATCGCGCCGGAACTGGTAGGGGTCCTTGCCGGCGAAGTACGCGAACTCGTCCATCGCGCTTTCGGCAAAGAAGCCGTTCTGAGACGACGCCACACCGCGCCAGAAGCCGACCGGCACCACGGGGGGATACTCAACATAGTCGATGAGCGTGTTGGGGATCGCATAAGATCCGGGCACGGCACCGCCCACCGAAGTCGGGTCAGGGAAATTTCGAGGCCGATTCTGGAATTGAAAGATCGACTCCCCCGCCAAGCGGCTGTGCATGGCGATCAGATTACCAGAGTCATCGAAGGCCCCGCGCACCCGCGCCACGTAAGCCGCGCGGTAGAAGTCGCTCTGAATGTCCTGTTCGCGGGTCCAGATCAGGCTAACCGGACGCCCCTTCACGGCCTTGGCCGCCTGCACGGACTGCCGGGCAAAATCCGGCTCCCATTTGCGGCCGAAGCCGCCACCGGCAAAGGTGTTCTGCAACTGCACATTTTCGAGCGGTAGGCCGGTGATGTCTGCTGCGTCCTGACGCGCGACATCCTGCTGCTGGTGCGGCGACCACATCTTGCACTCGGTGTCCGTCACCAGAGCCGTCGAAGCCATCGGCTCCATGCAAGCGTGGGCGAGGAACGGCACTTCGTACTCCGCCTCAAACACGCGGCTGGCCTCGGCGAGTGTCGCCTTGGCATCACCTCGGGCGCCGAAGAACCCTTTGGCCTCGTCTTCATTGTTCAGAGAAGCCCGCATTTCCTCCCACATTTCCGGAGAGCTGTATGCGTCCCGGCCCTTGAAATCCCACTCAACCGTCATTGCGTCCGCGGCCGTCTTGGCCTGCCAGAACGTTTCAGCGATGACCGCCAGGCCGTTGTCGACTTCGGTGACCGCGACCACGCCGGGGCGTGACAGGATTTCGGTGCGGTTATCGCTGACCGGCGCACCGCCATAGACCGGCGACGTGTGCAGGGCCGCGAACAGCTTGCCCGGCAGTTTCACATCGGCACCAAATTCGGCCGAACCATCGACCTTGGCGGGTGTGTCCTTGCGAGTGACCGTCCTGCCGAGCAGTTTGAACTCGGACGGGTCTTTAAGGATGGGCTCTTCTGTCGGCGTCAGCTTAGAAGCCGCAGTCGCAACTTCGCCGAAGGTGACGCTCTTGCCGCTGGCGGCATGGGAGATGAGGCTGCTTTCGACCGAAAGCTCATCTGCGGGCACCTTGAGTTGGTCTGCTGCCGCCCGCACCAGCATGTCTTTGGCAGCCGCACCGGTCTTGCGCAGAACCTCGTAGTAGCCCATCACCGCGTCGGAGCCGCCGGTGGATTGACGCCCTTCCTTGTTGGGATTTCCGTAGGCGGGATTCGCAGTGGCCAGACGGATCTCCACCAGGTCCCAGTCAGCGTCCATTTCCTCAGCGACGACCTTCGGCAGCGACGTATAAACACCCTGGCCGATCTCAGCGCCGGGCACCACGATCGACACCCGATTGTCCGGCGTCACCTGAACGAAAGCGTTCAGTTCCGCTGATTCGCCCTTTACCTGCGCGGATACAGGCCCCGCCAACCGAAAACCCAGGACGAGCCCGCCAGCCACGGCGGTCGTGACAAAGAAGGTGCGCCGGGACAGGGCGGAACCGCTGCCGGATGTGGAACTGTGATGGGTCATGGATGGCCTCCTGAGGCGCCAAAACGTCGTCTGCTTTGCGGCTAGGTCTAGCACATGGCTGCGGCTTGACCCAAGCCAGCCTCACTTCAATATAAGCGTCAGCGAACGCCGCTCCAGCCTTTAGAAACAGCCATTCTGCACTATATTAGTGGAAATGATCATTGCGTGATGGTCAGGCCGGGCAATCTGGCGGCTGGGATGCCGTATTGGTAGCGTCCGGCTAACATTGGATCACATGTCCGCGATTGGAGGATGGGCTGCCATGATCGACTACAACCTGCGCCAGCATGGTCGTGCTTCGTTGGATTTTCTGACCGCATTTGGCGGCGCTGTCGGCCCTTTAATGAAAGCGCAGCAGGACGCGCTCGACAAAGCCGGCCTCAACGATGAGACATTGGCGGACGACCTCGATAAGCGCGCCGACCAGATCGAAGAGGCACTCGGCGACGTGCCCGCCTTCCGCACCACAAACCTGTTGGGGGAGTGGCATGCGGAACATCACGCCCGTCTGGCCGCTCAAGCCTTTGCAGAGATCGAAGGCGATCTTGCCCTAACATTCGAAGAGCTTAAGAGGGGCGGCACGACTCTTCAGGCTAACCCCGACTTGGATGTGCCGAAATACTGGCGCTATCCGGTGCATCGCACGACTGGCGGCTGGGACGGGCACCGCCACATGGGATTCATCCACGGTGAGTTGGTTCACCGTTATATCGTCGGCAAATCTGCGAAGCCGCCCGCTGCGGGCAGTGCGCCGACCGATATCTATTCCGACCGTAAAAACTTCGCCGAGCAGGCGCCGCGGCGCGATTACAAACACGTTGTCGAAATTGGTTGCTCTTCGGCGCCGTACACGACCAAGCTCGCGGAGGTGTTTCCGAACGCAAAGATTTCAGCCTGTGATATCTCAATCGCGCAGTTGGAGCAGGCTCAGCGCAACGGCAACAAGCTCGGGTACAGCTGGAACCTGTTTCAGGCCGATGGCCGGGACACCGGACTTCCGGACGCAAGCTGCGATCTGTTCACGTCCTACATTATCCTGCACGAACTGCCGGTCGATGTAATCGCAGACATTCTGCGTGAAGGTTTCCGAGTGCTCGAGCCCGGTGGCGATCTTCTTTTTGGTGATGTTGCGCCCTACAGCGCCCTTAACAAGACCGCGGCATGGCGGACCGACTACATGGCCAAATTTGGTGGCGAGCCGTATTGGCGCGGGTCATCGACGATGGATATGGTCGGACTGATGGAAGAGATCGGCTTCACGGACGTGAAGTATTACGGCATGGCCCCGAACAACTATCCGTGGGTGACCTACGGCCGCAAGCCGGACTAAGACATGTCAGAACCGAAGCTATACCCCTCGAACGTAAAACCGCGGCGGCGCCAGGCGCTGCGTCCGGAAGATATCGACAAAGTCGGACAAGCGCTGCTGACGGTGACGCAAGAACTTTGGGCCTTGAGGGACCGGCAAATGGTCACCGAAGAAGTGCTTAAAGAAAAGGGCATCGATATTTCTGAGGCCATCGACACCCATAAGCCGAGTCCCGAACTTGAAGCCAAGCTCAGGGACGCGCGCACTGAGCTGGTTAAGAAAGTTGCGCTTGATCTCAACGGTGAATACGGCTTGCTCGATCAGTAACTAGGCCTCGACAGCGTTCAACGCGACTGGGTCAAGTTTCTGAATGGCGCAGAGGCGCTGGCGCACAGCTGGTCGCGGTTCGAGCTCGATGCCGTGCTGATAAGCAACGATCTGCAGAAGTTCTGAGAACGCGCTGAGCAGTTCCCCAGGCTGCAAGAGGAAATCCGGGTTACGGGGCCGGCCAAGCACCTCATTCCCGGCGCCGAAGGTTTCGAAGATCAACACACCCGCATCGTTCAAACACGACGCAAGGTTCGGAAAATGCGGCCGATGGAGATAGTTGGTTACAATAACCGCATCGAATGCGCCTGGCGCGAAAGGCCAATAGCCGGCCTCCATATCCTGTTCGACAATCGTAACTGTGTTCGACCTGCGTAAATCTTTGAGGCCGGTGGTATCGATATCCACTGCCGTGACGCAGCATCCTCTTTCCAGGAAGTATCTGCTGTGGCGGCCATGTCCCGCCGCAACGTCCAGCACGTGCCCGCCGGGCTTCACCAAATGGGCATGTCTGGTCACCCAGTCTGACGGCGCAATATTAGGGTCGGCCGGCGTATCGAAACTCACGGACATGGCGTCTTCACTCCATGGCTTTGCCAGGCACGGCTAAGGCTCTACATCGACTCCCGCAGTATCGCGGCGTTACGATGGCGCGGCCTTCGGAGGACTTAACCATGTTTCACGGCAATCTACTAAGCATCGTCTCGACTGTTGCAATTGTGCTCTACGCGTCGGCGGGCCACGGCCAAATGTCGAGCGACCTGCATGAGCGCCTCATCACCTTCGATGCGGAAATAGATATCCCCACTGAATTTATGGAAGGCGTCAACGACGTCGGCCAGGAAACGCAAATGCAGATCGACCTTCCTAAAATGGACCGGGGCGGTTTGGACGGCGCCCTGTTTGTGAACTGGGTTCTGCAAGGCGAACGCACCCCGAACGCGTACGCCAAGGCCTGGGCGGATGCTGAATTGAAATTTTCGGCTATTGAGAAAATGTTGGCGGCGTATCCGGGACGTATCGGGTTGGCGCGCTCAGCGGATGAAGCCGAAGCGCTGGTGGCCGATGGCAAACATTTTGCCGTGATGGGTATGGTTAACGCGTGGCCGCTGGGTCCCGACCTTTCCCGGCTGCCCACATTGTATGAGCGCGGCCTCAGGCATATCGATCTCAATCATGCGGGCCACAATCAATTCGCGGATTCCTCCCGTCCGCGCGCACCGCTGAACGATCCACCTGCGGAACATTACGGTTTGTCGAAACTCGGCCGCCAACTCGTTCGCGCCATGAATGACATGGGCATTATCGTCGATGTCTCGCAGCTAACATCGTTCGCCGTGTTTCAAACCGTAGAGCTATCTCGCGCACCCGTGATCGCCTCCCATTCGGGCATCAGAGCGATCATAGACACGGCGCGCAACCTGACCGATGCCGAACTGGCCGCACTCAAGAGCACCGGCGGCGGCGTAGGTATCGTGGCGTTTTCGAATTATCTACGCCCTTCCAAACCTGGTCAGCGCGAAGCATTTTCAAAAATCATGGCAGAATATGGCACAACAAATGCAGCTGAGATTTCTGCCGCGTTTCCGCCGGATAAGTTCGAGCAGTTCAAAGTGGATTATGCTGCCTATGAAGCGGCCTTTCCGCCCGCCTCTGTGTCCGACTATGTCGACTCGATCCGCTATGCCGTCGACCTCATCGGTATAGATCATGTGATGATCAGCTCCGACATGGAACACGGAGGAGGCGTGCGCGGCTGGATGGATGCAGGCGAAGCCGCAGGGGTGACAGAGGAACTCGTAAAACAGGGCTTTTCCGAGGATCAGATCGCCAAGCTGTGGTGGCGTAATTTCGCCCGTATTTGGCGAGACGTGCAAGCCGCCGCGCGCCCATAACCAAGTTTGACGCGATGCAGCAAAAAGCCTAAGAACAGGCTGTTTTTCGAGGCTTTTTGCCGCATTTGTTTCACCATCCAACGCGGGGGTGCACGGTGACCGAGCCGACCTCAAATCAGAGCGACATCCTGGCGCTCGCAAGCGATTTTCCGGCGCCCGACACTGAAGCGTGGATGGATCTCGTCGAGAAATCGCTCGCTGGCAAGCCGTACGAGAAACTGACCTCAACAACCTATGACGGCATCGGCATCAAACCGCTGTATACGGCACTGGACAAAGCACCAGACCCTGGCTTTCCCGGCGTCGCGCCTTTTATACGCGGGACGACGGTGCAAGGAAATTCTCAGTCAGGTTGGGATGTAAGATGTTTGTCGGCGCATCCCGATCCGGAAGAAGCTAATCGCCAAATTCTCGCGGACCTAGAGAAGGGTGCGACGTCCGTCACATTGAAGCTCGACCCCACAGGTCGCGCTGGCACTGTGGTTAAGTCTCGCGCGGACTTCGAACTGCTGCTGAGAGGAGTTTACCTCGACCTTGCTCCAGTGGTGCTCGATCCCGGCGGGCCGTCTCTACCGCCTGCCGCCTACTTGATCAATATCCTGAGCCGGACTGACGAAGGACTCACCAAGTTTGCCGGAAATTTCGGCGCCGACCCGCTGAGCACACTTGCGAGCGTTGGCAAGGTGATCGTGCCGATGGAAACCCTGCTCGGACGCATGGCCGATCTCGCCTGCTATGTGAACCACAACCTGCCGAACGCCAGGGCACTGAATATCTCGACAGAGGCCTACCATAGCGCCGGATGTTCTGAAGCTCAGGAACTGGGTGTCGCTTTGGCGACGTCACTTGAGTATATGCGCCACCTGACCGATGCAGGATTGTCGGCGGCCGAAGCCAGCAAACAGATCGCGTTCACGATCACATGCGACGCCGATATTTTTCTGACCATTGCCAAGATTCGTGCTTTACGTCAGCTCTGGGCGAGAGCGGCGGAGGTCATTAGCGACCATTGCATCCCAACCGTTCCAGTCTATGCGCTTACCGCACCCCGCATGATGAGCCGCCGCGATCCATGGGTGAACATATTACGCACCACTGCGGCCTGCTTTGCCGCTGGCGTGGCCGGCGCGGATGCCGTGACCGTTCTCCCCCATGAAAGCGCCGTTGGATTGCCAACATCCTTCGGCCGCCGTATCGCCCGCAATGCGCAGATCGTATTGCAGGAAGAGTCATACATTAACCGCGTTGTCGATCCGGCAGGCGGTTCGTGGATGGTTGAAAATGTAACGCGTGAACTTGCCGAAGTCGCGTGGGCGTATTTTCAGTCAATCGAGAAAGACGGTGGACTGGCCGCCGTTTTACAGAGCGGGAGTTTGGCGTCTGACATCGCTGACGTCGCTGCCGCACGGGCTGTAAATATTGCCCGGCGGAAGGATGCGTTGACAGGCGTCAGCGAATTTCCAAACGTCTCGGAGGCGCGCGCGAAGGTCGACACACCCGATATCGTTGCAATTGATAAGGCAGCAGATATCCGGGCTGAAAAAGCGAGCGGCGAGATTTCGACTCTGCCGGATCACGGCAAAGGGGATCTGATGACCGCGCTCGTGAAAGCTGTCGGTGACAATGCATCGTCGGCGACAATAGGAGCGGCGTTACGCGGCGAACCGATGGCCATCACGCCGTTGCCGCGCCATCGCTTGGCCGAAGATTTCGAGGCTCTGCGCGATGCCAGCGATGCGTTTGCCGAAAGCACGGGCAAGCGGCCTCAGGTTTTTCTCGCCAATATTGGACGCGTTGCCGATTTTACAGCCCGCGCGACGTTCGCAAAAAACGTGGTTGAAGCGGGCGGTTTCGAGACCATTCCTGGAGCTGGTGGTACCGAGATTTCGGATATCTTGGATGTGTTCTCATCAAGCGGCGCATCGGCCGCGGTGATTTGCTCAACCGACGAACTTTACGAACAGTTTGCTGCGGACTTAGCAAAAGCGCTCAAAGAAAAAGGCGCCTTTTGCGTATATTTGGCAGGTCGCGCCGCCGAAAACGAGCAAGCCCTTCGCGATGCCGGTGTGGATGATTTCATTTACATGGGATGCGACGTGCTCGCCGTCCTCACTGAAGGCCAACGCAACCTGGGAGTAGCGGCATGACCAGCATCCCGAACTTTGCATCCGTCCCCTTGAGGGGGGACGCAGCACCGACGTTAAAAGCGCCAAGCGACGCCAACGCATCCACCTGGACAACGCCCGAAGGTATTGGTGTGCACCCGCTGTATACGTCAGCCGATACCGATGGCCTGGACTTCCTCGCTACATTGCCAGGGATGCCGCCATTCCTTCGCGGCCCCTACCCGACCATGTATGTCACGCGGCCGTGGACAGTTCGCCAGTATGCCGGTTTTTCGACAGCTGAAGACTCCAACGCCTTCTATCGCCGCAATCTGGCATCAGGGCAGAAGGGTTTGTCGGTTGCCTTCGATCTCGCGACTCACCGAGGCTACGATTCTGATCACCCCCGTGTTGCCGGCGACGTTGGCATGGCCGGTGTAGCTATCGATTCCATTTATGACATGCGCACTTTGTTTGAGGGAATCCCGCTTGACCGCATGTCCGTATCCATGACGATGAACGGCGCCGTCTTGCCGGTCATGGCGTTGTATATTGTCGCCGCCGAAGAACAGGGCGTCACGCCTGAGCAATTATCTGGCACCATACAGAACGACATCCTGAAAGAGTTCATGGTGCGCAACACCTACATCTTCCCGCCAGCACCTAGTATGCGGATTATCTCCGACATCTTTGCCTACACCTCGGAAAACATGCCGCGTTTTAATTCGATTTCAATTTCCGGCTATCACATGCAGGAGGCCGGTGCGACCGCAGATCTCGAACTGGCGTACACGCTCGCGGACGGCGTTGAATACGCTCGAGCCGGCGCGGCAGCCGGTCTCGACATTGACGCCTTTGCCCCGCGTCTGTCGTTCTTCTGGGCCATTGGCATGAACTTCTTTATGGAAGTGGCCAAGATGCGGGCCGCACGGCTACTTTGGGCGAAATTGATTAAACCGTTCAATCCCAAGAGTGAAAAATCACTGTGCCTGCGCACGCACTGCCAAACGTCCGGGTGGTCGTTGACAGCTCAGGACGTCTACAACAACGTCACACGCACTTGTATCGAAGCGCTGGCGGCAACGCACGGTCATACACAATCCCTTCACACCAACGCTCTTGACGAAGCGTTGGCGCTGCCCACCGATTTCTCCGCTCGCATCGCCCGCAACACGCAACTGTTTATCCAGCAGGAAACGGGCACGAGCCGATCCGTCGATCCGTGGGGCGGCAGTTATTACGTGGAACGCCTCACCCACGACCTGGCAAAACGCGCTTGGGACCACATCCAGGAAGTCGAAGAACTAGGCGGCATGGCCAAAGCGATCGAAGCGGGCGTGCCTAAGTTGCGCATTGAAGAGGCGGCCGCGCGAACGCAGGCGCGGATCGATTCCGGACGGCAGACCGTTGTTGGCGTCAATAAGTATCGCCTAGATGAATCAGAAGACATCGACGTCCTAAAGGTCGATAATGGTGCGGTTAGAAAGGCGCAGATCGACAAACTCAAACGCCTGAGAGAAGAGCGTGATGAAGACGCCTGCAACGCCGCACTGTCAGCGCTAACCGACGCCGCGAAGAGCGGCTCAGGTAATTTTCTGGCTCTATCGATCGACGCGGCACGCGCTAAAGCCACCGTGGGAGAGATCACCACGGCGATAGAAGAAGTTTTCGGCCGGCACGTCGCTGAGATTAAGTCCATATCGGGAGTGTATCGAAAGGAAGTGGGAGACTCGGACGAAACCGTAAGCAAAGTTGCACAGCAGGTTGCGGCGTTTGAGGAAAGCGAAGGCCGCCGGCCACGCATTCTCATTGCCAAGATGGGACAGGACGGGCACGACCGCGGACAAAAGGTCATTGCGTCCGCGTTTGCCGACCTCGGGTTCGATGTAGATATCGGGCCGCTATTCCAGACACCTGAGGAAGCGGCGCGTCAGGCGGTTGAGAACGATGTCCATATTATCGGCGCCAGCTCCCTCGCGGCCGGCCACCTGACATTGGTTCCAGCCTTACGCGTCGAGCTCAAGAAGCTGGGCCGTGACGACATTATGATTGTCGTCGGCGGCGTTATCCCGCCGCAAGATTACGATGAGTTGTACAAGGCTGGCGCAGCCGCGATCTTCCCACCTGGAACTGTGATCAGTGAAGCTGCCATCGGCCTCCTGTCGCAGCTGAGCCAGGCGCTCGGCCACGCCTCCGCCGCGGCAGAGTAAATCCATGCCTCCCGGATCAGACACTGCGACCGCGCCGACTGGCCGGAAGCGGTTGAGCGTTGAAGATTATGCAGCCGGTGTGAAATCCGGTGACCGGGCGAAACTCGCGCAGGCAATCACTTTGATTGAAAGCCGTAAACCGGAGCACCAGAGACACGCCCAGGATTTATTGCTCGAACTAACACCCGATTGTGGCCGATCAGTCCGCGTGGGCATTTCGGGCGTACCGGGCGCGGGTAAAAGCACATTCATTGACACACTTGGCACCAATCTGACCAAAGCCGGCCACAAGGTCGCTGTACTCGCCGTTGACCCAACGTCGGCGCGTACTGGCGGCTCGATCCTTGGCGATAAAACTCGGATGGCCAAACTTGCCGTCGACGACAATGCGTTTATTCGTCCGTCGCCGACATCGGGAACGCTGGGCGGCGTGACCCGCACGACGCGGGAAACCATCATGATCTGCGAAGCTGCTGGTTTTGACGTGATCTTGGTCGAGACCGTCGGTGTCGGCCAGTCCGAGATTGCCGTCGCAGAAATGGTCGATTTCTTTTTAGTCCTGCTAATCGCTGGCGCGGGAGACGAACTCCAAGGCATCAAAAAGGGCGTTCTCGAAGTTGCCGACATGATCGCTCTGAACAAGGCGGACAGCGGCAATGAGACGAAAGCCAAAGCATCAGCGGCCGAATATCAGCATGCGCTTCGCATCATTACTCCCAAGGATAAGGATTGGATTCCTCCTGTCGTTACGGTTAGCGCACTCCACAACATCGGTCTTGACGACCTTTGGGCTCGCATCATGCAGCGCCACCAGCAATTGACAGAGTCTGGGGGCCTGGACGCTCTGCGCAAACGCCAGCAGGTGCGGTGGATGTGGACAATGGTTGAAGATCGCCTGACCGCTAAAATAAAATCTCATCCCGGTGTGAAAGCGATGGTGCCCGAACTAGAGCATTCTGTCGCTACAGGTGAACTCACGCCGGCACTCGCCGTCGAGCGAATGTTTGAGGCGTTTGGAGTTTAGCGCATGCCTGGCGATGGAACCCCTCCGCGCGCGCTGATTCTGACAATCAGATGCCCTGACGCGGTTGGAATCGTCGCGGCTGTGGCCACGTTCTTAACAGCCGAAAACGCGTTCATTACAGAGTCCGCCCATTACGGCGATCCTGACACGGGCCAGTTCTTTATGCGTACAGTGTTCCGCGCGGCGTCCGGCGATCCTATTGACGTCCTATCAATATCCGATGGTTTGCGCCGGATTAGTGAACAGTTCGCGATGGATTGGGATTTACACGACGCGAATCGCAAGATGAAAGTGGTTATCGCCGTCTCGAAATTCGGACACTGCCTCAACGATCTTCTCCACCGCGTCGAGACAAACACCATACCTGTCGAGATTTCCGCGGTTGTATCCAACCACGATACGTTCAAAGAGCGCGTCGAATGGCACGGCATTCCATTCCATTACCTGCCTATTACACCTGAGACCAAAGTTGAGCAGGAAACGAGGCTCCATTCGGTATTTGAGGCATGTAATGCCGAGCTGCTCGTACTGGCGCGATACATGCAAATACTGTCCCCGGGCTTATGTGAAAAACTCTCCGGCCGCGTCATCAATATCCACCACTCGTTCTTACCTGGATTTAAGGGCGCGCGTCCATATCACCAGGCGCATGTGCGAGGCGTTAAGATCATTGGCGCGACCGCGCATTACGTTACGACAGACTTGGACGAAGGTCCTATCATTGAACAAGCGGTTGAGCGTATCGATCACACACGCACACCTGAAGACATGATTCACATTGGGCAGGATATAGAGAGTTCGGTCTTGGCACGCGCCGTTAGATGGCACGCGGAACGGCGAATTCTCAGGAACGGGCTCAAGACAGTAGTCTTCCGCTAACCTAAGTGCCTACGGTATAAGCAAACTCGCTTGAACGTCTGCAATATGGGGAGGGCATATGATGCCTCTCAAAAAATTGTCATCATGCACGTTAGTGTTCGCGTTGATGATCTCAATCACGCCGCAAACAGCTTCGGCAGAAACAAGTGCTGAACTGGTCGAGCGGGCGCGCGGCATCCATGAGCGTGTCATAACGATCGATACCCATGTCGACATCCCCCCGAACTTCGCCACTGACGCGTATGATCCGATGAAACCGGGCCCGCGCGGACAGCAGGTTCATATTCCGACCATGATTGAAGGCGGGCTCGACGCGACGTTCATCATCGTCTTTGTTGGTCAGGGCCCCCGCACAACTTCTGGTTACGGCCGTGCGCTGGCGGACGCATTTATCAAGTTTGCCGCGATACACAAGGTGACCACGGATATGTATCCGGACCAGATTGAACTTGCGCTGACTGCCGATGACGTGCGCCGCATCGACGCATCCGGCAAAAAGGTCGCGTTGATCGGGATCGAGAACGGGTACCCGATGGGCCAAGACCTCCGTCTGCTCGATCAGTTCTACGATTACGGCGCCCGATATTTCGGTATCGTGCATAACGGCCACAATGATCTGGGCGACTCCGCCGTTCCGAACCGCCGATTGGGAGAACCCGCGGCGGAACACGGCGGGCTATCCGATCTCGGACGCCAAGTTGTTAAGCGATTGAATGAGCTTGGAATTATGGTCGATATTTCTCACTCCGCTGAACAAACCGCTTTGGACATCATTGAAACGTCAGCCGCCCCGGTTATCGCGTCTCACTCCGGCGTTGATGGCATCCTTAATCATCCGCGCAATCTCAGCGATGCCGAACTCATGGCGTTAAAGGAAAACAATGGTGTGGTTCAAGTCGTTGCGTTCGACACATACCTACGAGCTGTACCCGCCGGCAAACAAGATGCGATTGATGCTCTATGGTCGGATATGGGACTTAAGTCCTTCGCTGATTTTAGAAACCTAAGTAAAGATGACCTCAAGGTTTACGACGCCAAAATGGCGGAGATTGATCTTGAGTATCCGCGCGCAGGCGTCAAAGACCTTGTCGATCACATTGATTACGCGATCGATAAAATCGGGCTTCAGCATGTCGGGATCGCTTCTGACTTCAATGGCGGTGGCGGGATTGAGGGTTGGTCTGATGCGGCCGACACTTTCAATGTGACGCTCGAATTGGTTAAGCGTGGCTACGATGAAGATGAGATTGCGCTGATGTGGGGCGGAAATCTGCTGCGTGTTATGGAAGACGTTGAAACATATGCGATACGGCACCGGAGTGAGAATTGAGTTCAACACACTGCGCCATTGCGCTGCTGATATTGTCTGTATGCTTCACCGGTTGCACACCCTCCTATAAGCCCATGGGACCGGCTGTTTCAGAACCCCGCATCGAGAACGGGTCTTTCATTGCGCGCGACGGCGTTGTACTGCCGTTGACAGTATGGGGCCCCCGCACAAATCCAGACAAGGTCGTGATCGCCGCGCACAGTTTCGGCGAGTTTCGCGATGCATTCGCGCTTATTGGTGCACACCTAGCCGAGCGCAATATTGCGGTTTGGGCATACGACCAGCGCGGTTTCGGCAACGCGCCACATCGCGGCCTATGGGCTGGCACAGACACGATGATCAACGATTTCCAGGATTTCACTCAAGCCGTGCGGACGGTTGCTGGGCCGGAGGCGCCACACATTCTAATGGGGGAAAGCATGGGCGCGGCGGTCGTAATTGGTGCGGTCACCCGAGGCGCTTTTCCGAGGCCGCATGCGCTAATTCTATCTGGACCGGGTGTGCGCGAAAACCGGCCTAAACGGTACTGGTTTAATGCCGGGCTTTGGGCGTTAACCAGAGTGGCGGCCTCATACGAGGCCGACGTACCGCGCACATACGATGACCGTCTCGCCGACTATCATGCGTCACGTTGGGCGGAGAATCCGAAAATAATCGATAAGGTCCGCCTCGACACATACCACGGTCTTATTCGATTGAGCGATTATGCATCAGAGGCTGCATCTGAAATTTCAGCGCCGACGCTAGTGTTGTTCGGCACTGAAGACAGTCAAATTCATCCTAGGTCAATTTGCGCATTAGGAAAGAGACTTGGAGCGGGAGGTACGTTTAGAATTTTCGAGGGCGGACCGCATCTCATGTTTCAGGTTAGAGATCAGAATAAAATTCTCGATCTGATCGATACCTGGATAGAGGCCCCCGATACAAATATGTCGGACGACTTAGGAGAGTTCTGCGCTGAGCACTAAGACCTGAGTGCGCTCAGTCGAGCAGCCGAATTTCGTCGTACGCAATGATACCGTGCAATTGTCGATAGTTTTTGACGCGCCGTGACAGACCGACGAATTCGGGTGACTCGTAAAGAAAAATCGCCGGAGCCGAGTCTCGCGTATACGCCATCAGCTCGCGACGCAATCCGAGTCCCCGGTTTTCATCCCACTCTTCAAGAGCTTCGTTGATTTTGGGCTGTATGGCCTCGTCACAATGCCAGGGTGTCGGCCTCAAACAGGAGTGCATCAGCAAAGGGCGCATAGCATCGAAGATCGGCCACGCAGGCCAAATAGTGGCATGGGCATCTGCGTTGCCATGGTCAGGGTCGCGCAACACAGCATCGAAATAAGCGGCAGCAGGAAGTTGCCGGATGATCATCTCAACGCCGATACGGGAGAGATCGCTTGCCACTTGCTGAAAGACAAGCGCGCCAGATCCGAGCCCAGATTGGGTGAGAAAAATGAACGTAAACCCGTCTGGATAGCCGGCATCTGCGAGCAACCGTCGCGCCTTGTCAGGATCAAAAGGGTAGGGTTTGAGGTCGGGGTTAAAGCCGAAAGCTTGATGAGACACGCCCTGAGTTGCTGGAGATGTAAGGCCGCCGAAGAACGTATCGATAATTTGCTCCTTGTTTACCCCGTAGTTGAGCGCTTGGCGAACGAGCGGATCGGAAAGCGGGCCTCCGTGAACGGTCACAAATGTGATTGCCGCAACAGATGGATCGAGCCACGTCTGCACGACCGCACCACCGGCTTCAATTGGCTGACGTTCATCAGGACCTAAACCTGTCGCAACATCAACTCGCCCCGACAAAAGTGCTTGAACGCGGCCGGAAATACTTGGAAGCGCGACAATCTCCACTTGGTCGACTTGCGGAACTCGCCACGCATAGGGGTTTGCCTCCATCTTGATTGTTGTCGCACCCCAGTTGCTAACCTGAAACGGACCTGTTCCAACCGGATTCTCGGCGTAAGCCTGTCGGCCGAGGGATCTGAACAAATCCGGCTCTACAATGATCAAAGAACCGGCATAGCGCGGCATATTGGGTACAGGAAATGCGGTCACGATGTCGGCGGTTCGTTCGTCTACAATTTGAACGTCGCGCAGAAATGGAATTTCACCGCGCACGCTGTCTCTTAAAGACGCATCGCTCGTCAACCATTGCACTGCTGTTTCGATGGACTCGCTGGTTAGTCTGCTACCGTTTGAAAATTTGACCCCATCTCGCAATGTAAAACGCCAGGTAAGTTCATCTAGGTTTTTCCAAGACACGGCGAGAAGCGGATTCATATTGCCGTTGATGTCGAATCGGATCAGGCCCTCGTAAATTGCGCTTGTCGTAAACACGGTCGGCCTCGCCGTGGATGCGAAAGGATGGCCAAGAAAAGGAGGGAGCGCGTCGACCGCGATGCGAAGCTCCCTTTCAACCGCATGCATTGGCTCGAGAGGAGCTATAGAAACCACAACGGTCAATGCTGCTAACAATGGCTTGAGGCCAGAAAGACGTTTAGAAAACCGGCTAAGTTTCACGTATAAGGTTCCTCGAATAAGTACTGATAACTCGAGATGTGTGGCGTTATGATAAACGCGCACTCTGGAATATAAGCGAGAAAATCAGTGAGCGCCGATAAGCCTGCCAAAGTCGACTTGAATAAAGACCTTGACTATGTCTCCGAGCTACCGGGTTTCGACAAGGGACATCCGCATTACTACCGCGACCCGATGATTGATCACCTACTGGAGGTTTGCCTTCAGCTGGCAGGAGAGATCTGGGTCAATCGTGACCGTCAAATGATAATCGAGCATTTGCTTGCGACTGAGGGCAAGGTTACGCCGGACATGATCGAATCCTTCAGGCCGGACCAAGATATGAAAGCCAGTATGCGCGATGCGCGGAGGGTATTTACGCAGCGGATTTTCGGGAGTCTATACGATGGTTTGGAGGAAAGCGGACAGGCGGAATTCTTAAGCGGTGTCGTTCGAGAAGAGTGACGAACCGACTTCTTAACAACCCGTACGCCAGTGCGCACAGGTTAAGGATTTTCTGTGGAAATGGCGGAGGGAGTGGGATTCGAACCCACGATACGGTCTCCCGTATACACACTTTCCAGGCGTGCGCCTTCGACCACTCGGCCATCCCTCCGGCACAGAAGGCGCGGAACCTAACGCAGGAATCCAAGGCTGGCAACGTATCTTAAGTACAGATTTGAGTCGAAACGAGCGATAAATATGTTGAAATTATAGTTAGTTGTCCCGTATGGTTGAGAATAAGGGGTAACAAAACGACTCAGGAGCGCACGCAACCAATGTTTATTGGTCGCATTGTTGGCTGGAGCATGATCGCTGTCGCGCTGCTTATGGCGTCAGGGGAAGCTGTTATGGCGCTCGGCACCGGCAGTTACCACGGGCTCGCGACATCGGATGTGTGGGCGCTGTTGTGGGGGCAAACGCCTCAGGTTGAGCAGACAAGTTCAGCCGGAAGTATGTGGCTGCTGATTGTCACGGTTTTTATGGCGATGCCGGCGTGGGCTGTTGTTGGGCCCGTTGGCGTAATTCTCGCACATGTTTGCCGCCGCCGCCCTCCGCGCGGCAGGTTATTCCTGTCTGCTTGACGCCGGCAAAGGCGATCAGGCGTCCGGCATTTTGAGTGCTTCGATAAAAGCCGTTTGAGGAATTTCTACCCGTCCGAATTGACGCATTTTCTTCTTTCCTTCTTTTTGCTTATCAAGAAGTTTTCTTTTTCGCGTTATGTCGCCGCCGTAACACTTCGCGGTTACGTCTTTCCGCATCGCGCTGATGGTTTCTCGCGCAATAACTTTGCCCCCAATCGCGGCCTGCACCGGAATCTTAAATAGGTGACGGGGAATTAAATCCTTGAGGCGCGCGCAAATCTGCCGGCCTCGCGTTTCAGCCTGGGAGCGATGCGCGATAAATGAAAGTGCATCGACGGGCTCGGCGTTTACCAGGATAGACACTCTGACAAGATCACTTTCCTGGTATCCCTCCATTTCATAATCGAAACTCGCATATCCTTTCGAAATGGACTTAAGCCGGTCATAAAAATCGAAAACGATCTCATTCAGAGGCAAGCGATAGACGGCCATCGCCCGTGAACCCACATATGTCAAATCCAGCTGCTCACCGCGGCGCTCAGTGCAGAGCTGCAACACCGGACCAAGGTAATCATCGGGCACCAGTATGGTTGCCTTAACCCAAGGCTCTTCCATGGCCGTAATTTTCGTGACATCGGGCATATCGGCCGGATTGTGGAGCTCTTGAACATCCTCCGCTGTCGTGTGAATGCGGTAGACCACACTCGGGGCCGTTGTAATCAGTTCAAGGCCGAATTCGCGTGCCAGCCGCTCCTGCACGATTTCCATGTGCAACAAGCCCAGAAATCCGCAACGGTAACCGAACCCGAGAGCAGCGGAACTTTCAGCTTGATACTCGAAACTGGCGTCATTGAGGTGAAGCTTAGCGAGACTGTCCCGAAGATCTTCATAATCTGAGGCATCAATCGGGAAAAGCCCGCAAAATACGACGGGCGTGGACGGACGAAACCCAGGTAAAGGTGAATCGGTCTGCCGCCGTTCTTCCGTAATTGTGTCCCCGACCTGACAATCTGCAACAGATTTAATACTGGCATTCAGAAAGCCGATTTCACCCGGTCCGAGCTCGGGTGTATCCACACGCTTAGGTGTAAAGACGCCAACACCATCGAGCTCATAGGTCGCGCCATTGGACATCATTCTAATCTTCATGCCCTTGCGCAGTTTGCCCTCGACGACACGCACGAGAATGACGACGCCAAGGTAAGTGTCGTACCAGGAATCAACCAGTAGCGCTTTTAAGGGCGCTTCCGCCGACCCTTTAGGAGCTGGAAGGCGCGCCACCAACTGTTCCAATACTTCTGGAACGCCAGCTCCTGTCTTGGCAGACACTTGCAGTGCCTCAGACGCATCGATAC
>JAYQVH010000001.1:0-443472 GCA_038148375.1 Rhodospirillaceae bacterium | reverse complement strand
TTACTCCCTTACGCAATCACCCCAATCTGTCCCATTGGTGCTGACAGGGGACACATTGGCGTGTGAACAGCGTCGCCAATAAGAACATCGATCGCTTGAAGTCCGCGCGTATCGACGTAGTCACCCCAGGCGATTTGGAGCGGCGCGGGCCGGCGGGCGAATGCCAGGAGACGATTATGCGGGGCATGGCCGGCAAGATCGATCAGGACATCAATCTCATCGCGAACGATGAGCTGCGAGAGATCATCGTCGGAAAGCGTGCGCACGTCGCGCCACTGATCGGCGGCCTGACGGAACTTTACCGTGTGACTGTCCGGGTGCGCCGTTGTCGAGTAACACGTCAGCGAAACATCTGTGCGGTCGCGATGCGCCAAGACAGGCTGGGCAAAGAACAGCATCGCATGGAATCTAAA
Organism: Rhodospirillaceae bacterium; assembly: GCA_038148375.1. GTDB lineage: Bacteria > Pseudomonadota > Alphaproteobacteria > Rhodospirillales > Rhodospirillaceae > CAWUEX02. The sequence goes on along the minus strand of JAYQVH010000001.1, from coordinate 443,059 downwards.
GTCGCCAGAGATGACGCCACGGCGCAACGGCCGGTCAGCCGAGAAATCATGATTCTTGTCGAACGCCGGTGCGTCCGTCCGGTCAAACTTAGCACCGAAGGCACGGTGCTCATCGGCAAGCTCATCGACGGTTGTTGATGCGGTGTAATGCAGGCACATCAGAAGACTCGAATGGATTGCGGCCAGGTCCGGCTTCATCTCCAGCACGGCGCGGCGATGCGCGATGGCATCAAGGCTGCCGTCATCGGCAAGGTCTGCCAAACCCACATAAGCCTGTGATAAATTTGGATCGAGCGTGATCGCTTTTCGAAAGCTCGCTTCGGCGTCGGATATTTTGCCTTGTTCCGCTTGAACAACGCCCAGATTGACCCAGGCGTCGGCGTGAGCTGGGCGCAGGTCTACCGCGCGCAGGTAACTGGCCTCTGCGGCGTCGGCGCGCCCGGCGGCGTGCAAAGCGTTGCCGAGGTTAAATCGCAGTTCGGGAGATTTCGGCGCAAACGCCAACCCTTCAATCAAGATGGTCGCCGCACCCTCGGGATCGCCCATCGCCTTCAACGTGATCGCCAGGTTGTTGTAAACCGCGATTGATCCCGGTCGAACCGTAACGGAGGCCCGGTACGCGTCTACGGCCTCCTCAAACCTGCCCGCGTCGCGCAGCGCGTTGCCGAGATTGAACAAAATATCAGGCTGGTCGGGCATCCCACGGCGCGCTTTTTCGAATGCCACGATAGATTCATCTGTGCGGCCAAGGCGGCGCAGGCTGTTGGCCAGGGAATTGAGATAAATAGGATTGCCCGGATCTCCGGCCAGCGCGGCACGGGCGGCGGCTTCGGCATCGTGCAGGCGGCCCTCGTCCTGGGCGATCACCGACAACAGATTGTGGGCATCCGCGAATTCAGGCGACTCTTCCACCAAGTGTCGTGCCGCCTCGGCGGCCGCAGCGAGGTGACCGGCCTCATACTCCGTTAGGGCAGCGTGAAAACGCTCTTGCGCAGCGTCGGTGGTATTGGACATGGACATAGCCTATAGAGTTTCGTCTTTGCAGCAACGGAATTAAAGCGCCGGCCCTGCGGCACGCCTTAAGCGCATTACGTTATGACAACGACCGAACAATTTAATCAGCTGAAGGATACCGACCCGGTTCAGGGCCAGGTCGCTGCATGCCTCAATCAAGCGCAGCTACTGGTGGCACGAAAGGAATTCGGTAAGGCGCTGCACTTCTATAACGAAGCTTGCCGGATAGACCCTGAGTCGGCTGAGGCGCACTTAAAGCTCGGCACGTTTTATTACACTGCCGACGAGACAGGCATGGCGGCGCATCATCTTATCGAGGCCCGCAAATTCGATCCTCATGATGTGCGAGTCTTGAACAATCTCGGCGCCGTTCTTGGACGGCTCGGGCGGACCGCCGATGCCATCGCATGCTTTCAACGCGTGTGCGAAGTAGAGCCCGAAAATGCCGCCGCCGCGATGAACTGCGGACGGCTGAACATGACACTCGGCAACGTCGCCGAAGGGGAGCGCTGGCTGACTCAGGCCGACCAGGTACGGCCGGGACATTCGGAAACACTGCGGTTGCTGACAGAGGCACGTCTCGCGCTAGGTCAACCGCACATGGCCATTCGGTCCGGCGAAAAGGCTATCGCTGTAGAGCCTGAAAATCCATTCGCGTACTTGGCGCTTGGGCAGGCGTATCTGAGCGCGCGCAAGCTCGATTTGGCCCGTGCGCATTTGACCACCTACCTAGATATGCACCCGGACGATCCGAAGGCATTGTATTTTCTCGGCGAGGTAGAAGAGAAAAGCGGGCGCACGTCCGAAGCCAAGGCTCTTTACAGTAAAGTTGCCGGACTCGACATCGATGAGGAATTCCGCTCACTGCTAAAACTCAGGGAAGCGCTTGTTCTTCCTGTCATCAGCAACTCGGTCTCAGAGATCGATGACGCGCGCACCCGGATCGCAGACTCCCTGAGCGTTTTAATACCTGAACCAATTGAAGACCCTTACTTGTCGGGCGGTTTCACCAACTTCTATCTGGCCTATCAGGGGCGCGACGATCGAGATCTTCAACAGCGCATTGCCCAGCATTATCTGGCGTGTTGCCCGAATCTCGCAGCCGCCGCGCCGCACGTGGGTGCGCCACCACGTAGCGGGAAGAAGCGGATTGGCATCCTGTCGAGTTTTCTGCGCAACCACACTGTCGGACATCTCAATCGTGGACTCGTTCAACATCTGGACCGCGATCGCTTCGAAGTCGTTCTCTTGCGGGCGCCCATCCTGCCGTTGGCAGACCGGTTCGCAACCGCGATTGCCAGCGAAGCAGACCGCGTCATTGATCTTCCGGACGATTTGTTCCGAGCGCGCGAGATGGTTTTCGGCATACAAGCGGATCTGATCTTCTTTCCGGAGATCGGCATGGAGGATCTGGTTTACTTCCTCGCCTTTGCGCGGTCGGCGCCCGTGCAGGTGATGGGCTGGGGACATCCGGTGACCAGCGGCATTCCCAATATGGACGCATTTCTTTCGGTCGCGGACATGGAACCGGAAGGTGCCGACGCCCATTACAGCGAACGGCTGATTCGGCTGTCGGGCCTATCGGTCGAGATGGCACCACCGCCAGTCCCGGATCCAGCGCGCGACAAAGCGTCGTTTGGCATGGCAACGGACGCGCCCGCATATCTGTGTGCACAAAGCCTGTTCAAAATTCACCCGGACTGCGACGTGCTGTTTAAGAAGCTCGTTGAAGCGGACCCGCGAGGGCAGCTGTATTTCCTGTCAATTCAGTCGGCGTCGGACGACATGTTTTTAACGCGCCTGACACAAACGGTGGGCGCGGACATGAAGAGGGTGAACGTGCTGCCGCGCGCGCCCAGCGCCGATTTCATCGCCCTTCTGAAATGTGCGGACGTTCTGCTCGACATTCCCCATTGGGCGGGCGGGAAGACCAGCTTCGAAAGTCTGTTCGTCGGCACGCCCGTGGTGCACTGGCCGGGTGAATTTATGCGCGGGCGCCATACACTGGCCTTTTACAAGAAGATGGGTGTGATGGATTGTGTTGTCGACAGCGCTGACGCCTATGTCGAAACCGCAGTCAGGTTGGTGCACGACAGAGCGTTCTCCGAGCGCGTCCGATCGGATATCGCTGCGAACGCACCTGGTTTGTTCAACGACACCAGCGCGATCGACGAAATATCGGACGTGTTCGAACATCTGATCGACACGGCGCGTTAGCCGGACACCGCCTGCGTCTCAAATTGCAGGGCATATAAGCGCGCATAGGTTTCCCCGCGACCGATGAGATCGCTGTGTGTGCCGCTTTCGACGATGCAGCCGTCGACGACAACATGAATGATGTCGGCGTGCTGAACGGTTGCGAGACGGTGCGCGATCACGACAGTTGTGCGGTCCCGACGCAGAGCATCCATCGCGGCCTGCACATGGCGTTCCGTTTCCGCATCCAGCGCGCTGGTCGCTTCATCGAGCAAGAGGATCGGCGCATCCTTGAGAACGGCGCGCGCGATAGCGATGCGCTGGCGCTGACCGCCGGACAAGGTTTCACCGCGTTCACCCACCACTGTGTCGAAGCCGTGCGGCAATTCCGCGATGAAGTCGATCGCGCCAGCGGCCGTTGCTGCAGCACGGATTGCAGCTTCGCCCGCACCGGGACGGCCAAACGCGATATTGGCACGTACCGTATCGTCAAATAACACAACGTCCTGGGTCACCAGCGCGACGGCATCGCGCAAAGAAGACAGCGTGACTCTGGAAACGTCTTGACCATCGACCGTCACACGTCCGGCGTCGGGATCGAAAAACCGCGCTATGAGATTCAAAATCGTCGTCTTACCGGCACCTGACGGGCCGACCAGTGCGGTGGTCTTGCCGCCAGGGGCAACGAGACTCAGGTTTGAGAGTGCAGCCTTGTCTTCGCCATAGGCAAACACAACGTCGGCGAGCCGGACTTCACCGGCAGTGACTTTGAGTGGCTGGGCATCGGGCGCATCCGTCAGCGCCGACTGCGTATCGAGAACGGCGAAAAGCCTCTCCGCGCCGGCCAGGCCCTCCTGGAGTTGGGCATTCAGATTGGCGAGCGCCTTCATTGGCCGGTAGGCCATCAGCAAGGCGGTGATAAAAGAGAAGAACGCACCCGGTGTCGTGGTGCCGTCTATGACCCGCCAGCCGCCGTAAATAATCACGATCGTTACGGCAAGGCCGCCGATGGTTTCCATCAGCGGGCTGGCCATCGCCTTAACCCGCTCGGCGCGAACGACAAGATCCCGGATATCGCCGGTCATGCGTTCGGCGCGCGCCGTTTCGTAGTCTTCCATGCGGTAGGACTTGATCAGGCGCATGCCGGTGAAAGTTTGCTGCAGCAAGGTCATGAACCCGCCGGTTTCCGCCTGCGTATCGGCGGTGACATGCCTGAGGCGGCGGCCAAGCGCAGTGATTGGAATGACCGTGGCGGGAAAAACAACGAAAGCAACGGCGGCGAGCAGCCAGTCCTGATAGAACATCACACCGACGAGAAAAACGACCGACAGGCTGTCTTTGCCGAGACCGGTCAGGGCGTTGGACACGGCCCGGCGCATCATCCCGATATCGGTGGTGAAGCGGGACATCAGGCTGCCGGTCGACTGGGCTTGAAAGAACGCCAGATCCTGCGTCATGAGATGCCGGAACAGGCGGTTCTGCATATCCATCAGCACGTTCTGACCGACACCGTTCATCAGTACGGCTTGGGCATAGGTAGCGAAGCCTTTGACGGCGAAGGCCGCGAACACCGCGCCGCCGACCGGCCACAGCAAATCGGCGCGTTGCTCGACAAAAACCTCATTGACGACCGGATCCATCAGCCAGGCCAGTGCCGCCGTCGTTGCCGCAACCGCGATCATACACACAATGGCCAGCGCGATACGGCCGCCGTAGGGCGCGACACCCTCGCGCACGAGACGGCGGATCAACGGTAGGCTGCGGGTTGGCGGGGTAATATCAGACATAGGTCTCGGGTGTTGGGCTTTGGGCAGTAAACGGGCGAAACTGCGTATTGTCCAGGGCAGGACGGCTTAACCGCCTGCAAAGGCTTGCATTTACAGACCTGCGGCGAAGGATGTAGGTTGGCGCTCTTCGACCCAAACCGCCCTTTGGGCCGGTTTTGTCCTCCACTGAAGGGGCCGCTTCTGTCCTATGCGCGATGCTGTGTCTTCGCCGCTGCCGTTCATTGACCTCCAGGCGCAGCGAGCCCGAATAGCGGACGAGATCGACGCCGGCATCGCCCGGGTGCTCGAACACGGCGCCTTCATCATGGGCCCCGAAGTCGGTGAGGTGGAAGACCTTCTTGCAGGGCGTGCGGGTGTTGCCCACTCCCTAACCTGCGCAAGCGGCACCGATGCCCTGACCCTGCCGCTGATGGCCGCAGAAGTCGGTCCAGGAGACGCTGTCCTCGTCCCGTCTTTTACATTTACGTCGTCTGCTGAAGTGATTGCTCTGCGCGGCGCGACACCGGTATTTGTCGACGTCGACGCACGCACATTCAACATGGATCCGGAGAGCCTCTGCGCGGGTATCAAAACGGCAATGCAGGCCGGCTTAACGCCGCGAGCGGTGATGACTGTCGATCTGTTCGGCCAGCCGGCCGACTACGCGGCGATTGTTCCCATCGCCGATGAGCACGGATTGTGGATCCTGGACGATGCGGCCCAAAGCTTTGGCGCAACCCACAATGGCACGGCCCTAGGCGCGATCGGCCGCGTTGCGGGGACCAGTTTTTATCCTTCGAAACCGCTCGGCTGTTATGGCGATGGCGGCGCGATCTTGACGTCCGACACCGCGCTTTACGAGAGGATGAAATCCATCCGTGTGCACGGCAACGGCGGCGCCGGCGGCGTGACATGTCTGGGCCTGACCGCGCGCTTTGATTCCATTCAGGCAGCGGTGCTGCTGGCAAAACTCAAAATTTTCGACGATGAAATCGCGCGCCGGAATGTAATAGCGCAGCGGTATTCGGAACACCTGGACGATGTCGTACAGACTCCCGTTCTGATCGATGGTGCCACATCGGTTTGGGCGCAATATACGGTCGTGTCGGAGCGTCGCGATGACATCGCCGGCGCACTAGCGGAGCAAGGCATTCCGACCGCGATGTTTTATCCAAACCCGCTGCATGCACACGCGCCGTACCGCGACTTTCCGCGCGCCGGCAACGGCCTGCCCGTGACTGAGGCGTTGGCGCGCAGCGTCATTAGCCTGCCGATGCATCCTTACCTGGACGCCGACGCCCAGGACCGCATCATCGCCGCCGTACGGGCGGCTTTGGTCTAGGATGTGCGCGCAGCCGTGACGGAGCGTCCACGCCTGCGAGCAGCTGTAATAGGCCTCGGGCGGATGGGCCGGCATCATGTCCGCGCCTGTGCGGACTCGCCAGACATCGATTTAGTCGCGGTGTGCGATTCGGATACGCGCATTGCAGGATCGGTCGCGGCAGAATTCGGATGCGCCGCAACCGGCGGTCTTCACACACTGGCAGAGAACATCGATATCGCCGTCATCGCCGTGCCGACACCGGCGCACGCGGACGTCGCCTTGCCGCTGCTGGAAACCGGCATCGCTTGCCTTATCGAAAAACCGATTGCCTTGACCCTAGGCGATGCTCAGCGCCTGGAGACCGCCGCAAAGGCGCGCGGAACGCCGCTCAGAATCGGTCATATTGAGCGCTTCAATCCTGCCATTACGGCACTGCGCGACCTCCTTGCCGGCGGACACACGCTAAAACGCGTCACAGCGCGGCGCCTCAATCCGGCACGGGATCGAATTTACGATAGCGACGCCGTGCTCGATTTGATGATTCACGATCTCGACCTGCTGTGGTTCATGAACCTGCGGGACGACACCCATCGCAAACCCGAGATCAGTATTCAGAGCAGTGCGGACTTTCACAATGCTGCGGTGACACTGGTTTTCCCAGACGGCGCTGAGGCGTCCTTGAGTGTCAGCCGCGAGACCGTGTCGCCGCGCCGAGACCTTGTGATCGAAACCAACTCTCATACCTACTCCGTCGACTTTACGTCGCGACGTGTAACCGAATCCTCCGGTGACGGTCAGCGCGACATCTCCGTCACCACAGCCGATGCGTTACGGGCCCAGCTCGCCGCTTTCGTTTCAGCTGTGCGCGGCGACACGTCTGATGTTGCCGACGCCACAGCGGCAACTCACGCGTTGACGCTCGCCCAGGCCATACGCGACGCGGCCGGCGTTTCCACATGACCATCGCCGCCGACCCCGGCAGCCGGGCGCGGTTCAGCTGGGCCTTGTTCGACTTCGCCAACTCGGGGTTTCCCACCGTGGTCTCCACCTTCGTTTTCTCCGCGTACTTCACTCAGGCCATTGCACCCGATGCGGAAACAGGCACCGCCCTGTGGGGCACGGCGATGGGTATCGCGGGGCTCCTGATTGCATTGACCAGTCCCGTCACCGGCGCCATCGCCGACCACACCGGCCGGCGCAAGCCCTGGATGGCGCTGTTCACTCTGATATGCGTTGCCGCGACGGCGGCCCTGTGGTTCGCGACACCCGGCGCTCAGTCGATACCCCTCGCGTTAACGGCCGCGGTGTTCGGTACGGTCGGCTTTGAGGTCGGGCTGGTGTTTTACAACGCCATGCTGCCGGATCTGGTGAGCCAGGAACGCATGGGACGTTTGTCGGGCCAGGCTTGGGGGTTCGGCTATGCCGGTGGTTTGATCTGCCTAGTGATTGCACTGACGGTGTTCGTACAGGCCGACCCGCCACCGTTTGGACTGGAGTCATCCGCCGCCGAACACGTGCGCGCGACCATGCTGCTGACGGCCGGATGGATCGTGGTGTTCGCCTGGCCTCTGTTCGCCTTCACGCCCGATGCGCCACCGACCGGATTGCCGATGGCATCTGCCGTCCGGCGCGGAGTCACGACGCTGGTCGCAACATTGCGCAACGCGCGCAGCCACGCCAACGGCTTCCGTTTTCTCGTCGCCCGCATGATCTACATTGATGGCGTCAACACCATGTTTGCCTTCGGCGGCATATACGCTGCGGGAACGTTCGGCATGGAGCTGGCTGACATCATCATGTTCGGAATCGCGTTGAATGTGACCGCGGGAACCGGCGCGGTGGTGTTCGGATCAATTGACGACAAGCTTGGATCGAAGCGCACATTAACCATCAGCTTGGTCGCGCTGATCCTTTCTTCGATTGCCGTGCTGGTCGCGCAGACCACGACACAATTCTGGATCGCCGGGCTGATCATGAGCACATTCTTCGGGCCGGTGCAGGCGGCGAGCCGCACCTTCATGGCGCGCTTGGCACCGGCAGAGTTGCGCGGCGAAATGTTCGGGCTCTATGCGGTGTCGGGCAAGATCACCAGCTTCGCCGGACCGTTTGTCGTCGGAGCGGTCACCGCCCTGGCATCAAGCCAGCGCATCGGCATGGCGACAATTTTAATTTTCTTGATTGCCGGGCTCGCCCTGCTCCAGACGGTCGACGAGCCGCGCGACTGAACGGCCCGCCTCAGTGACGGAAGTGGCGCATGCCGGTGAACACCATGGCCAAGCCTTTTTCGTCGGCAGCCGCAATGATGTCGTCATCGCGGATTGAGCCGCCCGGCTGAATCACCGCTGTTGCCCCGGCTTCAACCGCGGCCAAGAGGCCATCTGTAAACGGGAAGAAGGCATCGGACGCGACAACGGACCCCACGGTGGCGGGCGTATCGACGCCGGCTTCGGCCGCAGCATCCCGGGCCTTGGCGGCCGCGATGCGCGCGGAATCAACCCGGCTCATCTGTCCGGCGCCGATGCCGACGGTGGCACCGTCCTTGGCATAGACGATCGTGTTCGACTTCACGTGCTTGGCGACGGTAAACGCAAACAGCATATCTGCGATCTGATCGTTACTCGGCGCCACTTTGGTGACGACTTTGAGGTCGTCAGCGGTGATATGACCGACATCCTTGGTTTGCGCCAGCAAACCGCCTGCAACCGGCTTGATCATCGCTGACGGCGCACGCGGATCAGGCATCTCGCCGGTGAGCAGCAGACGTAGATTCTTTTTCTTGGCGAAAATCTTGCGCGCCGCCTCATCTGCATCCGGCGCGATGACCACTTCAGTGAAAAGCTCGGTGATCTTCGCGGCCAATGCCTCGTCGAGCGGGCGGTTGAGCGCGACGATGCCGCCGAAGGCCGAGACCGGGTCGCAGGCCAGAGCCTTGGCATATGCGCTCAGGCAATCCTCAGCCACGGCGACGCCGCAGGGATTGGCGTGTTTGATAATGGCGATGGCAGGACGGTCGAATTCAGCAACAAGTTCAAACGCCGCATCCGTGTCGTTGATGTTGTTGTAGCTGAGTTCTTTGCCCTGGACCTGCTCGGCTGTCGCGACACCGGGACGCGCGTCGCCGGTCAGATATAATGCCGCCTGCTGATGCGGGTTCTCACCGTAGCGCAAATCCTGCTTTTTGGTTCCGGCAACAGACATCCGGCGCGGGAAGGCGTCGCCCAGTTGTCCGGCGAACCATTGCGAAATGGCACTGTCGTAGGCAGCGGTGCGGGCATAGGCGCGCGCGGCGAGAACCGTGCGCAAGTCATCGGACACGGCGCCGGCATTGGCCTCCATGTCGTGTTGCACTTCGCCGTAGTCGTTTGGATCGACGATGACCGCCACCCCGGCGTGATTCTTGGCCGCCGAACGGATCATCGCCGGTCCGCCGATATCGATGTTTTCAATGCAGGTCTCGAAATCCGCGCCGGCAGCGACCGTGTTTTCGAATGGATAGAGATTGACCACCACCATGTCGATTGGCGCGATGTCATGCGCCGCCATCGTTTTTTCATGTTCGGTATTGCCGCGCACACCGAGCAGACCACCATGAACTTTGGGGTGTAGCGTCTTCACCCGGCCGTCGAGCATTTCCGGAAAACCGGTGAGGTCGGAGACCTCTTTGACGGGAAGGCCGGCGTCAGCGATGGCCTTTGCCGTACCGCCGGTGGACACCAGCTCCACGCCCTTTGCATTCAAAAATGTCGCGAACTCGACGAGGCCGGTTTTATCGGAAACGGACAGAAGCGCACGGCGCACGGCGGAAGCGGGCATATTCACCTCATGGGACGGCGGAAGATCAGGCGTGTGAGGCGGGGTTTAGCATGGCTGCCGGGACGGTCAAACGCCTTACCGCCCGGAACCGGTGTGAATTATTTGACGACCTTGAGGTGGGGTGGTTTTGCTTGCGCTTCGGACGGTACGCTACGGGACAGCTCCGGTACCAACTCGGTGAGCACGGCAAGGGCCGCGGTTTCGTCCTGGCGGCGGCAGGCCGCGGCAAGCCGGTCGAGCCGGGCGTTGATGGCGTCGAACGCGCTGGTCCGCGGACGGGCAATAAGGATACCGTCCATATCGGTACCGACCGGCGGCTCCTGGCCGTGGAACAGTTCCTCGTAGAGTTTTTCGCCTGGCCGCAGGCCGCTGAAAACGATCTTGATGTCCTCGTCAGGCGTCTTGCCGGCCAAACGAATAACCTGGCGCGCGAGGTCGACGATTTTCACCGGTGTACCCATATCGAGGACGTAAATCGCGCCCTGGTCATTGCGCCCGGGGCCGAGAGCGGCAGCTTGGAGCACGAGCTCGACCGCCTCGCCGATGGTCATGAAGTAACGCTCGATCTCGGGGTGCGTAACCGTAAGCGGCCCGCCCGCCGCGAGTTGTTGCTGAAACAGCGGCACCACAGAACCAGCGGAGCCCAGCACATTGCCAAAGCGCACGGTAATGAAGCGGGTTATCGTTTGCCTCAGGTCGGCAGCCTGGCAATACAGCTCCGCCAGGCGTTTACCGGCGCCCATGACATTCGCCGGATTGACCGCCTTATCGGTGGAAATCATCACCATTTCCGCGACATGATGGGCGAGGCAGGCATCAGCGACGTTGCGCGTGCCGAGGGCGTTTGTCGACAGCCCTTCGAGCGGGTTGTGCTCAACCAGCGGCACATGCTTCAGCGCCGCGGCGTGAAAAACGATGTCCGGGTTTTCGCTGGCGAAGATAGATGTAATCCGGTCGCGGTCGCGCACGTCGGCGAGCACCGGCCGCGCCGGCAACTCCGGCCACGTGCCGCGCACTTCGTGCTCAATGGAATAGAGATTGAACTCGCCGTGATCGAGGAGCGTGATATGCGCCGGCCCCGCGGCTGCGATCTGGCGTACCAGTTCCGAACCGATCGACCCCCCTGCGCCGGTGACGAGTACGCGCCGCCCGGCAATGAGAGCATGCATGGCGTCACGGTCGAGAGTCCGGCGCGGACGGCCGAGCAGATCTTCAAGGACAATGGGGCGCGGCGCGAAGCCGGGTTCGTCATAGTCGCGAATATCGGCGGCCGGCGGCAGGCGCGATAAGGTGCAGCCGGTGACCTGGGCGACATCCATCAGCTTGCGCAGGGTTTCACCCTCTGTCTGCGGCCGGGCGACGACCAGCCGTACGGGGCTGTCTTCCCGAGCCTGGGCACGCGCGGCAACCTGTTCGATGTCGCGCTCCAGGCCGATGACCTCTACGCCGTGAATCATTTGACCGAGTCGGTCCGGCGTCGCCGTCACCAAGCCGACCACACGGAACGGGCTGTCGCTGTTGAGTTGGGTGGCTCGGATAAAGTGAGCGGCTTCGTCGCCGGCGCCAATCAGCAGCACAGGACTGCGCTGCGACAGAGCGCCGCCGGACGTACCAAAGCTTTGACCGAATAGCATCCGGTAGCCGAGACGCGGTGCGGCAAGAAACCCGGCCAGGACAAACCACGTGATGACAGGCACCGAACGAGGCACGTCTTCGAGACGGGTGGCGAGAAAGATCACGGGCACGAACAACAGCGTGATCACCGTCGCCGTTCGCGCAATATTGACGCAATCGGGAAACGACACATACAGCCATACATGCCGGTAGAGACCGGTTGCAATGTAAACAATGCAAGCGAGTCCGGCATATACGGCAGCTAGTTGAAGTACCGTCTCAACTTCCGCGAAGGCCGCTTCGGCAAGACGCAGATAAAACGCGACCCACACGGCAGCAAACGCCATCACCACATCGTGCAGCAATACGAGCAGGTTACGCGGCTGAGTGAAGAGATTGGTGAGACGTTTCACGGCATACTGCTGATTCGGAACGGATTCGGGTAAAGTCTACCCGATAACGCCAAGAGTCACCACGCCGACCAGCCCCCGTCGATCATCAGGCATTGCCCGGTGACATAGGCCGAGGCGTCCGTCGCAAGGAATAAGGCGGCCCCCTTCATATCTTCTTCCGTCGCCATGCGGCCGAGCGGTGTGCGGGCCTCGTAGGCGTCCTTGAACCGCGGTGCCGTATTGCGCTCGACCCCGCCGGGCACCAGGGAATTGACCCGGATGTCTGGCGCTAGCGTCGTTGCCAGCCAGCGGGTCATTTGCAGCAACCCGCCCTTCGATGCCGCGTAAGCCGCCGGTGTGCCCGGCACGTCGGCGGCGTCATAGAGAGACCAGTCCGGACCGAGCACCCCGTATATCGAGCCGATGTGGACGACGGTGCCATGGCCTGACGCGCGCAGGTGCGGAATGGCCGCCTGGGTGAGCGCGAACGGCGCGGTGAGGTTGACCTCGAGCGCTTCGCGCCATGTGCTCAGGCTCTGCTGTTCGACCGGGGTCGTCCAGCCCGAGCGGGCGTCGGTGCCGACGAAAGCCGCGCAGTGAATGATGATATCGAGCCGGCCCATGGCATCGACAACAGCCTTTGGCGCAGCTTTGACCTGGTCCTCGGCTGCAAGATCGACGGTCAGGGCAGCGTGATCGCCTTCCGCCACGTCTGGCAGTGCCGAGGCCGCTGCCGTTGGGTCGGTGCGGTCGAGCAGCGCAACCCGTGCGCCGCATTCCGCGAGACCGTCAGCAATGGCGCGGCCAAGGTGCCCCGCACCACCGGTGACTAGGGCGGCCCGGCCGGACAGATCAAACAGGTTGGATATGGTCCGCATCGTCAGTCGTCCTTGTCGGTCGCTAGGATGTCGCTGAACTGATCAGAATAGTCGCGCTTGGCGCGGTCAAGGTCATCGAGACGTCCGATATCCATCCAGTATTCGCGCAACGGAAACACGGTCGGCCTCTGCCCGTCATCCAGCAGTTTTTGGAACAGATCGGGCATGTCCGTGGCAACACCGGGAGCGAGCAGATCGAGCACGCTGGGATCAAGCACATAAATCCCCGCATTCACAAAAAACGTGTGCTCGGGTTTTTCAGCAATGGAGTTCAAGATCGTTGAGTCCGTTTCGACCACGCCGAAGGGAACGGTGAAGCGGTATTCGCGCACGCTCATTGTTGCCGGGGCCGCGTGGTTTTCGTGAAACTTGAGCAGATGATGGAAGTTGACCTTTGTCAGCACGTCGCCGTTCATGACAATAAACGGATGCACCGGCCGCGCGGGCAGCAACGATAAGGCTCCGCCGGTGCCCATGGCTTCGTCTTCACGCACGTAGGTAACTGTCGCGCCGTAGGCGCTGCCGTCGCCAAAATACTCTTCGATCAGCTCGGCCTTATAGTTCACCGAAATGAAAAAATCGGTGAAGCCCTGTCCGACAAACCGTTCAAGAATGGATTCAAGGATCGGCCGGCCGCCGACCTCGATCATCGGCTTTGGCAGGTCCTCCGTGAGCGGGTGCAGGCGCGTACCCCGTCCGCCGGCCATCAAAACCACGGGGTTCGCACGGTCTGGTTTGGGGTCGAGGTCCTTAAGAACCTTGAGGCCGACAATCCGGCGGTCGCCATCGAGAAGCGGCAGGTGGCCGATGCCGGCGCGACGCATTTGCCTCGCCGCATCGGCGTCGGACGTCTCAGCCGCAGCAGTGACCGGGTCGCGATTCATGACCTTCGAAACGCAATCCGATAGCGTGATACCTGCCAGAATACCGCGGCGGATGTCGCCATCGGTGACCGTACCGACGAGCACGCCGTTGTCGTGCACAAGACCGATCGGCACGCCATGACTGTCGATAATTTTCAGGGTGTCGATAATGGTTGCATCCGGTGCGACCATGTTTTCGCTGACGTCGCGGTCCATGACGTCAGTCGGCCGTTGCCGGGCGCGGCTTTGCGGGATTGCCGACCACGGTTGTATTGTCAGGCACGTCGTCGATGACCACCGCACCCGCACCTACCACTGAATTCTTGCCGACAGTGATCCCGGGAACCAACACGGCGCGCGCACCGATATGCGATCCTTCGCCGACCGTAACGCCTCCGCACAGCACAGCCCATGGTGCGATATGGCAGTGGGCGCCGATAACGCAATCGTGGTCGAGGCTCGCACCGGTGTTGATGATCGTGTTTGCGCCGATCTTTGAGCCGGGATGAACCAGAGCCCGGGTGATGATCTGGCACCCCTCTTCCAGATACACATGATCCGAGACCGTGGCATCCGGACTGACCACTGTGACGAAGGAATACCCTTTCGCTTTAAACCGGTCGAACAGGGCGCGGCGCCGGTCCATCCCCGTGGCATTGCCGCCGGGCCTGTTCCCGAGCGCGTTGACCAGTGCGATCTTGTTGGAATCAAGCGCCAGAACGTAATCGTCATCACCAAGAACTGGCACGCCCAAAATCGCGCTGTCATGCAATGACGTATCGATATCGACGACACCGGTGACCGGGCGCCCCGCCCGCGCCAGCGCATCAATGACGACACGCGCGTGACCGCCAGCGCAGAGCACATAAATGTCGCGGGACGTTTTCATTGCGGATCAACCAATTCATCGCGCGCATAATCACGCGCGGCGGTCTGGCCCAGGTAACGCCAGAACTCGAGGGGCGACACACCGGTACCGGGACGTTTAACACCGAGATTGGTCTCCGAGAAGGGTGTGCCGGCCGAGATGTCCGTCAGAGCCACCAAACTCTTGCGCGCGACCGCGGCGGTATCGCGCTCAGCGGCGACCGGCCCTTTGGCCGCGTCACCAATGGCGCGCTCAACGGTGCGTATGCTGGCAATCATCGCTTTCAGTTCATCGGGCTCAAGCGAGGCCTTGTGATCGGGCCCTGGCAGCATCCGGTCCAGTGTGAAATGCTTTTCGATGGCAATGGCACCGCGCGCGACCGCGGCGGCAGGAATGGCAATGCCCTGACTGTGGTCGGAAAAGCCAACCGGAAGCCGAAAGGTTTCTGCCAGTGTATCCATCGCCGCAAGGTTGACCGTCTCCGGCGCGGCCGGGTAATCCGATGTGCAATGAAGAAGGGTTACTTTGTCGCGTACAGCCGCGGTGCCCGCATTGCCGGCAAAGGCTGCGGCAAAAGCGTCGGCCGACGGCGCACCCTGGCCGGTATATCCGAACGCGAGGACGCCAAGCGCGGTCTCCACTTCGTCAAGCGTTGCCATGCCGGTCGACAGAATGACCGGCTTGTCCGTCCGGGCGAGATGCAGAAGCAGCGGCGCATTGGTTAACTCGCCGGATCCGATCTTCAATCGTTTGACGCCGATGTCCTTGACCAGGAATGTCGCGCTGGCTTCATCGAACGGCGTCGACATAAACTCAATGCCGGAGTCCGCGCTTGCCGCTGCGAGCACGCGATGATCGTCGTCAGACAACTCCAGTGCTTTGAGCATGGCGATCTGAGACCCGTCGTCGCCGGTATTGCGCGACTGATAGGCTGCCTTGGGGGCGTTGGCCGCGGCGATGCGGTCCGCCTTGAAGGTCTGGAACTTGATGGCGTCGGCGCCCGCCTCCGCCGCGACTTTGACCAGCGCTACAGCACGGTCGAGATCGCCGTTGTGGTTCACACCGGCTTCCGCAATCACAAACGTATGGCGGGGGGACTGGGTCACAGGCCAAGGAGGTAGACCACGTCGTCCGGCGGCGCAACGGAAAGATTGTTTCTCCAGGCTGCGGGGTCGGTTAATGTGACGCCTCCAACCCACTGAAGAGTCTGAGATTTCCGTGCCTTCTCCCTTGGACGTCCTGTTCCTGATCGCGGCGCGCGGCGGCTCCAAAGGCGTGCCCGGAAAGAACCTGAAGCGCGTCGGCGGCCTGTCCCTGCTGGGGTATAAGGCGCGGTCGGCCCAGGCCTGCGGCGGGTGCGCGCGGCTGATCCTGTCGACGGATTCCGAAGAAATCGCGGCCGAAGGCCGCGCCCTTGGCGTCGATGTACCGTTTACCCGGCCCGCCGAGCTGGCCACCGACACGGCGCCTTCCGATGGCGTGGTTGCCCATGCCATGGATTGGATCGAGGAGCACGAAGGGCGCACGTATGATGCGGTCATGCTACTTGAACCGGCGTCTCCCTTCGCCACCGCAGCAGACTACGACAAGGCCATCGCGCTGTTTTCAGAGCGAGGTGCGGGTCTGGTCGTGGGGTTGCGCGAAATCGAGACCTATTCCGTGTTTACCGGCGCGTTGCCCGAGGATGGCTCAATCGCCGGCATCGTCAGTAAAATGCATGCCGCGAAAGGCCTGCGCCGCCAGGACCAGCCAATCGAAGTCACCATGAACGGCGCGTTTTATCTGCTGTCATGGGAGGCGTTCCGTACCAGCGGAAGAATCTACGGTGACCCTACCGGGTGTTATGGCGTCGTCATGGACCGCTGGCATTCCTTGGAAATCGAAACGCCGGAAGACTTGGCGCTGGCTGAGTTTGCTGTCGAACAGGGCTATCTGGATGTGAGTCCCTGGATGACGGACGGCGGCGCATGAGCCGGCGCATCTGCTTCGTCACCGGATCGCGCGCTGACTACGGGCATTTGTCTTCGGTCATGGCGGCGGTCCGCGACCATGCCGACCTATCGCTTCAGGTGGTCGTAACGGGGCAACACCTTGATGCCCGTTACGGGAATACCTGGAACGCCATTGCGGACGACGGATTTAACATCGACGACAAAGTGGACCTTGCGCTCGGTGCGGACACACCTTTAGACACCGCGCATGCCGTCGGACGCGGCGTCAGTGCTCTGGCGGACAGCTTTTCCCGCCTTTCACCCGACATCGTTGTCGTGCTCGGCGACAGATTCGAGATTCTCGCAGCGGCGCAGGCCGCGCTGTTGCTGAATATTCCGCTGGCGCACATTCACGGCGGCGAAGCCACAGAGGCCGCCGTCGACGATGCGATCCGTCACGCCATCACCAAGATGGCACGCTTACATTTTTGCGCTGCCGAACCGTACGCAGCGCGTGTGCGGCAAATGGGAGAAGACCCAGCGCATGTGTTTACCGTTGGCGCACCGGGCCTCGATCACTTGAGCACTCTCAAATTCTTGGCGCGCGACGAGCTTGCACGCGACCTCGGAATCGAAATCGGGGAACGTCTTTTTGTGGTCACCTATCACCCGGTCACGTTGAAGCTTGATCAGGGCGCCGCCGCTGTTGGAGAACTCATGACCGCGCTGAAAGAATTCAAAGACGTTGCCATGGTTTTTACCGGCGTGAACTCCGATCCGGGTAACCGGGTGATCAGCGATGCCGTGACCGCATTCGTCGCCGAAGATTTAGACCGGCGCGTGATGGTCAATTCCCTCGGAAAACGGCGCTACTTAAGCGCGGTGCGAGAGGCCGATGTGGTCATCGGCAATTCCTCGTCAGGACTGATTGAAGCGCCCGCACTTGGCGTTCCCACCGTCAACATCGGCGACCGGCAGAAAGGCCGTCTGCACGGCGCGTCCGTGTTGACCTGTAGCGACGAGGCAGCCGCCATCGGCGCGGCGATAACCCGCGCTTTGGACCCCGCATTCACGTCTGCGGCGGCGGCCAGCGAGCCGCCCTACGGGCGGGGCGGGGCCGCGCCACGCATCGCCACGGTCCTGGCCAGCGCTGACCTCGGGCGATTGAGCACCAAGCCCTTCCGCGACATAATAGAATCTTAGAACTTCCGCCCGAAACTCCGCCCACCTAAGACCGATCCGACAGGACTCCATGACTGACAAAGTAGCTCTTATTACCGGTGTGACCGGCCAGGACGGCGCCTATTTAGCGGAATCCCTATTGAACAAGGGGTACACCGTGCACGGCGTCAAACGCCGGTCATCCTCGTTCAACACAGGCAGGATCGATCACCTCTATCAGGACTTCCATAAGACGGGCGTACGCTTCTTTTTACATTACGGCGACTTGACCGACGCGACCAATTTGATCCGGCTGGTCCAGGAAGTTCAGCCGAACGAAATCTACAATCTGGCTGCACAGAGTCACGTGAAGGTGTCGTTCGAGACGCCGGAATACACAGCCAACTCGGACGCGATGGGTACGCTGCGCATACTGGAAGCGTTGCGCATTCTGGGCATGGATCAAACGCGGTTTTATCAGGCTTCGACGTCAGAGTTGTACGGCAAGGTTCAGGAAACCCCGCAAAAGGAAACCACGCCGTTCTATCCGCGCTCCCCATACGCGGTCGCCAAGCTCTATGCCTACTGGATCACGGTGAACTACCGCGAGGCTTACGGGTTTCATGCGTCGAACGGGATTTTGTTCAACCACGAGAGCCCCCTGCGCGGCGAGACGTTCGTTACACGCAAGATTACGCGCGCCGTCGCTGCGATCGAGTTGGGCCAACAAGACAAACTTTATCTCGGCAACCTCGACGCCAAACGCGACTGGGGTCATGCCCGTGATTATGTCGAAGGTATGTATTTGATCCTGCAGCAGGACAAACCCGACGATTACGTCTTGGCGACAGGGGAAACGTATTCGGTCCGTGAATTCGTCGAGAGCGCATTCGAGCAGATCGGGCGCACCATCGAATGGAAAGGCGAGGGCGCCGAGGAGAAAGGGTTTGACGCCAAGTCAGGCGATGTTCTTGTGGAGGTCGACCCGCGGTATTTCCGTCCGACGGAGGTCGATCTATTGTTGGGCGATCCGTCAAAAGCGCACCGCGTGTTGGGATGGAAACATAAGACGTCGTTTGCCGATATGGTCAAAGAAATGGTTGCCCGCGACCTGCACGTTATCAAAGAAGAAGCGCAACGCTTCGAGCCCTTCGACTAAAGAACATGACCACCCCCCATTACTCTCTTGCCGGGAAAAAAGTCTGGGTCGCGGGCCATAACGGCATGGTCGGCAGCGCACTCTTGCGCGCGCTGGCCGACAAGAACTGCGAAATCGTTATGGCGGCGCGCAGTGAACTCGACCTGCGGCGTCAGCGCGATGTCGAAGACTGGGTGGCCGCGCACCGGCCTGACGTGACCTTCATGGCCGCGGCGATCGTCGGCGGAATCTTGGCCAACGATACGTATCCGGTCGAATTTTTGGTTGAGAACATTCAGATCGAAACCAACATCATTGCGGCGGCGCACGCCAACAACGTTGAGCGATTCGTGTTTTTGGGGTCGAGCTGCATTTATCCGCGCTTGGCCTCCCAGCCGATGAAGGAAACCGCACTTCTAACCGGACCGTTGGAGCCGACCAACCGCTGGTACGCCATCGCCAAGATCGCTGGCTTAATGATGACGCAAGCCTATCGCAAACAATACGGACGCGATTACATCGCATGCATGCCAACCAACCTGTACGGTCCGGGCGACAACTTCGACTTGGAATCCAGCCATGTCCTATCCGCCCTGATCGTCAAAGCCCACGCCGCTAAAACAACGGGGGACGCCAGCTTCGAAATTTGGGGTACCGGTAAACCGACCCGCGAATTCTTGTATGTCGATGATCTTGCCGACGCATTGGTGTTCTTGGCCGAAAATTATTCCGATGAGTCGCCGATCAATATCGGCTTCGGCAAGGACATCCCGATTGGCGACCTGGCCAAGGAAGTGGCGAAAATCATCGGCTTTGAAGGCGACATCACCAATGACCTCGGCAAGCCCGACGGCATGCCGCGCAAGCTGATGGACTCGAGCCGCATTCACGCTCTCGGCTGGCACGCGCAGACCAGCTTGGGCGACGGCATCGCCAAGACCTATCAATGGTATCTCGATCATCACTTAAAGGAACGCGCATGACCGGCGGCGGCAGGCAGCGTTGGTAGACACGTCGAAAGGCCAACAACTTTACGGCATTGCCCGGCGGCTCATTCCCGGCGGTACACAATTGTTATCCAAACGCCCGGAGATGTTTTTACCCGGCGGCTGGCCTGGCTACTACGCGTCGGCGTCCGGTATCACCGTAACTGATTTAGACGGCAATACGTTTCGTGACTTCGCCATCGGTGGCGTTGGCGCCACGGTCTTGGGCTATGCCGATCCGTATGTGGACGCAGCGGTTAAGACGGCCATCGACCACGGCTCCATGTGCACGCTGAACGCGCCCGAGGAAGTCAGTCTGGCCGAACGGCTGACCGACCTGCACCCGTGGGCGGACATGGCGCGCTTTTCCCGGGCCGGCGGAGAGGCGATGGCGATTGCCGTGCGTATTGCCCGCGCCCACACCAAACGCGCCGCGTTGGCCTTCTGCGGGTACCACGGTTGGCATGACTGGTACCTGTCCGCCAACCTGGCGGAAGACGGCGCCCTCGACGGCCATCTGCTGCCGGGCCTTGACCCGGCGGGTGTACCGCGAGGTCTGAAAGGCCTGATGCATCCGTTTCACTACAACAATCTCGCCGAACTCCGACAAATCGCCTCGAGCCAGGGCAGCGAACTTGCAGCCATCGTCATGGAGCCGGTACGCGACAGCGATCCGGAACCAGGGTTCCTCGAAGGCGTGCGCAAAATCGCCGACGACACCGGGGCCGTACTCATCTTCGACGAAGTGACGGCCGGTTTCCGCGTCAACACGGGCGGTATTCATCTGACTCTCGGGGTCGAACCCGACATTGCTGTGTTCGCGAAAGCGTTAGGCAACGGCTATCCGATTTCCGCCGTCATTGGCCGCGGCGAGGTGATGGAAGCCGCCCAAGGCACCTTCATCAGCTCAACCACGTGGACCGAACGCACCGGCCCGGCGGCGGCGCTGGCGATGCTCGACCGGCATGTTGAAGATGCTGTGCCGGAAAAACTGATCGCCACCGGCCGCGCCGTTAAAGACGCATGGTACACGGCAGCGGATGTAACGGGATTGCCCATCCATGTCAGCGGTCTCGATCCGCTGGCGCATATCGCCTTCGACGGTGACAATGCAGCCGCGCGGCGCACGCTGTTCACCCAGGAAATGCTCGACCGCGGTTTCCTTGCCGGCGCTGCGTTTTACGCCATGGCGGCGCACACACCAGAGGACATTGCAGCCTATGCCGACGCCTGCCGCGAGGTGTTTGCGCTGATCGCGTCTGCCGCTGCAACGAACAGCGTGGAAGGCCGCCTGCGTGGTCCGGTTGCCCACTCCGGGTTCAAGCGCCTGACCTAGCCGCAAGAAACGGCGGCAGCTCCGGCTTTTCCCTTGATCGAGCCCGGACCGGGCCGTACAAAGCCTTATCCGTAAACGTTTTTTCCGCCCGGAGGCGCCGAACACCCGGCATGCAAATCTACCTGCCCATCGCCGAAATGTCGGTGAACATCGTGCTCATATTGGGCATGGGCGGCATGGTCGGGATGCTTTCTGGACTATTCGGCGTCGGCGGTGGTTTCCTGATGACGCCGCTGCTGATTTTTATCGGCGTACCGCCTGCCGTGGCCGTCGGAACAGAAGCCAATCAGATCGTCGCAAGTTCGGTCTCGGGCGTGCTTGCCCACTGGAGGCGCGGTAACGTCGATCTGCGCATGGGTCTGGTACTGACTGTCGGCGGCTTCGTCGGCTCCGGATTAGGCGTCGCGTTGTTTTCGCTGTTGCGTCAACTCGGCCAGATCGAATTGGTAATCTCGCTCAGTTACGTGGTGTTTCTCGGCGTCATCGGCGGCTTGATGTTTTACGAAAGTGTTTCCGTGATTGTGCGCCAGCGGCGTGCGCCGGCCGGCCGGTCAAGCAGCGCGCGCGGACCTGGGCGCCACACTTGGATCCACGGACTGCCCTTTAAGATGCGCTTCCGCAAATCGAAGCTCTACATTTCTGCGCTCTTGCCGCTGGGCGTTGGTTTTGTCGTCGGGATTCTGGCGGCAATTATGGGTGTCGGCGGCGGCTTCGTCATGGTGCCGGCGATGATCTATCTGCTGGGCATGCCGACCCAGGTGGTCATCGGCACATCGTTATTTCAAATCATTTTCGTTACGGCCAACACCACTTTCCTTCAGGCCACAGTGAACCAGACCGTCGATGTCGTCTTGGCGCTCCTGCTTCTCATCGGCGGTGTGATCGGAGCGCAGATCGGAGCCCGCCTCGGCGCCCAACTCAAAGGCGAGCAGCTGCGCGTTCTCCTCGCACTCATAGTCCTCGGTGTGTGCTTGAAACTGGCGTTCGATCTGGTGGTGACGCCTACAGAGCCGTTCTCATTCGGAGGGGCGGTCGAATGATGCGCCTCCGCACTTTGCTGATCGCGGTTACGGTCGCTTTGTCGTCGTCCGCATCCGCACAGACCGTCCCGCTCGTGGCGGACTTGTCGAACCATCTCGTCGCCATCACCACTGGGTTCACGGGAACGGACGTGTTGCTGTTCGGCGCGACGGACGGCCCAGGCGACGTTGTTATTGTCGTCAAAGGTCCGGCGGAAGATGTGACCGTACGCCGCAAGGAGCGCTTCGGACCGATCTGGGCGAACAACGATGAAGTCAAGTTGCGGGACGTCCCAGCTTTTTATCGGGTGGCCAGCAACCGTGACCCGGAGGAATTTACGTCGGAGCGGATACGTCAGCGCTACCAGATCGGTTTGGATAACTTGCGTCTGACGTTTGGCGATCCGCAGCTCGAGGCAGATACACGAGGTGAATACCGCGACGCCGTAATCCGCTTGAATGAATCCCGGGACCACTACAGCCGCGAGGTCAAACGTGTCTCGCTTCTGGCCAACAGATTGTTCCGCACCCAGTTGCATTTCCCGGCCAATGTCCCGACCGGTACATATTTCGTTGAGATCTATCTGTTCCGTAACGGCGACGTGGCCAGCGCCGAGATTGTCCCGTTGAGCATTTCCAAGATCGGGGTCGGCGCGGAAATCTATGACTTTGCCCACAACCTGGCGCCGCTCTATGGATTACTCGCCATCGCTCTAGCCGTACTCGCCGGCTGGGGTGCGGAGGCGGCCTTCCGGCGGACATAAGCCATGACCACTCCCGACGACGCTGACGTACACAACACTGACGATCAGGACATGCCGCGGACGTTTCTGCTGATCGTCGATTCATCGTCAGAGATGCGTGCGGCACTTCGCTTTGCCTGCCGCCGCGCCGTTCACACGGACGGCAATGTCGCTTTGTTTCACGCCGTCGAGCCCGCCGACTTTCATCACTTTGCAACAATTGGCGAATTGATGGAGTCGGAAGCGCGATCCGAGGCAGAGAAACTCTTGCAGCGGGCCGCCGCCGACGTGCAAAAGCAGACCGGGCGCATGCCGATCGTGCTGTTGCGGGAAGGAGAGACCATAGAGCAGCTGCTTGCCGTTCTCGACGAAGAGAAGTCGATTTCCGTCCTCGTGCTTGGGGCGGGCACCGGTGACGACGGCCCAGGTCCGTTGGTCACGGCTCTGTCAGGCCGCCTCGCCGGCAAGATCCATCTGCCGGTGACCATTGTGCCTGGGAATCTTGACGAGGACGCCATCGACGCCCTGACATGACGGCGGGCAAGCGGGCAAAACCTTGATAGCGGACCGATTTAGTCCTAGTTAAGGGTCCTCGCGTCACGCCACCAAAGGACCCTTCCCGGATGTTCATTCAAACAGAGCAAACGCCTAATCCCGCGACCCTGAAGTTTCTTCCCGGTAAACCGGTGATGGAGTCCGGCGTCGCCGACTTTACAGACGCCGATCAGGCGGCAGCCCAGTCGCCCCTTGCCGGGCGCCTGTTCGAGGTCGACGGCGTGTGCGGCGTGTTTTACGGCGCCGACTTTATCACGATCACCAAGACCGATGGAGCTGAGTGGCAGGTGCTGCGTCCGCTGGTGCTTGGAGCAATCATGGATCACTTCACGTCGGGCGCGGCGTTGATGCGCGATGGCGCCAGCGAAGAAATAGAAGAGATGGGTGACGGCGGCGCGGACCCGGAAATCATCGATCAAATTAAAGAGCTTCTGGATACGCGTGTTCGGCCGGCGGTTGCCCAAGACGGTGGCGATATCGTTTACAAGGGCTTTAAGGACGGCACCGTGTACCTGCATATGCGGGGTGCCTGCGCCGGGTGTCCGAGTTCGACGATGACACTTAAAATGGGAATCGAAAACATGCTGCGCCACTACGTTCCGGAAGTCACGCAGGTCGAAGCGGTTATGTAGAGCGAACTACGTTTGCCTTAGATGCGCCGTGTCTTCGTATGAGTAATTTTTTTCTGACCATTGTTGGTGCTGGGCACGCGACATTCCTCTGGATGCGCCAAAACATTTTGCGCACCGAGGCGATCCTAATCGGGATTCTTTTTGTCGCCGCGGCAATTCAAATCGCCGTTCGCGACACAAGAACCGGCGATGGCCGCATCATCATCTCCGGACCGGATCTCAATATCGATGACCTGGAAGATACCTTCGCGGGGTTTGGTTATACGCTCGATGCCGTTCGCAGCAACGATACCACTGTCCCACGGCTCATTATCTCCGCCGTTCCGGGCGGTCTGAAAGATATGCGCGTCATCGACCGGCGCAAACGCCTGTTCTTCCGCTCTGTCCTGCCGCTGATCTTAACGGTCAACGAGGAAATTTCCGCTGATCGCAGCCGCCTGATCGAATTGTCAGATGAGGTCGGCACCGGTGAGCCGGCAAAGGCATCGCTCAACAAAGACCATACGGCTTGGCTCAACGACCTTTCGGCGCGTTACGGCATTGACCTTACAGACGAAGACATGACGCTGCGCGAAATGATCGACGTCTTGCTGATCCGCGTTGCGCCAATTCCGACGTCGCTTGCGCTTGCGCAGGCAGTCGAGGAAAGTGCGTGGGGCACATCGCGGTTTGCGCGCGAGGGCAACGCATTGTTTGGTCAGTGGGTATGGAACGAAGAAGCAGGCATTGTGCCCGAAGAACAAAGACCGGGTCAGGAGTACGCCGTGCGCGCGTTTGAAACGCCTATTCAGTCGGTCCGCGCCTATGCCAAGAATCTGAACACACATTGGGCTTATACGGATTTTCGCGAGCGCCGGGCGAAAATGCTGGAAGCCAGCGGCGAGCTCGACGGCTGGGCGCTTGCGGAAACTCTCACGCGTTACTCGGAACGCGGCGGCGCGTATGTGACGTCACTGCACGGTATTATGCGCGTCAACCGCCTACGCGCGCTGGATAAGGCGGAGCTGGCGAGTCCGGAACGCATGGTTCAGCTTGCCGGCGCAGGTTAGGAAAACGCCTACGCCGCGTCACCGGTACCGGGCGTCAACAGCGACCCCCTCGCTTTCAAGACCAGCGATAAACTGCCACCCAAACCAATACCATCTCCCTGCCAGCGCGCGTCCTTGCGCGGGCATCGTACAGTTCAGCCGCGCACGTCCGGACGGAAACGGCTGTGCGGACTGCAACCGCACCGCTGAACCGCTGACGGACGCCATCATGCGATCGCCGCGCGGTCCGAAACAGGTGATGGCAGCGAGATCGGCGGGCGGATCGGCAAAGATGAGTCCAACTGCCGGTGAGCTGTCTCGCAAAACCGGATCGACAGGACTGACGCCGGTGACGGGCAACGGCAGTGTCGCGGCGATGAGTCTGAACCGATCCGTATCGCCGAACGCCTCGTTCAAGGAAAACCGGGGCAGATAAAACATATTGCCCCCCGGTCCTGCGGCGCCGGAATGCTGTCCGAAGGCCGCGGCGAACCCCGCTGCTTGTATGATCTCCATGTCTTGGGTTCCTGCTTCGCCATATGGGTAGGCGAAGAGCTCCGGCGCATCGCCGAGTTCGCGCAGAAATGAAGAGGTCATGGCCGAAAGGTCGGCGTTGACGGCGTTGATACTCAAGGACGGGTAATGGGCATGGCTGTGACTGTGCGCGCCAAGTGTAACGCCGTCGTCACGCAACGCGCGGATTTCATCCCAGGACAGGAGGTCCCGATACCCGGCATCCACCCCTTCGGTGGCGACAAACAGGGTCACCGGAAAACCGGCGGCCTTAAATTTCGGCCAGCCATCGGTGAGGAACGACCGGTACGCGTCGTCGACGGTGATGGCGACGGCTTTATCGGGGAGCGCCTGTCCCCCGCGGATCGCAGAAACCACATCGGCGAGCGGAACGACGGTGTGGCCGCCGTCCTGTAGGGCGGAGATGTGCGCGTCGAGTTGATCGATCCGAATATTGGTTGCGGGCACGCCCGCCTCGCCGAATCGGTGGTACATCAGGATGACCGCACGGTTGTGCCCTGGGTCCTCCGTCTGCGCGGCCACTAACCCCGGGGTAAGCACTGCAATGAGGATGCAAAGTCTGTTAAGCAATCGGTTCATGTTTCAACGATAGCAAATTCAGGAAAGGAGGCGCCATGTCTCGCACGCCGCTCAGCGCTGACGGGCTAGACTTACTGTTCAACGAAGCACGAACACAGAACAGCTGGCACACTACACCGGTTGCAAAGGAAACTCTGCACCATCTATTCGATTTGATGAAAATGGCGCCAACCTCCGCCAACTGTTCTCCCGCGCGGTTCGTCTTCGTCACCACGCCTGAGGGCAGAGAGAAACTTAAGCCGGCTCTGGCTGAGGGTAACCTTGCTCAGACCATGTCGGCGCCGGTGACGGCGATCATCGCGCACGACGTGAAATTTTACGAACATCTGCCGACTTTGTTTCCGCATACCGACGCCAAAGCATGGTTTACGGGCAACGACGCTCTTATCGAAGAAACCGCGTTTCGCAACGGGACGCTGCAAGGCGCATATCTGATGATGGCGGCGCGTGCGCTCGGACTGGATTGCGGCCCGATGTCGGGCTTTGACGTGGAAAAGGTCAACGAGACCTTCTTTCCCGATGGCAGGTTCAAGGCCAACTTTTTGTGCAACCTTGGATACGGCGACGACAAAAAAGTGCACCCGCGTTCACCGCGCTTTGCCTTCGACGACGTCTGCGAAATCGTTTAGCCGCGGGGCACGAACCCAATCGCGGCATAGGCCTCAGCCAGCACCGGTTCGGCAATGGCGTTGGCGGTCTCGGCGCCGCGTTTGAGGATGCGGTCGAGTTCGGCCGGATCGGCCATTAGCTCGTTCATCCGTGCGGCAATCGGCCCGAGCTTGGCGACCGCAAGGTCGGCCAGTTTCGGCTTGAATGCCCCGAAGCCCTGGCCAGCGAATTCCGCCACCACCTGATCCACCGAGCTGTCGTTCAGGGCGGCATAGATGCTGACCAGGTTTAGCGCCTCAGGCCGATCTGTAAGACCGTCGGCCGAGTCCGGAAGTAATTCGGGATCGGTCTTGGCCCGTTTGATTTTATCGGCGATGACATCGGCGGTGTCGGTCAGGTTGATGCGGGTCATGTCGGACGCATCGGACTTCGACATCTTTTTCTGCCCGTCGCGCAGACTCATGACGCGCGTGCCTGGGCCCTGAATGACCGGTTCCGGCAAGGGAAACACGTCTTTACCGGTGTCGACATTGAATTTCTGGGCAATGTCGCGCGCCAACTCAAGGTGCTGCTTCTGATCCTCGCCCGTCGGCACGTGGCTCGCCTTGTAAACCAGAATGTCGGCGGCCATTAGATTGGGATAGACCATCAGGCCGGACGACGCCTTCTCACGGTTTTTGCCGGCCTTGTCCTTGAACTGGGTCATGCGGTTGAGCCAGCCCAGACGGGCAACGCAGTTAAAAATCCAGGCGAGCTGGGCGTGAGCCGGAACGTGACTTTGAATAAACAAGGCGCTCTGGTCAGGATCGATACCGCTCGCGATCATACCGGCGGCCACTTCGCGAGACGAGGTCGCGACGTCGCCGAGCTCAGGCCAGACCGTAATAGCGTGCAAGTCGACAATACAGAACAGACACTCGTAGTCGCTCTGCATGGCAACCCAATTCTTCATCGCGCCGAGGTAGTTGCCGAGATGAAGATTACCGGTCGGCTGAATACCAGACAGAATACGGTTGGCCGGAAACGCCATGGTTGGAGTGCTCTTCGGTAGAGGAAACAAAACAATCGTGTGCCGGGGGGATAGCCCAGCCCCCGCACAGGGTCAAGCTGACGGCGGAGGCTCCGCCGCCGGGGCGCGGCGCAGGCTTTTCAGATCGCTCATCGCAGCCCCGCCCGTGATCAGCAACGCCGCGGCGTAGACGGCGCCGCCGCCAGCTATGAGCACAGCGAGAATAAAGGCGCGAGCGGGCTCAGATCCTGCGGCGAGGCCGGGGTCGCCGAACACCGGTCCGGCAACGGTCGTGGCGGCGGCCAAGGCCGCCCAAACAGCGGCGACCATAACCGAACAGGACACCATGATCCGCGGCACGCGCCGGCGCAGCCTCTCATCCGCCAGCCAATGGCCGCGGCGGTGCAGGATCCAGCCGAGCAAACCAGCGTTGACCCAGGCCGCCAGGGCGGTCGCCAAGGCTATGCCGACATGACCGAGGGGTCCCATCAGCGCCAGGTTGAGAACAACATTGAGAGCCATTGCCAGGGCCGACACTTTCACCGGCGTGGCCGTGTCATGGCGGCCGAAGAATCCGGGTGCCAGAGCTTTGATCAGCACATAGGCCGGCAAGCCGCCGGCAAAAGCCGCCAGCGCGGCGGCGACAGCGTCGCGATCGGCGCTGGTGAAGGCACCACGTTCGTAGAGGGTCGCAGCGATTGGTCCTGCCAGCACGAGGATGCCGGCAGCGGCAGGGAGTGTGAGAGTTAGACTAATTTCAATGGCCCGGTTCTGCACGTTTGCCGCTTCGCTGTCTCGACCGCCCTGTATGGCGCGCGACAGCATCGGCAAGAGGGCAACGCCGATGCCGACGCCGATAACCCCGAGTGGCAACTGATTGACCCTGTCCGCGAAGTACAGCCATGACACAGCGCCGACCGCGACAAGAGTTGCGATGATTTTGTCGACCAGCAAATTGAGCTGATACAGGCTCGCACCGAACACCACGGGCAAGATACGGCGCAACAAGGTTTTCACCTGAGGCGTCAGACGCGGGCGCGCCCAGCGAATCGGCAAGCCGGCCGCACGAACGCGTTGCGTCATCCATGCGAATTGTACAACCCCGGCGAGGGACACCCCGCACGCCAGCGCGAACGCGGGTTCAAGACCGCTGGTTACCGCGACGCCGACAGCTGAGATCAAAGTGAGGTTAAGTAAAATCGGGGTTGCCGCAGCGGCAGCAAATCGATCGAGCGCATTCAGCACGCCCGATTGCAGCGAGACCAGCGAGATAAAAAACAGATAGGGAAACGCGATACGGGCCAGTTCCGTCGCGCGTTCCATTTGCCCGGGCACGCGATCGAAGCCGGGCGCGATGGCATACAGAGCGACGGGCATGGCAATCATCATCACCAGAACGAGCGCCAGGACGGCAACCGCTAAGACAGCGAACGCTTCTTCAGCGAAACGTCTGGCAGCATCGCGTCCGTCGCGTTCCAGAGTTTCGGAGAAAATCGGCACGAAACCGGCCGAGAACGCGCCTTCAGCGAACAGCCTCCGGAACAGATTGGGAAACTGAAAGGCGATGAGGAAGGCGTCAGCAGCCACTCCGGCGCCGAGCACACCGGCGATCAGAATGTCGCGCACGAAACCAGTCACACGGCTGATCAACGTCATGCCGCCGACGGTGGCGAAAGCCCGTAGCAATGAGGTGCGCTGAGTCATCATGAAGGTTTAACCCACTCCATGACGAAGGCATAGAGAGGGCTGAGGTGCGTCGAAACCAAGGCGAAAGCTTATTCTGCGGCAGTCGAAGCAGGCGCGGACTTGGGCCTGCGGACCGAGAATTCGTCAGGCACCCCGATGGCCTTGCCGAGTTCGTCTCGGATTTGCCGGATCTTGCTGTCGTTTTCTACCTTCATGCCAAAGATATCTTTGACATAGAACACATCGACCACGCGCTCGCCGTAAGTCGAGATGTGCGCCGACGCGATTTGCAATCCGAGCTGAGAGATTGCCGCCGTAATGTCGAACAACAAGCCCGGCCGGTCGTGGCCATTGACTTCGATTACGCTGAAAACTTTTGAGGCCGTGTTATCGATAATCACGCGCGGCGGTGCTTCGAGGGCCTGAGAGCGATCGTTAATCGGCGGCTTTATATTCTTAAGTTCGCGATCCAGCCGAAGCCGGCCTTCGAGCGCTGCAATAACGCGCGCCTTGATGCGATTCATCTTGGTTTCCGTCGCTATCGGCGCGCCCGTGAAGTCCTGAATCATGAAGGTGTCGAGCGCCATGCCGTTCGACAAAGTCAGGATCTTCGCATCGACAATCGAAACATTGGAGAGCGACAGCGCCCCGGCAATCTTGGAAAACAACCCGGGATGATCGGGCGTATAGATAAGCATCTCGGTCGCGGGTAACTTTCGGCCGGCCTCGAAGGAAACGGCGATTTTCTGATCGCTGGCTTCGGCATCGCGGACAAAGCGTGCATGGCGTTCATGAGTATCGGTGTCGTAGGTCACCCAGTAGGCCGGCGATCCCGACCACACAAAGTCTTCGCGCTCGGCCTCCGGCCAGTCGGACAGGCGTTCGGCAAGAGCCTGCCTCGCGCGTTCGATGCGGGCGTCCAGCGAGTCCGTCGATTGACCCGCCGACATCCGTTCGTCCGCACGGGTATAGATTTCCCGCAAGAGCGTCGCTTTCCATTCGTTCCACACATTGGGGCCGACCGCCCGGATGTCGGCGCAGGTCAGAACGAGCAGAAGTTTGAGCCGTTCCAGCGACTGAACGATGCCGCAAAAATCGGAAATCGTTTTCGGATCGTCCAGGTCGCGCTTGAACGCGGTATTGCTCATCAAAAGGTGATGGCGCACCAGCCAGCTGACC
This sequence comes from Rhodospirillaceae bacterium, assembly GCA_038148375.1. Classification (GTDB taxonomy): domain Bacteria; phylum Pseudomonadota; class Alphaproteobacteria; order Rhodospirillales; family Rhodospirillaceae; genus CAWUEX02. The sequence continues at coordinate 412,206 of JAYQVH010000001.1, read as the reverse complement.
GTTTCCGTTTCCTCATCCGTGAGGCCGAAGCGTGGGCACAGTGTCTGGGCGATTTCGGCGCCAAGTTCCGAATGATCCCCACCGCGTCCTTTGGCGATATCGTGCAGCAATACGGCGACATAAAGCGCGCGGCGCGACTGAACCTTGTGCACAATTTCCGTTGCGATCGGCAGTTCGTCCTTAAGCGCACCGGACTCAATGCGATGCAGAATGCCGATGGCTCGGATGGTGTGCTCGTCCGTCGTATACACGTGGTACATGTCGAACTGCATTTGGGCAACGACACGGCCAAAATCGGGGACGAAACCACCGAACACACCACCTTCGTTCATCAGGCGCAGTATGGTCTCGGGACCGGCGGGGTATGTCAGTATGTCGATGAACATTCGGTTCGCGTCTTCGTCGTCGCGCACGTCAGAAATGAGATTGATGTCGCGCGTGATAGCTTCAAGTGCGCGGGGATGCAGATCGAGACCATTATCCTGAGCAACGTGAAATATTCGGATGAGCTTAAGCGGATTCTGCCGGAACGCATCTTCCGTCTCGATGGAAATGCGGCCGCCTTCAACAACAAATCCTTCGAGAGTCCGGCGGCGCAGCGCTGAGGGCAACCTGAAGATTGGCTTACGGCGTTCCTTCTCTTCAAGCACGGCGGAGAAGATGCGCGTGAGATCGCCAACATCTTTCGCGATAAGAAAATAGTGCTTCATGAAGCGTTCGACGGCGCTGCCGCCGGCATGATCCGTGTAGCCCATACGTTCGGCAAGCCGCGGCTGCAAATCGAAGGTCAGCCTGTTTTCCGGGCGACCGGTAAGGTAGTGAATGTGACAGCGCACGGTCCTCAGGAAGTCATGCGCTTTGCGGAACCGGGCAGCTGCGTCATCGTGAATGATGCCACGCTCAACCAGTCCGTCCATATCGGAAACGCCATACAAGTACCGCGCGATCCAATACAGCGTGTGCAGATCACGCAGACCGCCTTTGTCTTCTTTGACGTTGGGTTCGAGCACATAGCGGCTGTCACCGAGGCGTTCGTGACGGGCGTTGCGTTCCGCCAGCTTGGCTTCGACAAAGGCCATGCCCGTGCCTTCCACGACATCGGCGCGAAAGCGATCCTGCAGTTCCTTGGCGAGGGTCTGATCACCCCACAGCCACCGGGACTCCAAAAGCGCGGTGCGAATGGTCATATCTGCCCGCGCCATCTGAATGTTGTCGCTGACGCTGCGCACGGCGTGACCGACCTTAAAGCCGAGGTCCCACAACACGTAGAGCATGTATTCGATCAGGTTCTCGGAGAACGGTGTTTTCTTGTACGGCAACAAAAACAGGAGATCGAGATCGGACGCCGGCGCGAGTTCGCCGCGCCCGTAACCGCCGACCGCCAACAAACTGATCTTTTCGCCGGTCGTCGGTACACCGCGCTTAAAGACACGCGCGGTGGCAAAGTCATACAAGACGCGCAAAAGCTGATCCGTCAGGTAAGACAGCTCGACAATGGTCGTCGCCCCGGTGGTTGCGCCGGATTCGAGGCGGCGGCGCACTTCCAGCCGTCCGCTTTCGAGAGCGGCTGCCAGCTCCTCCATCAGAATGGGGCGCACCTGGGAGTCCGCGACGTCCCCGCCGACACGGCTGTCCAAGCGGCCGTTCAGCGCATTGCGGTCAATGAGGGTGCGGGGCGATTGAATTTTTGTCACGGAGCGGCCTTCACAAGACCACCCACTATAGAACGTGCGGCCGCGCCCGGCCATGACCGGGCACGCCACCGCGCCAGGGTGCGGACTTAACTGGGGCGAATACCGGAGCGGCGGGCATCCTCAGGGGAAATCTTGACCACCCGCTCCTTGCGCTGCGGAATGATGGGCGGCCGGCTGGTTTTTTCGCCCAGCGCTGCAGAACCGCCTAAGCCTTCGAGCGCAAACCGGGACTTCATTCTCGCATTCAGAATGGTCAGGGCCTCAAGGGTCTTGGCCTGTCCGATGAACAGAACACCGAGCAATACGGACACGCAAGACCCACCCAGGGCATAGATTTCGTTGACCCACGGATAGCCGGAGAACGCAAGGATGATGCCGAGAATACAGCCGAGTATGCTCATCCATCCCATGAAATTGAGGATGCGGGCGATGGCTGGCGGATTGGGCCGGTCCTGATTGAAGGAGAACGCCATATCAGGCCTCCATAAACAGCATCGGAACGGGCACGTGAGCGGAAACTATACCACCTCTTAATATAGGGTCACGCGCCGTCTGCCGCCAGGAGGGCGCGCAACCGGTACAGCGCATCCAAGGCCTGTTTGGGCGTGAGATCGTCTGGCGCGATGTCAGCCAGCGCTTTTTCGACCGGCGACTCTTTGGGCTGGGACACAGGCGGCGCGTGGGCGGGCTGGAGCGAAAACAGGGGAAGATCTTCTGCCAGCCGGCCGGCGGACGCGGACTCGTCACCCTGCTCAAGTTTGTGCAACACGTGTTCGGCACGGGCAATGACGGCATCCGGGAGTCCCGCCAGCTTGGCAACGTGAATGCCGTAAGACCGGTCGGCGGCACCCGGCGCCACCTCATGCAGGAAGATGATATCGCCCTGCCAATCCTGAACTTTCATATGATGGGGTGTGAGGTCGCCAAGCTTGTCTGCCAAGGCCGTGAGCTCGTGATAGTGGGTGGCGAACAAGGCACGGCAGCGATTGGCGTCGTGCAGATATTCAAGTGCCGCCCAGGCGATCGACAGTCCGTCGAACGTGGCGGTGCCACGGCCGATTTCGTCCAGGATCACCAATGATTTTTCTGTGGCCTGGTTGAGGATGGCCGCCGTCTCGACCATTTCGACCATAAAGGTCGAACGGCCGCGGGCGAGGTCGTCCGCCGCGCCGACACGGGAGAACAACCGATCGACCACCCCGATACGCACAGATCCGGCCGGGACATAGGCACCCATTTGCGCCAGCACGGCGATCAGCGCGTTCTGCCGCAAATAGGTCGACTTACCGGCCATGTTGGGGCCGGTAATGAGCCACAAGCGTCCGGGCGCACCATCTGCGGCCGCGCCGAGGTTGCAGCCGTTCGCGACAAACGCGCCGTCCGCATTTTTTGATAGGGCCGCTTCCACAACGGGATGACGGCCGTCCTCGATTTGGAATGCCGCCGTATCTTCGATCACCGGTCGCGTATACCGGCGGTCGACCGCAACCTGGGCCAAACCGGCGGCAACATCTATTTCGGCCAGAGCCGCCGCCGCGGTGACGATGTCCTCGGCGCGGGCCAAGACGTCGGCAGTCAGCGTCTTGAATAATTCCTGTTCAAGGGCCAGCGCTTTATCGGCGGCGGAGCGGATACGGTCTTCAAGATCGCCAAGTTCCACCGTGGTAAAGCGCATTGCATTCGCCATCGTCTGGCGGTGAATGAACGCCGTCCTGCCGACACGCGCTTCGGTGCCGTCTTGCGTTTGCGCCGCGGGCATCAAGGTATCGCCGTGCCGGGCCGGGACTTCGACGTAGTAGCCGAGCACGTTGTTGTGTCTGATCTTCAACGCCGAGACGCCGGACTCTTCAGTGTACTTGGCCTGCAAACCGGCAATACGCTTACGGCTGTTGTCGCGCAGTTCACGCAGTTCATCGAGCGTGGCGTCGTAGTTTTTCGCGATAAACCCGCCATCGCGGGTGAGCATGGGCAAGTCCTCGGCCAATGCGCGGGTCAGCTTGTCGACCAGCACACTGTGTTCTCCGAGATCGCGAATCACAGTGGCGAACGGTTTAGACTCACCAAGGGCGTCGGCCTCGGTCATGGCGGCGGCAACCGCCTCCTTGAGCGCCGGCGCCTGGACCAGCGCATCCCGGACGGCCGCCAAATCGCGCGGACCGCCGCGGTCCAGACTGATCCGCGTCACCGCGCGTTCAACATCGGGAATGGCCTTGAGGGTGTCACGAATGGATAGACGCCGCGATGGCGCATCGACCATCACCTGAACCTGATCGAGACGAACGCCAATGGCCACGGGATCCGTCAAGGGTGCCGCAAGGCGGGCGGCAAGTAACCGGGCACCGGCGCCCGTGCGCGTCTTGTCGATGACATCAAGCAGGCTGCCTTTGCGTTCGCCGGTCAGTGTCTGGGTCAATTCGAGATTGCGGCGCGTGGCGCTGTCGATGTCCATCACCGCACCGTCCGCGATTTGGCGCAGCGGTTTGAGTCGTGGCAGGTTTCCCTTTTGCGTCAGATCGATATACGCCACCAGCGCGCCGGCGGCGGAGATCTCCGCGCGGCAAAAATTTCCGTACGCTTCAAGAGTCTTGATACCGTAGATGTCGTGCAGGCGTTTCTCCGCACTTTGGGAATCAAAGCGCACGGCCGGCGTTAGCGTCAGAATGTCGTCATAAGGATGAATGATCGGGCGCACGGTCTCGTCGTCGTATAGGCGGTCCGACACCAGTAATTCACCGGGCGCAACGCGCGCCAACACCATGGCGAGCCGATCTACAGACATCACCTGTAATTCAATGTCACCGGTCGAGACATCTGCCCACGCAAGCGCAAACTGTCCTTCCGCACAGGCCACGGCTGCGAGGGCATTGTGGGCGCGCGCATCCAAGAGTGCGTCTTCTGTGAGCGTGCCCGGAGTAATCAAACGAACCACATCGCGCTTGACGACAGCCTTCGAGCCGCGCTTTTTGGCCTCGGCCGGATCTTCCAACTGTTCGCACACCGCAACCTTGAAGCCCTTGCGAATCAGCTTAGACAGATAACTTTCGTGGGAATGCACCGGCACGCCGCACATGGGTATGTCTTCCCCGGCATGCTGACCGCGTTTGGTCAGGGCAATGTCGAGCGCCGCCGCGGCCTGTTTCGCGTCATCAAAGAAAAGTTCATAGAAATCGCCCATGCGATAGAACAGCATAGCATCAGGATAACCGTCCTTGATCGACAGATACTGCGCCATCATCGGCGTCACGGCGGCTGGATCCGGTTTTTTCGGCGGCGCCTCAGAGGCGGGTTTGTCTATGGAATGGGTTTCGTCTGGCACAATGAGGGCAGACTAGCGCAGTCGCCGCTTCGGGAAAACGCTCTGCGAACCGCGTCTGGCCGCGGCTCACCGGCAGGCGCCGGGACGTCCCTGCCCTTGCTTCCCGCCATACTGTTGGGTTTAAGTGAACACTGCGTACATATATAGACTTTCAACTGGATACCGCTCATGAGCAATACGACAGCCCGCAATCTCGACCAAGACGCGCTGGACATGCACGCCTCCGGGCGGCCGGGCAAAATCGAGATTCACGCCACCAAACCGCTGACGACGCAGCGCGACCTCGCTCTGGCGTATTCACCGGGTGTCGCCGCGCCCTGCCGCGAAATCGCCGCTGACCCGGCCAAGGTCTACGATTACACCGCGCGTGGAAATCTGGTTGCCGTCATTTCCAATGGAACGGCGGTGTTGGGACTCGGCGATCTGGGCGCCGCCGCCGCCAAGCCGGTGATGGAGGGCAAGGCTGTGCTGTTCAAGCGCTTTGCCGATGTGGACGGCATCGACCTGGAAGTGGACACGCGCGATGTCGACGAGTTCGTCAACTGCGTACGATACCTGGGGCCGACGTTCGGCGGCATCAATCTCGAAGATATCAAGGCGCCTGAGTGTTTCATCATCGAGCAGCGGCTGCGCGAACTCATGAACATTCCCGTGTTCCACGACGATCAGCACGGCACATCGATCATTGCTGCTGCCGGACTGTTCAACGCCTGCAGTTTGACGGGGCGAAGCGTTGAAGACATTCGCATCGTCGTCAACGGAGCGGGCGCGGCTGCCATTGCCTGCGTTGAGCTCGTCAAAGCGATGGGCGTGCCCAACGACCATGTCATCATGTGTGATTCCAAAGGTGTGATTTATAAGGGTCGCGAAGACGGCATGAACCAGTGGAAGTCGGCCCACGCGGTTGATACCGACCGGAGAACATTGGCCGATGCGATGGACGGCGCGGACGCGTTTTTCGGACTTTCGGTCAAGGGCGCGGTAACGCCGGAGATGGTCAAGTCAATGGCCAAACAGCCGATCATCTTCGCCATGGCCAATCCTGACCCGGAGATTACACCGGAAGAGGTCGAAACCGTACGCGATGACGTGATCATGGCGACCGGGCGCTCCGACTATCCGAACCAGATTAACAACGTGCTCGGCTTTCCGTTTATCTTCCGCGGTGCGCTGGACGTTCGCGCGACCACGATCAATGACGAAATGAAGATCGCGGCCGCCCGTGCGCTCGCCGACCTCGCACGCGAAGATGTGCCGGACGAAGTCGCGGCGGCCTACTCGGGCCGCAAACTCAAATACGGACGCGACTACATCATTCCTGTGCCATTCGATCCGCGTCTGATTGCGGCGGTGCCACCCGCGGTCGCACAAGCGGCGATGGAGTCGGGCGTCGCCCAGAAACCAATTGAGGACATGGATGCGTACCGGACCGAGCTGTCGGCGCGTCTTGATCCGACGGTCACGAGCCTGCAAGTGATTTCTGCCGAAGTGGCGCGCCATCCCCGCCGGGTGGTGTTCGCCGAAGGTGAAGAAGAGCGCGCCATCCGAGCTGCCATCGCTTTCCGCAATGCGGGATACGGTGAGGCCATATTGGTTGCGCGCCGCCGCAAGATCGAAGAGGCGATCGCAGACATGGGCGTTCGTGAAGACGATCTGGAAGGAATTGTCATCACCAATGCCAAAGAGTCCGTCCACAACGAGACGTACCTGAAGACCCTATACGCCCGCCTGCAACGGCGCGGCGCCCTGCTGCGAGACTGTCAGCGCATGGTCAATCAGGACCGCAACGTGTTCGCCGCGTGCATGATTGATGCCGGTCATGCGGACGCCATGGTTACGGGCCTGACGCGCGGTTATCACACAGCGCTTGACGATGTGCGCAAAGTTATCGCGCCGCGCACCGGCGAGCTGGTGTTTGCCGTCACCATGTTGATCGGTCACGGCCGCACCCTGTTCGTCGCCGACACCGCCGTCAAGGAACGGCCCGAGCCGCGCGATCTGACTCAAATGGCACGCCAAACTGCCGCGCTGGCGCGCTCAATGGGACACGAACCGAGGGTCGCGTTTTTATCTTATTCCAATTTCGGTAACCCGCCGGGTGGCATTGCCGAGCGCATTCGCGAAGCCGTCTCCATTCTCGACCGCGAAGGCGCGGATTTCGAATACGACGGGGAAATGGGCGTGGAGACGGCACTCGGGGCCAAGCGCGCGCAGCTTTACCCGTTCTGCCGCCTTTCCGGACCCGCGAATGTGTTGCTCATGCCGGGTCTGCATGCCGCGAATATTTCGACGAAACTGGTCGGTATGTACGGGCTTGGCACCAATGTGGGTCCGATTCTGATGGGGCTGTCGAAGCCGGCCCAGATCGTCTCCATGACAGCCAGCGTCTCGGATCTGGTGCAGATGGCCCTGATGGCCGCTCATGGAGCCTTAAAAACGGAGACGCTATTGTGAGCCGATTGCGCTTGGCGCCACTTCGCCGGGTCTTGGGATGGACGGTGGTGATCAGCCTGCCGGGTTGGGTGGTGCTGGGCGTGCTTGCCGGGATCGGGCGCCTGCCGGTAGGCGAGGCGATTTTTGCCGACGCGGTGGTGTTTGGTTTGACGGTGTCGCTGTGCTTCACCCTGCTCAGCGATTTCGAACGCCTGATCCGGTACGCCGAAGACCTAATTGAGGATCCGGCGGCACAAGCCCCCCGGTTTTCGGGCTCGGAAGCCGCGCGGCGGCTATCGACGGCTTTGGCAACTTTGCAGAACTCCTGGGAGGAGCGGCGCGATGCGGCCACCGATCTCGCCACCTCCCGTAAAGCCATTCTCGACAGCTTGCCGGACCCGCTGTTGCTGATCGACACGGCGCGTCAGATCACCGGTGCCAACCGTGCTGCGACGGAACTGTTTGGACGGCAGCTCGGCGGCGGTGACCTGGCCACCGTGATTCGCGACCCGCGCGTGCTCGATGCCACTGACCGCGCGCTCAATGCCGGGGTTTCCAGCGAGGCCCGGTTCACGTTGCCGGCCCCGGTCGAACGCAGCTTCGGGTGCGTCATCGGCGTGCTGCCGAAAGCGTCGAGCGACGGAACGGCAGTGATCCTGCAGTTTCACGACTTGACCGAACGGTTGAAGATGGACCGCATGCGCGCCGACTTCGTTGCCAATGCCAGCCATGAACTGCGCACGCCTCTGTCGAGCCTGCTTGGGTTTATCGAAACACTACGGGGGCCGGCCAAGGACGACCCCGACGCGCAGAAGCGGTTCCTGGATATCATGCTCAAACAGGCGACACTGATGGCGCGTTTGATCGATGACCTGCTGTCGCTCTCGCGCATCGAGTTGAAGGTACACACCCGTCCGACCGAGTCTGTGAATGTTGCGAAGGTGGTGGAAACGACGTGCGAATTGCTCAGCGGCCAGGCCGGAGAACGCAATGTCCGTTTGAACGTGGAAGTCTCCGGTGATGTTCCGGAAGCGTTGGGCGATACGGATGAGCTGGGTCAGATTTTCCAAAATCTGATCCTCAATGCGATCAAATACGGAGGCGACGCGGAGCACGTCGACATAACGGTGGCCCTGCAGGACACGGTTCCGAGCGGCGCCGGTGGCGGACCTTGGGTTTCTGTGTCCATACAAGACTATGGCGGAGGGATTGCCCGCGAGCACATTCCGCGCCTGACCGAACGGTTTTACCGGGTCGATACGGCCCGCTCGCGTGAGTTAGGTGGTACCGGCCTAGGACTGGCCATCGTCAAGCACATCACCAAACGCCACCGCGGTCATTTGATCATCGACAGCACGGTCGGCGAAGGCTCCACGTTTTCGGTATACCTGCCTGTGGCCAAACCATCGGCTCAACCGGCGGCGCGCCCTGCGACAGCGGCATGATCGTCCAGGACAACCCGGCTGGAGGCGCGCGCTTCTGTATGACCATGGAGCAGCACACGGCGTTCGCCGATAGGCTGGCCGCCGTGTTCGGTAATGAAGTGTTCGCCGCGGTTGAAGATGAGTCCGTGCGCTATGTCATCGCCCATCACGATGCGGGGTGGCGGCCCGTCGATGCGCTGGTGCTGATCAATCCTGAAACAGGGCTGCCCTATCACCTGACGCAGACGCCGTTCGAATACACATCGAAGACGATGCGCGGCTCACCGAAGTTCAATGGCGAACACAGCGCGCTGGCCGGCCTGCTCTCAAGCATGCACACGGCCGGCCTGCTCAATGGACAATATGGCAAGTCGCCGCCGGGAATTCTCGGACGGCTGCAGGGCGACAACAAAGCTTTTGCCGAAAAAGTATTGGAAGAGCAGCTCGCCTATCAGGAGGAGAAACGTCCTGAACTCGGCATCGACGACAACACGTTGTGGACGGCATACAAGCAGCTGCAGTTTTTCGACACGCTGTCTTTGTATTTCCACTGCAAAGCAGAAGGAGAGCGCGGCGAAACAGACGTGCACAACGTGCCGACCCGCGCCGGTGACGATGTCACCATCACAGTTATTGAACGCGAACCCGGTGTGTATGCCGCGGCACCGTTCCCCTTCAATGCGGATGGCGTCGAGGTCTATTTCGAAGGCCGCTGGCTAGAACCGCAGGACCCGGCCATCGACGGACCTAAGCTGTATGACGACACACCAGTATCACGTCAGACGGTCAGGTTTGTGACAGGTTAAGACCTAACTTCCGCGCGCGCCGTATGGGTATGCTGCGGAAACATCTTGATCAGATACAGCAGCAGAACGACACCCGGAATACCGGCGATAGTGGTCAGAACGAAGAATGTCGCCCAGTCGACCTGATCGGCAAGCCACCCGCCGCCGGATGCGAGCAACGTGCGCGCGACGTTCATGAACGACGATAAGAGCGCGTATTGCGTCGCTGTGTAGGCAAGATTGCACAAGCTGGACAGGTAGGCGATGAAGGCCGTGCCGCCGATGCCGTTGGCAAGATTTTCAATCGAGATGACGACGACCAGTGCCGGAATCGTAGGCTCGATCAGCGCGAGTGCGGCGTAAAGCAGATTGGTCAACGCCATCGTAACTGCGCCAAACAGAACCGATTTCAGGATACCGAAGCGCAGCACCATCGCACCGCCGAGGAACCCGCCAATGATGGTCATTACTACGCCGTAGGTCTTGGACACGGCGCCAATTTCGCTCTTGGTAAAACCGAGCTCTAGATAAAACGGATTGGCCATCGCTGCCCATATGCCGTCGGCATATTTGTAGAACACGACAAACAGCAAAATCAGCCACCAGCCTGGCCGGCCCATAAAATCGGCGAAGGGGGCGATGACCGATTCTTTGATCCACTCAATATAACGCTGCGCGCCTGTATGACCTGACTCGGCGCGCGGCACACTCTTTGGTTCAGGACTAAGCAGCGTTGTCAGCAGACCGAGACTCATACACGCTGCCATGACCGCATAAACAATCTGCCAGCTTACGATATCTGCAAGGATCAGGGCTCCTCCCCCAGACAAAATCATCGCGAGACGGTAGCCCAGTTGATAAACAGCCGCGCCTGCGCCTTGCTCGTCCTCTTCCAGTGTCTCGATGCGGTAGGCGTCGATGGCGATGTCCTGGGTCGCCGACGCAAAAGCGAGAACGACCACCCATAAAGCTGTCGTCGTTAAGTCTGTCCCAGGATCAGAAAGACCGATCTGGACCAAACTAACGACGCACACGATTTGTGCCAGCGCGAGCCAGCTGCGGCGTTGGCCAATCCGGCGCGTAACGACCGGCAACGGCAACCGGTCGACCAGCGGCGCCCAGAGAAATTTGAAGGAAAATGCAATCCCGGTAAGGACAAAGAGACCGATGGTGGTCTTGCTGACCCCGGCCTCGGACAACCACGCCGTCAACGTGCTAAACATCAACTGAAAGGGTAGGCCAGCGGCAAATCCGAGCAAAAGAATGACGATGATGCGCCGCTGGCAATAAAGCTTGAGTGTGTCGCTCCAACTGTGCGCGGGCGTTGACTGCATCCGCAAAGACTACGCTGCGTCGGCTTTGTTGGCCATCTTCTTGCGGTCGTTGGGGTCGAGATACTTCTTGCGCAGGCGAATACTGCTCGGAGTCACTTCCACCAACTCGTCATCCTGGATGTAGGCCAAGGCTTCTTCCAAAGACATCTGCCGCGGCGGTGGCAATTTTATGGCGTCGTCCTTGCCGGCCGCGCGGATGTTGGTGAGCTGTTTCGATTTGAGCGGATTGACCTCGAGATCGTTGTCGCGGGTGTGTTCGCCGATGATCATGCCGCGATAGACCTTCACGCCCGAGCCGATGAACTGCGGCCCGCGGTCGAGCAAGTTGAACAGGGCGTAGGCCACGGACTCACCGTCCGAGTTGGAAATCAGCACGCCTTCGCGGCGCGTTGCGATCGGGCCCTTGTAAGGGGCATAGCCGTGGTAGAGCCGGTGCATGATGCCGGTGCCGCGGGTCTCGGTCAGGAACTGGCCGTGATAGCCGATCAGTCCACGCGCCGGCGCAAGAAACGTGATGCGCACTTTGCCGCCGCCGGAGGGCTTAAGACCGGTCATCTCAGCCTTGCGTTCGGACATGGATTCGACCACGGCCCCGGAATATTCCTCGTCAACGTCAATGACGACATCCTCAACCGGTTCTTCCCTGCCGCCGTTCCCGGTGTCTTTGAACAGCACACGCGGGCGCGACACCGAGAGCTCGAAACCTTCGCGGCGCATGGTTTCGATCAGCACGCCGAGCTGCAATTCGCCGCGACCGGCGACTTCGAAAGCGTCGCGGTCTTCGGCTTCGCTGATCTTAATGGCGACATTGCCTTCCGCTTCGCGGAACAGACGCTCGCCGATCTGACGGCTGGTGACCTTCTTACCCTCACGCCCGGCGAGAGGGGAGTCATTGACCGAAAACGTCATCGCCAGCGTGGGCGGATCGATCGGGCGCGCTTCGATGGCTTCGGTCACCTCCGGCGCGCACAGGGTGTGCGCCACCGTCGCGTCCGTCAGCCCGGCGATGGCAACGATGTCGCCGGCCTCGGCACTTTCGACTGGAACACGTTCGAGGCCGCGAAACGCAAGCAGCTTTGTGACGCGACCGTCCTCGACTTTCTTGCCGGTCCGGTCGAGCACCTTGAGCGGCATGTTGATCTTGGCCCGCCCGGTGGCGATGCGTCCGGTCAGAATGCGCCCGAGGTAAGGGTCTGCTTCCAGCGTTGTCGCCAGCATGGCAAACGGCTTTTCCGTATCGTGCGGTGGGCTCGGCACATGACGGACGATCAGATCAAACAAAGGATTGAGATTAACGCCGGTGTCACCGTCGAGGTCTTCCACCGCCCAGCCGTCACGTCCGACGGCATAGAGCACGGGAAAGTCGAGCTGATGTTCATCAGCGCCTAACGCGTCGAACATATCGAAAATTTCGTCGAGCACTTCTTCGGGCCGCGCATCGGAGCGGTCGACCTTATTGATCACCACCATAGGGCGCAGGCCAAGTTCGAGCGCCTTGGAAACGACGAACTTGGTTTGAGGCAGCGGGCCTTCGGCGGCATCGACAAGCAACACTGCGCCGTCGACCATTGATAAGATGCGTTCCACCTCGCCGCCGAAATCGGCGTGACCCGGTGTGTCGACGATGTTGATCTTGGTGTTGCGCCAGGTCACCGAAGTGCATTTGGCAAGAATGGTAATCCCACGTTCGCGCTCCAACTCACCGGAATCCATGGCGCGTTCCTCGACGCGCTGGTTTTCGCGCACCGCGCCGGATTGCCGGAACAGGGCGTCGACTAGTGTGGTCTTGCCGTGGTCGACGTGAGCGATGATCGCAATATTGCGCAACGACATTAAGACGGTCCGATCAATGGTTCGGGCGGTGCTGCTTAAAGACCGGCTTCGGCCGCCAAATCCTTGAGCGACACCTCCGGCCGGGCACCGATGTGTGAAATGACTTCCCCGGCGGCCAGCGCGCCGAGTTCAGCGCAGCTCTTTAACGTATGTCCGTGCGTCAGGCCATAGAGAAAACCGGCGGCGTAAAGGTCGCCTGCTCCGGTGGTATCCACCACCTGGCCCCGCGTTTTCGCGGGGGTGACGATCAGCTCATTCTTGCTAAAGGTCACCGCACCTTCGGCGCCGCGCGTCAGGGCGGCAAGGTGGACGCGCCCCTCCAGAGCTTCAACCGCTTCATCGAAGCTGTTGGCGCGAAACAGTGTTGTGATTTCGATCTCATTGCCAAACAGAACATCGACGTGCTGGTTGACCAGATCGAACAGATCGTTGCGGTGGCGTTCAACAACAAACGGATCGGACAGCGTGAGCGCCACCTTTCCGCCGGATTTCTCAGCAATCTTGCAGGCGTTGATGATCGCTTTTTTGGTCTCTGGCAAATCCCACTGGTAGCCTTCGATATAGATCATCTTCGCCGACGCGATCAGATTGTCATCCATGTCCGCCGCGCCGAGAGTGCCGCTGGCGCCGAGATAGGTGAACATGGTGCGCTGCGCGTCCGGTGTAACCAAAACAATACATCGCGCCGTGGCCTCGCCATCTGGATTGGCGGCCGTATCGTAGTGCACCCCGACGGCACGGATGTCGTGGCTAAAGATCTTGCCGAGCTGATCAGACTTGGTCTTGCCGATAAAAGCCGGCTTACCCCCGAATGACGCGATACCCGCCATGGTGTTGGCAGCGGAGCCGCCCGAGGCCTCGATGGCTTGACCGATTTCCTGATAAAGGGCTTCGGATTTCCTTTCGTCGACCATCACCATGGTGCCCTTATGGGCATCATGGTTGGACAGAAACGCGTCATCCGCGTGCGCGATAATATCGACGATGGCGCTGCCAATACCAACAACGTCGAACTGTGCATCGGCCTTGGTGGAAAAAGACATGGGATCTCCTGATCTTGACGGAAAAGGCGCTGAATTGGACAGGGTGGCGATTGGCGGCGCAGTATAACGGCGCTTCTTGGCGACACAACCGGCACCTTAGGAGACCTGCGCCGCGATGTTCAGCGCTTATTTAAAGGCCTTCGGCCAGTTATCCGACCCCAGGATCCGGTCGGTCATCTGGAAAAGCGTTCTGGCGACCCTAGCCATATACGCGGTGTTAATTACAGCTGTGAGTTGGGGGCTGACGGCAACGTCCGTCTTCGACATCGGCTGGCTGGAAACCGCGGGCGACGTCTTCGGCGGCCTGGCGGCAGTAATCATCGCCTTGATTTTATTCCCCGGTGTCGTCAGCGGCTTTGTCTCGGTCTTGCTGGAAGACGTCGCCGATGCCGTCGAGGCGAAACATTACCCCGGGCTCGAGCCGCCCCTGGCCATGGGATGGGGGACACTGGCCACCACCTCGGGACGGCTGATCCTGCTGACCATTGTGCTGAATATTCTTGCGCTACCGCTTTACTTCATCCCCGTCGTGAACATCGTCGTCTACTACCTATTGAATGGTGCACTGCTTGGACGAGAATATTTTGAGGTCGCGGCGCTGCGAAGGATGCGGGCGAAGGAGGCAGCAGCGTTGCGGCGGCGCCATCGGACGCGCGTCATTGCGATGGGAGGGGCGACTGCGTTTCTGCTAACAATTCCTATCGTCAACATGATCGCCCCTGTGCTCGGCGCCGCGGCCATGGTACACTTCTTTCACAGGTTAAGAGGCGCGTAACGGCCTCGGCCTTGGGGAATTGGGACGCATGTCGGGCTTGAAAATGACAGATTCATCGGGTGAAACCTCACACCGTGACACAGCAGGCGGTAATCACGCCGCAGGTCGCGTGACTGGATCGTCTGCACCTGAAATCGGAGCACTGTCGCTTGGCGTCGGTGCGCCACGTGTTTCTCCGCCACTGAAGCCGTTTAGGAAAGGGTCGCCCATCGAAGTGGCCGAAGGCGGGCTGTTTAAGGGCGACGCGGAAGTTGGCCATGCGCATATCGCAGGTACCTTTGAAGGGACTCTGCGCGCGCGCCAGACTCTGGACGTCGCTGAATCCGGACACGTCAAAGGCACGATTTTCTATAAGAATATTTCGATCTCGTCGGGTGGCCGTGTCGAAGGCACCATCGACGTGATTGACGCAGAAAGAAGCTAGTCCGCTTACTTTCTGCGGCGTCTAGGTACAGCTTTCTTTTTCGCCTTGGATTTGGTTTTCGGTTTGGCCGGCCGCTGATCGGGGGGAAGCGTCTTCGGTTTGAAATCGCACAAGTCCGCCACCGGACACCTCCAGCATTCCGGCGTCCGCGCTTTGCACAGGTACCGTCCGTGCAAAATCAGCCAATGATGGGCATGACGCTTGAACTCATCGGGTGTTCGCTTCTCTAGCTTCTTTTCAACCTCAAGCGGCGTCTTGCCAGGCGCCAGGCCGGTTCGGTTGCCAACACGGAAGATGTGGGTGTCGACGGCAATGGTTGGATGGCCAAAGGCAATATTAAGCACGACGTTCGCCGTCTTACGTCCAACGCCCGGTAGCGTTTCCAGAATATCGCGGTCCTCGGGTACGGTGCTGGCGTACTGGTCTATCAAGATACGCGACAACGCGATGACGTTCTTAGCCTTTGAATTGTAGAGACCGATGGTCTTAATGAAATCCTTGAGCCCGGCTTCGCCGAGCCCGACCATTTTCTCCGGCGTATCGACAACCTGAAACAGCGGGCCCGTGGCTTTATTGACGCCAACATCCGTTGCCTGGGCGGAAAGCACCACCGCAACCAGCAAGGTATATGGATTTACGTAGTTGAGTTCGCCTTTCGGTTCAGGCTCCAAAGCCTGCAAGCGGCTAAAAAAATCCGGGATGTCTTTAACGCGCACGGGCGAATGCTCAGGCGAGACCGAGGACGTCGGCCATGCTGTACAGGCCGGGGTCTTTGCCTTGCAGCCATACGGCGGCACGCACCGCTCCTCCGGCGAAGATGCCGCGCGATCCGGCTTTATGGGTTAGCTCTAAGCGCTCAACCTCATTAGCGAAAATGGCTGTGTGGTCGCCGATGACACCGCCGCCGCGTAAAGTTGCAAACCCTATTTCACCGGCGGCGCGCGGTCCTGTATGTCCTTCACGCGCGGTACGCGCGACGCTGTCGAGCGCAACCTGGCGTCCGGCCGCCGCCGCTTCGCCTAACTCGAGCGCGGTACCCGAAGGAGCGTCAACCTTGTGCCGGTGATGCATCTCGAGAATTTCGATGTCGTAATCCGGGCCGAGCGTCGCCGCGACCTGTTTGGTCAAGGCAAACAACAAATTCACGCCTACGGAAAAATTCGGGGCCTGGACGATGGGCGCGCGGGCCGACGCGGCATCGATAGCGGCTTGATCTTCAGCGGACAGACCTGTCGTGCCGACCACATAACACGTGCCGGAAGACGATGCGGCCGCCGCAAAAATGCGGGTTGCTGCGGGGACCGTAAAGTCGATAACGGCATCCGAATTCGCGAACAAATCGGCCGGATCTTCGCTGACAACGACACCCGCGGGCTCAGCTCCGACAAGTGTGCCGAGGTCCTGTCCGGCTGGTCCGCCGGGCGCCTCGGTTCCACCAGCCAGATGGCATCCGTCTGTTGCCAGCACTTCCTGAATGACCATGCGGCCCATACGGCCTGCGCAGCCAACGACTCCGATGCCAATGCTCATGGGATTAACTCCCCACCACTCAATAGATCCGGCGGCGAGTATAGGGACCGGCGGAAGCGGACTTAAGCTTTTTTCCGCACTAAGCATCTATATAGTGTTGGCATGTCGGACGATCCCACCGGATACAACGCTCTGCTTGACACCAATGTGGAAGCACGCCTGTCGTCGGCACGTATCGTTCTGGGCGAACTGTTCAAGGCATTTTCACCGCAATCGGTGCTTGATATTGGGTGCGGCCATGGCGCCTGGCTGCGTGTGGCGCGGGAATTGGGCGCAGATGAAATTCAGGGGGTGGATGGTCCTTGGATTGATCCGGACTCCCTGCTGATTCCGAAACAATACTTTACGCACCACGACCTGACGCACGCGATCGATGTCTCGGGGCAATTCGATCTCGTCATGAGTCTTGAAGTCGCGGAGCACCTGCCGGCGCATGCGTCCGATACGTTTATTGAGTCAATGGCGCGGCATGGTGACATCATACTTTTTTCTGCCGCGGTGCCGTTTCAAGGCGGCCATGGTCATATCAACGAACAGTGGCCGGGATACTGGGCCGGCAAGTTCGCCGATCATGGATTTAAGACGATCGATACGCTCAGGCCGCTGATCTGGAGCAACCAGGATGTGTTTTGGTGGCTGCGTCAGAACACGCTGCTTTTTATGAATGAGACGGCATTGGGTGCCTATCCGGATTTCCAAAATACGGTGGTGGATGACTTTGATTCACTGGCTGTCATTCATCCGGAGTTATATGTGCGCTGGGTGCGTCTGGCACAGCAGGCAGCCGGGCCTGCACAATAGATATGAGCGTGTCATCAAAGCGGCGTGCGAACCGGGGCGCATCACATAGCGGGGATCGACGCACGCGATCCCGCAGCGACACCCTTAGGGCTGCGACGGATTCGAGCTGGTTGGCATACCCGATGGCTTTTTCGACATAATCATCCTCATCTGCTGCAATCCACTCGTCGAGACCGGCGCATCGTAAGAAGCTCGCGGAGTGCCGATGGCAGAACGCGATACCGGGAAGGGTGAGCACCGGCACACCCATCCACAAACTCTCACAGGTCGTGACACAACCGCTCCAGGGAAACGGATCGAGCGCGATATCGATGTCGTGGTACGCGGCGAGATGCGCCGTATGGCCGGTCGGCGTACGGAGCGCGAGCCGGCTGGGTACGATACCGTACGCCGCAAAATCGGCCTCGAGCCGATTGCGTGTTTCGGCTTCGGATAGAGCGCTGTGTTTAAGCACCAAGCAGCTGTCGGGGAGTGCCTGCAGAATGCGCGCCCACGCCGCCACGGTACGGGGGCCGATTTTGGCAATGTTGTTAAAACTGCCGAAGGTTACAACGCCGCGCGTTGCGGCAGGCAACGAATTAACGCCGGGCGCATCCGGCGGTGGCGTATAACACGCATAGCTGTCCGGCATTCTGATGACGGTCTCGACGAAATACTCATCGTCGCCGGTTGGCGTTTCCACCGCGTCGGAGATAAAATAGTCCATCGCCTTCAAACCAGTCGTACCGTGCTGGCCGCCGGCCCATTTGACCTGCACCGGTGCGGGCCGGCGCGCGAACAGACCCATGCGCCCGCCGTCGGAATGGCCTCCGAGATCAATTAACACGTCGATCTTTTGAGCACGAACTGCGTCAGCGGCGGCGTCATCGTCCAATTCTGAGATGCGGATCCAGGCCGACGCGATGGCTTTAAAGCGGTTGGTGTAGTCGTCCTCGTGTTTACCGTTGTCAAACATCAGAAGCGAGAACCGGGCCGAATCGAGTGCCTCTAATACACCGAGCGTTAGAAATCCGACGGCGTGGCGCTGAAAACGGCCTGACACCAGTCCAATGCGCAGCGGCGTATGCATACCTGAAGACGTGCGGACTTCGCAGTCAGGCGCGTAAAGCGCGGCCCATTCTTCCGCCGCCGTGCGGAGTTCGGAAAGGGTGACATGGTCCAGCGCGTGGAGCTGCCGCAGAGCATAACCGTCCGCCTGGGCGTCGCGCGGACCCTGTGTCTGCGCTTTGCGGAACGCCTCAACCGACGCTGCGGACTCTCCACTGCGGCCATACGCCAGTGCGAGATTGTAGAGAAAGTACGGCGCGGCATATCCGAGGGAGTCCGCCGCCGACAACGCCTGCGCGGCACGTGCCGGGCATTCGGACTCCAGGCATTCCATCCCGATCTCGGCTAAATTTTTCGCAAGATCCTGAACCGCGCCCTCGCCGGCGGCCCGAGCTGCGGGAACGAGACGGAGCATATTGGCGACAACGCTCTCTTCATCGAGCGGGCGAGATTTACGTCCGAGCAGATTTGACAGCCGTTTCACCATGCTTCACGTGTGCCGAACTGAAGTTTAAGGTTCTCCTGTTGGTATCACAGTCATTGCGCGAACCGGAGTCATGAGCAAATCCCAGCCGTCATTCATTCAGGTTTTCCCCAACATGCTGGGCGCCGAGTACTGCCGCTTGATCATCGACCGGTTTGAGCGCGATGACCGGCGCCATGCCTCAACCGTGGGGCGCACCGAGAAACGGCAAGACCCGGCGCGGACCGGCACAATTCTGTTCCTCAACGACAGTATGGACGACTGGAAAGACGTCGTCATACAGACCCATGCGGCGGTCGAAAAAGCAGTTCATGAATATGCGAAAGAATTCCCGGCGCTCGCCGGTCATCTTGTCGAGGGACGCGTCGGCTGCCGCTATCCCCGTATCGAGCGCGTCGACCCAGGCCAGGGTTTTATCTGGCATGCCGACAACGCCAATATGGACACGGCGGAACGCGTTCTCGCATGCCTCTTGTATTTGTCCGACATAGCCGACGGCGGGGAAACCGAATTTCAACATCAGAATGTCAAAGTAAAACCCGAAGCGGGCAAGATCGTTGTGTTTCCGCCGTTCTGGACACACCTGCACCGCGGGGTGACACCCGGGGCCGGCGTCAAATATACGATGTCATTTTTCTGGGCGTATCTCGACGGACCGCCACCGCCGCCGGAAAAACTGACGTGGCGGCAACGCCTCACAGGACGTTTGTAGCGAATCAGTCGGTCAGGTCTTCGAAAAACTCTTTTATTTTGTCGAAGAAGCCCTGAGCTTCCGGACTGTAGGTTTTCTGATCGCTGTCTTTTTCGAATTCGCGCAGCAGGTCTTTTTGCTTCGCCGTCAGATTGACCGGAACTTCGATAGCCGCTTCGAGGAACATGTCGCCGCGCGCGGTTGAGCGCAGCACGTTCATACCCTTGCTGCGCAGCCGGAACTGGTGGCCGTTCTGGCAGCCCTGCGGAATGGTGACTCGGACTTTGCGCCCCTCGATGGTTGGCACCTCCACTTCTCCGCCAAGCGCCGCAGTTGTCATGGAGATGGGCACACGCATGTATAGATTGGCGCCGTCACGCTGGAACAGGCGATGCGATTTGATGGCAAGGAAGATGTAAAGATCTCCCGGCGGCGCGCCGTTCAATCCGGCCTCACCTTCGCCGGCGAGACGAATGCGCGTGCCGTCCTCGACGCCGGGCGGAATAGTGACCTCGAGGGTTTTGTCTTTACGCTCCCGACCGCTGCCACGGCAGGTCGGGCACGGGTTTTTGATCACCCGCCCGGCGCCGCCGCAGGCCGGGCATGTCCGTTCAACCGTGAAGAACCCCTGCTGACTGCGGATTTTTCCGGCACCGCCACAGCTACCGCAGGTATCGGGTGCCGCGCCATCTTTACCGCCGGTGCCGTCGCACGAGGAACAGGCAACGGATGAGGGTACCGTGATGGTCGCCTTCTTGCCGTGGAAGGCATCTTCCAACGTGACGTCCATGTTGTAGCGGAGGTCCTGGCCGCGCGTTTGCGCCCTGCCACCGCCACCACGGCGGCCCATGATGTCGCCGAACATTTCATCGAAGATGTCGGCGAAACCGCCGCCGAAATCAAACCCGCCGCCGCCGCGCGGTCCACCGCCGCCTTCGAACGCGGCGTGGCCGTATTGATCGTAGGCGGCGCGTTTTTGTTCGTCTTTCAGAACTTCGTAAGCCTCGTTGAGCTCTTTAAACTTTTGTTCGGCCTTGGCATCCCCGGGATTGCGGTCCGGGTGATACTGCATCGCAAGTTTGCGATAGGCTTTTTTGAGGTCGTCGCTCGAGGCGTTCTTTTTGGCACCGAGCACGTCGTAGTAATCACGCTTGGCCATTATGCTCTCCGCTCAAGCGCGTGCCGCACAAGATTGTTGAAATCTCTGCACAGCATAAGATTCTTGGACTCCGTGCACAGCGCGATCCGGTGCAAACCGCACCGGACCGGCTGAACGAATTCCGCACGACGTGTCATGTAACGGCCTAAGACTATTTTGAGTAAACGTCTTAGGACTTATCTTTGTCGTCGACTTCTTCGAAGTCGGCGTCGACGACATCCGGGTCGTCGCCACCCGAGGGTGCGTCGCTGGCGTCTTCGCCGCCTTCGGCTTGCTGCGCTTCATACATAGCCTGGCCGAGTTTCATCGACGCCTGCATCAGCGCTTCCGTCTTGCTCTTGAGGTCTTCAGCGTCGTCGGTTTCAAGAACGTCTTTCAGTTCCTGCACCTTGGCTTCGATCTCGCTCTTGTCGTCTTCACTGATCTTGTCGCCGTGTTCGCCGAGGGTTTTCTCGGTCGAGTGAATCAGGCTGTCGGCCTGATTGCGGGCATCGACCAACTCGCGCTTCTTCTTGTCTTCGTCGGCGTGCGCTTCGGCGTCCTTGACCATTTGTTCGATATCGGCATCGGACAGACCGCCCGAGGCTTGGATGCGAATTTGCTGTTCCTTACCGGTGGCCTTGTCTTTCGCGGACACATTGACAATGCCATTGGCGTCGATATCGAAGGTGACTTCGATCTGCGGGACACCGCGCGGCGCGGGCGGAATGCCCATCAGGTCGAACTGGCCGAGCAGTTTGTTGTCCGCCGCCATTTCACGTTCGCCCTGGAACACCCGGATGGTCACAGCCTGCTGGTTGTCTTCGGCGGTCGAGAACGTCTGGCTCTTGCGCGTCGGTACGGTGGTGTTGCGGTCGATCAAACGGGTGAACACACCGCCCAGCGTTTCGATGCCCAGCGACAGCGGCGTAACGTCGAGTAAGAGGACGTCCTTTACGTCACCCTTGAGCACGCCAGCCTGAATGGCGGCACCGAGGGCGACCACTTCGTCGGGGTTGACGCCCTTGTGCGGATCGCGGCCAAAGAACTCCTTCACCGTTTCCTGCACCTTGGGCATGCGGGTCATGCCGCCGACCAGAATCACTTCGTTGATGTCGTTCGGCTTCAAGCCAGCGTCCTTGAGCGCCTTCTTGCACGGCTCGACGGTACGTTGAATGAGATCGTCGACCAGTGCTTCGAGCTTGGCGCGCGTTAACTTGATGTTGAGGTGCTTCGGCCCGGACTGATCCGCCGTGATGAAGGGCAGGTTCACTTCCGTCTGACCGGAGCTGGACAGCTCGATCTTGGCTTTTTCGGCACCTTCCTTCAGGCGCTGCAAGGCAAGCTTATCCTGGCGCAGGTCGATGCCGTTTTCTTTCTTAAATTCATCGGCAAGGTATTCGATGATGCGGGCGTCGAAGTCTTCCCCACCGAGGAAGGTGTCGCCGTTGGTCGACTTCACTTCGAACACGCCGTCGCCGATTTCAAGAATGGAAACGTCAAACGTGCCGCCGCCCAGGTCGTACACGGCAATCGTACCGGTGGACTTCTTGTCCATGCCGTAGGCTAAGGCCGCCGCCGTCGGCTCGTTAATGATGCGCAGCACGTCGAGGCCGGCGATCTTACCGGCGTCCTTGGTGGCCTGACGCTGACTGTCGTTGAAGTAGGCCGGAACCGTGATCACGGCTTCGGTGACTTTTTCACCGAGATAGCTCTCAGCGGTTTCCTTCATCTTTTGCAGGATGAAGGCGGAAATCTGTGAGGGGGCGTATTTTTCGCCGGACGCTTCGACCCAGGCATCGCCGTTGTCGCCCTTGATGATCTTATACGGAACGAGGGCCTGGTCCTTCTTCACCGTCGGATCGTCGAAGCGCCGTCCAATCAGGCGCTTGATCGCGAACAAGGTGTTCTCCGGATTGGTGACCGCCTGGCGCTTGGCCGGCTGGCCGACGAGGCGTTCGCCGCTGTCGGAAAAGGCAACCATGGAAGGCGTTGTGCGCACTCCTTCCGCGTTTTCAATGACTCGGGGATCCGAGCCGTCCATGACGGCGATACAGGAATTGGTGGTCCCGAGATCGATACCGATGACTTTGCCCATTGGGTCTGTCCTTCTTGTTGAGGCGGATGTCCTTGGCCCGCTCGCGGCGCCGTGGGGCACCCCCAAAGGTTAATATGGCGGCGAAATTTCGAGGGAGGCCTAGAGTGGGCCTGCCCCGCTTCCCCGCCGGGGTCACGGGGTATATAGGGGGTGGGTCGAGGCCCCGCAACAGGGGAAAAGACTCTTTTTTCGAGGGATTTAGACGTCTTCATGGCCCTTGCCGCCGATCTGTTTCCGCCCCCATTGCCGCCCGGTTTCGAGATTGCCGCCGAGGCCATGGGTTTCGACACCCAGACAGTCCTGCTGGCGGCGGTGCGCGACATTGCCGCGCAGTCCCCTTTTTCCCGTCCCCGGGCAAAAACCGGCGGCCAGTTTTCCGCCGAACTGACCAACTGCGGCGAGGCGGGGTGGTGGAGCGACGAAAAAGGTTACCGGTACGAAACCGCCGACCCCCGCTCGGGCAAAGCGTGGCCGGCGATGCCGCAGGTATTTCTAGAAATGCTTAAACGGGTTTTGGATGGAACGTCTGCCGCCGGGTTCGTGCCGGACGCCTGCTTGATCAACCATTACGTCCCCGGAGCCAAGATGGGTCTGCATCAGGACAAGGACGAGGCGGATTTCAGTCATCCCATCGTCACGGTGTGCCTGGGCGCGTCCGCGGATTTCTGGATCGGCGGCTTCAAGCGCAGCGAAAAACCCATATACGTGCCGGTGCACAGCGGCGATGTGATCATCATGGGCGGCGAGAGCCGCATGCGCTATCACGGGGTGCGGAAGGTCTATCCAGGCACCAGCCCGCTCGCGGGCCTCGAGGGCCGCATCAGCCTGACATTCCGCAAAGCATATTGAGGACCATGTGACGATGACCAAACAGCGCGCCTCTTCCGGCTCACCTTACGAGGACTCCATCGGCTTCTGCCGCGCCGTGCGTACAGGCAATCGTATCGTTGTTGCCGGAACCGGACCGATCGCCGCGGACGGTTCGACCGCCGCGCCGGGCGATGCTTATGGTCAGGCGAAGCGGTGCTTCGAAATCATCGCTGCAGCCATCGCCAACCTCGGCGGGGATATGAAGGACGTGGTGCGCACGCGTATGTTCCTGGTCAATGTCGAGGACTGGGAAAAGGCCCGCCGGGCCCACGGCGAGGCGTTTGCCGGCATCAAACCAGCGGCGACCATGGTCGCAGTCAAAGCGCTGATCGGTTCAGATTGGCTGATCGAGATCGAAGCGGAAGCCGAGGTCGAAGAACAGTAGGGCTTAACCTGTACAAACCACTTCGAACTGCTCCACCGTGACCGGCATGGTTTCGACGAACTCTTTGCCGCGCGCGGCGAGTTCGCCTGTGAAAAAGCGTACATGCACCGGACGCCAGACGTCGAGCGGACGCACTGCCGGGCCGTCAATGGCAGTTTCACTTTCGGTGATTTGATCGAACGGCACGATCATCAGGCCGGTCGTTTTGAGAACGGCACGCGGGGACTCTGTCTCATCCAGCAGGACAGAATATCCACCGACCACCGGTGTGATCGACCGGTTGCCCTCGTACATCAAAGGCGATGAAAACGTGCCGGTCTTGTCACCGGCGAGAATCAGTTTGGTGATCACAGCCGTCGTCTCGGGTGTGCCGCCAATGGAACGGACACGATAGAACCCATCTGCCGGAGGCTGGTCGAGCGTCGGGACGCATCTTTGCCAAAACTCATCCACCCCATCCGCGTGCGCCGTGACCGGCGCAAGCGCAACGACAACAATAATGAGAGTGCGCAGCATCACGCTGCTCCTGAATAGACAAGCTCGAACGGTTCGACCAGCACCGGCATGTCATCGGTGCAGGTCTTTCCGTACTTGGCGAGCACGCCGTTCCAATAATCGCGATGCAGCGGCTTCCACACCTCGACATCTTGCACCGGCGGACCGTCCAGCCCGGTCTCCGCCGGCCCGATCTCGCCGAAGGTCGTGGCCCGCACATCGGTGATGCGCACGACCGCTTCCGGCGTGCCGTCATATCCAG
The DNA here is from genome assembly GCA_038148375.1 of Rhodospirillaceae bacterium. Lineage (GTDB taxonomy): Bacteria > Pseudomonadota > Alphaproteobacteria > Rhodospirillales > Rhodospirillaceae > CAWUEX02. The sequence continues at coordinate 387,344 of JAYQVH010000001.1, read as the reverse complement.
TGAGAATCACCGGCGTGCCGGGTGCGGTTTCCGGATGCCCCTCTTCCGCCATCACCCACGGCAAACTGAAGGTGCCGACTTTGGTGCGGGCGTTGATAAAGTCCAATATCAGTCCGGTGGTTTCTTCATCGATGCCGAGAGAGCGCACTTGATGGTCGTCCGGCAGTTCGGGTGCGGCCGCCTTAGCCTGCGCCCAAAAGGCGTCGAGAGTATCCGCGCTCGGTACGGCCGGACCGGGACCGATCAGAATGGTGCGTGTCATATGCCGTCTCTCCCTTATGTGCAGCGACCCTATTCCGGATCGAGCACCACCATACCGTAATCGCCGACGCGGGCGAACCCGAGAGCCTCATAGGCTTTCTGGGCAGGCACGTTGGTCACTTCCGTGAATAGTATTGCGGTTCGGACACCGCCGCCCTGTGCGCTCAGCAACGAGCCGGCGACAGCGGCCAGCGCATAACCCTTGCCGCGCGCTGCTTCGCAAGTGAAAACCCCGCCAACCTGCACCGTATCGGGCAAGGTCGCATTGAAGGCGGTCATTGCCATCGGCGTTCCATTTTCTTCCAGAACCCACAAGCGGTCATCGGCAATCATGCCGCGGAACATCTCCGCGTTGCGATCGTCATTAATCGCGTGTTCGGGAAAGCCCATGGTGATGCGGTCATAGATTCGCCGCCAGGCCACCAGCGTCGGAAGATCCTGCTTGGCCGCGCGGCGCACGAAGACATCACCGCTGCGTAGGATGTCGGGAGTTTTCATCTCGGCAATAGACAGCGAATAAAGATACTCCGGCACAACCTTTCCCAAGCGGCCGCGGTCGAGCGGCAGGTGCGGTTCCGCCGCCTGCACCTGTGCCCACGGTCCGAGCACGCCGGATACAGGGCGGCCCGACTGGGCGATCAGGTACTCGGCAAGGTCTCGCGGCGCGTCGGGTGCTTGCAAGATAATGTTGCCGTTCCAATAGTGAGCGGCGACATCCGTCATGTCACCGTCAACAAATCGCCCGGCGTAGAGACCCTGATAACGGCCGGTGCCGTCGTTGAGACCGGCGTGAAAGAGGTTTGAGCGCAAGAACATCGACGACGCGCGGTGGCGATCAAGAAAGCCGTCGAGACCGGCGCGATCGGCCTCGGCGAGGCAGCGCAACACCACCACGGTGTTACGCAGCGGTCGGGTAGACCAGGTCGAAATGTTCGACCATCACCAGCATATCCTGCGTCGGTTCCAGGCCATGCGGTTCCAGCAAACGCGTCCAGTAAGGCCAGTGGATTTCCTGCCAGCGTTTGAGTTCGCGCGCGCCCGGGCCTTCGACTTTGAGATGCTCTTCAGTGATCTCACCGTAAGGCACGGGCGTGATGCCCGTCGTCTTGACGATAGCCTGCGGCACGCCATCGTGATTAATCAGCATGGCATCCTTGTCCATGTCGGGCCTCAGTTCCGGCTGCCGTTCCTGCAGCCATTGCAAACCGAAGGTCCCGCGCTTGAGACCCTTGACCACGAGATCGGTGATGATCGCCGTTGTTTCCGGGTCACCGCCGATGCGCCGCACGTAGTAGTCTTCACCGATATTCGCGCCGGCGTCTTTTGCCCGCTGCCAAAACGCGTCGGTTGCGTCCGTCTTGTCCACTACTTTTCCCCCGTATACGTCACACGCCACACCGTCTGGCCGACGTCGTCTGAAATGAGCAAGCTGCCGTCGGGCAGCGTGACGACCCCGGCCGGGCGACCCCACACCTGGCTGTTGTCTGCGTCGCCGTTCCAGAATCCGGAGGCAAATACTTCGTAGCTGCCCACTGGCTTGCCGTCTTTGAACGGTACGTAAGCGACGATATAGCCGCGCGGCTGACTGGCGTTCCATGATCCGTGCAGCGCCACGAAAGCGCCGCCACGGTATTTTTCCGGGAACTGGTCCGCCATATAGAACTCAAGATCGATCGCCGCCGAATGTGCGAGGAACGGCACGTCGGGCTTGATGGCCGTTTCAACCAGATCGGGGCGCTTGTCGGCAAAGCCGGGCTGCGGATTGGAACCCATGTAACTGTACGGCCAGCCAAAGAACGCGCCGTCGGGAACGCGCGTGAAATAGTCTGGCACGAGCTCATCACCCTGCCGGTCCCGCTCGTTGACGACGGTGTAGAGGTCCGTCGTTCCCGGATAAAATTTGACTTCCGTCGGCACGCGCATGCCGCTGGCGAAGGTTCGGCCCGGCCCGCCGCCGATCGGGAACTCCTGAATGGTTGCATGCGGCGCGGGGTCCTCACCGATGTTCGACGCCGAACCGACGCCGACGTAAAACGTGGTGCCGTCCGGATGCACTTCGACATTGCGGGCCCAATGGAATCTCATGTCCGGCGGACCGAGCGCACCGAGCGGTGTGAGCAGCACGCTCGACGATGGCGATGTCTTGCCATCATCCGACCACGGATACCGGCGCACACCGACCTGATCGCTGATCAGCACCGCGCCGTCGAGAAACTGAATACCATGCGGCATGGTCAGGTTGTCGATGTAGGTGAACATGTCGTCGGCACGGCCGTCGCCATCTTCATCGCGCAGGACCGTAATTCGTCCGGCGTTGGGTTCGGCGATGAACACGTCGCCGGTCGGCGCGACGACCATATTGCGCGCATGGGCGAGGCCCTCGGCGAAGAGCGCGATAGAAAAACCCTCCGGCACCACAGGCACATCCCCATCGGTGCGCGGCCGCGGCCGTGAGAAATTCATCTCTCGCGGACGGCGGTCGGTGTCAGGGTTGGGCGCGGCGAGATCGTTGAGATCAACCCGCAGAACCTGTCCAACCGTCTGATCCAGCGGCGCCGCATTGGAATTGCCGATAGCAAAGCTCGAAAGAGCCGCGATCAGCGCTCCGCAGTATTTGGTGAAGGCCATGGTGCCATCTCCGTCATGAATCCATGTACGGAGTCGTGACACGGGGATGCCGCCAGTTCAAGCAGCGGTGCGGCGCATGACTTTATTGTGAATGCGCGCGGCAGGCCTCAGGCAGAGGTGTCGACCCCGTCTCCAGGTGCGGCATCCGACGGGACAGGCGCTTCGCGTTTTGGCCCACCCTTGGCGACGACAACCATGGCGGGACGCAGCAGGCGATCCGTCATCATGTAGCCGTCCTGAACCACCTGAATGACCGTGCCAGACGGCACGTCGGTCTTTTCGATCTCCTGCATCGCCTGATGCAGATTTGGGTCGAACGGCTGATCGAGGGACTCGAACTTCCGAACGCCTTGCCCTTCGAGCACCGTTGCGAGTTCCTTGGCGGTCATTTCGACACCGACCGCAAGATTTTTGACGACGTCGTTGCCGTCGCGCAGTTCGACCGGCGCCGCGAGTAGAGCCCGGTCCATGTTGTCGGCGACCTGCAGCAATGCCTTACAGATATTGGACGTCGCGTATTTGGCATTATCGGAAATGCGCTTGTCGGCACGCTTGCCAGCGTTTTCCGCTTCGGCCAGCGCGAGCAGACGGTCTTTCTGCGCCTCGGCCAGGGCTGTCTCCAATTCGGCGATACGCGCCTCGCGGGAGTCATCCGCGTCTGCGGCGGCGCCGACCTCCGGCGTGGCAGTGTCTGCCGCATCGAATAGGGGTTCGTCCTCAGCGTCGGGTTTGGGCCCAGAGTTTGATTCGTGTTCTGACATACCTGTGGTCCTGTGCGTTACGTGACTGTGGTCCGGCTTACGTCTGGCCGAGCAGACGGCCGACCACTTTTGCGGTGTAGTCCACCATGGGGATGATGCGGGCGTAGTTGATGCGTGTCGGCCCGATGACGCCGACCGCGCCGACGATCTGTTCCTTGGTGTTCTTGAACGGCGCGACGACCATGGAGCATCCGGCGAGATTGAACAGTTCGTTCTGCGCACCGATGAAAATCTGCACGCCTTCGGCCGAACCGACCAGATCGACCAGCCGCACCAGTTGTTCGCGCGTTTCCAAGACCTCGAACAAGTGGCGCACGCGCTCGAGATCTTCGATGACGGTGATGTCGTTGAGCAGGTTGGCCTGGCCGCGGATGATCAGCGACCCGCCAGCGGATTGATCGCCGGACCAGGTCGCTAGGCCGTCCTCTACCAGCTTGCTGGTCAGCTCATCCAGTTGCGCGCGGCGCTGTTCCAATTCAACGAGTATGTTCTCGCGCGCCTCCCCGAGCGTCTGACCGTTGAGCCGGGCGGAGAGAAAATTTCCAGCCTCGATCAGCGCCGACGGCGGCAGGCCGTCCGGCACTTCGACCACGCGGTTTTCCACCAGACCTGACTCGGAGACCATGACCACGAGCGCGCGGCCGGGTGCGAGGCTGACGAATTCGATGTGTTTGAGCGCGGATTCTGATTTCGGCGCCATCACCAGACCGGCGTGCTGGGTCAGCCCCGACAGGGTCGTCGACGCGCCCTCGAGAACTTCCTGCGGTGTTTTTCCGGCAGCGGCGCATTGCGCTTCAATGGCGGCACGCTCTTCCGTATCGAGCCCGCCGACCTGGAGCAGGCCGGAGACAAACAACCTGAGGCCCGCCTCCGTCGGCATGCGCCCGGCAGACGTATGCGGCGCGAACAGAAGCCCGGCGAATTCGAGATCGGACATGACGTTGCGGATCGTCGCCGGCGACAGCTGACCGCCGAGCCGCCGCGCGATGGTGCGCGAGCCAACCGGCTCGCCGGTTTCGACATAGGCATCGACGATATGCCGAAACACCTCACGGGAACGGGCGTTGAGCTCGGATACCGGGTCCACACCGGTTATTTTGGTTAGCGGCGGGTTGGCGGGCGATTGGTTGGTCATGCCGGGGTATGTAAGCAAGCGCTGGCGTAGCGTCAATGTAACGGCGGCGATGTGGGCGCCATGCGGTCCCCTCAGCCGCGCCGCCGGCCGAGCCAGTTTCCCGACGGAATGCGCGCAAGCCCCCGAACCGGCTGATTATATAGGTAGGTCCAGGCGGTCACCGGCCCGGTCCGGGTGCCCACCTCGGTCAATTGGCGGATATAGGCGGAGGTTTTGGGCTGGTCGGGATTAAAACCTTCAAATGCATCCAGCTCGGCAAGCAGCCTGGGATCAGCGAGGCCAAGCAGATCGGCGGCGACCTTCCCTTCGCCGGCCACTAGCCCCGGATAACCCCCCGCATCGTACAGCAGGCCTTGGATCGTGCAGGGCCCAAGATTGCGGGTGCGCATCGTCAGGCGGAATTGCCGGTAGCCGCTCTGGCCCGGCCGGAGCAGGCCATAGACGGCGATGGGATGATCGAGGGCACGCGGTGCCATTGAGCCTCGGCCTTGTTCCTGGAGAGCCCTGCGGGTATGGAGGGCGTCATAGCGCCAACCGGCCGCGCGCGCCAAGAGCCCGGGCACCGATTTACCGCTTAGGAGACTGACCATGCGACCGTCCGGCCGCGCCCCCGATCAACTGAGGGACATATCGTTCGACCTGGGGTTTGCCAAACACGCAGAAGGATCCTGCCTGGTGAAGTTCGGCGACACCCATGTGCTGTGCACGGCGTCGGTCGAGGATAAAGTGCCGCCCTGGCTACGCGGCGGCGGCAAGGGCTGGGTCACGGCGGAATACGGCATGCTGCCGCGCGCGACCAACACCCGCACCGACCGCGAAGCCGCGCGGGGAAAGCAGTCCGGCCGCACCCAGGAAATTCAGCGCCTGATCGGGCGGGCTCTGCGTGCCGTCACGCGCATGGACGGATTCGGTGAACTGCAGATTCGTCTCGACTGCGATGTGATCCAGGCCGACGGCGGAACACGCACCGCATCAATTACGGGCGCCTATCTTGCGCTGCATCAGGCCTTCGGCCGTATGGTCGCGCTCGGTGTCATTAAGGAGATTCCGTTAAGCGAGCCTGTTGCCGCGATCTCATGCGGCATCTTCAAAGGCGTGCCCGTACTCGATCTCGACTACGCCGAAGACTCCAACGCCCAGGCCGATGCCAACTTCGTGCTTACCGGATCGGGCAAGATCGTCGAGGTGCAGGGCACAGCCGAAGAAGACCCCTTCACTGCGGACGAGTTCACCGCGCTGTTGACGCTGGCGCAGGCCGGCTGCGCCGATCTCGCGCAGATGCAGCAGGCCGCGCTCGACGCTCTGACAGCGTCGGCATAACGCCGTGAGCCACCGGCGCTTCACCGGCGGCCGCTTGGTTGTCGCCAGTCACAATCCGGGCAAGGTGCGTGAGATCACCGAACTGCTGCAGCCGTATCAGGCAGAGGTGGTCTCTGCAGGCGACCTCGGTCTGCCGGAACCCGAAGAAACTGGCACGACGTTTACCGCCAACTCGGAACTGAAAGCGCTGGCCTCTGCCAAAGGCGCAAACGCGGTCGCTCTGGCCGATGACTCCGGTCTTGCCGTTACAGCGCTCGACGGCGCGCCGGGGATTTATTCCGCGCGCTGGGCCGGACCGGACAAAGACTTCGGTATGGCGATGAGAAAAATCGAATCCGAACTCGGCGATGCCACCGACCGCTCGGCGAAATTCATCTGCGCCCTGACCCTGGCCTGGCCGGACGGACATTGCGAGACCTTCGAAGGGACGGTGGAGGGAACGCTGACCTTTCCGCCGCGCGGCACCCAGGGCTTCGGCTACGATCCGATCTTCCTGCCCGATGGCTTCGACATCACCTTCGGCGAAATGGAACCGGCAAAGAAGCACGACATGAGCCACCGCGCCGACGCGTTCGCCAAACTGGTCGCCGCCTGTTTCGCATGACTTCGGCGGGTGACACCCTCGCACTTTACGTGCACTGGCCGTTCTGCATTTCCAAATGCCCGTATTGCGATTTCAACAGTCATGTGGTCGAGCACGTCGATCATGGGCAATGGCGTGATGCGCTGTTAAGAGAGCTCGCTTACGAAGCGGCGCGCACACCGGGACAGAAGCTCCAGTCGATTTTTTTCGGCGGCGGTACACCGTCTCTGATGCATAGCGAAACAGCGGCAGCCGTGATTGCCGAAGCCAAATCGGCGTGGCCAAGCGAAGATGAAATTGAAATCACGCTCGAGGCCAATCCCGGCACCGTCGACGCCGAGCGTTTCGAAGCGTTTCGCGCTGCCGGCATCAACCGGTTGTCGCTTGGCGTTCAGAGCTTCGATGACGCACAGCTGAAATTTCTCGGTCGGCGCCATTCGGCTGACGAAGCCAAGCGGGCCATAGCCCTGGCCGGGGAAACCTTCGAGCGGTTGTCCTTCGATTTGATTTACGCGCGCCCCGGACAGTCGGCCGACATGTGGCGCGAAGAATTGAATGCCGCGCTCGATGTTTTGGATAACGCCGGCGGCGCGCACCTGTCCTGTTATCAGCTGACCATCGAAACCAACACGCCGTTCGAGAACGCCTATGCGCGTGGCGACTTCACATTACCCGATGAAGAGGGGGGGTCTGACCTCTACGATCTCACGCAAGACATTCTCGGTGACGCCGGATTGCCGGCCTATGAGATTTCCAATCACGCCCGTCCGGGCGACGCGTGCAGGCACAACGTCCATGTGTGGCAGGGCGGTGCCTATGCCGGGATCGGACCGGGCGCGCACGGGCGGGTCATCGTCGATGGTCAGGCTCACGCCACTCAGCGCCACAAACCGCCAGCCAAGTGGCTCAAGCAGGTCGGCGAACACGGTCACGGCGGTCAGCGCGACGACATCGTCAGCCCCCACGAGCGCGCCATAGAAATGGTGATGATTGGACTGCGCCTCACCGCCGGGCTTGACCTCGCGGCGCTGGAAAGAACAACCGGCGTATTACGCTTTGACGTGGTCGCCAAAGACCGCGTAAAGGGTTTCGTAGACGATGGTTTGGTGGAAGCGGACGGCGACATCCTCCGGGCGACCCCGCGGGGGCGGTTGGTCTTAAACGCGTTGATCGGCGAACTGATCGTTTAGATAGGTGAGTCGTTACCAGCAGGAATGGTATGGCGAGAATTTTGGTCACCGGCGCCGCCGGTTTTATCGGCTGTCATGTCGTCGCGGCCTTGCTGGAACGGCGTCACTCCGTTGTCGGTGTCATCCGCGGCGAAGTCCCGCCTTCGCTGGCCGGGCATCCGCGCTTTAAACCCCTCAGAAGAGATCTTACTCGCCTCACGACTCCTGAGAGCTGGCAGGACATCGTGTCTGGCGTCGATGCAGTGGTGAACTGCGCCGGTGTCTTGCAGGAGAGCGCGGTGCGCACTGCCGCCGTACACGAGCATGCGCCGAAAGCATTGTTCACGGCCGCGAAGGAAGCGGGCGTGACCCGGCTGATTCAGGTTTCGGCCATCAGCGCCGACGCCGATACAGCCTACGCCAAGACCAAAACCGCCGCCGATGAATCCCTGATGGCGATGGATGCGGATTGGGTTGTGGTCCGTCCCAGTCTGGTCTATGGGCGCGGCAGTTACGGCGGCACATCGTTGATCCGTGGCCTCGCCGCCCTGCCCGGCGCCATTCTATTGCCCGGCGATGGCGCGCAGGAATTCCGTCCCGTCTATATGGACGATCTCACCGGCATTCTGTGCGAGCTGTGCGAAACCCGGACGATCAAGCGCTACGTCATCGAGCCCGTCGGGCCGGACATCATGACTATGCGCGATGTTCTGGAAACCACGCGGCAATGGCTCGAGTTGCCGCCGGCCCGCACCGTGAAGGTGCCGATGGTGCTGATCAAAACGGCGGCGAAGATTGGCGATATCCTCGGCTGGACGGTCGTGAACTCGACGGCTGTGGCCCAGCTGATTCACGGCAACAGCGCCTCGTCGGGATCCTTTGCCGGCCTCTATGCCCCCGCGGCGCGGTCCATGACCGATGTCTTTACCGCGTTTCCGTCTTCGGTGCAGGACCGCTGGCACGCGCGGCTCGCACTCATCGCGCCGTTGATCACCGCCACGCTCGCGCTGATGTGGCTGACGTTTGGCGTCATCGGAATCTTCAAGGGCGAGCCACTCGCCGCCTCTATCGCGGAGGCATTTGGCCGCCACAGCGTCGATCCCCGTATCTTTGCCTGGGGAGGCAGCATAATCGAAATTCTGGTTGCGCTCCTGGTCGTGAGCGGCCTGCCGACTCGCTGGCTGCTTGCGGTTCAGCTGGGCGTGATGGTGGTGTTCACGGCGGTGCTGACGATGGCTCTGCCGCACCTATGGCTCGACCCGCTCGGACCCTTGGTGAAAAACATCCCGCTTCTGGTCCTCATATGCGTCTGGGCCGCGGTCCGCGCGCGGCGGTAAATCCATCTCTGATCAGTTGACGGACTTTTTTTGACAGCCCGTTTCCTTGTCGGACCGGATCGCGCACAGTGGGTCCAGAGAACACAGGGAACAACACAATGACCGTCATCGATTCCGACACCCATGTGGTCGAAGGTCCGGCCATCTGGGATCACATCCGCCCGGAGGACGACGCGTTTACACCGTTGAGCGTGACCTCCGACGGAATCAGCCGGCACGCGTATTCCTCCGGCGGCTCGCAATTTTGGATGATCGACGGACAGATTTACGGCCGCGGCGGGCAGAAATCGGACGTCTACGCCGACGGCACGCGCGACCTGATGGACACCGCCGCGCGCATCACGGACATGGATAAGTTCGGCCACGACATTCAGGTCATTTATCCGAGCCTGTTTCTCAACCTCTATCCTAGGTCCGTTGCCGCCGAGCGGGCGGCGGTGCGCGCCTATAATTCCTGGATGGCTGAAGTTTGTGGTGACACCGGTGGGCGTTTGCGCTGGGTCGCTCTGCCGGTGGTGCGCGACATCGATGCCACTTTGGAGGAACTGAAAACCGCAAAGGAAAACGGCGCCTGCGGCATTCAGCTGCGCGGCTACGAAGGTGATGCGACCCTGGACGATCCGGCGTTGGACCCGATCTACCGCGCCGCCTGCGATCTCGACATGCCGATCTGCATTCACATCGGCAGCGCCAGCCCAGCCTATGCCTCAATCAAAAACGCGCGCACCGGACTGCGCAACGTGCTCGGCAATTCGATGCCGACTCTTATAGCTTTTGCCGCGCTGACGTTATCCGGCGTGCCCGAAAAATTTCCGGGCCTGCGCATCGGCTTCATCGAAGCCGCTTCGGAATGGGTGCCCTTCGCCGTCAATCGCTGCCGCAAGATGCTGTCGCACTACGGCATTCGCGATACGTCCGACACGCTATTCGCCGACAACCGATTTTTCGTGACCTGCGAAGCGCAGGAGGACATCAATCTGGTGGCCCGGTTTACCGGGCCGGACGCGCTGCTGATCGGCACCGACTACGGACACGCCGACACCTCGACCGAACTGGAAGCCCCGCGGCTGTTGCGCGAGCGCAACGATCTCGATGCCGATCTGACATCGCGCATCGTCGACGCCAATGCGAAGCGGTTTTACGCCCTATGATCCTGCGCCGGATTGCGGCCGCTGTTCTTGTGTTCGCGGTCTCGTCCGTGCAGGCGGAGACGCTAACCATCGCCGGCGGCTCCTTTCCTGAGCCGTGGGGCAATCCGTTCAGTTCGACATCGATCACCCGCCTGCCCGTTTGGTCCGCGCTGTTCGACCCGCTGACGTTTGTGACCGCAGACGGCACGCTCGAACCTTGGCTCGCCGAAAACTGGGCGCGCGACGGGGCGACCGGGTGGCGGTTCGCGCTGCGTAACGGCGTGGTATTTTCAAATGGCGAACCGGTGACAGCGCACTCCTTCGCCGCTGCGATTGAATACCTGACTACGGCGCAAGGCCGCGCGTCTCCGGTCGGCCGTGAGCTGTTCGTCTTGGCAAGCGCACGCGCGCTTGATCCGCTCACTCTGCATATCGAGACGTCGAGTCCCGATCCGTTGCTGCCCTATAAACTGGCGCTGCTGCGCCCGCTCGCAGCACGGCAATGGGCGGCAGATGGTCCTGAGGTCTATTTTGCGGACCCGCCGGGTACCGGCCCGTACGTCTTTACAGACATCGGTCCGACCCGCTCTACCCTGACGGCGAACGATGCGTCCTGGCGGCACGCACCGGCACAGACTTTGGACTTCATTGTCCTGCCGGAACCGGCTGCGCGGCAGGCGGCGCTCGCCACCGGCGAAGCCGACATCGCCATCTCGGCGTTATCGCCGGATGAGTTCGACGCCGTGCGCGCCGATGGCGGATCTGTTTTTGTCGACCGCATACCCGCCGTGGTGACGCTGTCGTACATCACTGCCGGACAGGCAGAGTCTCCTCTTGCTGACGAACGAGTGCGGGCCGCGATCATTCACGCAGTCAACCGCCAGGCCATTGTCGATGTCCTGATGAGGGGTGAAACGAGAGTCGCCAACCAGCCTGCACCGTCGAATGCGTTTGGTTATGCACACGACATCGAAGGGCGCGCTTACGATCCCGAACGCGCGCGCATCTTATTACGCGAAGCCGGTTACGAAGACGGCTTCCGCTTTGCCATGGAAATGCCAAGCGGTGCGGTGTCCTACACCGATGTGTTTCAGCAAGCCGCCGCCGATTTGGCCCGCGTTGGCATTGACCTGGAAGTGCGCACCGTGCCCAACAGCCGCTTCCTGGAATACATCCAGACCGGAGAGTGGAACGCCGATGCCATGGCGATGCCGATGTTCACACCGGTGTCGGATGCGCTGTATCCGATGCGCCAGAATTCCTGCCTGTGGCATGCAGTCTATTACTGTGATCCGGCTGCGGTGCCACTGATCGAAAACGCTATGGCGGCGACCGGTATCGATGCCAGGCGCACTGCCACGGAAGCGGTGATGCGCCATTCTCACGACACCGCGCAATCGTTGTTCATGTATGAGACGGTCGCCTTTATCGGCCTGAGCAAGCGCATCAAAGCGTTCCGCTCCGACTTCGGCTTCATCCGTTACGAAGACATAGAACTCGCAGACTGAAAGCTATTCGGCGGCTTGGGCGACCTCGGAAGCGGTCGCAAGCACTGGTACGGAATCGATCACCCACCCCTTCCGCCCGCGCCGTTGCGGCGAGGGAATTGCGAAGGCCTTGTGTTCTGGGTCTGCGGCCGCGACCGCCTTTTCGTCGATACGCCAGCCGTTGGCTTGCCAGTCTTTCAGGAATTCCCGAAATCGGACGATGACGTTGTCGGCGCCGACCAGAACCTCTTCCGTCGGGCTCGACGGCGTGAAAGCCGGCCGCATTTCGGTGAGCACACGGCGATCCTGCTCCGCGATCTCCTTGATGCGTGCCATCACGCGGGCGTCGTGCTGCTCTTCAAGGATGAAGTTGCGTGCCTGGAAAAAATAGCGCCGCGAGGTGTGCGCGTCGATTGGCGTGACGAACGCATACTGATGAAACATCGCCGCATCAGTGAAATGAATCCAGATCCACACCTGGTTGGGGCCGACGTGACCGGTATCCGTCTTGCCCTCGCCGTCGCCTGAGCGCACACCGGCTTTGAGCGATCCGCTTTTGGTCGGTGATTTGTTAGTTCGCCGGGCACCGACGCCCCACGGATGTTCCGTTAACGGCAAGGCAGGGACGATGTAATCGTCGCGCTCGCCTTCGTAGCCCATCATCGGATGCACGAATTCCGTGTGCGCCGGATCGAGCGAGTTCTCGATCGCGCGCTGCCAGTTCACAGGCCACGTGTAATTGAGATACGTCCACCGCCAGGCCGGATCGTCCCACTCCTCCATGTTGAGGATCGGCGGACGGTCCGCATCCGGCGCATCGCCGAGAAACACGAAAATGAGTCCGTAGCGTTCCTCGACGGGATAGCTGTCGACTTTGGCGCGCGTCGGAATTTTACCGTCCGGGCCGAGCGACGGAATCTTGGCGCACGTGCCGTCCGCACCGTTGAACTGCCAGCCGTGATACGGGCATTCGATGCAATCGCCTTTGACCTTGCCATGGGCCAGCGACGCGCCGCGGTGAACGCACAGATTGGAAAGGCAATGAACGGTGCCCGCGGTGTCCCGGAACAGGACGAAGTCCTGCCCGAGCATGCGGGTATGGACGGGGCCGCCGTCGGGACCGCCGACGACGGCCGCGCTTTCCTCGGCGACGTACCAGAAGTTGGTAAACACCGCCGCTGTGCCCGGTTTACTTCACGCCGGAGATCATCAGCCAGGACCGGTGCACGCCCTTCGACGGGCCGCCGAACTGAGTGTTGCCGCGCTCGGCTTTGGCGGTCGCATCCTGGTAGCCGACCTCAACATCTTTGAAGCCCGTGTCCCTGCACAGCTTTTCGTAATCCTGTGTCAGCGCGCCCTTCCAGAAGGGTTCATAGTTGTACTGGATTTCGTAGTCGCCGCGGATCTTGCCCCAGTCGTCGAGTTCTTCCAGTCGGGCCGGCACTTCGAGATGCACCATCGCGCCGCCCGGTTTCAGAATGCGCAGGCATTCGTTGAAGATATTCGGCAGGGCCTTGCCCGACGTTTCGTGCAGCACGGCGGACGACGTGATGAGATCGAAGGTGTTGTCTTCGAAGTCGGTGCATTCCGCGTTCTGCTGGCTGAAGTGCACCGGAATACCGAGGCGCTCCGCACGCGCATGGGCATAGCGCAGCATGCCGGCGCCGACATCGATGGCGTGGGTTTCGGCTTCGGGGAAATAATTGGCGATCGCCAATGTCGAATGACCGACGGTGCAGCCCATGTCGAGAATCTTTTTCGGTTGGGCATCGGGCCAGCGCGCGAAGTAATGCGAGATGATGGTATGGCCGCGGATATCGTTCATGTATCCGCCGTTGCGGCCCATCTGGTAGACCACGGCACCGCGGTCGAACACCGCGCCCTGGCGTACGTCGTCGTCACCATAGGTGCCGTGATAGTTGCCGGGCATGCGGTGGATGTCTTGCGCATCGATGTAGCGCGGCGCCTTGAAGTTCGGATCGACGCGCAGCGAACCCTTTGGATTTTCGATCTTGGCCTTGGCCTTAAGATCATCGAGCTGGCGGTCGACACACGTGCCGACGGCATCCCACATCATGTCCTGGGCGACGGCATTCATGTTGAGCCACGCTTGATAGCCGGGCTCCTTTTCCATGTCCTTGCGCAGCTCCTGATGATTGCGCGGATCACGGCCTTCACGCTTCTTGAATTCCGGCGCGACTTTCTTTTCCAAAAGTTTACGCACACCGGGATCGACCTTTGAAAACATAAACGCTTTCATGTCGACAATCGCCAACTGTTCGGCGATTTCGTCGTGATTGGACTCCGGCATCATCGGATGGGGGCGATGGGCATCCATAATTTTATCCTTTCTGTGTTTGACGCGCTGTCGACCTATTGGCCGGTTAGGCGGCGTCGAACTCCTTCATGATTTCGTCGTAATCTTCTTCCGTGTCCGCTTCGAGGCGCGCCATTTCTGCGCGCAGGGTGCGGAACACTTTGTGCATGATCCGGTTGCGGAAGCCTGTGCGGTAGGCCAACGCTTCATCATCCGCATTGTAAGCTTCCACATCGGCGGTGCCAAAGCCGCCTTTGGCCTCAGACACGCGCTCATGGGTGTCGAGGCGTTCACGCAGGATCGAGACCTCGACCGTCAGCGCCATAACCATGGCCATGAGCTGATCGTTGGTCGGACCATCGTGGAACGGAATCGGGCGTCCTTTCGGGATCCAGACTTTGGCTTTGGGGTCTTCCATGCCCGGTGCGGCAACCATGAGCGTCTCCTTAGATTTTGTGTACTGAGTGTTTATACGGGCGCCGGCCCGCGCCGCGCATTGCTCAACGTCAATCGTTCACGCTGTAACTCATCTTTTTCTACGCCAAATCAAGGACGCCGGTTCGGTTTTTCCGCGGTAAGCCCACCTGGTGCGTTTGCCGGATAACCTGTGAACAGGCGCTGGAAAAGATGTGGGTTCAGGCGGGAAACACTGTGGAAAACCATTGGAAAACAAAGAGTTACAAGCAAGTATCCGGCCAAAACAGAGGCCAGACGGGCAGGTCCGGCCTTTATTAGGCGTGCAATACTCACTGGGTGAGGATTCCGGTCTGAGAAATTGTATCAACGGTCCTCGCCAATCGACTGACTTATATAAAAAAATCCCTCTTTATTAACCACCCGTTTACCTTTGCAGACGACTCTCATTCGGTGAGGTGGACTGCGTTCCGCATGGGACCCGAAAGGGGTGGGACTGCAGCCGATGAGGGACGGTACGGGCCATGTACAACAGCCGTTTGGACGGACTGACGGAATATCCGTTCCAGCGCTTGAACGCGCTGCTGGCGGATGTCGCGCCGCCTGCGGATCTGGCCCCCATCGCCATGTCCATTGGCGAACCCCAGCACACCGCCCCCGGCCTGATTCACGGCGCTCTGACCGCCCACGCCGAGCAATGGAACAAATACCCGCCGACCGCGGGCACGCCGGACTACCGTGCCGCGGTCGCCAACTGGCTGACGCACCGCTATGGCCTGCCCACCGGAATGATCGACGCCGATGCCCATGTGCTGCCGGTTGCCGGGACGCGCGAGGCGTTGTTCATGGCTGCACAGCTGGCCGTGCCGCCGCGCAAGCAGAACGCCACCCCAACCGTGCTGATGCCCAACCCGTTCTATCAGGTCTATCTGGGTGCGGCGGTGATGGCCGGTGCCGATCCGGTGTTTGTGCCCGCGACGGCTGCGACCAACTTTCAGCCCGACTACGCAACGGTCGACAGCGGCACGTTGACGCGCGCGTGTCTCGCCTATCTGTGCAGCCCGGCCAATCCGCAGGGTGCGGTGGCGACGATGGACGAACTGAAGACCATGATCGGTCTCGCCCGCGCGCATGACTTCGTTCTCGTCAGCGATGAATGCTATTCGGAAATTTATTCCGCAGCGCCGCCGACCGGCATGCTGCAGGCCTGCGCCGAACTCGGCGGCGACATGACCAACGTTCTCGTTTTCAATTCCCTGTCGAAGCGCTCAAGCGTTCCGGGTTTGCGCGCCGGGTTTGTCGCCGGCGATGCCAAACTGCTCGCCCTGTTCAATCGTCTGCGCGCGCATGCCGGTGCGGTACAGCCGCTGCCGGTCATGGCCGCGGCCACCGCCCTGTGGCAGGACGAAGAGCACGTTGAAGAAAACCGCGCGCTGTATCGTGGTAAATTCGACGACGCGGCGGAAATTTTCGGATTGCGTTTCGGCTACCGCACGCCCGACGGCGGCTTCTTCCTGTGGCTCGACGTCGGCGACAGCGAACGCATCGCCAAGACTCTATGGCGCGACGGCGGCATCAAAGTGCTGCCGGGCGCGTACTTAAGCCGGGCGGGTGCTGACGGCACCAGCCCGGGAGACTCATATATCCGTGTCGCACTGGTTCACGACCGCGAGACGACATCCACCGCCTTGTCCCGCATGGCAGACATTTTAGCGAAAGAGGTTTGAGCATCATGGCCACTGCAGCATCCCGCGCCGACACCGGACCCTTCCTGCCGCCGAGCATGGTCGCCGCGCTGAAACGCACCGGCTGGGCAATGGCCGGTCTTGGCGTCACGGGCCTGGCCGTTGCCGCCGCCTTGGCATTGGCGAGCTATCATCCGGGCGACCCATCGCTGAACACCGCAACAGACGCCGCCGTGCAGAATTGGCTCGGCGCGCCGGGCGCGATGTTTGCCGATGCGATGCTGCAGGCCCTCGGCGTTGCGGCTGCCATCCCGGTGCTCATCGTCTTTGCTTGGAGTGTGCGGGTGGTGCGTGCGGAAACGATTTCCTGGCTGTGGCTGCGGACCGTGGCGACCCCTGCGACGGCTTTGCTGCTTGCGATGGGTCTCGCCGGATTTTCTGGCAGCGCGGTCTTGCCTGCGGGTCTGGGCGGATTTTGCGGGCGCATTCTGCTCGATCAGGCGACGGCCGTGCTCAGCACCGTGGGGGCGGTCGAAAGCGTGCGCTGGTTGACGGTCGCGGTGTGTTTGGCCGCCGGCGTTTCCCTTATGCATTGGGTCTGGACCGTCCCGGTGGCGTTCTATGGCGGCATCTCGGCGTGGATCAAACGTGAGAGTGCGCGCGTCGCCGACTGGACCCTGGGGCTGATCGGATCTCTGCGCGACGAAAACCAGGACCGCGCGGCCCGTCGCGCGGCCAGGAAAGCGGAGCGCGAAGAAACCAAGCGCGTCCGCGCCGCTGAACGCACGGCGGCCCGCGATGCGGAACGGATCGAGCCGTCTTTCGACGACGGTGACGAAGATGACGTCTACGACGAACCTGCAGCGGCGCCCGCCGTTGCCCGCGACCGCGAGCCCGACATCGTCGTGCCGCGCAAAACGGCTGCGAAACCCTCCAAGAAAGAACTTGCCGCCCGCCAGGGATCGCTGCTGCCGGCCACGCCGGAAGGGTTCGAACTGCCGCCGCTCGACATGCTGGCGATGCCGCGCGTCCAGTCCGCCACGCAGCTCGACACCCAGGCGCTCGAGGCCAATGCCAAGATGCTCGAAGGCGTGCTGGAGGATTTCGGCATTAACGGCGAGATCGTCAAAGTGCGCCCGGGTCCGGTGGTGACGTTGTATGAACTCGAACCCGCACCCGGCACGAAAACCGCGCGCGTGGTGTCACTCGCCGATGACATTGCCCGCTCGATGAGTGCGGTGGCGGTGCGCATCGCTGTCGTACCGGGACGCAGCGTTATCGGCATCGAGTTGCCGAACGAGCGCCGCGAGACTGTGTATTTCCGTGAGATGCTGTCCTCCGAAGCGTGCGACAAGTTTGACGGCAAACTCACTTTGGCGCTCGGCAAGGACATCGGCGGCGCGCCGATCTATGCCGACCTTGCGCGCATGCCGCACTTGCTGATCGCCGGCACCACCGGCTCGGGCAAGTCCGTCGCCATCAACACCATGATCATGTCGCTGTTGTACCGGCACACGCCGGACGACGTGCGCCTGCTGATGATCGACCCCAAAATGCTCGAGCTGTCTGTCTACGACGGCATTCCGCATTTGCTGTCCCCGGTCGTCACCGAACCAGGCAAAGCGGTGGTCGCGCTGAAGTGGGTGGTGCGCGAGATGGAAGACCGCTACCGCGCCATGAGCCAGCTGAGTGTGCGCAACATCGCCGGTTACAATCAGCGTCTCAGGGAAGCGTCGAAGAAGGGCAAGACCCTGACGAAGACCGTTCAAACCGGGTTCGATCCGGAAACCGGCAAGCCGGTGTACGAGGAACAGGAGCTCGATCTGACGCCGCTGCCCTACATCGTCGTCATCATCGACGAGATGGCCGACCTGATGCTCGTCGCCGGCAAGGACGTCGAAGCCGCCGTGCAGCGTCTGGCACAGATGGCGCGTGCGGCCGGTATTCATGTCATCATGGCAACGCAGCGTCCGTCGGTCGATGTCATCACCGGCACCATCAAAGCCAACTTCCCGACCCGCATTTCGTTCCAGGTCACGTCGAAGATCGACAGCCGCACCATCCTTGGCGAACAGGGCGCGGAACAACTGCTCGGCCAGGGCGACATGTTGTACATGGCCGCGGGCGGGCGCATCACCCGCGTGCATGGTCCGTTCGTCACCGACGCGGAAGTGGAAGAAATCGTCGGCCACCTCAAAGACCAGGGTCAGCCGTCTTATCTGGATGCCGTGACCGACGAAGACGCGGCCGATGTCTCCGATGTGCCCGGCTTCGCCAACATCGGTGTCGGTGGCAACACGGACTCCGGCGACTCTCTGTTCGATCAAGCGGTGGCCATCGTCGCGCGCGAGCGCAAAGCCTCAACCAGTTTCATCCAACGCCACTTGCAGATCGGCTACAACCGGGCTGCGCGCATCATCGAGGACATGGAAGCGCAGGGCATGATCGGCAAACCCAATCATGTCGGCAAACGCGAAGTGCTGCTGCCCGAAGCGGGTCAGACGTTGTAAGCGAACAGGGCTCGCGCAGGCGTGATCCGCGTTGCACGATTGTAATGCCGCCCTTGCCTGCGTGCCCCAATCCCGCCATAAGCTGACGCCACCATGGCTGTCATGAAACGCTTCCTCTTTTCTTGCGCCGTTGTCGCGGCGTCGGCTTTGCCCTTTGGGCCGTCGACCGCCGTGCTCAGCGAAGCAGATACGGCCGTGCTGGAAAAAGCGGCGGCCTATCTGAACGGCATCGATACGATGCAGGCGCGTTTTCTACAGGTCGACGGTCGCGGCGGCGTCGCGGAGGGTGACCTGTACATCGACCGTCCCGGCAAAATGCGTCTTCAGTACGATCCGCCCACACCGGTGCTGATCGTCGCCGACGGGACCTTCGTGATTTACGTCGATCTGGAACTGGACGAACCCAGTTACCTCGACATCGACGACACGCCCGCCGGCTTCCTGCTCGATCCCCAGTGGTCGTTCACAGATGAATCCGTCGAGGTGCGGAGTGTGCGGGTGGAACCGGGGGTGCTCGAGATCACCGCCGCCGACGCCGATGACCCCACCGCCGGGGAGCTGACCTTCGTGTTTTCTGAAGGCCCGTTCGAACTGCGTCAGTGGAAGGTCAAGGACGCCCAAAGCCGGGAAGTCACCGTGACCCTTTACGACACCCAGCTGGGTGTCGAACTCGACTCGAACCTGTTCGAATACGAAGAAATCGACATCTTCGACGACGATTAAGGGCGGTTGTCTTACAACACCTGGCGGTTTTGCGGACAAATTTCACGTTTGTCCGCATGTGAAGTTCGATCTGTAACCTACTGTAAAACGCGCAGATTCGATCTTCACAACCTAACCGCGCATGCGTTGCATATCTGCCATGCAGGTTTGTCACTTTGCGCGAGGGGTCTATCGGCCCAATATAGCTCCCATGGACGCCGCAACTGCAACGGTTGGCGGCGGGCCGGGTTAACGGTTTCCCCTGCCGTTCCGGCATCTCAAAGACGGCGCCCGATGTCCCCCCAACATCGGGCGCTACTTTTTTGGCCGCACCCTCGGTTCTGACAGCTATAACCGCGCCATGGGGCCCAAACCGTTTTCCCTGATTTCCTGGAACGTCAATTCCGTGCGCCGGCGCAGCGATCAGTTGCTCCGCGTCATCGACCGCTGGGATCCGGATGTCATCTGCCTGCAGGAGTTGAAAGCGGATGAGGGCGTCGTCCCGGTGGACGTTTTGACGGACGCCGGCTACCCGCATCACGCCATCGCCGCGCAACCGGGGTACAACGGCGTCGCCATCGCGGCGCGTGTGCCGCTAAACGATGTAACGCGGTTTACCTGGGCGGAGCGTGACGACGCCCGCCACGTGTTTGCGCGTCTCAAAGAATCAGGGGTGGGCATACATTGTGTCTACGTTCCCGCCGGCGGTGACGTGCCGGACCGCGACGCCAATCCCAAGTTCGATTACAAGCTGCGCTTTCTCGATGCGCTGGCCGATCATTTTGCCGGCACCTACGGTTTTCGCGATCCGATGATTTTGGCCGGCGATCTGAACGTCGCGCCGCTGCCGGCCGATGTGTGGGATCACGTCAAGCTGCGCAACATCATCACCCACACGGAAATCGAGATCGCCGCGCTGGAGCGGGTCAAACGCTCGCTCAACTGGATCGACACTCAGCGCGAAGTCAGCGGCGAGGACGATCCGGTCTTCACGTGGTGGAGTTACCGCGCCGCCGATTGGGAGAAGACCAACAAGGGCCGGCGGCTCGACCACATTTGGGTCACGCCGGGCCTGAAAGACGCCATTGCCGATGTGGAGGTTCTCACTGCCGTGCGCCACTGGACACCGCCGTCGGATCATGCGCCCGTCAGACTTATTTTAAAGGCGGGGATACCCTAGTCTCGCGCTTTGGCGAGGCGATCCCGCGCCATCGAATGATAACGTGCATACTTCTGCATAAAGGGATTGCCGGCAAAGGTGGTTTCGTCCGCCGTGCCGGTCTGAAGTGTGGCGATGTCTCTGAATTTTTCCTTGCCCGCCGAACTCCAGAACACCGCCTCCGGGTCTGCTGATTGCGAGTACACGTTCGGCCCGAAGACTTTGAGATCAGGTGCGTGTCCAGCAGCCTCCATTTCGGCATGAACGGTGAAGAGCGCGTTTTGATCGATCGCCCAAAACAAAGCATCGCGGTCAAATGCGTCGGTAATGAACGCGGCGATGCGCCACGCGTAGGCGCGGCCTTTGGCTGTCGGGGCAAAAGCGGCAAAGTCGCCGCGCATTTGACTTGCGGCGATCCAGGCCGCCGGAATCACGCAGACGCCTGCATCGCCGCCGTTAAGAACATCGAAGATGCGCTTTGGATCCGCATTGACCAGACCATCGACGTCCATCAGAACGACCGCCCCGCCGGAGGACTGCACCGCCTGCGCGGCACGGACATACCGGATGGCATGAAAGTAGTTGCGGCTGTCTGTGTGAGGAATGGTCTTGAGGTCGATGATTTCCCAGGAGAGACCGACTTCGACGTGAGCGAAACCACTGAGTGCGGCCTCTAGCACGGAAATGGTTTCGCCCGGTTCAGCCATGACGTGAACCTGGACGCGTGCCGCCACGCCTTGATCCTCAAGCGAGAGCAAGAGCGGCATCGTAAACTTTTCCGCATATTCCAAACTCGAGGCCAGAAACAGAGTCCCTGCCGGAGAGTCGTCAAGCGGCCGAACATGATGCACGGCGGGGAGCACTTCGGACACGGCATCGGCATCATAGCGGTCGAGTCTGGCCGCATAGTCCGCATCGATGAACATCATCAAGTCGATGTCATCCGGCTGCGCCTTTTTCAGACGGGCATAGTAGTCACCGGCGCGCTCCCAATCGTGTTGGCTCATGAAATAGAATGCCAGCGCCGCCAACGCCTGAGTGTCCGTACCGGATTTTTCGAGGCGCCGTCGGGCGAGATCGCAAACGCGGTCCCGCGCCTCCGTCGCGTAGCGAAAGAACAAATCGTCCAGAGAAGTACCGAGACCTGACGCCTGACCGTTGTCTTGCCGCGCGGCAAATTCTTGGTACTGCGCCGCAAGCTGCAAGGCCAGCAAGCCATGGGGCGTCTCTTCGGTGATGAGGGCACAGGTCGCGTCAAACCGTTTGAGGACATCTTCGCGGTCGCGCGGCCACGCCAATTCGCTGTAGCGCCTCAAGACCGGAATTTGCAGCGGCGACGCGTTGAGGCATGTCCGATACCGTGCAACCGCCTCGTCGAATTTACCGAGACCTTCGAAGGCCTGGCCTTGCAGCGTCAGCGTCCTGACATCATGTGCGTTATTTTCGTCCAGCCGGGAAAACCAGCTCAAGGCGGAGTCAAAGTTTCCGCCCCGCATCAACGCCATGCCGAGGGCACCGATGGTCTGCGGCCCGAGTCGCAGTTCAGCGGCCTTGGTGAGAGAGACCACGGCGCCTGAAACATCGCCCGAATTAAGAAGGCGTGCTCCTTGCTCATAGTATTCTTGGGCGGTTTGAGGAACAGACATGGGGACTGGCGGAAAACAGCAGAGAGGGTGGGGTACGTGGCGCAGGGCGATCCTACACCTTGAAACACCCGCGCCGCGACCCCATCCTATGGACAACTCAGATCCGGGCGCAAAACCTCCCGAAAGGACACCGTATGACTCCCGACGCGCCGACGTGGCACGGCTCGCCTTCTCCTGCTTGGCACGGCACAACAATATTGTCCGTCCGCAAGAACGGTCAGGTGGTTGTCGCCGGTGACGGTCAGGTAACCTTTGGCCAGCAGGTCATAAAATCCAATGCGCGCAAAGTGCGTCAACTTGCCGACGGCGCCGTGATCGCCGGTTTCGCGGGCGCGACCGCCGACGCCTTCACTTTGTTCGAACGCCTTGAGGCCAAACTGGACCAGCACCCCGGTCAGCTGACCCGTGCGTGTGTCGAACTGGCCAAGGACTGGCGCACGGACCGGTATCTCCGCCGTCTTGAGGCAATGATGGCGGTGGCCGACAAGGAAACGTCATTGGTGTTAACCGGTACCGGCGATGTCCTGGAGCCGGAGGATGGCTTGATCGGCATTGGGTCCGGCGGCGCGTTCGCGTTGGCCGCGGCACGCGCTTTGGTGGACCGTGACGACATGGATGCGGAAAGTATCGCCCGCAAAGCGATGGGCATTGCCGCCGACATATGCGTCTACACAAATGATTCCCTCGTTGTTGAAAGTCTGTAAGATTTCATGACTGCGTTCTCCCCCCGCGAAATCGTCTCCGAACTCGACCGCTTCATCATCGGCCAGGCCGACGCCAAGCGCGCCGTGGCGATTGCCCTGCGCAACCGCTGGCGCCGTCAACAGCTGCCAGATGCGTTGAAGGACGAAGTGCTGCCGAAGAACATTCTGATGATCGGCCCCACCGGTGTCGGCAAAACGGAAATCGCCCGGCGCCTGGCAAAGCTGGCACAGGCCCCGTTCATCAAGGTCGAAGCAACCAAGTTCACCGAGGTGGGCTATGTCGGACGCGATGTCGAAAGCATCATTCGCGACCTGTTAGAGATCTCAATCAACATGACACGTGAGCGGATGCGCCGCAGCGTCACCGCCAAGGCTGAAATCGCCGCGGAAGAACGCGTGCTCGATGCGCTTGTCGGGGAAACGGCCAGTGCCGGCACGAGGGATAGTTTCCGTGCCAAGCTACGCAGCGGCGAGCTGAACGATAAGGAAATAGATATCAACGTCACCGAGACCGGCGGAACGGCGATGCCGACGATGGATATCCCCGGCATGCCCGGTGGCCAGGTCGGTATGATCAATCTGAACGACATGCTGGGTGGCATGTTCGGCGCACGCCAAAAGAAAAAACGCATGGCCGTCGAGGACTCCTACGACGTGCTGGTGCGCGACGAGAGCGATAAGCTGCTCGACGAGGATTTAGTGGTGCGCGACGCTATCGAGGCCGTCGAGAACAACGGCATCGTCTTCCTGGATGAGATCGACAAGATCGCCAAGGGCAGCGACATGCGGAGCGGCGATGTGTCGCGCGAGGGCGTGCAGCGTGATCTGCTGCCGTTGATCGAAGGCACGTCGGTGGCCACCAAGCACGGTACGGTGAAAACCGATCACGTCTTGTTTGTGGCGTCTGGTGCGTTTCATCTTGCCAAGCCGTCCGATCTGCTGCCCGAGTTGCAGGGCCGTCTGCCAATCCGTGTTGAGCTGAGAGCGCTCAGTAAAGACGACTTCGTGCGCATCTTGACCGAAACGGAAGCGAGTTTGATCGTGCAGTACAGCGCGCTGCTCGGCACCGAGGATGTGACTTTGAATTTTCAGGACGGCGCAATTGACGCCATCGCCGCACTGGCGGCCGAGATCAATCAGAATGTCGAGAATATCGGCGCGCGGCGTTTGCATACCGTGATGGAAAAACTCCTGGAGGAGATCAGTTTCACCGCCACCGACCGCGGCGGCGAAACCGTCGACATCACTGCGGACATGGTGCAAACCAAGGTCGGCGACCTCGCCAAAAAGGGCGACCTCAGTAAATTCATTCTGTGATGCGCGTCAGAGCAGCGGGCGGGCGGGCGGCGCAACAACGCGCAAGCGCGTATTACAGTAAAGCGCGGCTGATCCAGTAGGTCGCACCGGCCGCGATATAGGCAAGCGCGAACAGGTAGCCGAACATAAACGCGGTCCAGCCCCAGGAGTTGGTTTCGCGACGGGCAACGGCCAAGGTCGACAGACACTGGGGTGCGAAGACATACCACGCCAAAAAGGCCAGCGCAGTCGGCAACGACCACGCCGACTGCAACACCGTCGCCAGACTGGATGCAACCGCGTCTTCATTGCCGCTCAACGAATAGACAGTACCGAGCGCGCCAACGGCGACTTCACGGGCGGCCATGCCGGGCACCAGAGCGATCGATATTTCCCAATTGAATCCGATCGGGGCGAAGATCACTTCGAGACCGCGTCCGATCTTCCCGGCCGCGCTGTAGACGATATCGGCCTCGGTGGCGTCCGGTGGCGGTGCCGGATAAGACGACAGCCCCCACAGTACGATCATGCTCAGGAGAATAATGGTGCCGGCGCGGCGCAGAAAAATACGCGCCCGTTCGAACAGACCTATGAGCAGATCGCGCAACGCCGGAACCTGATATTTCGGCAGCTCGAGCAACAGCCGTGGCGGTGCGCCTTTGGTCAGCGTTTTCTTCAGAACGCCGGCGACGATCAGCGCGCTGACGATGCCCGCAAGATACAGACTGAACATCACCAGACCCTGAAGCCCGATGCCACCCGCGACGTTCGAGTTCGGTATGAAGGCGGCAATTATCAGGGTGTAGACCGGAAGGCGCGCCGAGCACGTCATCAGCGGCGCGACCATGATGGTGGTCAGGCGGTCGCGCGGATTGTCGATGGTGCGTGCCGCCATGATGCCCGGAATGGCACATGCGAAACTGGACAACAGCGGAATGAAAGCGCGGCCATTGAGTCCGGCTATGGTCATGATGCGGTCCATGAGGAACGCGGCGCGGGCCATGTAGCCCGAGGCTTCTAGAACGAGGATGAAGGCGAACAGAATCAAAATCTGCGGCAGGAAGATCACAACGCTGCCAACGCCGGCGAGAACGCCGTCGACCAGCAGACTGCGCAGCCAGGTGTCCGGCATCGACGCCAAGGTGAACTCCTGCAGGGAGACGACACCGCCGTCGATCCAGTCCATCGGCGCTTCGGCCCAGGCGAAAACGGCCTGAAACATCACAAACAGCAGCGCCATCAGAATGAAGGGTCCCGCGACCGGGTGGAGAACGACGGCATCGGTCCGCCGTGTCAGTTTATGTTCCAGCCCTTCATTGAGTGTCGCCGCGGTGGTGATTCTCCGGGCGTCGCGCTGTAAATCGCGCACGGACGGCGCCGCGCCTTCGGACGGCGGTGCAACGGGAAACTGCCGCCACACTTCCGCCCATTCATCGCCCGAGAACGCATGAATCAGCGACTGAACACCCGAACGGCGCACCGCGACGGTCGGGATGACCGGTACACCGAGCTCTTGCGCCAGTCTGTCGGGATCGAGTTCGACACCGTCCCGTTTGGCGAGGTCCATCATGTTGAGCGCGACGACGAGGGGTTTGCCCAGACGCTTGAGCTCAAGCACGAAGCGGATATGGACACGCAGGTTGGTGGCGTCGACAACGCAAACAACTGCATCCGGTGTCTGCTCTAGGTCACTGGTGCCAAGCAGGGCGTCGTGGGTGATGGCTTCGTCGGGGCTGTGAGGTGTGAGCGTATAGGTGCCGGGAAGATCGACGACGTCGATCTCGCGCCCATCGGACGCGAAGAACCTCCCGGCGCGGCGTTCGACAGTAACGCCGGGATAGTTGCCGACCTTTTGCCGGCTTCCGGTGAGCGCGTTGAACAGAGAGCTTTTCCCGCTGTTGGGATTTCCCACCAGCGCAATACGCAACACCGCTTCCATAAACTTAAGCGGCCTGCGCCGCAGCCTCGTGTGTCACTTCGACGGTGACAACCGCGGCGTCTGCCGGACGCAACGCAATCAAGCGGTCGTCGACCCGGACCGCGATAGGACCACCGAAAGCGCCTTGGTGGCGCACCTCCACTGCCGCCCCTTCTTCAAACCCCAGGCCGAGCAGCAAATCTTCCAGATCATCTGCCGCGTCCGTGCCGATGCGCAGGATGCGCGCACGGGTTCCGCGGGGCAGGCAATCGAGGGTCAAGGCGTCCGCAAGCGTCATATGATGCACAGTCCCATACGTTGGCGTGGGCGATCGGCCCGAAGTTGTTAAGAATGATTTTCACTCTTATCCGGACACACCGAAGCCGTCCAGCGTTTTTTTGAGAACCATTCTTATTTACAGCCGGAGTATGCTCCGGCTGCAGGCTTCCGGGCTTTGACGAAGGTCAAACTCGGAAAAAACCACGAAACCGGTCTAACGGCCGGAGGCCCGCTTGAGAATGGCGAGCATCTGATCGATTTCGGAGTCGCGCAAATCCGATAGATGCCGGCGCAGACCGTTGGCCAGTTCGGTCGCCTTCGGGCTTAAGCCTCCGGTGTCGAGCCTGACCTTGGGTTTGGACAGGGCGGCAAGACGTTTGAGGTCTTCCGCTTCGTCCCAAATCAAATCGAGATGGCCGCAGATTTCCATCACCAAACCGGGACCGGGCTGACCGCGCCTGCCGTGCTCCAGTGCCGACAAATAGGCCGGCGAGACCTCGAGACGGCTGGCGAGTTCTTTTTGGGTCATGCCACGGGCGGCACGAAGTTCGCGGAGCCGGATGCCGAACGGGGTCACGTCTGTGACTCCCCGCCCAGTCTGTCGGCGTGTCCCCGGGCTTTGCGCAGCAGAATGTAAACCGCGCCGTCACCGCCGTCGCGAGGACGTGCGCGCGCCGCCGATAAAACCAATGGCCGGACGAGCGGATCGTTAATCCACTCCGGCAGTGCCGCTTTCAGTTTGCCGACCGCGCCGTTACGGCCGCCCTTGCCGGTGACCACCAGCACACATCGGCCGCCGTGGGCCTGAACCGTGCGTAAGAATTCAAGCAGGCGCGCCTGGGCCTGGGCAACGGTGAAACCATGCAGGTCGAGCCGCGCATCAATCGTCATGCGGCCGCGTCTGAGGCGCTGCGCCGTGCGCCGGTCGGTGCCTTCGGGCGCGTCGATTTCAACCGGACCGAACGCCGCTCGCTTGGGCGCGCCCGGTGACGCGGGCTGCGGCAAATAGGTCGCCGGACGCCCGGATATTGGAGGCGGTGCGGACGATACGCTCTGAAGGTCTGAGGCTGGGGACGCTGCGGGGCAGCGGATTGGAGTGACCGTTCGGATCACTTCGCGCCAGAGATTTTGCTCCGCATCGGTCAGCCGGCGGGATAAACGGTGGTGGGCCATCGCGCCGTCACATATCGATATTGTCTTCGCGCACCGCGCCCCGGTTCACCGATTTGTCGTCTTTCAGAAAATCGGCATAAATGTCTGTGCCTTCGATCTCCATTTCGGGGAGATAGCGTGTGACGAACGCTCGCCAATCGCCGTCGGGCGAGACACATCTGGTTTTCGACATGTAATTCAACGTCAGCACGAGACCGCCCAGTTTCCATAGGATAGACCAGTTGTGGAGATTGTCGGTCGCCGCTTCGATCGCCCGCCGGTAAACGCGCTGCGACACCCAAGGCCGGATCAGAAACAGATAGGACACAACGGCCAGGACCAGAGCAACGGTCCCGATCAGCAGATCGAACAGCAGCATGACGCCCAGGGCCAGCATCAACAGGAGAAGCAGAGGCGCGACATTTTCCCAGGGACTGAACACGGGACTGCGTGGCGAGTTAAGGCGGTCGAAATCGATCAGGATACTGACACGGTCCGCCTGATAGGACTCGATCAACCGGGCATAAAGCATACGGTCCCGGCGTTTGAATTCCGGTTTATCGGGTTTATCCGCAGCCATAAATGATCAGCCCCTTCAGCACCCCAGTCCTCTGACTGGCGACAATCATACCACTTTTACTGTGCTTGTGCGGGCGGCGCGACCGTCCGGGGCAGAAAAAGTGCATAGCGGCCCGTGGACTTCATCCGCCCCGCTTTGGCGAAGGCCTGCGCGCCCGCACCCCAGAAGAAATCTCCGCGCACGACGCCGCGGATGGCCGAGCCCGTATCCAACGCAACCATCAGTCGCTCGAGCGGTTCGCCATCGGGATCGACTGTATCGAGCCATAACGGAGCGCCGTATGGAATATAGCGGGGGTCGACGGCGAGGCTGCGGCGCGGCGTCAGCGGAGCCCCCATGGCGCCGATCGGTCCCGGCCCGTCGATCCACCGAAAGAAAATGTAGCGCGGGTTTTGTGCCATGTAGCGGCGCGATGCGTCCGGATTGGCGCGCAGCCAGTCGGCAACGGACGGCATCGAGCCCTGTCCCGGTCCGAGTTCGCCCGCGGTCAGCAGGATCCCGCCAATCCCGCGAAACCGGAGGCCATTGTTGGCGGCATAGCCAATGCGCCGTTCGCTGCCGTCCGGCAATCTGACGCGGCCGGAGCCCTGAATATGCAAGAGGTGGGCATCGACCGGATCATCGACCCACGCCAGAACTTCGGCGCGGTCTGCGAACGCTTCGGTATTCTCAATCGCGGCGCGGTCGTCATAGGGAATCAGGCGCCGGCCATCGACACGGCCGATCACCTGCGGCATTTGTGGCGGCAGATCGAACGCCCGGCGGTCAAGTTCGACCAGATCCCGCGGCGGCGCGTACAGTGGCACGTTGTATTTTTCACTGCGGGTCAGAGCGCCATTGAGCGAGGCCTCGTAGTATCCGGTAAAGGTGCCGTCGGCGGTGTCAGGCGCACTGACAGCATAGGGCACGAAAAAATCTCTCAGCAGGGCCCGCACGCTATCATCGTCGCCGGGCTGAACCGTCGCCAGCGCTGCGCACGGCGTGCGCCAGTCCGCCACCGTGCCGCCAAGACCGCTTGGCCCGACCGGCTCCGCATCGTTCTGGCCATCGAAAATCGAGCAGGCGGCAAGCAGCGCGGGCAACGCGTCTGACACGGAATCAGACATCCAGTTCGCCAGAGTTTCGAACTCCGTTGGCGCATAGATCGCAGCCGTTTCATCGGGTAGGACGGACGGCGGTTCCGGCGCGGGCGGCACGGGAACCTCGACCTCAACTTCGACCTCGACCCGTTCGATGCGTGGCGGAAAGAACAGCGCCGCGAACAAGAGCCCGGCCGCAAAGCCGATAAATGCGGCAACCGCAAGCGGCGCCGCTGGACTGTTGATGAATGTTGAGAACGGGCGACCGGTCACCGGGGCGGACGCACCTCAGTCAACGCTGCGGGTGGCCACCAGCAGCCAGTTGGGATCCGAACTGGCGAGATTGCGTTCGAACGTCCAGATATCTGTGACGCTTTCAATCTGTTCCGGATCTCCGTCTATGATCTGTCCGTCGGCGTCCTTGATCAGATTGACCTGTTCGCTTTCGAAACGCACCGCCACCGTGGCAACGCGGCCTGCGACCGAGACCTCCTCGAGCTTGGCCGGCTTGATCACAACCAGGTCGGTCTCCAAGCGTTCGTCGCGGTCTTCTCGATCTTGTATGGCGGAGGCAAAGCTGGCGTACACATCGTCGGCAAGCAACGGCTTGAGCGTATCGGTATCGTTATTGGCATACGCCGAAACGATCATTTCAAATGCCTTGCCGGCGCCGTTGAGGAACCCATCGACGGTGAAGTTCGGGTCCGACAGCGTGATTTGGGTGAGGCCTTCCTCGAATTTCGTACCCTGGTACTGCGGGTCGATATCGCGGGCTGAGTTTTCCGGGGTGTCGGCTGCGCCGCGCGGCGGCAAATTGACGACGTTGTCGCTGCGCCCGTAGGCATCTTGCTGCTGCTCGTGCCCGGTGCGCCGTCCCAACGTGCTGCGCAGACGCAGAATCAGGAATCCGGCAACCATGGCCAGAATAATGATGTCGACGAACTGAAAACCTTCCATGGGGGCGACCGAACCGGTTGTTTCTAGCCTTGCGTGGGTAACTGGGCCTTGTTGCGTGCGTGCCTTCTGCCGAGCCGGAATATTATTTTTTGTCGATGCGTTGACCGGCGGCAGTTCGATCATTACGTGATCGATGTATCGGCACCTGAGTCGAACATAGGGATTTCACTGAACAAGGGCAAGCATGGCCCTCCTGATCCTTCTTGCTTTTCTGGCCATTCCGCTGGTTGAAATCGCAGTTTATATCGAGGTCGGCGGCGCCTACGGCGTCGGTCCGACCCTGATCGCGACCTTGCTGACGGCGGTGATCGGCACAATTTTGATGCGCACCCAGGGCCTTGCAACCCTCAATGCCGTCCGTACCAGCGTCGACAAGGGTGAAATGCCCTTGCGTTCCGCCTTTGACGGCGCCTGCCAGCTGATCGCCGGAATTTTGCTCCTGACCCCTGGCTTCGTCACCGACGCGGTTGGACTGCTCTTATTCATTCCGCCGGTGCGCAGCCTGCTTTTGGCCTGGATTATTGGACGCGCCAGCGTATCCGTTGTGGTCAGGGACGGGCCGATGCCGCGCCGGACGTATGATGTCGAAGGCGATTACCGCGACGTGACGCCGGACCAGGGCACAGGGGACGGCGCAAGGACGCCGAAATCCATACCGCCGCGGCCCCCTGACACGGAACGCTAAGCCATCCGTTCCTGTGACTTGTCGCGGGAACCGCGCTGGCTTGTCGCGGGAACCGCGCTGGCTTGTCGCCCCAAGTGATCCATGCTACCTCCGCGCCCGCAGCGGAAAGGGGCGATACCGGTCCGCGGATTGCCGCCCACCCCGCAGTGAATTTAAAAGACCAAGGAGTTTCCATGAGTGACACGTCCGCTGATCCTGGCGCCGGTAATGGCACAGATGCTGGCGCCGCCCCCGGCAGGCAGCCGGTCACCCCGATTCAGTTTCTTGGACAGTACATCAAGGACCTGTCCTTCGAAGCGCCGCATACCCCCGACATATTCCAGGAACTGCGTGAAACGGCCCCGGACATCCCCATCGCCATCGATGTAAGCGTGCGGGAGCTGAAGGAGTCACAGTACGAAGTGACCCTGAGTGTCCATGTCGAGGCAACCAGCGGCGAAAAATCCGTTTTCATTCTGGAAGTGGATTACGCGTGCGTCGTGAAGATCGGCGACATTGGCGACGAACATGTACGGCCGATCCTGATGATCGAAGTGCCGCGCCAGATGTATCCGTTCGTGCGGCAGATTATTGCCGATTTGACCGTGCAAGGCGGGTTCCCGCCGCTGATGCTGCAGCTGGTCGATTTCATCGACCTCTACCGTCAGAAGTACGAGACCGACGAAGACCGGGCACGCGAAGCGGCACGGCGCAATGCCCTAACCGGCGGCGCGGTGGCCGGACAAAATCTCTAGGGCGAAAGCCTAAGCGGACCAGATCGGCTGCTTCAGTTTTTCCAGAAACGCGATGTGGGCCGCAAGCTCGTCCGCGGTCGGCTGATGCGGCCGCGGCTCGCGCCGTGGCCGTGCGATCGCATCTTTTGCCGCCGATCTGTCTGTGGCCTTTGCCGCTGCCAGTCCCAGACCGGGTTCGCGCCCACCGATCAGTTCCAGATACACTTCGGCCAGCAGTTCGGCGTCGAGCAAGGCGCCATGTTTGACGCGTGCTGAGAGGTCGACATTGAAGCGCCGGCACAGGGCGTCGAGATTGACCTGTGCCCCGGGGAATTTCCGGCGCGCCAACTGAACGGTGTCTATCACCTTGTCCATCGGTAGGGCGGGCCGGCCGGTGAGTTCGAGTTCGGCGTTGACGAAGCCCATATCGAATGGCGCGTTGTGCGCAATCAAGGCGGCGTCGCCGATGAAAGCGATGAAATCATCCGCAATGTCATTGAACAGGGGTT
Organism: Rhodospirillaceae bacterium; assembly: GCA_038148375.1. Classification (GTDB taxonomy): domain Bacteria; phylum Pseudomonadota; class Alphaproteobacteria; order Rhodospirillales; family Rhodospirillaceae; genus CAWUEX02. Next base: position 355,228 of record JAYQVH010000001.1, on the reverse strand, counting down.
TATCAGACAAGAAATCGATGCACAGTCCATGCACCGCTTCCGCGTCCGGAGGCATATCGCGTTCCGGGTTGATATAGCAGTGGAAGGTTTCGCCGGTGGCGACGTGGTTGACGAGCTCGACGCATCCGATTTCGACGACGCGGTGTCCCGACTTGGGGTCGAACCCTGTGGTTTCCGTATCGAAAACGATTTCGCGCACGTCTAGCTCCTGTCCCTGCGGCGGCAGGCCACCATAAGCAAATGGCGCAAACGCCGCCAGGTTTCGCGGCGGCCCAATGCGCTGGTGACGACACAATCAGCGCGGCGGCGCTTTTCTGCATCCGACATCTGCCGTGCCAAGACTCCGGAAAATTTTTCCACCGTCATCCCCGGACGGCGCAGCACGCGTTGACGTTGCAGATACGCGGGCGCGGATATCACGACGACCAGATCGCACAGCGCATCGCTGCCGCCTTCGAGCAGCAACGGCACGTCGAGAACGGCGAACCGCGTTCGGCGACGAGCGCAGGCTGCGAGAAAGGCCGTTCGCGCCGTGCCCACACGCGGATGGAGAATCGCTTCCAAGTCCCTCAGTGCCGCCGCATCGGCAAAAACGGCATCGCCGAGCGCCTTGCGGTCGACGCCGGCTGGACCGGCGGCGCCGGGAAACCGTTCGGCAATATCACGTAGAGCAGCGCCATTGGGCGCCATCAGGGCATGCACGCACGCGTCTGCATCGAATACGGGAAGACCCATGCGCCGGAACATCGCCGCCGCCGTTGATTTGCCCATGCCGATTGATCCGGTCAATCCGATGACCGTTAGCGGGACGGTGAGCGCACGGCGTGTTCTGTCCACGGGACCGGTTACGCGTTCTCGAGGACGTAACGGCGCAGTCTGGACGAAACCTCGGGCCGCACGCCGAACCATCCCTCGAACCCGGGCACGGCCTGATGCAGCAACATGCCGAGACCGTCCACGGCGGTGAGGTACCGCTGGCGTGCCGCTGCCAGTAGATCCGTTTCCAAGGGCGCATACACCAGATCGGTGACGACCGCCGTTCCGGGTAGAGCATCGAGCGCAATCTCGAGCGGCGGCTGGCCGCTCATCCCCAGCGTTGTCGTATTCACGAGCAATCCCGCGCCGTCGAGTGTGTTGTCCCTGTCGCCCCAGTCGTAAACCTTAATTTTCGGCCCAAACGCGTCCGCCATCTCCTCCGCGCGCGCGCGGGTGCGGTTGAGGAGGCGAATCTCCGGGACACCGGCATCGATCAGCGACACCAGAATGGCCCGCGCGGCGCCGCCGGCGCCAAGCACAACGGCGGGACGCGCATCTGCCCCCCAGTTCGGGGCGCCCTCGTGCAAGTTGGCAAGAAATCCCGCGCCGTCGGTGTTCGTCGCGCTCAAGCGTCCGCCGTCGCCGATGAACACGGTATTGACCGCGCCGATACGCCGGCCGATGTCGGAGATTTCGTCCACGACATCCACCGCGGCCCGTTTATGCGGCACGGTCAGATTAACGCCGCGAAAGCCCATGTTGGGCAGCGCGCGCAGCGCCTGTTCGAGATTGTCGGGGTGCACCGGTAAAGGGACGTACGCGCCGTCTATTTTGTGGTGCTGCAACCAGAATCCATGAAGACGCGGCGACAGTGAATGGGACACCGGCCAGCCGACAATTCCGGCAAGTTTTGCTTTAGCGCTGATTGTCGAAACCTCTGTCATACCGGCACCGCATTGTATTCACGCAGAAAAGCGAGCAGGGGCAGCAAAGGCAAACCGAGAATGGAAAAAAAATCACCATCGATAGACGCAAACAGCTGCGCCCCGCGCCCTTCGAGATGATACGCCCCCACCGATGAGGTGACGTCCGCTCCCACGGTTGAGATGTAGTCGTCCAGAAACGCGTCGCTGAACGCGCGCATGGTCAGTTTAGGCTGATCACGGTGATGCCAGATGCGCCGTCCGCCGAGCGCAACGACCACTGCCGTTGCCAGCGCATGAGTTCGCCCCCGCAGCGTCATCAAATGCGCCTTGGCATGATCCATATCGGCGGGCTTGTCGAACCATTCGCCATTGAAATCGAGAATTGAATCTGCGCCGATTACCAGATCCGTTCCGCGGCTTTGCGAGACCTTGACCGCTTTCAATTCCGCCAGTGTTTCTGCGGCATCGAGCGCGCTCGCGCCTTCGGCCTTGAGCGCGTCTTTAACCGACGCTTCGTCGACATGCGCCGGGACAATGTCGCAGGTTATGCCCGCGTCTTTCAACATCCGCGCACGGCTAACGCTGGCTGACGCGAGTACGATATCCGTCATGACGGGTGATGCTCGTTATAGATTTGGATGATTGACGCGGCAGTCTCCTCGATCGACTTGCGCGTGACATCGATGACCGGCCAGCCATGTTTGCGGAACAGGCGGCGCGACGCGGCCACTTCCTCTTTGACCTGGTCGAGCTCAGCATAATCCATATCGCGGTCCTCGTTCATCAACCGCAGACGGCTCTGACGAATATCGGTGAGGCTTTTCGGTTCGCGGGTCAGACCGACAAACAGAGGCCGCGGCGCGGCAATGACGTCCTCCGGTAGTTCAATTCCCGGCACCAACGGAATGTTGCCGCAGCGCAGTCCGCGGTTCGCCAAGTACATACATGTTGGCGTTTTCGAAGTGCGCGAAACGCCGATGAGAACGATATCGGCATTTTTCAGACCATCGAGAGTCTGGCCGTCGTCATGAGCCATGGCGAAATGCATCGCTTCGATGCGGTCGAAGTACTCCTCGTCGAGATTATGTTGCCGGCCGATTTCATGGTTGCCCTCTTTGTTGAACATCACCTGCAGGGCGTTCATCACCGGATCGAGTGCGGAGACACAGGGCACGCCGAGATCCCGGCACGCTTGTTCGAGCAGATTGCGGACAGCAGGATCCAGCAGTGTGAAGATGACCAGCCCGGGCGCGGCCTTGATGCCGTCGATGACGCGTTTCATCTGCCCCTTGGTGCGCACCAGCCACCAGAAGTGCTCCGTGACCGCATCCTCGTCATACTGCACCAGACACGCACGGGCGATGCCGCTTACGGTTTCACCCGAGGAATCCGAAACAAGGTGCAAATTGTATAATGCGTCGGCCACGGTGACCTGCTGTGAAAGACACTGGTAGCGGGGATAACCCGGCATGGCGGCAACATGGCAGGAGTCTCATGCACATTCTTAGCAGTCTGTCCCATCTTTTGCCAACGTCGGAAAACAGAACCGGCGTTAGCCGGTAAAACGGGGATGACGCAATTTATCCCCGCGACTCTTATGATTGAAACAAGGCAAACGCCTGACGGTTTGCTCCCAAAAAGTCGCAGACCGGGATCGAGGCACTGAAGTTATACAGAGATTGTGCAGATTTCCGCGTTTTGCCCAGAACATGGGTATGACCACTGGGATGGTTTTTGATCCCCGGAACCCACAGCACCAACAACTAATACTACTTTATTTAGATTCTTATAGTTATAGGAAGCGTCGTGTGGACAAGTTACGGCGACCCGCCGTCATACAAATATGAATTGACACCTGGCCAGCGTCTACGTTAACGATTTCGCAGTCTTCGGGACGTATCGTCCCACATCCCGCCACCGGTTTCCCGAACCACTTGTCCATCAGCTATCGCCGGATCTGTTCAGACCGCTGCTTTGTTGGATCGCTTCTTCTAGACCGCTGTTCAGCTGGTCCATTTCATTCAGTTACCGTCCGGAGTTTTTTTCTCCATGCATCTTAAAGACCTGAAACAGAAAACACCGCCCGAACTCCTTTCCTTCGCCGAGGAACTGGGCATCGAAAACGCGTCCAACCTGCGTAAGCAGGACATGCTGTTCTCGATCCTGAAAACGCTGGCCGACGACGAGCAGGCCATTGTCGGTGACGGCGTGCTGGAAATTCTCCAGGACGGCTTTGGTTTTCTCCGGTCACCTGAATCCAATTACCTTGCCGGTCCGGATGACATTTATGTCTCGCCCAGCCAGGTGCGGCGCTTCGGCTTGCGCACCGGCGATACCGTCGAAGGGGAAATTCGCGCGCCCAAGGACGGCGAGCGGTATTTTGCTCTGCTCAAGGTTAACACCATCAATTTCGAAGAGCCCGAAGCGGTGCGCCACCGCATCAACTTCGACAACCTGACGCCGCTCTACCCCGATGAAAAGCTCAATATGGAGGTCGATGACCCCAAAGGAAAAGAACTCACCGGCCGCGTTATCGAGATTGTCTCACCGCTCGGCAAGGGCCAGCGTGCGCTGCTGACCGCGCCGCCGCGCGCCGGCAAGACGGTGATGCTGCAGAACGTCGCGCATGCCATTGCCGCCAATCATCCGGAAATTTATCTGATCGTTCTGCTCATCGACGAGCGACCGGAGGAAGTCACCGATATGGACCGCACCGTCAACGGTGAGGTTGTCAGCTCGACCTTCGATGAACCGGCCCAGCGCCACGTTCAGGTCGCCGAGATGGTGATCGAAAAGGCCAAGCGTCTGGTTGAGCACAAGCGCGATGTTGTCATCCTGCTCGATTCCATCACCCGTCTGGCACGCGCCTACAACACGGTGGTGCCGTCGTCCGGCAAGGTGCTGACTGGCGGTGTCGATGCCAACGCGCTGCAGCGTCCGAAGCGCTTCTTTGGCGCGGCGCGTAATATCGAAGAAGGCGGGTCGCTGACCATTATTGCCACTGCGCTGATCGACACCGGCAGCCGCATGGACGAAGTCATTTTCGAAGAGTTCAAAGGCACCGGTAACTCGGAAATTGTCATGGAGCGCAAACTCGCCGACAAGCGCATCTTCCCGGCCATCGACATCACCAAATCGGGCACCCGCAAGGAAGAATTGCTGGTCGATCAGAAAACCCTGTCGAAGATGTGGGTGCTGCGCCGCATTCTCGATCCCATGGGCACCCAGGACGGCATGGAATTCCTGCTCGACAAGCTGCGGGAGTCGAAGAACAACAACGACTTCTTCGATCGCATGAATCAGTAAGGCGGACCAAGTCCGCGCCGGGAAAAGATCAGCAGACCTGACCTAAAACCCCGCTGACAGCGGCACCGTTTTTCGGCATATTGCTGAGGTCGCCTTGGGGGAGGCGTCCTAAGGGAGAGACATATGCCGCGCTTTGCCGCTGTTTTTGCCGTTCTGTGTTTCATGGCCGCCGGCCCAGTGCTGGCCGGTCAGACCGCCGCGGAGCCTGTCTTCGGTGAATCGCTGATGACCCGCGACGAGGTCGTGGCGTTCAAGGCCAAGCTGGCGTCCTGCGCGACCGCTCAAGAACGCGAGCAGGTCGAGGCAGAGCACAAAGACCACATGATACAGCGCGCGCGCTGGAAAGGTCTGGTGCTCGACCGCGGTGACAAGTCCGTCACCATGGCCGGCAACTAGCGCTCCCCCCTACCGGAACATTTCCTAGACCAGCAACACCGTTGACCCGGATGTTTGGCGGGTCTCGAGATCGTTGTGGGCATGCGCGACCTGCTCGAGCGCATAACTCTGGCCGACATCGATCTCCACCGCACCGCTGCTGACCATTTCGAATAGGTCCTTGGTCGCCAGTTCCAGTTCCGGACGTCTGCCGGTGTAATCGAACAGCGTCGGGCGGGTCACGAACAGCGACCCTTTGGGCCCGAGCATCCCGACCTCGATCGCTGGGGGTGGCCCGGATGCGTTGCCGAAGGACACCATCAGCCCGCGTTTGCGCAGACAATCCAGGGAGCCCATGAAGGTGTCCTTACCGACGCCGTCATAGACGACCGAAACACCTTTGCCGTCGGTGATTTCCTTCACCTTGCCGACAAAATCCTCCTGACGGTACTGAATGGTATGGGTGCAGCCGTTGGCTTTGGCGAGCTCCGCTTTTTCTTCCGAACCGACCGTGCCGATGACGGTGGCGCCAATAGCACGCGCCCACTGGCAGAAAATCAGTCCGACCCCGCCGGCGGCGGCATGGAACAGAACCGTCTCGCCTTCCTTCAGCTGGTAGAGACTGCGCAGCAGGTACCATACGGTCAGACCGCGCAGCATCATGCCGGCGACCTGTTCGTCCTTGAGTGCGCCCGGCACTTTGACCAGGGTGTTGACGGGCATAATCCGCTCGGACGCATAAGCGCCGATCGGGCCGTTGCCGTAGCAGACTCGGTCGCCTTCCTCAAAGCCTTTGACGCCTTCGCCGACCATTTCGATCTCGCCGACCGCTTCCATCCCCGGCGTAAAGGGCAGACCGGGCACCGGATAGAGGCCGGAGCGGTGATAGGTGTCGATGAAGTTCACGCCAATCGCGGTTTGGCGCAGCCGCACCTCGCCGGGCCCCGGTTTGCCGATCTGCACATCGGTCGGCATCATGGCGTTGGGTCCGCCGGGTTCGTGTACGAGAATCACGCGTGCCATATCTGTAGATCCCTGCTGATTATTGTTTTGAAGCTGTGTTTTCGTGGTCCAGTAACAAACGTTTTGTACCCAAACCGCCCTCGCCCGAATACCCCCCGAGACCATTTGCCGCCACCACCCGGTGGCAGGGAATGAGGATCGGAATGGGGTTGGCGCCGCAGGCCATGCCGACCGCGCGGGCCGCCGAGTTCAGGTCCGCCGCAATGGCGCCGTAGCTTTTCACCGCGCCGAAGGGGATGGCCAGCATGGCGTTCCACACCCGTTTTTGAAAAGCGGTGCCGTGGGCGTCGAGGGGCAAATCGAAGGTCGTCCGCTTGCCGTCGAAATAGTCGTGCAGTTGATCGCAGGCGCGGCGCAACAGCGGTGTCTTGGTTTGCTCCATGCCCCAGCCCCAATCGAGAGAAACGATGACGCCATCCTCTTCCGAGACGGTGAGATCGCCGATCGGGCTATGGAGAGATAGCTGCGGCATCAGGACGCCAACTGTGTGCGAAGATCGTCCGGCGCCGTCACCGGGGCCTGACACACCGGACCGCGGCATATGTATGCGGTCGGCTGACCGTCGAGTTGCGTTTTGCCGCGGGCCGGATGCGTTTCCGGCAGCGCGGACGGATCGGCGACGACAGACAACATCAGCGTCGGTTTAGACATGTCGAGCGCGGCGCGCATGAGCACGGCCGAGCCGCCGCCGCGCGGACCAATGATGACGACCTGCAACCCGTCCGCATAGAGTTCGAAACCGTTTAAGAGACAACACGTATGCGGAAAGCTGCGCAAGGCATCGCCCGCGAACCGTTCGAGAATTTTCTCGGCGCGCGCCTGCCAGCGGTCATCTCCGGTGAGATAATACAGCCGCGCCAGCACGCCGAGCATGACGCCGTTGCCGGACGGCGTTGCGCTGTCGGTCACTGAGGCCGTGCGCACGATGAGGTGCTCCGCATCGCTGGCGGTAAAGAAGTATCCGCCGCGACCGGCGTCGGAGAACAGCGCCTCGACATGATCGCTCCAGGTCATCGCGTGATTTAAATAAGCGTCGTCGCCGGTGACGGTGAATAACTCTAATGCTGCGCGGCTCATCGCTGCGTAGTCATCCAACAGATCGACCTGTTGCAGTTTGCCGGCGCAGAGCGAATGACCGAGGCGGGTGCGCCCGCTGTCGTCCTGCCACTGCATGGTCGCGACGATGGCGGCAAACGCTGTGCGCGCGAGATCGATCCATTCGTCGCGGCCGAACACCAGTCCCGCATGCGCCAGCGCCTGGATCATCAGCCCGTTCCAGTCGGCGAGGACTTTGTCGTCACGGCCCGGACGTATACGCGGGGCACGCACCTCGAACAGTGTGGTGCGCATCTTCACCAAGGCTTCGTCCTGCTCTGGCGTCAACGGCACGTCGGCGGTGTCGATGCGGTTGAGAATAATCTTGTGTTCCCAGTTGCCCTCGGCGGAGACGTCGTAAATGTCCTTGAACAGCTGTACGTCGCTGTCCGCGAAATCTTTTAGCGCGGTGTCGATCTCTGCTTCGCCCCACACATAAAACTTGCCTTCCTCGCCTTCTGAGTCGGCGTCGAGCGTTGCGGCGAAGGCGCCGTTCTCACCGATCATTTCCCGCATCAGCCAATCGATCGTTTCTTCGATCCGCGTTGCATACAGCGCGGAGTTCGTTTCCTGCCACACGGTCGTGAGCACATCGATGAGCTGCGCGTTGTCGTAGAGCATTTTCTCGAAGTGGGGCGCGAGCCATTTCGGATCGGTGGAGTAGCGCGCAAAGCCTCCGCCGAGGTGATCATAAATGCCGCCCTGGCAGATGCGGTCCAGCGTTACCCGCACGGCCGTTGCGAACTTGGTATCGCCGCTGCGCAAATAGCCGCGCCACAGAAACTCAAACACGTCTGTCATCGGGAACTTGGGCGCACCCCCGAGCCCGCCGTCGACGTAATCGAAGTGATCGGCAAGGTGCGCCGCGCACTCGTCTAGCGTTGCCAGGGTTAACGGGTCTTTGAGCTCGCCGCCTTCACTCATGTCCAACGCTGCGGTGAGTTTATCGGCATGGCCGTCGACCATGTCGCGGTCGTTTTTGTAGACCTCGGCCAGCCGCGTCAGCACGACAGGAAATCCGGGGCGGCCGTAGCGGTCTTCGGGCGGAAAATAGGTGCCCCCGAAAAACGGTTTGCCGTCGGGCTTCAGAAACATCGTCAGCGGCCAGCCGCCGTGCTCACCGGTTGCCGCCAACGCTTTCTGGTAAATCGCATCCACGTCCGGACGTTCTTCGCGGTCGACCTTGATGTTGATGAAGTCGCGGTTCATCTGATCGGCGATGGCATCGTTCTCGAAACTTTCGTGTGCCATGACGTGGCACCAGTGGCAGGCGGCATAGCCGACCGACAGCAGGATTGGTTTGTCCTGCTCCCGCGCCGCGGCGAAGGCGTCATCGCCCCACGGCCACCAATGCACCGGATTGTCGCGATGCTGCAACAGGTAGGGGCTGGTCTCGTCGCCAAGGCGGTTTCGTTCGGAAGACACGGCGGGCTTTCAATGTGAACAACGGCTTTCTAGAGTGGGCCTCACTGTAAGGGGCCTTTGCACGAATTCAACTGCGCCCCTCTGTCGCCCTAGGATAAGGATCCGGCCGCCATGAAAGTCACCATCAATGTCGAGTGCACGCCCGAGGAAGCCCGCGCCTTCATGGGCTTGCCCGATGTCGCGCCGCTGCAGGAGGAAATGCTCGACCGGATGCGCGCACAGATGGACTCCGCCGCCCAGGCCATGGACCCGGAACAAGTGATGAAAGCCGTCTTCCCCTTCGGCACCGGGTCCGAAGGTTTCGCCGACATGCAAAAAGCGTTCTGGTCGGCGCTGACCAGCGGCATGGCGCAGACCACGGACATGTCGTCCAAGGGGCCTTCCTCCTCCGGTGGCGGTAAAAAGAAAAAGTAACCGGCACCACACTCTCATGTCCGCCGACACCATCTTCGCTCCGGCGACCGCGTCAGGCCGCGCCGGCGTCGCCGTCATCCGCATCTCCGGACCCAAGACCGGCAAGGCGCTGACCCGGCTCGGCATCGCTCCGCCGGAGCCGCGCATGCTCACGCGGGCGAAGATCCACGACCCGTCGACCCGCGAGGTGCTGGATGATGCTTTGGTGGTCTGGTTTCCCCATCCGCGCAGTTTCACCGGCGAGGATGTCGCCGAACTGCACGTTCACGGCGGCCCGGCGGTGCTCGACGGCATCCTGGCGGCGCTCAACACGGTCGGCGGATTGCGTCCGGCTGAACCGGGCGAGTTCACCCGCCGTGCCTTCGAGGCCGGCAAGCTCGACCTCACCCAGGCCGAAGCCCTGGCCGATCTGGTCGATGCCGAAACCCGCGCCCAGGCCAAACAGGCGCTCCGGCAAATGGGCGGCGCACTCAAAACGCTCTACACCGATTGGCGTGAGCGGCTGATCAAATCCCTTGCCCATCTGGAAGCGGTGATCGACTTCCCGGACGAAGACCTGCCGGAGGAGACCACCCAAAGATTATGGGGTGAAGTCGAAACGCTGGAACAGGACATCGCCCGCCACCTCGCTGACCAGGGCCGCGGCGAACGCCTGCGTGACGGCGTGCGGGTCGCCATCGTCGGCCCGCCCAATGCCGGCAAATCGAGCCTGCTCAATCTGCTGGCCAAGCGTGACGCCGCCATTGTTTCGGAAACCGCCGGCACCACCCGGGATGTCATCGAGGTCCATCTCGATCTCGCCGGCTACCCGGTGCTGGTCGCCGACACCGCCGGGTTGCGCACCACCGACGACGCTGTCGAAGGCGAAGGCGTCAAACGGGCGACCCAGCGGGCCAAGGACGCCGACCTCATCGTCGCTCTGTTCGATGGCGCGACTTACCCCGAACGCGATCCGGTGACGCTCGACCTGATTGCTGCGCCCAGCGACGCTGATGTCTTAGTGGCCGTCAACAAAGCAGACCTGTTGGACCAGGCCCGCGAGCAGGAGCTCGACGTCGCCGATGCCTGGAAGTCGACCCACTTCATTTCCGTGCGCGACGGCTTCGGCATCGATCTCATGCTTGCCAAGCTGACGGAAAAAGTTGCGGCCTTGTGCGACACGGGCTTCGCCGCACCGTTGACCCGCGCCCGCCATCGCCGTGCGCTCGAAGACTGCACGGCCGCACTTGCCCGCGCCCGCGCCGCCGGTCTGCCCGAGCTTGCCGCCGAGGATCTGCGCCTCGCCGCCCGCGCCCTTGGGCGCGTCACCGGCCATGTCGATGTCGAGGATTTGCTGGACGTCGTGTTCAGCGATTTCTGTATCGGCAAATAGGCCCGCCGGGGCGGCAGGGTTGCCCCCTTACCGCCACGCTGGTACATCCCCGGACCTTTTTGTTCGGCCCGGCCCTCTGTCATCCGGGACGTCCGGGAAAATGATATGACCCGCGCGACCTTCCTTCTGGCCCTGCCCGTGTTGTTGGCCTCGACGACGTCGATGATGGCGACGGACCTCTATCTGCCCGCCATTCCGATGCTGCCGTCGGTGCTGGGCGGCGATGCGGCCGGAGCCCAATACACCTTGGCCGCGTTCTTCGCCTCCTTCGCCGTCGGCCAGTTGATCTTCGGCGCATTGGCGGACTTGTACGACCGGCGCACCATATTGATCTGCGCGTTGGTCGCGTTCTGTGCGGCCTCGATCGCTTGTGCCCTCGCCGCCGACATGGACACCCTGATTGGGTTACGCGCGGTTCAGGGGCTCGCGGCCAGTGCGGGGACGGCGTTGGCCCCGGCGATCCTGCGGGAAGCGGGCGACGATGGCGTGGTGGTGCGGCTGATCTCAGCCGTCTCGTCGATCCAGGCGGTGTTGCCGGCGGTCGCGCCCGTGCTCGGCGCGTGGCTGGTGGTTGCGTTCGGCTGGGCGAGCACATTCTGGGTCATGGCCGGAGCGGCAGTATGTACCTTGCTGGCGTTTCAGGCTCTGGCGAAACCGTCGCCGCCACCGCATGACCCGGACCGTCCCGGTGCGGTGCGGCGCTACGTCAACTTGCTCAAGATGCGCCGCTTTATGGGCTATCAGTTGAGTGCCGGGTTCGCCTTCGGCGGACTGATCGTGTTCATCATGGCTGCACCGTACCTGCTGGTGACCTATCTGGGCGAGCCGACGTCGGGGTTCGTCGTCATGCAGCTGGTGCTGATCGTCACGTTCGTGGTGAGCGCCAACTTGGCCGGGCGGCTGACCGACCGCTACAGCATCGACGGCGTGATCGTCGCCGGAACGTTGTTGCAGAATGTCAGCGCTGCCGGGTTTCTGGTGCTTGTGCTGGCCCGTCCCGAGTGGCTCGGATCGGTAAGCTTCACCCTCGCGATGCTGCCGCTGGTCATCGGCATCGGCATGCGCAACGGACCGGGCTTCGCCCGCGCCCTGTTCTTCGCCGGCCCCCATACCGGTTCGGCCGGCGGGCTGATGATGTTCTCCGGCATGAGTCTGGCGTCGCTCGGCACCCAGATCGTCGCGCCCTATTTGGTCAACGGCCCGCTTAGCGTCGCCTTAGCTGTGGTCCTGATGAGCGTCGTCTCGGCGCTGATCCTGCCGCTGGCCATACGCCCAGTGGCGGCGGAGGAAGAGAGCCCGGACGCTGAAGACCCTGGCCCGGATCAACCCGCACCGGTGACGGTGGAGGAATAATCCTATATAGAAGGCCCGCTTTTTAAGGAGCCTTTTCGCGGATGAGCGACACGCGCACCAATTACGACGTCATCGTCGTGGGCGGCGGCCATGCCGGTACGGAAGCGGCTGCGGCTGCGGCCCGCACCGGTGCGCGCACGCTGCTGCTCACCCATAAGGTCGAAACCATCGGCCAGATGTCGTGCAACCCGGCCATCGGCGGTCTGGCCAAGGGCCATCTGGTGCGCGAGATCGATGCGCTGGACGGCATCATGGGCAAGGCCATCGACGCCGGCGGCATCCAGTTCCGCATGCTCAACCAGTCCAAGGGCCCTGCCGTGCGCGGCCCGCGCGCCCAGGCCGACCGCAAACTTTATCGTCAAGCGGTGCAGGCGCTGCTGGCTGAACAAGCCAACTTGGATATCCGCGCCGGGGCTGCCGAAGACCTTGAGATCAAAGACGGGCGGGTGTGCGCCGTCATCACCGGCGAGGGCGAACGCATCGCCTGCGGGGCCGTGGTGCTGACCACCGGCACCTTCCTCAGTGGCATCATCCACCGCGGCGAGGACCGCATCCCGGCCGGGCGGATCGGCGAAGCGGCCGCCTATGGACTATCTAAGACATTGAAATCATTAGAGTTTTCACTCGGACGCCTGAAGACCGGCACGCCGCCCCGGCTCGACGGCCGGACCATCGCCTGGGCGGACCTCGACGAACAGAAGGGCGACGATCCGCCGCTGCCGTTCTCCTTCCTGACGGAGCGCATCTCCACGCCGCAGATTTCCTGCCACATCACCAAGACGACGCCGGCAACCCATGCCCTGATCCTTGCCAACAAGGACCGGGCGCCGATGTACAACGGCCAAATCGAGAGTGTCGGTCCGCGCTATTGCCCGTCGATCGAAGACAAGGTCGTGCGCTTCGCGGAGCGCGACAGCCATCAGATTTTCCTCGAGCCCGAGGGGCTGGACGACGACACGGTCTATCCCAACGGCATCTCCACCAGCCTGCCGGAAGACGTTCAGCTGGCCATGCTCAAGACCATCCCAGGTCTGGAAAAGACCGCGATGGTCCAGGCCGGCTATGCCATCGAATACGATTTCGTCGATCCGCGCGAGCTACGCCCGACCCTGGAAACCCGCAAGGTCGGCGGGCTGTATTTCGCCGGACAGATCAACGGCACCACCGGCTATGAAGAGGCCGGGGCCCAGGGCCTGCTGGCCGGGGTCAATGCCGCGCGCGCCTGCGCCGGGTCAGGCCCCCTGACCGTTGACCGGGCCGAGGGTTATCTCGGGGTGATGGTCGATGATCTGACCACCCGGGGCACCATCGAGCCCTACCGCATGTTCACCTCCCGCGCCGAGTACCGGCTGCGCCTGCGCGCCGACAACGCTGACCTGCGCCTGACCCAGAAGGGCATCGAGGCGGGGTGCGTCGGCTCCGCCCGGGAGACGGCCTTTGCCGAAAAGCGGTCGGCGCTCGAGACCGCGCGGAACCATCTTCAGGGGCTGGTGGCGACGCCGACGGCCCTGGCCCTGCGCGGTTATAAGGTTAACCAGGACGGCGTGCGCCGCTCGGCGTTCGATCTGTTGTCCTATCCGGATATCAACTGGTGGCAGCTTCAGGACCTGTGGCCGGAGCTCGAGGCCGTGCGCCCGGATGTGCGCGAACAGCTGGAGATTGAGGGCCGCTACGCTGGCTATATGGAGCGCCAGGAGGCGGATATCCGCGCCTTCCGTAAAGACGAAGCCCTCTGCCTACCGGAAAGTCTAGACTACGGAGCGGTCGGCGGCCTTTCAAATGAAGTCCGCCAGAAACTGAGCGACGCCCGCCCGGCCACACTGGGCGCGGCGGCCCGGATTCCGGGAATTACGCCCGCAGCCCTGACGGCGCTGTTGCGGCATGTTCAGAAGCCGCGCGTGTCACCTGCCGCAGCCCTGGCCGGTTAGCGGCGAATGTTTCACGTGAAACACGTCAGGGACATTGATGCCTGACGCCAGCGCGCTGGCCGCTGTCTATATCGCCTTTATTGCTGGCCTGGTCAGTCCGGGTCCAGACCTCATACTGATCTCGGCCCTGGCTTTGCGCGGGGATCGCGGCCGCGCCGTCCAGGCAGCCCTCGGCATCGCCTGCGGCGTCGGGGCCTGGGCCGCTGCCGGGGCGCTCGGCGTGTCCGCCCTCATCGGCGCCGCCGGCCCGACCTGGACCGGGCTCAAATACGTCGCTGGGATCATCCTCATCTATATGGGCTCGCGGGTGCTGTCGGCTGCGATCCGCATGCCAGACCGGGCCGATCCGCCCCACGTCTCTGCCGATCTGCGGATGCCGGCATTTATGGTTGGGCTGCTGACCAATCTCGGCAATCCCAAGGCGGCGGTGGTGATTGTCGGCCTGACCGCGGTGCTGAGTGACACCGGTGCCGTATTCACGGATATCCTGTTCCTGGTGTCGGGCATGCCGGCGCTGACGGCGCTGTGGTTTATCGCTCTGGCGACCGTTCTGACTGCGCCCGCAGTGCAGGATCGGCTGCGGACCTGGCGGCGCGGCATCGACGGCGTCTGCGGCCTCGCACTGGCCGTAGCGGGGGCGCTGTTATTGCGCGATGCCGGGACGCCCGCGGATTTCGGCCTTTAAAAATGTTTCACGTGAAACATCCGGAAGATTTCACCGCCGCCGACTTTCAGGCCGCCACCAATGTTTCACGTGAAACATTGGAGCGTCTGGAGATCTATGCCGCGCTCCTCAGAGACTGGAGCGGCCGGATGAACCTGGTGGCGCGCTCGACTTTGGATGTCCTGTGGCACCGCCACATGCTCGATTCCGCCCAGCTCTATCCTCTGCTCCCAGGGGGCTGCCGAACCCTGGTGGACCTCGGCTCGGGTGCCGGATTTCCAGGCATGGTGCTGGCGATCATGAGCGGTTCCGCCGGTCCAATGGACGTCCATCTCATCGACTCGACGGGCAAAAAAGCGAATTTTTTGCGTGAAGTCGCGTCCGAGACGGGGACGCCCTTAAAAATTCACAATGACCGGATAGAAAAGATCAGACCGGTCCAGGCCGACGCCGTGACCGCCAGGGCCTTGGCGCCATTGGATAAATTGCTCGGCTACGCCCGCCCGTTTCTCGCGCCGGAGACAGTGTGCCTGTTTCTAAAGGGACAACATGTTGAGGATGAATTGACCAACGCACACAAAATATGGAAGATGCGCGTGGATCGGCACCCAAGTTGGACCGATCCGCAAGGCAGTGTGTTGCGCGTGTGCGAGGTCAGTCATGTCCAGTCCGATCGAAACCAAACCCCCTCAACCCCCTCAAGCCCATAGGTCTGACCATGACCCCTCGCCACGCATCCTTGCGATCTCCAATCAAAAGGGTGGCGTCGGCAAGACAACTACCGCTGTAAATCTGTCGACAGCTCTCGCGGCAGTTGATAAGCGTATCCTGATCGTCGATCTCGATCCCCAGGGCAATGCCTCGACCAGCCTCGGCATTCCGGCCAAGGACCGGGCGACCAACTCCTATCATGTGCTGATGGGCGACGCCGGTCTGGACGATGCGGCGGTCGCCACCTCCGTGCCCAATCTCTATGTCGTGCCCTCGGGTGTGGATCTCGCCGGCGCTGAGCTTGAGCTTGTCGAGGTCGAGCACCGCCAGGACCGGCTGCGCACCGCCGTCGCCGGGGCCGGTCAAGCCTACGACTACGTCTTGATAGACTGTCCGCCCTCCCTCGGGCTGTTGACCCTCAATGCGTTGGTGGCCGCCGATGCCGTTTTGGTGCCGCTACAGGTCGAGTTCCTGGCGTTGGAAGGCGTCAGCCAGCTGGTCCGCACCATCGAGCGGGTGCGGGAGTCCTTCAATCCGGATCTCGAAATCCAGGGTATCGTCCTGACCATGGTCGACAAGCGCAACAACCTGTCCGACATGGTCGAGTCTGATGTGCGCGGCTTCTTCGGCGACAAGGTCTACTCCACCGTGATTCCCAGAAACGTGCGGGTTTCCGAGGCGCCATCCCATGGCAAGCCGGTTCTGCTCTACGATTTTCAGTCCAAGGGCGCGCAGGCCTATCTCAATCTGGCCGGCGAAGTCCTCAAGCGTGAAACCGCCAACAGCATGACCGGACCGGTGGCCGCATGAGCGCAGGAAAACCCCGTCAAAGCCTCGGGCGCGGCTTGAACGCCCTGTTCAGCGACACTGCCGAGGACGCCCCCGTCACCATGTCGGCCGCCGCCGACGGCGCAACGACGGCACCCTCCGCGCCCGCTCCGGGCAAGGGTCTGGCGATGTTGCCCGTCGAGCACCTGCGGCCTTCGCCGCTGCAGCCGCGCCGGGTATTCAACGAAACCCAGATCGACGAGCTCGCCGCCTCGATCCGCGACAAGGGCGTGCTCCAGCCGCTTTTGGTCCGTGCCGTCGCCGAAGCCCACTACGAAATCATCGCCGGAGAGCGCCGCTGGCGCGCCGCCCAGAAGGCCCAGGTCCATCAGGTCCCGGTCCTGGTCAAGGACTTCACCGACGTAGAGGTGCTGGAAGTCGCCCTGGTCGAAAACCTCCAGCGCGCAGACCTGACGCCGATCGAAGAGGCCCAGGGCTACGCCAAGCTGCTTGAGGACTTCGGCCACACCCAGGAGGCGCTCGCCGAGCTGCTCGGCAAGAGCCGCACCCACATCGCCAACATGATGCGGCTGTTGAGCTTGCCCGACACCGTCAAAAGCCTGCTCGACGCCGGCACCCTGACCGTCGGCCACGCCCGCGCCCTCATCGGTGTGCCCGATGCCGCCGCTCTGGCCAAGGACATCATCAAGAAAGGCCTGTCCGTCCGCCAGGTCGAAAAACTGGTGAAAAAGCACGGCAAACCAGCCCGCCTGCGCAAGGGCGGACCGGCCCAGCCGGCCAATCAGGACAAGGACGCCGACACCCGCGCGCTTGAAACCCAGCTCGAAGATGCGCTCGGCCTCTCCGTCGACATCACCTTTGACGGCAAGGGCGGCACCATCACCCTCGGCTACAGCGATCTCGAACAGCTCGACGATCTGATCGGCCGCCTGACCCAGCGCAAACCGGTGCGCGCCGCCGCGGACCGAGACCCGCGCGACCCCAATGTGCTCGACATCGAGGAAGTGCTGGCCAAGCGCAGCGGCGCGTTTCCGCTCAGCCACGGCGGTGACCCTGCCCATGAGGACGCCTATACCGATCCCCGCGAAGACGACGTGGGGGCGGGTGGATCACTCGATCGCGAGTAAGAAAAGCCCTATATATCTGAATTTGCTACTTAATTTATATTGATATACAGGTATTCTGCCGGTCATGCCCGAATTCCCGGACCTTCGCACCGCGCTTTCGGCGCTGCCGCGCAGCCCCTTTTATTTTCTCCGTCACGGCGAGACCGAGTGGAACAAACAGGCTTTGGCCCAGGGCCAGACCGATATCCCGCTCAACCAGGCCGGGCGCGATCAGGCCTCCGACGCGACCCCGTTGCTCACCGGCCACGGTCTCAAACGCATCGTCACCAGCCCCTTGAGCCGGGCCGCGGATACGGCCGCTATCGTCAACGGCGCGCTCTCTTTACCGCTTGAGCGTCATGCCGGCCTGAAGGAGCGAGCGTTCGGCCCCTTCGAAGGCAAGCCCTTCGACCGCGGCTGGTATGACTCCGGCCCCGGCCAGGGCGCGGAGGAACACGAGCCCTTCAATCTGCGCATCATCTCGGCCCTGGCGGAGATCCTGGAGCGCTGGCCCGGTCCGGTGCTGCTGGTCAGCCACGGCGGGGTGTATCGCGCCTTCGGCAAGATCCTCTGCAAACTGCCGGCCGCCCGCGCGCCGAACGCGGTGCCGTTCCGATTTGATCCGCCGGCAGAGACGGGCGCACCTTGGACCCTGCATCCGGTCGACCCGGTGCGGCATGACGCGGATGAACATGGTTAACGCATCACACAATGTTTGGGCGGCTTCTCCGCCGCCGCCTTGACCTTCCAGTTTCTGGAACCCCCATATGGGCGCCATGCCCGATACCGCTCGCTCCATTGACGACCTTGAGCCCTCCGCCGGCAAACTCCGCCTGCCGATTGAGGGCATGACCTGCGCCGCCTGCGCGACGCGTCTGGAAAAGGCGTTGTCACGCGTGCCGGGGATCAGCGCCGCGACGGTGAACTTCGCCCTCGAACAAGCCGACGTCACCGTCGATCCGGATCAGCTCACCCCCGCAGATGTCGCCGCCGCTGTCGGCCGCGCCGGATTTTCCGTGCCGGACGAGACCATCGACTTCGCCCTCGACGGCATGACCTGTGCGGCCTGCGCCACGCGCTCGGAAAAAGTGCTCAGCCGTGTGCCCGGCGTATCGTCCGCCACTGTCAATTTCGCCCTCGAGCGCGCCAGCGTCACCGCGCCCATAGGTGCCGTGACATTCGGCGCTCTGGCCGACGCGATTGCCAAAGCCGGTTTCACCGCGCGCCCCTTAACGACCACGACATCAGCCGAAGAGACCGATGCCCGGGCGGCAGCCCTCACCCGCGACTACCTTACCCTCGCCTTTGCCGCGCTCCTGACTCTTCCGCTGGTCGCGCAGATGGGCGCGCATTTCACCGGCGTCGGCTTTCACCTGTCGCCGTGGATGGAACTGGCGCTCGCGACGCCGGTCCAGGTGTTTGCCGGTGCGCGTTTTTATAAAGGCGCATGGAAAGTTCTCCGCGCCGGTTCCGGCAACATGGACGTTCTTGTGGTCATGGGCACGACGACCGCGTTCGGCTACAGCGTCTATCTGCTTGCGACGCTGGGCGATGCCGCAGCGGGTCTGCTCTACTTTGAAGCGGCGGCGGTGATCATCACCCTCGTGCTGTTCGGCAAGGTGCTTGAAGCGCGCGCCAAGCGCGGCACCACCGCGGCGATCCGTGAGCTGATGAACCTGCGCCCTCAAGTCGCCCGCGTCATCCGCGACGAAGACACGGTCGAAATCCCGGTCGATCAGGTGCGCACCGGGGATCGGGTGATTGTCCGCCCCGGCGAAAAGATCCCGGTCGATGGGGAGATCGAAGGCGGCGCGTCCGCTGTCGATGAATCGCTCCTCACGGGAGAAAGTCTGCCGGTTGAGAAAACCAAAGGGGACGCCGTCACGGGCGGCGCGATAAACGGCACCGGTCTTTTGACCGTGCGCGCCACCCGAGTCGGTGCGGACTCCACCCTGTCGCGCATCATCGCCCTGGTCGATAACGCCCAAAGCGGCAAGGCCAACGTCCAGCGTTTGGTGGATAAGGTCGCCGCCATATTCGTGCCGGTCGTCGTCGCCATTGCGTTGGTGACGTTTGCCGGGTGGCTGGTTGCCGGCGGCACGTTTGAGACCGCGTTGATCGCCGCGGTCTCGGTTCTCGTCATCGCCTGTCCCTGCGCGCTCGGTCTGGCGACACCGACAGCGATTGTCACCGGCACCGGCGCCGCCGCGCGCGCCGGCATTCTGATCAAGGACGTCGACTCAGTCGAGCGCGCCCACCGCGTCACCACGGTGATCTTCGACAAGACCGGGACGCTGACCGAAGGCCATCCCGCCGTGGTCGATTTTAAAATACTCAGCGGCGCCGAAACCGATGTCCTCGCCGCCGCCGCCGGTGTGCAAAGCGGCAGCGAACATCCTTTGGCAAAAGCGATCCTTCTCCTCGCCGACGAGCGCGACATCGCACCGCCCGCCGCATCCGAATTCAACAGCGTCACCGGCCGCGGCGTGTCCGGCAAAGTAAAGGGTCAGACCGTGTTGTTCGGCAACCGCGCCTTTATGGAGGAGTCCGGCATTGACACCGCCTCCGGATTGGACGCGGCCACGGTCTGGGAAGGCGACGCCCGCACGGTTATTTGGATGGCGGTGGACAGCAGCCTCTCCGCCGTGTTTGCGCTGGCCGATCCGGTGCGCGCCGAAGCCAGATCTGCCGTCGCTCACCTGCGCGATCTCGGCATCGACTCACACCTGTTGTCCGGCGACGCCCCGGCAGTGGCCGAAGCGGTGGCGCGCGAGATCGGCATCGACCGCGCCCGCGGCGGCGTGCGCCCACAGGATAAGTCGGGCGAAGTGGAGGCACTGCGCGGCGAGGGCAAGATCGTCGCGATGGTCGGCGATGGCATCAACGACGCGCCGGCTCTGGCGGCCGCCGACGTCGGCATCGCCATGGGCACGGCTACCGACGTTGCTATGGAAACCGCATCCATCACCCTGATGCGCCCGGACCCGCGTCTGGTGGCCGGTGCGCTCGGCATCAGCCGTGCGACCTGGCGCAAGATTCAACAGAACCTGTTTTGGGCCTTCATCTATAATGTCATCGGGATTCCGCTGGCGGCGCTCGGGTACCTCAGCCCTGCGATCGCCGGCGCGGCCATGGCGGCCTCCAGCGTCAGCGTTGTCTCCAACGCGCTGCTGCTGCGCCGCTGGCGGCCGGATCTAGACTAAGCACCCTTTAAAGTTCTGAGGCAGAGAGGACATATGGAAAAGATTCTCATTCCCGTCGAAGGCATGACCTGTGGCGGCTGCACATCCAGCGTTGAAAAAGCGCTCGGTGCCCGGCCCGGAGTTCAAGTGGCGAAGGCATCGCTCGAAGGTGCCAATGTGGAAGTCGAGTTCGACCCGGCGGTGATCGCCCAGGGTCAGATCGAAGACGCCATTCGCGACGCCGGCTTCGACGTTCCCAATTAGACGGCCCGGCTAAGACTTAATCTAAATACGTCTGCACCAAGGTGGCGGTCGCAACCGTGCGGCCGTCACTGTCGCGTGTCAGCTTGGCCTCGACGAAAGCCTGGCGCTTGCCGTAACCGGAGACCGTTGCGGTTGCCGTGAGCGTTTCGCCCTCTTTGGCGCCGCGCAGGAACGAGGTCGACATCTGCGCCGTGGCGAACGCACGTTTTCCCGCCGCGTACCACGTCGCCAATCCGGCGACGTCGTCGAGCATCGCCGCCAGATAGCCGCCGAGCACCGTGCCCGCCGGATTGATCAGCGCCGCACCGGGTGTGTAGCGCACCGTGCCGGTGCCGGTGTCTTCATCGAAGACCGGGTCGTGTCCGCCCAGAACTTCGCGGGCTTTGATCGGCGGCGGCGTGATGCTCATCGTGTTGCACGCAGGATGTTCATCGTGTTGTACGCGTGACGTTCATGGTGTTGCTTTCGCCGCCGTGTATTCGGTTTTGAGCTGCGCGACCAGATCGCCGGCCGGCTGCACCTTGTCGACCGCGCGCACGCCCTGCCCGGCGGACCAGATGTCACGCCACGCTTTACCTTCGTGGCGCTCGCCGAAGTTTTTATCTTCGCGCGGTTTGAGATCGTCCGGGTTCAAGCCGGCGGCGATGATGGATGATTTTAGATAGTTCGCCGGCACGCCGGTGAAATGCGCGGTGAGTTGGATATCCTCTTCCGTCGCGTCGACCAGCATCTCGCGGTACTTGTCCGGGGCAAGGCTTTCCTCGGTGGCGATGAAGCGCGTGCCGAGGTAGGCGAAGTCGGCGCCCAGCACTTCGGCGGCACGGATGCCGGCGCCGTCGACAATACCGCCGCCCAGGATGATCGGCCCTTCGAAGAACGAGCGGATCGCGGGTACGAAGGCAAAGCCGGTGACAAAACCGGTGTGACCGCCCGCTCCGGCCGACACGAGCACCAGTCCGTCCGCACCGGCCTCGACCGCCCTCTTGGCGTAGGTCACCGAGTTCACATCGGCGAACACCAAACCGCCGTAATCGTGCACGCCTTCGATCACCCGCTTGGGCGACCCCAAAGCCGTGATGACGATCTCGGGCCGGTACTCGAGCAGCAGTTTGAAATCCGGCTCGAAGCGCGGCGACGTCGAGTGGACGATGATGTTGGCCGCCCACGGCGCCGGCTTGCCACCTGTCTCTTCGAAGGCCTTCAGTTCGGCGGTGATTTCTTCAAACCACTCACGCAGTTTCTCCGGCGGCCGCGCGTTCATGGTCGGGAACGATCCGATCACTCCGGCCTTGCATGCGGCGATCACCAGCTCCGGTCCGGACACCAAAAACATCGGTGCGGCGAAGGCCGGGATCGCCAACCGCGATTTGATTGCCGCGACCTTGTCGGCGACGGTGCTTCTGGAACTATCCGGCATAACGGTCTCGCAATTCGGTTTTCAGAACCTTGCCTTGGGCGCTGCGCGGCAAAGCATCGATGAAGCTGACGTGTTTGGGCACTTTGAACCGGGCAAGGCGTTCGGTGCAACGCTGCTGAACTTCATGGAGGTCGAGCGCCGCGCCGGTTGTTAGAACAATAATCGCGTGGCCGACCTCGCCCCAGGTCTCATCGGGCACACCGATCACCGCGGCCTCGCGCACCTCCGGCCAATCGGCCAGCACGTTTTCGATCTCCGCCGGATAGACGTTCTCGCCGCCGGAGATGAACATGTCTTTCTTGCGGTCGACCACATACAGCGCGCCGTCGTCATCAAGGCGGCCGACGTCGCCGGTCTTGTGCCAGCCGTCAGCGGTGCGGCTCGCCGCGGATTGTTCGGGCGCGTTCCAGTAGCCGGGCGTCACCCCTTCGCTTTTGATCTGGATTTCGCCCATGACCCCATTTGCCACCGGCGTATCGGAGTCATCGGCGATGCGCACCTCGCTGCCAATGACCGGCCAGCCGACGGCGCCGAGTTTGTCTTGCGCGCGTTCCGGCGGCAGGGTGGCGACGCCGAAGACCTCGGTCATGCCGTAGGAGTTGCACAGCATCAGGCCCTTGTCCTGAAATGTCTTGAGCAGATCTTCAGTGACCGGCGCCGCACCCACGCCGGCGCGGTTGACGGTGGGAAAACGCGCCGATTCAAATTCCGGCAGCGCCGCCATCTGCTGAAACTGCACCGGCACACCTAATGTGTGGGTGATGCCAATGTCGGGATCACTCAGGCATTTCAATGCGAGCGGCGCATCCCAGCGGCGCATGATATGCACCGCGCCGCCGTAATAGAACGACGGCAGGGAAAAGGAATTCAGTCCGGCGGTGTGAAACATCGGTGCCGCGGTCAGTGTGTTGGTGCGCTCACCGAGCAAGACATGCGCGGCTTGGCGCACGGCCATCGCCTGCATGCGCCAAGTGCCGATCACACCCTTGGGCTCTCCGGTGGTGCCGGAGGTGTAAAGCAGCGTCGTCATCGTGTCCGGTGTGGCGTCGAAAAAGGAGGTGACGGGGTCGGCCGCAGCCAACTCGGTCTCGAACGGATCGTCCGCGCCGTCGCCGCGCATCCATTGCGGAATGTCGAGGCCATCGACCAGCGCTGCGAATTCTGTATCGGCGATGATGACGCGGGGCGTCGCGTCGGCGGCGATGTCGCTGATCTCGGCTTTGGCCAAGCGCCAGTTAACCGGCATGTACACCGCGCCGATGCGCCAGCACGCCATCAGGATTTCATAAAGGTCGGTGGAGTTGTGGGCGAGCACCATGACCCGGTCGCCCGGTGAGATGGCATAGGTGGCATGCAATACCCCGGCGATGCGCTGGCTGCGCTCCAGAAAATCGCGGTAGCTGTGTGCGCGCCCGGTGGCGAGGTCATGCAGCGCCAGGGCGCCGCCGTTGACGTCCGCTCGCGCGGCCAGCCAGTCGCCAATAACCGGCTTCAGGTCTGCGTCGCCGTTCGACACGCCCGCGATCAGAACCGGAGAATGGCGGAGCTGATCAGCCCGAGGTCGTCGAATTCCGGACCGCCCGCGGGTTCCTGACCGACCCAGAAGCCGGTCATGCCGAGTTTGATGCCGCGCACAAGAATGTAAGACGCCTCGACCTTGCCCTGGTCGATCTTGTCGCTGATCAGGGCGTTCGGCGTCGCATCGGCGCGCACCCTGAGGTACGACGCGCCCACACCCCACGGGCCGATCTCGTACGTACCGGCGAGGCCAAACGCGGTCGAGTTCAACTCGTCTTCCGGTGTCGACCTGATGTACGTCCCGCCGAACGTCCAGCCACCCCGTTCGAGCTGAGCGGAAACGTTCCAGGCTCGCTCTCCGTCGAGCCCGCCGGTCCGCGACTGGCTGTTGAAGTACCCGCTGGCGACGCCGAAGGTGCCGCCGGCGACATCGCCTTCCCACGCGCCGGTGACTTCCCAGGCGTTGTTGTCAGCGGTGCTTTTGTCGAAAAAACTGTCCTCGCCCTGCGTTGTCGTCGGGAAGTAGCTTGCGCCCAGGGTAAAGCCGGCGACGGCCGGGCTTTCGTAGCCAACGTGAAACGCAGCCCCGGTGAATCGTTCGAAGGTCAGGATTTCCTTGACGCCGATGCTCGTGCGCCGCGGCACCGCGCGGCCGACGATCTCGTCGTCCTCGTAGGCAACGAAGGGTGTTTCGTAAACAAGGTTGTGATTGAAGCCCTCGGTCTCGCCCACGCGCAGCATTCCGAATGCTGTTTTGATGTCGAGCCATTGTTCGTCGGCATCGCGGCCGGGATTGGTGCGCTCGCCTTCCAGTTCGACGCGGGCATACAGCTCAACCCCGTTGTCGAGCACCGTACTGCCGGAGAAATAGATTTCCGTATCCGAGAGCGCGCCGGTGGCGTTCAGGTTTTCGCCGGGCAGCTGGTCGGTATCGGTCAGGAAAAAGTACTGCTCCATCTTACCGCCCAGGGAGAGGCGGATTTGTTCCGCGCCTGCGGTCGGATGGGCCGACGCGAGGAAGGCTGTAACGGCGGTCAGAACGTATCTCATGGCAGGGCCTTAACAGTGTCGCCCGCGGTGGGCTCGAACAGCCCAGTACTTTAGTGTCCTTGTCACCGCAACGGAACACTCGCGGTGTCTTGCCGCGACATGAAAAAGGCCGCCGGAGCGTCCCCCGGCGGCCTTTATCCGCTCTGCGCGGTGCAGGAGCGTATCTTACCAGTCGACCTGGAAGGTCGCGGTTACCAGTCGACCTGGAAGCGCAGGCCGAAGGAGTCGATGTCGTTCGCGCCGTCCGCGCCGTTGGCGGCCACCAGGAACGCGTCTTTGACGTCCGAAGTCGTGTAATTGGCCATGATCCGGGTGTGGCGGTTCAGGTACCAGTTGACGCCAAAGGTGATGTTTTCCTGTTCGCCGCCGAAGATGCCTTCGTCGCTGAGGTCGGTGACGTCGTAGCGCGCGGCGATCTGCCAGGCACCCAGTCCGCCTTCGTGTACCGGCGCGTCGACCTTCGGGCGGTCCATGGTGCCGGACGATCCCTTGTAGCCTTTCTGCTCACCGGTCACGAACCAGCCGGCTTCGATGTAGTAGCCCTCGAAGGTCGGATCGCTCTGGCCGGCGGCCGGGGCGGAGAGATTGGCCTCCTGGATGCCGTATTCTGCGGCGGCGTGGAACGGCCCGTAAATCACCGCACCCTCGATGCCGTAAAACGTATCGGAGTCAGCTATGCGGCCCGTGTTGATGAACCGGTCCGACAGATGCGCCGGCGGCCGCACGCGATAGCGCAGGTCGCTCTGATCGTCGCCGATGTCGCGATGGCGGAACGACGCGCCTACATGGGCCCAGCCGTTTTCCAGTTCGAAGGCGTAGTGACCGCGTGCGGCGATGACATAGCCCTCGTCTTCGTTGCCAGTGCCGTTGCCGCCTTGAAACACGCCGGCGGTAAAGGATGCCGTATCGGTGCCGGCACCGATCGCCACGCCCAGCTCGCGGGCAAAGTCGAAGGCATCGGTAAAGGTGGCGCGTTCCATGAAGGTGATGTGGCGCGAGCTGGTCTGCTCATCCATGCTGTTGGGGGTCTTGAACTGGCCCATGGTGATCGACACCGGACCGCCCCATTCCAGATACGCGTCTTTTACATCGACCTCGTTGTCCGCGAAGTCGGCTTCCATCTTGTATTTCACGGATTTCCACGCCTTGCCTTCGATGCCCAGGCGCGCGGTACGGAATTCACTGGCGTCGATATTGGCGCTGTCGTCGGAATCATTGATCCAGGCCTTGTCGGCAAAGATGCGCCCGCGCAGGTTCCATTCGAACATCTTGTCGCGGGTGCGCATTTCCGGAGCGGGTTCGGCTTTCTTGATTTCCGGCACACTGTCCAGGTCGGCCGCCTCTTCCGTCTTTTTCTCCAGGCTCCGCAATTGCGCTTGCAGGGAATTGATCTGCGCTTGGAGGGTTTGAATATCGTCGCGGGTCTGCGCCTGGGCGGTTGCCGCCATGCCGATCGCGACCGTCAATCCGGCGGCTGCGGCTCGTATGCCTGTCTTCATTCCGTCATTACTCCGTCATATCGGCCGGCCCAAACGCCGGTTGAGCGCAAATTACGGATGGACGGTGAAAGAATGCGGTCAGTTCTGTGACAGTTTTCTGACCGTTTGAGTCTGCCGGCAAAGGCGGGCCGCAGTGCCGGGAATCCCAGAATAGGTGTGTGGGCGCGCGAAAAAGGCGTGCGAGCACGCAAAAAAGTCGTGCGCGCACGCAAAAAAAGGAAGGCGGGGGCGCCGCCTTCCGGGAGGGGAGAACCCCGGTTGAGCAACCGGGGCCTGAGGGGTTACGAGCTGGCGGCCGCTGGCGGAGAGGTCTTAGGCCGTAAAAATCTGATTGGCGGTGGTCTGCCCGGAACGGTGTTCGCTCCATTCGGGAGACCATGATTTTGCCACAGCGCCACCCTACCCACGGTGTGTTAAGGTTTTCCTGACGCCTTTATGATCGTTTGATGAAAGCCGCCCTGCGCGAAAGGCTGAAAACCTCAGAATTTTTACCCGCCGCGCGGCCTCGCGGCCATTGTCGGCAGGGGCGCCCTTTGGCTATAAAGCCCGGTCCGCAGGCCCTGTCTGTCCTGCGGCACGGCCGGCCGGCCCGCTGAACTCAAGGCCCGCTGAAATCAAGGAGTGTGCCGCATGGCTGTTACCCCGTTTTTTGCCCGCCCGAGCGCTTGCCTGGCCGCCGGCCTTCTCGCGTTCGCCGTGGCGGCCTGCTCCGGCAACGACGACCCCGGCGCCAGTTACCGCACCTCGCCGGATTTCCGCGGCGACGTGGAAACCGAAGGCGGCCTCGGCATCACCCTGTTCGGGGATTCCAACACCTCGGGCACCGAGGGTGCGGTCGCGGTCAATGCCTTCCTGTGGCGCGCCTCGCTCGATACCATTTCCTTCATGCCGCTGGCCTCGGCCGATCCGTTCGGCGGAGTTATCATCACCGACTGGTATGCGCCGCCGGAAACTCCGGGCGAGCGCTTCAAGGTCAACATCTACATCCTCGGCCGAGCCCTGCGCGCCGACGGTCTGAAGGTCTCCGTGTTCCGCCAGACCGAAGGCGTCGGCGGCCGCTGGTCCGACGCGCCCGTAGGCGCGGAAGTCACCGGCGAGTTCGAGGAAGCGGTGCTCACCCGCGCCCGTCAGCTGCGCATGCAGGCGGTCGCTGAAGAGGGCTGATCGCCTATTCTCTTTTTATGTGGTGATCTCCGCGATGAGCGACGCCCGCTATAATTTCAAAGAGGTCGAACCGCGCTGGCAGAAGGCGTGGGCCGATGCGGATGTCTTTGCCGCGCCGGATACCTCGGACAAACCGAAGTACTACGTGCTCGAGATGTTTCCCTATCCGTCGGGGCGTCTGCACATGGGGCACGTGCGCAACTACACCCTCGGCGACGTCGTCGCCCGTTTCCGCAAGGCGCAGGGCTTCAACGTGCTGCACCCGATGGGTTGGGATGCGTTCGGGCTGCCGGCCGAGAACGCGGCCCTCGAACGCGGCGTCCATCCCGGCACCTGGACGCGCCAGAACATCAAGGACATGCGCGCGCAGTTCGGGCCGCTCGGCCTGTCGCTGGATTGGAGCCGCGAGATCTCCACCTGCGAGCCGGAGTACTACCGCCACGAACAAAAGATGTTCCTGGATTTTCTGAAACACGGTCTCGCCTACCGCAAGGAGTCCTGGGTCAACTGGGATCCGGTGGAAAACACCGTTCTTGCCAACGAACAGGTGGTCGACGGCAAGGGCTGGCGCTCCGGCGTGCCGGTGGAGCGGCGCAAGCTCAATCAGTGGTTCCTGAAAATCACGCAGTACGCCGACGACTTGTTGCAGGCCATCGACGTGCTGGAGCGCTGGCCCGATAAAGTGCGCCTGATGCAGCGCAACTGGATCGGCCGCTCCGAAGGCGCGCGCCTGCAATGGACGATCCTGACGCCGGACGGCACGCCGCTAAAAGACAAACTGGACGTCTTCACCACCCGGCCCGATACACTGTTCGGCGCGTCGTTCTGCGCCATCTCGCCCAATCATCCTCTGGCGGTACAGCTGGCCGAGCAGAACACAGAGCTCGCGGACTTCATCGCCGACTGCAACCGGCTCGGCACCTCGGAAGAGGCAATCGAAAAAGCGGAGAAGAAAGGCTTCGACACCGGCCTGACCGCGCAGCATCCGTTCGATGCGGAGTGGGAAGTGCCGGTCTACGTCGCCAACTTCGTGCTGATGGATTACGGCACCGGCGCCATCTTCGGCTGCCCGGGTCACGATCAGCGCGACATGGATTTCGCCCGCAAATACGGCCTTCCGGTGATCTGCGTCGTCGCGCCCAAGGACGCGGACGCGGCGGACTTCGCCAAGCGTCTCGAAGAGGGCGATGAAGCCTTCACCGGCGACGGCGTCGCCATCAAGTCGGAGTTCATGGACGGCCTCGAGGTCGACGCCGCCAAGCGCGCCGCCATCGAAAAGATCGAAGCCAACAAACAGGGCGAAGGCGTGGTGCAGTTCCGCCTGCGCGACTGGGGCGTTTCCCGCCAGCGCTACTGGGGTTGCCCGATCCCGGTCATCCACTGCGATAGCTGCGGCGCCGTGCCCGTGCCCGACGCCGACCTGCCGGTCACCCTGCCGGAGGATGTGACGTTCGATCAGCCGGGCAATCCGCTGGCGCGTCATCCGACGTGGAAGAAAACGAAATGCCCTTCGTGCGGCAAGGATGCCGAGCGGGAGACCGATACCTTCGATACCTTCTTTGAAAGCTCGTGGTACTTCGCGCGCTTCTGCGATCCGAAAAATGAGTCGCTCGGCTTCGACAAGGCGCTCGCCGATCAGTGGCTGCCGGTCGATCAGTACATCGGCGGCGTCGAACACGCGGTGCTGCACTTGCTCTATTCCCGCTTCTTCACCCGCGCCCTGAAGGACTGCGGCTACCTCTCCGTCGCCGAGCCGTTCGACGGCTTGTTCACCCAGGGCATGGTCGGCCACGAAACCTACCGTGGCGAGGACGGCACCTGGTTGTCGCCTGACGAAATCAAACGCTTCGACGACGGACGCTACGTCCGCCTGACCGACGACACCCATGTTCATGTCGGCCGCTCGGAAAAGATGTCGAAGTCGAAGAAGAACACGGTCGACCCGGCGCACATCATCGGCACCTACGGCGCAGACGCGGCGCGGCTGTTCATGCTGTCGGACTCTCCGCCCGAACGCGACATGGAATGGACCGACGCCGGCATCGAAGGCGCGTGGCGGTATTTGAATCGCCTGTGGAGATTGATGCAGGACGTCGATGCGTCCGCCACCGATCTGCCGGCCGTGGATTCCCATGATGAGCCGTCCGCGTCTTTGGTCAAGGCGGCGCACAAGGCCATCGCGCAAGTGACCGATGCGCTGGCAGATTTCCGCTACAACGCCGCCGTCGCCCACATCCGCGAATTTTCCAACACCATCGGTGACGCTGAAAAAGCCTCCGCGCCGGCACGCCGCTTCGCCGTGGAAACGCTAGCGCGTCTCGCCAATCCGCTGATGCCGCACATCACCGAAGAGATGTGGTCGGCGCTGGGCGGAAACGGATTGCTGGTCGATCAGCCGTGGCCGAAACACGATCCCGCGATGCTGGTCGAAGACACGATCACCCTGGCGGTTCAGGTCAACGGCAAGATGCGCGGCACCATCGACGTCGCCGCCGATGCCGACAAGGACACTTGCGAGGCCGAAGCGCTCAAACTGCCGACCGTGCAGGCGCAGATGGACGGCAAGCAGGTGCGCAAGGTCATCGTCGTCCCCGGCAAGATCGTCAACGTCGTCGTCGGCTAACCACCCCGCCTTTGTCCTGCGGCGTATCCGTGCGACGCTCTCGCGACTCAGCGAGTGGTGGGCGGGTCATGGACAAACTCAATCTCAACCGGTGTGCTGCCGAACTTTGAGAGTGAACGCCCCGACGGCTTCACCCCGCGCGGCAGCTTCGTCTCAAAACTCCGCTAGTCCGCCAGCAAAAACGCCCGCACCGCTTTTGCGCAGGCTTCGGGCTGCTCGTAAAACAGCCACGCGCCCCCGTCTGGAATTTCCACATAGGTGCTGCCGGGCATGTGCGCATGCCGGTCGGCGACGTTCCCGCCAAAAAGATCTTCAGTGCCTTTGATCAGCAAGGTCTCTTTATCGAACTTGGCCCGCGCCGCCTCGGCGTCCCAGCGATACAGGGCTTGGTGCATGTCAAAGGGGCGCAGCCGCGCCTGAAGCCCGGCTACAAGCGGTAACAGGGTGATGTTTGGCGGAGTCTTTTGCGCACTCATACGGCGGTACACACTCCAGGTCTGGGCCAGGAAGTCTCCAGCCTCGTCCAACGGCAGGTCCCGCGTCATCGGCATGTTCTTCAGTGCCTCGAATTCCTCTTCCGTGCGCGTGCCGCCGCCGGAGTGAATCACCTTGTCCACGCGCGCGGGGTGCTTGGTGGCGAGATCAAGGGTTAGGCTGACGCCGCCGTGGTGTCCCAGCACATGGGTGCGCTCCACGCCCGCGTCGTCCAAAACGGCGAGGGCGGAGGCGGTCAGGTCGTCCATCTCCATTTCATGGGGCGGGTCATCGGAGCGGCCATGGCCCGGCAGATCGAGGCCGACCACCGTAAAGGCATCGGCCAGGAGCGGCGCGATGCGTTCGTATTCCACCGACGACTGGGCGGACTGATGAAACAGAGTCAGATGCGGTCCCGTGCCCGTGACCCAATAGTGAATCTGGCCGTAGGGGGAGTCGCAGATACGGCGGGTAAGCGCGGGCCGGGCCACGGCGCTAGCCGGGCTCAAACACCTCGACCATGAACCCGTTCGGCGCCAGGAACGTTGCAGAGCGCACGCTGCCCAGAACCGTATCGTCGTAGCGCACCGATCCGCTGTGAACGGGATACGAAGCGGCCTCGGCGCGGGCGAGAATGGCGTCGAGGTCCTTCACTTGATACGTCCACATCGCCATGCCGCGGTTGGGCGGGCGCGGCGGTGCGAGACCGGGGATGTTATGGTCGCGCGCGTATTCCACCAGCGGCGTATGACCCGTCTGCGAACCCTTGGAATGAATCAGCGCGAAGCGGAAGGGGATTTCGTATTCGTCCCAGGTGCGGTCCGAGCGCAATTCCATATCCAAAACGGTGGTGAAGAAGGCGATCATGGCGTCGGCGTCTTCGACGATCTGCGTTGCGTACACCGGGCCGCCGCGTCCTGTTGCGTCATCGAACACGCCCACCTGCGGCCGTCCGCCGCCGCGGCCGATGGCGATGATGCGCAAATACTCCGGTCCGAAGAACGGCGCCTCGCGCACCGGGTAGACGTCGCCGTTCGGCGCCGTGACCTGAAACTCTTCGACCTCCGGTACGGCGCGTTCGAAGCCCAGACCCAACAGGTGTTCGTCCCAGGCGTCGACGTCGAGAGTCGGGAAGCCCATGCCGTAAGGGCCGAGCTGCTGGCGGTTCCAGCTGTCGCGCATCGGCGGTGTTGCCAAGTCGGTGACCAGCACGCGCATCTGCACCGTGTCCGCTACGGCCGGGCGATGCATCAGATAGACCTCGTAGCCGATGTCGGCGGGCATGCCCCACAGGGCGCGCTGTGTCGCGCGTTCCTCGGCGCCGATGTCGAACGGGCCGTCGACCGTCAGGCCCATGCCGGCTTCGTACAGCGCGCGCAGGCCAGGCAGGTCCGGGGTGATGAAGGTCACCGTGTGCAGCGGCCCGGCGTTGGCCTCGGCGGCGGTGGCGGTCGAGGCCATGACGTCGGCGTTGGATTGGGCAAACGCAGGCGCGGCGGCCAGCAGGACCATCAGCGCGGCAATTAAAGGTGATTTCATTTTCTAACTCTCTCCGAATTTCGGGCAGACTATGCCACGCACCTGTCTGGAGGCGAAATAGAGTTCTTCCGTGTTTCGTGCATGGGCTCGTTTGATGAAAATCCTAACTCTTTCAAATCATTCACTAAAAAGGCCCCCACCCGCCCGGTTGGGCGGCGTGCATGGGCTCGTTTCGCGCAAAGTGCGGCGGAGACTTTTTGTCGCCCGGCTGGCGGCGATGTTCCGCGCTTGACACTGTCCGGACGCTGCGGCCTAAACATGCCATGCGATTTGTTGCCGCCGTTCTTATCTCCTGCGCCCTCGCCGCATGCGGTTTCACGCCGATGTACGCGACGCCGGAGTACCTCGCCGCCAGCGGCGATGCCGCGTCCGCCTCGGTCACCCAGGAGCTTGCGCGGATCGACGTGCGCCCCATCGCCGAGCGCCGCGGCATGGTGCTGCGTCAGCAGCTCAATGAGAAACTGCGGCCCGGCGGCGGCGCGCCGAACCGCTACGATCTCCAGGTCCGCCTCGCCGCGCGCACCCAGGAGCTCGGCGTGCGCAAGGACTCCACCACCTCGCGCGCCAATCTCATTCTCACGGCAACCTTCGTGTTGTGGGAGGGCGACAGCCGCCTGTTACGCGACCGTGTGCGCGCCACCGTGTCCTACAATATCCTCGACGATCAGTACGCCACCATCGCCTCCGAGCGCGATGCCGAAGCGCGCGCCTTGCGTCAGATCAGCGAGGAAATCCGCACCCGGGTGGCGGTCTATTTCGACCGCACCCAGCAGCAGGCGCAGCGCTAAAAGCCCATGGTGAAAGTTCAAGCCGGCCGAGCCGACGCCTTCGCCAAGTCTCCCGACGCCAAGGCCCAGGCTGTGCTCGTGTACGGTCCCGACGCCGGTCTGGTGCGCGAGCGTGCCAAGCTGCTGGCGGAGTCCGTGCTCAAGGGCGATCCCGATCCGTTCCGCTTGGCCGAACTCGACGCCGATGTGCTCAAGGGCGATCCCGCCCGCCTCGCCGACGAAGCCGCGGCGATGTCGCTCACCGGCGGACGGCGCGTGGTGCGTGTACGCGACGCCACCGACGGAATCTCGAAGACCGTTGAAGACGTGCTCGACACCCTCGTCGGCGACGCGCTGCTGATTTTTCTCGGCGGCGATCTCGGGCCGCGTTCGTCATTGCGCAAACTGTTCGAAGGCGCGGACAATGCCGCCGCGTTGCCGTGCTACGCCGACGACAACCGCGCACTCGATCAGGTCGTGCGCGACGGCCTGCAACAGGCCGGTCTGTCGATCGATCCGGACGCGCTGTCCTGGCTGGTCGCGCACATGGGCGGCGACCGCGGCCTCAGCCGCCAGGAAATCGAGAAGCTGGTGCTCTACAAGGGCAGCGATGACGGATCAAAGATTACGCTCGACGATGCCATGGCCTGCGTCGGCGACACTGCGGCGTTCGATCTCGACGATCTGGTCTACGCCATGGCCGACGGCGACCAGCCGACGGTGCAGCGCGTCTACGGCCGCATGATGGCGGAGGGCACCTCGCCGATCTCCGTACTCACCGCCGCGTCGCGTCATCTCATGCGGCTGCACGAAGTCCACGGCGGCACGTCCCTCGATCAGGCGATGATGAAGCTGCGTCCGCCGGTGTTCTTCAAGCGCAAGGGCCAGTTCAAAACCCAGGCCGGGCGCTGGAAGCCGGCGCTGCTGGCGCGCGGGCTCGAACTGCTGACCACCGCCGAACTGCAGGCCAAGTCCACCGACATGCCGGCCCAGGCGCTGATCGAGCGCGCCTTGATTCAGGTCGCCGCTGCCGCCCGGTCCGCCTCGCGCAGATGAGACGCCTCACGCTTGTTTGCGCCGCGCTGCTGACCGCATGCGCGACGGTGTACTACTCCGGGCCGGAATCCGATCACTTCGATGGCGTGCGGTTCTTTCTGCCCGGTGCGCCGATGGAGCGCGACTTCGGCGATTTTCTCAAATGGCAGCGCACCCGCGACAAGGGCGCCTGGCCGGAGTGGCTCGAGAACGTGTTTGCCGACACCCCGCCGCCGCGCATCGCCAATGATGACTTGCGCGTCTCCTTTGTCGGGCATGCCACGGTGCTGATTCAAACCGCCGGGCTCAACATTCTCACCGACCCGACCTGGTCGGAGCGCGCCAGTCCGTTCGGCTTCGCCGGGCCGAAACGCGTCAACGCGCCGGGCATCGCTTTTGAAGATTTACCGCCCATCGATGCGGTGGTGATCAGCCACAATCATTACGACCACCTCGATCTCGACACCTTGTCCCGCCTCGCCGCGCACTCTGGCCCGCGCGTCATCGTGCCGCTCGGCAACGCCCGCACGATCGTGAATCACGACACTGACATTGCAGTCGAGGAGTACGATTGGGGCGAATACGCCTCTTTGTCCGATGAGGTGACGGTGCATCTCGCGCCGTTGCAACACTGGTCGGCGCGTGGCTTGGGCGATCGCAACAAGGCTCTGTGGGCGGCCTTCATCATTCAAGCGCCGGGCGGATCGATCTACTTCGCCGGTGACACGGGCTACGGCGATGGGCAGTTGTTCCGTGCCGCCGCGAGGGACTACGGCACGCCCAGGCTCGCCATTCTGCCGATCGGCGCCTATCTGCCGGAGTGGTTCATGGCCTACCCGCACATGAACCCGCGCGACGCCATCAAGGCGCATAGCGATCTCGGCGCGGCGTACAGCCTCGCCCATCACTTCAATACGTTTCCGCTTGCCGACGACGGCTACGACGTCGCGCTGACCGAATTCATAGCTCAGCGCGCCGCGGCCGGTGTCGGCGAAGATATGTTCCGCGCCCTCGCTCCCGGCGAAGTGTGGGTGGTGCCTGAACCGTAACCCGGGCGCGATCTACGTCGGTTTCGCAATATGCGACGGTTTGAGGCCGTGGGTGCCCGAATAGCCGTCAGGGTCCATGTCCGGCGGCGCGGCCGCCCTCACCGCCGCGAACTGTTCCGCTTCGGTCGCCGTGCTGGCGTCGGTCACACCGGCGATAGCGGTCCAGTCGGTGTCGTCGAACAGGGTGTTGGTGTACGGTTCGTAGGGATTCTTGCGCGGCGTCATCATCGACGTCATGACCTGATGATAGTGCCGCACCGCCGTGTCAAACCCGGCGAAATTGTCCCGTCCGCCATCCCGGTAGGCGGTCAGGGCCTCGGCCAGCGCTTTTGTCTCAAACCGGGCCTTGGCCTGGCGGGCATCCAGATCGACCAATCCCTTATGGGCTTCGGTGTGATCCTTGGGAATACGCGTTTTCAGCCGCACCAGAATCGCCATGTCCTGGACGTCCAAGCGGGTCATCGCCGTGATCATGTACTCCGCCGCCGCCTCGACCAGAGCGGCGTGGCTGTCGTCGCCCGCAGGCGCGGCCTCAAGCGCGGCAATCAGCGACTGGCGCACCTGCATGGAGCGGCGGCGCTCGCGGCCGATCTCAGCGCGCGGGTGGGTCGCGGTATTTGCATCCGACATTGCACGTGCCTCCCTTCCCGAATCAGGGTTATCTTACGCCCTGATGACCCGTCTGCAATCAACCGGGGAGCCGACCATGACCGCCGTGCCCGCACACATTGCCGCCGCCTGCGCCTGCGAGGCCCGCTCCGAGCAGGAACGCAACCGCGATGCCGGGCGCAAGCCGGATCAGGTGCTGACCTTCTTCGGCGTTGAACCGGGCATGAGAGTGGCAGAGCTGCAATCTGGCGGCGGGTATTTTTCCGGGCTGCTGTCGGCTGCGGTCGGCGACGACGGGCATGTCTACGCCCACAACGCGCCGTCGAGCATTGCCCGGCGCAAGGGCGTCAATCCGATCGAGGAGCGCATCAAGGATTACGGCCTGACCAACATCACGCCGCTGGTTGGCGAAGTCGTCTCACCCGGCCTGCCCGGCGATCTCGACGCCGTGTTCATGATCATGACCTACCATGACGTCTGTTACATGGATGTCGACCGCGCCGATCTGCTCAAGGTGATTCACGATGCGCTCAAACCTGGCGGCATCTTCGGCGTGCTCGATCACGCCGCGCGTCCGGGTAAGGGCTTCGACGATGCCCACGAGTGTCACCGCATCGAAAAGTGCGCGTTGATCGACGAAGTCACCGCCCACGGCTTCGTGCTCGACGGCGAATCGGAGTGTCTGGAAAACGAAAACGACACCCGCGACAAGATTCCCTTCGAGAAGGGCCTGCGCGACCACACATGTAGATTCTTAGTACGCTTCAAAAAACCGTAGGGCCTACTCGGCAGCAATCTTCATCGGTTCGCCTTCCGGTGACAGACGCGGCACTTCCGGCAGCACCCAGCCTTTCGGATCTTCGCCCCGCCCCGGGCTCGGGATCACCGCGGCCTTGCGGTCGCCGAATTCGTCTTCGTATGTTTTGATGTCGACGCCCCAGCCGCGCCGGTACAGCTCGGCGCGCTTCTGGCGGAACGCCACCATCATCGCATCGGACTCCATTGAAAACTCTTGGTTCAATGACGGCGGCAATTCCACTGGGTTGAGTTTGCGCAGCACGGCGTGATCTTCCAGGAAGATTTTCATGGTGCGGCGGTAGGTGTCGGCATCGAAGAATTTCTGGGTGAAGAAATTGCGCGAAAGCTGCCAGTACGTCAGCGTCGTGTTTTCATCGATCGGCGTGTTGACGTCGAACAGCGCATTGTCCCAGTCGTCAGTGATCTGCAGACGCAGGATCACGCTCATCCCGGCGATGTGCCACTCGGGCCGGGCGATCACGTCCGAGCGTTCCTTGCGCTTAAATCCCCAGATGCCCTTGTACGGCGGCGGGCGCATGGCGATGCGCGCGTTCGCTGACCATTCGTGCTTCTCGATTTGGTAGTCCTTGATTTCGGCATCGTCACGGTCACCGAAGGACGGATGCACGAACGCCGCATGGGCGAAGTCGACGCCGTTCTCGACGACGCGGCCGTAGTTCGCATTCCACGTGAAGGTACCGCGGATGGTGCGGCGTCCCGGCATGTCGAACTCTGGAAACTCCGGCAGCGGCGGGCGCTCCTGCTCCGGCGCATCGCCGAGGAACACCCAGATCCAACCGTATTTTTCCTGCACCGGGTAGCTGTCGACACGCACGCGCTTGGGAATGCGCACGCCGGGGTGGGCGGGAATTTCCGCCGCCGCGCCGTCACCGCGGTAACGCCAGCCGTGATAGGGGCACTCGATACAGCCCTTGGTCACGCGTCCGGCGGACAGGGACGCGCCGCGATGAATGCAGATATCGGATAGGCAATGCAGCGTGCCCGCTTCGTCGCGGAACAGAACAAAGTCCTGGCCGAGCAGCTTGGCTTGTTTCGGCTCGGTGCCGACGTCGTCGCTCCAGCCGGCGACGTACCAGGTGTTCATCAGCATGGCGGCGCCTCCTCTCCCACGCTCCGTTACAATAATAGGTGTGTACGAGGATTCGGGCGAATGGGATTGAACGATCCCCCGAGCCAACCGACGCGCGGTTAAAGACGTGCCTCAGATGATGAGGTCGAGCCGGCCGCCACGCACCTTCTGGGCCTCGGCGTTGGCGAACGTGTCGTTCGCCTCGAACGTGTTGTTGAGGTTCGGATTGGCCCTGGTCTGGTCCAGGCGCTCGGGCGCAACGACGGTCTTGGCCGCGGCATCGCGCCTGGCCTGGATCGCCTGAGCATGCATCGCCGACGCCGACGCCGCTTGCGCAGCAGCCAGGGAAGGCGCGAACTTGGGCCTGAATTTAAAGGGCGACAGGTCAATCATGGGTTTCATATAGGGGCGAAATCACCGGTTTCAAATCATCGCACCCAGACTCCGCAGGAATTCGCTCAACGCGCTGAATCGACGCGGTTATTGCGGGATCTCGAGCCGGTCTCAGACGATCAGATCAAGCCGGCCGCCGCGCACCTTCTGCCCTTCCGTATGCGCGAAAGTGTCGTCGGCTTCGAATGTCTCAGTCTGGCTCAGGTTCTGGCGCGTCTCTTCTAGCCGTTCCGGCGCGACGATCGACTTGGCCACCTTATCGCGTTCCGCCTGGACGCCGGCAGCGTACTTCGCCTGGGCCGCCGCGCCCTTGGTCGAGGCGGCGATAGACGCAAGCTGGCTTTTAGCCGATATGCCGGAGACGGATGTCATGCTCTCAATATAAAGCATGGCCCGGAAATTTTCATGTCGAACCCGGAAATCCACGGAAATTCAGGGAAAATCGCACCGCGTTCCCTCGAAGTTCACTGTGGGGCCTAGCCCTCCCGGCGTCCGGCTTCTAGTCTTTGCCGCGTGCGTGGCAAGGGAGGGGATCATGCGTCATTTGACAGTGTTTGCGGCCGGTCTATTGGCCTGTTCGGTTTACGCCAACGCCGCCGCCGCCGACCCGGCCTCTTGCCGGGCGCTGGCAATGCGGAGTTTTTCGGCCCTGCCCGATGCGCCGACGCAGATCACCGGCACCCGCTGGGTCGAGGCGGCCGGCGGCTTGCCCGCTTTTTGCGATGTCATCGGCTATGTCGCCCCCCAGGTCGGTATTCAGGTGCGCCTGCCGGCGGATTGGAACGGCCGCTTTCACATGGAAGGCTGCGGCACCTTGTGCGGCGTGCGCATCATCGAGAATGCAGACGATCCGTTGTCGCGCGGCACCGCCGTGGCGACCACCGATATGGGCCGCTCCGCGCCGCTGGCGACGGAAGAGTGGACCGGCGGGCGCCCCGACTACAACACTATCATGCGCTCTGGCGAATGGGCTTATAACAACCTCGAGCAGGAACTGGACTACGCCTACCGCGGCACCCACAAAGCGGTACTGGCGTCCAAAGCGATCGTCGCGGCGTACTACGGAACCGATATCGATCATGCCTATTGGCGCGGTTGCTCCACCGGCGGCCGTCAGGGCCTCATGCTGGCGCAGCGTTTCCCGTGGCACTTCGACGGCATCATCGCCGGCGCGCCGGCCGGCATCGAACCAGCCTACATCAACATCTTTTGGCGCACGCTCACCAACCTCGACAAAAACGGCAAGGCCATCCTCGGCCAAAGTCAGATTCCCATGGTGCACGACGAAGTGATGCGCCAATGCGATTCTGCCGATGGGTTGGAGGACGGCGTCATCGACGACCCCTGGGCGTGCCAGCCGGACCTCACGGTCCTGCAATGTAAACGTGGCCGCGCGTCCGACTCTTGCCTGACCAAAGATCAAATCGCATCCATGGAGCGCCTGTATGAGGGCGCGTTTCTCGACGGCGGCTTGCGCGTCAGTTGGGGCGTGCCCAAGGGCGGCGAACTCGAACTGATGCGCTATATCCTCAACGAAGCCGGAGAGACGGGCACGTTCGAACCAATGGCGCAGGATCGTCTGCGGTATACCTGGTTCGATTACGATCCCGGTCCGACTTACGACGCCGGCACCTTCGATCCCAACAGCGATTATCCGCGCCTGTTCACTAAGGGTTTCCTGCAAGCGCCGAGCAATCCGGATCTGACCGACTTCAAACGCCGCGGCGGCAAGCTGATCACCTATCAGGGCATCAACGACGCGCTCAATTCCGAACCGCTGGTCGAATACGTACAGAAGGTCGAACGCGTCGTCGGCGGCGAGGACAAAGCCGACGACTTCATGCGTCTGTATCTGGTGCCGGGCATGAATCATTGTCGCGGCGGACCGGGCGTCGACACCTTCGACTGGGTTTCGGAAATGACGGCATGGGTCGAAGACGGGACCGCGCCCGGCACCCTGATCGGGTACCGCCGTGACGGCGATATGTCTCTGCCGGGTGCTAACGCCTGGCCGCTCGATTCCGGCACCGTGACCAAATCCCGGCCGGTGTATGACTATCCGGACACGGCGCGCTATACCGGCGAAGGGGATCCAAACGACGCCGCCAACTTCGCGCCGGCCCCGCTCAGCTTTGAAGGACTGCCATGACCGCTGAACCCAAAGAACCAGACGTACCCGAAGGGTTTGTTCTGGCGCCGATGATGCGTTCGACACATTTCGTGCGCGACATCGATGAGTCTTTGAAACTGTACCGCGACATTCTCGGTCTGCGCCCGCGCATAGAGCGGCTGCTCGAGGGCGAACGTCTTGATGCCATCGTCGGCACCAAAGACAAGCCGATCAAAGTCTGCATCCTGCAATCCGGCGATTTGCTCTATGCCAACCTGGGTCTGTTTCAGTATCTGGAGGATCCACCGGCGCCACGCCCGGAACCGCGCACACACATGCACACTGGTGATGCCGCGGTGGTGTTCCTGTGCGGCGACATCTTCGGCATATATGAAAAGGTGAAAGCGGCTGGTTATCCGATCATCTCGCCGCCGATGGTGCTGTTTCCGCAGGAGGGCTCGGACACGCAGTCCTACGAAATGCTGTTTTTCGATCATGACGGTATTGGTGTGAATCTCATTCAGCGCGCCGTGCCAAGTGGTGCCGTGCCTTGAATGACGCGAAAAATGGCGGTTACCTTGCGTTTTCGGCATCCACCCGTTAGGGTCCCGCGCAATCGAGGCTGATCGCGGGGGCCGCGTGCCGGCGTCAAAAGACAAGAAACCCAAAGAGACAGAAGCGCCGCCGCGCAGACGAAAAAAATCCAAGAAACTCTTGCCCGCCATCGGCTGGCGCGAGTGGGTCAGTCTTCCCGATCTCGGCATCGAGAAGATCAAGGTGAAAGTCGATACCGGCGCGCGTACGTCAGCGCTGCATGCCTATCGCATCAAACAGTTCACCAAAGACAATGCCACTTACGTGCGCTTCTTCGTTCATCCGGCGCAGCGTAAGAAAATCCCTGAGGTTGAGTGTACGGCTCTTGTCGTCGATCAGCGCGAAGTCACTGATTCCGGCGGCAAGAGTACAGAAAGGTATGTGATCAGGACGATGCTTGTTGCCGGTAAGTATAGTTGGCCGATTGAATTGACGCTGACCAACCGGGACGAAATGGGTTTCCGAATGCTGCTGGGCCGTCAGGCAGTGCGCCGCCGTTTCGTCGTCGATCCCGGCCACTCCTACTTAACCAGAATCAAATAGAAAGACTGGGCTTTGCGTGGTTAGCTGAACTCGGCTGAGCCGCCTCCCCGAAAGGAAAACTTCATGGACCTGCTGATGATGGCCCGCAATCCCAACCTCTACTCGCACAAGCGGTTGGTCGAGGCGGCGGAAGAACGCGGCCATGACATCCGCGTTGTCGACACCCTCAAGTGTTATATGGCAATCGCGGCACATCGTCCTGAGGTGCGCTACCGCGGCGAGGTGCTGAAGGGTATCGATGCGGTGATTCCGCGTATCGGCGCATCCATCACCTTTTACGGTCTCGCCGTGTTGCGCCAGTTTGAAATGATGGGGGTTTATCCCCTCAATGAATCTGTCGCCATCGGCCGCTCGCGCGACAAGCTGCGCAGCATGCAGATTCTGTCCCGGCGTGGCATCGGTCTGCCGCTCACCGCCTTTGCGCATCAAACCAAGCAGGCTGAAGAGCTCATCGAACTGGTCCAGGGTCCGCCCTGCGTGATCAAACTGCTTGAGGGCACTCAGGGCATCGGCGTCGTGCTCGGTGAAACCAAGGGAGCCGCCAAGTCGATGATCGAAGCCTTCGGCGGTCTCAATGCCAACATTCTGGTGCAGGAGTTCATCAAGGAGGCCGGCGGCAGCGACATCCGCGCCTTTGTCATCGGCGGCAAAGTGATCGCGGCGATGCAGCGCACCGGGGCCGAGGGCGACTTCCGTTCCAACATTCACCGCGGCGGTTCGGCCAAGAGCGTTAAAATCACGCCGGAAGAACGCTCCACCGCTGTGCGCGCCGCCAAGGCGCTGGGCCTGAATGTTTGCGGTGTCGATATGCTGCGGTCGAATCACGGACCGGTGGTGATGGAGGTCAACTCGTCGCCTGGGCTCGAAGGCATCGAAGGCGCGACCAATAAAGATGTCGCCGGCATGATCATCGACTTCATCGAGAAAAACGCCGAGCCCAACAAAACCAAGACCAAAGGCCAGGGCTGACGTAGAATAGGGCCATGCCACGCGCTCCATTCGAATTCTGCGGTGAACAGATCAAGGCCGGATCCCGGCAGACGGTTAACATCGAGCTGCCGAACCTGTCGACCTACACACCGATTGCCATGCCCGTGCATGTCGTCCATGGACGCCAGGACGGCCCCGTCCTGTTTGTCTCCGCGGCGGTTCACGGCGATGAGATCAACGGCGTCGAAATCATCCGCCACCTGTTGCGCGGCGCGGCTCTGAACAGCCTGCGCGGCACATTGATTGCCGTGCCAATCGTCAATGTCTACGGGTTCGTGACTCACTCCCGTTACCTGCCGGACCGGCGCGATCTCAACAGGTCCTTTCCCGGCTCGGAGCACGGGTCACTGACCGCGCGGCTCGCGTATACGTTTACGGAAGAGATTCTCAGCCGGGCCAACTACGGCATCGATCTGCATACGGGCGGATTGCACCGCTTCAACCATCCCCACA
Source organism: Rhodospirillaceae bacterium (assembly GCA_038148375.1). GTDB lineage: Bacteria > Pseudomonadota > Alphaproteobacteria > Rhodospirillales > Rhodospirillaceae > CAWUEX02. The sequence continues at coordinate 312,824 of JAYQVH010000001.1, read as the reverse complement.
TCCGCGCCAACCTCGGCGATGCGGAAACGGAGAAACTGGCCCAGGCGTTCGGCACGCCGGTGATCATCAACGCCAACCTGCGCGACGGGTCGCTGCGTCAAATGGCGGCGGAAAAAGGCATTCCAATTTTACTGTACGAAGCCGGCGAGGCGCTGCGTTTCGATCAGCTTGCGATCCGTGCCGGCGTGCGCGGCATCCGCAATGTCATGCGCGCCATCGGCATGCTGAAGCAAAGCACCCGGCGTGCCAAGTCGGCGCCGGTCAATGCCGTCGAGGCGAAGGGCTCGACCTGGGTGCGCGCGCCGCAGTCCGGATTGTTCCGCGCCATCACCGCCATCGGCGCCAGGGTTAAGAAAGGTGAGCGTCTCGGCGCCGTCGCCGATGCATTCGGGGAACACGAAACTTTCGTCACCGCGCCGGCAACGGGTATCGTCATCGGCCGCGCCCACCTGCCCGTGGTCAATGAAGGCGACGCGCTTTACCACATCGCGCGCTTCGAGGAATCCGAGGGCGTCGCCGACGCCATCGAGAGTTTCACCAGTCAACATTTGGAAGGCCTCGGCCCGCAGGATTACGGCAACCCCGCACCGGTCTGATCGAACGGTCCCGGACCGCTCCAGATCGCGCCCGAGTCGGTGAATCCGCGATGTTGAACACCACTCCACTAATGCGCGCATAGGTATAGACGTGCGATTTATGGCTTTTCGGCCACAGAATCTGCCCTAGGGCACTGATTTGTGGGGCAAATGCAACATCGCCGGACCATAGCGAAACTTTCACACGCTACGTCTTGACCGGCGGTCGGCGTCCGGATCATTTTGACAAACGTTAACGGTTCGCAGGTAAAACCAACTCATGGCTTTGCGGCTTTCAGGATTTGCAGGTTTCGCCGTTCTGGGGACATGTGTCCTCGGTTTCGGTCTTGCCGTGCCGTCCGCTGGCGCGTCGGAGCTGGCGGCCGGCGGCGCCTGGGCAAAGCTCAACGCGGGAATCGGCATCCAGGAAGAGACGGAGAAGAAAGAGGACCTGGTCTTAGATGTGCCGGTCTCATTCGTCTCGGACCCGACACTTCTATCTCCCACAGATCTCACTATCGGATATTCATTGCCGGCGTTCGGCACTTTCAGTGTTACGGCGCCCGACACGTTTGGCGCGGCATCGCTGACACCGCGTGCGCCGTCGGGAGACGTCCAAGGTCAGTACGCCACCAAACTCTTTGGCGGACAGGTCGGCGTGTTCGGGGAAGTCACCGACCAGCCGAGCGCGTTTGCCATGGAGCCGAGCACGTCGCGCACGGTTGGGGCCTCCGTCGGTTACGGAGGCTTCTATTTGCGAGGCGCTGTGCAAAGTGCGGATTCCGATGGCCTGATCGACAGCCGCCGCGCCTGGCAGGCCGGCTTCGGCTACGGGACGGATGCGTTTGATGTGCGTCTCACTTACGCAGAATCCGACTTCACTCAAACCGGTCTGATCGAACTCGACGGTAAGCAATGGATGCTCGGCGGTCTGGTCCAGTTGACTCCGTCCATTCTTCTCGATGCAAACGCGTTTTATGTCGACCGCCAGAAACTCGTGCCCACGGTTGAACCTCCGGGCACGGGGGCCCGCGTTGGCGTCCGCCTGCGCTTCTAAGCACAGCGCTACTCTAGAGCCTCCAGAAAACCGATTCCCGCCAGGCCATGAGCGCCAAGCGCTCTGAGCGTTTCGTGATCGGCCAAATTAATGCCGCCCAAGGCAATCACCGGCGCCGCACTTGACTGTGCCAGTGCGGCAAATCGCATGCGTCCGAGAGGCGTCGCCGTCGGATGACTTTTTGTCGCATGAACGGGCGACAGCATCACGATGTCGGCACCCAGTCGCGCGGCCGTCCTGAGCCCCGCGGCGCCATGTGCGGCCGCACTGACCAGCGCCAGATGCCGGAGGTCGTTGATCAGAATCCGTCCGCTCGCCGCCAAGCCTTCCGGAATGTGTACGCCGTCGGCCCCGGTTCGCCGTGCGAGATCGGGGTCGGCGCCGATGAGCACGACAATGCCGCGGGCATGACCGGCTTGAACCGTGGCCGCGGCAAGGCTGGCGCGGTCCGGCGCATCGTAGTGCCGCAAGACCAGCCCCCATCCCGGTGGTATGCGCTCAACCGCATCCAGCGGATCGGCGAGCCGCACGCTGTCGGTCATAACCATCACCTGTGGAAGCCCGAGCCTTGCCCGTGGTGTCGAAAACATGCTTGGTGTCATGTCGGTATCTTACGCGAGGATCACGATCCGTGTCTGTCTCCGGCAAGACTGAAATGAGCAGCGACGCAGCGGCGCGCATTGCCGAATCACTCGAAGAGATTACCGGCCGGATCGCCAAGGCCGCCCGCGCGGCGGGACGAGACCCTAAGGATGTCCATCTCGTCGCCGTCTCCAAAGTTCATCCCGTCCCAGCGGTCGACGCTGCCCTCAAAGCCGGACACCGTCTGTTTGGTGAAAACCGCGTCCAAGAGGCTGCGGACAAATGGCCTGGGCTGAAACAGACCTATCCTGACGCGGCGCTGCATCTCATCGGCCCGCTGCAAACCAACAAGGTGCCGGGCGCGGTGGCGCTGTTCGATGCCATCGAGACGCTCGATCGGCCGAAGCTTGCGGCCAAGCTTGCCGATGAAATGGACAAACAGGATCGCCGCGTCCCTGTGTTCATTCAGGTCAACACCGGCGAGGAACCGCAAAAGGCGGGCATTCTCCCGGCCGACGCCGACACGTTTATCGCGTCGTGCCGAGACACCTATCAACTGGACGTTCGCGGCCTGATGTGTATTCCGCCGCAGGACGAGGAGCCGTCTCTGCACTTTGCCTTCCTGCGCGAGATTGCCAAAAGAAACAGCGTCGCAGGTCTCAGCATGGGCATGTCGGCCGACTTCGAGATCGCCGTTGAACTCGGCGCGACTCATGTGCGTCTCGGAACCGCTATTTTCGGTGCGCGGCCTAGGTCTCTTTGAGCGATCGAATGTCGATCTCTGTTGCGGCTGAACAGCGGCGAAGAACGTCACGCACCTCGTTATCGCGCAGGGCGACACAGCCCTCGGTGGCACCGAAGTCAGGGGCAGCGACGTGCAGGAAAATCGCGCTGCCGGCGCCGGCCACGACCGGGTCGTCGTTATGTCCGAGCACAACCACAACGTCATACAGCGAGTCATCGCGCCACATGCGCTCGGCGCGCGCCGCGTAGGGCAGTGTCACCGGGCGATTGTAATTCGCGTCATCCGGATCGTCGCACCAGCCATCGGTTTCGGTGATCGCGGTCACGGGTAATGCCGTTTCCGGGGCATCTCCGCGGTCGGGCCGGTACAAGACCCGCCGTAGGGTGTAGCACCCGGCAGGCGTTGCTCCATCGCCTTCGCGTTTGTTTGTGGTTACGCCGCTGCGGCCCAGCGCGCAGTCGAAAACCCTGCCGTCAAAAAACACCCGGCCGCGCGTCGGTTCGGCTCGGTCGGGTTTGACAATAAGATGATCGGTGCTGTCGGCCATGGCGGCAGTTTACGCTACAGCGCGTGCGATTACGAACCGGGGCGGTCTCCGGCAGCCTGCGTTGCCCGATACTTGCCCACGGCGTCCATCATGGCTTTGTCGAACCAGGCTGGCACGGCCACCGCGCCGCCCTCTTCGGCGATGCGTCGCGCCGCCGCAAACGGATCGGCAGCTGGCATCATGCCGGTGTCCTGCTGCGGCTTGGTCGCTTCCAACATCGGATCGAGTCTGCTGCCGCCCATCATCGCGGTCGCTGCGTCGGGACGCTGCATGCGTGCGGCCGCGGCTGCCAGGGCCGCGTTTGCACTCGGGTCGCTTCCTGGCGTCCGGCGCCGCGTGCGGTCAATCGGCATAAAGCGTGTATCCGCTGCCGCGGTGTCCAGTTTCTTGAAGCCCGGCGCCGCATTTCGTTTTAGCGGCATGAATACCATGCCCTGCGGTGCGGCGGCGGCTGCCGCGGCAATGGACGCTTCCGTTTCCTGAGTCTGACGCGCGGTTTCGATGTCATCAGCGCGCTCTTCGTCGTCTTCCAGCAGCGGTGCCGCAGCCGTCATTTGCGCCGCGATCAGCGCGGCAGGAATAAATTCGCGCGCGGTAGACGCGGACGAAACCGCTGCCGCTGCCGTCTGTACTGGTTGCTGTTGAGTCTCCGCCGGTGCGTCTTCACCGCGGAGGAAGGCCATGGCGTGGCCGCCCAGATCCTTACCCGTCGAGTCTTCAATCGCGGTGTCCACCATCGCGGCGGCCAGACCGACCGGTCCGCCGAGGATGGCGCTGCCGATCAGTTTCGCCGGCGCTTTGATCTCATCTCCGGTCATTTCGCGGTAGATCGTATTGACGACCGGGATGTGCTGCAGCGGATTGATGACGTCGAGGAAATCCCAGAACGAAAAGCCTTCGTCCGCCGCCGGCTGACAGTCAATTCCTCGATCGGCGCGCGGTTGCCGACAGGGTACGCAGCGAGGGATTGAAGATCGGACATCGGTACGGAGCTCCTTCTTCTGGAGAAGAAGCAATTCCCATGCCAGAGAAGCGGCCTCAAACCCGGCGGAATACCTTAAAAACCGGACGGCTGTGACGCGCAAAAAGCACACCCTGGGCAACTTTTGCCGGGCGCGTCCGGTGCTGGCGCACGAGAGGGTGCTCGCCCTTAGCCGCTCTTAAAAGACGTGGCCGGAGCGCTTGGCCTTGGTGTCCAGATAGGACCAGTTGTGCTGGTTGGACGGGAATACGTGCGGCACACGTTCGGTGACCGTGATGCCGTGGCGCGCAAGTGCGCCGACCTTCGCCGGGTTATTGGTGAGCAGCCGCACTTTGGAAATACCCAGCCGCGTCAGCATCTGCACCGCTGGCAGATACACCCGCTCGTCGTCGTCAAAGCCAAGCTGTTCGTTGGCATCGACCGTATCGAACCCTTTTTCCTGAAGCTCATAGGCGCGCAGCTTGTTGACCAGACCGATGCCTCGGCCTTCCTGCGCCAGGTACAACAGCACGCCGCCGTCGCCGCCTTCGGCAATGGCGCTGATGGCGCCGCGCAACTGGTCGCCGCAATCGCATTTCAGGGATCCCAGCAGATCGCCGGTAAAGCATTCGGAGTGCAAACGGGTCAGCACCGGTCTGGTTGTGTCGGGTGAGCCGATGACGATGACTAGGTGCTCCACGCCGCCGTCGCGGGGACGAAAGGCGATGATCTTGGTGTCGTCGCATCCGGCGAGAGGGACACGCGCTTCCGAGACCGGCGAAAGCGTTTCCGCCTGAAGTTTGTCGTAGGCCGAGACCGCGTCGGCGGACACGACGCTGCGGCCATTGGTCTTTGCCCAGGCGACGGCCTCGCCGGTCGAACCGACATCGAGCTTGGCAACGGCAACGGCCGGCAGGAGCCGCGCGATCTTCGAAAGCCGTACGGCTGTCAGCACAGCAGAGTCTGCCCCCGCAGGTGCGGCCGTTATACCGGGCAGCGGCACGTGCGCCTGCTCCGCTTTGGGATCGATCAGCGCGAGAACGTCCTCGACGGTCATGCCGCCGCTGCGGCCCAACACGACGGCCGGCGCGCTCGGCTCGGCCAGTCCCAGGATCGCGGCCCGGCGTCCGGTAACGGCAACGGTCAGTTCGCCCACTCCGGGCCGTGAGAAAAATGCCAGGGGCGCGCCGTCGGCATCCAGTGTCTCCGCGGCACGCGCCAACAGACCCCCAGCCGCGGTGGTGACAACCACAGCCGAACCGCGGCGCATTTCCGCCACCGCGCGGTCCACCGTGTCCAACACGGCGGTGACGTCGAATTCCGTCTGCGTTTGAGGATCAGCAGTCATGTCACTGTTATATATGGCTTTTCTAATTTAGTGCACTGGCGAATTGCGTTGTAACCATTCCCGCGCCTGGGGTCCACACGCAGGTTTGACAACACATGGGACGTATTTTTGACTATGACCGCGGTGGCGGACCGCGTGCCGATGGGTAAACTCCGGTCCAGATCGCGCAGGAAGAGGGGTCTTGCTGGCATATGGCTTCAGCGAAAACGCTACTGTTGATCGATGATGACGCGATGCTGCGTCAGTCTCTGGTCGAGCAACTTAACGAGCAAGGCGACTTTGAAACGATCGTTGAAGCGGATAGCGGCGTCGATGCTTTGGCTCGAGCCGCCGATCAGGTTTTCGACGTGATTATTCTCGATCTCGGCCTGCCGGACATGGATGGCCGTGAGGTCTGTAAAAAGTTACGCGCCGCGGGAACGCGGTCTCCAATTATCATGCTGACGGCAGCCGATAGCGATGAAGATACCGTCACCGGTCTCGATGCCGGCGCCAACGACTATGTAACCAAACCGTTCCGGCTTGCTGTTCTGCTGGCGCGCGTCCGTGCGCACTTGCGGCAGCACACCCAGTCTGACGATGCCATTTTCACTGTTGGCCCGTACAAGTTTCAACCGGCGGCCAAGATGCTGGTGCACGGCGAGACCGAAAAGAAAATTCGTCTGACCGAAAAAGAAACGGCCATTCTTAAGTATCTGTTTCGCGTCGGCGATGAGACTGTGCCGCGCGAGAAACTGCTGGATGAAGTTTGGGGTTACAATGCGGGTGTGACCACGCACACCTTGGAAACCCACGTTTACCGCCTGCGCCAGAAGATCGAGGCGGATCCTTCCAACGCCCGGCTCTTGATCACAGAACCCGGCGGATACCGGCTCAAGCCTTAAGCGGCGGCGCAACCGAACGCCACATAAACGAACGGCGGCTCACTCGAACCGCCGTATCGCATCTTATTGCCGATCCAGTCCGGCTACTCGCGCTTGGACATGTTGATCAGGAGATCAAGCACGTTGCGGCGCAGCTCGGTGTTATGCAAACGCCAGTAGGCGCGCACCAATTCCAACGTCTCGGTGCGGTTCATCGGATCATCGTCAAAGCCTTCCTGGCTTTCCGACAGACCTTCGCTGGTGCGAGGGTTCGGGGTCGGCCGGTCGGAGGTGACCTCATCGCCGATATCCTCGAAGAAGTAGGAGATCGGACAATCCAGGACGCGCGAAATGTCGAACAGACGCGACGCGCTGACCCGGTTATGGCCGCTCTCATATTTCTGTACTTGCTGGAAAGTCACACCGATGTCGCCGGCGAGCTGTTCCTGGCTGATGCGCAATAACGTACGGCGGAGCTTAATCCGCCGGCCGACATGAATGTCGATGGGGTCCGGAGACCCGGCCCTTGCGCCGGGGGGCCTACCTCTTCGATTTGGAGCCATTGTGTTCACTGCTAGTTGTTCCAGTTGCTAGTTGTCGTTTTCGTAACCTAGGTCTTTTTTTGTTATGAGCCCTCTCCGAGCCCTATAACGATTTTAACTTCTCCACCCCCGCGTGTCCTCACCTTATTCGTGGGCGAGTACTCCTGGTGTACGTTTGAGAGTATTTTCGCGTTGCAAAGAACCGGCGGTCCTGTGTGGCTTTGCCGGAATTGACCTGTTAAAAGGGCGCCAATTCAACCGCCAGAGGACACCGCCATGCGCGAGGCCCGTGTCAGCCGTACCACCAAAGAGACGGAAATCGCCGTCTCCGTGAACCTTGATGGGTCGGGACAATATACGATTAACACCGGCATCGGATTCCTGGATCATATGCTGGAGCAGCTTTCGCGCCACAGCCTGATGGACCTGACGGTCGAGGCGAAGGGCGACCTGTACATCGATTTTCACCACACCACGGAAGACGTGGGCATTTGTATCGGCGAGGCGGTGGCGGAGGCTCTGGGCGACCGCAAGGGAATCACCCGCTACGGCGCGGCCGTCATCCCGATGGATGAAACCCTGACGGAAGTTGCGCTCGATTTATCCAACCGCCCGTATCTGATTTGGAAAGTGAATTTTTCCAAACCGAAACTCGGCGACATGGACACGGAACTGTTCAAGGAGTGGTTCCAAGCCTTTGCTCAGTCCGCCGGCGCGACGCTGCACGTGTGGAATAAGTACGGCGACAACAATCATCATATCGTCGAATCCTGTTTTAAGGGGCTCGCGCGGTCCTTGCGCGCCGCGATCGAAATCGATCCGCGCAAGGCCGATGCGGTTCCATCGACCAAGGGTAAACTTTAAAGTCGGTTCTCTCCCTGCGGCGGCTAACCCCGCTGGTGTAGTCGCGGGAGAGCCGCCGGACATTTCATCATGAAGCTGGTTATCGTCGACTACGGCTCGGGCAACCTGCGCTCTGCCGCCAAGGCTTTTGAAAAGGCTGCGGCGGATGCGGGCGTGTCCGCCGACATTGCGGTCACCGCGGATGCCGATGCTGTCGCCGCAGCCGACCGTATCGTCCTGCCGGGCGTCGGCGCATTTGCCGACTGCAAGTCCGGTCTTGAGTCCGTATCCGGCATGACGGACGCGTTGGCAGACGCGGTGATCAAACGCGCGCGGCCGTTCTTCGGCATTTGCGTCGGTATGCAGCTGATGGCCACCACCGGATTCGAACACGGCGAAACGCCGGGCTTTGGCTGGGTGCCGGGTCAGGTCATCGCGTTGACACCCTCGGCCGACGCCGGTCCGGGCGGGGCCGGCGCGCGCATCCCGCACATGGGCTGGAACCGGCTGAACGTCTCTACACGGCATCCGGTGCTCGAGGGGCTGGGCAAAGATCCGTTCGCATATTTCGTGCACAGCTATCACGTTGTCTGCGATGACCCAGAGATGGTGCGCGCCACGGTGGATTACGGGCAGACGGTTACCGCCGCCATCGGCCGCGATAATCTGTTTGGCACGCAGTTCCACCCGGAAAAGAGTCAAGCGCTCGGCCTCAGGATCATCGCCAACTTCTTACAGTGGGCGCCGTAAACATGGCCAAAGTGATCCTTTATCCGGCGATCGACCTAAAGGACGGGCAATGCGTGCGCCTCGCCCAGGGCGACATGGACCGCGCCACCGTGTTCAACGACGATCCGGGCGCCCAGGCGAAAAGCTTTGCCGATGCCGGCGCGGGATGGATTCACGTTGTCGATCTCAACGGCGCCTTCGCCGGCAAGCCGGTCAACGCCGCCGCCGTCGAGGCGATCGTGTCAGCCGTGGACGTGCCGGTGCAGCTCGGCGGCGGTATTCGTGACATGGCGATGGTCGAGCACTGGTTGACCGGTGGCATCGCGCGCATCGTTCTCGGCACGGCGGCGGTGAAAAATCCCGCGCTGGTGCATGATGCCTGTGCCGCGTTTCCCGGCCGCGTCGCCGTCGGCATCGATGCCCGTGGCGGCATGGTCGCCGTCGAGGGTTGGGCCGAAACGTCCGACATCACCGCGGTAGAGCTGGCCCAACGCTTCGAAGATGCCGGCGTCGCCGCCATCGTCCATACCGATATCGACCGTGACGGCGTGTTGCAGGGCCCCAATCTGGAGGCCTCCGCCGCGCTGGCCGACGTCGTGTCGATCCCGGTGATCGTCTCCGGCGGTGTCGCCGCGCTTGAAGACCTGGCTGCGATTAAAACCCGCGCCGAACGGTCTCCCGGCCTGGCCGGTGTGATTTCGGGCCGCGCCCTTTATGATGGCCGGATCGATCTCGCCGCTGCGCTCAACCTGCTTGCGGAATAAATCATGCTGACGGTTCGCGTTATCCCCTGTCTCGATGTCAAAGACGGCCGCGTCGTCAAAGGCGTCAACTTTGTCGATCTGCGCGACGCCGGTGATCCGGTCGAGCAGGCCCAGGTCTACGATGCCGCTGGCGCGGACGAACTCTGCTTCCTCGACATCACGGCCAGCCACGAGGACCGCGACACCTTTTACGACGTCGTCGCGCGCACGGCCGAGCACTGCTTCATGCCGGTCACCGTCGGTGGCGGGGTGCGTACGGTCGAGGACATCCGCAAACTTCTCCTCGCTGGGGCGGATAAGGTCTCGATCAACACCGCGGCGGTGAAGCGGCCTGAGTTTGTGCGCGAGGCGGCGGAGAAATTCGGCAGCCAGTGCATCGTCGTCGCCGTCGACCCCAAGTCCGTCGGCCCCGGCAAGTATGAAATCTTCACTCACGGCGGCCGAGAACCGACGGGCATCGATGCGCTCGAATGGGTCGAGCGCATGGCCGCCTACGGCGCCGGTGAAATACTGCTGACGTCGATGGACCGTGACGGCACCCGCGACGGCTACGATATCGGTCTCACCCGCGCCGTCGCCGACCGCGTGTCCATTCCCGTCATCGCGTCCGGCGGCGTCGGCACGCTCGATCATATGGTCGCCGGCGTACGCGATGGTCATGCCACAGCCGTGCTGGCCGCCTCCATCTTTCACTTCGGCGACTATTCCATCGGTGACGCGAAGGCGTATCTTGCGGACGCCGGGTTGCCGGTGCGCCCCGTCTCGCCCCTGTCCCAGAAGGCCGCCTAAGGAGGCAGCATGAGCAAGAACAAAAACACACCCGCCCCCGACGCGCAGATTTTGGAACGCCTGTACGACGTCTTGGTGTCGCGCAAAGGCGCCGACCCGGAGAAATCCTACACGGCGAAGATGTATGCCAAGGGCGTGACCAAGATCGCCCAAAAGGTCGGCGAGGAAGGGGTGGAGACGGCCCTGGCCGCTGTGGCCGAAAGCCGGGAGAGCCTGCTCGAAGAAAGCGCGGACCTGCTCTACATGCTGTTGCTGCTGTGGGCAGCGAAGGATGTCACCCCGGCAGAAGTCTTCGCCGTGCTCGACCACCGGTTCGGCACGCCCGGCGTTCGCGACAAGGACAAGAACGGATGACGCTGACATACGACGACGACAACATTTTCGCGAAAATTCTGCGCGGCGAGATTCCCAACACCACGGTGTACGAAGACGATCATGTGCTCGCCTTCGAAGACATCAGTCCCCAGGCGCCGGTGCACGTGCTCATCATTCCCAAAGGCAAGTACGTGTGCATGACGGATTTCGCCGATAAGGCATCGGATGCAGAAATCGCGGCGCTCAACCGTGCCGTCTTGAAAGTCGCCGAAATCAAGAAGATCAAAGGCACCGGTTACCGGATTCTCGCCAACACCGGCGAGGACGGTATGCAGGAAGTGCCGCACCTGCACATTCATGTGTTCGGCGGCGCGCGTTTGGGCCCAATGCTGAGCCGCTAGGGGTCGGCGGGTTGTGCGCGGCCTCGATCTTTCCGGCCTGACACATACATACCGCCCGGTCGGTGCGGGGGACCTCAAGCGTCTGTATGCCTTGCGCTGTCAGCCGTTTCTCAGACGAGTCTGGCCGCCGGGGTCATGGGCCGAATTCTTAAGCGCCAGCCGCGACGACATTCGTGACCGCGGTGTATTCAAACACCTGGTCTAAGGCGGACGGGATTTGATCGCGTTTACGGAAGTAAACTGCAATTTCGGCCGGCGCGGCCGTTATTGGGTGGGCGACCGGCCCGGCGTTGCGTCCCTCGACATTCTTCTTCTGGATGCGGCGAAACGCGGTCAAGGGCACGGACGGCGCATTGTTGAAGATGTGTCGGAGCGCGTCCTGCGCCTGCCCGGTATCAAGCGCGTGTCGCTCGATCCTCATCCGTCCAACCGCGCTGCCATTCGTGCGTACCGGTACGCCGGATTCACACCGCTCGGTCTATACCGCAATATGGAAGCGGAGCCGGGGTATATTCTGGTGCGCGACCGTGCGCCTTAGTCCGCAAGGCCTAATTCGCAGGACAGGGATGCTCCGCCGAACCGGGGATGCACACAATCGACGTCGTCAGGAACGCGACACCGTCGCCGATGTCACGCGCATCGATCGCCGGACCGTCATCGCCGAACGCCGGTGTGCGCCAGATGCGGCTGACCACGTATAGCCCGTTCGTCCCTTGGATCGCTTTGGTGTACTGGGTTTCGCCCAGATTGGCGTTGCCCATGTCGTTGAGGTAGCGGCAGCCCAGTGTCCAGAACGCGCTGGCAAAGCCATTGTTCAACCCGGACTGCAACTGCCCTTCAATCACCCCGGTACACCGGTTGCGGTTTTGTCCCTGCATGCGCCGCTGAATCGCGTCCAGCGGCAGATTGTTGAGTTCATGGAACACCTGCAGCGTGATCTTGTCCCGCCAGTTTGCCGCGGTTTGACCTTCGGGAACGTATTCGACCACTTCGATCGGTGCGGTGTCGTGATACACCTCGTTCCAGCCGGAGGGAAACAGCGGCATCGACAACCGCTCCGCCGCCAGCGGCTTGCGCGCCGGATCGACGCCGCTGGCCGGCTGCGCCTGTGCTGGCGAAACCAGCGCAAGACTGAGAAGGATCACGCGAAGCATCTCTCAGACTTACCGGTCCGTGATCAATGGGGCAAGGGCACCCTTGCCGATGGGTCCGCGCCTGCGTACCGTTCCACGAGCTTGAGGAGACTTCGATGCAAGGTGAAACGGTTCTGATTATCGGGGCAGGCATGGGCGGCCTCACCGCCGCCCTGGCGCTGCAACAGCACGGCTTCGACGTTCGCGTGTTCGAACAGGCCCCCGTGCTTGGTGAGGTCGGCGCCGGGCTGACCATCAGCCCCAACGCCACCCGCGCGCTGGAATACGTCGGCCTGGGTGCCTTCATGGCGGCAACGGCGGATAAACCGTCCGCAGGCGCGCTCGTGCATTACCGCACCGGCGAGGCCATCGTGCGCACCCAGCGTGACGGCAGCTTCAAGGATCGCTTCGGTGCCGAGTACTACCAGATTCACCGCGCCGATCTGCACGACGAGCTGGTCCGTGCGGTACGCGCCAACGACGCCGACGCCATCGTTCTCGACCATACGTTCGAGCGTCTCACGCAAAACGACGACAGCATCACCGCGTACTTCACCAACGGCGATACTGCCACCGGAGACATGCTCATCGCTGCCGACGGCTCGCGCTCCGCGGTGCGTGCGAATATAATCGATCCGGTCTCGGTCACCTTCACCGGCCAGTCGGCGTTCCGCGGCATGGTTCCAGCGCAAGACGTCAAACCGTTCATGACCATTGCCAACTCTACCACCACCATGGGGCCGGGGCACATTTTCACGCGCTACTACCTGCGCCATGAAACCATGGTCAACGTCGTCGGCATCGCCAAGACGGATGCGTGGAAGGAAGAAGGCTGGTCCATTCCGGCGACGCGCGATGAGTTCCTGGCCGAATACGAAGGCTGGAACGAAAACGTCATCGGTATCATCAACGCCATCCCGGAAGACAAGCTATTCAGGTGGGCCTTGTTCGACCGCGACCCGGTTCCCGAGTGGACGGTCGGCCGTGCCACGCTATTGGGCGATGCCGCGCACCCGATGCTGCCGTTCCTCGGCATGGGGGCGGCCATGGCGCTGGAAGACGGCGTCGTGCTGGCGCGCTGCATGGCCAAGTACGACGACCACACGTCTGCTTTCGCCGCCTACGAAGAGGCGCGGAAGGAACGCACCAAGGGCGTGCTCTTGGACTCCCGTAAGCAGGGCGAGTGGTATCAGAACGTCAACCCGGACGACGTCGACACGTTCGCCTCTACCGGCGAAATGCGCGTGCCGCTGATGGGGTATGATCCGGGGACGGTGGAGGTCTAACGGCCCTCCAATACGGCCCGCCGGGCCGGGCGGCCTAGCCCTGTTCTAGAAGTTCTATGCGGTTACCGAACGGGTCGAGCACATGGCAGCGGGCCAATCCGTCCACGGTCGGGGCATCGTGGGTGCGGTGCCCCATCGATGCCAAGTGGCGGCGCAGGTCGCTCAGGCCCTCGACCTGGAAGGCCGGATGCGCGCTGGCCGCTGCGGTAAACACGCGCTCAACGCCAATCAACAGACGAATCTCACCGCCTTCGAACCAGACGCCGCCGTCATCGCGCTGATCGTCCGGCTTGTTCATTTCGGTCAGCCCCAGGCCTTTCTCGTAAAAGACCCGCGCCCGTGCCTCCTCGCCGCGCGGCATGGCAAGCTGAACGTGGTGAATGCGGGTCAGGCGGGGCATGGAAAACTCTTCACGCCCGCTTGGTATACCTTTCCCTGCGTCTTGGCTAGGACCGTCCGGGCGCCACCCGCCGGTAGCTCAGCGCTTCGGCGATGTGCAGGCGTTTGACGTTGTCGCTGCCGTCCATGTCGGCGAGCGTGCGCGCCACCCGCAAAATCCGGTGATAGCCGCGCGCCGACAGATGCATTTTATCGGCGGCTTGGGTGAGCAGCTCCCGCCCCGCATCATCGGGTGCGGCGATGCGGTCCAACACTTCGCCGTCGGCCTGCGCGTTGCACGTCACGCCCTCGGCTTTCATCTCCGCATAGCGTGCGCGTTGTACGTTGCGCGTTGCCGCCACACGTTCGGCGACGACGGCAGAAGGTTCGCCCGGTGTGGGCGCAGATAAATCCAACGGATCAACCGCCGGCACATCGACATGCAAATCGATGCGGTCGAACAGCGGCCCGGAAATCTTGCTCTGATAATCCAGCGCGCACTTCGGTGCTTTCGAACACGCCAGCGCCGGGTCGTCGAGATGGCCGCAGCGGCACGGGTTCATCGCCGCCGCCAACCAACGCTGGCACGGAGGAGGAGTGATGCGGATCGCGGAACGGCCGTACGGAGACAATCGCTCCGCCGGCCAGTTGCCCTGCGACCGACTGAATCATCGACACTTCCAGGGCTTCTGCCGCGCTCAGCGGCGGCAACAGGCCGGGCAGACGGCTGGCCAGCATCGACTTGCCCGAGCCCGGCGGGCCGATCATCAACAGGTTGTGGCCGCCCGCCGCGGCGACCTCCAACGCGCGCTTCGCCGTTTCCTGGCCTTTGATGTCTTTGAGGTCTGGCACCGCGCCAGCTGTTTTCGGCTGCGCCGGTTTCGGCGGGGCCAGCGGGCTGGTACCCTTGAAGTGATTGATCAGGCCGAGCAGCGTCTCCGGCGCGAGCACTTCCGCGCCGCCGGCCCAGGCCGCTTCGCCGCCTTGAGGTCCGGGGCAGATCAGCCCGCGGTCCTGGTCCTGCGCGGCGATGGCGGCGGGCAAGACGCCGGCGACGCTTGCCAGGGTGCCGTCGAGGCCGAGCTCGCCCAGCGCGACGTATCCCCCCAGCTCGTCGCGCGGCAGCACTTCCATTGCGGTCAACAGGCCGAGTGCGATGGGCAGGTCGAAGTGACTGCCCTCTTTCTGTACGTCGGCGGGCGCCAGGTTGACGGTGATGCGCTTCGGCGGCAGCGACAAACCGATGGCGCCAAGGGCCGCCCGCACCCGCTCGCGGCTTTCCGCCACTGCTTTGTCCGGCAGGCCGACGATGGTGAAGGCCGGCAGACCGCCGGAGATCGCCACCTGCACCTCGATGGGCAATACGTCTATTCCGGCAAAGGCGACGGTGCGAACGGCGGCAACCACGGGCGAACTCAAAAGGGATGGCGGATCGGGCGGACAGCTATCCTAACGGCTAAGCTGAAGGCTGCCAGCCCCTTCGCGTTATACGTGACACCCGTGACTCCGGCCCCGGCCCTGCGCTACAAAGGGACTGCGACACGAGAAAAGAAAAACAACCATACCCGGAGGACGGACATCCCCTCGATCAAAGCTTTTGATGAAATGCGCAATGGCCAGCGCGTGCGCCCGCCTTATACCGACTACGCCAAGTTTCTGCGCCGCCGCAACGCCCTGGAACGGATTGCCCAGCGCCACGCCCAGGCCGACGACATGTTCCGCCGCCTGGGTATCACCTTCGCGGTTTACGGCCAGGAGGAACAGGACGAGCGCCTGATCCCCTTCGACGTCATTCCCCGCATCATCGCCAAAGACGAATGGGACCGCATTTCGAAGGGTGTGTGTCAGCGCGTCACCGCGCTCAACACGTTCATCACCGACGTCTACGGCAAGAAAGAGATCTTCAAGGCCAGCAAGGTGCCGCGCTCGCTGCTCAAGAACAACGCCGAATACTGCAAGGAGATGGAGGGCTTCACGCCGCCGGGCGGGATCTACACTCACATCTCCGGCGTCGATCTCGTGCGCACGGACGAAGACGACTTCTACGTTCTGGAGGACAATCTGCGCTGTCCGTCCGGCGTCTCTTACATGCTTGAAAATCGCGATGTCATGACGCGGCTGTTTCCGGATCTGTTCGACCAGATGCCCGTCGCACCTGTGGGCCACTATCCCGCCGACCTGCTTGCAGTGCTGCGTTCAACCGCGCCGTCGCGGGTGACCGATCCGACCGTCGTGGTGCTCACGCCGGGGCGCTTCAACTCTGCTTACTTT
This sequence comes from Rhodospirillaceae bacterium, assembly GCA_038148375.1. Lineage (GTDB taxonomy): Bacteria > Pseudomonadota > Alphaproteobacteria > Rhodospirillales > Rhodospirillaceae > CAWUEX02. The sequence goes on along the minus strand of JAYQVH010000001.1, from coordinate 296,695 downwards.
GAGCATGCGTTCCTCGCCGACGAGATGGGCGTCGAACTGGTTGAGGGCAAAGACCTCTACGTGCGCAAGAACCACGTTTTCATGCGCACCATCGACGGACCGCAGCGTGTCGATGTGATCTACCGGCGCATCAATGACGACTTCCTAGATCCCAAGCAGTTCAACACGGATTCCATGCTTGGCGTGCCCGGCCTGTTTCAGGCCTACCGCAGCGGCCATGTCACCCTGGCCAACGCTGTTGGTAATGGCATCGCCGATGACAAAGCCGTTTACGATTACGTGCCGGAAATGATCCAGCATTACCTCGGTGAGGAGCCCATCCTCAAGAACGTGCCGACCTACCACCTCAAGCGCAAAAGCGAACGCGACGAGGTGCTGGACAAGATCACCACCATGGTCATCAAGGAGGTCCACGGCGCCGGCGGTTACGGCATGCTTGTCGGCCCCAAGGCGGCGAAGAAGGAACGCGACGAATACGTGCGTAAGGTCTTGGCCCGGCCCGGTAATTACATCGCCCAGCCGGCGCTGGCGCTGTCGACCTGCCCGACCTTCGACGGCAAGAAGCTCGACCCCCGCCACGTCGATCTGCGCCCCTACGTGCTGATGGGCCGCGACGGCCCCACAGTCGTGCCCGGCGGCCTCACCCGCGTGGCCTTGAAAAAGGGCTCGCTGGTGGTCAATTCCTCGCAGGGTGGCGGCACCAAGGATACGTGGGTGTTGAGTAAATGACCCTTCTCTCCCGCACCGCCGATAATCTGTTCTGGCTTGGCCGTTATCTCGAGCGCGCGGAAAACACGGCCCGTCTGCTCGATGTGTCCTATCGCATGAGTCAGATGCCGGATACCTCGCTCGCCCCCTATGCCGAATGGATCGCGGCGCTGGAGGTTGTCGGCGAGGGCAAGAGATTCACCAAGCGCTTCAAGACTTTGACGCCGGAAAAGGTCATTGCCTATCTGGCCGTCGACGATCAGAACCCGTCCAGCATCTCGAGCGCGCTGCGTGCCGCGCGCGAAAACGCGCGCGCCGAACGCAACTCCATCCCGACGGAAGTGTTCGAGAGCCTCAACGCGACGTGGCTTGGCATCAAACAGGCTGACATCAAATCCATTCAAGCCGAGGGTTATCGCGACTTCTTCGATTGGGTGAAGGAGCGCGTTCATGCCGTGCGTGGTTTGATTTACGGCGTCATGCTGCAGCAGCAGGCCTTCGCCTTTCACCGCATCGGCACTTTCATCGAACGGGCGGACAACACCGCGCGTTTGGTCGACGTGAAGTTCCATGTGCTGTCCGCACGCAAGCAAGACAAGATCGAGGATTACTACCGCTGGGGGGCGCTGTTGCGCTCGCTCTCGGCGTTCAAGTCCTACCGCACTGTTTACCGCGATGCCGTAAGGCCGATGCAGGTGGTAGAGCTCTTGTTGCTCAACCCGGATTTTCCGCGGTCGCTCAACCACTGCACCGGTGTCGTCTCCGATCTGTTAGAAACGCTCGGGCCCGAAACGCGCGGCGCGTTTCTCGCCAAGCGTCTGCATCAGAAGTTTTCCAAAGACAAAATCGAGACGGTGGTGCGCAGCAAGAGCCTGTTAGCCGTGCTGGAGGACTTCACCGCACAGTCGGCGGCGCTGTCCAACCAGATCGCCAAGGACTTTTTGTTGGAGGGCTAAGCCCCTCCAGGCGCGCGCCTACTCCGCCCCGTCATTCATATGATGCACGACGGTCTGCGGGAACGGTATTTCGATGCCCTCGCGGTCGAAGGCTTCCTTGAACTGCTTGGTCAGGTCGAACTTCACGCCCCAGTAATCGCCGGCGTCGGACCACACCCGCACGATGATGTTGACTGAGCTGTCGGCCAGTTCGCCGACGGCAAAGAACGGCTCCGGATCTTTGTGCACGCGCGCATCGGCGGCGATGATGTCGCTCATCACCTTTATGGCGTGATCGATGCTGGCGCCGTAGCCGATGCCCATGACGAAATCGACCCGCCGGGTGGCGTTGCTCGAGAAGTTCTTGATCGTGCTGCCCCACACCGCGCCGTTGGGCGCAATGATCTTGACGTTGTCGGCCGTCGCCAGTTCGGTGGTGAACAGAGTGATGTCCTTCACCGTGCCGGATGTGCCTGCGATGTCGACAAAGTCACCGACCTTGAACGGTCGGAAGATGATCAGCATCACGCCGCTGGCGACGTTGGCCAGCGTGCCCTGCAAGGACAGACCGATGGCCAAACCCAACGCACCGATGACAGCGACAAAGCTGGTGGTCTCGACTCCGAAGCGGGACAGCACGGCGATGATCGTGAAGGCCAGGATGGCGTACTTGGCGAGCGAGGCAAAGAACGACCCCAGGGTGGTGTCGATGCGTTCGGACTTGGCGGACGCATCACGGATCGAGCGCGCCACGATGCCCGCGACCGTCCAGCCGACGATGAGGATGATGATCGCGCCGATGACCGACAGTCCGTAGGTCGTGATGATGGTCATGCCGGCTTCGACGGCTTCGCTCATCTGCTGTTCGAGTTCGAGTTCCACGTTGGTGTCCTCGGCTGGTTGCTCAAGCCCGCATTTATTGGCGGGGCTTATCCGGTCTTGCCCGTTTCCGGCTGATGTTGATGTGCCCGCTCTTTCTATTTCAGCTTGGCCTGGATCGCATCCCAAATTTTCGCTTCCAGGCAGGTGTCGTCGAACCGGTTGATTTCCTGGAGCCCGGTGGGCGAGGTCACGTTGATCTCGGTCAGGAAACCGCCGATCACATCGATACCGACGAAAATCAACCCTCGCTTTTTCAGCACCGGGCCGATGGCCTCGCAGATTTCCTCCTCGCGCGTGGTCAGCGTCGATTTTTCCGGCCGGCCGCCGACATGCATGTTCGAGCGGGATTCTCCGGCGGCAGGCACGCGGTTGATGGCGCCCGCCACTTCGCCGTCGATGAGAATGATTCGTTTGTCGCCTTCGCGAACGGCGGGCACATATTTCTGTACGATCATCGGCTCGCGGAAATTCTGAGTGAACATCTCCACCAGAGACCCCAGGTTTTCGTCCGTTGGCGGCAGATGAAACACGCCGGCGCCACCGTTGCCGTAAAGCGGCTTGATGATGATGTCCGAGTGCTCAACGCGAAACGCTTTGATCTCGTCCGGATCGGACGTGATCAGTGTCGGCGGCATGACGCCATCGAAGTGGGTGACGAACAGTTTTTCCGGTGCGTTACGCACACTGACCGGATTGTTGACCACCAGGGTTTCGTCAGCGATGTGTTCCAGAATATGCGTCGCCGTGATGTAGGCCATGTCAAAAGGCGGGTCCTGACGCATCAGCACCACATCCATCAGCGCGAGGTCGATCTCCTGGGCTTCCCCGAATGTGAAATGATTGCCCGCCTCGCGCCGCACTTCCAGCGGATGCGCCTTGGCGATCACGCGGCCGTTGCGGAACGATAACCGGTTGGGCAGATAGTGATAGAGGCCGAAGCCGCGCTTCTGCGCTTCCAGCGCCAGCACGAAGGTCGAGTCCCCGTTGATGTCGATCCCGTCCATGGGATCCATTTGAATGGCGACGGCAAGCGTCATACGTCACGGTCCTTATAAAAATTGGTGCGCTAGTTTATGCGCTGTTTGAGGTCTTTCACCACCGTGTCAATGCGGCTGCGTTCCGGTCCGAGCGGCGCATGGTCGAGGTAGGATTCGAGGGACCGCAACGCATCGGACAACTGGCCCAGCCGCAGGTTTAACAGTCCGGCTTCACGGTAGAGCGCCGGATTGTCCGGGCTCAGAACCTGCATGGTTTCCAATGCCGCCAATGCAGAGTCCATCTGGCCCAGATCCAGCCGCCGCGTCTTCACGTTGTTCTGCAGCCGCAACAGGATTTCGCGGTCGCTCACGGCGGCGTAGTGGCTGGCATCGAGCTCCTCCGCCGGACCGGCGACAACCTTCAGCAGGTCGCGCAGCGCGTGCGTGTCCATTATCTGTCCGTCGTGGAACGGATCGATAATCGCGCGGCTGCCGTCTTCGCTTTCCAGACGAACGAGAAAGTGTCCGGGGAAACTCAAGCCGGCGACGTTCCAGCCCTGCCTTTTGGCGGCGGCGATGTACAAGATGCCGAGCACAACGGGCAGGCCTTTGCGCCGGTCGATGACCCGCATCAGATTGGCGTTGTCCAAGTCGTCGTACGTTTCCTCGTCGCCGCGGTACTGGAACGCACCGGCGATCACAGCGCTCAGCACGCCGGCCAATTCGTCCGGCGCCGCCGTGCGCGCGTCGAGGTCGCGGCGCAGTGCTTCGTCGTCGATGGCTTCGAACAGACTTTTCATGTGAGCCCGGTAGTCGCTGAGGTCGGCGGCGGGGGCATCACAGGCCGCGAGCAATAAAGCCGCTTCGGCCAGATCGATGGCGGCGTTGGGATTTGCCAGCATATCCCTCAGGGCATCCATCGGTGCGGTGGATTTCTTGCGCGCGCTCATGCTCCGGACCGCCCGATTTGAACGAGTGTGACAACGCGGCGCACATTGCCGGCGGCGCGTGCGTGGCGAATGACGCGGTTGAGCTCCGCCTGGTTGGCGGCGCGGCCAAGCACGTAAACGCTGTCGTCGACGACCTCGATTGAAAATCCGGCGGCATGGACGGCCGGGTCTTCGCTCAATCGGCCGGCGATGGTGCTGGCCAGATCCATATTGAGCGCCTCGCCGCTGGCGATTTCGATATCGGCCCGCACCGCGCGTACCTTCGGCAGCGACCACACCAGACGCAGCGCCTCGATGTGATCGGCGGCGGAACGCACTTCACCTGTAACCAGCACGGTGCCGGCGTTGGCGTCGGCATCCAGACGGGCGAAACGGGTCCGGCTGACATCCAGCCACACGCGGCTGACCGCCAATTCCAAGCCCAGATCGGCCTGGGGGTCGCGAAGCACCACCGTGTCATCGTCCCGGGCCGCGGTCGCCACCCCAGCGCTGTAGGCCATTTCAAAAGGCGTCGGCGTGCACGCACTCAGCGGTGTTGTCAGCGCGCCGGCCAATAGCAAAGCCCTGACTGGGCTACAGGATAAGGTGGGGTGGGACATCGCGCCTAAACTAGTGATTCGCTTCGCCCCGTCAATTCGCCAGAGGTCAATTGATCCGCCACGCGCCCTTTACGTGCAAAGGCCAGCGCCAGGGCCGCACGGCCATGACGTCGAAGCGCATGGTGCAGTCCGCATGCTGGGGATGGGCGGCCAGGAACGCCGCTGCGCCGCGGCTGATGCGCTCCTGCTGGCTCGTCGAAACCGCTTCCAAGGCGGCATCGCCGGTCTCCCGGGCCTTAACCTCGATGAAGGCGAGAACGTGTCCCCGCCGGGCAATGATGTCGATTTCGCCCGCGCCTGTGCCGCGGGCTTGGCGGTGCCGCTGCCCGATCACCGACCAGCCGGTCAGGCGCAGATGCAGGCGGCATAAGGCTTCCGCCCACCTCCCGCGGCGCTCGGCCGTTTGCCGGGCTTCAGTCGGCACCGTCCGCCTTCAGCGCCAGCGCCCGGGCATAGACATCGCGCTTGGCCGCCCCGGACGCCGCTGCAACAGCGGCCGCGGCATCGCGCACACTCATGGTTTCCATCGCCGTCCGCAGTGCCGCGTCCAGGTCGCCGGCCGTGGGGGCGTCCACCTCCTGCGGCGGGCCGGTGACGATCACCAGTTCTCCTTTGGGTGCTCCGCCTTCGGCAAAAGCGGCGGCAAGGGTGGCCAGCGTGCCGCGGCGGATTTCTTCGTGCAGTTTGGTCAACTCGCGCGTCACTGCCGCCGGACGCGGTCCAAGAGTGGCGGCCATGTCGGCTAAGGCAGCGGCAAGCCGCGGCCCGGTTTCGTATGTCACCAGCGTCGCGTCAACCGATGCCAGTCCGGCGATCGCATCACGCCGTGCCTTCGCTTTGGCCGGCAAAAAACCGGCGAACAGGACCCGGTCCGTCGGCAGACCGGCGCTGACCAGGGCGGACAGCAGCGCGGAAGCTCCAGGGACCGGAATGACGCGGATGTTTTCCGCCAGACAGGCTTCAACCAGCTTATAACCGGGATCGGAGATCAGCGGTGTACCGGCGTCGGAAACCAGCACAACTGCTTTGCCCTCCGCCAGCGCGGCCAGGATTTTGGGTCTGACCGTTGCCGCCGAATGGTCCGTGTACGCGGTCATCGGCACGCGCAGGCCGAAATGGCTGAGCAACTTGCCTGTGACCCGCGTGTCCTCGCACACGACCAGATCGGCCTGGGCCAGGACGTCCAGGGCGCGCAAGGTGATATCCATGAGGTTGCCGATGGGGGTGGCAACCACATAAAGGCCACACTCCACCGGCTGACTCTTGAACCGCGAGATCAGGGCCTCCGGTTGCCACACGGCAGAGCGGGCGCTACCGTCCGCGGACGTACCGGTATCAGGCGTAGACAGAGGACCTTTGGATGACGGTTTGGCGCGTTTTGCCATTGTTTCTTTCGGCTGGGCTGATCTTGGCGGGCTGCGAGAGCACCGATGTACCACGCCAGCAGGTGATCGAAAATGCAGGTCCGGCCGTCTCCGCAGCGGGTGGGTCCGCCGCATCCGCCGCACCGCCACCCCAACTGCCGGCGCTCAGCCGCACGCAATTGATTCCGGGACTCGATCCCTCGCTTGAAACCGGTGGCGTGCCCGCCCCGCCTCGCGATCCGTATGGCTTGGTCCGCGTCGGCTTGCTGCTGCCCCTGAGCGGCTCCTCTGCCGATACCGGCCAGGCGCTGCTCAATGCCGCCCAGATGGCGCTGTTCGACATCGCCGACGACCGCTTTGTGTTGCAGCCGTACGATACGGTCGGCACGCCCGACGGTGCTGTCGATGCGGCTGCGCTGGCCGTGTCTCATGGGGCGCAAGTGCTGCTGGGCCCGATGTTTTCCGCCTCGGCCAAGGCCGTGATTCCCCAGGCCCGCGCCGCGGGGGTCAACATGGTGCCGTTCACCACAGATCCGACGGTCGCTGCCCCCCGCGTTTTCGTCATGGGGTTTCTCGTTCACGAACAGGTGCGGCGGATTATTTCGTTCAGCCGCTCCCAGGGGATCGAACGGTTCGCAGTGCTCGCACCATCGACCCCGTACGGCGAAACGGCGGTCGATGCCATGATGCAGGTGGTGCAGCAGAGCGGCGGCACGCTCAGCCGCGTCTCTTTCTATGATCCCGGCGGCGAAAACGTTGATCAGGTTGTGCGTGATTTCGCCGATTACGACCGGCGGCACAATGCGCTGCTGGCCCAGCGCCGTGCTCTTGAAGGACGCACGGACGCAGTCTCCCGGGTCGCGCTGCAGCGGCTTGAACGCATGGACACCATCGGCGAGGTGCCCTTTGACGCCGTGCTCTTACCGGAGCAGGGCGGCCGGCTCACCGAAGTCGCGGCGCTGTTGCCGTTTTACGACGTCGATCCCGGCCGCGTGCAACTGCTCGGAACGTTATTGTGGCATGCTCCCAACCTCGGTAAAGAACCGGCGCTGGTCGGCGGCTGGTATCCCGCGCCGGATCCCACTGCCAATGCCACGTTCTATTCCCGCTACCGTCAGCTTTACGGGGATACACCGCCCGCCATCGCAACCCATGGATACGACGCGGTCGCCCTCGCCGCAGTGCTGGCCAGGACCCGCCCCGGCATGCCGTTTTCGTCGGACGCTCTTTCGTCGCCGAGCGGTTTTTCCGGTGTCGATGGTGTGTTCCGCCTGTTGCCGACCGGATTGTCCGAACGCGGGTTCGCCGTTATGGCGGTGACGCGCAACGGCGCCGAACCTATCGATCCGGCGCCGGGCACGTTTGAGGCGCCGCAGTTTTAGGGGCGCAGCGTCCTTCGGCTAATTCACCTGGGGCTCCTGGGCGTAAACCTGCGACACCAAAGTCTTCTTCAGGCCGTCCGCGTAGAACAATTGCGCGCGGTTGACGATCCCTTCCGGGTTCGCGCTGTCGATGCCGTAGACCGCCGCGTTGAAGTCCTTGCGCGGTTTGATGACACTGCCTTCAAACGCTCCGCCTGCAAATAGACCGGCGTTACTGGAATAGGCGACGATATCATTGCCGATGTTCGTAGTTGTTGATGCTTCGGTACCAGCGCCGACCGAACCGACACTGATGCCGACATTGGCACCGATCTTGAATTCGTCATCCAGCATTGCCTGCATGCCTTTGTCGGTCAGGATCAGGAACATGGTTTCGGCGGACTGCATTCCCGCCTGCAAGCCGATTGATCCTGATGTCATACGGTAAAAGGCAGGGTCACCGAATGTGCCGTCGCGCTGGCGCTTGAGCAGCACGCCGTCGCCGTAGCTGACGCCGACAATAAAGCCGGCCTTGTAATAGGATGGGATGACAAGGACGCCGCGCGCCTTCGCGAGCATGGACTCAAGTTGATCTGACGGTTTGTGCTCGGCGCGCACGCGCTCGACGGCGACCTTGGCTTCGTCGATGACGTGGCGCGCCTTCATGGCGTCCTCGTCCTGGGCCAGCACCGGGGCAGGTCCGGAGAACAGGCCCGCACACAGGGCCGCCAGCGCAACCAGAGCGCATCTCCGGGCGAATTTGCGCAGCGGTGCCGAGGGAATAAGGTGGGTCATAGGGACTCCATTGTGGTTTATCAGTCTGTTTCCAGCTCTTCGGCCAGATAACGCACTGACAAGAGTATCGGTTCGAACTGAGTCGATTATGTGGCGCGTCCCACAATGTTGGCCCTATTAAGCCGTATTCCGCCACCGCCTTCAACGACATAAGCCGGCCCGCCCACAGAATGACTCCGCCGCTTAGAATTTTTCGCGGCTGACTTCGTCGACGTAACGGCCTTGGAAGAGGGTGATGCCGAGCTGGCGGCCAACGCGGATGGCCGCTTCGGAATCGCAGCGCGTCAGGATCGTATGACCCCGTTTGCGCATCAGGATCATTGCTTTGAGTTCCTCGCCGCGTTCGGTGCCAACCATACCGGACAGCTCACTTGTCCAGGCCAATTTGGTGTAGTTGACGCCGAGGCGTTCCGGGTCGGCATACGGGAAGGTGTCGAGATTGAGCGAGTCCACGCAGATCCGGTAGCCCCGCTCATGAAGGAAGTCACGGGCAAAAGCGAAGTTGGTCGGATCAGATAAAATATCTTCCAACCTCAATTCCAGCACTGTTTCGTGCGTGGTTGGGTTGAGATCGCTGTCGAATGTCAGGAACTCTTCCGACAAAATCGTTGCGACGTTGACGTTGATGCTAAACCCTTCGCGCATCAGCGTGCGGTCGTCGCGCCGCGACACCTGAACCAGGACGCGCTTGTCCAATGTCTGTGTCAGGCGCTGGAACAACCATGGATTTGCGGTCAGGTCGGTGTTCGGCATGAGCGTCTCTCGCAAATCGCCGATAGAGACGAACACCTCGGTAAAAACGATTTCCGCCTGGTTTTCTTCGACAAAGGCGCAAATGTTCTGCCGCCGTGTGTGGCTCGACAGATCGACTTGCGACAACGATTCCTCAATGCGTGCCAATTCCAATGGCGTCAGCGGCTGACCGCGGTCGGATTTCTGACGCAGCGCTTCGCGTTCATTGATGAGATCGTCGAGGCTCTTTTTCTTCTTGCGCCCGGTGGTGGCGACTTGGCGCTCGGCGAAGGCCAGCAGTTTGTCGTAATCCTTTGCCATATCGAACCAGCTGGTCAGCCGGTTCTTGCGGGGGTTCGAACTGAATCTTTTCATCAGATCATCGCCGCTCCACAGCTTGAGCAGCTTGACGACGGAATTCTCCACCTGGCTGGTTTCCGACTTTTCGAACACCACCATCAAATCGCAATTGCGCAGGCGGTAGAGCCAGGCAGAGCGGGTCCGGGTGAGGTCCTCAAATGAGGTTTCCGCGCTTAACAGGTCGTCGCGTTCGCGATGAGCGGGCTGTAGGCGCGACAGGTGCAGACGGATGACGCCGCGGTTTCGTGCGGCAGGCTCTAAGCCACGCATATCTTCGAGCAGCTTGTTCTCGTGGCTGTCCCCGAGCGGGTGGGCCGCCATCTTTTCGGGCTTGAGTTCGATATCTGACATGTCCGCTTCCTACTTCTTGGCGCCGCGGTGACGCGGCTTGCCGAAGGAGTCGAGGAAATGGCCCTGGAAAATACGAATGCCCGATTTTAAGCCCCAGGCCATAGCGTTCTGAGAGTCGCAGCGTGCCAGAATGATCTTATCGCCGCCAACTGAGTCGATCAGCGCTGACGCAGACTTGTTGCTGTCCGGGTTCATCAGATCGATCAACTCCGGCGCCCACATGATCTTGGCGTAATGCGGATTCATCAGGCGCACGTCAAGCATCTGCAGCATGATCGGATTAAGGCCGTCGATGAGCAGGGAGTGACCAAGCGTCGAAATAACGTCATGGACGTCATAGTAGTTGCGCACCGCGGCAAGCACGTCGATGGCCTGAATTTCGACAATGATTTTTTGATCTTTCGGGATGCGTTCCAGAAAAGTCGCGAAGGCCGGTGTCGAAATCGTTTCGAGATTCAGGTTCAAGCTTATCACGGGTGATTCACGCGCATGCGGTGCGCGCACCACGGTCTCGAGCATGCGCAGGTCCATCGTACGGCTGAGATCCTGGAACAGCCACCTATCGCCGAATACATTGATGCCGGGCGCGATGCTGCGCTGGAGATCGCCGACGGAGAGAAAGAACTCGTAGAACTCGATTGTGGCGTCAGCGTCGCCGGGGTTGACGCGCATGGCGACCTGATCGCGCACAAACGGGATGATGTTGGTCGTCGCCAGCTGTTTTTGAACGTGATCCAGTTGGACGGGCGTCATAATCGGCGGCGGCGGCGTTTCAGGCGGCTGGCGCAACCGTTTGTTTGCGTCTTCGCGCAGTTCTTGAGCCATGTTCAAAGCCATGGCCGCGTCCACTTCCAGGTCGTACCAGGTGACAAACTGGTCGTTGCCGTCTTTGTCTTCGGTGAAAGTGATGGGGTCGTCGTCGAACAGACCGCGCAGGCGGTTGCAGATGGCGTTGACGTCGCGCTGCGCCCCCGCATTCACCGTCATCACCAGGTCCTGATTGATCACCTGAAACATCTGGATGTGCATGCCGCCTTCCAGATTGCCAAACATCCTGGACACGATCTTGGACTTCACCGGTGTCCGGTTGCCGGGCATCAGGCGCGACAGATGAACATGCACGACCTTGCGGCCTTCCGGATTGCGCCGCATGCGGTCGAGTGTGTCGCACAGCAAATTTTCTTGATATGCGGTGGTTTGCTGCATTCCCCAACGGCGCGACCGGCGCGCATTCCCCTATCGTCTAGTAACGTTTCCCAGCACCGAACGGTGTCTTTATCCAATCAGCGTACGGGAGAATTAGTTTTGGGGCCATACCACTGAAAGTCGAGACGTTTCAGGACAAGGTAAGACTTTTGCGATCACACTTAAAGTAATCTGGTAACCATTTGGAAAAGGTTAAAAAGTAGGTTTATCTGCCGGATTGCGCCGCCGAGAGGCGCGCCGAAGACACAACGTGGGGAGTTTCCCGGTGAAACGTATATTGGTAACCGGCGGGGCGGGCTTTATCGGGTCGCACCTGTGCGAGCGATTGACCACGCAGGATCAGGAAGTTCTGTGTGTGGATAACTATTTTACCGGCCGGCGTCATAACGTTGCGGCGTTGCTCGATCATCCCGGCTTCGAGCTGATGCGCCACGACGTCACCTTTCCGCTCTACGTCGAGACCGATGAAATCTACAACCTCGCCTGCCCGGCCTCGCCCGTCCATTACCAGTTCGACCCGGTACAGACGACCAAGACCAGCGTTCACGGCGCCATCAACATGCTCGGCCTCGCGAAACGTACAAAAGCCAAAATTCTCCAGGCCTCGACCAGCGAGGTCTATGGCGACCCGGCAATCCATCCTCAGGTCGAAACCTATAACGGCAATGTCAACACGATCGGCCCGCGCGCGTGCTACGACGAAGGCAAGCGCTGCGCTGAAACGCTGTTTTTCGATTACCACCGCCAGCACGGTCTCGGCATCAAAGTGGCGCGCATTTTTAACACTTATGGGCCGCGCATGCTGCCCGACGACGGCCGCGTGGTGTCGAACTTCATCGTCCAGGCGCTCATGGGCGATCCGATTACGATCTACGGCGATGGCAGTCAGACTCGCTCATTTTGCTATGTCACCGACCTGGTCGACGCATTGATCGGGTTAATGAACTCCTCCGATGGTTTTACCGGCCCCGTCAATCTTGGTAATCCGGCGGAATTCACCATTCTTGAACTGGCGGAACTGGTCCTGGCGGAAACAGGCTCGAAGTCGAAAATCGATTACAAGCCGCTGCCGCAGGATGATCCCGTCCGCCGCCAGCCCGATATCTCGCTGGCCAAGCGCGAGCTCAAATGGGAGCCGACCGTAAAATTGGAAGATGGGCTCAAAGAAACCGTCGCCTATTTCAAAACCCTTTTGGCGGCATAGAGCGAGAAATTTCGTGACCCACGACGCCGCCGGATTATCGCTCCACCTTAGCCGTTTTAAAGGACGACGGGTGCTGATCATCGGCGACGTGATGGTCGACCGCTTTATTTACGGCGACGTACGGCGGATCTCGCCGGAGGCGCCGGTGCCCGTGGTCCGCATCACCCGCGAGTTTTCCCAGCTTGGCGGTGCCGGCAACGTGGCACGCAATGCCGCGGCTCTCGGTGCCTCTGTCGCCTTCTTCTCGGTTATCGGCGATGACCGCGCCGGACAGGAAGTGACGGAACTGCTGAGCGGCCTGGAAAACGTTGAACCGTTCCTCCGTGTCAATCCGGCACGCGAAACGACCATCAAGAACCGTTTCTTTGCCGCGGACGGCCATCATTTGCTGCGCGCAGACCGCGAAACCATTGCGCCGATTGCATCCACCGATGCGGACGACCTGGTACAAACATTCGGCCGCGAAGTTGAAAACGCGGATGCGGTCCTGGTGTCCGACTATGGCAAGGGCGTTGTTACGGCGGCCCTGTGCCGATCGGTTATTGACCGCGCGCATGCTGCCGGTGTCCCGGTTATCGTCGATCCCAAGGGCGCGGATTATGCGCGCTATGGCGGCGCAACAGTGGTCACCCCGAACCGGGCCGAACTGGCCGAAGTCAGCGGTGCCGGTGTCGATACCGACGACCGGCTTATCGCCGCGGCCAGACAGGTTGCTGCCGTGAACGGCATTGAAGCTGTTTTGGTGACGCGTTCGGCCGAGGGGATGACACTCATCACGGCTGAGGACGCGGTACACCTGTCCGCCGAAAGCCAGGAAGTTGCCGATGTCACCGGCGCAGGTGACACGGTCGCCGCCGTGCTCGGCACCGCACTTGCGGCAGATGTGCCTTTGATCGACGGCGCGCGGCTCGCGAATGCCGCCGCCGGACTGGTCGTGCGCCGTCGCGGTACCGCGGTGGTGACCATACGCGAATTGGCGGCCGCGCTGCTGCGCCGTGAGTTGACGGCCGCTGAGTCCAAGGTCGTCGATATGCAGGCCGCCGCTGCCAAAGCGGCCTTATGGCGGCAGGAAGGCCGGACCGTCGGTTTTACGAACGGATGTTTCGATCTCTTGCATCCGGGGCACGTTTCCTTGCTGACCCAGGCCAAAGCCGCTTGCGACAAATTAATCGTCGGGTTGAATTCCGACGCATCGGTCACGCGACTGAAGGGGCCGGGCCGGCCTGTTCAAACCGAAGCGGCGCGTGCCGCCGTGATCGCGTCTATGGAAGCCGTTGATCTCGTCGTGGTGTTTGGCGAAGACACCCCGCTGGATTTGATCACCGCCGTGCGGCCCGCTGTTCTGGTCAAAGGGGCTGACTATGCGCGCTCCGAAGTTGTCGGTGCCGATGTGGTCGAGGCCGCCGGCGGCCGCGTCGTGCTCGCCGATTTGGTTGACTCCTATTCGACAACGGCGACAATTGCTGCGTTGAAGGAGAGATCGTCATGACACGTATATCCACGCTATTCGTCGCCGCTCTCGGGCTTTCGGGGTGTTCCGCCATCGGCCAGTATTTTCCGGATTTTGAGCCGACCGGAGACCCCGCGCCGGTTTCGTCTTCCATGTCCTCGCCGCCAGCGTCCTCCGGCGGCGCCATGACGTCCTCCGCGCAGATGGGATCGGCCACTCTTGATGCCAACGCCCTGATGGCCTGCCGCGCCCATGTCTTGATTCCGGCCGTGGGCATGACCTTCGTGCCAACCGGCGGGCGTGTGCCTGCCAGCGGACAGTATTTGCGTGAAGAGAGTCTGACGCCGCCTTACCGGGTGCTGCCGCCTGGCGCAGCCGCGACGCGCGATTACATCGTTAATCGCCTTAACATTGACGTCGATCGCAACAACCGCATCGTCAATCTACGCTGCGGATAAATCCGCGGCGTTTACTCCTGTAGTCTGAATCCGGGATCGGTCATCGCCATCAGACGCTGACCGGCACCGTGTGCAAATCGCACCATCAGTGCTTTGCGCCGGCTGGAATGCAACCGGTGCAAGGGCGCGGGACGCACGACGGTTGCACCATAGCCGTCGGCGACAAGAACACCGCAGGTCTCCGGCAAGATCTTGAGCGGAAAATGATCGGCGACGGCGAACGAAAACCCATCGCAATAGGGCACGTAATCGAGCCATTTGTCGTCGCTGCGGAAGTCCGCCACCGTGCTTTTTACCTCGACCATGACCAAGGTGCCGTCGGGCGCCAGGCCGGCGACATCTGCGCGCCGCCCGTTGCCGAGCTTGAATTCGGTAAGAACCGCGTAACCCTGATCGGCCAGCCAGCGGCATACGCCCCGGGTCACTCCTGCGGTGATCGCGGCTGGATCGGTCGTCTTGAGGGCGCGTACCCTGTGCACCGCGTGCGGCGGCGGGTGGTGGACAAGGTCTCCGTTCATCTTATGTTCTCCATTTCTCCACCTTAGGCGTTGGCCGGGAGCCGGGCAACTGGAACCCGGATCTCCAGCCGGGGTCCTTAACCTTGCCCTCCCGGCGAAAAGGTTTAAGGTGCGCGCGTTTTCGGCGGCGCAAGAGGACCGGTCCGCAGTGAGAGTGTTACGCGCCAAGTTGCATGGCATCCGGGTCACCGGAGCAGACCTGCATTACCATGGGTCAATTACCCTCGATCCCGAGCATTGTGCCCAGGCCGGACTGTATCCGACCGAGTTCGTCGACGTGTGGAACAAGAACTCCGGCGCGCGCCTAACCACCTACGTTATCTATGGCGAGCCCGGATCGCGCTGCTGCGTGCTCAACGGTGCGGCGGCGCGCACCTGCCAGCGCGGGGATGAGTTGATCCTCGCGGCTCATTGTGAGTTGGGACCGGATGACCTGTACAGCCACACCCCGCGCATTCTGACCTTTACCCCGGACAACGAGGTTGATCAGGTGCTGCAGTACGAAGTGTTCAAGAGCGAGGCGTTCGAACACGACTTCCGCATCACCGAAATCGTTGGTGAAGAACATCGTCCCGCCAGCGTGCACAATTACGCGAATGTGGATATCCGCGCGATCCGTGCCAACCTTGAGGCCAAGGGCCTCGACCGCGCCGCCATCGACGCGTTCATTGCCGCTCACCTGACGCGCTGAGCGGACGGCGCATTGCCTCCCGCTGTGTCGGCACCGTAGTCTGTCGCCATGACCGAAACGCCCGCGCCCGCCCTCCCGCTGCCGCTCAAGACCCGCCGTCTCATTATCCGCGACTATGCGGAAGATGATTGGCCGGCTGTCTACGCCTAAGTCAAAGACCCCAAGTTCTGGCAGCACCAGGCTGGCGAGCCACCGACGGAGGAGCGGGTAAAGGCTCTTGTGCAATGGGCGGTGCAGGAACAGGCCATGGCACCGCGCATCAACTACTACCTCGCCGTGGCGGAACAAAGCAGCGGTACGATCATCGGCGAGGCCGTGCTGAAAGTCGTGCCGCCTGGGCATGGCCAAGGCGAAATCGGTTTCGGTGTCGCGCCGTCGGCATGGCGTAAGGGATACGCCACTGAAATCTCGCGGGCGCTTGTCGATATCGCCTTCACCGCTCTCGGCCTGCATCGTATCGCGGCACAATGCGCGCCGGAAAACAAAGGCAGCATCCGGGTGATGCAAAAACTCGGCATG
This sequence comes from Rhodospirillaceae bacterium, assembly GCA_038148375.1. GTDB lineage: Bacteria > Pseudomonadota > Alphaproteobacteria > Rhodospirillales > Rhodospirillaceae > CAWUEX02. The sequence continues at coordinate 280,635 of JAYQVH010000001.1, read as the reverse complement.
GCCCGCGAAGGCCTCTTGCGCGAGCACTATCGCGCCGGGGGCAAGTACTGGTCGACCGTCATTTACGCAGTGCTGGAGCGGGAACAGGAAAAGTTGAAGACGGCGGTGAAGGGGTAGTCACGGTCCTGCCACATTTCGTCACCACGCTACCTTGTCTCGGCTGAGTGAAGCATGTTCGCCGATAAGCGGAGGACACGATGACCGACCTGACTCGGAGATCCCTTACCCTCGCAGCCGCCGCGTCCGCCCTTCCCCTTGGCGCCGCCGCTCAATCTTCCCTTGTGACAGTTACCGCCGCGCCGAACCGTGTCGTGCGCGATGTCCCGCCCGGTGTGGTTGGCTGGGGCGCGATGTGGAAGCGCGACATGCTGTGGCCCGCGCCACCCGCCGAGTTTACGGATCAAAGTCATCTCGACTACATTATCCGTCTCGGCGAAACCAATGCGCCGCTGATCGCTGCGGCAGACGTGCGCAACATCAGCTGGCCGTGGGGCGTGACATTCTCAACCTGGGCGGTGAACTGGGAAAACAGCGCCCAGCCTTGGAGCCGGCGCACGCAGGATTGCGCGCGCTTTCTCAACCGCACCAGCCCTTGGTGCGAGACCACCGTTGTCGGGGTCGGTGACCTGATGACACTTGCCCACATATGGAACCTCGAGGCGATTACGGTCTCGGTGCCGCTGGCGGTGATCGACGGTAGCCGCACGCGGTGGGGACCCGGCTTTTTCGATCAGGTGTTTTCACCGGACGTGATCGAGAAGATCAGTGATCACGCCAAGCTGCTGGTCGACTACATGAAGTTTCATGCGACGTGGCAGCGCTTGGAGCGCATTTACATCGCCGCCGGCTGCGAATGGCGGCATTACAAATTGCGCAATCCATCCCCGGCAGTGTTGTCTTATGCCACCTTGATCAAACGCATCCGTGAAAAGATTACGGACGAGAAGGTGATCATCGTTGCGTCCGCGTCGGACAGCGCCGATTTGCCCGGATTGGAAAGGGAACGAGCTAACAGCTGGAACCGGTATCTGTATGAGGAACTGAACGGCATGCCGGGCGTGGCCATGGACTTGCACCGCTACCGCGGCATGATCGGTGCCGACCGCGCGCCCGACGGCACCATGCCGTTGACCCCGGCCAATATCGACCGGCTGCTGCGCACCGGCGTCACCCAACGCGGGTATCTGACCGTGCAGCCGGAGCAATGGGGCGGCAGCGGCCCGGCGATCCCGTCAGTTCTGTTCGAAAACGCTATTCATGGAGTCGACGGAGACCACAGCCAGACGTCCAATGCGCCGCGGCCGTGGCCGGCGACGATGGCTCACGCCGACCTCGTCCGCGAGGCACTCGCCAGCGATGCGATGAGTTTTCTCGGCTGGACCTGGTTTCCGGAAGCATTGCCGCGCGAATGGCCCCATGGCGCCGTTAAGAACGGTGCGCTCGAACCGCATGCGTACGCGCAGGCCTTCTTGTCGCGGCCCCATCGTGACACGTTCGTCGCCGTCACGTCTTCGGACGAGGCAACGGTGCGCGCGGTCGCGTCACGGGGCTTCTCGGGTGGGATCGCGGTAACGGGCGGGAACTTCTCGCAACGCTCGGTCGATGTGAGATTCGATCTTCCCGGCCGCCCGGCCGTGACGCTCCTCACGGAACAAGGCGAACGTGCCGCACGTGCGTCGGCTGGCGGGACCGTGACCCTCCCGCCAATGTCGCTGTTTAGCGTGGAAACTTAAGCGGCGTTACCAGCCGGTCTTAATGCGCTCGACCAATTCCTTGACCGTCGGGACGAAGCCGTCCTTATACCAAGGATCTTGAGCGAACCGGTAGGCGTTGTGACCGGCGAACATCAGTTCCTTATCGACTTCGCCATCATGCACGATGTTCTGCAGCGTCTTTTGGATACAGAACGACCGCGGATCGGCTTTGCGCCCGGTCGAGCCTTTTTCGTTTTCTGCCCAGTTGGAAAACTGACATTGCGACAGACAGCCCATGCAGGCGATCTGGTCCGCGCGGATTTCCTCGGCTTTGTCCGCGGTGACGAAGATCAGGGTCGAGTCCGGAGTTTTGAGGGCTTCTGTGCGTCCTTCCGCAATCCAGCTTTCGGCGCGGGCTTTGTCCTCGGCGGTGACATAGACCTCGCGCTTGCGTGCGCCGACCCCGAACGCGGTGTCGTGCGCGCCGACCGGTTCCGGTGAAAACGCAATCTGATGGTCGGACCGCTCCACCAGTTCGTGAATGAATTCGTTTTTGACGGCGGACGAATAAAACCCGGTCGGGCTGAAACGGTGCAACAGGACGTCGCCGGGCTCAAGATCGAGCAAACGTTTTTTCCAGTCGTCGGAAATCGGGCTTTCCTGAGTCAACAGCGGGCGTGTTCCAAACTGGAAACACACTGGGCCGACCTCCGGATTGTCCAACCAGTCTTCCCATTCGCTCAGCCACCACACGCCGCCGGCCATGACAATCGGCACGGTTTCCAGGCCGGCCTCGTTCATCACTTTGCGCAACGCAACGACACGCGGATAAGGATCCTCAGGTGTTTTCGGATCTTCCGAATTTGACAGCCCGTTATGTCCGCCCGCAAGCCACGGGTCCTCGTAAACCACGCCGCCGAGCAAATCTGAAAACTTGTGATACGCACGCTTCCAGAGGGCGCGGAACGCGCGCGCGGAGGAAATGATCGGGTAATAGTAGATGCCGTACTGGGTGGCGATTTCAGCAAGGCGGTAGGGCATGCCCGCGCCGCACGTGACGCCGTGCACCATCTCGCGGCACTTTTCCATGATGCCGTGTAGCACCCGCTCGGCGCCGCCCATCTCCCACAGAATGTTGACGTGCAGCCGGCCCTCGCCGGCGCGCATTTCGTGCGCGATTTGGGCCTGGGCGATACCGCCTTCGATGGCGTATTTCAACAGTTCCTCATGCCGGTCCTTGCGGGTGCGGCCATGATAGACCTGGGGAATGATAGAGCCGTCGTCCTTGAACGAGTCCGCGTTGACGCCCGAAAACGTGCCGATGCCGGCGGCCCCGGCCCATGCGCCGGAGCTTAGCCCGGTGGACACACTGACGCCCTTGCCGCCCTCGATCAGGGGCAGAACCTCCGCGCCCGAGACCATGATAGGGTTAAGTGCTTTCACGTCATGTCCTCTCATTCCCTTGGCTTCGCTGGTGGAGTTTCCGCCAGTCCCCTGAAGCCTATTCGCATGAAATATAGGGTTTTTCAGGCCCTAAACCAAATCGAGTTGAGCCAGCAGCGGACGCAACTCTTGCGGGACGTCCGTACAGAAGCTGCGCACCCCCCAGCCCGCCAGTTTGCGCACCGTCTCCGCCTCGTTGACGGTCCAGGCCATCATGTCGAAACCGCTGGCAACCAAAGTTGCCGCCTGATCCGCGGTCAGTCTGTCCGCGTTCGGACACATCGCCGACAGGCCCAAACTGTCGGCGGCATCCGACCAGTCCTGCGGCAGCAGGTCGAAACACAACGCCCGCGGCCAATCCGGCCGGATGTCCTTTGCGGCGGCAAGGGCGACCCGCGAAAAACTGGAAATCAGCGGCGGCGCAGCGTGTTCGGGCCAACAGTCGGTGGCCACAGCCAACGCCACTTTAGCGGTTTCGACCTCGCGGCCGGGATCGGGCTTAAGTTCGATGTCGGCTCCAAGGCCGAGCGTTTCAAGCACGTCGATGGTTTCTTCCAGGGTCGGCACCATCTCGCCCGCAAAGGACGGATCGAACCAGCCGCCGGCATCGAGGCCGCTGAGGGCTTCCAAAGTCGTTTCCGCCAATAGGCCCGTACCGTTGGTGGTGCGCTCCAGACTGGCATCGTGAAACACCACGGGCCGGGAATCGAACGTCAGGGCGACGTCGAATTCGACGGCTTTGGCCCCGGCCGCTGCGGCGGCCCGGAATGACGCCAGAGTATTCTCCGGCGCCAATCGGGGCGCGCCGCGATGGCCGTATAGGGTGGGCAGTCGGCTCATGAGCCGTTTCCGGTTGATCCGCCGGTGGAGGAGCTAAGGACTAAGCGTCCGCGTTTTCCTTTTGCTTCTCCTTGCCGTCGATGTCTTCGCCGGTTTCCTGATCGACACGTTTCATCGACAGTTTAACCTTGCCGCGGTCGTCGACAGCCAGACACTTCACCTTGACCATGTCGCCTTCCTTGACGATGTCGGACACCTGGTCGACACGGTAGGGCGCAAGCTCGGAGATGTGCACCAAACCGTCGCGCTTGCCGAGGAAGTTCACGAACGCGCCGAAGTCCATCAGTTTGACGACCTTACCGGTGTAGATCGTGCCGATCTCGGGTTCGGCAACGATGTCACGGATGCGCGCCACGGCGTCATCGGTGGCGTCCTGATTCGCGGACGCGACCTTCACAGTGCCATCATCTTCGATGTCGATTTTACAACCGGTTTCTTCCTGGATTTCGCGGATGACCTTGCCGCCCGTGCCGATAATGTCGCGGATCTTGTCTTTCGGCACTGTCAGCGTGGTGATGCGCGGCGCATGACCGGCGACCTGGTCGCGCGACGACGTCAGGGCTTTGCTCATCTCGCCGAGGATGTGCATCCGCCCGTCCTTCGCCTGCTTGAGTGCGATATCCATGATGTCGCGGGTGATGGACGTGATCTTGATGTCCATTTGCAGCGAGGTGATGCCCTGATCTGTGCCGGCGACCTTGAAGTCCATGTCGCCGAGGTGATCCTCATCGCCGAGGATGTCGGAGAGCACCGCGAAGTCATCGCCTTCCTTGATCAGACCCATGGCGATCCCGGCAACGGGACGAGTTAGCGGCACACCGGCGTCCATCAGCGCAAGCGACGTCCCGCAGACGGTGGCCATCGAAGATGATCCGTTGGACTCGGTGATTTCCGAAACCACGCGCAGTGTGTACGGGAACGCGTCTTTGGCGGGCAGAAGCGGACGCACCGCACGCCAGGCCAGCTTGCCGTGACCGATTTCGCGGCGTCCAGCGCCGCCCATGCGGCCCGTCTCACCGACGGAGTACGGCGGGAAGTTATAGTGCAGCATGAAGTGCTCGCGGTATTCGCCTTCGAGCGCGTCGATGATTTGCTCGTCCTGGCCCGTGCCCAGGGTCGCTGTCACCAGCGCCTGGGTTTCGCCGCGGGTGAACAGGGCTGAGCCGTGTGCGCGTGGCAAGACGCCCACTTCGGACTCGATCTGCCGCACGTCGACCGTGGTGCGTTCGTCGATACGCTTGCCGGTCTTCAGAATGTTGCCGCGTACGATGTCCTTTTCCATGCCCTTGAGCACTTTGTCGGCTACCGCCAGTTCGGCTTCGTTGTCGCCCAGGCTTTCGATGGCCTTGGCTTTGGCCGCGGCAATCGCGTCGGTGCGCTCCTGCTTGAGCTGAATCTGATAGGCCGCTTCTAAGTCGCCGGCGAACGCGGCCAACTTGTCTTTAACCGCGGCCAGTTCCGGCGCCGGTTCGGTAAGTTCAAACGGCTCTTTGGCGCACATTTCGGCCAATCCGATGATGCCGGCAATTACGGTCTGCATCTGTTCGTGGCCATAGGTGACGGCGCCGAGCATGACCTCCTCCGAGAGTTCGTTGGCCTGGCTTTCGACCATCAGCACGCCTTCGCGTGTCCCGGCGAGCACGAGGTCGAGTTCGGAGTCAGGCACATCGCCCATCAACGGATTGAGAACGTACTGACCGTCCTTGTAGCCGACACGCGCGGCGCCGATCGGGCCGAGGAACGGAATACCGGAAATCGTCAGGGCGGCGGACGCGCCGATCATGGCGACCACGTCCGGGTCGTTTTCCAGATCGTGCGACAACACGGTGCACACCACCTGGGTTTCGTTGCGGTAGCTTTCGTGGAAGAGCGGGCGGATCGGCCGGTCAATAAGGCGTGACGTCAGCGTTTCCTTTTCCGTCGGCCGGCCTTCGCGTTTGAAAAAGCCGCCCGGAATTTTACCGGCGGCAAATGTCTTCTCTTGGTAATTCACAGTCAGCGGGAAAAAATCGATTCCCGGTTTCGGCTGGCGTTGGCCGACGGCGGTGCACAGCACCGAGGTTTCGCCATAGGTCGCAATCACGGCTCCGTTGGCCTGACGTGCGACTTTGCCGGTTTCCAATACCAGCGTCCGACCGCCCCATTCGATTTCTTTGCGGTGGGTTTTAAACATGGACATATCCATTTTCCTTTTCATGCGGACCGGCACCAAAGCGTGCGAACCGGAATGTCCCCTTGGACATCCGGTTATCGGTCCCCTACAGGCAGCGGATGACGTTCATCCGATACAGCCATGCTGTCCGCTGCATGCCGGCACGATGCGTCAACCGGTTCCGGCTCATCCGGGCCCGGCCGCTCGTGATTCCGGCGTCAGCTGGCCGTCGTGTATGTGTACGCGTGGTGGCGAAGAGCAACCGACTAACGCCGCAGGCCGAGACTGCCGATCAGCGTTTCGTAACGCTGCTGCGACTTCTTTTTGAGATAGTCGAGCATGCGCCGCCGTTGACCGACCATCATCAACAGGCCGCGGCGGGAATGGTTGTCTTTGTTGTGGCTCTTCAGGTGTTCGGTCAGGTTCTTGATGCGCTCGCTAAGGATGGCAACCTGAACTTCGGGCGACCCGGTATCACCGTCTTTGGTCGCATATTCTTTGATAAGCGCTTGCTTGCGCTCTTGCGTAATCGACATCGTGTGCTCCTGTACGTCTTAAATGTTGAGTACGCGAACCGGCTTTAACAGCCCGTCCGCAATTGTGGCCACCGCAATCAACCGATCCCCGCACACCGCCTGAACGGCGGTGCCTGGCGTTAGTCCGCTTATGGGGGTGCGGTTGGCCACGGCAAATATTGAGACGGCTTGACCGTGGCGCATGCGGCGGGCCTCTTCTTCCGTCAGGGCCAGTGCCGGGATGTCGTCCAGCACGGTCGCAACGGGGAGAAGGACCCCAGAGCCGGCGGCTTTATGCCCTAAAGCCTCCAGATTATCCAGGGAAATCGCCATTTTTTCGTCAAACGGGCCGCAGCGGGTGCGGCGCAGGCGGGCGACGTGGCCGACCGTGCCCACGGCCAAGGCCAGGTCCCGGGCTAAGGCGCGGATATAGGTGCCTTTGCCGCAGTCGGCTTCAAAAACCGCCCCATCCGGGTTCTCGCCCGAATCAATGCGCTCAAGCCGGTCGATCCGCACCTGCCGGGGCTTGAGCTCGACGGTTTTGTCGGCGCGCGCGAGGTCGTAGGCCCGGGCGCCGTCGACCTTAATCGCCGAGAATTTGGGCGGAACCTGCTCAATGTCACCGGTAAAGGCGGCCAGCGCCGCCGATAGGGCTGCCGCATCGGGGCGCGTCTCCGAGGTGGCGATCACCTCCCCCTCGCGGTCGTCGGTGGCGGTGGCCGTGCCCCAGGCGACCTCGAAGCGGTAGGTCTTGCGCCCATCCATGGCGAACGAGACGGTCTTGGTGGCTTCTCCGAACGCGATGGGCAGGATGCCCGTGGCCAGCGGATCCAGGGTGCCGCCGTGGCCGGCCTTGGCGGCGTCGAGCAGCCAGCGCGCTTTTCCCAAGGCTTGGGTGGATGTCAGGCCCTCAGGCTTATCGAGCGCCAGCCAGCCGTGAACCGGTTGGCCGCGGCGTTTACGTGCCATCGCTCTCGTCTCGCCCCCCGGCGAGATCGCGCGCGACCTCGGGCCGGTGCATCAGCTCGTCGATGTGCTGGGCTTCGTCGAACGTCGTGTCGGCCATGAACTTGAGATCGGGGACATAGCGCAGCTTGACCCGCTTGGAGACCTCCCGGCGCAGAAACGATTTCACCCGCTCCAGGCCGGCGAGCACAGGTTTCATGTCGCCGCCGCCCAAGCGCATGACGAACACCAGCGCCTGCTTGAGGTCCGGGCTGGGATCGACTTCCGTTACCGTGATTGACAGTCCGGCCAGGTCAGGGTCCTTGAACGTCTCACGTTCCATGATTTCCGCCAGGGCATGGCGCAGGGTTTCCCCCACGCGCAGTTGCCGCTGTGTCGGCGGACGTGACTTGTTGCGAGACATCTCTAACCCTAGATGCGAGCCGCGCCCTGTCGAGGCGGGTGCGCGGCAATGGCAGCCTTAAAGTTCAGTTGCGACTTCTTCCAGCTCAAAACATTCAATCCGGTCACCGACCTGAATGTCCTGATAGTTGGCGAACGCGGCACCGCATTCATAGCCTTCGCGAACCTCTTTAACGTCATCCTTAAAGCGCTTGAGTTGCGAAAGGTCGCCCTCGTGGATGACCACATCGTCGCGCAGCAGACGGACTTTGCAACCGCGCTTGATGATGCCTTCGGTGACCATGCAGCCGCCGACTTTGCCGACTTTCGAGACGTTGAAGACTTCGCGAATTTCGGCGTAGCCCAAGAAGTTTTCCCGGTACGTCGGCGAAAGGCGCCCGGACAGCACGTTCTTCATGTCGTCGGCGACGTTATAAATGATCGAGTAGTAGCGCACATCGACATTGTCGCGCTTGGCGATCTCTCGAGCCTGAGCATTGGCGCGCACGTTGAAACCGATGATCACCGCGTTTGAGGCCTGCGCCAGGGTGATGTCGGATTCGTTGATCGGGCCGACCGCGCCGTGAATCACTTTCACATGCGCCGTATCCGTGCCGATCTTTTCCAGCGTACCGGTGAGCGCTTCGACCGAGCCCTGCACGTCGGCCTTAATCACCACCGGCAGGTCTTCGCTTTCGCCGGCCTGAATTTTCGCGAACATCTGTTCCATCGTGGTCGCGCCGCCGGCTGTCGCCGCTTCGCGCGATTTACGGCCGCGGAAGTCCGCCACTTCGCGGGCTCGGGCCTCGTCAGCGACAACGATAAAGTCGTCTCCGGCGTGCGGCGTGCCGTTGAAGCCGAGTACTTCGACCGGTGCGGACGGCAGCGCTGACTTGATCTGGATACCCTGATCGTTGACCAGCGCACGCACCCGGCCCCATTCGGCGCCGGAGACAAAAATATCGCCAACGCGCAGGGTTCCGCGCTGCACCAGAACAGTCCCGACCGAGCCTTTCCCTTTTTCCATCTTTGCTTCGATGATGACGCCTTCGGCGGTGCGGTCCGGGTTGGCTTTGAGGTCGAGCAGTTCAGCCTGCAGCTGGATCGCTTCCAGCAGTTTGTCCAAATTGGTTTTCTGTGTCGCCGAAACTTCCACGGTGAGGGTTTCGCCGCCCATTTCTTCGACGACGACGTCGTGGCTCAAAAGCTCCTGACGGACTTTGTCGGCATTCGCTTCCGGCTTATCCATCTTGTTGATGGCGATGATCATCGGCACTTGCGCGGCCTTGGCGTGCTTAATCGCTTCGATCGTCTGCGGCATGATGCTGTCATCGGCGGCAACCACCAGCACGACGATGTCGGTAACCTGGGCGCCGCGGGCGCGCATCGCGGTAAACGCTTCGTGACCCGGTGTGTCGAGGAAGGTGAGTTTTTTGTCGTTCGGCAGTCTGACTTGGTAAGCGCCGATATGCTGGGTAATGCCGCCGGCTTCGCCGCCGACCACATCGGTTTCACGCAGCGCATCCAGCAGGGACGTCTTACCGTGGTCGACGTGCCCCATCACGGTGACGACCGCCGGCCGCTCCGTCGTTGCGTCGTCATCGTCCGGTCCGGCGTTGAGGCCGGTGAGGACGTCGTCCTCGGACACGCGTTTGATCCTGTGTCCGAATTCCTGGGCGACAAGTTCGGCCGTATCGGCGTCGATGACTTCGTTGATCGTCGCCATGACGCCGAGTTTCATCAGAGCCTTAATCACATTCCCGGACCGTTCGGCCATGCGGTTGGACAGTTCCTGTACCGTGATCGTTTCCGGAACCGTCACCTCGCGCACGATCTTCTCGGACGGCATCGCGCTCTTCTGCTGCTGCATCAGTTTGCGGCGCTCTTTTTCCTGAGCCCGGCGCAGAGCCGCAATCGAGCGGCCGCGTTCGATCTGATCGTCACCCTCAAGGGCTGCGGTAATCGTCAACTTGCCGGACCGGCGGCGCTGTTCAGTGCGTTTGACGGCGGGCGGCTTGTGCCCCGTCTTGGATTGCTTGCGGCCCTTTTCGTCCTCTTCGTCGTCCTGCGCGGTTTTGCGATGCGACGGCGCGCGGTCGGCCAGTTTGGCGTCCTCTGGGCTCGGCGGAATCTCGACCGGGACAACGTCCGGCGTTGCGTCGGCGTCCGCGTCCGCCGGCTGTTCTCCGTCGGCCTCGTCGTCAACCGGCTCTTCGACCACCACGTCCTGCTCGGCAATCTGGGCCTGACGCTCCTCGTCGCGCTGGCGACGCTCTTCCTCTTCGCGGCGTTCTTCTTCCTCCGCGCGTTTGGCGTCCTGGAGGACTTTCAGGCGGTGTGCCTTTTCCTCCTCGCTCAGCTTGCGCTGGACAGCGTCAGCAGCCTCCTCGGCGCTCGCCTTCTTGACTGAGGCAGGCGCCTTGGCCTTGACCTCCTGTACCTTGCCGTCGGCACCCATCTCGAACTGGCGCTTGCGCTTGCGCTCGACCTGCACAACCTTGCTGCGGCCATGCGAGAAACTCTGGCGGACCTGTCCGGTCTCCACCGTTTTCTTCAGTTCAAGTTTGCCGCGACCCAGGGTCAGTGGCTTCTTTGCTTCGTTCGCCATACCGTCTTGTACCATTCCGTTCAGGAGCCTGACGCTCCCAGTCACTTAGATCGTTTCAATCGTCTTCGTCTTACTGGCCGGTCCGTTAAGTCTTTTCCGGCCCTTTTACACCCGCATACCGCGTCGCTTCCTTGATCAGCGCCGCCGTCAATCCTCCCGGTTCCAGGCCGACATGCACGGCGTGGTCCCGTCCAAGCGCCTGACCCAGCTCCGCGCCTGTGAACACGTCGATCACAGGAACGCCGGGGGCGAGGGCCTCAAGCTTGCGCCGTCCGTCCGCCGCGCCGTCGGCGGCCTCCAGCAGCAGTGCCGTGCGCCCGGCGCGCGCCTGGGACTGAACTTTCTCAAATCCAGCCGTCACCAACCCGGCCCTGCGGGCCAGTCCAAGACGTTCCAAGCAACGGCGTTTGAGGCCAGCCGCGACTGTTTCCTCTAAGCCCTCCGGAACCGTGACGGCCTGCCGGGCGGCCTTTGAAAACAGGCGCTTAGACGCAGCGGTGCGTATCATATCGCGGTCGGCGGTTAACCACAAACCCCGCCCCGGCAGACGTTCGGCAGCGTCGAACACGATTTCACCGCCGGGTCCGACAACGAAACGCAGCAAGTCCTGCTTCGGCCGGCGCTCTCCGCTGACAAAGCAGCGGCGCTCCGGACCGGACTCCCGGTCCAGGATGTCGTCGCTGGACGCTGCGCTGTCGCTGTTCACTGCACTGGCCGAGTCAAAGGTCACGCCTGCTCTGTCTCCTCTTCCGCGCTTTCTTCTTCGTCGCCGGCGTCCGCAGGCTCGTCTTCGTCATCGAACCAGTGGGCGCGGGCCGCCATGATCATGGTGTTTGCTTCGTCCATGGACATGGATCCGGGTCCGAGAATTTCGATCAATTCGTCCGACGCCAGATCGGCCAGATCGTCGAGGGTGCGGACGTCCTTTTCGGCCAGGGCGACCATCATCTGGTAGTCGAGGCCTTCGATCTCAGAGGTCAGCAGGTCTTCGGCAACCTTGAGTTCCGACAGGCGGTCCATCAGCTTCTGATTTTGCTCGTCGATGAATGTCTGCGCGCGGGCTTTCAATTCAACGGCAATTTCTTCGTCGAAGCCTTCGATCATGGTCAGCTCTTCGTCGGGGACAAAGGCGACTTCTTCGATGGTCGTGAAGCCTTCGGTCACAAGCAGATGGGCGATGACATCGTCGACGTCGAGGCCGTCGATGAACGCCTGGCTGCGGGCGTGGAACTCTTCCTGACGGCGCGCACTCTCTTCGTCTTCCGTCAGGATGTCGATGGTCCAGCCGGTCAGGTGCGAGGCAAGACGTACATTCTGGCCGCGGCGGCCGATGGCCAGAGACAGCTGGTCATCGGGCACGACGACTTCGATGCGCCCGGAATCTTCGTCCAGCACGACCTTGCTCACCTCTGCCGGCGCCAGGGCATTGACGACGAACGTCGCGGGATCTTCGTTCCACTGGATGATGTCGATTTTCTCGCCCTGCAATTCGGCGACGACCGCCTGGACGCGGCTGCCGCGCATCCCGACGCAGGCGCCAACCGGATCAATCGAGGCGTCCTTGGAAATCACGGCGATCTTGGCACGGCTGCCGGGGTCGCGGGCGACGGCCTTAATCTCAATGATACCGTCATAGATTTCCGGCACTTCCTGCGCAAACAACATGGCCATGAATTCCGGACAGGTGCGCGACAGAAAAATCTGCGGTCCGCGGGTTTCCTCGCGTACGTCGATGATATAGGCGCGCACGCGCTCGCCATTTTTGAAGTGCTCGCGCGGAATCAGTTCGTCCCGGCGCAACAACCCTTCGGTGCGGCCGAGGTCGACAACAACATTGCCGAACTCAACGCGCTTAACCAAGCCGTTGACGATTTCGCCGACACGGTCCTTGTATTCTTCGAACTGCCGCGCCCGTTCCGCTTCGCGTACGCGCTGCACGATAACCTGCTTGGCCATCTGCGAGGAGATGCGCCCGAAGTCGATCGGCGGAAGCGGATCGATAAGGAACTCTCCGACGGCAGCGTCTTTCTTTTTCTTCTTCGCCCAATCCAGCGTGACCTGCGTGTTTTCGTCTTCGACAGCGTCTTGGTCTTCGACCACTTCGAGATAGCGCGCCAATCGAATTTCGCCGGTCTTGCGGTCGATGGCGGCGCGGATGTCTTTCTCATGCCCATACTTGGAGCGGCCGGCCTTTTGGATGGCTTGCTCCATGATCATGAACACTTCTTCCCGCTCGATCGATTTGTCCCGGGCCACCGTGTCGGCAACCTGGATCAATTCGGGGCGGGGCATCGCTACGCTCTCGGACATCGTCTTGGTCTCACTCTTGTGCGTTTGGGATGTGCGTGTGGTTTGGCACGGGTCCTGTTGAAGTTCGTTTTATGTTTGCGGCTGGGCGGTGGCGGCAATGAGATCGTCGGTCAGAACCAGGTCTGCTCGGTCGATCTCGTTGATCGGCACTTCAACCGACTCACCATCGATGGTTAGCGCAACGGCGTCTCCGGTTAAGCCCTCAAGTACGCCGCGGAATTTCTTGCGCCCGTCTATCGGGCGGCGGGTTTGCAGCTTCGCCTCGAAGCCGGCGTAGGCGGAGAAGTCTTTCGGCCGTGTCAGCGGCCGGTCGATGCCGGCAGAGCTGACTTCGAGATCGTAGGCGCCGTCCAACGGATCATCGGCCTCGAACAGGTCCGACAGCGTGCGGCTGATGGCGGCGCAGTCGTCGATGGAAATCTGGCTGCCGTCGGCCCGGTCGGCCATGACCTGCAGGGCGCGGCGGCCGCTGGCGCCGGTCACGGCGACACGCACGACTTCGAAGCCCATGTCTTCGAGGGTCGGGGCGATCTTCTCTTCGAGCCAGGTCAGTCGTTCCATGACGCCCGCATTTCTGCGCCGGTTGACCGGATCTTGGCCGTCCTTGGGCATGGATCCGAAGACCGAGGCGGCTCCGGAACACCTGAGCCCAAAAACAAAAAAAGTGGGCCTCGGGCCCACTCCTCAGGTCAACCGACAAGTGAAGTTAGACCGCCCATATAGTCGGATTTCCTGGGTCTGGCAAGGGATTAGGGCGCAATACCCTGGCCCTTGTCCGTCCGGCTAAAGCTCAGATACATGGGTGTGCGGCCCTCTTTACGGGCCTTGTCCTCGTATCGTGTCGGCACGCTATCCGGCGGCGGAACCCGCCAATCTGCGGGCCCGGCAACCTGCCAGCGGAACGCAGGATGATTGGGCACCTGGCGCAGGACCCAGCGGGCGTAGACGGGATGGTCGGTGGCAATTCTCAGCTCCGCGCCGGGCGGCATCAGCCGGGCGAGCTGGTCCAGGGTTTCCGGGCAGACGAATCGCCGTTTGGCGTGCCGGCGTTTGGGCCAGGGATCCGGATACAAGAGGAAGACGCGGTCCAAACAGGCATCACCGAGGCGCGGTAGGACCTCGCGCACATCATCCATTAGAACGCGGATATTGGTCAGTCCCCGGTCGCGGCGGTGGCGCAACAGGCTGGCGACCCCGTTTTCGAAAATCTCGGCGCCGATGAACCCCACGGCCGGATGGGCCCCTGCCTGCGCGGCCAGATGCTCGCCCCCGCCGAATCCGATTTCCAGCCAAACAGCTGTGAGCGGACCGGTGAACAGAGTTTTTGGGTCGAGCCCCGTGTCAAAAGACTCCCCGTGCACGCGCACGGACGGCAGGTCTTCATCCATGACGGCCTGCAAGCTGTCGCGCAGGCGTTTCCCTCTACGGCGGCCGTAAAGGCGGAGGCGGGTCGGATCCGGTGCGGTGCGAGTGGTGTCAGACACCGAAGGCGGAGGAGAGATCGTCAACCAAATCGAGACGTTCCCAGGAAAAGCCGCCGTCGCCACCGGCCTGACGGCCGAAGTGGCCGTAAGCCGCGGTGCGCGCATAGATCGGCTTGTTCAATCCGAGATGCTCACGAATGCCGCGCGGACTCAGGTTCATCAGGTCTTGAAGCACGTCCGACAGCGCGTCTTCGGCGACATTGCCGGTGCCGTGCGTGTCGACGTAAACCGACAGCGGCTTGGACACGCCGATGGCGTAAGACAGCTGAATCACACACCGCTCGGCCAGGCCGGCCCCGACCACGTTTTTGGCGAGGTACCGCGCCGCGTAGGCCGCGGAGCGGTCGACCTTCGTTGGATCCTTGCCGGAGAATGCACCCCCACCGTGAGGGGCGGCGCCGCCGTAGGTGTCGACGATGATTTTACGTCCGGTCAGGCCGCAATCACCGTCGGGACCGCCGATTACAAACCGGCCCGTTGGGTTAACGTAGAAGGCGTCCTCCGGGCACATCCAGCCTTCAGGCAATACGTCAACCACGTGCTTGCGCACGTACTCCCGCAAATCATCCTGGCTGGCGTCTTCAATGTGCTGGGTGGAAACAACGACCGACGTGGCGCCGACAGGCTTACCGTTCTCGTAACGCAGGCTGACCTGGCTTTTGGAATCCGGCAGGAGGAAGGGGGCGTCGCCGCTGTGCCGCGCATCGGCAAGAGATTGCAGAATTTGATGTGAATAATGGACCGGTGCGGGCATCAGTTCGGGTGTTTCATTCACCGCATATCCGAACATGATGCCCTGGTCGCCAGCGCCTTCGTCCTTGTTGCCGGCGGAGTCAACGCCGACGGCGATATCGGCGGACTGGGAATGAACGTGGCACTCGACCTTCATGTTGTCCCAGTGGAACCCGTCCTGCTCGTACCCGATATCCTTCACGGCTTCGCGCGCCTTGGCGATCATGGCGTCATGGGTCACGGAGTCCGGTCCGCGAACCTCACCGGCCATCACGACGAGGTTCGTGGTGCACAATGTCTCCACCGCGACCCGGGCTTCCGGTTCCGCCGACAGGAACAGGTCGACAACCTCATCGGAGATGCGGTCACTGACCTTGTCCGGATGACCTTCCGACACGGACTCACTGGTAAAGACGTAGTTCAAGAGAGACACAGAGGACTCCTGTGGCGATGATTCTGAGGCGGTCGCGGGACGCGACGTTTGGTCGGACCTACCGGAACGCCTTAGGTTTTGCAAGAGGGCCTCAGTTGGGGCGAGGGCGGTGGCATTAGAAAGGCCGGGTCAAAGACCCGGCCTTTCGATCAATTGATATCCGCTTCAGAACGGTTGACGGTCG
Source organism: Rhodospirillaceae bacterium (assembly GCA_038148375.1). Classification (GTDB taxonomy): domain Bacteria; phylum Pseudomonadota; class Alphaproteobacteria; order Rhodospirillales; family Rhodospirillaceae; genus CAWUEX02. The sequence goes on along the minus strand of JAYQVH010000001.1, from coordinate 264,893 downwards.
TCGGACCTCAGAACGAATAAGACCCGGTGATACCGAATTGCCGCCGGTCGGCGAGCGGGTACTGGAAGCCGCGTACGAAGGCCGACGTCCGGCCGCTTGTCCCGATCGGCAGCGGGTTCTTGAAATCGACGAATCGGATCACCGTCGACGGGGTGCGGTCATCGGTTACGTTGTCGACAAACGCTGTAAGGGCCCAGTTGCCGCTTTCCACGCCGATCTTCAGGTTCAACAGCTTCTGATCGCCACTGTGAGCCAAATTAAAGATTTGCGCGTATTTCCGTTCCGCATAGGCAAAATCCGCCCGGGCAAACCAGTCGACACCGTCCGAGACCGGGTAACTTACGCGCCCGAAGATATTGAATTGGTGCTTGGACGAATTTGGCGTCTGGTTACCCTTTACGGAAGGGTCTCCAAAGAAAGCCGCCTGCTCCGGATCGTCGAATACCTTGAATTTCGCGTCGTTCAAGTTGTAGCCAACGCCACCCGTGAAGTGATCCGTGAACACATTACTGAGTTCGAATTCGAAGCCTTCAACCCGGGTCTCGCCGGCATTCACGACCACGGAAATCGGGGCGCCGGAATCGAGAAAGGTGTTGGTCGTTAGCTGCTGGTTACTCCAGTCAATGTAGTACAAAGCAGCGTTGAGAATCATGCGGCCGTCGAGCAGCGTGTTTTTGGTGCCGATTTCGTAATTCCAGGACTTTTCTTCGTCGGCTGTCAAAAACTGCGCAGGAATGCCCGCCGCCGCGTTGATAAAGCCGGGCTTGTTGCCCTTCGCCACCGAGCTGTAAATCAAGGACTGGTCGTTGATCTGCCAGTCAACGGTAAAACGTGGAGACCAGCTCTTGAACTTGTTTTCGATGAACGGCAGTGCGGTGCGCGACGGATTGTCGTTTCCGATCTTGTCTTCGGCATAACGGATTTCGGCGGTGCCGGTAACCCGGTCCGTAAAATCGAAATCAAGTTTCCCAAAGGGCGCGATATTGTCGATCCGCGATTCACCGCTATCAACCGTCGAGCCGTTGAGCCGGTCCTCGCGGAAATCACGCCGGCTTTGATAGTAGTATACGCCTGCCAAGCTACGTAGACGTTCTTGCGGGTTGGACTGAACGATCAGTTCGGTCGACCACTCCTCTCGATCACTTACCGCAATTCGATTGAACGTCCCGCCCAGTGCGGTGGAGTTGGCTGTCAGGTCGACATCGTAGCCATACGTTTGTTCGGCGCCAAAATACCCCGTATTGGACGTAATGATGAAATCGCCGAGATCGTATTCCAGTTTAGCGGAGAGCCGCAGCGTCTCTTTGTCGAGACCATACTTTCCTGCGGGCCACAAGTCAGTGTTCAGCTCGACAGTGTCTTGTTCGATAACTTCGCCGCAATAGTACTGGCGTGCGACGTCCAGGAAGCAGTTATTCTCCGTACGTTCCTGCAAAACGATGGCGGCGCCACCGTCGTCGTCTTCGCCATAGCCTCCGTTAAATGTCGCAGTGAAGTTATCATTCACGCGGAACTCAACAGACGCATCGACGTTAATGGATTCTTCCTGACCGACCTTATCCCCGGTCACTGTGTTGCGGTATTGGCCACCTTTGTCGTAGTAGCGGCCATGTACCATGTAGAACACTTTGTCCTCCATCAGCGGACCGCTGGAGGTGAAATTGATTTCCTTATCGTTGAATTCCGCGATCCGGCCGGACACTTTGTTTTGGAATTCGTTCGAGCCTTTCTTGGTAATGATGTTGATCGCACCCGCAAATGTCGCGCGGCCGAACAGTGCCGCTTAAGGGCCTTTGATCACTTCGATGCGCTCTACGATGTCGAACGGGAAAGACAAAATTGAATCGTTGTACTGGATACCATCGACGAAAATTGACGCGTTGGCTTCACCGAGAATTTGCGACATTCCGCGAATGACTGGCCGGCTGCCGCCACCCTGGACGCCGTACCGGTTAAGCTTCTCGAACTCAAACCCAGGCGTGAAATTTGAAATGTCGTTCATGTCGGTCAATCCGCGTTCAGCAATCTCACTTGCCGAAAACGCTGTAATCGACAGCGGCACCTCTTGAAGGCGTTCTTCCGTCTTACGCGCGGTGACGACGATTTCTTCCAGCGCGATCTGCTGCGCGTTCGCACCGCTGGCGGCCAACGCCGCCAATGCCGTCGAAGCCGTAAATAGACGCTTGAATGACATGTTTGAGTTCCTTTGCCTGACTGGTCTGGGGTTCTGCCGAGCGCATGGAGGTGCTGGGCGAACGAGGTCATGCGAACATGACAAATAGGCCTAATTAGTGACGGCTGAATATGGAAACGTCACTTTCAATCGACTGCGTGGGCAGCCGGTTGTTGAGCCATGTGACCAATAAATCATACTTAGCGTTTAATCGATGGGGGGCCGAACGAATACGCGCAACAAAAAACACCCCTGCTGGGCGGCAGGGGTGTTTTGGTGAGTCGGTGTCTTTCTGGCGTCAGGCTTCGTCTATCAGCGCGCCTTCGGCAGCGGCCAAGGACTTCGCCAATTCGTAAATGCGCCGGCGCACATGAGGATCGGTGATCTTGTAGTAAGCGCGCACCAGCTCCAGCGTTTCGCGCTTTGTCATCGGATCCGCGTCCCCCTGTTCCGGTTCCGCCGTGCGGTCCGTCAGGTTGCGCGGGCTCGCAGCTTTGACCTCTTCGCCCATGTCTTCAAAGAAATAAGACACCGGACAATCGAGCACGCGGCTCAAATCCCACAGGCGGCTGGCCCCGATGCGGTTGGCGCCGCGCTCGTACTTTTGTACCTGCTGAAAGGTCAGACCGATGGCTTCGCCCAGTTTTTCCTGGCTCAAGCCCAACAGGGTCCGGCGCAGGCGCACCCGCCCGCCGACGTGCACGTCAACGGGATTCGGCTTGCCCGAGGGCATCCGTCCACGGGTGGACCGGCCACCATGTTCTGTCTGATTTCTGTTTTCTGCGAGACTCATGTCTATTCCTTGGTCCGTCTTCGGCCCGGTATCGGGCGGGCAATGTCACGCGCAGCCGCTTCGCCAATGTATCGCGATCCGGATGCTATACCAACCAATCGTTGAAACATCCTATCACGAAAACTACTTTTTACTCAAAACTTTCTTGCGGCGTAGGCGGTGAAAAAGTGACCTGCGTAAATGCCTATTCCGGCGAAGAGGTTGCCACTTTTCGAGTTAAAAGCCTCCAAACCGGCGGAAATAGGATGAGAAGGGCTGCCAGGATGAGCGCGGGCCAGTGCCCGAAACGCGCGAAGACCGTCGGAGGCAGCGCACCCGGCAGGGCATGATCGAGGATGCCGGCCTGTAGCAGCGGAATCCGTCCCACCACTGTGCCGCGCGCATCGATCACCGCGCTGATCCCGGTGTTGGCGACGCGGACGACTGGCAGACCCTCTTCAACCGCGCGCAGCTGGGCCGCGGCGAGGTGCTGATAGGGTCCGCTTGAGTCGCCGAACCACGCGTCATTGGTCAGGTTGAAGAGCCACGCCGGCCGGGCGCCCGGATCGGTTACCGCGCCGGCGAAAACAACCTCGTAACAAATGAGCGGACTGAACGGCGGCAGCCCGCCGATCGCAATCGTCCGCGCACCCGGCCCTGATGCAAAGCCGCCACCCCGCGCGAGTTGGGGGATTGGGATCATGTCCTCAAGCGGCATGTATTCGCCAAAGGGCACCAGGTGGGCTTTGTCATAGGTTGCTGCGACGGCCCGGTCGCGGGTGACCGCAAACAGACTGTTGAACACTTTGCGCCCGGTCTCGTGCGCCTCGACCCGTAAAGCACCGGTCAACAGAGCGCCGCCGGGCGGACTCGCCTGCGCGGCCGCGTTCAGCGCTTGCGGCGCGGCGTTCAAGGCAAAAGGCACGGCCGTTTCAGCCCACAGCACATGTGTGATGCCGTCCGCATCCTCAGTGCTCATCCGCACCTGGTCGTAGACATGACGGGCCCGCGCGTCGGGCAGCCATTTGTCGGCCTGTGCGATGTTCGGCTGAACCAGGCGCAACGTAATGTCCGGCACATCCGGTGGAGCAGGACCGGTTAAGCGCACCGCGCCCAGCACGGCCGCAACGGCGAGCGGCATGTGACACAAAGCCACAGCGGTGACACGCCGGCGCATGTCTCCGGCGCGCCAGATCAGGGCAACGGAGGCCGCTGCGGCGACGGTGATCAAACTCAGTCCGTAAACGCCGATAACGCTGGCGCCTTGCAACACCGGGGGAACGCCAACCCAAACGCTGCCCGCCGGGTTCCAGGGAAAGCCAGTAAGAAACCACCCGCGCCACCACTCGATCACTGTCCATACCGCCGCGAAGACGAGCACACTCAGCGCGTCGAGCGACGGACCTTTAGAGCCGTCCCGGTTCGGCATGCCGACGCATACGACCGCGGCAATGCCGATATACAGCGCGAACCCCGCCGCCAGTCCGCCGATCGCCGGTATGGCCAAGGCGGCGAAGGTCTCGCTATCGACGTAAAACGCGTTGGTGATCCAGGCAAAGCCGGTGGCGAAATGTCCAAACCCGAAACTCCAGCCGATCAGAAACGCGGAGCGCCATCCGGGCGTTACGACCAGCAGCCCGTAGAGCGCCGGGAATGCGATCCACAGCGCCGGCCACATATGCCATGGCGCCATGGCCAGGGTTGCCAACGCTCCGGCGCTTCCGGCCGCGACCGCCTTTTGCCACAGCGGCAGGCGCGCGACTTTGGGCATCCGGGACGCGGCGCTGTCGGTCACGTCTCGTCGGGAGTGGGGATCTTGCGCAGCCGCAGTTTCCGGATGCGGCGCGGATCGGCGTCTGTAATCTCGAACTCAAGGCCGCTCGGGTGCGTCACCAACTCACCCCGATTGGGCACGCGCCCGGTGAGGCGGAAGACCAACCCGCCGAGGGTATCGTGTTCGGAAACCTCTTCTTCCGAGAATATTTTGCCGTAGCGGTTCATGAATTCCGTCAAGGTGACGCGGGCATCCGCGACAATGGTGCCGTCGGCGCGCTCAACCAATTCCGGTTCGATGTCTTCGTCGTGTTCGTCGGAAATGTCTCCAACGATCTGTTCGACCAAGTCTTCAATCGTCACCAGGCCGTCTATGCCGCCGTATTCGTCGACAACCATAGCCATGTGCGTGCGCTTGATGCGCATTTCGAGCAGCAGGTCGAGGACGCGCGTGCTCGGCGCGACGAAGATGACCCGGCGCAACGCCGACTCAACATTGCCCGGCACATCGCCGCCGCCGTTTTTCTGCAGGATGGAGTTGGCGAGGTCCTTGATGTGGACCATGCCGATCACGTCGTCCAGGGTGCCGCGATACACCGGCACACGGGAATGCCCCTGCTCCACCAGCAATTTGACGACATCGGCGACGGACGTCTCTACGGCGGCCGATACGATGTCCGCGCGCGGCACCATGATCTGTTCAACGCTGGCGTCACGTTGCTTGAGAACGTTCGACAACAACAGCCGTTCGTGCTCGTCGATGGGGTCGCCGGAGTCCGGCTGTTCCTCGATCAGTTCTTCGATGACGTCCCGGACGGAACCGCCGTCCGCACTGCCGGGCGACAGCCAGGCCCGGACTCTTTTCATGAGCGACGGGGCGGAGTCATCCCCGTCGCGATCTTGGTCTAGTCGTGCGGTGTCAGGCATGATGATCTAGCGGCCGGTGGTGTATGGGTCCGGCAGGCCTAAGCGGGCCATGCTATCCACTTCTATACGTTCCATTTCTGTGGCGTCCTCGACGCCGTCGTGATCATACCCCAATAGATGCAGAACGCCATGGATCACCAGATGGCTGGTGTGGTCGCTCAACCGCTTACCTTCCGCTTTAGCCTCGGAGGCCACGGTCTGCCAGGCGAGAACGATATCGCCGAGTAATATTTCAGACTCCCCCGCGGCGGGCGAATCATCCCCCGCGAAGCTCAGCACGTTGGTCGGCTTGTCCTTGCCGCGGTGATCGCGGTTCAGCTCCCGCACAGTGGCGTCGTCGCTCAAAAGGACGCTGATCTCGACTGCGCCGGCCAGCGGTCCGGCCAGCGCGTGATCGTCCGCCAGAGCCTTGCGCCCCAACACCCACCCGGCCCGCGCCGCTTTGCGGCAGAGGCCCGCCGGGTCGGACAGGCCGCCGCGCCATCCGTCGTGATCGATGCGCACGGCGGTCCTCAGTCGTCCCGATCGGACGGGCGTGCGCTGGAGCGCGGCACTCATGACGGGTCCTTGGACTCCTGCGCGCCGCCTCTGCGTTCGCTCTTGAGACTCGTCAGTCTGGCGTCGCGGGCGTCGTAAGCCGATACAATCCGTGTCACCAGATTGTGCCGCACGACGTCCTTGTGGGTGAAGTTGACCTGACCGATCTCGTCAATGGTGTCGAGAATATCGAGGCTGTCACGCAAACCGGATTTCACCCCGAGGGGCAGGTCGATCTGGCTGAGGTCGCCGGTCACGACCATGCGGGAGTTCTCGCCCATACGCGTGAGAAACATTTTCATCTGCACCGGTGTCGTGTTTTGCGCCTCATCTAGAATAACGAACGCATTCGACAGCGTGCGGCCGCGCATGAAGGCCAGCGGTGCGACTTCGATCTCACCGGACGCCAACAGTTTGACCACCAGATCGCCCGGCATCATGTCGTACAGCGCATCATAAAGCGGGCGCAGATACGGATCGATCTTGTCGCGCATGTCGCCGGGCAAGAAGCCAAGGCGCTCGCCTGCCTCGACCGCAGGGCGCGACAGAATGATGCGGTCGACCTGACCATTCAGTTTCATTTCCACGGCTTTGGCGACGGCGAGATAGGTCTTGCCGGTTCCTGCCGGACCTATGGCAAAAACCATCGATTTTTTATCAAGCGCTTCCAGAAACGCAGCTTGACCCGCGGAGCGTGCCCGCACGTGACGCTTGCGCGTGCGGATCGTCAGTTCGTCGGTGTTGGCGGCCTCTGGCACGCCGCCCTCGGCCAGGCGGGCCGCGCCATCGACGTCGCCGTTGTCGATCGAGTGTCCGGCCTCGAGCCGGTTGTACAACGTCACCAGCGTCGCGCGCGCGTTCTCAGCTGACGCGCTCGGCCCTTCGATCGTCAGTGTGTTGCCGCGGGTGTGCAGGGTGACACCCAGACGATCTTCGATCTGGTCCAGGTGTGTATTGTTCGGGCCGTAAAGCTGCTGAATGAGCGCGTTGTCGTCAAATTCACAGGTCAGGCGGGCCGGGGAATCTGTCAATTTGCGGAAACCTTCGCAGCGGATGTGGTGGACGAGTCCTTGGCGCCAGGCGCGTCAACGGCGACGGCCGAAAGGCTGTTGGCAACCGCCTCGGTAATTTCGGCCGAGACAATGCGCCCGAACCAGTCCTGGGGTGCCTGCATATGCACCGGCTGGAGGTACGGGCTGCGCCCGACCATCTGCCCGTCGTGCCGGCCTGTTCCGGTCAGCAGAACCGGCACCGTCTGGCCAACGCAGGCGGAGTTGAACGCGGTCTGCTGGCTGGCCAGCAAAGATTGCAGCGCCGTCAGCCGCGCGGACTTCACGTCGTCCGCAATCTGATCGCCATGTTCGGACGCCGGCGTCCCGGGTCGCGCGCTGTACTTGAACGAAAACGCCTGGGCGAAACCGATGTCCTCAATCAGGCGCATGGTATAGGCGAAATCGTCGTCGGTCTCGCCGGGAAACCCGACAATGAAATCTGAAGACAGCGCCAGATCGGGGCGGCCGTCGCGCAATCGGTCGATGATCCGGTAGTAACCGTCGCGCGTGTGACCGCGGTTCATTGCTTCGAGAATGCGGTTGGATCCGGATTGCACGGGCAAGTGCAGGTACGGCATCAAAGCGGGCACCTCTGCATGCGCGGCGATCAAGTCGTCGTCCATGTCGCGCGGGTGCGACGTCGTGTAACGGATGCGGTCCAAGCCTTCGATCTCGGCCAGTTCTCTGATCAGGCGGCCCAGTCCCCACGTGCCTGCGCCACGCGCGGCGCCGATGTCTTCCGTTTCACCGTGATAGGCATTGACGTTTTGCCCGAGCAGGGTGATCTCGCGCACCCCCCCGGCCACCAAACCGCGTGCTTCGTCGATCACGGCTTTGACTGGGCGTGAATATTCAGCGCCGCGGGTATAAGGCACGACACAGAAGGTGCAGAATTTGTCGCAGCCTTCCTGGACAGACAGAAACGCCGTCGGGCCGTCGGCGCGCGGCGGCGGCAAGTGATCGAACTTGGTGTCGACGGGAAAATCCGTATCGAGCACGGCCCCGGCCTCGCGGTGGGCACGGGCGACGAGCTCCGGCAAGCGGTGCGTGGTCTGAGGTCCGAACACGATGTCGACAAATGGCGCGCGCGCGACCAGGGCGTCACCTTCCGCTTGGGCGACGCAGCCCGCGACCGCGATCAGCATTTTTTCGCCGTCATCGGCCTTGGCGTCTTTTAACGGGCGCAGCCGGCCGAGGTCGGAAAACACCTTCTCCGCCGCTTTCTCGCGAATATGACACGTGTTGAGGATAACCAGATCGGCGCCATCCGGCTCGGGCGCTGCCTCATATCCTAACGGCGCCAGGACATCCGCCATCCTGGCGGAGTCATAGACATTCATTTGACAGCCGTAGGTCTTGATAAACAGCTTTTTGCGGCGGTCGAGCCGACTCATGAGGTTCCCGAGCAATGGCCGAGGCGTATTCAGGGTCTATACCCGCTTGGCGGCGCGAAGGCAAAGGGGAAGGTGGGCCGTGCGGAGCGGGTCAAACCGGCACGCGCCCCTGAATCAGTCCGTTGAACCCCTTGCGTACTGCGGCTTCGGTGGCGGCCGCCATGGTTTTGCGGTCCGCCAGGGCGTCAGCATCGAGGGGCGGCAGAAATACGATCTCCACGGTCGTTTTGCCCAGTTGCAGAAACTGCCACAGGTGCCCGACCATCGTCATGTCGCCGTACCAGGCAAAAAACGGCCGCCACCCAAAACCGGTGGGCAGTCCGTTCAGGCGGGTGTAGGCGATCGCCGCGGGCTGCACTGTGACGCTGTGACGCCGCCCCCCGTCCGCCGGTTCGTCCATGGCCTGGGCGACGGCGAACAAAGCGCTTTTGAACGGCAGGAGGCGGTTGCCGTCGCCGGATGTCGCTTCCGGAAAAAACACCAACATGCGGTGCGCCGCGAGGCGGGCCGACATACTGTCCCGCGCCTGCGCGGATTGGCTGCGCCGGCGGTCGATGAACACGGTATCGCCGGCCTTGGCGAGAAAGCCAAAAACAGGCCAGGACGCCACTTCCTCTTTGGACACAAACTCGAGTTCGGCGATCGATCCGAACGCAAAGATATCGAGGTACGAAATGTGATTGCTGGCGATGAGCAGCGGCCGCGCGTGCGCCGGGGCGCCGTGCAAAACAACGTCGATACCGAAGATCCTGCACAGCACGCGAAAAAACAGGCGCCGTAAGTCGGCGGTGTTGCGTCCGATCACGCGGCCCAAAAGAACAAAGGGCAAGAGGACGGCCGCCCAGCCGATAAACAAGACGACGCGGATTGCGGCGAGTACGATTCCGCTCGCCGCGACCGGCATCGTTACCGCGGCTGCGGTCAAGAAATGGTCCTAAGGGAGGACGGGTCGCCGCCCGCCGCTGACGTGTGCCCGCCGATGGCATAGTGGCGGGCATAGCGGCTGGTGATGCGCTCAGTCTGCACAATGATGCACACGTCCGTGGTGTTGAACTGATGGTCGATCACCGCGCCGTCGCCGATGTACGCCCCGACGCGCAAATACCCTTTGATCAGCGGCGGCATTGCCGCCAGCGCAGTTCTGCGGTCGACCGCGTCGCCGCTCAAAGCGTCCATCGGGACGCGCCGGCCGGCAACCGCTGAGGTGCGAAGATCTTCGGGCGCGAGATGATGGTGATACAGATATGACAGCGGCTGCGCCAAAGCGCCAACATCCGTGCCAGGGAAGCTCGCGCAGCCGAACATCAGGTCAATCCCGTGCGTCGCGACATATTCGGCGATGCCCCGCCACAACAGCTGCATGGTGTGACGCGTGCGGAACGCCGGATCGACGCAGCTGCGGCCGAGTTCCATCAGCGCGCCGCCGTTATGCTCCAGCGCGCCTAAGTCATACTCGTCGGCGGAATAAAAACCGCCGGCACGATCCGCATGGGTCTTGCGCATGAACCGGTAGGTGCCCACCACGGACGAGCGGTGTGGATCGCTGCGGTCGATGACAACCAGATGATCGCAGGTATCGTCAAAGCGGTCGAAGTCGCGCCGTTCGGTTTTGACCTCGGGCAGCGGGTGCGCACCCATCTCCTCGTAGAAGACCTGATAGCGCAGGCGCTGGGCGGCCTCTATTTCATCGGGGCTGGCGGCCAATCGGATGATTTGGTTGCCGGCGACAACGGGAGAAAACCCTCGCGGCGCGCTTTCAGTCTGTCTCGAAGGGCGGCCGGTCTCGGCGCCGGGCCGTGGCGAATGAGCCATAGTGTGCATGGAAGGAGACACTACCAGATTCCGATAAAGTGTGTCGCGTTACAGTTTTTGAATCGTCTTGTGATGTATTTTTTACCGTGCCCGGTGAAGCGCGGACTATGATTTTTCCGCCGGATCGATGGGCACGGCATACAGCTCCAGGCGGTGATCGACCAGTTTATAGCCATGGGAGCGTGCCACGTCTTTCTGCAGTTTCTCGATTTCTTCGTTACGGAACTCGATAACCTTGCCCGACTTTATGTCGATAAGATGGTCATGATGTGTGGACGGGGCCTCTTCGTACCGCGCCCTTCCGTCACCGAAATCGTGACGGGCGACAATGCCGGCTTCTTCAAAAAGCCGCATCGTGCGGTAGACCGTGGCGATGCTGATGCGCGAGTCTTCCTCGGCCGAACGGCGGTAAACCTCTTCCACATCGGGATGGTCTTCCGCGTCAGACATCACGCGGGCAATCACCCGGCGCTGTTCGGTCATTTTCATGCCTTGATCGATACAGCGCTGTTCAATGCGCGAGGTGTCAGCGGTCATCGAAACTGTGCCTAATCGCAATTCGTTGAAACGTCGAAATCATCGCCGGACGTTAACGCAACGCTTAACGCTTAAGCCCGTGGATTTCCTTATTTTATGCCGCTGGGGTGCCAGGCGCAAAACAAACCGACCGGCGCTAACCCAGGCTACTTTCCGGATCGCGACGTTTTGGTGCCTGGCTTGGTGCCGAGCCCAATTTTCTTGGCCAGCGAGGAGCGCCGTTTGGCGTAATTGGGGGCAACCATGGGGTAGTCCGCCGGCAGGCCCCACCGCTCGCGATAGTCTTCCGGCGTCATATCGTACGCCGTCTTCAAATGACGTTTGAGCATTTTCAGTTTTTTGCCGTCTTCCAGACAGACAATGTAATCCGGGGTGACCGACTTTTTAATCGACACGGCAGGGTCACGGCGCTCCGCAGCCGCACCGCCGCCGGCTAGTCCGGCCAAGGTGGTGTGGATGTCGCGGATCAGCTGCGGCAGGTCTTCTGTCGCCACTTTGTTGTTGGCGACGTGCGCCGCGACGATTTCGCTGGTGAATGACAGAAGGTCGGTCGTCGAAGAGTCGGATTGATCGCTCATGCTGACCCGCAAATATTGAGGATGAATTTATTTGAATATAGCTGGCATACCCGGGTGAATCAACGTAATGGCTGCAAATTGTACCGAACAATCATTGGACAGAAGTACAGTATTACTTGATGAATTCAGGTTGAGTGTAAGCGGTCCGGTCCGAGCGCCTTGCGCATCACCCGCGCATCGCAACGGGCGGTGCGGCGCGCGTAATAGCCGGGGCGGCGGCCGCTTTCGGTAAATCCTGCGCGGCGGTAGAGGGCGATGGCGTTCGGATTGTCCTCGGCAACTTCGAGATAACAGGACTGGGCTCCACGCGCCGCGGCGCAGTCCAATGCGTGGCCGAGCAGGGCTGACGCGATACCGCGGCGGCGCGCGTCAGGTGTCACCGCTAGGGTCAGAATTTCCGCCTCCCCGCCGGCGCTGCGGATCAAAATAAATCCGACCGGAGTGTCCCGTACCGCGATCCAGCCGCTCACCGTGACCTGGACGATCATTTCGGCGAACGCGCTTTCGGACCAGGGCGTATCGAAAGACGTCGCATGCAGGGCTGCGAGCACTGGTGCGTGAGTCATGCCGGCCGGTTGCAGCGACAAGCCCTCGGGAATGCTCATGGCCTGAGGCGGCCGCCGTCGCGTGGCACAACCGCGTCGGGCGGACGCACATACAACGGCGTGGGGGCCGGCCCGTCCAGGCTGCGCACGGACGCAAGTGCGGCCAAGTCCGCCGGATCGGCATAGGCCAGTTCAACCGCGTGCGGTTTGGCTGGTAGCCGCCCGGCAACCCGCGCGACCGCATCTCCCGCGAGCAGCGTGTCCGCGGTCACGGTAACGGCGGACGGCAACAGGCACTGGGCCCCGCCCAAAGGCGCGCCCCGGGCGTCGAACGTTTGGGCGTAAACTTCAGCGCGTCTGGCATCGATGACGACGGTGATCTCGCCGGACGCGGCTTCTGTGCGCCGTGCCGTTGCCGCCAGCACCTCAGCCGTGCCGATGCCGATCACCGGCAGTCCGGCGGCCAGGCCGAGACCGCGCGCCGTCGCCAGCCCAACGCGCACACCGGTGAAACTGCCTGGGCCCGTGGTCACGGCGATGCGGTCGAGATCGGCATAGCCCAAGCCCGCCTCCGCCAACGTCGCTTCGATCGCCGGCACCAGCGCTTCCGCCTGTCCGTGCGTCATGGTGTCGATGCGGCGCGCCACGATGCCACCGTCTGCCCATAGGGCGATGGCGCAGGCGTTCATCGTGGTGTCGAAAGCAAGAATGCGCATGGCCTTTGCGTTGCACAGGATTGGGTTGGCGTCCAGCCTGAGGTAGCGTGCTTCCGGTCCGGTTCCGGAGACGCGACATGCTGATCGAAATTGCTCCACCTCACTTTGATGTCGACTTGGACATCGTCTACGCGACGTCAAATAATTTTACCGGCGCGCCTGTTTACGCGCGGCCCGGGTGCTATTTGCATGCCGATGCTGCGGCTTTGCTGCAAAACGCGATCGGCATTGCCAGCCAGATGGGCCTCAGGCTTAAGATTCTTGATGCGTTCCGGCCGTCGGAAGCGCAATGGGTGTTGTGGAACCACACACCTGATCCTGAGTTTCTTTCCGACCCACGCCGCGGCTCGCCCCACTCCATGGGCGCCGCGGTTGATCTGACGCTGATCGATTCCTCCGGCAGCGAACTCGACATGGGCACCGGTTTCGACGACTTCACGGCGCAGGCCCATCACGGCAATCTCGACATCTCGTCCGCCGCGCAGCGCAACCGCACCATCCTGCTCGGACTTATGACGTCGGCCGGCTGGGATTTTTTCCGTAATGAGTGGTGGCACTATCAACTGTTCAAACCACGCGGCACCTATCCGGTGCTCAGCGACAGCGTGTTGCCGGAGCCGATGATGCCGTCCGGCGCCGAATAATTCCGCTCCGCTCAATAAGGCCGTGCGAGCAGGTCCGCTGCCGATGCCGGCGCCGGTAAAACCGGCGCGGCCGTGCGCGCTTCAAGTGCCAGTGTGAGAGCCCTGGTGGCGGCTGTCGTATCGCTGCGTTCGCCCAATTCAACTTGTGCCATAAGGGCGGCGGCGCGGGCACGAACCGGATCCGGTGACTCGTCGGACATCAGTGGCTCCAACTTGCTGCGCGCCTGCCCCCACAGGTCCGCGCCAAGAGAGGCTTCGGCGACGGCCAGGCGGCTTTCCGCATGGTTGGGATTGCCCTTCACCAGGCTTTCGATCCGTCCGGCGCGCGCCAGCGGCGCTTCGCCCGGAGCCAATTCCAAATAGGCCCCAAGCAAGACCGGGTGCGGATTGATCGTCCACGCCTTCTCCAACTCCCCCGCTGCTTTCTTGGCCTTGCCGGTGGCGTTCAGCGCGCGGGCCAGAGCCGCCGCTGCGTCCGCCCGCGCGGCATCGATCGCCAACGCCTTCCGCGCCCAGGAAATGGCGTCGTCAAAATTATTTCCCGTGACACTCGCGAGCGCGGCGCGCGAGGCCAGCGCAGCCTTCAGACGCGGCACGTCGATTTCCTTCAGCAAGGCCTGCACGTCTTTGCGGTTGAGGGTCTGGGCCGCTTCGGCCCACTGCTCCGTCGCGATTTGCAGGTCGAGCGTCATGGACAGCGCCCACGGCGGCGCAGGTTTGTGTTCCACTGCGCGCTTCGCGTGAGTCAGCGCACCATCAAAGTCGCCGGACATACGCGCCAGTTCGGCCAGGTCGCGCCGCGCGGCGAGCTCGAGTCCCGGCTCGCCGAGCATGTCGCGGGCATCGGCTGACGCTGTCACGCTGTCCTGGCCGATGCGCGCGGTCTGCTGTTTCAGCAAACGCACGGCGGCCGCCTCGCCCAGAGACGCTTCTGCTGTCTTAAGTGCACGCTTGGCACCGGCGGCATCCCCGCCCTGCACGGCGGCAAACCCGACCGCAAGCGCATCCAAACCGGTTGCGGTGCGGCGTTCTCGCCGGGACTCTTTAAACGCACGGCCGGCGCCGGCCAGCGCCCCCCATATACGCAAAAGCAGTGCCCCACCTGCCAGCAGCGCGGCAAGGAGCACAAACAAAATGGCGACGGACGTGTCCATACGCCACCCGTGCCAGGCAACGGAAACGCTGCCCGGTTCATCGGCGAACCACACCGCGATGGTGACGAGGACGGCGAGCGCAATCACATAAAGGACGATTTTGATCATGGTCAGCTGCCTGCCTAGTCCATCGTCTCATTGACGCCGTCCGGCGTCAGCGCGGCGGGTGCGCGTCCGGCCCCCATCTGCGCAATCGCCTGGGTGGTCAGGGTGGCCAGACTTTGTTCGGCGGCGACACGCCGGTGCGCGGTGTCGAGCCACGGTGCCAACATTTGCGCCGGCAGGCCGGACAGCGTCTCCGCTGCCGCAACGGCGCCAGCCAGATTGCCGTCATCCAGCGCCCGTTCCATGCGGGTGACCACCGCGCCGGTAGCCGCGCTGCCATCGTCGTCGAGACGGCGAATGCTGACCACCGCGAGCAGGCGGTCGATCGTGCGCTGCAGCCAGGACGCAGACTCTTCCGGCAACAGCGATGCGCGGATCACCGCAGGTGCCAGGTCATCAAATTGCCGGCGCAGCATGCGCCGCGTTGCGATGCCGGTGTCCTTGGACGCGCCCAACCCGGACGTGTCGATGGTGATACCGCCGAGCCGCGCGGCAAAGGCCGAGACGGTCTCCAGTTCCAATGCATAGGGCGCGCCGCCGGCCAAGGCGCTTTGCAGTTGCGACACGGCGAGGAGGAAGCCGACCGAGCCGGTCTGTTCGCTCACAAGTGACTCTGCCGTCGCTTCGACTTGAGTGATGCGTGCGGCCAGCGTCAGGACAGTCGATGCGTCGGCGCTGCGCTCCTCCAGCGTATCGACACGCTGTTCCAATTCGCCGAGCGTGTCGGCGTTGCCGAGCGCGGCTTCCAAAGTTGCGGTGCGCCCAGTGACTGCCGCGAGCTGCTGCGCCTGCGTCGCGACGGCGTCGCCAAGCGCGGTGACGCTCTCCGCGTCCGCGCCGCCGCGTGCCGTCGCGGCCGCCGTGGCGTTTAAGGCCGGCCGCGCTTCTACCGCGGCGATGCGTTGGCGCAGTGCGCCGATATCGGACTCAAGCGCAGAAGTGTCGGTGGGCGCACCCGGCGCTTGCGCCGCCACAGTGCGTTGCAGCGCGGCGATATCGGATTCTGTCTGAGCGAGCCGTTCGCGCAGGGAGGCGATGTCTGCCGACACGGCTTCGGGCACACCGGCCGCAGACGGTGGCCGCACCTGTTCCGGAATGATGTTCTGCACCATCGGCGGCATTTTCGGGTACCACCACGGCATAGACCCGAACGCGCCGGCGACCGCGATGATAAGCAGCACCAGGTAAGTCAGGACTCTGCTGCCGCTGCGTTTCTTCACCGGTTTGGCGGGGTGCCCGGCTTGGGCCGCATGGGGCGGGGCCGTTTCCGCGGGACCGCCGGGTATCGGCGCGTCCGGAATTGGATCCGGGTCATTCATCACTGACCTGGCGTCGCGGACCTTGGACCCCGTTTTGGCTTGGCCACGGCTGTCCCGGGCGCGCTGGTCCGCGGCGTCTTCGGCCATCAACCGCGCCGTCCGGCCGGTCACGAGCGGTTCCAGAGGCGGGCGTTCGGGTAAGTCCTCCGACGAAGGATCGGTCATGTCGGGTGGGCTTTCAGTCTGTGACTCATTCTGGGCCATGGTAACGGATGGCTCCTCCGGTTGCAGCGGTTGCGCTGGGAAAATGTCTAACGGTTCCGGTTCGGGCTCCGGCTCGGGTTCGGGCTCCGGCTCGGGCTCAGGTTCCGGCTCGGGCTCGGGTTCCGGTTCGGGCGCCAAGTCCGTATCAAACGCTGCCAACAGATGTTCGAGATCAGGTCTCGGCGCGACGATGGTCTTGCCGACCTCGAGCGCGCGCATCGGAGCGGACGCCAGCGGCGACGTCGCATAGACCACCCAGTCCTTCACGAAGTCTTCCAGCTCAGCCTTCTGCACCAGCGCCGTGAACGCGCGCGCTTCGTCGACACCCAGCACGATCGCGCCGTCGAACGCACCGTCGCGCAACGCCGTCTCCAGCTGCCGCGGCAGTTTGTCCGGCCGGCGCAGTTCATAAAGTTTCAGCGGGCGCACGGCGAAACCGGCGTTGGCCAGCCGGTTGGCGAGGGCCGATGTTTCCGCCGCATGACAGGCGTGCACCAACGCGCCTGCGCTGGTCTTAATCGATTGCTCAATGGCTCCGGCGAACAGCGCGGCATCGCCAGTCGCTTCGATCACTTTCGAGAAGCCGGCAGTGCGGGCGGCGTTGGCGGCCTCGGCGCTTTCGGCGAACACCGGGAAGAACCGTACGGCGACGGCGTCACCCAATGCGCGCGCGCCTTCCGCCGATGTCACGAGAAACCCCTGGGCGCCCTCCAGGTTGACCTCAGGTTCGTCGATCCGGACCGGAGTGATCAACGGAATGGAAACGACCTCGTGACCCCGCTTGGTCATCGCCGCAATCATGTCCGCCGTTTCCGGCGCGGGGCTGGTCATTAAGAAGCGCATCGTAAAATCTACCGTATCACGGCCTGCGTCTGGCTCCAGGCCCTGAGCGTATCCCCTGACGCTCTATGCAGACCGGTTCGCGTGTTGTAGAGCCAGACCCCTGTCTCTACAACAAGACAACACAAGCAAGGCGCCATCCGGAGGCGGTTGCGACGAGGCTCCACCAGGAGCCCCTTGCGAAGTGAGGGATTCTCTTATTCATGCGTGTGCTCGGCATAGAAACCAGCTGTGACGAAACGGCAGTGGCGGTTGTTGACGACGGCCGTGCAACCCTCGCGCATGCGCTGGCATCGCAAGTCGAAGAGCATCGCCGCTATGGCGGGGTGGTGCCGGAGATCGCCGCCCGCTCTCATCTCGATCGTCTCGACGGCCTGGTGCGCGCCGCCGCCGAAAGCGCTCAGATCGATCTTGCCGCCATCGACGGTTTCGCGGCCACGGCCGGACCGGGTCTGATCGGCGGCGTCATGGTCGGCGTGATGACGGCCAAGGCGCTGGCGTCCGTTCACCGCAAACCATTCATCGCCGTCAATCATCTCGAGGCCCACGCGCTCACCGCGCGGTTCACCGACGACGTCGCGTTTCCCTATCTGCTGCTGTTGGTCTCCGGCGGTCATTGCCAGGTGCTGTTGGTCAAAGGCGTGGGGCATTACACCTGTCTGGGGTCGACTCTCGACGATGCCGCCGGGGAGTGTTTCGACAAAGCGGCGAAGATGATCGGTCTCGGGTTCCCCGGCGGGCCGGCCATCGAAGCGGCCGCCGCACAGGGCGACACGAACCGGTTTTCTCTGCCCGCGCCTCTCAAAGGACGCGATGGCTGCGACTTTTCCTTTTCCGGCATGAAGACGGCGGTGCGTCATGCGGTCGAGGCCCTGCCGCCAGGGCCGCTCACCCGGCAAGACGCCAACGATCTCGCCGCGTCCTTGCAGCAGGCCGTCACCGCCCATGTGATCGACCGGCTGTCCAATGCCGTCGCGATGTCCGCGAGCGATACGCCGACGGCGCTGGTCGCCGCGGGCGGCGTTGCCGCCAACACCGCCCTGCGCGCTGCGCTTCAAGATCTCGCTGACGAAAACGGTCTGCCGTGTGTCGTGCCGCCGCCGGCGCTGTGTACCGACAACGCGGTCATGGTGGCTTGGGCCGGGCTTGAGCGTCTTCGTCTCGGTGCCAGCGATCCCCTCGACTTCAAGCCCCTGCCGCGCTGGCCGCTCGAACAGCTCTCCGCCTAAGGCGCGGTCTCACGTTTTATAGAAATCGCGGTACCAGGCGACGAACTTCGCCACGCCGTCTTCGATGGACACGGACGGACGATAGCCCACCGCCGCATCCAATTCGGAGACATCGCACCAGGTCTTCTCCACATCGCCCGGCTGCATGGTCTGGAAATCTTTCTCCGCGGTCAGGCCCAGCTCTTTTTCCAGGACGGCGATGAAGTCCATCAGCTTCACCGGCGCGCCACGCCCGATGTTGAACAGGCGATGCGGCCCGGCCCCGCTCGTCGCCGGGTCCATTTCATCTGCCATCCATTTTGAATTGGCGTCGGGCGGCGCGGCCAGCACGCGCACCACGCCCTCGACGATGTCGTCGATATAGGTAAAGTCGCGCGCCATCTCGCCGTTGTTGAACACCGGGATCGGCTCGCCGTTCAGCATCGCAGCCGTGAACTTGAACAGTGCCATGTCGGGCCGGCCCCACGGCCCATACACGGTGAAGAAGCGCAGGCCGGTCGAAGGAATGCCGTACAGATGCGCATAGGAATGTGCCATCGCCTCGCCCGCGCGTTTCGTTGCAGCATATAAAGACAGTTGGTGTGCGGTACCGTGATGTTCGGAAAACGGCATCGCCCCGTTGGCGCCGTACACGGAACTGGTCGACGCATACACAAGGTGTTCCACCTTCGCCGCGCGGCAGCCTTCGAGCACGTTGAGCATGCCGGTAAGATTGGACCCGGCGTAATCGTGCGGATGCGCGACGCCATGACGCACGCCCGCCTGCGCGGCAAGGTGGACGACGCGCGCCGGTTTCACTTCGGCAAAGATCTTCTCCATGCCCGCCCGGTCGGCGATGTCGACGCGCACACCGGTAAATCCGCCGGCCGCTTCCAGTTCGCTCCAGCGGGCCTCTTTCAGGGCCGGGTCGTAATAGCTGTTGAAGTTGTCGATCCCGGCGACGGCCGCGCCGTCCGCCATCAGCCGCCTGGCGGTGTGGAAGCCGATGAATCCGGCCGCGCCTGTGACAAGGATGGTCATGCCCCCGGTTGTGGCCGAGCGCGGCTGTCTTGTCCAGAGCGCGCGCTCCCTCCGGCGCCGGGTTGGACTTCGGGCGGGAGCCATGCGACACAAGATGTGCTGTTGAGACCGGAGGGAGGCCAGCCATGCAGCGTATCGGAGTGATCGGTGCCGGCGCCTGGGGAACCGCGCTCGCCGCCATGGCGCGCCGCGCCGGGCGCGATGTGACGTTGTGGGCGCTGGAAGACGAAGTCGCCGACAGCATCAACAGCCGTCATGTCAACGATCTCTACCTGCCCGATGTCGAACTCGATCCCGGTATCCGCGCCACCACGGACGCCGCCGCCGCTGTCGATGCCGATCTCGTGCTGCTCGTCGCCCCGGCGCAGCACCTGCGCAAGGTGTGTGAAACGCTGGCGCCCGCCTGGAATGACGGCGTGCCCGCGGTCATCTGCGCAAAGGGCATCGAACGCGGCAGCAATGCTCTGATGACCGATGTCATCGCCGCGGCGTTGCCGCACGCCCCCGCAATGGTGTTGTCCGGCCCGACGTTCGCCAAGGAAGTGGCCGCCGGTTTGCCGACCGCGGTCACGCTCGCGTGTTCCGACAGCGACCTCGGCGAACGGGCCGCTGCGGCCATCGGCACACCGACGTTCCGTCCTTATCTGTCGGAAGACCTGGTTGGCGCTGCCGTCGGCGGCGCGGTCAAAAACGTGCTCGCCATCGCTTGTGGTTTGGTTGGCGGCAAGAAGCTGGGCGACAACGCCCGCGCCGCGCTGATTACGCGGGGTCTGGTGGAAGTCGTGCGCCTGGCGCTGTCCCTCGGTGGACGGCAGGAGACATTGATGGGTCTGTGCGGTTTGGGGGACCTGTTGCTTACTGCGACGTCGATGCAGTCACGTAACTATTCTCTCGGCGCCGCGCTCGGCGAAGGCCGGACCCTGGATGAGGTGCTCGGCGAACGCCGTGCCGTGACCGAAGGCGTTTACACGGCCGAGGCAGTGGTCGCGCTGGCCGAGGACAAGGCGGTCGATATGCCAATCTGCCGCGCCATGGATCAGATTCTCAACCGCGATGTACCGGTCGACACCGCCATCGCCGAGCTGCTCAGCCGGCCCATCAAAGAAGAGCTCGACTTCACCTGACGCACACCGCAAAAGCGGTTTAAGATATATCAAAGATACGCCGCCCGCTTTCATGCGGGCTCGAAAACAAGGATCACGCCGTGGCGAAGGCGCCCAACATTGTTCCCGTCATTCTCTCCGGCGGCTCCGGCTCGCGGCTGTGGCCGCTGTCCCGTGAGCAGTTTCCCAAACAGCTCCAGGCTCTGACCGGCGAGCACACTCTGATCCAGGACACCGCGCTGCGCCTGGGTCCAAACACCACGCCAAAGGTCGCGCAGCCCATCATCGTTTGCAACGACGCGCACCGGTTTATCGTCGCCGAACAGCTGCGCGCGGTGGGCGTCGAGCCCAAGGCGATCATCATCGAACCCGAAGGCCGCAACACCGCGCCCGCCGTCGCCGTCGCCGCGCTTGTCGCCGAGGCGAACGACATTCTGCTGGTCATGCCGTCCGACCACCTCATCCGCCGTCCGGAAAGTTTCCGCGTCGCCGTTGGTTCGGCGCTACCGCTGGCCAAGGACGGCAGGCTGGTGACCTTCGGCATTACGCCGTCCGCGCCGTCGACGGCCTACGGCTACATCAAACGCGGCGCAGATCTCAAAGGCGGCGCCTATGCCGTCGATGCCTTTGTCGAAAAACCCGATGAGAAAACCGCGCGGTCGTTTCTCAAGGACGGCAGCTATTCGTGGAACGGCGGCATCTTCATGTTCCGCGCCGGCGTGTTTCTCGAAGAGCTTGCGAAATTCGAGCCGGCCATTGGCCCCGGGTGTCGGTCCGCCCTCGACGACGGCTCCAACGATCTGTTCTTTTTCCGCCTTGATCCGGAAGCCTTTGCCAAAGTGCCCAGCCAGTCCATCGACTACGGCGTGATGGAGCGCACGGATAAGGCCGCCGTCGTACCGGTGGACATGGGATGGTCCGATGTCGGCTCTTGGTCGGCGCTGCACACCGAGAGCGAGCAGGACGCGGACGGCAATACTTTGGTCGGCGATGTGCTCGCGCTCGATACCAAAAACACCTACGTGCGCTCCGAGCGCCAGACCACCGCCGTGGTCGGAATGGACGACGCTGTGGTGGTGGTCACCGATGACGCCGTCCTGGTCACCAACCGCGCCCATGACCAGCAGGTCAAAGATATCGTCGCGCAGCTCAAGGCCGATGGCCGCGAGGTCGCGGTGGCGCACAGCCGGACCTACCGGCCGTGGGGCTGGTTCCAGACCGTCGACGAAGGCGAGCGCTTCAAGGTCAAGCGCATCGGCGTCAAACCGGGCGCGAAGCTGTCCTTGCAGAAACACTGGCACCGCTCGGAACACTGGGTCGTTGTCAAAGGGGCGGCGGTGGTGACCAACGGCAACCAGGAAACCCGTCTCGGTGAGAACGAGTCCACCTTCATTCCCGCCGGCACGGTTCACCGCCTGGAAAACCCAGGCAAGGTCGAGCTCGAAATGATCGAGGTGCAGTCCGGCGAATACGTGGGCGAAGACGACATCGTCCGTATTGAAGACGACTACGGCCGCAACAAACCCTAACCGTTCAGATTTTTTTCAGGAGACCGCCATGCTCATCGCCATCATGTGCATCGATAAACCCAATCACCTCGACCTGCGCATGGCGACGCGGCCCAAGCATCTTGAATGGCTGAAAGCGAATTTGCCCGACGGCGAGTACGTCGGCCCGCTGTTCGACGACGATGGAGAAACCTTCAAGGGCAGTCTCTACATTCTCGACTTCGAGGACATCGCCGCTGCGCGCGCCTGGCTCGCCGAGGAACCCTATTACAAGGCCGATCTGTTCGAGAGCGTGATCATGCGCCCCAGCCGCAACATCCTGCCGATGGCCTGACTGCTCGCATGCTGCCCGATCCCGATGAACTGGCTGGGCGCGTGCTGTGCCGCGTCGAGGACCTGGCCGAGACCAAGGCCAAGGACATCGTCATTAAGAACGGTGACGAGCAGTACAATCTCATGGTCGTGGAATGGGAGGGCGTGGTCCGCGCTTTCGTCAATTCCTGCCCGCACGCGCGCGTGCCGCTCAATCTGTTCGGCGATGTGTTCTTCGACCGCACCGGAAAATACCTTTTGTGCACCACCCACGGCGCGCACTTCCGGCCCACCGATGGCTATTGCACGCTGGGGCCGTGTAAGGGCAAGGCGCTGCAGCGATTCCCGGTCACCGTGGAGGGCGGCGTGGTTATTGCCGGACGGCCCGGAGTCAACGCCGCCTCCGTGCCGCCGCCGTGAACGTGTCTCAAAAGTTTCCTGCTGTGCGGGTGACGGGTGCGGCGTCCGTTCGGTATCATCTCGCTCAAACGGCCTGATCAAAACGCCGAGAAGGAGACGCCATGACCGACCATACCGTAATCCCCGTTCCCGACGCTTGGACCAAGACCTCGCTGGTTTCGGATGCGCAGTACCAGGAGATGTACGCGCAGTCCATCGACGACCCGGAAGGATTCTGGCGCGAGCATGGCCGCATCGTCGATTGGATGACGCCTTATCGGAAGGTGAAATCGGTCAGCTACGGCAAGGACGATGTGTCGATTAAATGGTTCGAGGACGGCACGCTCAACGCCAGCTACAACTGCCTCGACCGTCACCTCGATACGCTGGGTGAAGAGACCGCCATCATCTGGGAAGGCGACGACCCGACCGAGCATAAGCGGGTCACCTACCGTGAACTTCACACCCAGGTGTGTAAGTTCGGCAATGCCTTGCAGATGCTCGGCGTTCAGAAGGGCGACCGGGTGTGCATCTACATGCCGATGATCGTTGAGGCCGCGGTGGCGATGCTGGCGTGCGCGCGCATCGGTGCGGTGCATTCCGTCGTCTTCGGCGGCTTCGCGCCGCAATCCCTCGCCGATCGCATCAACGACTGCGACGCCAAGCTGGTCATCACTGCCGATGAAGGCGTGCGCGGCGGTAAAAAGATTCCCCTGAAAGCCAATGTCGACAAGGCGCTTGAATCCTGTCCCGGCGTCAAGCATGTCGTCGTCGTCGAACGTACCGAAATCGGCGTGCCGATGCACAGACCGCGCGACGTCTGGTATCACGTCATCACGGAAAAGCAGGGCAGCTGGTGCGAACCGGAAGAGATGAGCGCGGAAGACCCGCTGTTCATCCTTTACACTTCGGGCTCGACCGGAAAGCCGAAGGGCGTTTTGCACACCACCGGCGGCTACATGGTTTACGCCGCGATGACGCATAAATACGTGTTCGATTACGATGCCCGCCAGGTCTACTGGTGTACGGCGGACGTGGGCTGGATCACCGGCCACACCTATATCGTTTACGGTCCGCTCGCCAACGGCGCGATCACGCTGATGTTCGAAGGCGTGCCCAATTACCCCAACGTCAGCCGCTTCTGGGATGTGATCGACAAACACGGCGTCAATACGTTTTACACCGCGCCGACGGCGCTGCGCGCGCTGATGCGCGAAGGCGACGAACCGGTCAAGCGCACCTCGCGCACGACGCTGCGTCTGCTCGGTACTGTCGGCGAGCCGATCAATCCGGAGGCGTGGCTGTGGTACCACCGCGTCGTCGGCGACGGGCGCTGCCCGATCGTCGACACCTGGTGGCAGACGGAGACGGGCGGCATTCTGATTTCGCCACTGCCCGGTGCAACTAAACTTAAACCCGGTTCGGCGACGCGGCCGTTCTTTGGCGTGCAGCCCTGCCTGGTCGATCAGGACGGCAACGAGCTCGACGGCGCGGCGGAAGGATTCCTGTGCCTGAAGGACTCCTGGCCCGGCCAGATGCGCACCGTCTACGGCGATCACAAGCGCTTCATCGAGACCTATTTCGTGCAGTATCCCGGCAAGTACTTCACCGGCGACGGCTGCCGCCGCGACGAAGATGGGTATTACTGGATCACCGGGCGCGTCGACGACGTGCTCAATGTGTCGGGCCACCGCATGGGCACGGCGGAAATCGAAAGCTCATTGGTGGCGCACAAGGCCGTGGCCGAGGCCGCCGTTGTCGGCTTTCCTCACGACGTCAAAGGCCAGGGTATCTACGCTTATGTCACGCTGATGGAGGGTATCGATGCGACGCCCGAGCTGCACGACGAACTGATCCAATGGGTGCGCAACGACATTGGCGCCATCGCCAAGCCGGATCATCTGCAATGGGCGCCGGGCCTGCCGAAAACCCGTTCGGGCAAAATCATGCGCCGAATCCTGCGCAAGATCGCCGAGAACGACGTGGGCTCCCTGGGGGATACCTCGACGCTGGCCGATCCGTCCGTGGTCGACGATCTGGTCAACAACCGCGCGGGCGCCTTACGGGCCTAGGGCGCTGCGTTCACGATATCCGCGATGAACTGTGCTGCTGGCTTGGTGAAATCGTTGTCGGTCCAGTAGCCGTTGTGTGACAACGGCGTCCAGCTTGTCGCAATACCGCCCGAGTTGATGGAGAAATCCGAGCGCACAGTTTTATTGTATGCCGCACTGATCGGTTTCAAGGGATAGCCCAGCACATCGTCGGGATCGTAGTAATTATCCCAAACAGCGCCGCGTGGCAGCTTGATCGGCTTTACCTCCGACTTGCGGTAGGCAAACGTGAACAACGGAATATTGCAGCCAAAAGTGAGAATGCCGCGCAAGGTTTCCAGCCGCTCAAACTTCGACTTGTTTTTTAGCTTTCCGGCTGTCACCGACTTCTGTGTGTCGTAGATGTAGTTCGACATGATATGACCGCCGAGGCTGTGCGCAATCCAGATCAGCGGCGCATTTGGCGAAGACACCTGTTTCGATAACTGCGCGAGCGCCTGACCGACGATGGCGTGAATGGCATCATATATGTCGTTTTTTGTATCGCCTGTCTTTCGGTATCCCGATGCATCACCCAGCGCGGTCAGCACGAACTTCCGCAGCTTTTTCCAATCTAAATCGCCGTCGCGGTCTGCGTCTTTGAAATATTCCATCTGACGCGGTTCGGTCACGTTGGCCCAATATATGGGTTCCCACGCCACGTCGCTCTGGCCGACGCCCAGTTTGGCGAGGCGGTTGGTCAATTCCTCGACCATCGGCCGCTCGAACCCCTTTTTCTGGGATCCCATGCCGTGAATCACAGCGATGCCAACTTTTGCCATTTTGCGTCCCCTCCGGTGGTCGGCTTCACCCAACCATAGGTTTCGCAAAACGTGAGCGTCAATGTATATACACGCTAAAATAGATTTGCGGCGGCACACCTGAATGGGTCTGCCGGCGCGGGTAACGCCGACCCAGTGGTCTGCCAGTTACTTCAGCTTCTGTCCGGGCTGATAGACGAATGGCTTCGAGGTGTCCTCGGGCACGCCGTCTGCTTTCAGTCCGGCGAGGAACTTTTCCCGCGCCGGCGCATCGAAAAACGCGCGGACGAACTCCTTGAGAATGTTGATGACGAAAAAGCGCGACACGTGCCGGCTCAGCCCATCCTCCGCGCCGAAGGACATGAACGGCACGCTGCACCCCAGCCATTTCACGATCTCGAAGGACGGATAATAAAACACGTTCTCGGGAGTGGTCTGAAACGCTTGGTCCAGCGCCACGCGCAATGTCGATTTCGATACGCAGTCCGCGGTCACGCACGACTGCGGCCGGAAGGTGGCCTTCAGCGGCACCGGCGAAAGCGTGAAAATAATCGGCGCGTTGGCATTGACGCTGCGGATCAGTTTGATGATCTCGTGAATGTTGGCGACGTTTTCGTCCACCGTGGACAGCCGGAAACGGTGGCGCTTGGCGTCGTAGATTTCATCGGGCACGCCGCGCCAGAACACCTGCTCCGTTTCGGTGTCTTCCCAAACTTCGGCGAGGCCGAGGGTGAACACCAGCGCGCCCGCCTTGGTGAAGTACTTCTGATAGACCTTCTGTTCCGTGTCCGGCGTCCACTCGGCAATGGATCCATCTTCATTCCGGTCATAGCGGTAGCCGCGCGCCGTTTCCTTTCCGGTCACGCACCAGGACACGAAGTCGGCGATGGCGAAGGTGTTGTTGAGGCCCGACGGAATCCAGAACGTCGATGACGCCAATCCGTATCGTCCGAGGAAGTAGCGCAGTTCGCGCGCAAAGCATGAGCCGAGCGTAACGACAACGTCTTTATCGGTGAGCAACGGAGCAGCCGGCGTGTGCCCAGGCAGAAAGTGATCGCGGATCAACTGAGGAATATCGCCCCACAGCGCGCCGTCTTCCGGATAGGGCGTGACCTGTTCCGCATGCCAGCGGTGGGTCGCCCAACTGGCCGGGCCGGAGCCGGACGGGTTGGCGGCGATGCTGCCGATGGTGCTGCCAGCATTCGATGGCATAGCGGGCTCCTCGTGTTTCGGAATCGCCTTCAACCTAGCCTATGATGCGCACCATGCAGAATCCTTTTCAGATTGCGATCAGACCCGAAACCCCGGCGGACGTTGAGTCTATCCATGCGCTCACCACTGCCGCGTTCGAAACGGAAGCCGAGGCAAACCTGAATGATCTGCTCCGCGAAGCCGGCGCATTGACACTGTCGCTGACGGCGTGGATCGAAGACCGTCTCGCCGGTCATGTAGCCGTCAGCCCGGTAACGATCGAAGGAGCCCCCGATGCCGCTTGGTACGGCCTTGGCCCCATAGCGGTACAGCCGGACCTGCAGGGTCAGGGCATCGGCAGCCAGCTTATGCTCAAGGCGCTGGCCGACACGGCCAAGCTCGGCGGCAACGGCATCGTGCTGCTGGGCGATCCCAAGTACTACGCTCGGTTCGGCTTTCGCCCGTCGACGGACTTCGGCTTGGCGTGGGAGAACGGCGGCGGGCCGTACTTTCAGGCGGTGCGGCTCAGCGACGCTGCCGTGCCTTCAGGGAGTGTGCGCTACCACCCGGCTTTCAATGACGTCTAAGCGCCTCTTGCGGCAAGTGCGGATTCAATCTCTGCGACTTCCGCATCGGCAATCGCGACGTAGCGTTCCATGTTGAGCTTGGTGAACACCTCGCCGGCCTGACGGAAGGCGTCCGCCGCTTTGCTCAGAATCGCCGGACTGTTCTTGGCCGAGCCTTTTTCCTTCAGCGCCGCACCCAGGTTGGCGAGCGTCGTTGCCCACACCAACGGTGCCTTGGTGCGCGTCCACACGCTGGCGATGGACAGGAACACGGTGATCGCTTTGTCGTAGAGGTCCGGCGCCTGGCTCAGTTTGCCCATGGTCAGCAGCAAACCGCCCAGGGAATTCTGAATGTCGGCCCACCGCACCGGATGTTCGGTCAGAGTCCACACCCGGGTGGCATCGGTCATGGCATCTGCGGCCTGTTGCAGCAGCGTCAGGTCTTCATCGGCCAGGGCCAAACCGTGGAGGGCAAGACCCAGGCGGACGTTCAGCGCCGCCCACATTTCGGGGAAGTCGCCGCGGTCGACCATGCTGACGGCGGTGCGGTAATGATCGACGGTCCGCGTCGGCAGTTTGGTGCCGGGTTTGAAGTCGCCGATCAGTGACAAGGCGTCGGCGATGCGTGCGCCGACAATCGCTTCTTCGTGCGGCGGAAAGGCATCCTTGCCCATGATCAGAGCCGCCTGACTTAAGGACACCGCTTTTTCCAAGGTCTTGAGATCGCCGTTCGCAGCACCCTGCAACAGCAGGATCGCGCTGTAGGCGCTCAGCGCGGTCGCTCCTTCCGCCACCGTGCCGGAGCGGTCGCCCTCGGCCAGATCGCGCACGGCCGTCATCAGCGGATCGAGCAGCGCACGGCGCTCCTGATATTGCGATCCCGTTTCCAAGTCGGCGCTGGCGAGCGCGCAGGCAAAAATCAAATCGCTATAGCTGTCGGGAAACAGGTTCGGCACTTCCAGCCGGTCAATTGCGGTCCAGGTTGCGGCGCCCGGCTGCACCGCGACGGACTTGCTCAGGAAGCGCAGTCGCCAGCCTCCGGTTTTGGTGATGTCACCCCAGATCAGTAGATCGGCCTGGTGGCGCTTAAGTCAGGCCTGGCCCAGATCGGCCGCCATCGACAGCGACGACGGCAGAAAGGTGTCCGCCTTGGCCGAGGTCAGGGCGCGGTCCAGCACTTCGATCTTGAGACCGAGTCGTCCCGATAACCGAGTCGCCATGTGCTGGGCCGAATATCCGGAGGTGTCCCCCGCCAGCGGACAGATCAGGAGGGTCAGCGGCTCGACGGCGTAAAACACATCCGCCGGATCGTCGACGTCCAGGGCCAAGTCCGTGTTTTTCGGCTGGCTTTTCAGGCGGTCGATGAAGCCGGTTAACATCATACTTTAACTTACCACCCTAAGCCCTTGGTTTGGTCAGCAGTGTTATCCACAGATGTGGATAAGTTGAAATCGAATTGTGAGTCATAGCCTTACCGGCTGCCGCTTAAAGAACCGTTTAATCGAAATGTGGACTCACTTAAAAGTCAGAACACCGTCCTTTCTGCTCCCAGTCGCCGAAGCGGGTCGGCTCCGGTCCTTTGGGGCCGCCGATTTCGCCGCTGTCCCGTTCCGCCCGCGCATCGTCGGGCGCGATCTCGGCGTTTGTCTCGGGCGCGGACGTCGCATCCGGTTTAGCCGGATTCGGGTCTTTGGACGGTTCGCGGGAAGATGAATTCGTCATGACAGGCTCTTGCAGTTTCTCCGCCCGGACATAAATCCAATATCAGGTTTAATCAACGGAACAGGACCCCCATGAACACATTCCGGGTCGGCCTCTTGCTGGCGGCGCTGACCGCGCTGTTTATGACCGTCGGTTTCTTGCTTGGCGGCGAGGGCGGCATGATCATGGCCCTTGGCGTCGCCGTGGCGATGAATTTCTTCGCGTATTGGAACGCCGACACCATGGTATTGCGCATGTACGGCGCGCGGCAGGTCGACCGCGCGACTGCGCCGGAGTTCTACCGGCTGGTCGAACAACTGGCCCACCGCGCCGGCATGCCGGTGCCTAAGGTGTATTTGATCGAGACCGACCAGCCCAACGCTTTCGCCACCGGACGCAATCCGGAAAACGCCGCCGTCGCGGCGACCACTGGCATCTTGCGCATCTTATCGCGCGACGAGCTTGCCGGCGTGATGGCGCATGAACTGGCTCATATCAAGAATCGCGACACCCTGGTGATGACCATCACCGCCACCATTGCCGGCGCCATAGGCATGCTGGCCAATTTCGCATTGTTTTTCGGCGGGCGGCGCGACTCCCCGCTTGGGATTGTCGGTGTGCTCGCTGTTGCCATTCTCGCGCCGTTGACAGCGACGCTGGTGCAACTCGCCATTTCGCGCACCCGCGAATACGGCGCCGATGCGGGCGGTGCGGAGATCTGCGGCGATCCAATGGCGCTGGCGTCGGCGCTCGGAAAATTGGAGAGCGGTGCGCGCCGGATCGACAACAACGTCGCCGAATCAAATCCGGCGACGGCGCATCTGTTTATCGTCAATCCGTTGCACGCTCATGCCGCCGACAGTCTGTTCTCGACGCACCCGAACACGGCCAACCGCATCGCCAAGCTGCAGCAGATGGCGGGGCAGGGTCCCATGCCGCCGTCAGGCCGAGGCTCGGTCCCATCGAGCGGACGCGTCGCCTAAAGTGCGCGGACGTGGCGCGTAACGCGCGCGGGGTGTATCGCGCGATTTAAGGTGACGACGCCGCTTTCGGTCCCAGAAGGAACCACAGAATCAGGCCGATAAACGGCAGCACGACAATGAGCACGATCCACAGCACCTTGTTGCCGGTCGAGGCTGGGCTCTGCAGGGTTTTGACGATCGCGTAAATGTCGCCGATTAAAATCAACAGGCCAATCAGGCCGCCTTCAAATCCCATCGTTTCTGTTCCTCTTCGTCTGACGGTTGCATTGCCCGGTGCGTGTCCGGCCCTTATTCCGCGGCCTGCCGCGCGGCGTCGCCGATCGGCAGCAGGCGCTGGCCGAGCATGCGCCCGAAGGTCAGTGCCGGCGTGACCAGCATACCACCGCAAAAGGAGCTGCCCATCATCGCGCCCTGGCCGATCGACTCACCCGCCGCATACAAACCGGGGATCGGCGTACCGTCGGGGGTAACGACCCGCAACTGGCCGTCGACTTTCAGGCCCACGGTGCTGGAGACCGACATCGCCTGGCTGCGGATGGCGTAAAACGGGGCGTCGCTCACCGGCCGCGGCATATGCGTGCGGCCGAGGTCATCCTCACCCGCCGCCTGCCCGGCGTTGAAGGCATCGATGGTTTCGGTCAGCGCGTCCGCGGGCAATCCCGCTTTCTCGGCCAGTTCGCCGATGCTGTCGGCGACATAAAACATCGGCTCGCCGTTGTCGGCGGCGGCACGGATGTCGTCGGCACTGAAATCGGGAAACAGCGGCGGCGCTTCCTTCAAGGTCGTCGCGTCGAACACGATCCAGTGCCGAAGCTCCGGCTGCTTGCCGATGGCGTGTTCGCGCACATCGACGCTCGGCTCATCCTCGCGGATGAAGCGTTTGCCGTGAACATTGACGTAGACTTCCCAAGGCATGCGCCGCTCCGGCCAGTGCACCTGACGGCAGCGCACTTTGCTGGGCACGTCGTAGGTCTTCATGACCACGCCGAAGCTGGTGAGATAATTTTCATGGCCCCACGCATCCGCTCCCACCTGCGTGCCGAGGTTGAGGCCGTCGCCCTGGGAAAAGGGATAGGCATGGTCGCCGTAGGCTTTGTGGCCGCTGATGCGCTGATACATCTCGAAGTTGGACGCATAGCCGCCGGCGGAATTCAGCACCGACGTTGCGTGATAGCTCTCTTCCTTGCCGTCGGGCCCCTTGGCCTTGACGCCCACAACCGCGCCGGAGTCATCCTGTACCAGCGCGGTGACGCGCGTATTCAGCTTGAGCGTCACCCGCCCGCTCTTAACGACATCCTCGAACACGGGTTTGAGCACGGCCAGGATCGACTTGCCGAGGTCCGGCCCCCATACGTAGCGCAGTTCGCTGTAAGGCTCATGGGCCTGACCCTTCACCGGATGGCCCTCGATCGGCTCGAAGCCGATCTCCTCCAGCCAGTCCAGGGTCTCGGCGGCATGATCAACCGCTAGGCGCACCATTGTCGGATCGGCGGTGTTCTTGGAAATCCGCATGATGTCGTCGTAGTGCTTCTGCGGCGTGTCTTCGATGCCTTTTGATTTTTGCAGCTTTGTTCCGGCGGCGCTCATCTGGCCGGAGCTTAAGTGCAGTGTGCCGCCGATCTCCGGCGCGGCGTCGAGCACCAAGACTTTGTCGCTGCGCTCGGCGGCGAAGATGGCGGCTGGCAGTCCGGCCGTGCCGGCACCGATGATGATGACGTCCCATTGATCAGACATGGCGTGCCCCCTTTTGTTTCGATGCACCAATCATAACCAACTGACTCCCTGCGTCACCTAATCCTTGCACATTCTGGAATGTCCGGTGGACGGTGGCCGAACAGACTTTGTCCTTGACCATTCGGGTCCCGCCCTAGACCGTGCGCGCCATGACCGCCGCTTCCGTTCCCGTGTCCCGCCGCTATGTCGATGGCCGCTTCGGCCAGATTCACCTGCGCGTCGCCGGCCCGGTGCGGGAAAACGAACCAACGCCGCCGTCCGCGACCGGCCTTTTGCCGCTCTTGTGTTTTCATATGAGCCCGAACAGTGGGCGTATTTATGAAACGTTCGCCGGCGCCATGGGCGCGGACCGGCTCTGTGTGGCGCCGGACACGCCCGGATTCGGCGAGTCCGATCCGCCGCCGTCCGCGCCGGCCATCGAAGACTATGCCGCGGCCATGATCGATGTGATGGACGCGCTCGAGATCGAACGCGCCGATGTCATGGGTTATCACACCGGCTCCGAGACCTGTGTCGCCCTGGCGCTGGCGGCTCCCGAACGGGTGCGCAAGCTGGTACTGACCTCGGCGCCGATTTTCACCGACGAGGAATTGGTCTGGTTCCGCGATCACTACGGCAAGCCGGAGCTCAGCGCCGATGGGTCTCACGTCGCGGAGAAATGGCGCGGATTTCTCACATGGGCAGGTCCCGGCTGGACCAAGGAGCACGTCGCCGTGCAGTTCGCCGATGCCCTGCGCCGTCCCGATATTTCTTGGTGGGGCCACGCCGCCGCCTTCGCCTTTCCGATGGGCGAAAAGATCAAGCATGTCACCCAGCCGATCCTGGTGCTTAATCCCAATGACGATCTGGTTGAGCATACCCGCCGCGCCGACGGCCTCATGCAGAACGGCCGCATCGAAGACCTGCCCGATTGGGGCCACGGCTACCTCGATATCCACACCGAAGCCGCCGCCGCTCTCGTGCGTGCCTTCCTCGACGGAGATCAGCCATGAGGGTGCGCAAGGCGTACGTCCAGGGCCGCTTCGGTCAGATGCATGTCAGGATGGTTCGTCCGCAGGCAGCCGCGGACAAACGGCCATTGGTCTGTTTTCACATGAGTCCGTACTCCAGCATCATCTACGAGCGCTGGCTGGAAGAAATGGGCCGCGACCGCCTTGCCGTTGCGGTCGATACGCCGGGGTTCGGCGAGTCCGACCCGACGGATACGCCACCGGCCATCACCGACTACGCCCACGCGATGATCGATGTGCTCGACGGTCTCGGTCTCGAATCTGCAGACCTCATGGGGTATCACACCGGCTCGAAGATCGCGCTCGAGACGGTGCTGCTCATCCCTGATCGTATTCACCGCATCGTCATGGTGTCGGCCCCGCTCTGGACCGAACAGGAGCTCGCCGAGGTCAAAGCGCTATACGGTCCAGAACCGCTCTCCGACGACGGCAGTCATCTCGCCGGCTGGTGGCAGTCCGCCGTGCGCTGGAGTATGGACGGCCGCACGCTTGAGGACATCGGCCGCGTCTTCTGGGCGCGCACACTCAACCCGGCGATTTCCTGGTGGGGTCACGCCGCCGCGTTCGCGTATGACAGCGCCGGCGCCATTCCCAAGGTTCAACAGCCGATACTGATCCTCAATCCGGAAGACGATGTGTGGCAGCGTACGCCGCGCGCCAAGGACCTGCTGGTTCATGCCGACAGCCGCACCCACGACCTGCCCGGGTGGAGCCACGGCTTTTTGGATTTGAAAACAGTGGAAACCGCGGCCATTGTCCGCCCGTTTCTCGACCCCGGCGTCGACGCCGACTAATCACGACAGGACACACCTATGCGCGCTTTGCTTCTCTCTCTTTTCGTTCTCTTTCCGCTTGGCGTGCAGGCGGCGCAGCCCGGCATCGGCGAAGCCGCTCTCGTCAATCTGCAGGGCAAGAAAATCCTGCTCGCCGGAGCGACCGGCAAAAACGGCCAGTACATTCTCAAGCAGCTCGGCGCTCTCGGTCTCGATGTGCGCGCCATGAGCCGTGATGTCGACGACGCCAGAGAAGAATTCGGGGCTCAGTACGATTGGGTTGAGGCAGATGTCACCGATCCGGCGACGCTCGCCGCTGCGGTGAAGGACATCGACATCGTTATTTCCGCCGTGGCGACCGCCATGCCCTTCGGCGGCAACAGATCTGAAAAGGTGGACTACGAAGGCACGGTGAATCTGTCGCGCGCGGCGAAGGCCGCGGGCGCGACGCGTTTCGTCATCATCACGTCGTCGAACTCCGGGGTGAAGGATCACTTTCTCAACACCATCGGCGGCGATGTCCTGATCTGGAAAGGCAAAGCGGAACAGGCGCTGGTGGACTCCGGTTTGGAATATGTCGTGCTTGCACCCGCCGGCATCGACGACAAGCCGGGGGCGACGCAAGAGATCGCGTTGATCCCGCGCGCCGACTATGTCAGCGGCATGTTCATCGGCCGCGAGGACATGGCCGCCGTCGCCATTGCCGCGGCCGGACATCCCGATGCCGCCAACCGCGTGTTCACGGCAACCAATACGGACGCAGAATTCTCAGACGCCTGGCTCGACCTGTTCGCGGCGCTGCCGTCCGATCTTGATTTGCCCGTGGAATGAGTCAGCGCCACGCCGACCGCCACGACCGTCCCGACGCGCTCTCCTCCCGTGCTGCTGCGCTGGCATTGCTGTCCGGCGCCGTGCGCGATGGCCAGGCCGTCGACGCCCGCTTCGGCTCGATCACGGCAACGCTGGAAGCCCGCGACCGCGCCTTCGTCCGTCATCTTGTCGCGACCACCTTGCGCCGCCTCGGTCAGATCGACGCGGTCATCAAGGCGTTCGTATCGCGCCCGCCGCCGGACCCGGTGATGGATGTGCTGCGTCTCGGCGCGGCGCAGATTCTGTTTTTGGAAACCGCCCCTCATGCGGCGGTGGATACGGCGGTCGGTCTGGTCAAACGCATCCGCCAGCCGCGCCTGAGCGGTCTGGTCAACGCGGTCCTGCGCAAGGTCGCGGCCCAGGGTCCGGCGATGATTACCGAACAGTTCGCCGCGCGCCTCAATACGCCCGGATGGCTGTGGGACGGCTGGGTCAAAGCCTACGGTGAGAAAACCGCGGCCAAGATTGCCGCCGCGCACCTGAGCGAAGCGCCGCTTGATCTGACCTTGAAAAATCCCACATCGCCGGATGATCTGGCCGCCAAACTCGCCGCAGAGATTCTGCCAACGGGCAGTCTGCGCCGGACGGCCGGCGGCGTCGTACAAGACCTGCCTGGTTTTACGGATGGCATGTGGTGGGTGCAGGACACGGCAGCCGCATTACCCGCCCTTGCCCTGCTTCACGCGCTGGGAGACGCGGCGGAAAAATCGGTCGCCGATCTCTGCGCCGCGCCCGGCGGCAAGACGCTACAGTTGGCCGCGGCCGGATGTGCCGTCACCGCCGTCGACGTCATGAGCGACCGCCTCAAGCGCGTCGAGGAAAATCTTGCGCGCACGCATCTCACTGCAACCCTGGTGACCGCCGATGTGACGCAGTGGGTGCCGGATACTCTGTTCGACGCCGTGTTGCTGGATGCCCCGTGCTCGGCCACCGGCACGCTGCGCCGTCACCCTGATTTGGGGTATTTGAAAACGCGCAAGGACGTCGACCGCTTTCCGAAGCTGCAGCGCGATCTGCTCGCCCGTGCCGTGACGCTGCTCAAGCCCGGCGGCGTGCTG
The DNA here is from genome assembly GCA_038148375.1 of Rhodospirillaceae bacterium. Taxonomy (GTDB): domain Bacteria; phylum Pseudomonadota; class Alphaproteobacteria; order Rhodospirillales; family Rhodospirillaceae; genus CAWUEX02. The sequence continues at coordinate 229,503 of JAYQVH010000001.1, read as the reverse complement.
GTCTATTCGGTGTGTTCGCTGGAACCGTCGGAAGGGCCAGATATCGTTGCTGATGCAAAAGGTGTTACACGCACTCCCGTCGACATTGAGGCTTTGGGTGGCGACAGCGCGTGGCGGGACGATGACGGTGCCATACGAACGCTGCCCTGCCATTGGTCCGACCGTGGCGGACTGGACGGCTTTTACATCGCGTGTCTGCGCAAAGACGGCTAATGCGCGTTTAGACTTTGAGGTTTTCCCACTCGGCGCGGGTCAGGGCGTAGATCTTCAGCGTCATATCGCGCAGCTGCCACGTCTCACGGAAGGTTTCGCCGATGCGTTCGGCAACGGCGATGGAGCGGACGTTGTCCGGATGGATGATCGAGATCACTTCGTCCCATCCCAATGTCTCGAAGGCGTAGTCGCGCGCGGCGATGCTGCCTTCGGTCGCATAGCCCTTGCCCCAGTGCTCGCGCGCCAGCGCATAGCCGACTTCGCGTCCCGGCCAGGTCTCCGGATAGTACGTGCCGATCCGTCCCACGAACGCGCCGCTGTCTTTTTCCTCCGCGGCCCATTGGCCGAAGCCGCGCAGTTGCCAGTGACCGAGGTGCATGGCCATTGAACGCCACGCGTCCATGCGGTCCATCGGTGCACCGCCCAGGCTGGCAAATTGGCTCACATCAGCGTTGCCCATCATCGCCGCATAAGCGTCGAGATCGCTGTCGCTGAACGGTCGCAGGATCAGGCGATCTGTTTCGAGCGTGGGAATGTCGACGGTCATCTCAAATCCCACGGGTCAGATGTTGTAGTGATCGGCTTTGTACAGCGGCTGGTGCGCCGGATCGGAGAACCAGGCGATGGTCTCCTCCAGACCGCGTTTGAAGCCGTCGCGTCCGCCGTAGGCCGGCTCCCACCCGGTTAGCCGTTTCATCCTCTCGTTCGACGCCCACAGCCGCTCCACTTCCGAAGCGTCGGGGCGGAGGCGCTGATCGTCGGTGAGAATCTCCACATCGGCATTCATGATCTCTTTGATCATGTCCACCGTCTCGCCGATGGTGACTTCGAAGTTGGAGCCGACGTTGACGACGCTGCCCACCGCTGCGTCGCTCGACGCCAGCGCGATGAATCCGGCCACCGTGTCGGCGACGTAGTTGAAATCGCGCGTCGGGTGCAGCGACCCCAGTTTGATCTGTTTTTTGCCGGCGAGGATCTGCGTGATGATGGTCGGGATCACCGCGCGCGCCGACTGCCGTGGGCCATAGGTGTTGAACGGCCGGATCACACTGACGGGAGTTCCAAATGCGCGGTTGTAGGATAGCGCGATCTGATCGGCGCCGATCTTCGAAGCGCTGTACGGCGACTGCCCCTGCAACGGATGCTCTTCGGTGATCGGCACGGTCTGTGCCGTGCCGTAAACCTCGGAGGTCGAGGTCACCACGACCTGGCCGACGTTCAAGTCCTGCGCGGCCTGCACCACGTTCAGCGTGCCTTTGACGTTGGTGTCCACGTAGGCGCTCGGCGAATGATAGCTGTAGGGAATGGAGATCAGCGCCGCGAGATGCAAAACGGTGTCGCAGCCTTCCATCGCCGTGCGCACGCCATGCGGGTCGCGGACGTCGCCGGCGAACACGTCCAGCGTGCTGCGGATCTCTTGCGGACTGTGGTCGAGCCAGCCCCAGGAATTGAAACTGTTGTAGAGCACGAAGGCGCGCACGTCGTGTCCGGCGTTGACCAGCGCCTCGGTGAGATGCGAGCCGATAAAACCATCGGCGCCGGTGACCAGAACTTTGCCCAAATCCGCTGAAGACATCTCTCAGCTCTCCTTCACGGCGCGCACGAACAGGTAATCGCCCTTGGCCGATCGGTTCAGCATAAACAGCGCATACAAAACATGGCAGATGGTTTTACGCACCGGACCAAACCGCCCCATGGTGCCTTTGTTATCCACCAGATCAAGCGCGCTTCGATAGAGCGGTGAATAAAACGGCCAGCCCCACTCGATCACGCGTTCGATCTTCAGTCCGGCGTCGCGCATTTTGCCCTGCAGTTCGCCCGGCGCGTAGTTGCGCACGTGGCCGACCTGGCGTTCGAAACCGCGCATCGTGCCTTGCAAGGTCGAGATGATCACCCGGCCGCCCGGTGCTGCGAGGTTCGCCATCGCGCGAATGGCGGCGCGGTCATCTTCGATGTGCTCGACGACGTCGGCGCTGACGACGAGGTCGAAACGCTCGTCGACCTGCACCGATGTCACGTCGCCGGTGACGAAGGTTGCGCCGGGCACCACCTGCCGCGCCAACTCGGTGGCGTGAGCGGAGACTTCCAGTCCCGTGCCGCGCGCGCCGGGGTGAACATCCAACAAAGATCTGAGCAATGAGCCTTCACCGCAGCCGACATCCAATATCGTCTGCGGTGTCAGGTCGGCGCTGAGTTTGCGGAACAGTCTCCGGCTGTGCCGCGCCATCGGACCGAACAGCCGGGTGTCGTCCCAGCCGGCCGACCACAACGCGTCGTAGGCTTCCGCGTTCAGCGCCGTACCGGTCACGGTGCGTCTGGCCCGGGCTCAGGTTCATCGATACCGGCCGCGCGGCACAGTTCGGTCATGTAGGCGTCGGCGGCGGCGGTCCAGCTGTAGTGGTCTTCGACCCGTTTGCGCGCCGCCTGACCCATAGAGAACATGCGGTCGCGGTCCTCGATCATCTCGCGCAGCGCATGGTTCAGCTTGTCGGCGTCGTCGGGCGGCACCAGCAACCCGGTCTTGCCCTCGATCACCACTTCGCTCAGGCCCGAGACCCGCGTGCCGATCACCGGCAGGCCCGCCGCCATCGCTTCCAGCATCGCGTTGGGCATGCCTTCGTCGCGCGACGGCAGCACAAACGCATCGGCGTCGCGGTACACGGCGGGCAGCTGTCCGCGCTCGAGCCAGCCGCGGAAGGTGACGCGGTCGCCGATACCGAGTTGTTGTGCCGCCAGGGCCAGCTCGTCTTTCAGCGGCCCTTCGCCGGCCAGTGTCAGCGTCCAGTCGTCATGGCCTTTCATCATGGTCAAAGCACGGAACAGCACATCGAGGCCTTTCTGCGCCACCAGACGCCCGACGAACAGCAGCCGCACGGGCCCTTCCAGGGTCGGCGTGTCGGGCGGGGTCACCGCATCCAAATCCGCGCCCGCCGGGATGACGTCGATTGCCACATCCGGCGCATGGGCGCGCGCCAGACCGGCCAGACCTTCGGCGTTGGCAATGACCGCGGCGGCCTCGCGCCATACGGCGGAGATCACCGGGCCGCTCAGCCGGTGGTGCAGGGCCAGTTCGTCGCTCATGAAGCCGGGCACGTCGCCGCCTTGCAGCGACACCACATAGGGCAGGCCGAGGCGTTTTTTCATCCACCAGCCGACGGGACCGCAGGGCAGGCCGAAAAACACCAGCGCCGCGTCGGCCTGGGTCTGACGGGCGAGGCCCGGTGCAATCAGCAGCGCATGGGCGAGGAACACCAGCATCTCAAAAATGGAGCAGCGGTCCTGCCGCCGCCGCGCAGCCCAGATGCGGGTGATCTGAACGCCGCGGTCGTTGGCGCGCCTCGGCACGCTGCGGTGTCCCGCGGTCAGCACGGTGACTTTGGCGCCGCGTTTGACCAGGGCCCGGCCGATCTGCTGGGTCGCATTGCCGCCGCCTCCGCCAAGCGGCGGATATTCATAATTGATCAGCAGAAAGCGCGGGGCGCGCGGCGCGGTCATAGTGTGTCGTCCGAAATTCGGGCCCGGCCTCAAGGGTGGGCCGTTGCCGGTGCGGAGGTAGCAGACTATACCCGACAGTCACAAGCGCGACAGGTTTCCGTCCGCGCCGCCCTAGTAAAGCTGCGTTTTATATCGTGTAAAGGTGCGATTGTTATATGGGGTCCAGCAGAGCCGTCTCGTTTGCCGTCAAAGCGGTCATCAGTGCCGCTCTGCTGTTTGTGGTGCTGCGCCGCACCGACCTCGCGTCCATCAGCGACGCACTGTCGCGCCTGTCGCTCGAGACGATCATCATCGCCGCGGCACTGTATGTGCTCGCGCATGGCCTCAACGCCTTCAAACTGCAATTGTTGATGAGCGACCGCCCGCTCAAGGATCTCGTGCGCTACACGTTTGTCGCGCTGTTCTACGGTACGGTCCTGCCGGGGCAATTGCTCGGCGACGCCATGAAAGCGTATCGCCTTGTGCGGCCCGGCGACGACGGTGCCGGCGTGGTCGCCGCGGTGGTGGTCGACCGCATTGTCGGGCTCGCCGCTCTGGTGATGATGACCGGCCTCGCCCTGCTGGTCGATCCGCGCGGATTTCCCCGCGCCTTTCCGGCGCTGTCCTTCGCCCTGCTCGCCGGGCTGATCCTTGCGCTTGCGCTGCCGATGGTGATGCCGAAGTTTCCCAGCGCCCTCGATAACGCCCTCGGCCGGTTCCTGCGCGCGTGGCATGCCTCAACCGGTGACTGGAGCGCGCTGGCCGCCTGTTTCTTTACCGGGGTGGCGTTCCAGCTGATCTCGGTCATTGTCGTTGCCTATCTCGGCGCCGGTATGGGCATCGGACTTTCGTTTTCCGCCTGGGTCGCCGTCGTCGGCATGGTCTCCCTGGTGCTGCTGATGCCCGTGACGGTCGCCGGTGTCGGGTTGCGCGAAGGCGGCCTTGTCATTCTGCTGGGCTTCGTCGGCGTGTCCGCGGGCGATGCGGTGGCGTTGTCCTTGGTGATGCTGGGGTACACCCTGTTCGGTGCGCTGATCGGTGCGATTGCCGATCTCAAGGGCCGGGTCGATTAACGCTTCCGGAGCGTTATGATCAGCGGGGTCCAGCCCTGTAGCAGCACGGCGATCTCCGCTGCCAGCCAGGTCAGTTTCAACGCCCGCGCCATATTGACGACGCGTCCAACCTTGCCCAACGCCATCCAGCGTCCGACGTCGGCATCGCGCATGCGCGCGCGGAACACATCCTGGCCGAGGCCGATCAACTCAAGCGGTGTGGTTTCGTTGATATGCGCAATTTCGCGCCGCGCCCACACCGGATTCAATTCCGTGCGGATGGTCGCCGCGAACCACGGGTCTTTTTTGTAGATCGTCTTCATCCACCATTGGAAAAAGCGGTTGGACCGCACCGGCGGATGAAACGCGGCATAGTGGCCGTCGAAATACGACAGATAATTCGGGCAGACGATCTGCACCACGCCGCCGGGCTTCACCACCCGCACCGCTTCGCGCAGCACCCGCGCCGGATCGGCGGTGTGCTCCAGCACGTTGGACGAGTACACAATGTCGAAGGCGTTATCTTCGAACGGCAGTTCTTCGCCCGGGGCGCCGACAATGCGCGACGCATCCAAACCGTTGGCCGAAACCAAGTCGCGCGCGATGGCGGCTGAGTCGCCGAAGCCGTCGCCTTCCGGTTCCACCGCCGTGCCGTCGATGCCGTAGGTGTTGGTCCACACGATGTGCGTGACGCCGCAGCCCGCGCCGATCTCCAGCACACGCTTGCCGTCCAAGGGTGTGATCCGCTGCAACACGATGGCCGCTTCTTCCGCCCGTGCCGGGTCGAGTGTGTCGGCGGCGTAGCGCTCCGGCGTCAAACCCTGAATGGATTGAAAACGCACGCCCTGGCCGTCGCGCACGCGGGCGAAGGCGTCTTCGGTAATCCGGCACTCCGGCGTTGAGATGGTCTCCGCACCTGTCATGGGGTGAGTCCCTGCGGTCCTAGTCCATGTGCGAGGGCCAGCCAGCACCACAGGGCCGCGCGGTCGTCGCGCCGCCCCGCCGCGTGATCGAGCCAGCGGCCTTTGAGCCACGTCGCGTCCAGACCGTTCACGGCATTTTGCGGCGGAGCCATATGGCGCAGCCAACGCGCCAGCGGAATGCCGAAGCCTTTCTTTTTCCGCCCCAGAATGTCCGCCGGCAGCCGGTCGCGCAGCGCGCGTTTCAAAATCCATTTGGTCGTGCGGCCCTTGAGTTTGACATGCCACGGCAAACGCCGGGCGAAATCCGCGACCGCGTTGGCCAGAAACGGACTGCGCAGTTCGAGCCCGACCGCCATGCTGGCCCGGTCGGTCTTGGTCAGCACGCTGTCGGGCAGGTAGAAGCGTGTATAGAAATCGAGTGTCTTGTCGGCGATGTGATCGCCCGGGCACGCATCCCAAGCGGCGATGGCTTCCGAGTACAGGTCTTCCGCATCAGTCGCGCTGTTGAACAGATCGGCGATGTCCTCCGGTGTCAGCGCGCCCAGCCAGCGCGGCTGCCACTGATTCTCGGGATGTTTCAAGCCGCGCAGACCCCGGTTGAGCACGAAGTCAAAACTCATGTTGGCGTCGGACTTCGGCAAAAGTGCTGCGAGATGTTTCACCGCTGCATGCACCGGTTTAGGTACAAGCCGGTCGTAGGCTTGCGCGCGGGCCAGCACGCGGAACGGGTCGTAGCCGGCGAACAATTCATCGCCGCCGTCGCCGGAAAGCGCGACGGTCACATGGGGCCGCGCGAACCGGCACAGAATATGCGTCGGCAAGATCGACGGATCGCCCAGCGGTTCGTCGAGGCGTTGCAGCAGGTCCGGCACGTCCCGCTCCGCCGCGTCGAGATCGCAGATTTCAACATGATGGGTGGTGCCGACGTGGAGCGCGACTTCTTCCGCCCAGGGCGATTCATCGAAACTGGTTTCATGAAAGCCGATGGCGAATGTTTTCAAGTCGGCGGCGTCGCGGCCCTCCGCCGCCCAGGACACGACGGCGCTGGAATCGATCCCGCCGGAGAGGAAAAAGCCCAGCGGCACGTCCGCCTCCAGGCGTGAGGACACCGCCTCGCCGATCAGCGCATTCAGTTCCGTTGCCCAGTCGTCTTCATTGCCGGCCGGCGGGTCCTGGTCGCCGACGGTGAAGCGCCAGTAACACGCGTCACGACGGGAACGGGTTTTGACGTCGAAGGTCACCAAGCATCCGGGTTTTATCTTTTCGACGCCCAGATACGGCGTATGCGGTGCCGGGAAGAAGCCGTGGGCGAAGTACTTCTTGAGCGCGATCTCGCTCAAAGGTGCGGCGGCGACGGACGGATGCGCGCGCAGCGCCGTCAGTTCCGAGCCGAACACCACCGCGTCCGGCATCGCGGCCACATACAACGGTTTCTCGCCGAAGCGGTCGCGCGCCAGGGTTAGCGTGCCGGCGCCGCGGTCGTAGATGGCACAGGCAAACATGCCGTCCAGTTTGGCGAACAGGTCCCCGCCCCACGCGCGCCAGCCGTGCACCAGCACTTCCGTGTCCGCGTGGTCGGACGCAAACACATGACCTAGTGCTTCCAACTCGCGGCGCAAATCCCGGTGATTATAAACAAGACCGTTGAAGACAACGCCGATGGCGCCGTCCGCTGTCCACAGCGGCTGCTTGCCGCCGTCGGCGTCGAGGATGATCAGGCGGCGATGTCCCAGCCCGACCGGTGCATCGTCATCGATGTAGGTGGTTTCGTCGTCGGGCCCGCGATGCGCCAGCGCCGAGGTCATGCGCGCGAGGGCGGCTTGGTCGCCGTGGCCGATGTACCCGGTCAGCCCGCACATAGGTCAGTCCGGACCGGACGTCGGCGTGTCCAGATTGGTCAGCTTGCGCACGCTGTACTGCCGCTTGCCCTGGGATTCGTAATAGACCCGCACCATCACCTCGGCCAGCAGCCCCATCAGGATGCACATCACGCCGGTAATGAAACCCAAGGTGAACAACAGCGGCAGCGGCGTTTCGATGAACGAGGTGTCGTCGAACCACTTCAGGTACAGCGCCCAGAGGCCGGCAATGAACGAGATGCCGAAAAAGCCGAAGCCGACCATGCCGAAGATGTAAATCGGCTTGGCGTCGTACTGGGTCAGAAACTTTACCACCAGCAGATCGAGCAGCACCTTGAACACGCGGCCGAACCCGTACTTGGACGCGCCGCTTTGGCGCGGACGGTGGTTCACGGCTATCTCGGCGATCTTCGCGCCCTGCCAATGCGCGTACACCGGCACGAAGCGGTGCATCTCGCCGTAGAGCCGGAAGTCTTCCAGCACTTCGCGGCGGTAGGCTTTCAACGTGCAGCCGTAGTCTTTCAGGTGTACGCCTGACACCCAGGAGATAATGCCGTTGGCGATGCGTGACGGCAGCGTGCGCGTCCAGAACGCGTCTTTCCGGTTCTGCCGCCAGCCGGAGACGACGCCGTAGCCCTCCTCCAGTTTGTCGAGCAGCTTGGCGATGTCCGCCGGGTCGTTTTGTAAATCGCCGTCCATGGGCACGATGACATCGCCGGCCGCGTGATCGATGCCGGCCATCATCGCCGGGGTTTGTCCGGCATTGCGTTTGAAGGTGACGATCTTGAAGCGCGGATTGTCCGCCGCTGCCTTGGCCAACGCATCGCCGGTGCCGTCGGTCGAGCCGTCGTCGACGAAAATCACTTCGTAGTCGCGCTTAAGGCTGTCCAACGCTGGGGTCAGCTCCGCGCACAGCGGCTCCACATTCCCCGCCTCGTTGAACAGGGGAATGATGACCGAGATCATGCTGTCTTTTTGTGTATCGGACTGATCTTTCACCGGCGGCCTCTTATGGGCGGTCTCGGGCGGAGTATGGGCAGTTCCGGCCCGCTTGTCCAAGGCCAGCTGCGCTTTGCCGCGCTTGAAGGCGTTGAATCTCTTACATCATTTTCACATGGCCGGGCCGTCCCGTGGCTCGACCGCAGTTGTGCCCGCGTGGTAAGACCCCAGCCATATCCTGACGCCACATCCTGTCTCCAAGCTAGGTTCGCTCATGAAATCCTGCGCCAAGTGCCTCATTCCGGAAACCGCCGAGGCCACCACCTTCGACGACACGGGCACCTGCTCCGTGTGCAACCAGATCTCCTTCAAGGAAGAAAAGGTCGACTGGGCCGACCGCGCCCGCCAGCTCGACGAACTCGTTGCCCAGTTCAAGGACAAAGGCCTCTACGACTGCATCGTGCCCTTTTCCGGCGGCAAGGATTCCACCTATCAGCTGTGGTACATCGTCACCCAGCTGAAGATGAAGCCGCTTGTCGTGCGCTTCGATCACGGCTTCTATCGCCCCACCCTGGAAGAGAACAACAAGCGCACGTTTAAAAAACTCGGCGTCGATGTGGTGCAGTTCACGCCAAGCTGGCACGTGGTGCGCGAACTGATGCTCGAGAGCCTCAAGCGCCGCGGCGATTTCTGCTGGCACTGCCACACCGGCATTTACGCCCACACCATGCAGATGGCGCTGCGCTACGAAACGCCGCTGCTGTTCTGGGGCGAAAGCCTGGCCGAATACCAAAGCTTCTACACCTACGAGGAAATGGAAGAGGTCGACGAGAAGCGCTTCAACCGCGCCATGAATCTCGGCATGACGGCGGATGACATGTACGAGTACCTGGGCGGCCGGGTGTCCAAGCGCGATCTCTATCCGTTCGCCTATCCGCCGCGCAAGGAACTGCGCAAGCTCGGCTGCCGCTCGGTCTGCCTCGGCAACTACATCAAGTGGGACACCAAAAAGCAGGTCGAGATCATCAAGCAGGATCTCGACTGGCAGGGCGACCGCGTCGAAGGCATCCCGCCGCAGTTCGATTACGAGAAAATCGAATGCCACATGCAGGGCATCCGCGATTACCTCAAGTACATCAAGCGCGGCTTCGGGCGCACCAACCACCTCGCCAACATCGAAATCCGCAACGGCCGCATGAGCCGCGAGGAAGGCGAGAAGCTGGAAAAGCAGTACGACGGCAAGCGCCCGCCGTCTCTGGATATCTTCCTCGAGTATCTGCACATGACCGAGGAAGAATTCCTGGAGTGTGCGATGTCGCACCAGGTCGATCCGCACCGCTTCCAGCCCAACCAGGTCGAGGACGGCGAGCGCATGCCCGACATGGACCAGTGGGACCGCACCGACGTGCCCTGGCCCGATAGGCCGAGCATCAAGATCGGCGGGTGAACCCGCAGATAAGATCGGCGGGTGAACCCGCAGGTAAAATCGGTGGCTAATCCCGCGTCCTATTTTGTACGGCGGGCTGCTATAAGGTCGCCATGACCTCCGTCGCCATCATCGATTACGGCCGCGGCAACGTCCGCTCGGTCTACAACGCGCTCGATTACATCGGCGTCGACGCCGAGATCACGGACGATCCCGCCGTCATCGACAACGCCTCGCACATCCTGCTGCCCGGCGTCGGCGCCTTCGGCGATGCGGTCGAGGCGCTGCACGCCCGCGGCTTGCCGGAAGTTCTGCACCGCAACGTATTCGAGAAAGGCAAACCCTTTCTTGGCATCTGTGTGGGCATGCAAGTGCTTGCCGCCACCGGTTTCGAACACGGCGAACATGCGGGCCTCGGCTGGCTCGACGCCGCCGTGCGCCGGATCGAGCCTGGCCCGGACTGTCTCAAAATCCCCCACATGGGCTGGAACCAGGTCGACCTGGTGTCTGAACATCCTCTCTTTGCGGGGTTTAGGCCGGAGACCCTGGTGTTCTACTTCGTCCATTCCTTCGCGGTGACGACGGACGACACCGATAAAATTCTCGGTACCTGCGACTACGGCGCGCCCTTTGTCTGCGCCCTGGCGTGGGACAACATCGTCACCACCCAGTTCCACCCGGAAAAGAGTCAGGACTCCGGTATTGAGCTGCTGGAGAACTTTGTGGATTGGGAGCCCTGATCTCCCATGCTCAAGCAACGCATCATTCCGAAGTTTCTGCTGCGCGATGGGCGGCTGGTGAAATACCGCCGGTTCTTCGACGACGAGCGGATGGCCGGAAACCCGGTGTCTACCGCCAAGGTCTACAACGATTACGGCGCCGACGAATTCATCGTCCTCGACATCGTGCCCAGTGCGGAGTCCCAGCAGCAGGTCCGCGACATCGTCAAAAAGATGTCCGAGGAAATCTTCATGCCCTTCACCGTCGGCGGCGGTGTGACGTCCCTCGAGGATATCAATGCCCTGCTTCGTGCGGGGGCCGACAAAGTCTCTGTCAACTCGCACGCTGTTCGTAATCCCGAATTCGTAGCGTCTGCCGCTCGGCAGTTTGGGGATCAGTGCATCACGGTGTCGATCGACTACAAGGACATCTCGCCCGGCGTGCCGCGCGTGTTCATCGACGGCGGGCGCGAGAAAACCCAACACAACCCGGTCGACTGGGCGCTGAAGATGCAGGACTCCAATTGCGGCGAGATCCTCATCACCTCGATTGACCGCGACGGCATGATGACCGGCTACGACACCGACATGATCGCCGCTCTGGACGAACAGCTCGATGTGCCGCTGGTGGTGTCCGGCGGTTGCGGCGGGCTGCAGCACTGCATCGACGCCTTCGGCGCCGGCGCCTCCGCGGTGGCGATTTCGTCGCTGTTTCTGTTCACCGATCACAGCCCGATCAAGCTGCGCTCGCATCTGTCGTCCAACGGCATTAATGTGCGCGCCAGTAAAACGAGCAGGAATTGACGAACCTCATGGGCCGGCCACCAGTGCAAAAAGACGAGATCAAGTTCACCATGTCGCTGTCGGTAGATGATCTCACGGCGTATATCGCCGGGCAGATGGACGCGCTGTTTCCGGATCAATTCCCGGTCCGCCCGCATCTGAAAAAGTACGTCGCCGCCGCGCTTGAGCGCATGGAGCATTGTATCCTGCGTGTGGCGCTCAAGGGGTTTCACACCGAACGCGACGGACCGCGCTATCACCACCTGCACACCGACCAGCACGCCATCTTTCTCTACTATCTGTCCAACACCGTGCATCGCATGGGCGGGCCGACGCCGGTAATGGAAAAGGCCTACGCGCTGAACAAAGCGCTGCACGGCCTGGATGTCTATTACGCAGTCGAACTGCCGGATGTCTTCGCATTGGCTCATCCCGTCGGCACCGTGTTGGGCCGCGCCACATACAACGATTATTTTCTCGCCTATCAGAACGTCACCGTGGGCGGCGACCTCGCGGTCAATCACGCGGTCATCGGCAAGGGCGTGGTCATGTATGGCGGCAGCCGCATCGTCGGCCAGACAACCGTCGGCGACAATTGCCTGATCTCCGCCGGCACGTCCATTCTCGGCGGTGAGGTGCCGTCAGGTCATGTCGCGTTCGGCCAGCACCCCAATGTGCAAACCAAACCGACGCGCCACGATGTCATCAAGGATATTTTCAAGCCGGCGGTATGATCTGCGCCATCAGCGCTTCGATTCCGTACAAAATCACCAGACACAAAATCACGCTGAGCCATGACGTGCCGCCGGCGTGCGCGAGGGACTCCGTGTCCAATTCCGCCGCACGCTGCCGCGCCAGTTTGACGTAGCGGATCGGGAAACTCAGTGCCGCCCAGACCGAGACGCCGATGACCACGCCGTAAAACGCGACGTTGGACACCCAACCCTGCGGCATCAGGTTCATGGTGATCAGATCCCACACGAACATGGCGGCGAACCATATCACCGCCCACACATAGAGTTTGCGGTAGACCAGCCACAGCGGCGCGACCAGCAGAATTGGCAGACTGAAAAAGTCCGCATCGCCGATCCGAAACGTCCGCGCGTCGCTCGCACCATGTTCGTCTTCAAAAGCGATCATGTCGTCGTACAGGCGCAAATACCGGTCGGCATTCTGACCGATGTAAACGCCGGCGCGCTCGCGCTCGGTTTGCGGCGGTGATCGCAGTTCCGCGGGATCGGTACCATCCTCAACCATAAACACTCACCCTTTTCCCGCGGCCATGGACCGATTAAAGACGGGGCTGACGTTGCGGCATGCGCCCGATATGCTACCGCACACCGCCACTCTGGAGAGGCGAAATGCCATGATGATGCGCGCATCGGTTTTTGCTCTGTTGCTCTTGGTCCCCGTACACGCGGCGCGCGCTGCGTGCGCGGTCGACGATATAACGTCCGCCGGCATCACCGGGTTCCAGGAAGCCGTGATCAGCGTCGGCGATCTCGATGCCGCGAACGAAACCTGGCAGCAGGTCGGCGGCTTCGAAGTGGTGTGCGACGGCCCCGCCGATGCGGCGCTGGCGTCCTATTGGAATTTGCCCGAAGACACGCCGATCCATGAAGTTGTCTTGCGCAAGGGCGCGGCCGACCGCTTTGTGCGTCTGGTGCAAATTTACGGCCTCGAACAGGATCAGATTCGCTCGTCCGGCATGCCGTGGGATCACGGCGGTTACTTCGATCTTTATGTCTATGTCGACGATGTCGACGCCGTGTTCAATCAGCTGCGTGCGCGCGGCTGGCAGGGCTACAACGATCCGGTGCACTATACCCTCGATCCGTTCGACATCGATGAGGCGATCATGCGCGGCCCCAACGGCGAAGCCCTGTGTCTGATGCAGCGCAACGCCCCGCCCTACGACCAGGCCGAGGCCGGTTCGCAAAGCGGCTGGGGCTGGCCCTTCAACACAGCCCTCATCGTTGCGGACTATGATGCCAACGCGGCTTTCTTCGCCGACCTGCTCGGCTGGACCGTGCATCTGTCGGGCCGCTCGACCACGCCGGCACCCGGATTTAACCCGACTGGCATCCCCGCCAATCTAGCCAGCACCGCGGCGCGCAAGTTCGCCGCCTATGCGCCGAGCGAAACCGACCGCAACGGCTCGATCCAAATTCTGATGGCGGAGGGTCTGACCGGGCGCGATTTCACCCCGCGCACCGATCCGCCCAATTTGGGCGTGCTCGCCACCCGCGTGCCGGTCGACGATGTCGACGCGCTGGCGGCCAAGGTCGCCGCGGCGGGCTATCCCATCGCCACACCGGTTACGGAGCTGACCGTGCCCCCCTATGGACCGGTCAAGATGATGACGCTGAAAGCGCCCAACGGCGCGCGCATCGATTTCTTCGAACAGCTTTGATCCGTTTCATGATTCGCGATCTTTTTGGAGTACTGGCTGCAATACTGATTGCTCTGCCCGCGGCAGCGCAGATTGGGGAGCAGCCGCCGGGGCCGGCGTTCGATGTCACGGTGGTGGCCAACGCCCCGCCGGGCGGGCCCGGCGACAAGCTGTGGCGGATGTTCGAAGACGCGGTGGCGGAGAAATCCTCAGGCCGCATCACGCTGCAGATGCTGGTGCACGGGCAGATCGGCGGAGACGATCTCGTTATGCAGGCCCTGCGCCGTGGCCGCGGGCAGATCGGCATTGTCGCGGAAAGCGGGCTGGCCCAGGTGGTGCCTGAAGTCTCGGTGCTCAACATGCCCTACCTGTTCGACAGCCCGGCGGAGCTCGACTTCGTCGTCGATCAATTTGTCACGCCCGCCGTTTCCGAACTCGTGGCGCACAAGGGTCTTGTCTTCCAGCAATGGATCGAGATCGGCTGGATGAATGTTTACGGCAAGCAGGCGCTGACCACGCCGCGCGATGCTGACGGCTATCGTCTGCGCGCCCTGCCTTACGAAACCTCGCAGGCGTTTCTCAAAGCCATCGGCGCGGACGTCATCAACCTTTCGTTTCCGGACGTCATTCCCGGTTTGCAGACCGGTTTGATCGACGGCGGGGAGTCTTCCACGCTGATGTATGCCCGCGCCGGGCTGTATCAGGAAGCGCCGCATTTGACGCTGACGCGCCATGCCTATTCCTTCGGCGCGTTGCTGGCCAATGCCGAATGGCTCGCCGGCCTCGCGCCCGAAGACCGCGGCATCATGACGTCGAGTTTTCCGGATCAGCGGTTCGTGCGCAAAGACACCCGCGACTCTCTTGTGCTGGAACTGGACGCCGTCGAACAGGAAGGCGTGACCGTGCACCGCTTGTCATCGGCGGACATCAGACCCTGGGCCGAGCTCGCCCGCGCCACTCACAAAGACCTTCTCGCCGCACTCGGCGGCGACTCCCAGCGCATCTACGATCTGGTGCAGGAGGGTAAAGCCGCCTTTGCCGAACAAAGGGGCGCTGCGGCAGGCGGTAACTAGGTCTTTCAACGCCTATCTCGTTGCACTAGGACTCACCCATGCGCTTTATCTTTGCCGCCATCATCGCTTTCATTCTATCCGCAGGCCCCGCCCTTGCCGAGAATGTGGTGCGCTGGTCGTCCCAGGGCGACGCCATCACCCTCGATCCGCATGCCCAGAACGAAGGCATGACGCTCGCCACCGCGCAGCATCTCTACGAGCCGCTGGTCAACCGTGCCGAAGACATGACGCTGACGCCGGCGCTGGCCATTGACTGGGGGTTGACCGCCGACCCAACGGTGTGGCGTTTCAAATTGCGCGAGGGGGTGACCTTTCACGACGGCACACCGTTCACCGCCGACGACGTTGTTTTCACATTCGAGCGCGCATTGGCGCCAACGTCCGACATGAAAGACATCATCGGCACCGTCGTACGCGCCGAAGCGGTTGATGAGTTCACGGTCGACATCCACACCACCGGGCCGAACCCGATCCTGCCGCAGCAGATCAACGATATTTTCGTCATGTCGCGCGCCTGGGCGGAGGAACACGGCGTCACCCAGCCTCAGGACACGGCGATTGCGGAAGAAACCTACGCCGTACGCCACACCAACGGCACCGGGCCGTTCATACTCGAACTGCGCGAGCCAGACGTGCGCACGGTTATGGTCCGGAACCCGGACTGGTGGGGTTTAAACGAACCCGATCCGCACAACATCGACCGTATCGTGTTTACGCCGGTATCAAACGCCGCGACCCGTGTTGCCGCACTGTTGTCGGGCGAACTCGACTTCGTCCTCGACACGCCGGTGCAGGATCTCGCCCGCGTGCGCCGCACGCCCGGCCTGACGGTCAAATCCACGGCAGAGGTGCGCGCCATCTTCATCGGCATGGACACCGCACGCGCCGAGCTGCGTTCGTCGGACATCAAGGGCAAGAACCCCTTCGCCGACATCCGCGTGCGACGCGCCATGAACATGGCGATCGACCGCAACGCGATTGTGTCCCGCATCATGCGCGGTCTGGCCGAACCTGCGGGCATGCTGTTGTCGCCGGGCATCGGCGGCTATACGGACGAGATCGACGCCCTGCCGCCCTTCGATCCCGACGCGGCCCGCGCGCTGCTGGCAGAGGCCGGCTACGGCGACGGGTTTTCCGTCACGCTGGATTGCACCAACGACAGATACATGAACGACGAGGCCATCTGTCAGGCAGTGGTCGGCATGCTGGCACGTATCGGCATCCGCGTGCGCCTCGATGCCAAGAGCAAGACGCTGCATTTTCCGAAAATTCAGAACGAGGATACGGATTTCTATCTGCTGGGCTGGGGCTCAGGAACGATGGACAGCCACTACCATCTCGATTTTCTGGCCATGCCGGACCGCGCCTGGAACCGCACCGGACTCAACGACCCGGAGCTGTTCGAGATGATCGACGCCATTGCGGTGGAGACCGATCTCGCCAAACGCGATGACATGATCAACACTGCCTGGCTGCGCGTCAAAGAGGCGCAGGTTTATATTCCCCTGCACCACCAGGGGCTGGCGTGGACGATGAAAGACTGGCTCGATCTTCCGATTCAGCCGGACAATCAGCCCCAGTTCCGTTTGGCGCACATAGCCAAATGAAAAGTCTTTACCGCTGAGGCATCGCCATAATCGTGATGTCGTCTTCCGTCAGGTCGGCCAGAACAGATGTCCAGGCATCCACTGGCCCGTCCGCGGCGCTAAACATTTCGAATGTTTTGTTCTTGCAGTCCGGGCTTTCAAGACAATGCACGGACACCGCCGCGACATCGGCGCGGGGAATCTGACGCCGGTTCGCCGTGCTGTCGATTTGCAAAAGATCGATTCCGGTGACGCCGCCCGGTTCATCATTGAGGTTGCCCGGCCGAAGAACCGTAGATTCCATTTCGCTATCGCGCAGGTAATCCTCGCCCAGCCACTTCCACACCAGGATATTGTTAAAGATGTAATTGAGCCGATTACGCACGTCGCCGCCTGCGCCTGCAGATGAAATGAGCACGAATCGTTTGACGCCCGCCGCGAGCGCCGCATCGGTCATGTTGACGACGCCCTTGTAGTCGACATTCTCTGGCCGGTTATCGCCGGTTGGTTCTAGCGAGCCAATAGACGAAATAACGTAGTCCGCACCTTCGAAGGCCGCCGCCACGGTGCTGGGTTCCTTGATGTCGACGAACACCCAATTTATGTCGGTGCCATATCTTTCCTGCGCGCGTTCCAGGCTGCGGGTGGTGCCGACAACGTCGTAACCGGCGTCCCGTGCCAGCTGAATCGCGGCAATTCCGGTTTTACTGGTCCCGCCGACCACGACGACGCGTTCGGCCGCTAGCACCGGCAGGCTCAGCAAGATGCTTAGCGCTGCCGGGCTTATCAGGCGCAGGAATTTGAATGGCCTCATCGCCTCAACCCTTTCAATTTCCCTGCGCCATCTCCGCGCGGGCCTTGGCCAGCGTCTGCATGTCGACGCCCAATTGCGGCTTGTCCGCTTCCACCAGCACGGCAAATGGTGCCGGCGCTTCCAGCAACCAGGCGCGCCAGTATTCGGAATCGTCGTCGTGGGTTTCGACCCAGCGGTCTTCCTTGTCGCCACACACCTGGATGGTTTTGAACTTCAGCACTTTGCCCGGTTCGCGCGGCAGCCCGGCCATGAATTTGAACAGGCCCAACTCCTCGGACGGCAGGTCCCGGCCGGACCAGACGATTTCATCCACGACTTCGCTGATCGGGCGGCCCTCGCGCATCACCGGCTTGTCGGTCTTGCGCTTCTTGATTTCGACCGTCCAACCATCGGTGGCCTGGGGAACGATCAAGGTGATCTCTTCCGGCACTTTCATACGCACGGCGGTGGTGGCGTCCGCCCCGCAGCCGTGCGGCACAATCAGCGTCAGCATTTCGTTGTAGCCGGCGCGGCCCTGCATGTTCTCGATGATGATGTGCGCTGATGCGGGCGCGGCACTCAGTCCTGCGGCGATTGCGCCAGCGGCGGCGAGTGAAGTTAGATTTTTCATGGTTTCCTCCCTGTTAACCGTCCGCGGCTGCGGCGATTACAGAGAGCTTAGCGATTTTACAGCACGTTCTCAGCGAACAGTCGTGTAACGCGACCGCCGTTCGGATAGGCGGCCGAGGCCCGGTCACATCACCCGGTCGAGACGCCACGGAATCTGATCCTCGCGGCCGTTGGCGATTTCGCCCGCTTCGTTGCGCCCGGCGTAGGTGATCCACATGGCGTCGGGCGTCACTTCGTAGCGCCACTCCCAGGCCAGCGGGATGCCCAGCGTGGAGGACATGTTCACACAGGTCGCCGGGTCGGTGCTGCCTTTGAGTACACCGTCCTCAAGGCGCCAGGTGATGGGGCAGCCGGCCGCCCCTTTTGGCGGAACCAGGTCGTCGGGCGTTAGCCGGGAAAGGGCCGCCGCATCGCGCGAGATGGGGATAAACGCCTCTATGTCTTTGAAGCCGCGCGGGGACATGGTCACGCTGCCGTCAGCGTTGGGCGCCAAGGTCCAGACTTGAAACTCACCCTTGTCGAAAATCCCGTCGGGCCCGTTGTAGCTCACGGCCGCCACCAAAACGTGGATGCCGATGTCCGGCGCGTAGACCGGCGTGAACGCGCGGTTGACCCAACCGTGTACCATTTCCCCCGTCAGACCCTCCGCCTCGTCCTCTTCTTTCTGAGCGAGGCTGTCGAAGGTTCCGGGCAGCAGGTCGAGAAGCGCGGACATGGCCGCGCGTTCGTCCGATGCGGCGGCCGGACCGGGCAGTAAAGCGGCGAGCAGGGCAAGCAGCGTCAAGCGGCGGAACATAAACATGATCTCCAGCATGAAGGGGCGCCGCCATTGAGCCCGGACTGTGCCGGGTCCGCAAGACAGTCCACAGCGCTGTACGTTTCATAAGTGCGTGAAAGGCACGCGAAATAATATTGTGCATGGGCTCGTCCGTTTGGATTCCTAATATTTTGATTTAATTAATAAAAACAGCGTTCAGCCGCCCAAAATCGGTCCGTGCATGGGCTCGTTCCTCGCTGTTTCGCGCCGGGATATGTTTTGCGCGCCCAGCGGCAGCGCGCGGCTGTCTTGACTTCATCGGGCGAAGTGACACAACCCCTTGTCATGACTGCGTTTCTGCTTCGCCGGGTCGGTCAGGCCGCCCTCGTCATGGTGCTGGTCGCCGCCGCGGCCTTCATCCTGTTCACCTACGTCGGCGATCCGGTCAACAACCTGGTCGGCCAGGAAGCGTCGATCGAGGACCGCCAGGCCCTCCGCGACCGCCTGGGCTTGAACGATCCCGCGCCGGTGCAGTTCGTGCGCTTCCTCGGCAACGCCCTGACCGGCGAGTTCGGCATCTCCTATCGCATGCAGCGCCCGGTCTCGGACCTCATCGCCGAGCGTCTGCCGGCGACGGTCGAGCTCGTCCTCGCCTCCGCCCTATTCGCGTTGTTGCTCGGTATTCCCATGGGCGTCTACACCGCGATCCACCGCGAGGGCATCGTCAGCCGTATCGTCCTCACCGTGTCGCTGATCGGCGTGTCTCTTCCGACCTTCGTCATCGGCATAGCGCTCATCTATCTGTTCTCGGTGAGCCTCGGCTGGCTGCCGTCCTTCGGCCGTGGAGACACCGTTGCGCTCGGCGGCTGGTCGACGGGACTGCTCACCCTGTCGGGTGTGAAGGCCTTGATCCTGCCCGCGGTTACGCTCGGTTTGTTTCAGATGACCTTCATTCAGCGGCTCGTGCGCGCCGAAATGATCGAAGTGCTCGGCACGGACTATATCCGCACGGCGCGGGCCATGGGTGTGCCCAGGACGCGCGTGCATTACGTCTACGCGCTCAAGAACACCCTGCTGCCGGTGATCACTGTGATCGGTTTAAAGCTCGGCGAATTGATTGCGTTTTCGATCGTCACCGAGACGGTTTTCCAGTGGCCGGGTCTCGGGCTGCTGTTCATTCAGGCGGTTGCCTTCGCCGACATCCCCGTGATGGCCGCTTACCTCGTCATGGTCGCGCTTGTCTTCGTGGTGATTAATCTTGCCGTCGATGTGCTCTATGCGTTCGTCGATCCGCGCCTGCGCGCGCAGACGGAGGACGGCGCATGAGCGAGGCTGTCACGCTCGAGAGTCCGCGCGCCGCCCTATGGCTCAGTTTCAAGTCGAGCCCGCTGGCCATCGGGGCCGCGCTCATCGTCGCGCTGTTTCTCGCCGGTGCTCTGTTTGCGCCTTGGCTCGCACCGCAAGATCCGTTCGACCCCGCCAATCTGCAGCTGATGAATTCCTTCCTGCCTCCGGCCTGGGTGACCGATGCCGCGATCCCGGGCGATCCCGCATTTCTGCTCGGCACCGACGATCAGGGCCGCGACATGCTCTCGGCCATCCTTTACGGCAGCCGCATCTCGCTGACGGTCGGTCTGTCCGCGGTTGCCTTCGCCGCCGTGCTCGGCGTGTCCGTCGGACTGATCGCAGGGTACGCCGGCGGTTGGACCGAGACCCTGCTGATGCGCATTGCCGACGTGCAACTCACCATCCCGGCACTACTCATCGCGCTCATGGTTGACGGGTTTTCCCGCGCCGCATTGCCGCCGGACATTCACGACGACATCGCGCTCTATATGTTGATCTTCGCCATCGGCATCGCCGACTGGCCTCAATATGCGCGCGTCGTGCGGTCGGCCACTCTCATTCAGAAGCAAACCGGCTATGTCTCCCAGGCCAGGCTCAGCGGCGCGCGTCCTTTCGCGATTGTTTTTGGTCACATCCTGCCGAACGTGATGACCTCCGTGCTGGTGTTGGCGACGCTCGGTCTTGCGCTTGCGGTGATCGCCGAGGCGACACTCAGTTTCCTCGGCGTCGGCATGCCGCCGACCACACCGTCGCTCGGTACTCTGATCCGCATCGGCAACGACTTTCTGTTTTCCGGTGAGTGGTGGATCACGCTTTTTCCATCTCTGGCCCTGGTGTTGCTCGCCCTTTCGGTTAATCTTCTCGGTGACTGGTTGCGCGACGCGCTTAACCCGCGGCTGCGGTAAGCCGAGGCTGTATGACCTTGCAGATCACTCCCTTCGATGCGCCCTTCGGGGCCGAGATCACCGGTTTCAATTGCACCGGTTGTGACGGCGACAGCTTCGCCGCCGTTCGTCAGGCGTGGCTCGACCATTGCGTTGTTGTGTTCCGCGATCAGACATTGACGCCGGATCAGCACATCGCCTTTTCACAGCGTTGGGGCAAGCTCAACGGCCATATCCTCAAGCAGTATCTGCTGCCCGGCTACGACACCCTGCTCGTCGTATCCAACAAACGCGATGAGTCCGGTGCGCCGCTTGGCATCGAAGACGCAGGGCGCTACTGGCACACGGATGTGAGTTACGAAGCGGTGCCGCCGATGGGGTCTTTGCTCTACGGCCTGGAGGTGCCCGAAGACGGAGGCGATACGCTGTTCGCCAGTCAGTATCTTGCGTATGACAACCTGCCCGGCGCGCTCAAGGAGCGCATTGCGCCATTGCGCGCACGCCACCGTTTCAACTACACGCAGATTCAGGAGACCGAAGGCAGCACACGCAAGCCTCTGACAGACGAGCAGAAGAAGCAGCTCACCGGCGCCGTACACCCGGTGGTGCGTACGCATCCGGACACAGGCCGCAAGGCGCTCTACGTCAATCCGGGATTTACCGAAGCGCTTGTGGATGTGCCGCCGGATGAGGGCCGCGCGCTGCTCGATGAGCTGTTTGGTTATGCCACCGATCCGGCGGTGATTTTCCGCCACCGCTGGCGGCGCGGCGATCTGGTGCTGTGGGACAACCGATGCCTCATGCATCATGCCACGCCATATCCGGCAAACAGCATCCGGCACATGCACCGCACCACCGTCGCGGGAACGGTTCCGGTCTAGCCGCTACTCGGCCGGACTTCGCTCCAGCGCCGGCGCCAGTTTGCGCCGCCGCGGCAGGACAACAGCCGCGGTCAGGAACGTGACGATCGCGCCGGTCAGCAGCGGTGGGCCGAAGCCGACGATTTCCGCCATCGCCCCCATCACCAGAGCCCCGAGCGCCGGGCCGCCGCGTCCGATGACCAGCCACACGCTCATCACCCGTCCGCGCAGCCGGTCTTCGACGGCGGACTGGATCAAGGTCTGTGTGCCGGTCCCGGTGCAGGCCTGCGTGAATCCCGACACGGCCAGCAGCACGATTCCCGTCCACAGATTTGTCGACATCGCAAATGCTCCAACCGCAGCCCCGTTGATCAGCACACCGACGAACACGATGCCGGTCAGTCCGGTCAGGCGTCCGCGTTGGGCAAGCCAAACGGATGCACAGATGGCGCCGAAACCCATCGCCGATGTCAGCATCGCAAGGCCTTCCGGTCCCGCTTCGAACACGGCGCCGGCAAAGCCGGGCAGGAGGTCGATCAGCGGGCGGGCGAAGATCGAGTTGATCGCCGTGAGCGATATGATCGCCGCCACTGCCGTATGGGAAAACGTATACCGCGCGCCCTCCGCCAGGTCGCGGAAGTATGACCCGCCGGGCGGCACACTCTGCCGCGAGCGCGGCATGTCGATCAGCATCAGCGCGACAATCAGCGCCGCGTAGGAGATGGCGTTGACCAGGAAGGCCCAGGCGATATCGGTAAACGCGATCAGCACTCCCGCCACCGCCGGTCCGATGATGCGCGCCACATTGAAGATGATTGAATTGATCGCAATCGCTGTCGACATCACGTCGCGCGGCACCATGTTGACCACCAGCGTCACACGAGCCGCCTGGTTCATCGCATTGGCGACACCGCCCAGTGCCATCAAGGCAACCAGAAGCTCAGGCGTTATCGCTCCGCTCAGGGTCAGCAGCCACAGCAGACCGGCCTGCCCGCAGGCAAAGCTTTGCGCAATCAACGACACGCGCAGCCGGTCGAACCGGTCGGCCACGACACCGCCGAACGGTGTCAGCAGCATGATCGGGATGAACTCTGCGATCGCGATGGCGCCCAGCCATGCGCCGGACTCGGTGAGTTCCCACATCAGCCAGCCGACGGCGAGCCGCTGCACCCACATGCCGATCAACGACAGGGTGTTGCCGGCCGTGTAGAGGGTGAAGTTGCGGATGGCAAATGCGCGGCCGAGGCCGGAGAAATCAAACAGCGGACGTTTCATGCTGGCGCGGTTTTAGACCCCCGGCGACCGTCCGTCCATGCGCGGGTTCGCGCGCGGCTCCGGCACGGACGCACAATCCGTTGAAATTCGGCGTTTGCGCGTCAATCGCGCCTGTTTAGGGTGCTGGTTAACCGCTGCGCCTCGCCCTAATGTCTAAGGCCGCACGTACAGGAGGCGACCCCATGACCCCCATCGTCAACCGCAGGTCCGTGCTCGCCGGATCCGCCGCGATTGCCGCGGCACCGGCCTTCGCCGCCCGGCGCACGCTCGATCTGTCAGATCCGAAGGACAGTCTGACCGCGTTCATCAAACTGTCGGGCTCCGTCACCGAGGCCTGGGTCTATTCCCTGTACGAAGGCCCGCTTCTCGCCATCGTCCCGGGAGCTGTACCGCAGCCGGTATGCGGCTTCGCCGGGCTGATCAAAACGCGGTGGACGCCCGAAGCCGACGGCACCTTCACACAAGAGATTTACGACAACGGATACTTCAGCGATCTCGACACAGGCGAGATCATCGACACCCTTCGCAATCCGCTGACCGGCGAGACCGTCCGGCCTCAGCATTTTCTCGTTGGTCCGACGACCTACACCCATGGGCCGGGTCCCCGCCCGTGGCGGGAGATCGGCGACCTCATCACCGTGTCGACCGGACGCGGTCTCGCCGTCCCCAACCCGTTCGATCCCGCGCAATGGCCGCGTGAGTCTCCCGGCGATCAGCTGATCTATCACTTCGCGACAACATATGTCGGGCGCCGCGCCGACCTTGAGGACGACTCATTGTCTCAAGCGTCCAACACCTACACCTGGAACGCCTTTTATTCGTGGCTGCCCTGGATGCTGATGGGGCAGCGGCCGGGGTTCGTGTACTGGCAGGCCCAGGGCCGCAAACTCGCCGGAGTGGACGAGGTGCCGGACATGATGCGCACCCATATCGCAAACACGTGGCCGTCCTACCTCGACGACGGCGCGCCCTGGACCGGCCGCAAGGACACCTCGCAGGCCTACATGGCGGAGCGCCGGCCGGCGGAAGAATAGGATTTTCCGAAGGCGTGGGAATGTGGTGGAGCCGAGCGGGATCGAACCGTCTCAGCGCCGCTGAGCCGACCAATTTTCGGCGGTTCGAATCCATCCGGCGCCGGGTCCGTGTGACCGGTGCTGTTTGAAGATGACGGAATTTGGTGGAGCCGAGCGGGATCGAACCGCTGACCTCGACGTTGCGAACGTCGCGCTCTCCCAACTGAGCTACGGCCCCTTCAGTGAAGGGCGCGGATACTGTGCGGATCAGGCCGTCAAGTCAAGCGCCGGAACCGTGCTGTGATCACATATCCAGACTGAGTTTGATCAGGCCGTTTTCGGCGTCCGTCGCCACCCAAATAGCCCCCGTTTCGTCGACGGCCAGGCCCGTCGGCATGGCCACAGGGTCCGGCGCCCGCGAGATCGGTCCTCCAATTGCCAAGCCGTCGGCAAGAACCGTCCTTTCCCCTGTCTGTGGACGGATGGCGAGGATCCGACGCGCGCCGACCTCGGCGACGGCGATGCGGCCATCGGACATCACTTTTACCGTTTCCGGCTGCGCCAACCCCGCGACGATGATTTCGCGAGCCCCGGTTGTCAGCGTCACGCGGCTGATCCGGCCTGCGGCGGATTCGACGACAAATACCGCCGTGTCATCTGCCCACGCGAGGCCGACCGGACCCTCAAGTCCAGCGGCCACGGTTTCGGGCTTCGCGTCACCGTCTGGTGACAACCGCACAAGCGTTCCCTCCTTGTGAAGAGCGGTGATGACATCGCCTGACGGTTCGATCAGGATTCCATAGGGCGCATCGATTTCCGTCCAAGTGAGCAGCATCTCACCGGATGTCTCGTCCAGGAGCAGCGCGCGATTGCGCCGGACATAACTGAGGGCAATTTTGCCGTTCCGTACATCCGCGTCCGACGACGCGCGTTTCTCCAGATCGAAAGGAAGAAGCTCGATGGCGCTCGTTGCCGGATCGAAAAAGCGGTATCCGAAGATATCGGTGACCAGCAGTTGTCGTCTGCCGTTCCGCGTCACCCAGGTCATGCCGCCCGGCGCGGCCAGGTCGCTCCGCACAACCGTTGTTTGTGCGCCGGACGTTAGATCGACGGCAATGACGCCGTTGTCCGACGACCGGGTGACGTAGATCGTTCCGTCTTCGCCGATGGCCAGGTTGTCGAGCGGTGGTTCGACAGTGGCGACGGTTCTTACAGTCCCGCCGGCCGTATCGATCTGCAACACGCGGCCGTCGCTCCACGACACGCCGTACAAAGATCCATCCGGATGCCAGGCCACGCCGACGATGTCGCCTGCGTCTTCTGTAATGACCTCTAGCGCGCCGGTCGCCACGTCGATCCGTCCGATGGCTTGGCGCATCGGCAACGGTGTGTAGAGCAGGCCGTCGCCCCCGAATTCAAAACCGTTCAGTCCTCCGATATTCTCGGTGACCACGCGCGCGGACCCCTCCGTCAGGTTGTAAGCCCACAGCCGGTCAGGGCCGAACAACGTAGCTGCATACAGCGTGCCGTCCGGTCCGAACGTGACCGGATTGACGAAGGGCAGCCCCTCGGCAACGGTTTCGATCCCGCCGGTTGCGGTCCGCAGCCGCAGCGCCCCCTGATTGATCGCGGTCCACGCCATCGTTCCGCCGGGCCCGAACGCCACGTCGTCCGCTTCACCCAAGGGCGGGCCCACCGCCTCCGTCATTTCGCCGCTGGCAAGATCGAGCTGCACAACGGCCTCGCTCATCACACTGCCGAGATACAACGCGCCATCGGGTCCAAATGCCAAACCCTGAAGCCCGTGCACCGGCAGACCG
The DNA here is from genome assembly GCA_038148375.1 of Rhodospirillaceae bacterium. GTDB lineage: Bacteria > Pseudomonadota > Alphaproteobacteria > Rhodospirillales > Rhodospirillaceae > CAWUEX02. Next base: position 203,685 of record JAYQVH010000001.1, on the reverse strand, counting down.
GTAAGAACACGGTCCTGACGCCACGTCTCTTCGGAGTCCGAGCATGCCCACAGGCCTAACAGCGCGGCCAGACTCCATGCTGTCGCCTTTAATTTACCTACCGTCATACACGTCCGCCCTTGTCCCTTGTGCCCGGCAATTCCGCTCATTAGGGTAGCCGCACATCGCTCGTTTGTGCACTCACGGATACCGCCTGCGCTATGAATACGATCCTGATTCCGTTGATCCAGGTCGCTTATATTGCCCTCGATCTCTATCTGTGGGCGATCATCATATCTGTGATCATGAGCTGGCTGGTGGCGTTCAACGTCATCAACACCCACAACCGGTTCGTTTACATGGTCGGCTCGGCCTTAAGTTCGATCACGGAGCCGGCGCTGCGCCGCATTCGCGGGGTGCTTCCGGTCATGGGTGGAATTGATTTTTCACCGATCATTTTGATCCTCGCCGTTTACTTTGTGCAGATGGTTTTGGTCCAACTTCTTGCGCAGTTGTGACAGGTCACGGGATGCCACGCGCGACGCTCATCGACGGAAAGGCAACCGCAGCCGGATTGCGTGACTGGCTTGCACAGCAGGTCACGCATCTGAGGAAAACTCACAACATCACGCCCGGCCTCGCCGTGGTGCTGGTCGGCGAAGATCCCGCGAGCCAGGTGTATGTGCGCAGCAAGCGCAAGATGGCGGTTAAACTTGGCATGGAGTCCTTCGAACACACCCTGCCGGGCGACACGGATCAGGCGGCCCTGCTCAGCCTCGTGCAGAAGCTGAACGCCGATCCGAAAGTGCACGGCATTCTCGTGCAATTGCCGTTGCCGTCCCATCTCGACGAACAGCCGATCATTCATGCCATCGATCCGCTCAAGGATGTCGACGGCCTGCATCCGGAAAACGCCGGCCGGTTGATGGCGGGCGAGGTCGGCATGGTGTCGTGCACACCGCTGGGCTGTCAGCTGCTGCTGCGCCGGCAAATCGGCGACATGACCGGCAAGGATGCGATCGTCATTGGCCGTTCCATGCTGTTCGGTAAACCGATGGCGCAACTGCTGTTGGCGGAAAACTGCACGGTCACCGCGGCGCACTCCCGTACGGCGGATTTGGCGGCGCACTGCCGCCGGGCCGACATTCTGGTCGCCGCCGTCGGCCGCCAGGAGATGGTCAAGGCCGATTGGGTCAAGCCGGGCGCCGTCGTCATCGATGTCGGCATCAACCGCATTGCCGGAGAAGACGGTAAGGATAAACTCGTCGGCGATGTGGATTTCGACGCGGTCTCGGACGTGGCCTCTGCGATTACGCCGGTACCCGGCGGCGTCGGGCCCATGACCATCGCGTGCTTGATGTTCAATGCGCTCAGGGCGGCCCGCCTGCAAAACGGCCTGGACGACCTCGATTTGCCGACGGACTTCTAGGTCTTAATCGAACTTCGAAAAGTCCGGCGCGCGTTTTTCAAAGAACGCGGCGATGGCTTCTTTCACTTCGGCGCTAGTGAGTTGCTCGCCGAACAGCTTGGCCTCTGAATTGATGCGCGCGGTAACCGCATCCAAATCGGCATTTAACAAAGCTTTGGTCTTGCGCAAGGCGGCGGGCGGTTTGGCGGCCAGCGTCTGCGCCGTTGCAGTCGCCGTGGAGAGCAATTCACCGGGCGCGCACGACTTGTTCACCAAGCCGATGTCCAATGCGGTCGCGGTATCGAATGGGTTGCCGAGCATCAGCAGTTCAGCGGCTTTGGCGCGTCCTGCCAGAGCCGGCAGTATGAGGCTGGATGCCAACTCCGGCACTAGACCCAGGTTGACGAACGGCAGCTGGAAGCGCGCGTCTTCGACGGCATAAACGAAGTCGCAATGCAGCAACATGGTCGTACCGATACCGATGGCGAGACCGTTCACCGCAGCCACCACCGGCTTTTGCGCCCCGGCGATCGCGTGCATGAACCTGAACACCGGGCTCGAGGCGTCCACTGGAGGATTCTCGAGAAAATCGCCAAGATCATTTCCCGCGGTGAAGCTGTCTTCACTGCCGGTGATCAAAATCACGCGCACCGCTTTGTCGTTATTAGCTGCCGTGATGGCATCGGCCAAGGCAGCGTACATCGCCACCGTGAGCGCATTCTTCTTTTCGGGCCGGGCGATGGTCAGCGTCAGAATGCCGCCGTCGATGTTTTGTGTGATGTTTTCGCCCATCCCGACCTCCGTTGCGCTTAGCGATTGCGCGCCAAGTTTCCGAGCCGAAGGCGCAAGGCATTTAGTTTGATAAAGCCTTCCGCATCGTGCTGGTCATACACGTCGTCTTCCTCGAAGGTGACGTGTTCCATGCTGTACAGACTGTTCGGCGCTTTACGCCCGACGACCATCGCATTGCCCTTGTAGAGTTTCAGGCGCGCAGTCCCGGTCACGTTGTCCTGGGTTGCGTCGATGGCTGCTTGCAGCGCTTCACGCTCCGGCGCGAACCAGTAGCCGGTGTAGACCAGCTTGGCATAGCGCGGCATCAGTTCGTCTTTCAGATGGGCCGCTTCCCGGTCCAGGGTGACGCTTTCGACCGCCCGCCGTGCCGCCAGCCAGATCGTGCCGCCCGGTGTTTCATAAACACCGCGGGACTTCATGCCGACGTAACGGTTCTCTACCAGGTCGACACGGCCGATACCGTGCTTGCCACCGAGTTCATTCAGCTTCGTCAGCAGTGCCGCCGGCGACAACCGTTCGCCGTTGACGGCGACCGGATCGCCGCGTTCGAACTCGATTTCCACATATTCCGGCGTGTCCGGCGCATCCTCTGGGGACACGGTCAGGCGGAACATGTCGGCGTCGGGCTCGACCCATGGGTCTTCCAGCGCCTTGCCTTCATAGGAGATGTGCAGGAGGTTCGCGTCCATCGAATAGGGCGCTTCGCCCCGCTTGTCTTTCGGGATGGGGATCTGATGCTTCTCGGCGTATTCGATCAACTTGGCGCGCGAATTCAAGTCCCATTCGCGCCAGGGCGAGATCACTTTGATGCCCGGCTCGAGGGCATAGGCGGTGAGCTCGAAGCGGACCTGGTCGTTGCCCTTGCCGGTCGCGCCGTGGGAGATCGCGACAGCGCCTGTGTCGCGCGCGATCTCGACCAGCCGCTTGCCGATCAACGGCCGCGCGATCGACGTGCCGAGCAGATAAACCCCTTCATACAGCGCGTTGGCACGAAACATCGGAAAGACGTATTCGCGCACGAATTCCTCGCGCAGGTCCTCGATGAAGATGTGTTGAATGCCCATCATCTCGGCCTTCTTGCGTGCCGGTTCGAGTTCCTCCCCCTGACCGATGTCGGCTGTGAAGGTCACGACCTCGCAGTTTTTCTCTTCCTGCAGCCAGCGCAGGATGATTGAGGTGTCCAGCCCGCCCGAGTAGGCGAGGACGACTTTATCGCGGCTCATCGTCTGTATATCCCAAAGGTCTCGCCGGTTAGGCGCACCGGCTTCAATCGCGGCGGAGTATAGGGAGGCGCCCTGTCAGAGCAAGGGTTACCAGCCGCCTCCACCACCGCCACCACCGCCTCCGCCGGAAAATCCGCCACCGGAAAATCCACCGCTACCGATCCCGGCGCCCCGCATGCTGGCCAGCGGCGATAAGGAGGACACAACGGATTGCCCAAAGGTCGGGGCGAAATCTGCTGCAAAGGCCCGCGGCGTTGGCCAGGTATGATAGTCGCTGTCGTACCAGCTGGGTTCGTATGAGTCGCGGTAGCGCTGTCCCCCAACCCGGTCGAGGGAAAGGTCAAACTGTTCGCCCCATTCGTTCTCGACGTCCAGCGCGATAGCAAAGGGCAGATAGGCTTCGAAGATTTCCGGCGTGATGTCGGGTGGATTGTGAAAATTCATGCGGTCTTTTTCCGCGACCTGCAGGTAATGGCGAAATCCTTCGACATGATCCATCACCTTGCGTCCCATTAGGCTTGGAGCTTTCATCAGGTGATAGAACAGCAGGTTCAGGGCGACCACGAATACGATGAGGCCGATCTCCAGCGGAGGCGCCGTGGTAAGCCATGTGATCACAGAGACGCCGGCTTCGCCGATGATCTGTCCGCCTAAGATAAGCGCGAAAAACATCGTCGACGAAAAACTGATCACCGCGCCTTCACCCCGGCCGAACCGTGTCCATGCACCAAGGCAGAGCGGATAAAGCGCGTAGCCCAGCATCGCAGCAGCGGCGGCAACGATACCCATGGCCAAACCGGTGTCACTCACCGCGGCCATGCTGCCCAGCGCCGTCGCGGATAATCCGGTACCGACCGACAGCAGTGTTTTATTTTTATGGAAGTAGATGTTCTCGAAATCTTCTTTGAGGCTGCGTCGCAAGTCTTTCCGTGCGCCCTCGACGATGGCGTGGTGTTCGCTGCGAAAGACGAAGGACGTCCAAAGCTTTTCACCGAACAGACGAAGCGCAACCGCTGTTTCACCCGGTGTTAGCTCCGACTGCTTGGCGCTGCGGTCGGTGCGGGTGAGCTTGTACTTGTCCCGGTCGAATTCGGAGATGGTCACGAAGCCTTTGGCCGCCAGATTGACAATGGCGGCCGTAAATCCTTTCGGGTCCCAGCCCATGTTCAGGATATAGCGGCACGCTGCCGGCCCGATGCCCTCCGGTGGTGTGTAGCGGGCGTATATGGTGTCCGGTTCGGGATCCTTTCCGTACTCCCACCAAACTGTCAGGTAATAGGCGACGACCACCAAAAGTCCGATCAGGCCGATCCACACCGTCCGCCCGTCGCGCAACAGATAGGCCAATTGCGCCGGCCGATCCGGAGGGGTGACGGAGCCGGGTGGAAACGCGGCCGTCAGGGTTACACCTTCTCCGGCCCCTAAAACCGCGGTCGTTTCAACCGTGCCGACGCCGATATCCGTGATCTCCGCGACCGCGGCCCGCCCGCGGTCACCGAAGGCCCCCGTTACGGCGCTCAGGTCTATCACCTGGTGGCCGGCCGGCGCTCGGATCGTGGCAGTGGCGCGGTCGATGGGAAACGCCCAGAAATTACCTGTGACATTCCACTCGAGTTCGTCCCGATCGGGCAGAAACGCAATCTGCCGATCGGTGCGGTAGGTCAGGGTGTAGGTATAATTGCCCGAACGCAAAAACACGTCAGGGTCACCAATGTAGATGCGCGCGTAGTAACCTCTCCGCTCCAGCCGCCATGGTTCGGGCTGCCCGTCCCGTGTAACCGAGACGACATCGAATCCCACACGATGGGGGCCATACCAGTACCGGCCGCGCTGGGTTGGCAAATCACGGAAGATGCCGCGGCGGATCACCCGGCCTTCGGCGCGGACAATGATGGTCTCCGTGACTTCGATCTCGCCGTTGCGGTAGACGGTGCCGGCGCTGTTGAATGAAGTGATGCGCTCACTTTGAGCGGACGCGGCGGGCGTGAGACCGAGCAGAGCGCCGGCGAGAGCGACCCAAAAGCGAAACGCGCGTAAATCCACGAAGCTTAGAATTTGACGGCGACAGGGTCGCGCGCGGCGCTGTCGCTTTCGTCGAGCTCGAAGTACTCCGCGCACTCATAATCAACCAAACCGGCGACGATGTTTGATGGGAACTGTTCGATCAGCACGTTTAGATCGCGGACCGAACCGTTGTAATAGCGGCGCGCTTTCTGAATGAGATCTTCTGCCTCGCCAAGATCATTCTGTAATTTTAGGAACTGGTTGTTGGCTTTGAGATCGGGATACGCTTCAGATAGTGCGAACAGTGACTTCAGGGCTCCGGTCAGCATATTCTCGGACGCCGCCTGATGTTCCGGATTGCCGCCGTCATTCATGGCAATATTGCGCGCTTGGATGACTTTCTCGAGCGTCTCCTGCTCGTGGGCGGCATACCCTTTGACGGTCTCCACCAGATTGGGAATCAGGTTGTACCTGCGCTTCATCTGAACCTCGATGTCGCTCCAGGCTTCCATGACCCGGTTTTTCAATTTGACCAGCCGGTTGTAGACGGACACCCCGTAGAGTCCGGCGATAACAGCCAGACCGATGACGACATACAATAAGGTCATGGAAAAAGGCCTTTTGTTCCCGGTGAGCGCGTATTTCGCAGCCTAGGCGAAGTGCGCTGGGGACGCCAGTTGCAAGTCGCCGGACCTGCCCTTATGCGGTGACGGCCCGCCCTTCTTTTTCGGCCCACGCTTGTTCGGCTTGAATGCGGCGCTCCCGGGCAGACAGTTTTTCAGAGTCCGTTTTCAATTGGCCGCAGGCGGCAAGAATGTCCCGGCCACGCGGTGTGCGGATCGGACAGGTCAAGCCGGAGTGCGCAAGAATATCCTGAAAGCGTTCAATCGTCTTGGGGTCCGAACATTCGTAGGGCGTGCCGGGCCACGGATTGAACGGGATCAAATTAAACTTGCACGGAATGTCTTTGACGAGGTTAACCAATGCGCGTGCGTCTGCATCGGAGTCGTTCACGCCTTTCAGCATGACGTACTCAAATGTAATACGGCGGGCATTGGAGACGCCGGGATACGTCCGGCAAGCCTCCATCAAATCCTTCAGCGGATACTTCTTGTTGATCGGCATGATCGCCGATCGGGTGTCGTCGTTTGCCGCATGGAGCGAGATTGCCAAGTTAACCCGAAGTTCCTCACCGCAACGTTTGATGTCGGGCACAACACCGGAGGTCGACAGCGTGATGCGCCGTTTACCTAAAGCAAGCCCGTCACCCGCCATAGCAATCAGCATCGCCTTCTTGACCGCATCGAAGTTGTAGAGCGGTTCGCCCATGCCCATGAGCACGATATTGGTCAGCGTGCGCGCTTCATCAGTCGGTGTCGGCCATTCACCTAGCGCATCACGGGCGATCATGACCTGGCCGATGATTTCCCCCGCATCGAGATTGCGCACCAGCCGCTGCGTGCCCGTGTGGCAGAACCGGCAGGTCAATGTGCAGCCGACTTGGGAGGACACACATAGGGTGCCGCGGTCTTCCTCGGGGATGAAAACCGACTCCGCTTTTTGCCCGTCGGCGAATGCCGTCAGCCATTTGCGTGTCCCATCCGTCGACGTCTGTTCGGTGGCGACGGCAGGTCGGTCGAGCGAAAATCTGTCCTCCAGCCGGGCGCGGAACATCTTCGACAGATCGGTCATGTCTTCGAAGGTGCGAACACCGCGGTTGTAGATCCACTGGAATATCTGGGCGCCCCGGTAAGGCTTTTCGCCCATTTCCAGGGCGATTTCCGTCCAATCATCCTTATCCAAGCCGATGGCAGGCGCTCTCGAAGCGCCGGATTCGGGGCGCGCGTAGGGGTTCGCTGCGATCTTTGAACCGGTGTGGGGCATGGCCCCTCATACGCTCCAAGGCGCTGAATCGCAAAGGGTTCTTGTCACTCTATGGGCACAACGCTAAAAAGCCAGACCGGTCCCACTCGCTGGGGAACTCCGAGCCAATACAGCCGTCCCGAATGCGATATTTGACGGCGGGACAAAGCCGGCTTTGGAGGGCGCGTGTGGGGGCACCGAAAGAGGGAGAGGGAGTCCATGGTTTCACGTTCAGTCCTACTGGCCACCGCCGCGCTGTCATTGGCCGCTTGCGGTGCCAACTATGACGTTGAGGGGGCGCGTTCCCTTCCCAACCGTGGAACCGACTTCCACCGCGCCCTGCAGACGGACTACGCCAACCTGGCGGCATCCGAAAAGGCAGAGGCGGACTGGGCCGATACCAAGACATTTGTGGCCCGGACGCGTCGTGCCGCATCGGGCGAAACCTTCGGGCCCGAAGAGATAACCGCGCGCGATCTGCCCGGCTATTCGGTTAACACCCTCAGCGAGGCACGCGCCCGCTTACTCTCTGTGCTCAACGATGAGACCCGCGCCGCAATGCCGGTCATGGCGGCGATGGCGCAGTCCGGCTTTGATTGCTGGATGCAGGAGCAGGAAGAAGATCGTCAGCCTGAGGATATTGCCGCCTGCCGTTCAAGCTTTAACACGGCGCTGCGAGCGCTTGAGGCGGCGGAGCCCGCACCGGCGCCGGTGGCGGAACCTGCAGCGGCAATGCCGACTCAATTCCAAATCTATTTCGACTTCGACTCAGCGACGTTGAATGCTGAAGCCCAATCAGTGGTCAATGTCATTTCCGAAGCGCACGACGAATATAATCCCGCGACAGTTCTTGTCGTCGGCCATACGGACTCCGCCGGACCGAGCGATTACAACATCATGCTGTCGCAACGCCGGGCCGAAGCCGTTTATAACGCTTTGGTCGAAGAAGGTATTTCCCAGTCTGGAATGCGCGTTGAAGCGTACGGTGAGGAACGCCCCAGGATCGAGCGTCCCGACGGCACAAAAGAACAGGGCAATCGTCGCGTCGACGTGATCTTCGAAAAGTAGAGGGTGTTTACGCGGCGACGTCTTTGATGGTGGCGTGATCCGAACACAAAGCGCACGCCGGATCGGGCCGCACTTTGACGATGCGTGTCGCCAAGTCCAGGGCATCGTATATCAAGAGCCGGCCCTTCATGCCGTCACCAAGGCCGAGGATTTCTTTCAGCACCTCCGTCGCCTGCAGGGACCCCATCACTCCTGCGATCGAGCCCAGAATTCCCGCTTGCTCGCACGTCCACACGTCATCGGGCGGGGCATCGGCGTATAAACAGCGGTAACACGGGCCGCCCTCGTGCGGCTTGTAGGTCGAGAGCTGACCGTCAAACCGGATCACCGCTGCCGACACCAATGTCTTTCGCTCGAAGTAACAGGCATCGTTAACCAGAAAACGCGTTGCGAAGTTATCGCAGCCGTCTGCGATCACATCGTAGTTGGAAATCAGCGTGCGGGCATTCTCCGGTGTCAGCCGTTCCTGATGAACAACAACATCGACGTCGGGATTTAGGGCGTGAACCGCAGTCGAGGCACTTTCAACTTTCGATCGTCCGATATCCGCGGTGGTGTGCAGCACTTGCCGTTGAAGATTGGACAAATCGACCGTGTCGTCGTCGACGATCCCGAGCGTGCCGACTCCTGCGGCTGCGAGATACTGAATCAGCGGAGACCCCAGACCTCCGGCCCCGATCACGAGGACGCGGGCCTTCAGCAGCTTTTCCTGGCCCTCCACGCCTACGTTGTCCAGGCGGATGTGCCGGGCGTAGCGTTCGATTTGGTCCTCCGAGAGACTCATGCCGCGCCGCTTATTGTCCGGTAGAGCCAAATCCGCCAGCACCGCGGACGGTCTCCGGCAGCGTTTCAACTTCGCTCACGGTGGCGCGGGTCACCGGCGCAATAACCATCTGCGCAATGCGGTCACCACGTTTGATCTCGAACACGGCATCGCCGTGGTTGATCAGAATCACTTTCACTTCACCGCGGTAGTCGGCGTCGATGGTGCCGGGTGTGTTGAGCACGGTGACCCTGTATTTGGCGGCCAAGCCAGACCGTGGGCGAACCTGTGCCTCAAAGCCGTCCGGTAACGCCATGGCCAACCCAGTCGGCACCAAAGCGTGAGTGCCAGGGTTTAGGTGCAAGGGTTCTTCAATCGCGGCGCAAAGATCCATGCCTGCGGCCTGGTCTGTCTGATAAGCCGGCAGCGGCAGTCCTTCGCCGTGGGACAGGCGTTTAATGGCAACGGGAACCTTGTCTATCATCGCAATCCTATTTCTTGTTCGACATCGCTGCGCCAATGCGCGCGACCAATTGATCGGCGACGGCGCGCTTCGATTGGCTCGGCCAACTCTCGACATCTTTGCCCGTGATAAGGTGAACTGTATTGGTGTCGCCACCGAAGCCGTCAGACACATCATTGGCGACGATCCAATCGCACCCTTTCGATTTGATTTTCGCTTTGGCGTTTTGCACCACATCCTGCGTTTCGGCGGCAAAGCCGACAACAAGCTGGGGGCGTTTCTTGCCTTTGGTGGAGAGGGTCGCGAGGATGTCAGGGTTTTCGGTCAAGTTCAGCGCCGGCGCGGCTTTGTTTTTGGCTTTCTTGATCTTGGCGTCAGCCGGTGCGGCAGACCGCCAGTCCGCAACGGCAGCGGCACATACGGCGATGTCGACCGGTAATGACTTCGAACACGCATCCATCATCTCAAGCGCGGTTTGAACGTGATGCACGGTCACGCCTGGAGGGTCAGGTTCCCGTGTCGGTCCCGCCACCAAGGTGACATCCGCGCCTGCGACGGACAGCGCGGTGGCGATCGCATGTCCCTGCTTGCCCGAAGACCGATTTGCCAAGTAGCGCACGGGGTCGATCGGCTCATGAGTCGGACCGCTGGTGACCAGCGCGCGCCGTCCGGCCAAGGGCAATGATGTGTTTCCCTTGCCGAAATGGGTTTCCAGCGCGCCGACAATATCCATGACCTCTGCCATGCGCCCGTCGCCGACCTCGCCGCACGCCAGATCGCCTGCTCCGGGCCCCACCATACTTACGCCACGGCGTGTAAGTATCTCGACGTTGTCCTGCGTGGCCGGGTGCGACCACATCATCACGTTCATGGACGGGGCGATCACGACAGGCTTGTCGGTCGCCAGAAGGGCAGTGGTGGCCAAGTCATCGGCCTGCCCGTGAGTCATCTTCGCCATAATGTCGGCTGTGGCTGGTGCGACCAATAGAATGTCGGCGTCGCGGCTGAGTTGGATATGTCCCATCTCGCTCTCGTCGGTAAGCGAAAACAGGTCCTGATAAACCTTGTTGCCAGACAGAGCCGCCAGGCTCATTGGTGTGACGAATTGCGCGCCGGCTTTGGTTAAGACGCAGCGCACCTCCGCCCCCCGCTCGCGCAATCGGCGGATGAGGTCGGGTATTTTGACCGCGGCGATACCGCCGGCGACGATCAGCAGGATGCGGCGTGAATTCAGCACAACGCGTTGCTTTCCTTGATGCTTTCCGCCCTGTCGGCGGCGCCCGGACTCTACCCGATTCGCATCTGAATGGCCAAGGCGTCCAAGTGCGCCATCTGGCCTAGGTCAGGAGCGCCACCAAGATGACGCCGCCAATCGCCGCCCAGGGCCACCATTTAATGCCACGCTGTTCTGGCGGGCCGCCACGGATGTAAGCCGCCGTCTCGGGATCGAGGCGCAGGCCGTGGGTGCGAATCTGGCGTGCTGCGGCGTCGACACTGTCGATGACACGCGGCAGCTTTTCCAAGGTCGACGTCACATCTGAAACGGCGTCGCGAATGCGTCCTTCTGGCCCGAGTTCGCGGACCATCCACTCCTCAATGAGCGGGCGCGCCAACTCCCACATGTTGACCGTGGGCGCCAGGGCGCGGCCAACTCCCTCCGCGAGCAACATGCTTTTCTGCAGTAGCAGCAATTGAGGCTGGGTCTGCATGTCGAAGGTCTCGGTTATCTGGAACAACTGACCGAGCAGGCGGGCCAATGAAATTTCGTTCATGGGTTTCCCGAGAATGGGCTCCGCAATGGATCGGCAGGCTTGCGCAAAAGCACCGATATCCTTGTTGGCAGGCACGAAGCCAGCCTCGATATGTATTTCGGCCACACGTTTGTAATCGCGTGTCAAAAAGCCAAGCAGCATTTCACCAAGATGGCGTCGGGTCTCAAGATCGACGCGGCCCATGATGCCGAAGTCCATGGCGATGATCGTGCCGTCGTCGGCAACAAACAAATTCCCGGGGTGCATATCAGCGTGAAAAAACCCGTCGCGGAAAACCATGCGAAAAAACACTTCTGCGGCTGTGCGGACGACGTCGACCGGGTCGAGACCTAAAGCAATTACATCCTCAGGCTTGTCCACCCGAGCCCCTGACACGCGCTCGAGCGTCAATACATGTTCCGATGTTCGCTGCCAGTCGACCGCGGGAACCGTGAAGCGCGGCTCGTCGGCAAAGTTCGTTTTCAATTCTTCAGCCGCCGCTGCTTCGAAGCGAAGATCCATTTCCATGCGCACGGACTGCTCGAAAGTGCGCACCGCCTCGATGGGCTTAAGGCGCCGCAGTTTAGGCTGGGTGCGCTCGGTGGTTTCCGCCAGCCAATAAAAGAGATCGAGATCGCGAGCGAAGGCCTCTTTAATGCCGGGGCGCAGGACCTTGATCGCAACGTCCTCGTCGCCACTGGTGACGGCAAAGTGCACCTGAGCAATCGAAGCCGCCGCAACGGGTTTGGAGTCGATTGATTTAAACAGCGCATCTGCGCCGCCATCGAAATCTTGGTCAATTATCTGCTTTGCTTGCGCAAACGGGAACGGTGGCAGCCGATCTTGCAGTTTGGTTAAGTCGTCCGTGACCGACTGGCCCAGTAAATCAGGACGGGTTGACAACGCTTGTCCCAATTTGATGAACGTCGGACCCAATTGCGAAAGGGCGGCCGAGAGCCGTTCTCCCGGCCGGAGGGCCGTCACTTTGGGGTCCGGTTTCGCGGTCATCCGAACGGCGGCGGCGACCGTGCGGCCGACGCTGTAGCCGTCGAGCAAGAACAATGCGTCATGCCGGGCCAACGTACGGCCAATGCTGAACAAGCGGTGAAGATTACGGACAGCGCGAATCATATTGAGGAGGCCGTTAGGTCCGGTTTCTATCGATCACAGACGCCAGCCCGAATGGAGGGCAGCGATTCCGCCGGATAGATTGCGGTACGCCACATTGCCAAACCCGGCAGCGGTCATCCTTTCCGCCAAAGTCTGTTGGTCCGGAAACCGTCGAATGCTCTCCGCTAAATATCTGTAGGCTTCGGCATCTCCGGCGATGGCAGATCCGAGACGCGGCAGAATGGAAAAAGAGTAACGGTCATACAGTGCGGCCAGGCCCGGAACGACAACGCTGGAAAATTCGAGACACAAAAACCGTCCGCCGGGTTTCAGGACGCGGCGGGCATCCCGCAGCGCGGCGTCGATATCCGTTACATTGCGCAGGCCAAACGCAATGGTAAAGGCGTCGAAACTCATGTCGCTGAACGGCAGGCATTCGGCGTTTCCGACGCTCCACCTCAGCCCATGCAACACACCGCGGTCGAGTGCGCGGTCGCGCCCATGGCTCAGCATGGCTTCGTTGATGTCACACACGACAATGGAACCGGCTTGTGCGGAGGCGCCGCGTTTCATGCGGTTGTGTATTCGGAGCGCGATATCGCCGGTGCCTCCAGCTACATCAATCGTGTTCCAGCCCGGACGCGGCGCCAGCCAATCCACCATCGCGTCTTTCCAAAGCCGATGGACTCCCCCGCTCATCACGTCATTCATGACGTCATATTTAGCGGCAACCGAGTCAAATACGGCGCGCACGCGCCCTGCTTTCTCTGTGCGTGGCACGGTGGTGTATCCGAAGTGCGTGGTGCCTTCGGTGCTGGTGTGGCTGGAATTCGACATTACCCAAGCTTAGTGGATGGCCCTGGATGCGGCTATACCTCTCCCGTACGTACAAGGCCTCGACAAAGCAAGGGGCGTTGGCGCACTCTGCCGCTCATGCCTGAACTCCCCGAGGTCGAAACGACATGCCGCGGCCTGGCCAAGGTGTTCGAAGGACGCCGGCTGGCCAGCGTCGATGTACGCCGCCCGGATATGCGCATTCCCTTTCCGAAGGGCCTCGCGGGCAAATTAACCGGGCGCACCGTCAAGCGTGTCCACCGGAGGGCCAAATACATCTGTCTCGACCTAGATGACGGGACCGTCGCGCTTGCGCATCTGGGCATGTCCGGCCGCATGACCATCACCCAGCCGATAACTAAACCCGGCAAGCATGATCATATCGTCTTCGATACGGATGAAGGTGTGAGGGTGATGTTCAACGATCCCCGGCGGTTCGGACTCCTGACCCTGACCACGACCGCTGAGCTGGCGGATCACAAGCTGCTCGCGCGAATGGGTCCCGATCCCTTGAGCACTACGTTTACGCCCGATGTCCTTTCTGCGGCGCTGCGCGGCAAAGGCACGACCATAAAAGCGGCGTTGCTGGATCAGCGCGTCGTTGCCGGCCTCGGAAATATCTATGTCTGCGAAGCGCTCTACAGAGCCGGAGTGTCGCCGCGCCGCAAAGCAGGAACGGTTGCAGGCCGGCGGGCTGAGCGCCTGGTCCCGGCAATCAGGGATGTCCTACAGGCGGCCATCGCGGCCGGGGGCTCATCGTTGCGCGACTACGTTCAGCCGTCCGGTGAACTCGGTTATTTCAAATACAGTTGGAACGTATACGGACGCGAGGGCGAACCTTGTCAAACGGCGTCTTGCGCCGAACACAACGCAACCGTAAAGCGGCTGATCCAGTCCGGACGGTCCACGTTCTATTGCTCGAGGTGTCAGAGATGAATTTCGATATGAAATCTGTTGCAGCCCGCATGTTGATTATCCTGAGTTGTTTCATGCCGGTTCACAACGCGTCCGGAGCCGACCGTTTTGTTTACGGCTTCGAAGATTTGCCACTGATGGATGCGCTTACTCAGGTTGCGGGTTCTAGCGTATTGTTTGACACACCCCAGGGCCGCATTGTACAGGCCTCCGCCACGGGGCAAGTGGAACGGCAGACCGTGCTCGAATTTTACCGCGACACGCTACCTCAGCTGGGCTGGACGCTTTCCCAAGACGGTATATTCCAGCGCGAGGGAGAAACGCTCCGGCTGGAGTTCACCGAAACCGATGCCGCGCTCGAAGTTCGATTTCTGATCGAACCGACGGCCACGCGCTAGGGAGCCGCATTCAAGGCCTGCAAGGCCGGTTCGAATTGAAAACACGCAAGGACATCACTTTTAAATGGCGTACGAAAACATCTTAGTCGAAACGCGTGGCCACGTTGGCCTCATTACTCTTAACCGGCCAAAGGCGCTGAACGCGCTTTCAAGCGGGCTGGTCGAGGATCTTGGAAAAGCCCTGGACGGTTTTGAAGACGATGACGGCATCCGCGCCGTTGTCATTACCGGGAGCGAAAAAGCGTTCGCCGCCGGCGCCGACATCAAGGAAATGGCGAGCAAGTCCTTTGTCGACTGCTATGTTCAGGAATTCATCACGAAGGGATGGGAACGGATCACGACTTGCCGCAAGCCGATCATCGCCGCCGTGGCTGGCTATGCGCTTGGCGGGGGCTGTGAGGTGGCAATGATGTGCGACATCATTATCGCAGCCGACAACGCAAAATTCGGCCAGCCGGAAATCACACTTGGCATTATCCCAGGCGCGGGCGGCACTCAGCGCCTGACCAGGGCCGTCGGTAAGGCCAAAGCCATGGATATGATTTTAACTGGGCGCCAGATGGATGCCGCTGAGGCTGAGCGCGTTGGACTGGTCAGCCGAGTCGTCGCGCCTGATGCATTGCTTGACGAGTCCCTAAAAGCCGCAGAGCGGATTGCTGATATGTCGCTGCCGTCGATCATGATGGCCAAGGAATCGGTCAACCGTGCTTTCGAATCGTCCCTGGCCGAGGGCATCCTTTTCGAGCGCCGTATGTTCCATGCAACCTTTGCGCTAGAAGATCAGAAAGAGGGGATGGCTGCCTTCGTTGAGAAGCGTCAGCCGACCTTTAAACACCGCTAGGATAACGCGCCAAAGGCCGGTCGGTGGGCCTATTGGGTGTCTGGCCGGGCGGGCCTGAGGCGCGCCTGTGCCTGCGGCCAGCGTAGACGCGTTATTTTACCGCCGTGTGTTCAGAGGTTGACGCAGCGCCGCCCCTTAACTATAAACCGCGCCTTAATTTCCAGACGGACACAGGACGAACCCATGGCCCACCACGCTTCGGCCAAGAAACGCATTCGCCGCAACGCCCGCCGGGCACAGGTCAATCATTCTCGTATCGGGCGTATCCGTACGATCGTGAAGCAAGTTGAGTCCGCCATAGCTGCGGGCGACAAGGCGGCAGCTACGGACGCCTTTAAGCAGGCCATGCCGGAGTTGATGCGCGGCCGCTCTAAAGGCGTCTTGCACGCTAATACAGTGTCGCGAAAGATTTCCCGCCTGAACGCGCGAATCAAAGCGCTTTCCGCTTAAGCTCAAATATCTTTTACGTAGCCGCAGCTTGACCATCGTTCGCGCTCTCTAAGCGCGGACTCATAAATCGATTCGCTGCGAAGATTACTGCGCGACTCTTTCGAAAAAATTCATACGACTCACTGAACACAAATTGTTGTGTCCACATCGCGTTCGACCGCAAGCGGCGCAGCGAAGTTGCGCATCTGTGCGCAATTATCGGCAAACAGAATCGCGAATCTGATAGATGTTTTTGACGCTCAACTGTCAAGCTATTTTTCACCTTGTCTTTCTAGGGCCGAGAGATAGAGTGCGTGTCCTCGCAGGCACCTGGAACAAAAACAAATGGCGGGTGTCGCGGCGAGCAAAATTTACTTTGTAACCTCTCTGGACCGGTGCACATCGCTGAAGACGTTTGCGGGGGATGTTCAGCGCGGCGCGGGCTGCCAGGGAAGATGACAAGGACGCAAGGGTGAAACGAGGGGAAGTAGGTTCGTCGAGTCAGGCGGAATGGGATCGCGTTAAACTCAGATTGAAACATGAATTTGGTGACTCGGCATATCAGAGCTGGGTCAGTCCTATCGCGTTCGGCGGCTTAAACGACGGCGCAGTCAATCTTCGAGTTCCCACCCGTTTTATGCGCGACTGGGTTGTTACGCATTACGCGGATCGCATTCGCACGCTATGGAGTGGCGAAAATCCAGCCGTGCGCCGCGTTCAAGTCGACGTTGATGCTGTTGGCGGCGGCTCCGGCGGCACAGATACCCCAACAGGTTCTGATGCCATGACATTGGCCGCGGCTCAAAGCGAGGCGGTGACCCATGACGTGCTGGCGGATTCTCTGTCCGCACCTTTGGACGCCAGGTACACTTTCGAGAATTTCGTGGTCGGCAAGCCCAACGAGTTTGCCTATGCCGCGGCGCAGCGTGTCGCTGATTCCGATCATGTGAGCTTTAATCCGCTTTTCCTCTATGGCGGTGTCGGTCTGGGCAAGACCCATTTGATGCATGCCATCGCTTGGCAGATCCGTTTGCGCTCGCCTCAGCGGCGGGTCGTTTATCTTTCGGCTGAGAAGTTCATGTACAGTTTTGTGCGTGCGCTTCGTAACCACGATACGGTGTCGTTCAAAGAGCAGTTTCGCTCCGCCGACGTTCTCATGATCGACGACGTTCAATTCATTTCCGGAAAAGACTCAACGCAGGAAGAATTTTTCCACACGTTTAACGCGCTTGTCGATCAGGGCCGGCAAATCGTTTTGTCTGCAGACAAGTCGCCCTCCGATTTGGAAGAGATTGGCGACCGGCTCCGATCGCGCCTGTCATCGGGTTTGGTGGCCGATTTGCACCCCACTACCTTTGAGCTGCGCCTGGGCATTCTTGATGCCAAAGCCGAGCAGCTGGGGGTTTCGGTTCCGCAGAAAGTTAAAGAGTTTCTGGCGCATCGCATCACCTCCAATGTCCGGGAGTTGGAAGGGGCGCTGACTCGTCTCAGCGCGAACGTGCAGCTGGTCGGAGGCAATATATCCCTCGAACTCACACACACACTTCTGCACGACCTTCTTCGTGCCCATGACCGTCGTGTCACAATGGAGGAAATACAAAAGCGCGTGGCCGAGCACTTCCAAATCCGGATGTCCGACATGAGCTCCGCGCGGCGGTCTCGCACAGTTGCGCGCCCGCGGCAGATCGCCATGTATTTGGCGAAGCAGTTGACGTCCCGCTCCTTGCCCGAAATCGGAAGGGCCTTTGGCGGTCGAGACCACACCACCGTTATTCACGCCGTGCGCAAGGTCGAGGAGCTGATCAAGGCCGATTCAGCTTTTGCCGAGGATGTCGAGCTTTTGACCCGGATGCTCGAAAGCTAGGCCGCGCCGTCCCTGAGTAGCGAATATAGGGCCCCGACCTGGGCCCGCTTCGGCGTCCCCAAATCCTTAAAAAAACGCCATTTTCCCTACCGTCTGGCTACCCCTGTGGTATACTGATTTCCCTGTCGCGAGGCGGTGGTTTCGCCGCCGATCTCGCTTCCCACTCAGAGTAAGGACAGGGGCGTCAGAGAGGCCACTATTCCGCCATTTTTGGCGGTTTTTTGGCCTCAATGGATGCGGGGGACTCGCTGTATGTCCGCGTGCGCACGGCATCGCGGAAGCCACGTTGATTATCGAACTGTAAGAATGCCCATGAAACTCATTATTGAACGGTCCGCGCTCCTAAAATCTCTGGGTCATGTTCAGAGCGTTGTCGAGCGCCGTACAACAATTCCGATCCTGTCGAACGTCCGCTTAGATGCCGCCAAGAGCGGCTTAAGCCTCAACGCGACGGACATGGACCTGGAGATCGTCGAGTCCGTCGGCGCCGACGTCAGCCAATCCGGCAAAACAACCGCGCCGGCGCATACGCTGTATGACATCGTCCGCAAACTGCCCGATGGCGCTCAGGTCGAGTTGGCGTTTGCCGACAGCCAGTTGACCCTGACATCTGGCCGGTCACGGTTTCAGCTGTCGTGTCTGCCCGTTGACGATTTCCCGGCGCTGGCATCGGGTGATTTCTCGCATACGTTCAGTCTATCTGCCGGCGACTTAAGGTCGTTGATTGACCGCACCCGCTTCGCGATATCGACCGAAGAGACGCGGTATTACCTCAACGGCATTTATCTTCATGCCGCCGACAGCGAAGGGGTCGACGTCTTGCGCACTGTTGCGACCGACGGCCACCGCCTCGCGCGCGTCGAGCTGCCGTTGCCGGACGGGGCTGCGGGTATGCCTGGGGTCATCGTGCCCCGGAAGGCTGTCGCTGAAGTGCGGAAATTGATCGAAGAGGCCGAGGGCGAGATCACCGTCGCTCTGTCGGATGCCAAAATTCGCTTTACGATGGGCGACACAGTCCTGACCTCGAAACTTATTGATGGAACTTTCCCTGACTACGAACGCGTTATCCCGACAGGCAACGACAAAGTTCTCGAGACCGATTGTAAATCCTTCTCAGACGCTGTTGATCGTGTCTCCGCCATCAGCTCGGAAAAATCCCGGTCGATCAAATTGAATTTGGAAAAGGGCACCGTGACCCTTTCGGCCTCGAGCCCGGAACACGGCAGCGCGATTGAAGAGGTCGAGGCATCCTACGACGCCGGTCAATTGGAGATCGGATTTAATTCCCGGTATTTGCTCGACATCATGCAGCAAATTGAAGGAGATGCCGCGCGCTTTACCATGGCGGATGCGGCGTCTCCGACCGTCATCCGAGATGTTTCGGATGGTTCGGCGGTCTATGTACTGATGCCGATGCGGGTGTGATCGCGCTGACCGATACTGTCACTCAAATTAGTCCGTCTGCCGAGCCTGTGGCGGCGGCCACGGGTGTGGTTCGCCTAATGCTGACCGATTTCCGCAACTACGATCATTTGCGTTTGGAAACCGATTTGCGTCCGGTTGTCCTGGCAGGTGCCAACGGTGCAGGCAAAACCAATATTCTCGAAGCATTGTCTTACTTGGCGCCGGGCCGCGGTTTGCGCGGTGTGCGGCTGAGCGAAGCCGGCCGTCGCGCGCCAGCTGAAGACGTGGGGCGGCCATGGGCTATCGCCGCCGACGTCGAAACACCGGTTGGTTCAGTCCGTCTTGGGACCGGCCTTGAGCCGGCGGCGACTGACCGCCGGGCGGTGCACATTGACGGCAAGTCCGCCCGCGGGGCGGCCGCTCTTGCCCAGTACGTTGCCGTTACTTGGATTACGCCAGCCTTGGACAGACTATTCACCGACACACCCGGCGCGCGCCGTAAATTTCTCGACCGGTTGGTCACCGCGTTGGATGCCGAGCATGCATCGCGCTGTGCCGCCTACGACCAAGCTCTCAGACGCCGCACCAAGCTGTTTCGTGACGGTGTCACCGACGCTGCGTGGTATGAGGCTCTGGAAGACACTCTGTGCCGCTACGGCGTGGCCATCGCGGCGGCACGGCGTGATGTCGTAAATCGTTTGAATGCGGCCTTGCGTGCCGAGGACGGACCGTTCCCCGCCGCCCGGATCGGTCTATCGGGTTTTGTCGACGACTGCCTTGAGGAAAGTGCCGCTGTCGATGCTGAGGACGCCCTTAGAGACGCACTCCAGGCATCTCGACGGTATTGGCCGGGAGACGGCGAGCCTCCTCCGGCGCCAGGGCCTAACCGGTCGGATGTCATAGTGACGATGCTCAAGACGGCGCGCCCCGCCGCGGAATGTTCCACCGGCGAACAGAAGGCGTTACTGATTTCCATCGTTCTCGCCCACGTCAAATTGCAGACCGAAACCAGTGGCCGGGCCCCGCTCCTGCTCCTAGACGAAGTGGCCGCTCATCTTGATCCCGACCGCCGGTCGCATCTGTTTGGCCGCCTCATCGAATCCGGCACGCAGACGTGGTTGACCGGAACCGATCTGGCCGTCTTCACCGAATTTGGCAACGCCGCGCAATTTCTCACCGTCGCCAATGGAACTTTGAAACCCTGGTCCGCAGACCCGTTTGTCGGCGGACACACCCGAATTTCATCCTAGACCACAACCATGACTGTCCGTCGCTATGAGTGAACAAGCCCAAACCCCGCAAGCCTACGACGCCGAATCCATCAAGGTTCTGAAGGGCCTCGAAGCCGTTCGAAAGCGGCCTGGCATGTACATTGGCGATACCGACGACGGCTCAGGCCTTCACCATATGGTCTACGAGGTCGTTGACAATGCAATCGACGAAGCGCTCGCCGGATATTGTGATCGCACCGACGTTGTTCTCAATGGGGACGGTTCGGTCACGGTCAGAGATAACGGCCGCGGCATTCCCGTTGATATGCACAAGGAGGAAGGTGTCTCCGCGGCAGAAGTCATCATGACCCAACTGCATGCGGGCGGGAAATTCGACCAGAATTCTTACAAAGTTTCCGGCGGACTGCATGGCGTCGGCGTGTCCGTGGTGAATGCCCTGTCGGAGTGGCTCGACCTGCGTATCTGGCGCGAAGGCAAAGAGCACTATATCCGTTTTTGTAACGGTGAAGCGGAGGCGCCTCTAGCCGTTGTCGGAGACGCGCCCGAGGAAGACGGCAAACAGAAGACCGGTACCGAAATCACGTTCTTACCGGCGGTCTCGACATTCACCATGACGGAATTCGACTTTGGAACGCTGGAGCACCGTTTAAGGGAACTCGCGTTTCTAAATTCGGGGGTCTATCTGCGCCTTATCGACGCGCGTCATGCCGAATCAAAAACCGTAGACCTTCACTATGAAGGTGGGATCGAGGCATTTGTAAAATATCTCGACCGGTCCAAGCAGGCGTTGCATGAGCCGCCGGTTACCGTCATCGGCGAAAAGGACGGCATTTCTGTCGAGGTGTCTCTGGAGTGGAACGACAGCTATCACGAAAATACACTGTGTTTTACCAACAATATTCCGCAGCGCGACGGCGGTACGCACATGGCTGGTTTTCGTGCGGCGCTGACCCGGACGATCAATACCTACGCTGGCGAGTTCGGCCTGTCCAAGAAAGAGAAGATTCAGCTCTCAGGCGACGACATGCGCGAAGGGTTGACCTGCGTCCTGTCGGTAAAGGTGCCGGATCCCAAATTCTCATCGCAGACCAAGGATAAACTTGTGTCATCGGAGGTGCGTCCCGTCGTTGAAGGGGTCGTCGGCGAGAAGCTAAGTGAGTGGTTCGAAGAGCATCCTGGGGAAGCCCGCAAGATTGTTGGCAAGGTGGTTGAGGCCGCTCTTGCCCGTGAGGCGGCACGTAAAGCAAGAGAACTCACCCGGCGCAAAGGTGCGCTGGATGTGTCGTCGCTGCCCGGCAAACTGGCAGATTGTCAGACCAAGGATCCCGCGAAATCCGAACTGTTCCTGGTCGAAGGGGACTCCGCGGGCGGATCGGCCAAGCAGGGCCGTGATCGGGGCTTCCAGGCCATCCTGCCGCTGCGCGGAAAAATTCTAAACGTCGAACGTGCCCGGTTCGACAAGATGCTGTCGTCCAACGAGATTGGGACGTTGATCACCGCACTTGGCACCGGGATCGGCAGCGAAGAATTCAACCTCGAAAAATTGCGCTATCACAAGATCATTGTGATGACTGACGCTGACGTCGATGGCAGTCACATCCGGACACTTCTGCTGACGTTCTTTTACAGGCAGATGCCGCAGCTGATTGAAGCAGGTCACTTGTATATCGCCCAGCCGCCACTGTATCGGGCGAAGAAGGGGAATTCGGAAGTCTATTTGAAAGACGACCGGGCCATGGAGAACCATTTGATCGAAGGCGGACTGACGGACGCACTTCTGGTGACTCAAGCCGGGGGGCAAATCGCCGGCGACGACCTCAAGGCATTTGTCAAGAAGGCGCGCGACGTTAGGAACACGCTTAAGCAAATGAGCCGGTCTTTCCCGATGCGAATCGTCGAACAGGTCGCGGTCGCCGGCGTGTTCAATCCCGAGGTTCTGTCCGATGAGGAAACGGCGGGCCAGGCGGCGGATTATATCGCCAAGCGCCTCGATTTCCTTGAGAGCGAGTATGAACGGGGCTGGAGCGGCAGTGCGGCCGACAAGGGCGGGCTAAGTTTCCAGCGTACAGTGCGTGGGGTCACCGAGACCCATGTCCTCGACGCGCCCACGTTGCATTCGTCCGAAGCCCGGTATCTGGATTCACAGGCCGCCGAATTGCAGGAGTTCTATACCCACACCTCGGCGCTCAAGATCAAAGACAAAGAGACACGGATCTACGGTCCGGTTTCGCTCGTTGATGCGGTGCTCGCAGAGGGGAAACGTGGAACAAGCCTGCAGCGCTATAAAGGTCTGGGAGAGATGAATCCTGGCCAGTTATGGGAGACAACACTTGACCCAGAGGTGCGCACGTTGCTTCAGGTCAAGGTGAGTCATGCCGACGAGGCCCACGAGGTGTTCTCTACTTTGATGGGTGACGTAGTGGAGCATCGCCGAGAGTTCATTCAAGACAACGCCTTGAACGTGACCAATCTGGATATCTGAGGTCGCTGGACCTGATCCGCGAGATGCCGGACTGCGTTAGGCGTCGTTGACGGCGAGATGTACCCGGTCGTCCCCGTCCTTCAGCTTGTCGACAGTATCCAGGTGATCTTCCCAGGTATCCGCGTATTCCGCCAGCGCGTGCGCGAGCACATCCGCAAGCGGCTTGTCCAAACGCTGGGCGAAGGCTTTAAGGCGGTCCTCAAGCTCTTTGTCGATGGTGATGGAGACGGATGTGGAACTCACTCAGTGCCCCTTCCGGCTATGGTAGCCGATGCTTGTGCGGCGTCGTTAATGCCTGCATAACCCAAGATATGCCACATTTTCGCCAGACAAGATCAAGATACATGGTCCAAGAGGCATATGGCTACGTCAAAACAGCCGAAAAACGTTAACAAAGGCAAAAAGGCCGCTGCACCCCACGCATCGCGCGGGGCGTGGTTTTGGGTGTCCAACGCTCTTTCGGCGTTCATTTGGGCTGTAATCGCTGTAGGCGCCGTACTCGGCTACTTTGCCCTCACCTTGCCCGATGTCGATGATGTCGTCGCTACGACGCGACGCCAGCCCATTATAACTGTCCAGGATGCCCAAGGGGGCACTCTGGTGCGTGTCGGCGCTTTATATGGTCCAGCCGTGTCCGTCGCAGACCTCCCTCCCGCTTTACCGGCGGCGATCATCGCTGTGGAGGACCGGCGTTTCTATCGTCACAGCGGTCTGGATCTGCGCGGCTTTGCGCGCGCGATGCTGGCCAACGCCCGTGCCGGTGCCGTCGTGCAGGGCGGCAGCACAATCACTCAACAGGTCGCCAAAAATCTCTTCCTTACGCCTGAGCGTACAGTGGCACGCAAGGTCAGAGAAGCACTGCTGGCGCTTTGGCTTGAGCAGAAATTCACCAAGGAACAAATTCTGACTTTGTATCTGAACCGCGTCTATCTCGGCTCAGGCACATACGGCGTGGAAGCTGCTGCGCACATGTACTTCAACCGGTCTGCCCGGGATCTCACGGTCTACCAATCGGCCATGCTCGCGGGGCTGATGAAAGCCCCGTCGCGCTATAATCCCAAGACCGATGACCAAGCCGCGCGTGATCGCACGCAGATCGTGCTGCAAGCGATGGTCGACACCGGTGTTCTCACCGACGCGCAGGCTCGCGCGGCCGAGCAGGGCGCGAGCATCGACATTGCCGCGGCTCCAAGCGGAACGGCACGTTATTTCGCGGATTGGGTGCTATCGACGGTTGAAGACCTTCTTGGGTCTATAGAGAACGACCTTATTGTTCGCACCACCCTCGATTCTGACTTGCAAGCAATTGTCGAGAGCCGGCTGGAGCAATCTCTCGCAGGCGCGGATCGGTCTGTCGGGCAAGGTGCGGTTGTCGTGTTGCAGCCCGATGGTGCCGTGCGTGCGTTGGCCGGCGGACGAAGTTATGCGGAGAGTCAGTTTAATCGCGCCGTCCAGGCGCGCCGTCAACCCGGTTCCGCCTTCAAGCCGTTTGTATTTCTTGCCGGTTTGGAGGCTGGTTTTGTTCCTACGGATACTGTTGAAGACGCGCCGATCAATATTGACGGCTGGCGGCCGCAAAACTTTTCCGGAACCTACGCAGGTCCGACCACTCTCGAAGACGCGCTGGCCAATTCCCTCAATTCGGTTGCGGTCAGGGTCGCGCGCGAAGCAGGGCCGGACGCCGTCATTGATGTTGCCAGGCGGTTCGGAATTGAGTCTCCGCTGAGCAATGATCTTGGCCTTGCGCTCGGTACGGCGGAGGTGTCTTTGCTCGAACTCACCGCAGCTTACACTCCTTTCGCTAACGGCGGAATCGCTGTCGTGCCCTACGGCATTGTCGATATTGTGACGCCTGATGGCCGCCTTCTCTATAAGCGCCAGGGCGGCGGCATCGGCCGTGTCGCGGCGCCCGATCATATCGGCATGATGAACCGGATGATGTCGAAAACGATCAGTGATGGGACTGGAAAGGCAGCCCAGATTAGCCGACCGGCGGCTGGAAAAACCGGGACCAGTCAGGATTTTCGCGACGCATGGTTTATTGGTTATACCGCGGACCTGGTTGCCGGTGTTTGGGTCGGTAACGATGATGCAAAGGGAATGTCGTCTGTCACAGGCGGCGGCATGCCGGCCGCGATCTGGCGGGAGATTATGCTGGCGGCGCACCGCAGCAAGCCTGCCGTTGCGCTTAGCGGTTGGACACAGCCGGATGAGGTTGATCCTCTGACGCGTTTTTGGCGCCGTCTGACAGGAGGATGAGTTTACGGCGGCGCGCGGTAAAAAAAACCGTGGCCGCGCACATCCAGCTGACCAATATCACGACAAACAGTGGTGCCGTCGTGCCGTTGTGCAGGAGGCCCGCGCCATAGCCGATCAGCGCGCCGCCGCTCATCTGCAGAAAACTGATGGCGGACGATGCCGTGCCAGCAAATTCCGAAAAAGGCATGAGAGCTCCCGCCGTGGAATTCGGTAATACAAATCCGCATGCGAAAAAGACGCCGATCACCGGGCCCGCGACGGCCGCGACAATTTGCACGTCGGCGAGCGCTAATGTCAGACCGATGACGCCCATAGTCAGTCCGGTAAGGACCCCTGTCTGGATTAACCTGACAATGCCGAAACGTGGCACCAGCCTGCCGGAGAGGAGTCCGCCACTGGCATATCCGAGTGCGACGAAGAAGAACAGGTAACCGAACTGTTCCGGTGCGACGCCTAAGACGTCGATAACGACGAAAGCTCCAACGGATATGAAGCTGAATAGCGCGCCGTATGAAAACGTTAGTGTCAGTGAAAACGCGAGGAAGTGCGGGTGGCGCATCATCGCGCCGACATTGCGTACGATGCGGATCAAGTGGGTTGCGGCCGGATCTGGCCTGGCATTGGTTTCACGCAATAACAGGAGGATGGCGAAGATGAACGCGCCGCCGAGCAGCGCGAGTGCGACAAAATGACTGCGCCATCCGAAATAGATGTGAAGCCAGCCGCCAATCATTGGCGCAACAGCCGGAGCCAATGCCATGGCCGACGCAATGTACGCAAGAAACCGTGCGGCTTCATTTCGCCCATACACGTCGCGAACAACGGCGCGAACCAAAACCGGTCCGGCGCAACCGCCAATCGCCTGAACAAACCGCCATGCGATAAGGCTCTCGATTGAATGCGCGGCCATACATCCGATGCTGCCGGCAAGAAAAACCGTCATGCCTCCGAGCAGGACGCGCGTACGCCCGAACCGGTCTGACAACGGGCCGTAAATGACGGTGGCGATCGCGAACCCGGCGATGAAAACGCTCATAGTCGCCTGGACCTGGGACACGGAGGTCTGGAACGAACTGGTCAGAGACGGGAGGGACGGGAGGTACAAGTCCGTTGAAAGCGGTCCCAGAGCGACGAGGAGGGTCAGCAAAACCGTGACTTTTATGTCTCGCGGGTCCGGTTTTTCGCGTTTCACCAAGGTACCGAGCTCTCAAAAATAACCAAAATGGAGTTAAGCGATGCTCAACCGCTTATTTCACGAGCGGACGGTATTTAAAACCCTGAGATTACGGAAGAAAAATGTTTCGCCGCGCCGTCTTCTAAGCGCTGGGTTGTTTCGGTCCGATTCAAAAATCGAACGAATATGACCGGTCTAGAGGGGTCTCAAGCAACTTTTTGAATCATTGACCGGCAAGAAAGCAACTTAATAAACGTTGAGATTCCCCCGTTTTTACCTACATATCCCTCCGAGATGGCGTGCCAAAAGGTGGCGCGGCGCGCCCAAATTACTGAGTTAGGGCTTCGTTAATTTTGGCCTGGGTAGGGTCAACTATCGCCACCGAAGACGATGAAAACGACGTCCGGCTTTAGCCAGCGATCACAAGGGTAACGCACAAAACAGAAGCGGCTCAGCCGCCATGGGGCTCAACACGTGCGCCATGTTCAGGAGTGAAACCTGTGATCGAGACAAACGTTATGAGACGAATACCGAACCTAATTCTTACCTCAGTGTTTGCCATTGCGGTGCTGCTCGGCCGTCCGGCCGATTCGGTTGCCGCGGATATTCCCGATGACCTTATGGTCGACGTCTCCAGTCTGACCGTGCCTGAGTCGGA
Source organism: Rhodospirillaceae bacterium (assembly GCA_038148375.1). Lineage (GTDB taxonomy): Bacteria > Pseudomonadota > Alphaproteobacteria > Rhodospirillales > Rhodospirillaceae > CAWUEX02. The sequence continues at coordinate 176,771 of JAYQVH010000001.1, read as the reverse complement.
GTTCATATGTCTGGCGCTGAATGATTACTTCGAGGCGCGAGGTGAGTCTTTGGCTGGGCGCTTAGCTGTGGCCAAGGTTGTTGTGAACCGGACGATGGACCGACGTTATCCGTCAAACATCTGCGACGTGATCAAGCAAAACAAAGCCCGCGTCATGCATAGATGCCAGTTCTCCTGGTATTGCGACGGCCGCCCAGACACGCCTTATAACCGCGTTGCATGGCGCCGGTCGCTGAAGCTTGCGGCTGCCGTGCTGCAGAAAGACTCCAGTATCGCAGATCCCACTGGCGGAGCGCTGTGGTATCACGCCGTGTTCGTCCATCCGAAATGGGCCGATAACTTAGAAGTGTCGGGCATAGTTGGAGGGCATATCTTTTACACAGATCCTGAAGGTGCGCGCCGCGCGTCGGCCGATCACACCCGCGATCCGATGATTCCCGACTTACACTGGTTTGCCCAATGGGTCGAAGCGCAAGAGGCGTCAACCACGGCTGTTGCTAGCCGTAGATAGTCGTCTAAGTGTCTGCACCATAGCGATGCAGGTTTAAGCCTTCACTTGCGAGCCATTGCGTCGCTTTGGCCCGATGGTCCGTCAATCGATCCACCGTCTGCCAAAACTGACCGGAATGATTCATTTCGCGGAGGTGAGCGACTTCGTGCGCGATGACATATTCCATTACATAGTCTGGCGCCATTAAAAGCCGCCAGCTGAAAGACAGGTTGCCGTCCGCGGTGCAGCTTCCCCACCGCGACCGCTGATCTCGCACCGAGACATTCTTAACTTGCCTGTTGACGGCGTCGGCAAACTGCCGTGCGACGGGACCGAACGTCTTGCGTGCTTCCGTCTTGAACCAGTCTTTCACGCGCCGCGTCAAGAACGCTGCATCGCCGGACACGAGAAGCCTGCCATCCGTCCTCCACACGCCGCGGCGCGCATCCGGCACATGCACGATTTCATGTCCGAATCCGTGCACCGGAATGAAGACGCCGGGGGCAAATGGAACCGGTTCCGCTAACTCTGCAAGCCGATCCATGATCCAGTCGGAACGTTCAAGCGCGAAAGCTAAGGCGGCCGCGCGGCTTGTGCGCCGCGGCTTAACCAAGACAACGCACCGCCGCGCTACATCGACGCGAACACTCACCCGCCGGGCGCGCGGATGCTCCTGGAGAAAGACCTCGAGCGGTTGGTCGCCGACGAGAAATGAAATTGTCTCTCCCGTCATCTTGTGCGCGGATGTCTATACATCAGGCCAGTCGACAATGTGTTCGGTCAGCGCAGTTGCGTCCTTTTCGGGCACCGCGCGGCCGCGGACCGAAACGCCCGCCTCGTGTACTGTTTTGTTTGATCCCGACACCAGAGGGTGCCAATCCGGCAGAGACTCCCCCACGGCGAGCAACCGGTAAGCACAGGTGGTCGGCAGCCAAGGTAAAGTGGAGGCCGTCTCAGGTGTAAGCTGTACACAGTCCGGAACCTTAATCTTCCGGTTTTCGTAATCACCGCATCGGCACGACTTTAAATCGAGAAGGCGGCACGCCACATTTGTTGTGAAAACCTCGTTGGTGTCCGAATTCTGGAGCTTGTGTAAACAGCACTTGCCGCAGCCATCACACAGGCTTTCCCATTCATTCTCGGACATTTCGCCGAGAGGCGTCGTTTCCCAAAACGGCCGTTCTTTGGCCACCGATTTCAAATCCTAAAGCAATTCTCTGAGACGCGCGTTGATTTGTTCCGTCGTGACGTCCTTGCGGAAATGATCAATATACTTTCCGCTCCGATTCATCAGATATAAATATCCAGAGTGATCAATCGTATAGTCACCGTCGTCACCAAGCGGCGCCTTGCGGAAAAACACACGATACGCACTAGCTGCGTTACGCACCTGTTCCGGCGCCCCCGTCAATCCAATCATGCGGGAATGAAAATTTCCGACATACGACGCGACGATATCCGGAGTGTCCCGTTCCGGATCGAGACTGACGAAGACCGGCTGAACCAAATCGCTCTTTTGGCCCGGGAGCAGTTCAATGGCATCCGCCATACTCTGAAGCGTCAATGGACAAATGTCCGGGCAATATGTGAAGCCGAAGTACACAAGGTTATAGTGCCCAAGCAGGATGTCCTGCGTAACAGTCTCTCCGCGCTGGTTGACGAGTTCAAACGGGCCGCCAATCGACGCCGTCCCTTCAACTGTTGTGTCAGACGGATCCGGCCGTAGTGCCGGAAGGTATAAGGCTAGGATCAACGCTGTTCCGAGTGCGACCAGGGCGCCGATCACAATACGCTTCACTAATGCTGGTGCCATTGATGTCACCCGTTTCTTTGAGTTCGGTACGCGCTCATACAATTTTCAGCGCTACCCGGGAAGTTCTGCCAAACGCCGTGCGACGGCCTCTCGCGCAGAATCGCCGGGCGGAAGGATATCAAGCAGGCGCGTCCATTTGCTGCGCGCCTCCGATGTATCGCCCTGGCTCGCCGCCGCCAATCCTGCGATGAACAAGCCGTCCGGATTATTACCGTCGAGCGCCAGAATTTCTCCGCTCAGCGTAATAACCTCATCGGGAATCGGATCTGAAGGGCCGACACGCTTGAGCAGCGTATCGGCCAGCTGTACGCGCGGCATAACCGCATCGGCGCGCATCGCAGACGCTTCCCGGAAGGCGTTTGCCGCTTTGTCCAAATCGCCCAGGACCGCATACGACCGGCCCAGCTGCATCCAGCCTTCAAAGTCGGCCTCGCCAAACTCCATACGGGCCTCCAGGCCGCCGACCATTTCCTGGATCATCGTGAGCTGTTCGTTGGAAAAACGTCCCGCCAAACCGCTGACATCGGGGCGAAAATCGTCCTCATCGGCTTGTGGAATTTTTGTCGCGCCAATGTTCGGTGATTGAGGCACCGGCTCGGGTCTATCAAGTGGGTGCCGGGCTTCTACCTGCATGGGCATGATGCCTGCCGACATGGCAACCTGACTCATCTGCTCGCGCACCATTGCCGTCCACGGCGCATCCTGCGCCGAGGACGCGGTGAGATCGCGCCAAATCGCGATAGCGTCGCGGGCATCACCGGCCTGGGCACGTTCTAAACCAAGGTAGAATCGCGAGCGCGGTTCTTCCCTATCGCCCGCCAGTGCGGCTCGAAAAACGTCTGCGGCTTCCGGTGTAACCGAACCATTATTCTGCGCGACCAGCGCTTCACCAAGCTCGGCGTACACGGCAGTGTCTGCAGCTCCTTGAGCCAGAGATCGCCGGAACGCCGCCACTGTGTCGTTGATGCGGCCCAGCTGACGATAGCTGCGGGCCAGCAGCACCCAGCCCTGCGGGTCATCAGGATTGGCGCGCATGCGTTCGGCGAGTTCTTCGACGAGGAGATTGAGGTCCGCATCGTCCGGATGTTCCAGCGCATCCGCGCGCCGATCGGTGATCGCAGTGCCTGGCAAGTCAGGCGAGCCGATACTCAGGTATACGGCCAGAGCTGCAAATGGAACCAACACGGCGACACCGACCATTGATGCCGAGTGCAGCACAGATGACCCACTCGCTTCTGACGGTTCGGTTTGTCTGTCGACGGCCAGCAAGCGGCGCTGAATTTCCAATCGAGCGGTTTGCGCTTGTTCTTCGGAAATCATGCCGTCTCGGACATCGCGCTCCAGTTCGTCCAACTGAGCGAGGTAGACCGCTCTGTCCGCCGCGCGTTGGTTGTCGCCTTCGGTCCTCTGACGCATCAGCGGCCAAACCAGAACAGCCACTGTCAGGAGCGTCAAGCCACCGAAAATAATCCACGTCATGATGGGTGTCCTGGCCGTTCGCCGGATTTCAGTTCTTGAAGGCGGGCCTGTTCAGCTGCGGATAGCGCTTCCGGTGCTCGGACAGGCGCGCGCCGCACTGTTCTGAAAACTACGATGACGCCCAGTCCAAGGACGAGAAGGGGACCAAACCAGAGCAGCCAGGTTTGTGGAATGACGCGCGGCCGTAGCAGAACAAACTCACCGTAGCGATCCACCATGTAAGCCAGGACTTCCTCGTTGGTATCGCCTTCGAGTATGCGCTTGCGAACAAGCCGCCGCATATCCTGCGCCAATGTCGCATTGGACTCGTCGATGGTTTCGTTCTGACAGACAACGCAGCGCAGCTCCTGCGAAACGATGCGCGCCCGTTCTTCCAGCGCCGGATTGTCGAGCATTTCATCCGGTTCAACTGCGACGGCAGTCCAAGCCAACGCAAGCGCCGCGAGGCAGGACAGGAATATGAACCGCGATGTCCTCATTGTTGGGCGCGCAGCTCTAAGATTAACGGGGCGATCGTCGACTCCCAGGCTTTTTCCGTGATTGGACCAATATGCTTGTAACGGATGACCCCGCCGGCATCGACGATGAATGTCTCAGGTGCTCCGGTCACGCCGAATGCGATTGCCGCTTCGCTGACCGGGTCCTGTCCGATGAGTGCATACGGGTCGCCATTTCGTTGCAACCATCGCAAGCTGGCGTTGGGCTCATCCCGCCACGCAATGCCGTGAATCGGAACGGCATTCCTTTCTGACAATGCCATCAGCAGTGGGTGTTCGGCGAGGCAGGCCACGCACCATGATCCCCAGATATTGACCAGCGTCACCTCGCCTACGAGGTCTGACGACGTTAGTCCCGGCTCACGTCCCGGCAGCGGTTCCAGATCGAAGTCCGGAACGGGGCTGTTCAGCAGCACTGTCGGAATCAACGATGGGTCGGCGCCGCCGCCGACATCGCTTAAACGTTTCGCAAACACGGCGATCAACAGTGAAACGATGATAACCGGTACGATCGCGGCCCATGTCTTGCGGGCCGGCTTCATGTTGGTCTCCGACATCGACTAGGCCTCTTGCGGCGCCTGTTGCGCCGCGCGTTGCGGCGCGCCGACCCGAAGGCGCCTGTCGGACAGCGACACGCACCCTCCGAGCCCCATCAGGAGAATGCCGTACCAAAGGAAAGGGACAAAGGGTTCGAAATAGACACGCACGACATATTCGCCCAGTTGGTCCGGACCGTCCCCCAGCACGACGTATAGATCTGCCCAGAAAATGGTGTGGATGGCCGCCTCGGTTGTTTGTTGGACTGGCTGGTCATACACCCGGCGTTCCGGAGTTAATGAAATCGCAGATCCTCCGCGTTTGGCTGAGAATGTGCCGCGCAACGCTTCGTAATTGGCACCCGTTATGACCTCGGCGGACGACAGCGTGATATCGAACCCGGCGACTGTGATCGTTTCGCCCGGCGCCATAGTTTGGATGTGTTCCTGCTTCCACGCTGACGCGCCGGTGACGCCAGCAATCAGGACCGCCATGCCCAAATGGGCAAATGTCATGCCGTAGGCAGCGCGTGGCAAAGACCGCGCTCGGTTCAGGGATTCGCCAAAGGGTACTGAAAACAGACGCACGCGGTTTGCCCACTCCGTCACGGTTGCGGCGAACAGCCAGGCCGCCAGCGCCATGCCGGCCGCCCCGGCGACATCGATGGCTGAAGTGCCGGACATCACCAGTGTCACAGCGAAGATTGCAGCAACACATCCGCCCGCAGCTTTGAGGCGTTGAAGAACGCCCCGGAGGTCACTTCGTTTCCAAGCCATCAGTGGCCCAATCCCCATGAGGATTGTAAGCGGCACCATGATCGGAACAAATACCGTATTGAAATAGGGTGCGCCGACGGACAACTTTCCAAGTTCAAAGGCCTCGGCAATCAGCGGGTAGAGAGTGCCGAGCAGAACGGTCGCCGCTGCGGTCGCAAGAAACAGATTGTTGATCAACAGCGACCCTTCGCGCGACACCGGCGCAAACATGCCGCCGGGCTCAAGGGCGGGCGCGCGCAAAGCGTATAGAACCAACGATCCGCCAACGGCCACACCGAGAAGCGCGAGGACGAATACGCCGCGGGTCGGATCTGCCGCGAAGGCGTGCACCGATGTCAGAATGCCTGAGCGGACGAGGAATGTTCCGAGCAGGCTCAACGAGAATGTCACGATGGCCAGAAGGATGGTCCAGCTTTTCAAAGCTTCCCGTTTTTCCACGACTATCGCCGAGTGCAGCAATGCCGTGCCGGTCAGCCATGGGATAAAGGATGCATTTTCAACGGGATCCCAAAACCACCAGCCGCCCCATCCAAGTTCGTAATAGGCCCACCAGGATCCGAGGCCGATTCCGAGAGTGAGGAACGCCCACGCGGCTAAGGTCCACGGCCTGACCCACCGGGCCCATGCCGCATCGACTCGCCCCTCAAGCAGGGCTGCGACGGCGAAGGAGAAGGCCATCGAGAAGCCGACATAGCCGAGGTACAGCATCGGCGGATGAAAGGCCAAGCCTGGGTCTTGCAGCAGAGGGTTCAAACCCAGGCCCTGAGCTGGGGCCGGATCGATCCGCAGGAACGGATTTGACGTGAAAAGAATAAACGTGATGAAGCCAACGCCGATCATCGCCTGAACCGCAAGTGCACGTGCCTTTAAACGGTCCGGCAGATTGCGCCCGAACGCGGCAACGGCGGCTCCGAAAACAGCAAGGATCAGGACCCAAAGAAGCAGGGAGCCTTCGTGGTTTCCCCAAACGCCGGTAATTTTGTACAGCAGCGGCTTGGTGGTGTGAGAATTCTGATACACGTTCATGACCGAAAAATCGGATCCTATGAACGCGTGGGTTAGGGCGGCAAACGCGATACCGATCAGAAGAAGCTGGGTCATCGCCGCCGGTGCGGCGGTCGACATCAACGCAGTGTCATTGCGTTGCGCACCGATGAGCGGCAAAACCGATTGGGCCAAGGCGACCGGCAGCGCCAGCACCAGGGCAAAATGCCCAATTTCAGGACTCATGATAAGAGCTCATGGCGACGCGACCGTCACCGCATCGGCCGGCGTGTTGTCTTCTCCCCGCCATTCCCCCGCAGCTTTGATGGCGTCGGCCACTTCCGGCGGCATGTACGTTTCATCGTGTTTAGCCAGAACATCCGACGCTTCAAAAATTCCGGCTGCGGTCATTGCGCCTTCAGCGACAATGCCTTGCCCTTCGCGAAACAGGTCCGGCAGGATGCCACGGTAACTCACGGTTAGCGTCTCTGCGGTGTCAGTTACGACAAACCGCGTTATGTCACCGTTCTTTTGAACACTGCCCTCTTCAACCAAACCACCGATGCGAATGCGCTGTCCCGGGGTCAAAGCTTGACTGCGGATCTCGGATGGACTGTAGAAAAAGACGATGCTGTCTTCGAAGGCGGTCAGCACCAGCGCAATGCCGGTGGCCAAGGCAAGTCCGCCGAGTAGAATGAAATACATCCTTTGAGTCTTACGCTTCACCGGGATTCGCTCCTGCGTTTACGGAACTTGGGTCCGAAGAAGATGTGGGTGTTTCGCGCGGGGGCCTCAAGCGGTCCAAGTCACGCTGCAGGCGATTCACAGCGGTTTTGGACTGCACCAGAATGCTCAACAGTCCGGCTACGGCGAGCGCATAGGCCGGCCAGACAAAAGCGGCGTATCCGCCCATATCGAAAAATGCACTGAGACTTTCCACAGGGTCAGCTCTATCGGTGTTCCATTTTGGCGGCCACTTGAACGTCCGTTAACGGACCCTATCCGGCAGCTTGCATAAGGCGGGCGGCGCGGACTTTTGCGCTTAGCACCTGCGCCCGCACGCGCATGAGAATGACGACGACATAATAGGATTGGAACGCCCCTACCATCAAGAAAAGCGGGGCAAGCATCTCGGAATCAACGGATATTCCCGCCATTGAGAAAATCGACGGCTGATGCAGGGTGTTCCACCAATCAACAGAAAACTTAATGATCGGGAGGTTAATTGACCCGACCAGGGCAAGGATTGCCGCCGCCCGATCACCCTGTTCCTGCCGTTCGAAGGCGTCGCCCAGCGCCATGTAGCCGAGATAAAGAAAAAACAGTACCAGCATTGAGGTCAGGCGGGCGTCCCAGACCCAGGGGGTGCCCCACATCGGCTGTCCCCACAGCATGCCGGTCAGGAGGCACAACGCGGTGAACATCGCGCCAACCGGCGCGGAGGCGCGGGCCACCATATTTGCCACCGGATGGCGCCAAATCAGGAACGCCGCACTGCCGGCGGCCATCACACCGTAGCTGAACAACCCCATCCAGGCCGCTGGGACATGGATATACATGATGCGAACCGTATTGCCTTGCTGGTAATCCTCCGGCGAAAACACCAGGGCATATGGCAGGCCTACGGCGAAACAGAGAACGCAGACCGCAATGGCCCAAGGCTGGATCACCGCGGCGAGCTTCAGAAAGCGGTTTGGATTTGCAAGTGCATGCATGGCGGGAAGGCTTACTCGATCATGTGCGGATTGCCAACCGGATTCGGGCTTGTCGCGCCTTCGAATCCGTTATCGGCCCGCCTTTAAGGCCGCAGCTGCAGCCCAGGGGCATAGAGGGGCCGCGATTAGCAGCAAGCCGGCCAAGACGATGTAGAGCCGCTCGGCATTAAAGCCCATCACCGCGGCATCGACGGCGCCGACCCCGAATATGAGAACCGGGATATAGAGCGGTAAAACGATAATGGGCAGCAATACGCCCCGCCGGCGCGCCCCCAATGTCAAAGCCGCACCGATCGCCCCAATCAGGCTGAGGGTTGGCGTTCCCAAGGTCAGGGCGATGATGACCGGCATGACCGAGGTTGACGGCATTTGGAGTGTCACTCCAAGGATCGGCGCAAGGACGATCAGGGGGACCCCCGTCGTTAGCCAGTGGGCCAGGACCTTGGCGGCTACGAGTGCGGTGGCCGACATCGGAGACGACAGCAACAAGTCGAGCGCGCCGTCTTGGGCGTCGTCAGCGAAAATGTGATCCAGCGACAGTAACGCGGCTAACAGCGCCGTAACCCAAAGTACGCCGGCGCCGATCCTCTCAAGGACCCCAGGCTCGGGACCGACCCCGAACGGAAACAAAATCACAGTGATGGCGAAGAAACCGGCGACCATGACCGTGTCGGCCCGCTGGCGCACGGACAGGCGGACGTCACGCTTAACCAGTGCGAGAAAAGCGCTCACCAGGCGGCTTCCGCGATAAGCGGCGCTGCCGGTGTGTAACTTCGCATGTCGAGGCTGTGCTGCGCCGAAAAGCTGGATGTCTGGTGCGTCGCCAGAATGACGATGCCGCCCCCAGCGCAGTGATCCTCCAACACTGAGTCCAGACGTGCCACGTTTTCTGAGTCCAACGCGGTGAATGGTTCGTCGAGCACCCACAGCGGCGACCGGGAAATTAGAAGACGAGCTAAGCCCGCACGGCGCCTCCATCCGGCCGACAGCATGTCGGCAGGCATGTCCGCAACCGAATTCAGAGCAAGGCGGTCAATCGCAGCATCCACGGCAACCCGAGCTCCGCCATACAGTCCCGCCCAAAACGTCAGATTCTCGTCCACCGTCAGACTGGATTTTAATCCGTCCAGGTGACCGGCAAAACAGGCTGTTCCCGGACTGTTCGGGGAAATCTGGCATGTGCCCTTAAATGAGGGCAGCAACCCGACAATAATTCGCAACAGGGTCGACTTGCCGCTGCCGTTTGGCCCTGTGACGGTAATGGCTTCGCCTGGTCCGGCTGAAAGGTTGAGCCCTTCAAAAACCAGGCGGTCGCCGCGTCTGGCAGCCAGGTCGCGAGCGGTCACTGTGGCGGATGAATTTGCTTCCCCTGTCATAAGTCGAACCATAGCGAATGTTCCTGCCCACGCACGGACATTATTGCGGCGCCGCAGCACCGGTGGCGGGCCGCGTCTGGGCTTCCCTCCCCAATGCGACCGGCGTTGTCACGGGGCTAGACAACCCAATACGGATGTGGATGATGCCGCAGAAATGCGGGAATAATCACGCTCGGATTCCGCTTAGAACCCACACCAGCAACACACGGGGGACGCAGCCATGGCGCTTACCGGCCAGGATAGCCTTAAGACCCGCCGCACACTCGACGTAAACGGCAAGAGTTACGACTATTTCAGTATACCCGCCGCGACCGAGGCTGGGATCGGCGATGTCGCCCGTCTGCCGTTCTCTCTTAAAGTGCTGCTCGAAAACCTGTTGCGCTATGAAGACGGCTCTTCCGTTACCACTGGTCACGTCAAGGCGGTGGCTGCGTGGCTCAGCGACCGTACGTCCGATCAGGAAATCGCGTATCGCCCGGCGCGCGTTCTGATGCAGGATTTTACCGGCGTTCCCGCCGTTGTCGACCTCGCGGCAATGCGTGAGGCGATGAAGTCGCTCGGGGGTGACGCGCAAAAGATCAATCCATTGTCGCCCGTCGATCTGGTGATCGATCACTCTGTCATGGTCGATGCCTATGCCTCACCAGATGCCATGACCAAGAATATTGACCTCGAATTTCAACGCAACCGCGAGCGCTACGAATTCCTGCGCTGGGGTCAGATGGGTTTCGATAATTTCCGCGTCGTGCCACCGGGCACAGGTATCTGCCACCAGGTTAACGTTGAGTACTTGGCGCAGGTCGTATGGACCGGTGAAGAAGACGGAAAGACTATCGCCTACCCCGATACATTGGTCGGCACTGATAGCCATACGACCATGGTCAACGGCCTCGCGGTTCTCGGCTGGGGCGTGGGCGGTATCGAAGCGGAGGCGGCGATGCTCGGCCAGCCTGTTTCGATGCTTATTCCGGAAGTCGTCGGCTTCAAACTCACGGGCAAGCTCAAGGAAGGCACCACGGCGACAGACTTGGTGCTGACCGTCACTCAGATGCTGCGCGCCAAAGGCGTGGTCGGGAAGTTTGTCGAATTCTTTGGGCCGGGCCTGTCCGGTCTGTCCCTGACCGACCGCGCGACCATCGCAAATATGGCGCCGGAGTACGGAGCGACCTGCGGCTTTTTCCCAATCGACAAAGAGACCTGCCGGTATCTCGACTTCACGGGCCGTGACGCCGACCGCGTCGCGCTTGTCGAAGCGTATGCAAAGGCGCAGGGCATGTGGCGCGATGACACCACGCCCGATCCCGTGTTTACTGATACGCTTGAGTTGGATCTTGGTTCGGTTGAACCGTCGCTGGCCGGACCGAAACGCCCGCAGGACCGGGTTGCGCTGTCGTCTGCGGCATCCGCATTCAAGGATCAGCTTGGCACTGCATTTGGCCATGCGTCGCCGGCGACGTCGCCGGTTGACGGGCTTGCCGGTCCGCATGCCAAAGATATTCTTACGGATGGCGATGTCGTCATCGCCGCGATTACGTCCTGTACCAATACATCAAATCCGTCAGTTTTGTTTGCCGCGGGTCTGGTGGCGCGAAAAGCCCGAGAAAAGGGTCTGACCCGCAAGCCGTGGGTCAAGACGTCGCTCGCGCCCGGCTCGCAGGTGGTAACGGATTATTTGGATGCTGCAGGGCTGACGGCTGATCTCGAAGCGCTCGGCTTCCACACCGTTGGCTACGGTTGCACAACCTGTATCGGCAACTCTGGCCCGCTCGACGCAAACATTTCGAAAAGCATCAATGCCGGTGATCTTGTTGCGGTATCGGTTCTGTCCGGAAACCGTAATTTCGAGGGCCGTATCAGCCCGGATATCAAGGCGAATTACCTGGCGAGTCCGCCTCTCGTTGTTGCCTACGCTATTGCTGGGTCGATGAGCATTGACATCACCAAAGATGCAATCGCGCAAGACAAAGACGGCAACGACGTGTTCCTCAAAGACATCTGGCCGGCACCGCAGGAAGTCGCGGAGTGCATCGAACAATTCCTCACCAAGGAGATGTTCTCTTCCCGTTACTCTGACGTGTTCAAGGGCCCGCAAGAATGGCAGGCCGTTAAAGCGTCGCCGAGCGAAACCTACGACTGGCAAGGCGACTCCACGTATGTGCGCAATCCGCCGTACTTCGTCGATATGCAAGCAAAGCCGGCTGCCGTCGAAGATATTGCGGGCGCGCGGCCGCTCGCGATTCTCGGAGATTCGGTCACCACCGACCACATCTCGCCGGCCGGTTCGATTAAGAAAGACAGCCCTGCGGGCAAATATCTGATCGAGCACGGGGTCGATCCGAAGGATTTTAATTCTTACGGTTCACGCCGCGGTAATCATGAAGTGATGATGCGCGGTACGTTTGCCAACATCCGTATTAAGAACGAAATGGTGCCCGGTACGGAAGGCGGGGTGACTAAATATTACCCTGGGGCCATGGCAATGCCGATTTATGACGCGGCGATGAAATACCAGGCGGACGATGTGCCTCTTGTCGTCATCGGCGGCAAGGAGTACGGCACCGGATCGTCACGTGACTGGGCAGCGAAGGGCACGAACCTCTTGGGCGTCAAAGCCGTCATAGCCGAGAGCTTCGAGCGCATCCACCGTTCCAATCTGATCGGCATGGGCGTGCTACCGCTGCAGTTCCAGAACGGTGTAGATCGCACCAGCCTCAAGCTCGACGGAACCGAACTCTTCGATATCTCGGGCCTGACGAGTTTAACTCCGCGCGGGGATGTCGAAGTCAAAGTGACTCGCCCGGATGGCACGACCGAAACATTCAATGCGCTGTGCCGCATCGATACCGAAGGCGAGCTCGATTACTTCCGCAACGGCGGCGTGCTTCACTACGTGTTGCGCAATCTCGCCGCTTAGGGGCGTTCCGCGATGAGAGACTTTGGGAACGCAGGCCGGTCCGCATGACCGAGCCTGCGAAACCCGGAGTCAAAAGGCACTACGTAACGGTTGGGTCGCGGCAGATTCACTACCGACGCGCCGGCACCGGTCCGCCCCTCATCGCATTGCATCGATTTCCGCGTACGTCGCAGGATCTCGAGCCGTTTATCGAATCCGCGATGGCGCGCTTTACTGTCATCGCGCCGGACCTCGCGGGGTGCGGCAAAACGGATCCATTTTCCACCGCGCCTGAATCACCGGCTACGTTTGCGGAAGACCTCGTTGCATTCATCCATGCGCTCGGGATTAAGCATGTTCTGGTTTACGGTGAGCAAGCCGGCGCCGCCATTGCATGCACACTGGCCGGCAGGTCGCCGGAGTTGGTCGCGGCGGTTGCCGTCTGGGATTTGGATTTGCCGGGCGCCCTTAATCTGCCGCCGAGTGCAAAAAATCCGCTGCCGAAATTCGAGCCGTCCTGGGATGGCAGTCATCTCACCTGGCTGTGGGCGATGCTGCGCGAGCAGGCGGCCTTTCATCCTTACCATTCGCCCGCACTGAACACGCGCGTCGACGCGGATATGCCGTCAGCGGCAGAACTCCAGCGACGCGTCGTTCAATTCCTCAGCGCCGCGGGCCTAGGTCGTAACTACGATGTCGGATACGGTGCAGTTAGGGCATTCGATGCAATCGGTATTCTCTCCCAAGTCACCGTTCCTACACTTGTTGTCGCTCGTCAACGTCACGACGGATTGGACCCGTGGCGCGCGGCCGCGTCACGCGCGCAAACTGTTCAAGCGGCCGTAGCGACAGAATACGAGACTGGCGTTAACCAGGCGCTCGCATTTCTATCGATGCGCGATGTCCATGCGGACGTCAAAGCCCCACCGCCAGCAACCCCGGTTCGTGGTAAGTTATGTCGCGACTATGTCGATGTCGATGGCGGACAATTACACTTTCAGAGCAATGCTGACGTCGAAAGCACGCCATTGCTGATCCAGCATGATGCGGCCAGTTCTGTGGGAACCGTCGAACCGATTACGCAGAGCTACATTGGAAAGCGGTCAGTCATGGCGTTCGACATGCCTGGCTCAGGAGAGTCCGATCGCATCATCGCGGAAGTAGGCGTTACGGTCGCAGATTACGCCAACGTTCTCGATCAAGCTCTGCTCAACCTCGGTATAGAGAAGATCGATTTTTATGGCATGTGGGGCGGCGGTTTTGTCGGACTCGATATCGCGCTCAATCATCCAGGCCGCATTCGCCGGTTGGTGATGAGCAACGTGTTCCAACACACTGGCAGCGAACGCGACGAAATGTCTGAAAACTATGTGCCCGATGTCTCACCCGTGTGGCACGGCGGCCATCTCATGCAGTGCTGGCATCAAATGCGCGACCAGGGCATCTACTACCCTTGGTACAAGCGCACCCGTGAGGGTGTGATTTGGCGCGAACCATTCGTCGCGACGGACATGGTCCATGAACGAGTCTGCTCTTTACTCAAGGCGGGCAATATGTACCGGACCGCCTATCGGGCCCACTTCAACTATCCGACATATGACCGGTTGGCGCAGAGCCCAGTGCCAACCCTTCTGGCGACGTCTGAATGGGATCCAAATAACCCGCACACCCTGGCAGCTGCGAGCGCCGCCCCAAATTGCGAATTTCAATACTTGGATGCCGACTTCACCCGGTGGGGGCTTGGGTTTTTGCAATTCTTGGGCGCGTCACCCGGCTGACGAGACACCCGTCGCGGTAACTACACCAGCGCATGCGTTAATATAGATTAATATCCCCAACCTCGCATTTCGCGAATAAAGCCCTGCCGAATGCAACCGGCCACTCTTTCTCTGCGTTATATCAGTTGGATACCGATACAAGTTCCGACTATGATCGGTTCTGTGCCTGGGGAAGGGACTGCACAATGCTTAATAAAACTCCCCGGCCCGTAAAACTGATTCCGGCGCCAATCCGCGCCGCCTCGGGGGCCGTTTGGGCTACTCTCGCGTTACTTGCAGCACCTTGCGTGCTGCAGGCTGACACCTTGACCGATTCCAGTTCGCAAGCAGTGACACTTGTAGAACTTTACACGTCTCAGGGCTGTTCCTCCTGCCCGCCGGCAGACGCTTTCCTGCAAGACCTGTCCGACCGCGAGGACGTGCTAGCTCTGTCGTTTCACGTCGACTATTGGAATAACGACGGTTGGGCGGATCCTTTTTCCCAGCCCTCGTTCAGTTTCCGGCAGCAGGCCTATCGGGAAGAAATGGGATTGGACTATGTATACACGCCGCAGATGGTCGTCGCCGGAACCTTTGCCGCTCCCGGCGGCCAGCGCGAAGCCATCCTAAAGGCGATCTCTGATAACGAGGGCCTTTGGACCGCGTCCCGCCCTTCACTTATCCTGAATCGCGTCGTCAATGACCGTATACGAGTCGCTTTATCCAATTCCTCGTCGATAAGCGGTGCCGCGCTATATGCCGCGGTTTATCAATCCGATCAGATCACTCGCGTACGTGGCGGGGAGAACCGCGGGCGCACGCTTCGGAACGTGAATATCGTCAAAAGGCTGGTGCGCTTGACGCCCAATATCACCGGCGACCTGGAACTGCTTGTTCCATTGGCTGATCTTGACGCGTCGTCGGCAGACGGCATTGCCGTCTTTGTCCAGCGCGATCGAATTGGCCCCGTTGTCGCCGCTGTGGCCCTGCCGCCGCGCCCTGGTACAGGGATGCAGGTGAGTCTGAATAGCGTCGATCAAGACTAAGACTTAACGATATCGATACCGCGGTTACGTTAGGCCGCGTTCCATAGCTTGGGATAAGCGCCGTGCGAAGGCGACCGGGTCAGGGACTTGCTCCCCTTCGACAATCCGCGCTTGATCAAGCAACAGATGTGCCGTTTCACCGATGACGTCATCGGGCTGGCCGTTCAGCTTCTTAATCAATGGGTGCTTGGGGTTGATCTCCAGGACTCGGGGGTTTGCCAAGTTTTGTCCCTGGCCATGTTGTTTGAGCATGCGCTCCAGATGCAGGCTCATTCCACTCTGGTCGCCAACCAAACACACCGCGCTTTCACGCAGACGGTTAGACGCGCGCACATCCTTCACGGCATCGCCGAGGGCGCTCTTAAATTGGCTGATGACGCCGACCACGTCCGCATCGTCGGATTTATCTGTGTTGTCCTGATCCGTTTTCGTCTCATCGGCGATCTCATCTAGGTCGTCTGAGGTTTCTGCCGCCGACCGGAAGGGATGGCCATCGTATTCGCCGACTGACGATATCCAAAATTCGTCTACAGGATCGGTCAACAACAAGACTTCGACGCCTTTGGCACGGAGAGCCTCGATTTGCGGCGAGCGGGCCAATGAAGACGGGTCTTCGCCAGTGATAAAGTAAATTGATTTCTGACCCTCTTTCAGGCTTGCGGCGTAGTCCTTGAGACTGCGCATGGAGTCGCTAGCGGTCGTTTTAAAGCGGCATAGGTCGAGCAATTCGTTGCGACGGCTGAAGTCCTCATAGAGCCCTTCTTTCAGGACGGCGCCGAAACTGTTCCAGAACGTTGCGTACGCATCTATATCGGCGCTGCGGTCCTTCAGGTCCTTGAGCAGCCGGGTCACCAGCCCCTTTTGGATTTTCTGCAGCAAAGGATTGTCCTGAAGCAGTTCCCGGCTGACGTTGAGCGGCAGGTCGGGCGAGTCAACGATGCCCCGGACAAATCTCAGATAAGGCGGCAAAAGGCCGTCAAGTTCGTCCGAAATGAACACGCGATTAACATAAAGTTTGACCTTGGATTTGCGGTCTGGCTGGAAAAGATCAAACGGCCGTGTTGTTGGTATGAATAGCAGACCTGTGTACTCAATCGCCCCTTCCGCTCGAAAGTGCACGGTGTGCCAAGGGTCGTCAAAGCCGTGCGCAACGTGATGGTAAAACTCCGTATATTGCTCATCGGTAATTTCGGTCTTCGGGCGCGTCCACAATGCCGAAGCGGAATTCAATGTCTCGCTTTCTGGCATGCAGTCTTCGCTAGTCCCGTCGAGAATGACCGGTAGGGCGATATGATCGGAATAGGTCTTAACGACAGTGCGTAACCGCAGCGGCTCCAGGAATTCGTCCGCTTCCTTTCTGAGGTGCAAAACAATCTTTGCGCCGCGCTCAACGTTGTCTGCCTCTTTGATGCGGTAACTGCCGCGGCCGTCTGACGTCCAGTGCCATCCTTGAGAGTCTCCGGCCTTTCGGCTGAAGACCTCGACTTTTTTTGCGACCATGAACGACGAATAGAAGCCCACGCCGAACTGGCCGATAAGTGAGACGTCTTTCGCCGAATCGCCGGTCAGCGATTTCACGAATTCTCCCGTTCCTGATTTCGCTATCGTACCCAAGTTCTCCACGAGGTCGTCGCGATTCATTCCAAGCCCATTGTCCTGAACCGTTAGCGTCCGGCTTTCTTTGTCGACTGAAATATGAATAGAGAATTCTGAATCGCCGTCGGAAAGGAGATCGGACTGTGTCAGTGCGGCATAGCGGAGCCGGTCACATGAATCCGACGCGTTGGAGATCAGCTCTCGGAGAAAAATCTCCGTGTTCGAATAAAGCGAATGGACGACGATATCCAAGAGTTTGGCCACTTCGGCCTGAAAAGAGAGTTTTTCTTCGCTCATATCCCGATCCTCTTAACGATCCTGTGTCTCAACGATGACGCCGGAGATCAGCAGCGCTCTGCCGACGGCGCAGATATTGGTGTGTGGCCACGATTTCGCAAGGGGGCGAGACGCCAAACCCGGCAGGAGTCCGGGACAAAATCTCAGATTGTCTCAGGACCGCCGAAGAGGCCATGATGAAAGGTATGGGGTGCTGGATATCTAGCGCCTTTGTACTAAGACACAGCGCGCCACATAAGGAGGGCATATGCAAGTTCCGGTTCAAATCGCCTTTCACGGACTCGACAAATCTGACGCCATTGAAGTCAAAATTCGCGAGCGTGTCGCAAAGCTTGAGCATTTCTTCGACCGCATCACTGGATGTCGAGTTGTTGTCGAGGCTCATCATCGCAGTCACTCAAACTTGAACACAAACGACCAGCCGTTTCACATCAGCATCCATTTGTCTGTACCGGGCGAAGATTTGGTCGTGCGCCGGGATCCGAAGGACACCAAGGCCAACGAAGATATCAATGTTGCGATACGTGATTCGTTTGACACGATGGAGCGCCGCCTACGGGACTACACCACACGCCTCAAAGCCGTAGACCGCAGCGAGCAAGTCCGCGGATCAACGGCATAGGGTGTTGCCGCGGCGCGCTCCATCCGCTCCGCTGCTCAAAGTCCCGCAATTAAGATATTGATCTGTTGACCTCTCAGCCGCGCCCAGACTTTGAGTCCATCACCGCAGTGCTTGGCCCTACCAACACGGGCAAAACGCATATGGCGATGGAACGCATGCTCGGGCACGCGTCTGGCATGATCGGCTTTCCTTTGCGCCTGCTTGCGCGTGAGAATTACGATCGTGCTGTCGCCAATAAAGGGGCGGCATCAGTGGCTCTGATCACTGGCGAAGAAAAAATCATTCCGCCGCACGCGCAGTATTTTGTCTGTACAGTTGAAAGTATGCCGGTTGACCGTGCGGTCGCGTTTCTCGCGGTGGATGAAATTCAACTCGCCGCGGATCGCGAACGGGGGCATGTCTTTACGGACAGGTTACTCCACAGCCGAGGTATGGTTGAGACCATGTTCCTAGGCGCTGAGACGATTAGGCCACGGATCAGTCAATTGGTTCCCGGTGTCAGATTCGAAACGCGTCCGCGTTTCTCGAAACTCTCCTATATCGGACCGAAGAAGCTGACACGCCTGCCGCGGCGTGCGGCCGTCGTAGCGTTTTCGTCGTCAGAAGTTTACGGCATCGCTGATCTCTTGCGCCGCCAGCGCGGCGGAACAGCCGTCGTGATGGGTGCCCTCAGTCCGCGAGCGCGCAACGCACAAGTCGAACTCTACCAGTCAGGTGAAGTCGACTACATCGTGGCGACCGATGCTATCGGCATGGGACTCAATATGGATGTAGATCATGTTGCGTTCGCGTCACTTTCGAAATTCGATGGTCGAGCTCCACGTCCGTTGATCGCACAAGAGATGGCGCAGATTGCGGGCCGGGCCGGGCGCCATATGAACGACGGTACGTTTGGGGTCACCGGTGATGCAGCCCCCATCGATGCCGAAGATGTGCTTCGCATCGAGACCCATGAATTTCCGCCGATCAAGGCGCTGTGCTGGCGTAATGGGAATCTGAACTATGCCACGATCCAGACCCTGATTGCCGGCTTGCAGAAACCTTCACCTGGGCAGGGCTTGATGAAATCGGCGCCCGCAGAAGACCAGAAGGTGCTCGAAATCCTGGCTGCAGAAGAAGATGTCAAATCTCTCGCCAAAGGGGCGGAAAAAGTCCGTTTGCTGTGGGACGTAGCCCAAGTGCCGGACTTCCGGAAGTTGCGTCCGGAAACCCATGCTCGCCTGCTGCACCAAGTTTACGGATATCTGGCAGGCGCCCCCGGTGCTCTTCCTGAAGACTGGGTCGCAACCCATGTGGGCAGACTCGACAGGACAGACGGCGATTTCCATGCGGTCATGGACCGGATCGCCGCGATTCGAACCTGGACCTACCTTGCAAACCGGCCCGGGTGGGTGCAGAACGCTGCCGGGTGGCAGGCGACAACCCGGGAGGTCGAAGACCGCCTTTCGGATGCCCTCCACGACAAACTCACCCAGCAGTTTATTGACCGGCGCACGGCGCACCTTGTTAAGAAATTGAGAGGAACGGACCGTATGTCGGCCAAAGTTCATGACAACGGACACGTTGAAATCGACGGTCATTTTGTCGGCCATCTTGAGGGCCTGACCTTTCGGCCGGAGACAACCGGATTGAAAACCGCCGACCGTGCGATTGCTAATTCCGCGGGTGCCGCTTTGGCTACAGATCTCGAGGCGCGCGCGCTGGCAATAACTGCCGCAGGGGACGGCGCGTTCTCCCTAAATGATGGGGGACAGATTATTTGGCAGACGGCCGTTGTCGCGAAACTCAAAAAAGGAGCCAGCGTCTTAAGGCCGGCAGTGGACTTGGTCGCGGACGATATCTTGCCCGCTGAGCTGCGGCAAAAGGTGCAACAACGGCTGTCTGATTGGACGGGCGGAGAGATCGCGCGCACCCTGGCCGCCGCTGTGGCCGCGGAGAGCGCGGATCTCAAGGGCGTGGCCCGAGGGATCGCCTTTCAGGTGGGCGAGTCGCTCGGGAGTCTTGAACGCAAA
This sequence comes from Rhodospirillaceae bacterium, assembly GCA_038148375.1. GTDB lineage: Bacteria > Pseudomonadota > Alphaproteobacteria > Rhodospirillales > Rhodospirillaceae > CAWUEX02. Next base: position 156,881 of record JAYQVH010000001.1, on the reverse strand, counting down.
GCTGTCGGATCGCAAATAAAGGCGCTCACAGAGGGCGACCGCAAGGCTCTCGCGCGGCAAAAAATAAGGTTCGGCGTTAACTTCGTTTACGTCCCGGACCTGCTTAAAGCCGGCCCCATTCGCTTACGCGCCATTCTTTGGCGAATCGCGCAGGATGAAGGCTCTAATACGCCACTTCCTCCGGATGGCAGGGTGTCATTTGCAACGGCCGAAGGTGTGCCCGCGGCATACTATATTGCCTGCGGATTCTGGCCTGTGAAGGGGACGGCGTACCGCGTCGACATGGTCGAGCGGTTTGCCGTGCAGATTCGCCAGTTGTTAAGGGATGGCGCGAAGGAACTTCCACCGCAACATTTGTCGCCGCTGGGCATTGGCGCCGATCAAGCCGTTGGGCTCTTGAATGCGCTTGGTTTCATCGCGGAGCAAACCGATGCGGGTATATCCATTGCCGCGCGTAAGAAGGCCCAGAAACCGCGTCGCAAACCTGCGCCGAAAAAACCAGCCGCCAAAGAAAAGCCGAAGGGGACGGTTCAGCAGGGTCGCAAGAAACCGGTTTACGACCCGGATTCTCCGTTTGCCAAACTTAAGGATCTTGTGAAGCCGTGAGCGAGACGCTCAGGATCGACAAATGGTTATGGTTTGCCCGCATCTGTAAGACGCGATCGCTTGCCCAAGCAATCATTGAGCGCGGCGACGTATACATTAACGGACAAAAAGCAGAGAAACCCAATCGGCCGATCAAGCCCGGCGATCAGATCTCAGTTGACTTGGGCGCCGTCGAACGAACCGTCACAGTCTTGGTTTTGCCCCACCGGCGCGGTCCGGCGCCTGAAGCGGCCGCGTCATACGAAGAGCCGCAGCCGCCTCAACGCAAAAACAGCCGCAATCCATCACCGTTACAGCGCATTCCCGGTTCAGGCCGGCCAACAAAGCGGGAGCGCCGCGCTCTAGAGGCCTTCTTCATACGTAGTCGCGAAGAAGATTAAGGGCAGCCGCGCCATACATCTTTACCTTGATCGAACAGCATGATCGCGGTACGCGAACACATGCTCGATGCTTTGAGGAAATTTATTAGCGCTCCGCAAGCTGCCGTAGACGCACCTGAAGACAAGTCCGTTGTGGAAGCCGCCGCTGCGGCCTTGTTGGTTGAGGCGGCGTTGGCTGATGGCACGTTCGACGATCGGGAGCGGGCGCAGATAACGAACGTGATCGGCCACCTGTTCGATTTGCCGGACGAGGACGTCGAAACCCTTGTCAGCGATGCAGAATCATCGGTAGCCAACAGCAATCAGCTGTACGGATTTACGCGTACGGTCAAGGATGAACTGGATTACGACCGGCGCGTGGAGCTTATGCAGATGCTCTGGGAAGTGGTCTATGCTGACGGCCAGCTTGACGACTTTGAGGCAAATCTAGTACGTCGAGTCAGCGGATTGTTGTATGTCACTGACCAGGATAGCGGTCGGGCCCGCAAAGCCGCTTTAGATCAACTTGGGCTCGATCCAGAGTCCCTGTGATAGGGATGAGGACTGGCTGATCAGTGTCGGGGGAGAGAACGCGATGACATACGTCGTCACCGAAAATTGCATCAAATGTAAGTTTATGGATTGCGTGGAAGTGTGTCCGGTCGACTGCTTCTATGAAGGCGAGAATATGCTGGTGATTCACCCAGACGAGTGCATCGACTGTGGTGTGTGCGAGCCGGAGTGCCCTGCCGAGGCCATCCTCCCCGATTCGGAGGATAAAGCGCAAGAATGGCTCGAGTTAAATACAGAATACTCGGAAAAGTGGCCGAATATTACCGCCAAGGGTGAAGCGCCGGCCGATGGAGAAGAGTGGAACGGCAAGGACGGCAAGAAGGAGCATTTCAGCCCAAATCCTGGTAATTCGGGCTAATCAAGCACCCTGTGGACGGGTAGGCCCTGTTTCAGGGCCTACTTTGCTCTGTCTTTTGCGCCGCAAATTTGGTATAAGTAATTAATCCGCCGGGAGAACTGGCGGATTATTTTTTCGCGACACGGCGCTTTTTGTGCACCGCAACAAATTAACGTTCTTGCGGTTCATTTCTAGGCCAATAGCCAACTTCGGCCACTGCCGAAGATAAATGACTGTCGTGAGAGAGTGACCAGGGACCCAAAGGGCCAAATGGCCCTTTCTTCGTCACAGTTGCTGGGGGGCAACTGGGTTCTGGCCACGCCACTGTGCCAACTGGAGCGAGACAATCAATAATGCCGAGAAAAGCCAGTTCCGAAGTCAAAAAAACTCGTAAAAGCGAACCTAAGAAAACGCGAATCTTCTCCACTGGCGACTTTGTCGTCTATCCCGCCCATGGCGTCGGCAAGGTTACCGACATCGAAAAGCAGGTTATCGGTGGTCAGGAAATCGAATTGTTTGTGGTCAGCTTTGAGCGCGACCGTATGACCCTGCGCGTACCCGTCGACAAAGTCGAAAACTCGGGCCTGCGCAAACTGTCGACGCGCAAGATCATGGACCAAGCGCTGACAACCTTGAAAGGCCGCGCCCGCGTTAAGCGTGCGATGTGGAGCCGCCGCGCGCAGGAATACGAAGCGAAGATCAATTCAGGGGATCCCGTATCGATTGCGGAGGTCGTGCGCGACCTGCACCGTGGCACCAGCCAGCCGGAGCAGTCCTATTCCGAACGTCAGATTTATGAGCAAGCACTTGAGCGTCTCGCCCATGAAATGGCTGCTGTTGAGAAAATTAAGCCTGAAACGGCAACTGCAAAGCTCGAGAAGTTGCTCAGCGCGGCTTAACTAGCTGAGCTCCGTGTTTTGAAAAGCCCCGGCTTATGGCCGGGGCTTTTTTTATGACGCAACCACTTTCAGCGACCGGCCAACCGGGATCGGATCGCCAGGCCCAAGATCATTGAGCATACGGAACCATGCGTCATTCAGATCGTCATAGGGCAAAGTGCTGGACAGCGCGCTAACGGTATAAGACGCCTGTCCCGTGATCGTCACGATCCGCAACGGCTTTAGAGCGCCAGCCTCCTCGTTAGACAGCCGCCTGAAGCTGTATGTCGTTTGTCTGAACGCCGCATTGTAGATCCTTGCCTGACGCGCCGGCGATAGAAATAGAAATCTGTAAACCTGGGCGCCGTCCCATTGGAATGCAACCACGCGCGCGTCCGCGACGCCGCTCTGAGTGTTGAGCCTCGTCTGCCCGGTCGCTGCGGGAATTCCGTTAATCGAGATTGTCTCTACATTTTGTAGAGAAACACCACTGGTCCACTCGTTCTGTATGTAGTCCGTCAGGGAGCGACTTCGTTGAACTGTTGCACTGTCAAATACGACCGCGGCGCCATTTGCATCCTCCGCTGTCACTTGGCTCGTTCCGTTACGCAACACGAATCCATCGGGAACCGTAAAACCGAACCTCAACTGTGCATGCAGGAAGTCGCGGCCGCGCACGTATCCTTGGTCTGGATCGTCGCCAAAAACCATGCCGTTGATGGCGTTTAAATACTCCTCGCGGTCCAATCTCGGATCGCTGACCGGTGTCGCATTCGCCGCCGCCTGAGCCTGACGAACACGCTCTATCGTGCGTGGATGGGATGCCATCATGTTGCGCTGATCGACAGTTCCCTCATCTAAACCCTGCAATCGCGCTTCCAGCTGACTGTGCTCGCGAAGGGATGACAAAAAAGTTGCCATTGCGTCGGGGTCGTATCCGGCGCGCGACATATAGCGTATACCCAGTGTATCGGACTGCAGCTCTTGACTGCGTGAGAACCCTTGGAGGTAACCGGCCGCCACCGTTTGCCCGAGTTGCACGACCTGCGAATTTTGTGTGGCGACTCCCAGGACAGCCAGTCCAAGATTCGCGAGTATTCCCCGGCTTTGGCGCTGGGCGGTGTGGCGCGCTGTGACGTGCCCTATTTCGTGCGCCAGAACGCCTGCCACCTCGGCTTCATTGCTGGCAACCGCGAGCAATCCGCGCGTGATGGCGATCTTGCCGCCCGGCAGAGCCAGCGCGTTGACGATCGGCGTGTTGAGAACGGTGAATTCCCACGGCAGATCCGGAAGCTCCGAGTGTGCTGCGAGGGACCTGCCGACGTGGCCAGCATAGCTCTGTAACCGCATATTGTCGTATGCGCCACCGAACGCTCGAATAAGATTCGGATACTCCTGCTGTCCGAGCCGGATGTCATCGTTGATGGAATAGAATCCTGTAAAACTATCGCGGCCGGTTGCCGGGTTGGTCGAGCATCCGGAAAGCGGTGTACCCGCAAGTGAAACCGCCGCGCCCAAAACAAGGCGTCGGCGGTTCACCGGGTTGTGGCAGCAATGATCGGGCATGGGCGTTCATCCGCACGTGTGGTAAGGCCGTTGGCAGGATAACAACATAACGCGGCCAATGCCTTCTGTGTTCCGAACAATCTGTTTTTGCATCGCGTTTTCGGGAGCTGGCCCGGCACCGTTGCCTGCCAGTGCAGCGCCCGCAGATCTCGCGGTCATCCGGTCCGCGACGGTAACCGCTGTCGTCGACGGCGATACGCTAATGCTCGCCAACGGCCAGGAATTGCGCCTGACAGGCATACAAGCTCCCAAACTTGCGCTCGGCCGAAGAAATTTTGACGACTGGCCGCTTGCCACCAACGCCAAGGTAGTGCTTGAGAAACTTAGCCTCGGCAAAGTCCTCATCCTTCATCGCGACGGTAATACCCAAGATAGACACGGGCGGATCCTCGCTCATGCGGTCGGTGCTGACGGTACTTGGCTGCAGGGTGAAATGGTCGCGCAGGGTATGGCCCGTGTTTATACCTTTGCCGACAACCGTTCGCAGTCAAAAGATCTCTATGAGCGGGAGCGAGCCGCTCGGGAACAGAACCTCGGTATCTGGGCTCTGCCGTACTATGCGATCCGGTCTGCGGACGCGGACGCCCTGTCACGCGACTATGGGACGTTCCAGATCGTTGAAGGGACCGTTCTCGATGCAGCAAAGGTTAGGTCACGGGTCTACTTGAATTTTGGCCGCGATTACCGAGATGATTTCACCGTAGCGATCGATCGTCAGGTGTGGCCGTTGTTTGCGGGTGACGCGCAAGCCCTCCTTGACCTTGAAGGCCTCACCATTCGTGTACGCGGGTGGATAAAGGACTTCAACGGGCCTCTCATCGACGTTACACATCCGGAACAGATCGAAGTAATTCACGGTGACGGGTCAAGCGACACGGCACTCATCGACTAGAGTCAGCTGATACAGCTTGCCATCCTTAAACCAATGCCATGTCCGTGCCCGGTCGGTGTTGTTCTCCGCCAGTTGAATCATTTCACATACAGTCACGCCCGGCTGGTCCGGAAATCCAAATGTCAGATAGAGCGTATTCTCATCGATTTCCCACATGCGTCCGGAAATCACATCCGTATCGAAAGCGACCGCACCATCTTGATAGTAGGCCTCGAAATCGATAGCTCCGGTTCGGCCGTCAGGCCAGGTGTAATGGCTTAACTGGCGATAGGTGACACCGCCGTGCTCGTCGTCGGGAAACGAGACCTCAATGCGAAAATCGTACTGATCGACCACTTGGAGATGAGGTGTGATGAAGCGATATGTTCCTTCCCAGACTCCCTCGTGCCGGGCCAGGACGGGCATATTCCGTTTGATGATGGACATAACTATTGCGGCTCCACCGGTTCTCCGCCCGGCCAAAGTGTCCGCCGTTCGTGGATCAATACGTACTGGAAAAGCTTGCCGTCACGGTACCACAGCCACGTGCGGCCGCGTTTGGCGCCGCCCTGGAACATTTGGACCATTTCGAAACACTCCACACCCGCCATTTCGGCGAAGCCGAACCGCAAATGAAATGTAGTGTCGTCAAGTTCCCACAATCGTCCGGCGATGCGTCCATTGTCCCACATCATGATATTCGCGTCGGAATCGTATCCAGCTTCGAACACGCGGGCTTCAGTCCGGCCGTCAGACCAACGGTAATAACTTTCCTGCCGGTACGATACGTCCGGGTCGTCAAAAATGCTCAGGACGATACGGAAATCATACCGGTCGGAAATCCATCCAGTCGGCGAGATGAACGTATAGGATCCCTGCCACTCGCCCTCGTTGGAGGCGACCAGTGGCATACCTTCTCTCAACGTTCTCATCACTCAAGCCCTCCCATGCGCCACTCTCTATCCTAGACGGCAAACCCGGCCCCAGGTAAACCCCTGACCGTTATGATGCTCACCCCCATACCCGCCGAAAGACTCCCGGATATGATCGGGGTTTACGATGCGGCGCTCGCGGGCACTCCTGTTGTCCAAGCTGCGTTCCGGCGCATTATTGCTAGCAAGGGCGTAAATACGGGAGCAGAGACGCTCCATCGCGCCGCCGTTGACTTAGCCCGGCGAGTCGGAATGCAGGTGCTTGACGCTGCGCCTGCCGACGGATTCAGTTGGGATGGGCATCGCGTCGCGGTGCGGACTGAACCGTCCGTCCTTATTCACGAGATCGCGCATTGGCTTATTGCGAATGAGTCCAGACGGGCGCTGCCCGACTTCGGCCTCGGCAGCGGCCCGGAGACCGGGTTTTCATCGGTTGCAGATTCAGCGCGCTGTGTGGACGACGCGACCAAGGAAGGTGAAGAAAATCTCGCGTCCCTGCTCGGAATTCTGTGGGAGGTGAATTTGGGCGGCCCAGCGATCGATGCCTTCTGTGAACAGAATTGGTTCGAGCTTTATGACCGCTCAGGGACGCACGTTCACTTCGTTAAGACCTTAGAAGACTTGCGTTCACGTGGCCTTGTCGATCGGCTGTTTGAGCCGGTTGTCCCTAGTCAGCCGCGGTGAATTGGCATCGGCACACGGGCGCGGATAATTTCTTGTCCCGCACCCGACGCTGTACTCAAGACCCCGCAGTCTGTCGCCGTTATGCGCATCCTGGAGGGGCCAACCGTGACTGTGCACGCTTCACGTCCGGTAACCGGGTCGACGAGATGCACTTCGCCGGGAGAAAAAGCCAGGGCGCAGGCTGATGTAACGATACGTGGCGTTTTCCCATCGGCGAGACTCATATCGCCGCCAGGCGTGAAGACGGCCGCGTCAGCCCGTATTCCATCGAGTGGGAGGACGATCGTTGTCCGGTACTCAGTTGCTTTTGCAGACAACACTGAAGGAGCCAGAGTGCGTTCCGCCCAAGCGGGCATGGGCACCGTCGGTAGAATTATGAAATCCGCGGGTCCAGCAAATTGCGCGTGTTCCTCAATCAGCCGGACGATGCGTTTCAGATTTGCCTCTGCCCGAATGTGCGGCCCAGTCAGGCCGAGTTGAAGGCCTGCGACATCAACACCTTTTCTCGGTTCTGACCCGTCGCCGGCCGATCCCAAGACAGGCGTCGCACATAATATGGCTCCGCCCGCCGCAGTTCTCAGCAGCGTTCGGCGGCTGACGGGCATGAGATCGCGCAACGTATGCTTTGTCATCGGATCAACTGTCCGGTCTCAACCAATTCTGAAACTTACGCATTTTTTCTGTATCCAGGTCGCACTGCAGGCGAATCCATCCGGGATTAACGCCGATGCGATCCGCTCAGGGCTGGCCCCAGCCGTAAACCAGCGTTGGCCCTGTTTCGTCGCCTTCCTGAACGACAATGACTAGGGTCTCGCGCTGCATGCCATATGACCAATTGTTGCGGAAGGTGAACACCATGTCGCGGCCGTCGCGGTAGGTGAACGGGTAGGTCCCGCCCTGGTCGTGAATACGCACGTAGTCGATGGTATCGACGGGCGGACCGCCGTCTTTCTTCGGAAAGTCCACCATGCATGTGAACCAGCGCGCGCGTTCCAATTGGTGCCAGGAAGAATCAGCCATGCCTTCGACAATCTCGCCGGTCGCCGCCGAAACGGTACGGTCCCTGAACCAATAGGCGTCTTCCGAAACGCGCACCTGGTAGTCCGAGTATCTTTTTTCGTCATCTTCTCCGAGCGCACACGCTTTGTCTTTCATGCCGCCGGCGATGCTATTGACGTCCCGTTTCAGGAGTAGGTCGCATCCATCCAACGTAATCGTGTCGCCGCAGTCAGTCCGGAAAGTTTTTGTGGATCGTCGTGAGCGCCGAGCCATTTTTTCCCGTCCTTGAAGAAGTGCAATCGGACACGAATCGCTTTTTCCTCGGCGTCGGGTGAAATTTCGTAAAGGCGCTGGCGGAAGATGGTGGCCGGATCGTTGTCGCGGTACTCCTCGACATACAGCACGTACTTGCCGATCGCCGGTAGATCGACGCGCCGAATCTGACTATGCACGCGCAAGTGCGCACCGTCTTCGAGAGTGCGCTTGCCGACATCAAAATCGAACTGCAATTGTTCCCGGTTATCGTAGTCGCCGGGCCAGATTTCCATGAGATATTCGATTTCCCGTTCCAGCAATGTATAGCGCTGTTCCTGAGCCGCCGCCGACATGATCGAAAGCTCCAGCCCTGCCGCCACTGCGATCCAGAGATATCTCATTTCTTTCTTGTCCTTCCCCGTTCAAGCGCTGTGGCGCGCATGCTAGTTGCTTATCCTAAGTGTTTCAAAGCTGATAATATTATTGATCATCGAAAAACCGGACACGTCCGGACTCATGCCAGCGAATTGTGCGGTTTCAAACATGAACACCGCCGGGTACTGCGCGCGATACCAAGACATGATTTCTTGGCGCATCGCCAAGGAGGCCGTTTCATCCCATTCCGCCATTGCAGATGTGATCATCGGCATAATGCGCTCGTCGCAATACCATGGCTCGCGGCGCAGGCAGGAGTGCAGGCGTAATGCGCGCAGACTGTCCAGTGACGGCCATGCCGGCCAATTCATGGAAAACGCGTCCACGTCCTCCGGCCAATTGCCCCGCCCGAGGGTACTGCAGGAATTGTTGAATCGGTAGTGCGCGGACTTCCATCATGACGCCCAGGTCGGCATATGCGTTCGCCATGATTTGCAGGACAGACGAACCGACGCCAATGCCCGCGACAGAGACCGCCGTGAATGCGAAGCCGTTTTCATAGCCTGCTTCGCGTAACAAGCTGCGCGCTCGCTCCAAGTCGTATGGAATAGCCGGTAGGTCGGGATTGAATCCGAAGGCGGCGCGCGGTACCGCCTGCGTTGCCGGAATCGTTGTGCCTTCAAGCAACACCTGAGTTAACACGTCGCGGTCAACGGCGAAATTCAACGCTTCGCGCACACGGACATCTTGAAGCGGCGAGTCCGGATTGCGGGTCAAAATAAACGATAACCCAGCATTTTCCGCGGCGATCCAGCTTTCGACCTTTAGTCCCGCTGCGTCCATCACCACACCGTCTTCCGGACCGAACTCAATGGCGAGGTCGATTCGGTTTGACTGAAGCGCCTGAATGCGGGCGGACTTATCCGGGATCGCGACCACAGTCAGATTGTCGACAAGCGGCGCGCGCCAGGACGTTGGAACGGCCTCCATGCGTGCTTCCGTCGGACCCCAGCTGGTGATGCGGAACGGGCCAGTTCCAACCGGTTCCCGCGCAAAACCTTCGCGGCCAAGGCGCATCCACTGACGGGGTTCGACCAAGGGCAGAATACTGAGAGACCGCATGAGAATCGGTTCTTCATTGACCGTCATGATCTCGAAGGTACGGTCATCAACCGCTCGGGCACCCGCAAGCTCAGGAATTTCGCGTCTCAGGCTTTCGACGAGGGAGTCCTCGCTCGCGAGGTAATTCACAGCAAATGCAACGGCTTCTGCGGTCAGCGGTGTACCGTTAGAAAAGCTAACACCGTCCCGCAATGTTACGCTCCATGTCTTCGTGTCTTTGGGCTCCCACGCGATTGCAAGCCATGGCTCCAGGTCTCCATCGCGGCTGAGCCGCGTCAGGCCATCAAAGATCGCGGGTGTGAAATAGATTGTTGGAGTCGCGCCCGACCGCATCGGGTTGCCGAGGGACAGCGGCAGGCTCGACATTCCCATGCGCAATTCGGTTTGAGCGATAGCCGGTTCAATGCCAAAGCAGACGGCCAGCCAAATATATAAGTGTCGAATCAAGGTCACTCCTCGCGCTCTAATGCGAGCCTATCGTAGCTGATGAAACCGTGCACGTCGTCGTACCCGGTCACGTGCGGGCCAAGACCGGCAAAACGCGGTTCAGGCCAAAGAAATATTGCCGGCGCCTCTTCCCGGTACCGCGCCACTATATGTTGCTTCAGAGCGATTCTTTTATTTACGTCTGGTTCAGTGAGCGCGTCTTCGATGAGATCCGATAACTCCGTATTGCAGTACCAGGGAGCTGGGCGCAGGCAGGAATTGTTTCGCAGCGGCCTGATGCTATCGATTACCGGTTCCGTGCTGTAGACCATACCGAAGGCGTCCCCGTGCCAGCCGCCGCGCTCAAAGTGATCGAACAAATGCGAAAACGTCACAGGGACCGTCGACATTTTGACACCAACGTCCCGTAAGTATCGCGCGACCTGTTGGTACATCGCGCGATCCGTGCCGCTTGCACCGACGACTGACTCGACGGTGAGGGTAAGGCCATCTCCATACCCCGCCTCCTCAAGCAATGCGCGCGCTCGGCCCGGGTCGTAAGGAATGGGTGGTAGGTCGGGGTTAAACCCTTCCGCCGCCGGCGTTGTGCCTTGGTTTGCCGGCATAGTCACGCCACCCAGCAACCCTTCAATGATGCTTTGCCTGTCGATTGCCAGGTTTAACGCCTCCCGCACACGTACATCGTCCAAGGGCCCCGGCTTTTCAGAGAGGACGAATGAAATCGTACGTACCGTCTCGCTACGCCAGCCGCGGAACTCGCCGCCGATGGACTCGACAAGACTACGGTCATCCGGACCGAGGGCCAGGGCGATGTCGACCGACCCCGAAATAAGAGCCTGAACGCGTGACGTCGCGTCCGGGACGGCATAAATCTCCAGGCCATCGGCGCGCGGTGGATGCCAACCGGCAGCGTGAGCGGTCATCGTCACCTTGGCTGGGCCGAACTCCTCGACCGCAAATGGCCCGGTGCCGACCGGCTCCAAGGCGAAGGCTTCCGGCCCGATTTCTGTAAAGGCCTCCGGTTCGACCATGTGCATAACCGGAAGAAACCGGGGCAGAATAGGAACCGGGTAGTCGGTGCGAATTTCTACCGTGTGATCGTCGACGGCAGCGGCGCTATGCAGAAACTCCATTTCCGTTGCGACCGCTTCACCCGAATTTGCGCGCGCGGATAAAAAGGTAACAACGGCGACGACGGTGTCGGCCGTAAAGCGTCGCCCGTTATGGAATACGACATCGTCACGCAAGCGGAATACCCACGTGGTCGGGCTGGTTTGAGTCCAAGATGTCGCAAGCCAGGGCTGAAGTTCGCCATTCCGGTCGATCCGGGTCAGGCCATCGAACACCGATGAAATCGTATAGAGAGTCGGCATGGTCATGACGCGGTAGGGGTAGCCCAGGCCGGGCGGCAACTCAGGCAGAGCCAAGCGCAGGACCTGGGCGCCGGCGGGTGTACTGCCGAGCACAAAATACAGGAACAGGATGCGTAAGCGGATCACTCGTCGACGAATTCAATATCTTCGTAGGCGACAAATCCGTTCACCTCGGTGAACCCGCGCACGTTGGCGCGTGTTCCGGCGAATCTGACGATTTGATAGAGATATAAAGCCACCCACTCGTCCCGGTAAAACTTCATGATGTCGTGCCGCAGCTCAAGACCGCGGACCTCGTCGAATGTCACCAGAGCTTCATTGATCTTCGGCATAATACGCTGGTCGCAGTACCACGGGTGCGGCCACAAGCAGGAGTGATTGCGCATCGGGCGCAACACATCGAGCGTTGGCTCCGCCGCGAAGGTCACGCCGAAGGCATCGCCGTCCCAGCCGCCCTCCATGACGCTGCGGATCAGCTGCGTGACTGGGAAAGTGTGGACTTCCATGGTGACACCGACAGCCGCGAGGTCCTGCGCGACAAGCTGATACATGGCGGCATCGTTCGCCCCGGAGCCGATCACGCCTTGCACAATGAACGTGAACCCGTCGGGATATCCGGCGTCTGCCAAAAGATCACGGGCGCGATCGGGGTCATATGGAATCGGTGGCAGCGATCGATCAAATCCGTAGGTGTTTGATGTCGCCGCCTGTGTGGGCAGTTCCGGCTTACCGTTTAGCAATACATCCACCAACTGACGCCGATTGACCGCGAGATTTAAGGCTTCCCGTATCCGGACATCGTCCAACGCATGGCCGCGGCCATGATGGAAATTGATCGCCCACAACGCCGCGGTGGGCCAGTCCAAACCAAGGCCGCCCGCCGCCTCGATCGCGGTGACTTCCTCCGGTCCGATTCCCATCGCGATGTCCATCTGATCCGCAATCACCGCCTGTGCGCGCGTATAAGCGTCCGGCGCTGCAATCATCTCCATGCGGGCGATCTTCGGCTGTCGCCAGGATGTCGGCACCGCCTCGAACTCGATCCGCGTCGTGCCATAGTCGACGGGGTGGTAGGGGCCCGTGCCCACCGGATTCTGTGCAAACCCATCCGGCCCCAGCCGGCGCCACTGTGCGGGTTCCACTATGTGCATCAGGGGCAGCGTGCGCGGCAAATGTGGGGTGGGTTGTGTGGTGCGGATTTCAACGGTGTGTTGCCCTGTCGCCCGCGCCCCAGCGATGAACGCGAATTCGCGGGCGACGGCCTCGCGGACAGACCCATCGCTCAGGAAAAAATCAACGGCGTTGACGACAGCGTCTGACGTGAAGGGTGCGCCGTTGGAAAAGACGACATCGTCACGCAGTTTAATGCGCCACGTTAGGTCATCGGTTGTTTCCCATGACGTCGCCAGCCAAGGATGCAACGTGCCGGCGGCATCAATGCGTGTGAGGCCGTCGAACGTTGCGCTCCACGTGAAGATATTCGGCGTCCCCGTGTTCCGGTAGGGGTTGCCGAGAGTCGGCGGTAGCGCGGTCGTCCCGATGCGAACAACATCCTGCGCGACCGCGGCGGCGGCGCAGCAGCAGGTTAGGGCAATGGCGAAGATCGACCGCATGACCCAAGCCTAGGCGGAGCATTGCGTCAGTACAAAAGAAAACGCCCCGGGCAATGCCGGGGCGTTTCCTTCAGAGTAGTTTGATGCAGCTTAGAAGTCGTAAGCCGCGCGAACACCGAACTGACGCAGTTTCGGAGCGGTCAACGCGATGCCGTTGGCTAACCCGAATTCGAACGGGAACAGTCCGCCCCGATCCGCCGAGAAGTCGGTCCAGCGGTTGCCTGCCAGATACTGCTTGTCGTTGAACAGATTGGTGACGAAGCCTTCGACACGCAGGTTCTGATCGGTGAAGCCGACACGCAGGTTGAACAGCCACTGATCGCCGATCCAGGAGAAGTTCTTCTCATCCGTAAAACGCTTGCCGGTGTAGGTGCCGTCAAAGCGGATGAAGTAGTCCCAGTCGTTGGTCAGACTGTCGACCCATGTGGCAGCGAACGAGCCGCTCCACTTCGGAAACTGCACCGGCGAGTTGCCGTCACAGCTCAAGTTTCCGTCCGGGTCAGCCGGTGCGAACTTGTCGGCGAAGCCGCAATCGAAGTCCTGGAACTCGGCATCGGCGTAGTTGAGGCCGGCATTCAGGGTGATGTTTTCGGTCAAGGCCGCGACTGCTTCGAATTCAGCGCCGTAGATATCGGTCGAGTAACCGCCAACGACGAGATTGGCGATGCCTTGTGAACCATCAGGCCGATCGAACGGGGCAGCGGTGCGGGTTTTCTGGTTGCTCCATTCCATGAAGTAACCAACCAGTGAGAAGTTGACCCGGTTTTCCATGAGCTGCTGCTTCCAGCCCAACTCGTAGTTCTTCAGGCTTTCTTCATCCGCGAACAAGTTGGTGTCCGGGAGCTGGGCCAGAATCAAGTCGATGTCCGTTTCCGGACGGGTGATCAGGTCTAGGTTGAAGAAGCCAGGGTTGTTGCCTTCCGAATATGTCGCCCAGATGTTCGTTTCATCGCTCGGCTGATACTGCAACGTCAGACGGGGCAGGAAGCTCTTGAACTCGTCGCCGAGTTCGATGCCGAGGCCCGTCCCGCCGCCCGTGACGAAGGGCTCGATAAACGGAAATGAGGCTTGGATAGATGCTGTTTCCGCACGGATTTTGTCTTCCTGCCAGCGCCATTCAAAGTCGATTCCAATCTCGTCGGTGATGTCGTAGCCGATGCTGCCGAACACGCCGAACGTCTTACCGGAGTTGCGGGGTGGCGGATCGAGCGGCGGGAAGCCGCAGGGGCATAGTCCGTCCGATGCCCGCCCAAAAATCGTATCGAGGTCAAAGGCAGACAAAACCGATGCCAGGCCGCCGTCGTGACCGACGACAACTTCCCCGCCCGAGAACTGGCTGGAGAACGAGGCATCGAAGTAGCTGACGCCCAACAACCACGTCAAAGCATCGCCTTGACCGGATGCCAAACGGGCTTCGTACTGTTTTGTAATAACAATCTGAGGGTCGCGGGAGAGCCAGTTCGCTGCCGGTGTGATGTCAAAGTCACGGATGCTGGTGACCTGCTCTTTGCCGTATCCGCCCAACAGAGTGATTGACGACCCTTCGAGGAAGCCGCCGGCGTTCAGATCATAATCGATCTGGAGTGATGCCCGGCGCTGTTTGCGTTTAATGCCCACATGGTCGAGAAACAACGCGCTATCGTTCTGGGGCACGATGTCGTTCCAGAACGTCACGAATTCAGGTTCGATCTTGGTGTTTGAGTCCACCAAGTCCAATGCCGTCGGAATTTCACCGCAAATGAAGTCGGTCAAAGTCGGTTGTGTCGGGTCATTGCGGCGGAACGTCGTGGGGTTTGTCTTTCCACTGCTGAAACAATTGGTCAGTGCATCGGTGTTTGTTCCGCGAAGGCCTTGGGGCCCGGTGATAAACAGGCCTGAAGGCGCGCCATCGTTATCCTTGGCATAAATCGCATTCAGGCGAATGCTGAGATCGTCCGTCGGTGTCGCGTAAAGGGTTGCGCTTAACGTTTCTGTGCGCTCCTTGCCCAAGTCACCGCCGTCGCTGGCAGTGTACTGGCCGTCCGTGCCGTAGCCTTGCGCAAACAAACGGTAGGCCAGTTTATCTTCGACAATCGGACCTTCATGGGAGACGGAATTGTCATAGGTGCCGTCTTCCGCAAGCTTTGCCGTAATACGGCCGGAGTATTCCGTCGTGCTCGGCGTCTTAGTGATCATGTTGACCGCGCCGGCAAAAGTCGAACGGCCCAGCCAGGCCGAGGACGGGCCTTTGACGATTTCAACACGCTCAAAGTTTTCCGTACCGAAACTCGATACACCCGACGACACGTAAATGCCGTCGACGAAGGCCGAGCCAACCTGACCGAACGGCTCTTTAATTTCCGATCCCAGTCCGCGGAAACGAATGGCGGTGTAAAGGCGTCCCGGCTCCTGCACGCCTTGCTCGTTGAACTGAATGCCGGGCGTGAATTTCGACAGGTCGACGAGGTTGGCTGCACCGGTCACTTCCATCTGATCGGCGGAGAACGCCGAGATCGCGACCGGAATTTCCTGGAGGCTTTCAGCGCGCTTGCGCGCCGTCACCACGATTTCTTCGAGCGCAACCTGTTGCGCCTGCGCGGCCAGCGGCAAGGCAACCGCAGCGGCCGTCCCTAAAGCAAATGCCCTAAGGCCGAATGTCTTGAACGTCATGAACTCTCCCCTTCATTGGGTTTCTCTGTGGCAGGTGACCTTCAGGCCATGCGGCGGCGCTTTGGAGCGACATCGCTCCCACTAGGGGCCTGAAGTTGACCCTAGCCTAGCGCAATCACAGGGAGGGGAAAGACCAATCTTTTTAAGTCCGGACAAATGCGGCTCGACCGCGTTATTTCTGCAACAGTTCTCACGATTCTCTAGTCTCAACCGTAGCGAAAACGGCAAAAATTTCGCGCCATGAGACGTAACAAACGCACACACCGAAACGGCCTGCGGCGAATCCGCGCCCTGTAAAAAATAAGTCCAATAAATCGGCATTACATAGCATAAAATACTATTACCAAGATAATATTGAAATGATCATTCCTCTTTGCCATAGTGGCGCAGAGTAACGCCTGCGAGAGGTGTCAGACGCCTTCTAACGCGCAGGTTGAATGGGGTAAGACCGGCGGTGACGGACATCTGAACAGGGTCGCCGCTCGGCTGAATGCAACCAAGAGGGGGAACCCATGTCAAAGCGTGATTTGTTATACGGGGCCGGCGCACTTGCGTTGTCGTTCGCGGCAAGTGAAGTGGCATTGGCGCAAAGCTTGGCTTTAGAGGAAATCGTGGTTACCGCGCGTAAGCGCGAAGAGTCGCTTCAGGAAATTCCACTCGCGATATCTGTTTTTTCCGCTGACGACATTGACCGCTCTGGCTTCAAGGGACTTGAGGAACTTTCGTTGCAGGTTGCCGGCCTGCAATACAGCGACCAGGGCGGCCAGCGCCCGGGACGTTTCAATCCGGCGATCCGTTTCCGCGGCATGAATGTGAACTCGAACATCCCAACGTTCCAGTTGGGCGCGCTCTTTGTTGACGGCATATACGTGCTGGGATCGACCCATTCCATTCCGCTCGACGATCTTGAACGCGTCGAAGTGATCAAAGGGCCGCAGGCTGCGTACTTCGGTCGTAACACCTTTGGCGGCGCGGTCAATTACATCACGCGCAATCCGTCCACTGAGGAGTTCTCAGGCAAGATTCAGGCCTCCGGCGCCACATACGATGAGTTTGATGTGTCGGCCAGCGTTGAAGGTCCGGTCGTTGACGGCAAATTGGCCGCGCGCATCGGTGCCAGATTGTACAGCCGTGGCGGCATGTGGACAGCGACTGACGGCGGTGAACTGGGCGAACAGTCCACTAGAACAATTAATGCCACCCTTTTCGCTACACCCAACGAGAACCTCTCGCTGCGTCTGCGCGCGTTCTATGGCCGCGATGACGATGGCGCGCCCGCTGGCGGGTTTGTAGGCGGCGAGGAAAACGACACGTGCAGCGGAACGACGATCACAACGAAGGCCGGCGAGCAAGCGAACCCGGTTAACTGGTTCTGTGGTCAGGTGCCCGGTCTGGGAGAGGCGATTTCGCGCGTCGGCAACTTCAAGATTATCGATGGGGTTACGACACTGCGGCCGCAACTTGAAGCGGGAACGATCGAGACCAATCCAGATTTTGTGATTGATGCGCTGATCAATGCGCCGCAGCCGGACATTTTTAGCGGGGTCCCGAGCATCGATAAGATTGGCCTCGTTCGGAATACATACCGTTACAGCGGCGCTCTTAACTATGATTTCGATAATGGAATGAGCGCTGTCATCCAAGGCGGCTTCAACAAGATGGAAGCCAACTGGCTGAGAGAGCAGGGGCTCACTTCACTGGTTCGCAATATCAGTAACGATCCCCAGTTCCAGGAAGACTTGTCCGTCGAAGCGCGACTGACTTCAAATCAGGAAGGCAAACTGCGCTGGTTGGTCGGTGTAAACTACTTCGAACAAGACTTCGCGACATCCGGAACGGGTGGCCGTTCTGTGCTGCCTTGCTGGGACACACTCCCCAACCAGGCGGCGACAGGGCCGGGCTGTCGTGCGATTCCGACGCTGGTGACATCCAACGGTCTTAATAACATTGATCACGTTGAAACAACCGGCCTCTTCGCCGCTGTTTCATACGATGTAACGGACGAGTTTACGATTAACCTGGAAGGCCGGTACCAAGAGGATAGGCTGGATAAAGCGGGCCGGGACATCGACGCCAATACGATTCTCCCCCGTGTCATTCTTCAGTATCAGCCGACGGAAGAAACCAACCTCTACGCAAGCTTCTCGCAAGGCGTGCTCCCGGGGGAATCCAACGCGTTTGTCGTTAATGCAGACGCGCAGGAATTGGCCCAGTACCAAGCTCAGCTCGGAGATCGGGTATTCGCGATTCTGCCTGAAGAAAAATTGGACAGTTACGAAATCGGGTGGAAACAGGCTGCTTTCGACGGACGCCTCAATTTTTCCACGGCCGCGTATTACGGCAAGTGGTCGAATCAGAAGAGCCGCGTCGTCGCATCCATTCGTGAAACATGTAAGCCGTTCAATGCAACCTCGACCGGTTGCCGGCCGCAGGACTTAACGCCTTTGGGTGACCTGCAATCTCTCGCGGACGGCACGCCAATTTTCACTGCGCGTAACACGACGATCACGGGCACCGGCGAGGTTTACGGTCTTGAACTGGAAGGCCAGGCATTGCTCGCAGAGGGATGGACGGCAGATTTCAGTCTGGCGTATGCCGCGAGCAAGTTCACGGACTTTGAATCCAACTTCGAACAAACCTACGCCAACTTCATTGATATGAAGGGCAATGAGCATGCCCGTTATCCGAAATGGACAGGCTCAATCACATCGACGTATACCCAAGCGCTTACCGATACTTGGGATTGGTTTGTCCGCGGTGATGCCATCTACTTCGGTAAGACTTGGGTGTCCGTCGCCAATCTGGCTCAGTGTAACGATTATTGGTTGTTCAACGCCCGCGCGGGCATTGAGCGCGACGATCTTCGTGTCGAATTGTGGGTCAAGAACGCCTTCGATGACGACAACTACTCGGCCTGTGCGCGGTGGACTGACTTTTCCCGTCCTATCGACTTCGGGTTCTTCACCTTCTTCCAAGGTGTAGCCGTTACGCCGCAGAACAAGCGCCAGTTCGGTCTTAAGACATCGATCAACTTCTAAGGCCGTTCGATCATAGGCACGAAAAACGCCCCGGACTCTGTCCGGGGCGTTTTGCTATGGTCATGTCGAAGAGAGTAAACCGAAAAATGCGTATTCGGATCATATTCGCGGTCATTGTCCTTGCCATCTTCGCGGCGCGTACCGAGGCGCAAGCGGACGGTCCGGCAACAGATGAAGACGTTGCCGAACTCGTTGCTCTTCTGACAGGCGAATATTCCAACATGCCGCAAGTGCGCCCGGCACGTTCGTCGGCGCAAGATACCGGTTCGTTACCTGTCGAGTTGCGCGACGTGCACCACATGTTTGCGACACCGGTCGACATGCCAAATGTTCCCGGTGCCACGGTCTATGTTGAATGGCGCCATAACGATGGCGATGGCGATATCTCGGGACAAAGGGTGTGGGCCTACTTCCCGTCAGAGCGTGGCGTGGTGATGAAGTTCTACACGCTGCGCGAGACAGGCCGGACTATTCTGAATGGTGTTACCGCTCCCGATGACAAGACGCGAGCGATAACGCTCGCTGATCTGAGAGGTTATCCCGAGGGGTGCGATATCGTGTTTGAGAGAAGTGGACCAGGGTATGCCGGGCGCAACGATTCTGGGGCCTGTGTCTTTACACAAAGCGAATCCCCCAATGCGATGAAAGTTGACGCTTATCTCAGAATCATGCCGGACTTGCACGGTGAGCGCACGTACATGTGGTTTGCGCCTCCCGGCCAAACGCCGTCTGGCGAGGCGCATGTTGAAGACTGGGTCTATGGGCGCGTGCGGAATTAGGCCAGTAAAACACATGTGTAGGCACTCTTACGCATTGCGCTCATTCAAATTGATTGGCACTAAGGGCTCATGAAAGAAGATACAAAAATTATCCATGGCGGCGGTGAAAATGCGCGCAACCATGGTGTCGTCAATACGCCGGTGTATCGAGCGTCGACGATCGTATTCAAGGATTCCAGCGCTTTGCAGGCTGCCGCGGAGGGTGCGGTTGGAAGCCATGAAAAAGTTCTGTTTTATGGCCGCAAAGGTACGCCGACGACCTGGACTCTCGAACAGGCCATCACCGAACTGGAACAAGGCTACGATACGGTCCTGGCCCCGTCGGGTCTCAGTGCGGTGACCACGGCGCTGCTCGCATTTCTAAAATCCGGAGACCATTTGTTAATGGCCGACTCGGTGTACGAGCCCACGCGCAATTTCTGCGATGGCACCTTGGCGCGTTTCGGTGTGAAGACCACCTATTACGATCCTCTGATCGGAGAAGGTATCGCCGCGTTGATGACGCCGGAAACGAAGATCGTGTTTACGGAAAGCCCCGGTTCTCACACGTTTGAGATTCAGGATTTGCCGGCAATCTCTGCCGCGGCACATCGGGCCAATCCGGACGCTGTCGTCATGATCGACAACACCTGGGCGTCGCCACTGTTCCACAAACCATTAACTCTCGGCGCCGACGTCTCAATACATGCCTGCACTAAATATATTGTCGGGCATTCTGATGCGTTGCTCGGCAGCATGACGGCGAACGAGACTCATTTTGAGAGGTTGTATCGCGGCCGCCAGCAGCTCGGCGTGGCAGCCGGGCCTGACGATGTTTATCTCGCGACCCGCGGCATTCGAACGCTCGGGGTAAGGCTGCGGCAGCATCAGGCCAATACGCTTGAGATCGCACGCTGGTTTCAAGACCGGCCGGAGGTCAAACGGGTGCTCTATCCTGCGTTGCCGGAAGACCCTTCTCACGGCCTATGGAAACGCGACTTCTACGGCGCCAGCGGGCTATTTGGTGTCGTGTTCAAGCAGACGTCCCGCGAGGCGGTGTACGCCCTGATCGATGGCCTTGAGTACTTCCCGCTCGGCTACTCCTGGGGCGGGTACGAAAGCTTGATCTGCGCCTCGTCGCCCAACCACGCCCGAACCGCGACCAAATGGACCGAACCGGAGCCGGGCATCCGCATTCATGTTGGCTTGGAAGACCCTGCAGACCTGATTGCCGACCTGTCGTCCGGGCTGGACCGCTTTAATGCTGCCCTGAAGGCTTAGGATAGTGGCGAGTCTCGACCGTCATGGCCCAGCCGAAGCATGCCGGAGGTATTTCTTTTCATCAGTTGGTCGGGCTTGGAATTGGGTATTCTCGCCGCGCCAAACCCCTTATAAATGAAGCAGTTTTGCCACACACCGCCATCCGCGCCTTCGGTCCAGCGGTTTGAGAGGACCTCTCCCGTATGAATTTACAAGCGAACCCCACGCAAGGCGACCAGCCCGATGCTTCTCCCATGTCCGAAGCGGATACGGATTCAGTCGTCGTCCGCTTCGCCGGAGACTCCGGTGACGGTGTCCAATTGCTCGGCGCTCAGTTTTCTCAGGCCACCGCACTTGATCATAACTCGCTTGCGACGTTCCCAGATTTCCCGGCGGAAATTCGTGCGCCTGTCGGCACCACCTACGGCGTCTCCGCTTTTCAGATCAAATTCGGTTCGCGCACCATCAAGACGTCCGGCGATGCGCCCGACGTTCTTGTCGCGCTCAATCCGGCCGCGCTGAAGGTCAATTACAAGGACGTGCGTTCGGGCGGCCTTATCCTGATGGATAGCGGCAGTTTTAATGAGCGCAATCTCAAGAAGGCGGGGTTCGAAATCGATCCGCGCCAAGACAAGACGTTAGGCGAATATAGAACGCTGGAAATTGACGTTTCGGCTTTGACGCTGGAGGCGACCAAGCCCTTCGAAGTCACACAGAAGGAAGCTTTGCGCGCCAAGAACATGTGGACGCTGGGGCTCATTTCCTGGATGTACGGCCGCACCGTCGATGCAACCGAAGCCTTCGTGAACAAGAAATTCGGCGCTGACTCACCGATCGCACAGGCGAACATCGCGGCGCTGAAGGCGGGTCACGCTTACGGCGAAACCGCTGAGATTTCGGGCGATATTCCACGTGTCTGTATGCCCGAAATGGAATTCGAGCCGGGTCTGTACCGCCTCGTCACGGGTGCGGAAGCGCTGTCTTGGGGTTTGGTGGCGGGCTGCAAACTGGCCGGCCTCGACATGACCTTTTGCTCGTATCCCATTACGCCCTCGTCGCCGATCCTGCACTACCTCTCACGCTTAAAGAACTTCGGCGTGACAACGTTTCAGGCGGAAGACGAAATCGCGGCGGCCTGTTCGGCCATCGGCGCGTCATACGCCGGCACAATGGGAATAACGGCCAGTTCCGGTCCGGGAATCGCGCTGAAGACGGAAGCAATCGGTCTCGCCATCTCAACCGAACTGCCGCTGGTGATTGTCGACACTCAACGCGCTGGTCCGTCGACCGGCATGCCAACGAAGACAGAGCAGTCCGACTTGTTTCTGGCGGTTTGGGGGCGCAACGCGGACGCGCCGGTTCCGGTCTTATCTGCACGCTCTCCAGGGGATTGTTTTGAAACCGCTATTGAGGCCGTTCGTATCGCTACCAAATACATGACGCCGGTCTACTTGCTGTCCGATGGCTACATTGCCAACGCAGCCGAGCCGTGGCGCATTCCCTCGCTATCGGATTACACACCCTTTCCTGTGTCCTTCCGCGATGAAGTGGAGGGCTTTCAGCCGTTCTCCCGCGACCCAGAGACGCTGGCCCGGCCGTGGGTCAAGCCTGGCACCCCGGGCCTGACACATCGTATTGGCGGCATTGAGAAAGCGGATGGGTCCGGCAATATTTCGTATGATCCGGAAAACCATCAGCGCATGACCGATCTTCGTACGGCGAAGATCGATGGTATCGCCAACGACATTCCCAAGCAGACTGTTGAAGAGGGTACCGAAGGTGGACGCCTTGCGGTGGTCGGTTGGGGCTCAACCTACGGACCGATCAACCGCGCCGTCGCCAACATGCGCGAAGCCGGCCATGATGTCTCCCATATCCATATCCGCAATTTGTGGCCGCTGCCATCAAACTTGATCGCCCTGCTTGAAAAGTACGATCAAGTGCTGGTGGCCGAAATGAACAACGGCCAAATGCTCACTTTCCTGCGCAGTCAGACGCGGCAGGATATTGAAGGGCACTTGAAAGTAACCGGCCAGCCGCTGACCATCCGGGAAGTCGAAGACGCGATACGCACGCGTGTGCAGAACTGAACCGCGTGGGAGAAGAGAGATACTATGAACGTCCAAGTTGAACCATCACAACTCAAGCCCAAGGACTTCGCGTCCGATCAGGAAGTGCGTTGGTGTCCCGGCTGCGGTGACTATGCCATTCTCAAAGCTGTGCAGATGGCCTTGGCCAACATGGGCGCGCAGCCGGACAACACCGTTTTCGTTTCTGGTATCGGCTGCGCATCGCGGTTTCCGTACTACATGGCAACGTATGGCTTTCACACCATCCACGGCCGTGCCCCGGCCATCGCGAGCGGCGTGAAGCTTGCCAATCCAGATCTCGATGTATGGGTTGTTTCCGGAGACGGCGACGCGCTGTCGATCGGCGGCAATCACCTGCTTCATCTGCTGCGGCGCAATGTCGATGTTCAGTTTCTGCTGTTTAACAACGAGATTTATGGACTGACCAAAGGTCAGTACTCGCCAACATCCAAACTTGGCCAGAAGTCTCCCTCGACGCCGATGGGGTCCGTCGATGCGCCCATCGATGCCTGTACGTTCGCTCTAGGGTGCAATGCCCGCTTCATTGCTCGCGGCATCGATATCCAAGCCAAGGAGCTCGGTGAAGTATTCACTCGCGCCCGTGATCATAAAGGCGCGTCATTTGTTGAAATTATCCAGAACTGCATCGTCTTCAACGACGACGCGTTCGCGCACTTTACCGAGAAGCAAGTAGCGAAGGACTCGCAAATTCATGTCCGTCACGGCCAGAAATTGATCTACGGTGCCGACGCAAATAAGGGTCTGCGTATCAAGCCTGGTACCTTCGAAATCGAAGCAGTGACGATCGGCGAAAACGGTGTGACGGAAGATGACATCCTCGTTCACGACGAAACCAATCGTGTGTTGGCCAACCTTTTGGTCGCGATGAAGCCGCCGACAATGCCGATTGCGCTTGGTGTCATATATTGCGATCCCGCGCCCGCTTATGAGCAAGCGGTCCGTGCGCAGGTGGATGCGGCCAAAGAAAAAGGCCTTGGTGACGTCGACGCGCTTCTGCGCAGCGGTAACACATGGACGGTCAGTTGAGCGATACCCCACACAAGACCGCGTCCAAGGGCGCTCTCAAGCGCCGTTCCTTCCTGAAAAAGTCTGCTGTCGCGGGTGCCGCCGCGTCGTCCACCGCATTTGCCGCTCCGGCAATCTCGCAGGGCTTGAAAGAGTGGCGGATGGTGACCAGCTGGCCGAAAGGCCTGCCCGGTCTTGGCACGGGTGCGGAGCGTCTGGGTGAGAGGATCACGGCACTTTCGGGCGGCCGCATCACTGTCAAAGTCTATGCAGCCAACGAACTCGTTCCTGCTTTGGGCGTTTTCGATGCCGTCGCCGAAGGCACAGCGCAACTCGGTCACGATGCGTCTTACTACCACCTCGGGAAGTCGGAAGGGTGCGCCTTTTACACGGCCTTTCCGTGGGGATTCACGGCGAACGAAATCGAGGCCTGGGTCGGATACGGCAACGGTCAAAAATTGTGGGATGAGCTTTATGCACCATTCGGGGTGCGTGCTTTTCTCGCCGGCAACACCGGCACGCAAATGCTCGGCTGGTTCCGGAAAGAAATCCGCAGCATCGAAGACTTCCAGGGGCTCAAATTCAGAGCGCCGGGAAACCAGGGAAAAATCCTTCAAAAACTTGGCGCGACGCCTGTCGTACTCGCCGGCGGTGAGATTTTTCCAGCGCTTCAGTCCGGCGCGGTCGATGGAGCGGAATGGGTCGGGCCGTATAACGATCTGTCGCTCGGGTTCTATCAGGTCTGCAAGTATTATTATTCCTACGGTTACCATGAGCCCGGCGCGGCCTTGCAAATGATGATCAACGAACAGGAATGGCAGTCGCTCAGCGACGATCTCAAGGCCATCGTCAAAGCATCCTGTGATGCAGCCAACCAAGACATGCTGGCCGAATATAACGCGCGTTCCGGCCCTGCGTTACGCGCGCTGGTTCAGGAACACGGCGTTCAGGTGCGTGCTCTGCCCGAAGATGTGCTGATGGCGTGTGGGCGCGCCGCCAATGAAGTGCTGAACGAAGTTTACGACGGCGGTACGCCTATCGTGCGGCGCATCATTGAGGACTTCCTCGCCTTCCGCAAGGACATCATGCCGTGGACGCGCTTGGGCGAGCAGGCCTTTATCAACGCCCGACGTCTGCCGTTCGAATTTGGATTACGCACTTAAGTTCGTCTAGTCCGGGATCAGGTTATCGAACCGATCCAATTCGGGCGGAGGCTGGTCTGCGGGATCTACCAACAGTCCTTCAAACTGATCGATATCCCCACGTTCCCCCGGAGCCCTTGCCGGGATGCTCTGAATACTGGCGTCAATTTCCACGGGCTGATTGAACAAGCGGTCGGGCAGCCAGGTTGCTAGGCCCGGAACGGTCCACAGCAAAGCAATGCCTACGATCTGCAGCCCGACAAATGGAATGGCACCTCGGTAAATATCGAGCGTCCGAATGGCGGCGTCGGCAACACCGCGCAAGTAGAACAGTGCGAAACCGAACGGTGGCGTCAAAAAGCTTGTTTGTAAATTCATGCCGATCACAACACCCAGCCAGATCGGATCGACACCGAGACGAATTAGAACGGGTGCCGCGATCGGAACCGTAATGAAGATGATCTCAAACGTGTCGAGGAAGAAACCCAGCACGAAGATCACCACCATGACGATGAACACGGCGCCGGCAGCTCCACCGGGCATGGAGGCGAGCAAGTCGTAAACGACATCCTCGCCACCCAGGCCCCGGAATACGAGGCTGAAAACGGACGCCCCAAGCAGAATTACAAACACCATGGAGCTGATGGTTAGTGTCGAGCGCATCACCGCGGTCAGGACGTCCATCGAAAGACTGCGCTTGAATGCGGCTAGAACCATCGCCCCAACAGCACCAACCGAAGCGGACTCAGTCGGTGTCGCGATACCGCCGAGAATCGATCCCAACACGGCGAAGATCAGTATGAGAGGCGGCAGGAGGGCGCGCAGCACGCGCCCGAAGAGACCGCGGCGCTGTTCGGGCGTTTGCTCCAGCGCCGGGCAGGACTCAGGCGCGGTGATGGCGCGGAACGCGATCCAGCACATATACAGCACTACGAGGATTAAGCCCGGCAGCATGGCGCCGGCAAACAGCTGGCCGACAGAGAGGGGGGCGGGCGAAAAATTACCCATCTCCAGCTGTGCTTGCTGGTTAGCGCCCTGCAGAATATCGCCCATGAATATGAGCACGGTCGATGGCGGAATGATTTGACCCAAGGTGCCCGATGCGCAGATCGCGCCAGAGGCCAGCTTGGGATCGTATCCGGCCCGGGTCATCACGGGCAGGCTCAACAGTCCCATGGTGACGACCGTCGCGCCGACGATGCCGGTCGAAGCGGCCAGAAGCGCGCCCACCAGGATCACCGACATTCCCAAACCGCCGCGCAGCGTACCGAATAGTTCGCCCATGGTCGTCAAAAGCTCCTCGGCGATCTTCGATCGCTCGAGCATGACGCCCATGAAGACGAATAACGGAACGGCGACCAAGACCTCGTTGGTCATCGTCCCGAAGTAGCGGCTGCTGAGCGCGCTAAGCAGGCTGGGATCGAAAATGCCGAGAGAGATTCCAACCGCGGCGAACCCAAGAGCCGTACCGGCCAGAGTGAAGGCGACTGGAAATCCGGCAAGTACGATAAGGATGGTCGCTAAGAACATCAGAGCGGCGAGCACTTCCCCCATCACACCGACTCCTCTGGCGTGTGATGAGGCTGACCCGGCTCGCCCGGCGAGTATTCCTCTTGCCCGGAGAGGAACAATACGCGTCTGGCGACCAGGGATAGGCCCTGCAGCGTCACGACAGCGCAGAAAACCCAAATGACGGTTTTTAACAGGTATAGAGCCGGCATGCCGTCGGCCTGCGACGACGGTTCCCGGATGGACCAGGAGGAGAGAACGAACTGGCTGGATGTCCAGGCCAGAATGGCCATCCAGGGCAACAGGAACAGGAGTGTTCCGGCGATATCAACCCAGGCTTTTGTTTTGGCCTTGAATCTCGAATACGCAATGTCGACGCTGACGTGCCCCCCGTGGAGCAACGTGTATCCCGCACCGATCATGAAAACAGCCGCGTGCTGCCAGACGTAAAGCTCCTGCATCCAGGGAAAACCTATTGAGAACCCATAACGCAGGACAACAACCAGGAAACACGTCATCACACAGCCTAGAGTCAGCCAGGCCATGAACCGACCGATCCATTCATTCAGCCAGTCGACAATTTCAATGAAGCGCACCAAGGCCGTCAAAAGCGTCTACCCCCACCAAAACTATGTTGGAGCCCAAACCACATGGGCCAAGTAAAATGCTGTCATTCCAGAGTATTACACTTTGTCGCCGCCCTGTACCCCGTCTACAATGACACCGCAAGCCAAGCGCCGGTATAACACCGGACTATTGATTGAGGCATCATGGCTAAAGGTCTCGAGGATCAGTCCATAGAAATTGTCAAATATCCGAAGGGGACAACCCTGTTCCGTCAGGGAGAGGTCGGCAATGCGGCCTACATCGTTAATTCGGGTGCGGTTGGCATCTATCGGGAAGTGGAAGACCGTAAGGTACCGCTGGCCACGTTGCGCAAGGGTGAACTGTTCGGCGAAATGGCGGTGATCGACGGCAGCCCGCGTATGGCCACCGCGTTTACCCTCGAAGATACGACGCTGACGATGATCTCGGTCGAACTTCTGTCCGACAAAATGAAAAAGACGGATCCATTCGTCAAAGCACTAATCACGATGCTCCTCGGCAACTTGCGCAGCGTCCACGACAGCTACACGCCGAAGGCCCGATCCTTGCTCGATTCCGTTAGTACGTTGCAGCGCCAATGCGATGCGATGACCAAGTTTCTTCGTGACTCCGAGGCCATGGATAATAATCCCGATGTGAACGTGCGCGTGGCGAAGCTCAACGAATTCGTCGGTCAACTACATGACATGGCCGAGAAACACGGAGCGAAGGATCGGCGTAGTGACGTACTGCCGCCGCCGACACCGCCGACAAGAGACTAAGGTCGATGGCATCGCTCGCACTTGGCGACGACGATAAGGCTGCATTTGCCCGCGATGGCGTGATCTGCTTAAGGCAGGTCTTAAGCGCTGACCTAGTAAGCCGCTTGGCAGAGGGAATAGACGCCTGCCTGGAGCGGCCTGGCCCAAAGGGCCGTAATTTTAACTCGGATGGTTCGTCCGGACGCTTTGCCGGCGACGTATTTATGTGGACCTTCGAAGAAGCTATACGCGACTTCCTGTTGCGCAGCCCGCTCGCGGAGGTAGCCGCTGCATTCATGCACTCGCAAACAGCCGTGCATATGCTCGACCAAATGTTCGTCAAGGAGCCTCACACACCAGCACGCAGCCCTTGGCACCAAGATCAAACATATATGTACGCCGACGGCGAACAGCTGATTTCCATTTGGGTCGCCGTCGATCCCGTAACCCATGACTCCGGCGCTGTGGAATGGATCAGAGGTTCGCACCGGTCCGGAACGCTTTATCAGGCCACCGGATTCGATCCCAACATCACCTACGAAACCGACGACTACGAGCCACTGCCGGATATCGACGCGCACCTCGAGGACTACGACATCGTTTCCTACGAGACCGATCCGGGTGACATCATCGTCAATCACCTGCGCACGTTGCACGCCGCACCGGGCAATACGACACGGCGCCGCCGCCGCGCGGTCGCCTTTCGCTTCACGGGCGATGATGCCTATTACGTTGTTCGCAAGAAAGGATCGCGGCCGATCGTCGATCCCGGGTTGAAGGCGGGTGATAAGATGCCCTGCGATCTCTTTCCGGTGTTATGGCCCCGGCCGGCGGCGATGCCCGGTCTTCGGATCGCGCGTTAACCGTAAGACGGAATTTCCGGCCAGCCGAATGCGATTTCTTCAATGTCGGTACCGGCGATTCTGATCGTCCGGCAAGATACGACCTCGCCCCCGAGTTTCTTATAGAATTCAGCCGACGGATTGCCCTCTAGAACCCACACGGCCAAACCCTCACCATCGCGCTGTGCCAAGCGATTGGCCGTGGCCATGAACAGGCGTCGCCCATGGCCGGCCCGTTGATAGCCGGGGAGCACGTATAGGGCAGAAATCTCCTGCGCATGGCCCGGGACGACACTGCGAATGGAACCGCCGCTACCGAAGCCGACGATATCTCCATCGTCGTTTTCACTCACAAGAATTACGAGGTCCGGATCCTGATTCTTCAGCATGCGTGCCCAGGTGATAGATCGGCTCTCGAGAGTCAGCGTTTTGAGGTACGATGCTGGCAGCAAGCCCGTGTACGTCGCTCGCCAGGTTTTGACGTGAACATTGGCGATGCCGGCGGCGTCTTGGGCTTCGGCGGGTCGTATGGTCAGCATGATGCAGTCAATTTCTTAATGGGCTGGGGCGCGATTCCAAGGTGAAGGCCTGATGTCCGACCATCGGTTGCTGGGAAGCGCCGTGATAGCATTTTCCGCCAGCGACCGGCCATTGTTGCGCTTGTTATTTTTCTCGGATTAAGGATCCCACCATGCTCGCCTCAGCCGTCGACCGTTTTCTTCTCAATCGCCGCCAGGCTCTCGGCGCCGGTCTTGGTCTTGCCGCAGCCGCAGGCGGTGTTGCGTCTACAGCCGCACATGCCGAATCGAACGGCTATGCCACCGAGCTTGATTTCGGTGGATCCTTCGATCCCAACAAAGCCGAACACAACACGCTGGCTTTTTGTAAGTTGATGTCGGATACGCGCGACGGCATTGAAACGTGCGGGTACTTCAAGGGGAATGTCCTTGCATATGTCGGGGGCGACAAGCGCCTTGAGCCGTTGTTTGGGTATGAAGGCTTCGGAATGACCCGAACCTTCCAGATCGGTGATTACGCTTGGCGAAAGCTGCACAAGGAAGTTTCCTATTACACGGATCTCAAGACCGGCGAAGTGATGGATGAGTGGCACAATCCGTTCCTTGACGAGACGGTCAAGGTCGTCCACGTCCACAACGATGTCGTCAATTCCACCTGGGCGCCGACCTATTCCTTCGGTGTCGGTCCGACCAAGGTGACGTACCCGTTCATCTTTCCATGGCTTGTTATGGGTGATCACGCGGTTGTTGATTTCGGTGTCAACACCACACACAGGGCCGTGCTTCAGCCGGACGAGTGGCCGCGGGAATCCCATGGTGAGGTGACACAGGTTCTCGAAGCCATTCAGGTCCACACCCGCCTCTCCGAACTCATGGATCCCAACTTGACCAGCGTCAAGACAACGGGGTCCTGGCAGCGCATTTCGCCGTGGCTGCCGTGGATGTTGATGGCCCAAATGCCGGGCCACTTATTCTATAAGACGGTCACCCGGCGCATGCCGGAGGGAGTCGAAGGATTGCCACCGCACATCCTCGAGTACACACAAGCGAAATACCCGGATTACCTCACGGCGCCGACGGAATGGCAGGAGCCGAATGTCTCCAGCTATGAAGTTTACGAGCGTGAAATGGAGCCGCAACCGTTCAAGGACGGCGTCTAAGGCTCCGACGGATAGCAAGAAACGGGTCGCTCCGGCTCCTGGGCGGGCGTAAAGTTTCGCCCATGCCAAAGGACTCAGTCTCTTCGCCATCCTCAATTACAGACGCGGCACGAGATTACACACGCGTTCGTGACGCCATCGCGTATGTGCTGGAACGCCATGAGGACCAGCCGAGTCTCGATGCGATCGCCGCGAGGGTTGGCCTAAGCTCGTTTCATTTTCAGAGACTGTTCACGCGCTGGGCTGGTGTGAGTCCCAAGCGGTTTTTGTCTTATGTTACGGTCGAGCACGCCAAGGCGCGGCTCGAGGAGTCTGCCAGCGTGCTTGAGGCTGCCTTGGCGTCAGGTCTGTCCGGTCCTTCTCGACTGCACGACATGATGGTGTCCGTCGAGGCAATAACCCCCGGTGAATACAAGGCGCAAGGCAGTGATCTGGAAATCCGCTATGGTGTTGCTCCGACACCGTACGGAGACGCCTTGTTCTTGGTTTCGGCGCGCGGCTTGTGCGGTCTCGACTTCATAGATGATGATCTGAGTGATCTCATGCGGTCGGCGAGAGACCGCTGGCCCCTCAGCCGGTTTGTAGACGACTCTGCTGCCGCGCGCACCGCTGCCGGTCAGGTGTTTTCAGAAGCAGCCCCGGTCTCGCTGTTGCTGAAGGGGACCCCTTGGCAGACTCAAGTGTGGACAGCCCTGCTCCGCATTCCGGCCGGGACGATTGCGAGTTACGGGCAGGTCGCTGAAGCTGTCTGCTCAAGACGTGCGTCCCGGGCCGTTGGCACCGCGGTGGCTGCTAATCACATCGGATATGTCATTCCGTGTCACCGCGTACTGAGATCGACGGGACTGTTCAAGCGGTACCGCTGGGGCGCGCCGCGTCGTTGGGCGATGCTCGCGAAGGAAGCCAGCGCCGCCTAACCGGCCCTGCCGGAGCGGGACGTGCGCGCGCGGTAGATTTCGGCGCGTACCTCAGGTGGCTGGTTCGCCACCGCTTCGGCCAGTCCGCGCAGTTGGCTGCGGAGCGAGTAGACCTGATCCATCAAGGACAAGACAACGCTCATCGAGTCTTCGGCGATCTCGAGGTCGTCGATCAAATGGCAAATCAGATCCAGCCGGGCGCGGTCCAGTTCGGTGTAGGGTTTGCGGCGGCCTTGCGGTGCCGCACTGATCCAGCCGGCTGCGATCCAGCGGTCAAGCCGCCGCCGGGTGAGGTGTTCACACAGCTCAACCAAGTCCGATTTTGTGTAGGTCATGGCGTCGCCTCCGTCGTCGCACGGCGTGGACTGTGAGGGTGTGACTCGCTCCACTTCTCAATGAATCGGGCCAGGTCGTCGTCGATCTTCGGCGGTAATTGGACTTGTATCGTAAGAAGGTGATCGCCGTTGCCAGATTTGGTCTTTACGCCTTTGCCTTTCAGGCGCAGCGTTTTGCCGGACGAGCTTCCTTTGGGTATTTTCACCTTCACAGAGCCGGAAACGGTTTGCACGTCGATCGAACCGCCAAGCACTGCTTCGGACAGCGAAATCGGTACGGTCGATAGGATGTCATTGCCACGGCGGCTGAAGGTGGCATGCGGCTTAACTTCGATCGCGATCAGGAGGTCGCCCGGTCCACCCGATCCGATGCCCGGTTGCCCTTTGCCCTTTAGCCGCAACACGCCGCCGTCGTTGGTGCCCGCGGGAATGGTGATGTTCAGGGTCTGGCCGTTCGGTAGGGTGACGCGCGTCTTGCTTCCGCGCACGGCGTCGAGGAATCCGATCGTAAGCGACACACGCACGTCGGCCCCCTTCATTGAAAAGCCGCCAGTGCGTCCATGGCTGCCTTGGCCGGCACGCTGACCGAAAATGTCAGAAAAGACGTCACCGATATCCGCAAAGTCCTCGAACCCCGCGGACGAATAGTATTGGCGCCCTGAATCGGCATCCGCGTGTTGACGATAGAACCCGCCTTGCTGGACTTCCGCTCCTGATCCATCAATTTCGCCGGCGTCGTAGCGCTTGCGTTTTTCGTCGTCGCCGAGAATCCCGTATGCGCCAGATACGGACTTGAATTTCTCTTCCGCTTTGGCGTCGCCCGGATGGAGGTCAGGATGGTTGTCCTTCGCCAGCTTTCGGTAGGCCGCGCGGATCTCATCTTTGCTCGCCGTCTGAGCGACACCCAAAACTTTATATAGGTTGGACTCCTGTGCCATGCGCTTGCTCCGATGATGCGTGACGGCCGGCTCAGTTGCGGCGTCTGTCGAGATATAAGGTGGCCGAAGGCGCAGCGCTATGGGGTGGAGCCGTCAGCATAAAATTTTTGCCGGCGCACTTACAACACATTGAAATAAATAGATTATTTTTCGTAGAATTTTCGTACGCCACCTCTTGATCCCAGCCGAGCGCACCTTATCTCAGCACTGACGGATGCCGCTTTTGGGTCCGTTATTTGGCTTAACCAGGCGTGGCTGCTGCGGCGCGTTTTGGGGCCGCAGACGCACGCCGTTTGATATCGCTTTAGGAGGATATCCATGCGTAGCTTTGATCTTGCCCCTCTGTTTCGGTCTTCTGTCGGCTTCGACAATTTGACCCGCGTTCTCGACGCTGTGACGCGTTACGACGACGCACAACTGTCTTACCCTCCCTACAACATCGTCAAAGAGTCCGAGGACGACTATCGCATTACCTTTGCTGTCGCCGGCTTCAGCCAGAACGACATCGAACTTACGGTCGAAAACAACACGCTGACCGTTAAAGGTAAGGTGACCCAGGACAACGAAGATGCCACCTATCTGCATCGCGGCATTGCCGGCCGTTCGTTCGAGCGCCGTTTCCAGTTGGCCGACCACATTCAGGTCACCGACGCTGTGATGGAAAACGGCTTGCTTCATGTCGAACTCAAGCGCGAAGTTCCGGAAGCCTTGAAGCCGCGCACAATCGGAATCGCGACTCGTTCTGCGGCGAAGCAAATTGAAGGTTCAGCTGAAAAGAAAGCAGCCTAACCGTCTCCTGACCTCCCGTTCCCCTTACGGGAGTAATGTGAAAGCCCCCGCGATTCCCCTGCGGGGGCTTTTCTTTTGACCGGCCGGCTGAAACTCTGTGCCTTGTCCCAATGTGCAGCAAGGAGAATGATTACACATGGCACGTCACGAAAACGTCATTTCCGTATATCCGAAGCTCGAGGAGCGTTTCGGCCTGAGTTATGCCGTCCGCGCCGGCAACACCATCTATCTGTCCGGACTGCTTGCCGCAGACGATGATTTTAATCTCGTCGGCAAAGATGACATGGAGGCGCAGATTCGCTGTATTTACGAACGCATGCAATTCGTGTTGTCGAAATGCGGTGCTGACTTGCGCCATGTTGTCAGCGAAATCAATTTCACGACCAACTCACCAGAGCTCAGCAAAGCTTCGTGGGTGCGCGAGCAGTTTTACAAAGACGCGGGAGCGGCGATGCCGGCAGCGACGGGCGTCGGGGTTGCCAGCTTGTATCTGCCTGGGGCGATGTTGGAGACTCACGCCACCGTTGTACTGGATTGAGGACTGTCTACGTTAGGCCAATCTCAGCCAGGCGCTGGTGCAGAAACGCCTGCGCCGTGATCGGCTGCGGGTAGCGGTTCGGGTTGCTGTCACTGACGCAAGAGTCGAGCACGGCAATCTCGATGTCGGGAGCGAAGTGCACGAAGTACGGCATGGAGTAGCGGGAATGTTTCGCGCCGTCTCCCGCCGGCCGCGTGACACGGTGCGTCGTGCTTGGCAGGACATCATTTGTCAGTCGCGCCAGCATGTCCCCCACGTTGCATACAATCGCATCGGAATCCGTATGAACCGGAATCCACGTCCCATTGCGATGAAGAACTTCCAGACCTTGCTGATCTGCCCCTACAAGCAATGTAATGACGTTGATGTCCTCGTGCGCAGCGGCGCGCTCGCCAGCTTCATCTGATCCGACGGGTGGGTAGTGGAGCAACCTCAAGATGCTGTTGCCCGATGCAACCCGTGCCTCGAAGTAATCTACGGGCAGATCCAGAAACCGCGCAACGCTGGTCAGTAGGCGCCGGCCGAGATCATCCATCGCTTGGAAAAAATTCAGGCACGCATCCTTAAATCCGGGTAGGTGTTCGGGCCAGACATTGGGAATGAGGCCGCGTGAATAGAGTGCGCCGCCCTCAAGCTCGCGACCGACGTGCCAGAATTCTTTGCGGTCCGGGATATCCGCATCTTTGGCCGTCTCCACCCCAAAGGGCGTATACCCGCGTTGGCCTCCGCCGCCGGAAATATGATGCCGTAATTTGACGTCTAGGGGCAGATTGAAGAAAGCGCGGGTGGCGTCGCGGCAGTGCGCAATGATGGCGGGATCGATGCCGTGATGCGTGACAGTGATAAATCCGGATTGTTGCCAGGCATGGCCGAGATGTTGTGCGCCGGCCTCCGGATCGCCGTCGAGAATACGCGCATCAAGCGTTGGCACAAGGTCTGAAACTGACATTTCTGGCTCGTCACCCCGGCAAGGTGCGGGTGGTGCCCGCCGCCGGACTCGAACCGGCACGCCCTTTCGGACAACGGATTTTAAGTCCGTTGCGTCTACCAATTCCGCCAGGCGGGCTCTGCACCTGCGTTGGTAGCGGCTTGTCCGTCAAATCGCAACGCCCTTGGGGCGCAGACGCCGAACGTCTATTCGTTCTCCGGCAGGAGCGGCAGCGTGTCGTCGACCGCGTGCAAGGTCTTATTCAAGCATTGCGCGGCGCGCAGGCAGTCTACGGCGAGGACAGCGGCGTCGCCGCGCGTAATCGGCCCGAGCTTCGGCTCCTCCGCCAAATAGGCCTGTCCGGTCGCCGGCTTATAGTGAACGATGCCGAGGCGGATAAAGGTGTAAGGGGTTCCGCTGCTCTTGATGATTTCCTCGGATCGGCCGCGGTTCACATAGGTTTCTTCGAAGTTCTTGTAAAAGTGCGGCGGGATCGCATCCTTGCTGTCGCCGGCGCCGGTGGCGCTGAACAGGATCATGTGCGACAGGTCGACATTCTGTGTTGCCGCCCGGATGTTTTCTTCACCGATCACGTAAGGGCTACTTTCCCCTTGGCGAAGGGCTACGGCATTGATCACGGCGTCGATGTCATGATCTTCAAAGACGGCCGCTATGCTGTCCGCATCGAGCAGATCGCCGATCGCGTATGAGACGTCCAAGCCATTAAGGCGGCTGCGGTCGGATGTCTCGCGCACGAATACGACCACGTCCTCATCAGCTGCGAGCAGATTTTTAACGACTTCCGATCCCAATCGGCCCGATCCGCCGAACACCAATATGTCAGCATAGACGGGCTGGGTCGCCGCGGCCGCAAGGCAGATCAAAGCGGTGAGAAAACGAAGCATCTAAGGGGTCTCCCGAAAATTGGCGCGTGCGAACGCACAGTATCGGCCCCGGTTCGCCTCAACAATAAAAGGCGTCGATCATCACGGAATTGTGCAGTTTCATGCACGAGAACGGGAAGTTAGGAGGCTTCCGCGTCGATAATTGGCTCGCAGCCAAGGTCCCTTATCGATTGGGCCGCGCTCTCGATGACGGCATCGATGCGGCCTTGGTCGGTGCCCTTGGCCACGACGCTCAATCCAATACGGCCGTCCCGGAAGAAAGGGTAACTTCCGATATCGATGTCGGGATAGGCGTTTTGCAGCGCCGTCAACGCATCGGCGAGATCCCCCTCACCCAGGTGCGCTTCGACGAAGCGCGATAGCACTGGCGCGCCACGGTTCAAGGATGGCTCGACCACATCGAACATGGCTTGGGCAATACTGGGCACGCCGGCCATGACATACACATTGTCGATATAGAAACCCGGTGCGGACGTCACCCGTGTCTCAATCGGGACGGATCCCTCGGGCAGGTCAGCCATTTTCAATCGTGCGGCATTGAGCTTGTCACCATAGTGCTTTTCCATCTTGGCAACGGACCGGTCATGGCGTTTCAAGCCGACGCCGAATGCTTTTGCCACGGACATCGCGGTGATGTCGTCGTGGGTCGGTCCAATGCCGCCAGTCGTGAACACATATGTGTGAGCTGCCCGCAGTGCATTCACCGCGGAAATAATCTCGTCTTCGACATCCGGAATGACGCGCACTTCACGCAGCGGAATGCCAATCTTGCCCAGCGCCGATGCTAGGAATTGGATATTTGCGTCCCGTGTCCTTCCGGACAGGATTTCATTTCCGATGATGATCAGCGCTGCGGTGGGGTCGGTTAGCATGGGCCGGACTCTAAGGAGCGTCCGTCGCCAACGCAACGCTGTTACAGGCGCGTGCGCAATACGGGCAGCAGTGGTGCGTCCGCCGGCGGCATCGGATAGTCTTCGAGCGCGTCAACATTTACCCAGGTAAAAGCCTGTGTTTCCCGCGCCGTGACGGTGCCGGACCATTTCCGGCATGCAAACACGGGCATGAGCAGATGAAATGTTTCGTAGCTGTGCGACGCAAACGTCAGCGGCTCCAGATCGCCGGCGCAAACCTTAATGCCAAGTTCTTCATGTAACTCACGGCTCAACGCGGCTTCTGGCGACTCACCGTCTTCAAGCTTTCCTCCGGGAAACTCCCAAAGCCCGGCCATTGTCTTTCCGGTCGGCCGCTGTGCCAGCAAAATCTCATTCGCGGCATTGATCAGTACGGCCGCGACCACCGTGACAACCGGTTTGCTCATCCCGATGGTCAGGTCCGGTAATCGGCGTTGATGTCGATGTAACCGTGAGTCAAATCACAGGTCCAAACGGTTGCAGAACCGTCGCCAATCCCGACGTCGACAGCAACGGCGATATTCCGGCCGCGCATGTGTTCGGTGACTGGCGCTTCGTCGTAACCGTCAACCGGTTCGCCATTGCGTGTGATCTGCACGCCGCCGATGGCGATATCGAGCTTGTCCCTGTCTGCTCGCTCTCCCGATTTTCCGACAGCCATGACAATGCGGCCCCAGTTGGCGTCTTCTCCGGCGATCGCCGTCTTAACCAACGGGGAGTTGCCGATGGCAAGGCCAATGCGCCGCGCGGCGCCGTCGTCCTGCGCGCCAGAAACGGTAATCTCAATAAACTTCTGTGCGCCTTCGCCGTCTTTGACAACCTGATGGGCCAGATCGATCAGTAGATCGTCCAGAGCCGCGGCAAAGGCTTGGGCGTGGTCCGAAGAGATATCGCTCATCTGATCGTTGCCGGCGGCACCGGTCGCGAACAGCAACAGGGTGTCTGAGGTTGACGTATCGCTGTCCACGGTGATGGCGTTAAAGCTCTTATCCGCGCCCGCGGCAATCAGTGCCTGTGCTGCTTCACGCGTGATCGACGCGTCGGTCATGACGTAAGCCAGCATCGTTGCCATGTCCGGTGCGATCATGCCCGAGCCTTTGGCGATTCCGGTCAGCGTAACCTCGACCCCGCCCACAGAAACCGTCCGGCTCGCGCCTTTCGGGTAGGTGTCCGTGGTCATGATCGCGTGAGCGGCATCTTTCCAGGCCGCTCCCGAGAGATTGGTCACGAGGTCCGAAATCTTCGCCGTAATGCGATCTTCCAATAGGTACTCGCCGATCGTTCCGGTCGAGCACACGAAAACCTCATCAGGATTGCAGGCCATCGCATCGCATATGGCGCTGACGGTTTTCCGGACCGCCGCCTGTCCGCGTTTGCCGGTAAAGACATTGGCGTTGCCTGCGTTAACCACCAGCGCCCGCGCAGAGCCGTTTCGAAGGGCCTCCCGGTTCCACACCACCGGCGCTCCGGCCATGGTTGATTTGGTCATGACCCCGGCAGCCACGGTTCCCGGCGCGAAGTCCGCAAGCATCAGATCGAGCCGGCCCTTGTAGCGCACGCCCGCAGCGCAGGCGGCGAGGCGCACGCCATTAATCTCCGGTAAATCGGGGAACGAGGAAGGGGCAAAGGGGGACCGTGCGGCATCCATCGGGCAAATCCTTTTTACGTGCGGCGTTCTTGGCATAGCGCGCGGCATTCGTCCAGCGCGCCGAATATGGCGAAAACCCCTGATTTCGTTGAGATTCCAGCATTATATCTGCGCGCCCGTCGTTGACAGGGGGCAGTTGGGTTTCTATGTCTTCACCGGCGCTGCGGACCCCGTAGGGCCGTCTTAGAAACTCCTGCCGAGGTATCCATGTTCGGCGCGATCACCAAACGCCTGTTCGGAACCCTAAACGACCGGGTGATCAAGAAATTGCAGCCGGTCGTTGATGCAATCAACGCCCTTGAGCCCGAGCTGGAAGCTCTGGACGATGAGGCGATTCGGGCCCGGACCGCTTGGCTCAAGACCCGTCTGGCTGACGGGGAAAGCCTGGACGACATATTGCCCGATGCCTTCGCAACCGTCCGCGAGGCCGCAAAACGCACCCTCGGACAGCGCCACTTCGATGTGCAGTTGATGGGCGGGCTCGTGTTGCACCGGGGCCAGATCGCGGAGATGGGTACCGGGGAGGGTAAGACCCTCGTCGCCACATTGCCTGTGTATTTAAACGCCCTGGAAGAAAAGGGCGTGCATGTCGTCACGGTTAACGATTACCTGGCGAGCCGCGATGCCGAGTGGATGGGTGAAATCTATCGGTTTCTTGGGCTGACCGTCGGGTGCATTCAAGGCGGGCTGGACGACCATGCGCGCCGGGCCGCATATGCCTGTGACGTCACTTACGGCACGAACAACGAATTCGGGTTCGATTACCTGCGCGACAACATGAAGTATGCGCTGCCGGATATGGTGCAGCGCGATTTTCAGTACGCCATCGTTGACGAAGTCGATTCGATCCTGATCGACGAAGCGCGTACGCCGTTGATCATTTCTGGTCCGTCACAGGACAAGACGGACCTTTACGAAAGGGTCAACAAGCTTATTCCGCTTCTGGTTGAGGAAGATTACGAAAAAGACGAAAAAGCGCGCTCTATTACGATGACCGATGACGGTGCGGAACACGCTGAAGAGCTGTTGCGCGAGCACGCCATCCTTACGGAAGGCAACCTTTACGATCTTCAGAACATTTCCTTGATTCATCACGTCAATCAGGGCCTGCGCGCACATCATATGTTCCAAAGGGATGTGCATTATCTGGTGCGCGACGATCGCGTCCATTTGATTGACGAGTTCACTGGCCGTGTGATGGAAGGCCGCCGCTTATCCGACGGTTTGCATCAGGCGATCGAGGCAAAAGAGAACGTCTCGATCCAAAATGAGAACCAGACGCTCGCCAGCGTCACTTACCAAAACTATTTCCGGATGTATCCGAAGCTTGCGGGCATGACCGGTACCGCGATGACGGAAGCCGAAGAGTTCGCGCAGATTTATGCGCTCGAGGTAGTGTCGGTTCCGTCCAATAAGCCAATGGCCCGCGATGACGCGGACGATGAAGTCTATCGTACGGAAGAGGAAAAATTCGAGGCTATCATCGAACTCATTGAAGAGTGCCACGAGCGCCAGCAGCCCGTGTTGGTTGGCACCGTGTCGATTGAGAAATCTGAAAAACTGTCGAACTTCCTTAAGAAAAAGCAAAAAATCAAAAGCGAGATTCTCAACGCCAAACACCATGAACGCGAAGCACACATTATTGCGCAGGCTGGAGTGCCGGGTGCGGTTACCATTGCGACCAACATGGCTGGACGCGGGACCGATATTCAGCTCGGAGGTAACCCGGACTTTCTGATCGAGGACGAAGAAGCCAAGAAAGGTAGCCCCCTGTCAGACGACGAGAAGTTAGCCATACGCGACGAAGTCGCTGCCCGCAAAAAGGTCGCGCTTGAGGCGGGCGGACTGTTTGTTCTCGGCACCGAGCGCCATGAAAGCCGCCGGATTGACAACCAGCTGCGCGGCCGCTCCGGGCGTCAAGGTGACCCCGGCGCGTCAAAGTTCTTTCTGTCGCTACAGGACGACCTGATGCGCATTTTCGGGTCCGAGCGCATGGACGGCATGCTCCAGCGTTTGGGATTGGAGCACGGCGAGGCCATCATCCACCCCTGGATCAACAAGGCGATCGAGAAAGCGCAGCAGAAAGTCGAAGCCCGTAACTTCGATATCCGCAAGAACCTGCTTCAATACGACGACGTCATGAACGACCAGCGCAAAGCAATTTTCGAGCAGCGCAAGGAAGTCATGTCCTCGGATGACATTTCGGAATTCGTGGTCGATATGCGGCACGAAGTGATCGCTGATTTGGTGGCTCAGGCCATTCCAGAACGGGCGATGGCCGAGCAGTGGGACTTGGACTTGCTCCACGAAGAGACCTTGCGGTTGCTTGGCCTCGATCTGCCTTTCAAGGACTGGGCCGCGGAAGAAGGTATCGCCGACGAAGAAATTCGTGAGCGGATCACCAAGGCGTCGGACACAAAAATGGCTGAGAAGGCCGCCAATGTCGGCTCGGACATTTTGCGCCGGGTCGAGAAAAGTTTGGTTCTGCAGATGATCGACGCTGGCTGGCGCGATCACCTTCAGCAATTGGATTATCTGCGCAACTCCATCCAGCTGCGCGCTTATGGTCAAAAGCAGCCGTTGCTCGAGTATCAAAAAGAATCCTTCGCGATGTTCGAAGAGATGCTGGAATCATTGCGCTCGCGCGTGACGGAAATTTTGAGTCGCGTTGAAATTCGCATCGAGCCTCCTCCCGAGGACCTGAAACCGAAAGGCCCCACAGGAATACGCATGACGAGTGCGCAATCACCCGAGGAGGCTGAAGCCCGCCGCCGCCGGGTCGATGAGATTGGCCAACAGCGCATGATGCCGCGCGTCGACCCGCAGAACCGCGATCCCAATGATCCTTCCACTTGGGGGAAGGTTGCGCGCAACGAGGCCTGTCCCTGCGGGTCGGGCAAGAAATATAAGCATTGTCATGGGGTTGTGAGCGCAGCGCCGGCGACGGAACAAGTTTGAAACCGGATGGGCCGGTTCGGCGTTTTTGACTCGCATCTGCCCGCCACGTTAGGGTGACCGACCCAAGCGAGAGGATAAATCTATGGCCATCGAGCCCACACTTGAATCCGCGATTTCGGCTCAGAGCGCCAATCTGCTCAATCAGATCGGAAATTCCGCTCAAGGCAGCCAGGCGGCGAGCGCACAGACGTCCGTAAACTCGATTTCCGAGCAGGTTCGGGGTCACCGGGACGACGACGACGACAAAAATAAGTTCGGCGCGCCGCCGCCGGGACGAGGCGACAAGCTCGATATCTCGATCTGATCCGATTGCCGGATTGACACCGAAGGCGGCTTTCTAAGCCGCCTTTTTTGTTGCGGGTATGACCACCTGGATCGAGTTGTATCCGCGGCGCCGGCGCGCCATGCTGGCATCATGTCAGAGACGAATTCGACAAAGGCCGCGCAGGGCCCAGTGCACCATCGAATTCCCCCAGGCGATGACCGGCCCCGCCGGGTCTGCGATGACTGCGGATTCGTAAACTATGTCAATCCGCGGGTCGTTGTCGGCGCAGTGTCGACGTGGGAAAGCAAAATCCTTCTTGTCCGGCGCGCCATAGAGCCGCGCAAAGGGTATTGGACAATTCCCGCGGGTTTTCTCGAGGTCGGCGAGACCGTTGAGGCCGGCGCCGTCCGCGAAACCTGGGAGGAAGCGCGCGCCCGCATCGATATTGATTGCCTGCTCGGCGTTTACAACATCGTGCGTATTGGGCAGGTGTACCTCGTATTTCGCGGTGAAATGTTATCCGCATCTCACGCGCCGGGACCGGAGAGCGAAGCTTCATCGCTGGTACGCTGGGATGACATTCCATGGGATAATCTCGCCTTCCCGAGCGTGCGCTGGGCGCTTGAACACTACAGCGAGTCTCTCAGGGAAGGTGCGATCGTGCCGCGTCATGAGCCGCACGCGATCCATTGGGAAAGGTGACAGCGCTCAGCGCGGGCCTAAGGGGGAAGTAATGAATCGATTTATCTGCGTCTTGTCTTCGGTTTTGGCGGCCACCGGTCTGGCTGTCGCGCAAGATCAACCGCCGCTGCAGCGCGATCTGATGATTATCAGCGAACTGTTCCCCGGCACATACGACAACAACGAACAGGTGTATTTCGACAACCGCCTTGATCTGCCGGCGGCTGAGCGGCACGAGCGCGTTGCATCAGAAGTGCGGCGCATCCCCAATGACCGCTTCGGCCAGAACGCGTTTTTCATTCTCGATTACTGGTACGAACAGGATCGATGGCACCCGCGCATTTACTCGTTCCACGTCGACGAGAATGAAAACGCCATCCGTATGAAGATGCATGCATTCATCGGCTTTGACCGCACGCCCTATCTAAAGGCCCATGACGACTTATCTGTATTGGAAGACCTGTCGCCGGAAGACCTGACAACCCTGCCGGTGGGGTGCGACCTCATCTGGCGCCCCATCGTACACGGCTACCATGGCAAGATGGATGATAAAGCCTGCGTATACGAAGAAAGCGGAGAGACCGTTTACGCCGACTATCAGATGATGCTCGACGATCGTGCGTTGTGGAAGGCGGATGTCATCCGCAGGTTGTCCGACGATATGCAGGTGAATTCCGAACCAGAAGTCCTGCACAAGCAGCTCAAGGCACGCTGGTTCACCTGCAACATGGGATTTTCCGGCGACGGCACGTCGGGCAATTTTTCCAGGCTGCGTGTGCACGACCAGGGGGGTGAATACTTCGTACCGCAGCCGACCGCGGACAAGCCCGATCGCCAAATCGGCATTCGTCTTCGCAACGTCGACTGGGCGATGAACAATGTCGCGACCGGCTTCACCAACGATGTGTTTGTCATGTACGTCGTCGAGCGCTCGGGCGATGACGATCGCAACATCACCTACACGTGGGGCGCGCCGGAGGAGACCAGTGTCGGTCTCAATCTGCAATGGATGATCACGTCCTGCTACATCGTGCCGACCAGCGAAACCCGGCCTTACCTGCGCAAGCCACCCGCCGGCCCGTGGCAGGGAACGGCGCCCTAGGACGTTCAGGCCAAACCCATCAGGCTGCGGGCAAAGTCGCCCGCCTTAAACGGCTGCAAGTCGTCGATGCCCTCGCCGACACCGATGTAGTGCACCGGGAGTCCGAACCGCTCGGCCAGGGCAACAACCACTCCGCCCTTTGCCGTACCGTCGAGTTTGGTCATCACAAGCCCGGTAACTCCAGCGATGTTACGGAAGGCCTCGACCTGCGAATGGGCGTTCTGTCCGACTGTCGCGTCGAGCACCAGGAGCACCGCATGAGGGGCGGTC
Source organism: Rhodospirillaceae bacterium (assembly GCA_038148375.1). Taxonomy (GTDB): domain Bacteria; phylum Pseudomonadota; class Alphaproteobacteria; order Rhodospirillales; family Rhodospirillaceae; genus CAWUEX02. The sequence continues at coordinate 113,368 of JAYQVH010000001.1, read as the reverse complement.
TCGTCCTGCTTCTTGATCACGCGTACGATCTTCGCAAGTTCGGCCATCAGGCCGTCCTTGTTTTGCAAACGCCCTGCCGTGTCGATGATCAGCACATCGTCGTTGCGCGCGCGCGCATCCGCCAGCGCGTCGAAAGCCAGGCCCGCGGCATCGGCACCGGTCTCTCGCGCGATCACCGGCACGTTAGAGCGCTCACCCCAAATTTTGAGCTGTTCGACAGCGGCGGCGCGAAAGGTGTCTCCGGCCGCGAGTGTGACGGACTTGCCGAGCGTCCGGAACTGGTTGGCCATCTTGCCGATCGTCGTGGTCTTGCCTGCGCCATTAACCCCAACGACTAAAATCACGAACGGCTGAGCGCCCGTGTCGATGTCGAGCGGCAGAGCGACAGGCGTCAACATTTCTGAAATATCCTCGGCGAAGGCGGTGCGCACCTCGTCCGACGTCACATCCTTGCCGAATCGTGTCTTGGCCAGGTTTGCGGTCAGCTTGCCCGCCGTCGCCGCGCCAAGATCCGCCGTAATGAGCAGTTCTTCCAACTCCTCCAGGGCCGCGTCGTCCAGTTTGCGTTTGGTGATCAGGTCACCAATGCCGCCGACTATCTTTGACGATGACTTCCGCAGGCCCGCGGTCAGGCGTTTGAACCAGCCACCCGTCTCAGCGGCGTCTGGCGTTCCGTTCCCGCCCATGCTCAGGCGGCGATCAGATGGTCGCCGTCCACACCGGCGATGGTGACGTCGATGATGACACCGGGCGGCGCCTGCGTCACCCGTACTGGCACGAAGTGTTCGCTGTTGCCGATGCCGCCGTCCTCCATCAGCACGGAGGCGGTGCGGCCAACGCGGTCGGCGAGGAACCGCTGCATCTGTTGCTGACCCGCCGTGCGCAGACGGGCCGCGCGCTGTTTGATGACGGACTTCTCGACCTGCGGCATTTTCGCCGCCGGTGTACCTTGCCTAATCGAGTAGGGGAACACATGCAGATGGGTCAGGTCGGCGTCTGCGATAAGTGCCAGCGTGTTCTCAAATTGCGTGTCTGTTTCCGTCGGGAAGCCTGCGATGAGGTCGGCGCCAAACACTGCGTCGGGGCGCAGGGATCTGATGCGCGCCACAAAGTCGATAATGTCGGCGCGCAGGTGACGGCGCTTCATGCGCTTGAGGATCACATCGTCACCCGCTTGCGCAGATATGTGAAAATGCGGCAGCAGGCGCGGTTCGTCGGCAATAACCCGGAACAAATCCTCATCGGCTTCCGCCGGGTCGAGGGACGACAATCTCAGTCGCGGTAGCTCCGGCACCGCGGCCAGCAAGCGCTTCACCAATTGCCCCAGAGTCGGCGCACCCGGCAGGTCTTGCCCGTAGCCGGTGATGTCGACGCCGGTCAGCACCACCTCTTTGTGTCCGGCGGCGACCAGCCCGCGCACTTCGTCGAACAGGGGGCCCATCGGCACACTCCGGTTGTTACCGCGCGCGAACGGGATAATGCAGAACGTGCAGCGGTGATCGCAGCCCTGCTGAATCTGCAGAAAGGCGCGGGTGCGGCCGTCGAAGCCGGCAGCCAGGTGGCTCGCTGTTTCGCGCACGGTCATGATATCGCTCACCAGGACCGGCGATGTCTGGCCGAGCGCGAAACTCTCGGCCTTCATCTTATGTTCATTGCCGATGACCCGAGTCACTTCAGGCATCGCCGCGTAACGATCCGGGTCCAACTGCACGGCGCAGCCGGTTGCAATGATCTCCGCGCCTGGATTGTCGCGGTGAAGGCGCCGCAGCGCCTGACGGCTCTGGCGTTCGGCTTCGCGTGTCACCGCGCAGGTGTTGACGATGATGGTATTGGTGCGGCCCGCAGCGGCTGCGTGGTCGCGCATCACCTGACCTTCGTAGGTGTTGAGGCGGCAGCCAAAGCTGATAACGCGCGGGTCCAGGCCGGGAGCGGGCGTGCTCATGCCAGTACGCCCCGGTCGAGTACGCCAGAATAGGTTTCCGCTGCAGGACCGGTCATGATCACATGTCCGTCCTCGCGCCATTCGATTTCAAGATCGCCGCCGTCCAGGGTGACGGTGACAGTGCGGTCGGTCAAATTGCGACGGACGGCCGCCACACCGACTGCGCAGGCACCCGTTCCGCAAGCTTGGGTGATGCCGGCGCCGCGCTCCCACACGCGCATGCGCACGTGATCGCGCGATAATACCTGTGCCACTTCCACGTTGGTGCGGTTCGGAAATAACGCATTCTTTTCAATTGTTGGGCCGACGTCTTCCAGGTCCACATCGTCGACGTCATCGACAAAGAACACGACATGCGGGTTGCCCATGCTCACGGCAACCGGATTGCTGAGTTTGCCGACCACGAGATCCAGGTGCTCGGTGTTCTCGTCCATGGCCAGCGGAATGTCCTGCCAGTCCAGTTTGGCCGGGCCCATGTCAACGGAGACCAGATCGCCGACGCGCTTGGCCGAAACCGGCCCGGCCAGGGTTTCGAGCACGACGTCGTCCTTGCCGAGGTCGTCCATGAGCACCGCGGCGACGCAGCGCGCCCCGTTGCCGCAGGACGGCGACACCCCGCCGTCAGCGTTGCGCACCGCCATGAAGGCATCGCCGTCATTCTGAGCAGGCTCGATGATCAGGATTTGATCGCAGCCGATGCCGCGCCTCCGGTCAGCGATGGCCTGAACTTGCCCGGTGCTCAGTTCTAGCGGCCGAGCGCGGGCGTCGAGGACGACAAAGTCGTTCCCGAGGCCGTGCATCTTGCGGAAGGGCAGACCCTCTATGGCAGCATCACGTGTCATGGGGCGGGTTATATGGGCCTGGGGCTACGAAAGTCCAGCATTTGCAAGGTTTTACCGCGGCCCGAACCCGCAGAATTCCTTGACTCTGCAGCCCCGAACCCGTAAACCCCGCCCGTCCTGTCCGCTTGGACGGGGCACGGATTCAACAATCTTCGGGCATCCTGCTCCCGAGGGGGTCCGCCAGTCCGCGAGGGTTCGCGCACTGGCGCGCTACTGCTTTGGGTAAACGGATCCGGGGAATCGAAGGCAAAAAAGGAACGCGCGCCGGGCATGTTTGACGGACTGTCACAGCGTCTGGGATCGGTTTTCGAGGGGCTCACCAAACGGGGGGCTCTGAAGGAAGATGACGTGCGCGCGGCCATGCGCGAAGTTCGGGTTGCCCTGCTCGAGGCCGATGTCGCCCTGCCGGTGGTCAAGGACTTCATCGAAAAGGCGACCGAGGAGGCAATCGGCAAGAAGGTCATCCGCTCGGTGACGCCGGGCCAGATGGTCATCAAGATCGTCAACGCCTGTCTTGTCGATATGCTCGGCGGGTCTGACGATGCCGCGTCCCAGTTGAACCTTAAAGCCGTGCCGCCGGTGCCGATCCTCATGGTCGGTCTCCAGGGTTCCGGTAAGACCACCACCACCGCCAAGATCGCGCGTTATCTTCAAAACAAAGAGAAGAAGCGCGTGCTGATGGCGTCGCTCGACATCTACCGCCCAGCCGCGATGGATCAACTGGCGGCTCTGGGTCAACAGGCCAACGTCATCACGTTGCCCATCGTGCAGGGCCAGAAGCCGGTTGAGATTGCCAAGCGCGCACTGGAAGAAGCCAGGAAGGGCGGCTTCGATGTCGTGTTGCTGGATACCGCCGGCCGGACCACCATCGACCAGGCGTTGATGGACGAAGTCGCTGAGGTCCGCGACGCCGTGCCACCGGTCGAAACGCTGCTTGTCGCCGACGCCATGACGGGCCAGGACGCGGTCGCCACGGCCACCGCTTTCCAGGAAAAAGTCGGCATCACCGGCATTGCGCTGACCCGCGTCGACGGTGATTCCCGCGGCGGCGCTGCCTTGTCCATGCGCGCCGTCACCGGCGTGCCGATCAAGCTGATGGGGGTCGGCGAAAAGACCGACGCCCTCGAACCCTTCCGCGCCGACCGCATCGCCGGGCGCATCCTCGGCATGGGCGACGTCGTCAGCCTGGTCGAGAAAGCGGCGGAAAACGTCGATCAGGACGAGGCCGAGCGCCTTGCTAAGCGCATGATGCAGGGCCAGTTCGATCTCAATGATCTCCTGTCCCAGTTGCGACAGTTGCAGAAGATGGGCGACATGAAGGGCATCCTCGGCATGCTGCCGGGCGTCGGCAAGATGGCCAAGCAGCTCAAGCAGGCCGATGTCGATCCCAAGATGATCAGACGCCAGGAAGCCATTCTGCTGTCGATGACGCCGAACGAACGGCGCCAGCCGGCCGTCATCAAAGCCTCGCGCAAAAAACGCATCGCTGCCGGCTCCGGCACCTCAGTGCCCGACGTCAATCGCCTGCTCAAGCAACATCAGCAAATGGCGACGGTGATGAAGCAGATGAAGAAGAAAGGCCTCGGCGGACTGTTGTCCGGCGGCGGTCTGCCCGGCGGAATGCCGGGTGGTTTTGGGGGAGGTCTTCCAGGCGGCATGCCGCCGGGCGGGCCCTTCCGCGGACGCTAGACACGGTATTGAGAATTAACCCAATCACTTGACCATGAAACACACGACCACAAAGACCAAAAGGAGTTTAGACGCATGAGTCTTCGTATTCGTTTATCCCGCGGTGGGGCCAAGAAGCGCCCGTTCTACCGCATCGTTGTCGCCGACAGCCGTTCGCCCCGCGATGGCCGCTTTATCGAAAAGCTCGGCACCTACAATCCGCTGCTGCCGAGCGATCACGAAAGCCGTGTGACCATGAAGGAAGAGCGTGTCCGTCACTGGCTGAGCCAGGGTGCGACGCCGTCCGTTCGTGTTCACCGTTTCCTGGCGCAGGCCGGTATTCTGGAAGCGTTGCCGATTCCTGAGCAGACCAAGAAGGACAAGCCGCGCGCTAAGGCGCAGGAACGTCTGCGCGAAGCCGAGGAAGCGGCCAAGGCTGCCGCGGAAGCGGCCGCCGCTGAGGCCGCTGCGCCCGCGGAAGAAGCTCCTGCAGAAGAGGTTGCAGCAGAAGAAGCCCCCGCCGAAGACGCAGTTGCCGAGGAAGCCCCGGCGGAAGACGCTCCGGCGGAAGAGGAGAAGGCTGAGGGCTAACGCCCTCCTTCGCGGTCATGTCTGCGGACAGCACTCCCGCGGGTTCGGAAGCACCGGTGTGTCTGGGCGTTGTGGTCGGCGCCCGGGGGCTTAAAGGCGATGTCAGGATCAAGAGCTTTACCGCCGATCCGCAAGACGTCGCCGCTTACGGACCAGTCGCTACGGACGACGGGCAGCGCTTGGAGCTGAAGATCACCGGCGAGGCCAAGGGCGTTGTCATCGCCCGGATCGCCGGAATCTCGGACCGCACGGCGGCGGAGGACTTGAAAGGCCAGCGTCTGTATGTCGCGCGCGATGCGCTGCCGCAGACGGAAGATGAGGATGAGTACTATCACGCCGACCTGATCGGCATGACGGTGGTGGATGAAACGGACGCGGAATGCGGCACAGTGATTGCCATATACGATTTTGGCAGCGGCGATGTGATCGACCTGCGCCTGACCGACGGCGGGACGGTCATGCTGCCGTTCACGCGCGCCGTGGTGCCCAAGGTGGACCTGTCTGCCGGACATCTCGTCGTGTCGCGCCCGGCCCTGGAGGCCGCGCTGGCGGACGAGACGCCTCAAGACGACGAGGCCGAGCCATGACCGCCAGATTCGAGGCCACGGTACTGACCCTGTTCGCAGGCATGTTCCCCGGTCCGCTGGGCGAATCCCTGGCCGGCAAGGCGTCCGCAGACGGGCTGTGGCGCCTGGAAACGGTAGACATTCGCGCCTTCGCGCGCGATAAACACCGCTCCGTGGACGACACCCCCTTCGGGGGCGGCGCCGGAATGGTGATGCGGCCCGATGTGATCGATGCCGCGCTGCGCCACGCCCACGTGGATGGCCGCTCATTGCTGTATCTGACACCGCGCGGACGCGTGTTCGATCAGGCCATGGCGCAAGATTTGGCCGCCGGTTCGGGAGTGACCCTGCTGTGCGGCCGGTACGAAGGGGTCGATCAACGCGTGATCGATGCCTGGGACATGACCGAAGTCAGCCTCGGTGACTTCGTTTTGTCTGGCGGAGAGGCGGCGGCGATCGCCGTGCTCGATGCCATTGTCCGGCTTCTGCCGGGCGTGATGGGCAGCGCAGAGTCGTTGTCCGAGGAAAGTTTCGAAGTGGGGCTGCTTGAGTACCCCCACTTCACCCGGCCGGAAGAGTGGAACGGCCGTTCGGTGCCCGAAGTTCTGCGCTCCGGTCACCATAAAAATATCGAAGCCTGGCGGCGGGACCAGGCTGAAACCATTACCCGCACGCGGCGGCCCGATCTGTGGGATCGATATGTCGCAGGGACGAACAAGAAAGGCTAAGACGATGGATACCATTCAGCAATTCGAGCAGGAGCAAATCGCTCAGCTGACCGAAGGCAAGACCATTCCGGATTTCACGCCGGGCGACACCGTGCGTGTGCATGTCAAGGTGAAGGAAGGTCAGCGCGAACGCGTGCAGGCATACGAAGGCGTTGTCATCGCGCGCAAGAACGCCGGACTGAATTCCGCGTTCACCGTGCGTAAGATTTCCTTCGGCGAAGGTGTGGAACGCGTGTTCCCGCTGTACGCGCCGATCATCGATCACATTGAGCTGGTGCGCCGCGGCCGTGTCCGCCGCGCCAAGCTGTACTATCTGCGTGGCCGTCGCGGCCGCTCGGCCCGTATCGCCGAAGATACGGCAGCCGTGCTCAAGGCCCGCGAAGCCGCCAAGGCCGAAGCCGCTGAGTCGAACGGCGCCGGCAGCTAACGCGTTTCCGCGTTAGTCCGGTTCCGATCTGAGTGGTTCGTTATGGCCCAGCCGCGCACGTTGTACGACAAGCTTTGGGACAGCCATGTGGTTCATCAGGAACCGGATGGTAGTTCCCTGATCTATATCGATCTGCATCTCACCCATGAGGTGACGACGCCGCAGGCCTATGAGGGTCTGCGTCTCGCCGGACGCAAGCTACATCGCACGGACAAGACGATCGCCGTCCCCGATCACAATGTCCCGAGCACGCCGGACCGGCTGGAGAAAATCGAAGATCCGGAAAGCCGCCTGCAGCTCGAAACGCTGAAGGAAAACTGCGAAGACTTCGATGTCGAGTACATCCCGATGGACGACATCCGCCAAGGTATCGTCCACATCATCGGACCGGAGCAGGGCCTGACTCAGCCGGGCAAGACCATCGTCTGCGGTGACAGTCACACCGCCACGCACGGGGCCTTTGGGGCGCTGGCGTTTGGAATCGGAACATCCGATGTCGAACACACGCTGGCGACGCAGACCCTGTCGATGAAGAAGTCGAAGAACATGCTGGTCAAGGTCGAGGGCAAGCTGCCGCTCGGCACCACGGCGAAAGATCTGATTCTGGCTATCATTGGCCGGATTGGAACGGCCGGTGGCACCGGGCATGTGATTGAGTATCAAGGCGAGGCGTTTACCAACCTGTCGATGGAAGGCCGGATGACGGTCTGCAACATGACCATCGAAGGCGGTGCGCGCGCCGGCCTGATCGCGCCTGACGAAAAGACATTCGAATATCTGAAGGGTCGGCCCCGCGCACCAAAGAGCGCGGCTTGGGAAGCAGCCGTTGCCTATTGGAAGACGCTCAAGACCGACGACGGCGCCACTTTCGATAAAGAAGTCGTCATCAACGCGGCGGAGATCGTACCGCATGTTACCTGGGGCACGTCACCGGAAGACGTGCTGCCCATCACAGCGACGGTTCCGGCGCCGGATGATTTCACGGATCCCAACAAGAAGGCCGGCGCCGAGCGTGCGCTGGAATACATGGGCCTAACCGCAGGCATGCCCTTGGAAGAGGTCGCCGTGGACAAAGTGTTTGTCGGATCGTGCACCAACGGGCGCATCGAAGACCTGCGCGACGCCGCAGCTGTGATGAAGGGCCGCAAGGTCGCCGATGGCGTTCAGATGCTAGTCGTTCCCGGGTCCGGACTGGTCAAGCATCAGGCCGAGGAAGAAGGCCTGGATCAGATTTTTCTGGAGGCGGGCGCGGAATGGCGCGAACCCAGCTGCTCCATGTGTCTTGGCATGAACCCGGACATTTTGCAGCCCGGCGAGCGTTGCGCCTCGACCTCTAACCGCAACTTTGAAGGCCGTCAGGGCCGCGGTGGCCGCACTCACCTGTTGAGCCCCGCTATGGCCGCCGCCGCCGCGGTCACCGGGCGTCTCGCCGATGTGCGTAAGGTGACGAACCAATGAATGCTCTTCTGCAATGGGCCGACTCGGAAGACGCCATTACGGTCGATGTCGATGCGTTATGGCAGAAAGCGTTGGCCGAAGGCCGCGATGTTGGCATCAAGGTCAAGCGGGCGCTGCGCGAAGACGTCGCCTCGGCGATGGACGATATGAGCGAGTTCGCGATCATCTCCGCCTGGGCGCGCGGCCGGGGCGGAAAAAGCGGAAAGTAGGGGTAAGGACGGCATGGAAAAGTTCACGGTTCTGACGGGTGTCGCGGCGGCGCTGCCGATGGTCAATGTCGATACGGACATGATCATGCCGAAACAGTTCTTGAAGACCATCAAGCGCACCGGCCTCGGCAAAGCCGCGTTCTTCGATATGCGCTACGACGACAACGAAGCCGAACGTCCCGAGTTCGTGCTCAACCAAAAGCCGTTCCGCAATTCCAAGATTCTCATCGCCGGCAAGAATTTCGGCTGCGGCTCTTCGCGCGAACATGCGCCATGGGGTCTGCTGGACTTCGGGTTTCGCTGTGTCATCGCGCCGAGCTTCGCCGATATTTTTTATAACAACTGCTTCAAGAACGGCATTTTGTGTATCACCCTGCCGGAAGATCAGGTCGAAACGCTGCAGGCTAAGTGCGATGGCAGCGAGTTCACCGTCGATTTCGAGAACCTCCAGATTACTGCCCCCGGCGGCACTGTCACGGAGTTCGAGCTCGACGCCACGCGCCGCCACAACCTGCTCAACGGCCTCGACGATATCGCGCTCACCTTGCAGCACATCGACAAGATCAAAGCCTTCGAAGAGAAGCAAAAGGCGCAACAGCCCTGGCTCTACAGCTAGGCGCCTGAAGTCTCATGGGCACCAAGAAAATTCTTATCCTCGCTGGGGACTGTATCGGCCCTGAGGTGATGATGCAGGCGCGCCGCATCCTCGACTGGCTCAACGATACGGGCGCCGCATCCTTCGAAATCGAAGAAGGTCTGGTCGGCGGCGCGTCATACGATGTGCACGGGACGCCGTTGACCGATGAAACCACTGATCTTGCCCATGCCTCCGACGCCGTGCTGTTCGGCTCCATCGGCGGCCCCAAGTGGGACGATGTCGATTACGATCTGCGTCCGGAAAAGGGCCTGTTGCGTCTGCGAAAGGCGATGGGGCTGTTCGCCAACCTCCGCCCCGCTATCGTGTTCGAAGCGCTGGCCGGTGCGTCGTCACTGAAGACCGACTTGGTCAAAGGTCTGGATGTGATGATCGTACGCGAACTCATCGGGGGCATCTATTTCGGCGAACCCCGCGGCATCGAAGACCTCGGCAACGGCGAGCGCCGCGGCTATAACACCCAGGCCTACGAAACCAAGGAGATCGTCCGCATCGCCCGTGTGGCGTTCGATCTTGCCCGCAAGCGCGACAGCCGTGTCTGTTCCGTCGACAAGGCCAATGTCATGGAAAGCGGCGTGGTGTGGCGCGACGAAACCACCAAGCTGCGTGACGACGAGTTTCCTGATATCGATCTCAGCCACATGTTCATCGACAACTGCTCGATGCAGTTGGTGCGCGCGCCCAAGCAGTTCGATGTCATTCTCACCGACAATCTGTTCGGCGATATTCTGTCAGACTTGGCGGCGATGCTCACCGGATCGCTCGGCATGTTGCCGTCGGCGAGCCTCGGCGCGATTGGCGAGGACGGACGTCAGCCGGCGTTGTACGAGCCAGTGCACGGCTCCGCGCCGGATATCGCGGGTAAGAACCTTGGCAACCCGCTGGCGCAAATTCTCTCGACGTCGATGATGCTGCGCTATTCCTTCGACATGGCCGCCGAGGCCGACATGGTTGAGGCGGCGGTCGAGCGCGTGTTGTCCAAAAACATCCGCACCGGCGATATCAAGGCCGAGGGCGTTGAAGTGGTTGGCACCACCCAGATGGGTGACGCTGTGCTCGCGGAACTCCAGGCGCTCGCCGGTTAGGTTACTTTACGCCTGCCGCCTCCAGGTGCGGTCCGAGCCTTCCGCTCAGCCATAGTCCGAACATGCGGAAATCGCTGATCAATGACCAACCGGGATAGGTAAAGGTCGCCGGGCGGTTCTTCTCGATGAAGAAGTGCGCCACCCAGGCGAAGCTATAGCCGGCGAAGGGCACGGCGATGAACCACATCGCATCCACAGTAAATCCGAGTCCCAAGCACAGGATCGCAAGCGCAGTTCCCACGTAATGGATGCCCCGCGTCGTCGGTTTGGCGTGCTCCTGCAGATAGTAGGGCCAAAAGGCGGTGTATGCTGTAATCCTGTCGCTCATTGTTCCCATCACCTTGAGTTTGCCGACCGCACCTTGTATTGAGGCGCCCCAACCGCACGTCAGGGTGCCAAATGCGGCCCACGCACACGTGCCATGCGATAGCGAGAGTGACGATGTTAGACGATCCAAACGGCCGGGAAAACGGCGCGGGTTATACGGTTGCCGTGGTCGGTGCCACCGGCAATGTCGGCCGCGAGGTGCTAAGTACCCTATGGGAACGGCAGTTTCCGGCGGACAAAGTGATCGCGCTTGCCTCTGAGCGCTCCGTCGGCAGTGAGGTCTCCTACGGCGAAGACGAAGTCCTCAAGGTTCAGAACCTGGACAGCTTTGATTTTACAGATGTTGATATCGTGTTGTCGTCGCCGGGGGCGAAAGTCTCAGCACAGCACAGTCCGCGCGCTGCGGCGGCCGGGGCCGTAGTGATCGATAACACGTCGCACTTCCGCATGGACCCGGACGTGCCGCTGGTGGTGCCGGAGGTCAATCCGGATGCGATTGCCGGATATAAAAAGAAGGGAATCATCGCCAACCCGAACTGTTCGACCATCCAGATGGTCACCGCCCTGAAACCTCTGCACGACGCGTTCGGAATCACCCGGGTGGTCGTATCGACCTACCAGTCGACGTCCGGTGCCGGCAAGGAAGCTATGGACGAACTGTTCAATCAAACCAAAGGTGTCTACGCAAACCAGTCGCCACTCGACAGCCGCGAAGTGTTCCCGAAACAGATTGCGTTCAACGTCATCCCGCACATCGACGTGTTCATGGACGACGGCGCGACCAAAGAAGAATGGAAAATGATGGTCGAGACTAAGAAAATTCTCGACCCACGCATCAAGGTGCATGCTAACTGCGCCCGCGTACCGACGTTCATTGGTCACGCGGAATACGTCAACATCGAGACGGAAAAGCCAATCGATGACAAGGAAGCGCGGGCCATCCTGAAAAAGGCGCCGGGTGTCACCGTGGTCGACCATCGTCTCGACGAAGGGTATGTCACACCGGCGGAAGTGCCGGGGGAAGACGCGGTGTATGTCTCGCGCATTCGCAGCGATGCGACGGTCGACAACGGTCTGTCGTTCTGGTGCGTGTCCGATAACCTGCGTAAGGGTGCAGCTTTGAACGCCGTGCAGATCGCTGAAGTGCTGGTCCGGGATTACCTCAGCGTCAGCGGCTGATCGCCACCGCCGTTCGCATACAATCCGATCAGTACGGCGGCGCCGAAGGCGAATAGCATGGCGCCGGAAATCTTATTCACCCATCCGATGTTGTCGCCAATGCGCTGGCGCAGGGCGACGACCAGGCTTGCCAGGAACAGCCACCACGCCGCCGATCCTGCAAACACGCCCGCGACCAGAGTTCCCGCCGCATAAGGCCGCACGCTGGCGTCGATGGCGCCGAGCGCCGCGAACATCCCGAATGCGGCGAACATGGTCGCCGGGTTGGTGATCGCCATGGAGAAGGTGAGGGCAAAGTCGCGGGCCAGAGTCACTTTGCTCAAGGGCTCACTTTCCAGAGTTGCCGGCTTACGCCAGGTCATCGCGCCGAGTGCGAAAATAATCGCCGTGCCGACCAGGCTTAGCTCGACTTCAACGGCGGTAATGGCATCCCGGATCAGGCTGAGGCCGAGTCCCGCGATCGCGCCGAAGATCGCATCCGCCGTTGCCGCCCCCATGCCGGCCGCCGCTGCGGGCCAGCGGCCCTGCGTCAGGGCCAGGCGAATGCACAGAAGGCCGACCGGTCCCACGGGCGCGGCCAGGGCCACCCCGACAATCAAACCGTTTACCAGGGGTTCCATGAGCCGTTCCGTGTCTCAGTTTTATTTTTTGTTTTTCGCCGCCAGTTCGCGGGCGCGCCGGATACCAGGTGGGACGTATTGCTCCGCTGACGCGGCCGAACCCGAAGCGGTCGGCATGAAGTACTCGTCCTCGATTTCCTTTTGCGTCATTTGCTGGGCCATGTCCACCGGCGGTCCCTTTTCTCCGGAGCCCCGTTTATCGGGCCCGGAGAAGTCGTGTTCGCCACGACGGCGGTCCGGTCCGAAATACTCTCCGGCTTTGACGAAGCGGCGCGGCTGCTCAATGACGGCCCGGATTCGGTTGTAGAGGGACTTCGGCGAAACAGGTTTAAGAAGATACTCGTTAATCCCGCTGTCACGCGCCGCGACGATACGCCTGCGCTCCGAGTACCCGGTTAGCATGATCACGGGCATGAATTTGATGATCTGATTCTTGTGCTTGCGCATCGCCTTGACCATCTGGACGCCGCTCATCGGTTTCATCGCCCAGTCGGTGATGACGATATCGGGCTCGTATTGCTGAATCATACGCAGCCCTTCGTCGCCATCTCCGGCGTCGTGAATTTCGCGAGAGCCAAAGGAATGCAGAATGGTCCGCACCAGAGAAATAATCTGGGGATGCTTGTCGACGATCACAAAACTGATGTTTTTGAGGCCCGGACCGGCCCCAGGCGCTGACATGACTGTGTCCGGCTCCCATTGAAAAAGTCTAACGCCATTTTATAACGGACGGGCGCACCTCACTAGCCTTGCCTTGTGATGGTTTCGCCCCAGAGCTATACCCGGTGCCATGCGCCCATACCGTTCATTTAGGATAGAGTTCTCATGACCGCATCCGACCGCCCCCGCCGCAGCGTTTTGTATATGCCGGCTTCTAACGCGCGGGCGCTTGAAAAGGCGAAGTCGCTGCCCGCCGACGCGGTGATCTTCGATCTCGAGGATGCGGTCGCGCCAGATGCCAAAGAACTGGCCCGCACCGCCGCTGTGGACGCCGTGAATTCAAAGGCCTACGGCAAGCGCGAAGTGATGATTCGGGTTAATGCGATCGACACGAAATGGGGTGCGGATGATTTGGCGGCTGTCGCCGGTTCGGCGGCCGATGGTGTCGTCGTTCCCAAAGTCTCGACTGTCGATGAGGTCGTCCAGATCGACAACATTCTCGCGGCCTCAGGCGCACCGGCGGATTTTCCGATCTGGGCGATGATGGAAACGCCGCGCGGCATTTTGTCCGCCGATGCCATTTGCCAAGCATCGCGACGCCTGGCCGGTCTGTGCATCGGTACGGCTGATCTGTCGAAAGATCTGCACTGCGCTCATCCGGCGGACCGTGCCCCGATGTTGATGGCGATGCAGCTGACCATTCTCGCGGCGCGTGCCAACGGCTTGTTCGTGCTCGACGGTGTACATGTCGACCTCGGCGACGAAGAAGGGTATGTCGCCGCCTGCGAGCAGGGACGAGATCTCGGGTTCGATGGCAAAACCCTTATTCATCCCAAACAAATCGAAGCCGCCAACCGGATCTACGCGCCATCCGCCGGTGAAATCGCACACGCCAAGAAACTCATCGCTGCGCACAAGGAGGCGCAGGCCAAGGGTGCCGGTGTGACCACGCTTAATGGCCGGCTGGTCGAGGTGCTGCACGTTGCGGAAGCCGAGCGCCTGCTGGCGCGGGCGCAGATGATCGCCGCGCTTGAATCCGACTCCGCGTCCTAATGTAATGCTGACACTCAGCGTTCTCGATCAAACCCCCATTCGTTCCGGTGGCACCGCTGCCGAGGCGATAGAAGACACTCTCGCCCTCGCCCGCGCGACCGAGCGGCTCGGTTATCATCGCTATTGGCTGGCGGAGCATCACGGCACCGAAGGTCTTGCCGGATGTGCGCCGGAAATCATGATCGCCCGCGTGGCCGCCGTGACATCGCACATGCGCGTCGGGTCAGGCGGCGTCATGTTGTCGCACTACAGCCCGCTCAAAGTGGCGGAGAATTTTTCCCTTTTGGCAACGATGTATCCGGATCGCATCGATTTGGGATTGGGGCGCGCGCCGGGCGGCGATCAAATGACCACGCTCGGCATGGCTTACGGCTCGCAAATCGGCGTCGAGTACTACCCAACCAAGATTGTCGATCTGCGGGCGTTTCTGACCGGCAGCGAGCCGGCCAACAAGGCGCTGACCAACTGCAAGATCACGCCGCGCCCAGAGACGCCGCCGCAAATCTGGCTGCTGGGGTCGTCCGACGAAAGCGCACGTCTTGCGGCGAAATTCGGCCTGCCGTACTCGTTTGCGCATTTCATTCACCCCGATGGGGCGGAAGCGACCATCCAGCTGTACCGGGAACAGTTCGAGCCGTCCGCCGTGTTGTCCGAGCCACGCGCCAACATGTGTGTCGGCGCGGTGTGCGCCGAAACGCAGGAGCGCGCGGACTATCTCGCTCTCAGCCGGCAACTGTGGCGGCTGCAGCTGGCGAAGGGAGAGCTCGGGCCGTACCCCACACCCGAAGAAGCACGGGACTATCCCTACACGGATCGCGAACGCCGCATCGCCGAATCCTCACGCCTGACGGGTTTGGTGGGCACGCCGGATGTCGTTAAAAAGGGAATCGAGGACCTCGCGGCGCGGTGCGGCGTCGATGAGGTCATGGTGGTCACCATTACCCACGACTTCGGTGCGCGCTTGAAATCCTATGAACTTGTCGCGCAGGCCTTCGGTCTCACGGCAAGCGCAGCCGCGTAAGGAAACAATTATGCCTAAATTCAGCCCCATGATCCGAGCCGCGCTCATCGTCACCGACCTTGAGCGCAGCCGCGCGTTCTACAAAGACATCCTCGACCTGGACGACGTGTTCGTCGAAGGCGAAATCAGCGGCGGCAATGTTGCCGAGGTGCTTGGCGTGCCGGATACGACGGTGACCCGCGCCTGTGTGCTCAAGCGTCCCGGGCAGCCGGAATACGGCATGGTCGGCCTGTTCGAAGTCACCGGGCCGCAGCCAGGCGAAATCACCCGGCCGTCTCGCGGTGTCAATCGCGGCGAGATGTGCATGGTGTTCTACTGCGACGATCTCGACGCCGTTACCGAGAAACTGAATGCCGGCGGTCATGTCATCGTCAGCCCGCCGATGGCGTTCAAGGTGCGCGGCTACATCAAACAGCGTGAGATGATTTTCCGAGACCCCGACGGCGCACTGATCAATTTGATCGAATGGGATCCTGACCGTGAAGACAAGCCTGAAACCTGGCCGGGTGTGCCGGACCCCGACGCCGGTTAATTCAGCGCTCTGATTTGGCACTCGCCGGTGCTGGCTGGCACAAACAGGCTTTGCTGGCTCCCGCCCAGGGCAAGGGTGTAGTCGTAGACCAGCATGTCGCCGTCCAAACGTTCCGTCAGGGCCGTGGTCTGTACCGGAAATCCGACCACCATACCGTTATCCTTGCATGACAACTCATGCGGACCATTGAAGTGACGAATGGGGTCGGCCGCAGGTCCGTCCACCGGTGTCACTGTGCATGTGACGACACTGTCTTTCACAGCATAAGACGTCACCCCGGCTCCCGGACGCCCATCCCGGTAGGACAGATAGGTAAAGCCGTTCTGGCGCTCGACCGTCAGCATGAATACCACGTTGCGGCGCATCGTGATCTTTTTGCTGTCTTCGCACTGTATGGTTTGCGCCGTGTCGTATGAGGTGGTTTCGAATGCGTCCGCCGACGCAATCACGGCGAACGCAAAGGCAAATATCAGAGTCTTAGAACGCATGTTCGGCCTGGAATCTCTTGTCGATCTGTACCGGTCGTTGTTTTTCTATGCGGCCCGCGGTCCGGCGCCAACTAAACTCTTTGTAAGGCGCGGCGCCGGTGGCGTGCCCCCTAACCGAGCGGCCGGTGAATACACCGGCCCATCCCGGCGGCGATTTTCAGGGTGACGGGCGGCGCTCCACGATCTTCGTGCCGCCCTGATAATATGTCGGCGCAAGATCACCGCTATAGCGCATCGTTTGCGCTGCTGCCGGCAATGTTAACCATGCCCAGAGCGCGCACACCAACGCCGTCCATCCGATAAGTTTCGCCAAATGCATGGTGAAAATATCAAACCGGATTGTGGTGATATCGTGACGAATCAGCGAACAAGTGGATCTTGTTCGCTCCGAATGGTGCTGAGCGTTGTCTCGTCCAGTTTGTAGGCCCGCAGCAGCACCAAGCCCGTCAGCATGAGCAGCACAGGCACGATCGAGAAGGCGATCAGAATGCCCAGGATGGCGGAGTCGCTCTGCTCGACGCGCACGCCACCGGCGGACTCGACAAATCCCATCGCCGAAAGAATGAGCCCGACAACCAGGGCGCCGGCGGCATTGCCGGCTTTTTCAATCGCCATCCATACGCCGGAGAAAATGCCTTCCCGATGCTGGCCGGTGGTCAGGCGATCGTATTCGATGGTGTCAGGCATCATGGCCACTGCCGTCATAAGAAGCCCGGTGTTGGTCAGGCCGACAAAAATGCCGCGTAGGATCACCAGGAAATCTTCGCCGGGTGCCGCGGACAGCCAGGACAGGACGGTCAGACAGTAGGCGAAGGTGGAGATGTAATAGGTTGGCTTCTTGCCAATGCGCCCGGCCAGCCATGTCCATCCAGGGATGGCGACGAACGCGGCGATGGTCATGTAAAACGCCAAGTCGAAAAATAGCCTGGCGGAGCCCAAGACGACGTAGTCGAACACATAGGGCAACCCGGCGTAGACACAGCTGCCGGCCACCCAGTAGAGGATCGTCGCCGTCGCCAGGATCAGATACGGCTTGTTGGCAGCCGCCGTGCGCATCTGTTCGCGAAACGGAACCGAACTCCGCGCCGGCACGTCGACGGCCATGCTGCGGGTGGCGAAGAACGGCGAGAGCATGGTCGCCATGCACACGGCCCCCAGCACGGCCCCCATAAAGGTGTAACCTGCAAGGCCGCCGCCGCCCCATTCCACCAGGTATTTCACGAGACCGATGCCGATCAGAATGCCCACCGCCTGAAACGCCATGCGGTAGGCCATTACAGTCGTGCGGCCTTTGTAGGTCGGTGCCAGTGCGCTGGCCTGAGCAAGATAGGGCACGGAGAACACCGAGAACGCGGTAGAGACCAGCGTGAACATCACGGTCATATAAATGACGCGCGCCGCCGTCGTGTCGAGGGCCGGCACGTCGAATAGAAAATAAAACCCGATGCCGCAGGCGATGGCTCCGCTCAGCACGTAAGGCCGGCGCCGGCCCCAGCGGCTTTCGGTGTGATCCGATATCCGCCCCATGATCGGGTCGAACACGATCACCCACGCCTTGGGAATGAATACGGCGAGACCCGCCAGCGCCGGCGGGATCGCCAGTACGTCGGTCATGAAGAACAGAAGAATCAGCGATGGCGTGTTGGCCAGGATCGAGCCGCCGACCTGGCCAACGCCGAAGCTCAACTGCAAGCCGATCGACAGGCGGTGCACCGGCGCCGGATTCGCCTGGTCTTCAGGACTGTCTGTCAATGCGCGCCCAAACCTCTAACAGGCTACAGGGGCTGATCAGGGCATTGTCGGCGCGGGGGGTTCGTCCTCCGGCGCGGCTTCGAGCGCTTCCGCTTCTTCACGCAGGGTGAAGAATATGCGGTCAATAAAGCCCTGACGCTCGGCGTCGAGCGCGGCTCTCTGGTCGCCGGTAAATTCGAAGTTTTCCATTTCGTCCGCAAGCATCACGCCCTTGGATGTGGCGATGGCTTCCACCGCCGCCTGCCGTTCCTTGAGAACCCACATTTCCTGAGCCAAGCCCATGCAAATCGCGACCAGTTCGTCGACGCCTTGCGCGTCGAAGAAGCGCATACGCTTGCCCTTGACGCTGTATCGCAGCGGCGTGGCCTCTGACATGTTCGAAGAATCGTCCGGCATTACTTGCGTGCTCCGAAGAAGTACCACATCACACCATCGGCGAAGCGCCCGACATGGCTGTCGTTGGTCGCGCCTTCCTGTTTCACGGCGTCCATCAGTGCATCCTGGCCGTATAGGTTTTTGCTGGGTGCGACGTGCTCGAAGAAAGTGTCTGGCTTAAAGCCGGCGTCGGTGATTTCCGCCTTGGCGTCGGCATCGCGGAACGCTTTGTAGAACGGCTCTTTGTTGTAGTAGGCGTCCCAATCCAAATAGAAGCCGTCGTAAGCCGACATCATCGCATTCGGCGGCAGCTCATAGTGCACCATCACGCCGCCCGGTTTGAGCAGGCGATGGGCTTCCTTGAACACACCCTTGATGTTCTTCATCGGCACTTCGTGCAGGAACATGCACGAGTAGACGATGTCGAAGGACTCGTCCTCAAATTCGGTGTGTTCCGCATCCATTTGATGAAAGTGCGCGGTGACGCCATACGACTGCGCCCGCGCATGGGCATAGCGCACGCACGGCCCGCCGACATCGATACCGTGGACGTCCGCATCGGGGTATCGCTCTTTCCAAGGCAGGGTTGAATGACCGAGGGTGCAGCCCATGTCGAGAATCTTCCCGGGTGTCACGTCCGGATAACGGGCTTTAAAGAAGGTCGACACCGAGTCCGTTATGTCCTGCATGCGGTCGCCGAGCAGGCCGAAAGAAAACACGCCGAGGCCGTTGTCGAATACCGCGCCCTGAGACACGTCATAGGCGATCCGCTCTTCGTGGTAATTGCCCGGCATCAGGTGAACGTCCAGTTCGGACACATACCGCGGCACTTCGAAATTGGGATCGGTCTCGACGGTGCCCTGCGCCTTATCGCCGGCCTGGCTGAGGACTTGGGCGCGCTGCGCCAGATCGGCTCCCTCGCGTTCGACCGCTGGCATCACCGACCGCCACACCATCTCCTGGGTGTTGCAGCGCATGGAGGAGTAGAATTTGAAGATCGTCTCGGGCTTGAACGTCTTGTGCACTTCCGGTCCGTCCGCCGGTGCGCGGCCGTGCGCCTTTTCGAACGCCGGCTCGACCTTGCGGTCCCACACTTTTTTCATATGTCCGGCGAGGTCGTTAAGAACGTAGCCGCGCATGCCCTGCACAAAATGCTGGCGCGATGTTTCGTCCTTGGTGTGGGACACTTTCATGTCGTGATCGATCAGATCGTTGGCCATGGGTCACCCTCTTGGCAGTCAAAATTCAACTGAGCGGGAGTATAACGGACGTCCCCGGGGCCGAGTCCACCGTGCTGTGTCCGGTTGACCTCTGTTCGACCCCGTTTTTACCCGCTTTTTAGAAGTTATGACCGTTCCCTGAGCGCTTCACGAGCGCGCCGATAGCGCCTGTCTCACGCTCCCGCCTCAGGGGCCGCTGGCGCGGTACTCCACCAGCACGTATTCGGCGTCCATCGGGCTCCAGACAAACTTGACCAGCACCGCGTCCGGTCCGCTGATGTACAAATCGACCACATCGTCGATGCGGTAATGCTCAACGTCGAAGGTGCCCGCCGGCGTGGTCATTTCCTCCTCGCCGATCAGCTCAATGGTCTGATCATACATCTTGCCGAGCATCGAACTGACCGCCCCGGCAAGCGCATCCATGTCGTAGACCGTCATGGTCTGAGGCCCGCCCTTCTGCTTGTCGTAATACCACGCTGGCCAGGCGTTGCTCTGCAGCGGGTGGGGTATGAACGAAAAGTGTTCGGGCACCGCGCGTGACTGACGGATCATGCCGTCGGGCGTTTTGATGACGGCTTCCAGATCGCGGCCGTTGACCGCAAACAAGCCCGTGCCCCGCCATTCTCCTTTGACCCAGTAGACCGAGGTAACCTCGAGCGGACGGAAATTCTCGGCCACGCGATAAACGACGTGGCGCTGAAAGCCGGCAACATCGAGCCGGTTGCGCGTTTCCAGGGTGCGCGAGCCGTCGGGGTGGACGGTGATGTGCCAGTCCTCAGAGCCGTTGACCTCGCCCGTCGATGCCTTGCGGTATTCGATCTTGCCCTCAGACCAGCGCGTGATGTTGACATTGGGCAGTTCGTCCGCCGCCGCAAACGTATTCAGAAGGGCGAACGCCGCAATGACGATTGAACAGCGCATCAGTGTTGTCCCTTGCTGAGGTCGGTCAGCACGTATTCAAGGTCGGCAACGCCCATCGCGTAGCGCACCAAAAGTTTGTCCTCGCCCGTCATCCACACATCGATGACGCCGTTGAGATTGAAGTGGTCGGTGGTGAACGTTCCTGCCGGCACGGTGATCTCTTCTTCGCCTTCGTACGTCATCGTACCGGTTTCGAGATTCCCAAGAACCGGTACGCCGGTGCGTGGGGCCACCTGCGGGTTGTAGATTACGGACGGCTGTTCGCCGGCTTTGGTTTTATCGAAATACCAGAAGTGCCAGCTGTCCGTGGCCAGAGGATGCGGAACAATTGAAAATCCGTCGGGCACGGGGATGCTGTGCGTCACCCGGCCGAGCGGACCATCGATCACGGCATTGAGTGTGCCGCCGCGCACGGTGATGAGACCGGTGCCCGTAAAAGCGCCTTTCGACCAATAAGTCACTGACGTTTCCAGCGGGCGGAAATCTGCGTCGACACGATGCATCATGTTGAGGTTGTTCTAGGCATCGAAGTTATCGACGACCGAGATCATGGTGCGCGAGCCATCGGGGTGGAAGTTCAGCCGGAAGGATTCATGGGCGCGCACGCGCTGCTCCGCGATCGTGCGGTAGAGAATTTTCCCTTCCGCCCAGCGCACAATATTGGGGTTCTTGCCTTCCTCCGCTGAGAAGGAGGGCCCGGCCAGAAAGGCGAGCATGCAGCACAGCCATTTCAGATGTTTCATCGCGTCCTCCCGTTATTCATTCGAACCCGAAGCGAAATCCGTCAGCACGTATTCGAGATCGAAGCGTTCGTTGACCATACGCACCATCAGCCGGTCTTGTTTTGTAATCCAAATCTTGCTGCCCATCAGATCGTAGTGGAGCGTTTCGAAGGTGCCCGCCGGCACGGTGACGGTCTCTTCGCCGAGCCGGGTGAAGGGCAGGTCACGCAGCGTTCCGAGCGGCGGCTTGCTGACATCGGCGGAGGCTTCCATGCTGTAAAGCTGCGCCGTCTGCGTGTCGCCGACCGCACCTGAATCTCCCCACAGGTGCCAGCCGTCGGCGGAGACCGGATGAGTGCCAATTGAGAACACGTTCGGGACGTCGACGCTTTGTTCAAACAGCCCCGCCGGACCGCTGGCACTCGCGGTCAGAGTGTCTCCATCCACGCGGATCAGGGTCGAGCCCTTAAAGCCCTCGGCAACCCAATAGGACAAGAACGTCTCGAGCGGGCGGAAATCCGGTCCGACACGCAGCACCACGGTGAACTGCGCGTTCCGCGCTTTCAGGTCGTGCCAAATGGTCATGGTCCGCGACCCGTCCGCATACGCGTTCATGTGAAACCGCTCCCAGCCGCGGTCGGCCGGCGCGCTTGGTCGGGTATACGCATAGGTGCCCGCTGCCCAGCGCGCGATGTTGACGTTGGGGCCGTCGTTCTCCGGCGTCTGCGCCCCTGTCTGAGCCGCGAACGTCAATGCGACGGCCAAGGCCAGTGTGAACACCCTCATGTCGTTACCTTCCAATCGGTCAAATAAAAGTCCCGGTCGGCGGCTTCGTAGCGCAGCCGCACGGGAATACGGTCCTCGCCGGTGACGTACAGTTTGGCCGGGCGGCCGAAGGTATACACATCGGTGGCGAACACCTGACCTGCGAGCTCCACGGTTTCTTTTCCCTGATAGGACACACCGCGATCCATCATCCGGCCGAGCACGCCGACAGGCGACTCGCGGTTAACGCGCATCATGTACACCTTGCCGGTGACGTCCGCGCCGCCAGCCTGTGCGGGGTCGAGATACCAAAAGTGCCAGCCGTCGGCCGCACCGGCATGGCACACCAGCGAGAAGGCATCGGGCACATCGACGGTATGGCTGAGGCGTGTGCCCATGGTGTCCGCCAGCGCGTGCAGGGTATTGCCTTTGATGGTCACCCAGGCCGACCCCAATTGCGTTCCGTCTTTGTACAGCACGAGATGACAATCGAGCGGCCGGAAGCGGGCATCCACGCGGTAGATGGCGCTGCGGAACAAACTGACATCGTTGTTGACGATCCGGCTTTCCAGCGTGCGCGTGCCATCGCCGTGCACGAACAGCGTGAACTGCTCAAAACCGAAGCGGCGGCCGCTCGCGAGTTCGGTCAGGTCGTAACGGCCCTCGATCATCCGCACCACATTGGCGCTGCTGGTGATGGCGGACTGTGACACTCCCTGCCGCGGCACGGCTGCGACCGCAGCACCCGCCGCAACGCCCATCAGCATGCCTCTGCGCGGCAGCGCTCCTTTTAAGAATGGCGGCATTTGATCTCCCCTCTTGGGCTGTATCGTTGCGCGCCGGCGGGTCTGGCGCAACCGATTCCGCCGGACGGCGCCCCCGCGCGCACCCCCGCGCCGCTGGCCGGTTGCGTTGACTTGATCCGGGGTCGGGAGTAGGTATGAAGCGGCGCACACCGAGCGCGCCGGCGGATTTGAACGCGTTGAAAACAAAAGGCCTTAGCCGCTTATGGCAACTCCCAACCGACCCCTTTCGCCGCATCTGCAGGTCTATCGCTTGCCGCTGACGGCGTTGATGTCCATCACCCACCGCTTCACCGGTATTGCCCTCACCTTCGGCACCCTATTGCTGGCCTGGTGGGTCACCGCCGCGGCTTACGGCACGACGGAATACGCCCAGGTGCAGAGCTTCCTGGGCTCGTGGCTCGGCCTGCTTCTGTTGTTCGGCTTTTCCTTCGCGCTGTTCTTTCATCTGTGCAATGGCCTGCGTCACCTGTTCTGGGATATCGGCCGTTACTTCGAGCTCGAGGAGACCCGTAGGGCTGACATTTTCGTTTTGATCGGGGCCGCCGCGCTGACCGCGGTGACCTGGGTCATGGTTCTCTAAGAGGGGAACGCAATGGCTTCCAACACTCATTCGCTACGTTCCGCCCTGGGTAAGGTGCGCGGGCTCGGTTCCGCCAAGGAAGGCACCCACCACTGGTGGCTGCAGCGGCTCACCGCACTGGCTCTGCTGCCGCTGACCATCTGGTTTGTCGCCTCGCTCATTGGCCTGTCCGGGTTCGGCCACGAGGGCTTCGTCTCCTGGTTCGGCCAGCCGGTCAACGCCACCATCATGATCCTGTTTATCGCCATGGCGTTTCATCACGCCCAGCTCGGCATGCAGGTGGTGATCGAAGACTACGTCTCCCACCACGGCCGGCGCATGGCGCTGATCATACTCGTCAAGTTCGCCTGTTACGGCCTCGCCGTGCTGTCGGTTGTTTCCATTCTCAAGATTGCGCTCGGGGCATAAGGGTTATGGCTGCCTACGACATTATTGATCACGATTACGACGTTGTCGTTGTCGGCGCCGGCGGTGCCGGACTGCGCGCCACCTTCGGTATGGTTCAGCACGGTCTGAAAACGGCCTGCATCACCAAGGTGTTTCCCACCCGCAGCCATACGGTTGCCGCGCAAGGCGGTGTCGGGGCTGCGCTCGGCAACATGGCTGAGGACAAGTGGGAATGGCACATGTACGACACCGTCAAGGGCTCCGACTGGCTCGGTGACCAGGACGCCATCGAATACATGTGCCGCGAAGCCATTCCGGCGGTGCGTGAACTCGAACACTACGGCGTGCCGTTTTCGCGCACGCCGGAAGGCAAGATCTATCAGCGCCCTTTCGGCGGCCATATGCGCAACTTCGGCGAAGCGCCGGTGCAGCGCGCCTGCGCCGCCGCTGACCGGACCGGCCATGCCATTCTGCACACGCTCTATCAGCAGAGCCTGAAGCACAACGCCGAGTTCTTTATCGAGTTCTTCGCCATCGATCTGATCACCGACGGCGAGCGGTGCCACGGCGTGGTCGCGCTCGACATGGCGACCGGCGAAATTCACCGCTTCCGCGCCCATCAGGTTGTGCTGGCGACAGGTGGCTATGGCCGCTCGTATTTCTCCTGCACCTCGGCGCACACCTGCACCGGCGACGGCAATGCCATGGTCGCCCGCGCCGGTCTGCCGCTTCAGGACATGGAATTCGTTCAGTTCCACCCGACCGGCGTGTACGGCGCCGGCGTGCTCATCACCGAAGGGGCGCGCGGCGAAGGCGGCTATCTGACCAACTCCGAAGGCGACCGCTTCATGGAGCGCTACGCGCCGACGGCCAAGGACCTCGCGTCGCGCGATGTCGTCAGCCGGGCCATGACCATGGAAATCCGGGAAGGCCGCGGCGTCGGGGCGGACAAGGATCACATCATGCTGCACCTGGAGCATCTCGGTTCCGACGTGCTGTGGGAACGCCTGCCCGGCATCACCGAAACGGCGAAGATTTTCGCCGGTGTCGACGCCACGAAGGAACCGATTCCGGTGCTTCCGACCGTCCACTACAATATGGGCGGTATTCCGACCAACTATCTCGGTGAAGTTCTCAAGCCCACACCGGACAATCCGGATGCAGTATTCCCCGGCCTCATGGCCGTCGGCGAATGCGCGTCCGTGTCCGTGCACGGCGCCAATCGCCTCGGCACCAACTCGTTGCTGGATATCGTCGTGTTCGGCCGTGCGGCCGCGCTGCGCTGCGCCGACATCGTCAAGCCGGGAGCATCACTGCCGAACTTGCCGAAGGACTCTGCCGACTACGCGCTTGGCCGTTTGGACAAGACCCGCAATGCCGACGGCGGTTCGCCGACGTCGAAAATTCGCGGCGAAATGCAGCGCGCCATGCAGAACGACGCCGCCGTGTTCCGGACTTCGAAGACGCTGAAGGAAGGCTGCGACAAACTGGCCGATATCTCGAAATCGGTCGCCGATCTGAAGGTTACCGACCGCAGCCTGATCTTCAACACCGACCTGATTGAGGCGCTGGAACTGGACAACCTGATGGCCTGTTCGCTCAGCACCATTGTCGGCGCCGAAGCACGCCACGAAAGCCGCGGTGCCCACGCCCACGAGGACTATCCGGACCGCGACGACGAAACCTGGATGAAACACACCCTGGCCTATGTGAACGAGGACTGGTCCGTCCGTCTCGATTACCGCCCGGTGCATACCTACACCCTGTCGGACGATGTCGCATACATCGAGCCCAAGGCGCGCGTCTACTAAGCCCGCGTCGCCTAGAGGAGGAGAGTAATGGTTGAGTTAATGCTGCCGAAGAATTCGCGGGTTCAAAAGGGCAAAGCCCATCCCAAACCCGAAGGTGCGACCAACACGCGCACGTTCTCGGTTTACCGCTACGATCCGGACACCGAGGAAAATCCCCGGGTCGACACCTACGAAGTCGATATGGACACCTGCGGACCAATGGTGCTGGACGCGCTGTTGAAGATCAAAGACGAGATGGACGCGTCGCTGACTCTGCGCCGCTCCTGCCGCGAAGGCATCTGCGGGTCTTGCGCCATGAATATCGACGGCCGCAACACGCTTGCGTGTTTGAAGCCGATTGACGAGTGCAAGGACGACGTCAAAGTCTACCCGCTGCCGCATATGCCGGTGATCAAGGACCTTGTCCCCGATGTCAGTCATGTCTACGCCCAGCTCACCTCCATTGAGCCGTGGATGAAGACGGACACGCCCGCGCCCCCCAATCAGGAACGCAAGCAGTCGCCGGAAGACCGCGCCAAGCTCGACGGCCTGTGGGAATGCATTTTGTGTTTCTGCTGCACCACCAGCTGCCCGAGCTACTGGTGGAACGGTGATCGCTATCTCGGCCCGGCCGTGCTGCTGCAAGCCGCGCGCTGGATTAACGACAGCCGCGACGAAGCCACCGGCGAACGCCTCGATCAGCTTGAGGATCCGTTCCGCCTGTACCGCTGCCACACCATCATGAACTGCACCAACGCCTGCCCGAAGGGTTTGAACCCGGCCAAAGCCATCGCCGACATCAAATCCAAGATGGTGGAGCGCTTGGGATAAAGACCCTGGGGCTGACCGGCCCCCATTGTTCTTAAGAGGCCGCCGGTTCTGTCCGGCGGCCTCTTTTGCTTTTGGAGACCACAGATGAGTACGACCCCAGGTATCAGGCGCGCGGAGAAAGCCCTCCCTGAAGAGTCTGTCCGTGAGATTCTCGAAACTGGTTTCAGCGGACACCTGGCCACTGTCGGGTCCGACGGCTATCCCTACTGTCTGCCGCTGCTTTACGTCTGGATTGACGAAAAGATCTGGGTGCATGCCACCGCCGCCAAAGGACATCTGCGCACCAATATCGACCATGACAGCCGTGTATGTTTCGAGATCGATTGTCCCGGCGATGTCTTTGCCTATGGCCGGTTCGAATGCGATACCTCGGTGTCTTATCGCAGCGTTATTGCATTCGGGCGCATTGCGGTGATGGACTGTGAAGTCGATAAGACGAAATTCTGTACTGCGCTGATGGCTAAGTATGGCGATGCCGACTGGGGTCGTCCGGCGGATTTCTTTCCCCGCCTCAAGGCGATCACTGTTTACGCCATCACGGTCGAGCGGCTGACGGGCAAGTCCAATCCATTGCCGCAGGTTGCTGACCAATGGCCGGCAAAGGATTTCTCGAAGACGCCTGACGCGAAACCGCCAGCGGCTTAGACGTTGACCGGCTTGAACTCGGCGAACATCTCCGCCGCTTCCGGCAGTTCACGTAACGGGATGTAGTCGCAGGCAGCGGCATAGCGCGCCCACATCTCCTGCACCTCAGGCGTTTGATGGGCTTTGGCAATGCCGCTGTCCGCCCATTCGAACACCTCGACGATCACACCGTCTTTGTTGGTCATCACCATGGCGGGCCGGTCGGTCGCCAGACCCAGGCGGCGCAACGTCGGCACATGCCCCGCCGCTAACTTCACCAGGGCCTCAGCCTGTCCGGGCTTGGGGCGATAGGCGACAATGACGATATCGGCCATAACTTATCGTCCTCGTTGCGCGGTTCTGGCACCGTTATGGCTACTTGTTCTCAAGGGCCCGTTGTTCGTCAATCCATGCCGGGTCCACATTGAGCTTTCCCGCAATTTTATATTGGCCGTCGATGACCCGCCAGAAAGGTATAGTTTTGGACGGCGCAATGCCATCCGCGAGATCTTCGAGGGCGGCCTCGGCTGCCATGCGCACGAACATCGCCGTCGACATGGGGCAGGTGATATCGCATTTGCGGCGGCGGGCGAGGTCGCCGCGCAGTTTCTCGACCGTCCGCGTCTCGCCATAGGGAATTTTTTCGATGTAGTCGGCAATGATGCGCGGTGTCCCGACAAACATCAGCTGGCCTTCACCGCCACCGCCATAACTGTGTGAGAGCACCACTTTTTTCGCCTCTTTTTTGGCGTTGAGTTTTTCACGGGCAGATTTGGCCATGCATCGCCTCCTTGCGTTGAGACGTTGGCTCTAGCACGACGTCCTTGGCCCCTCCATAGGAACGGGAACGGCCTTGTATTTTATAAGCTTAGGCCAGATTGCTCTGCTAACCCTCGCTGCCGCGGCCGTAGAAGCCTTCCCACAATCCGGAGAGAAACGCGCGTGCGTTGCGTCCCAGCACGCGGGTGTCGTAGCCGCCTTCCTGCACCACCAGAGTCGGCAGCTCAAGGGTACCGATGGCCTGGGCATTGGCACGGAAATCTTCGGTCAGCAAGTTCCAGGCGCCCGACGGATCGTTCTGCGCCGTGTCCAAGCCCATGGCGATGATCAGGAACTGGGGTCTGAACGATTTTATCCGTGCCAGCGCTTTTTTCAGCGCGCGCATATAAGCCGGTCCGGCAATTTCGCGTCCGAGCGGAAGGTTGAGATTATAGCCTACCCCTTCACCCTCGCCGGTGTCTTCCGCGTAGCCGCTGAAATAGGGGTACTCAAACGCCGGATCGGCGTGGATGGATACGGTCAGCACATCGTCACGCTCATAGAAGATCTGCTCCTGGCCGTTGCCGTGGTGGTAGTCGACATCCAGGATCGCGACGTGGCCGTGCCTTGACAGGTAATGCGCGGCGATAGCGGCTGAGTTGAAGTAGCAATAGCCGCCGAAGGAATCCGTGCCGGCATGGTGGCCGGGCGGACGTACCAGCGCGTAAGCCAGATTGGCGCCGCGCTCGATCGCCTGCGCCGCCGTCAGGGTCGAATCCACCGCCTTGCGTGCCGCCAAATAGGAGTTGCGGTTGATCGGACTGTAAATGTCGATGCAGTAGTAGCCGGCATGCTGCGGGATGGGGCGCGGCCGGCCCACGTCCTTGCGGATCGGGAAGACATCTGGAAACACGGAGCGCTCGGGCGGAATGTCGAGCGCAACCTTCTTGAAGTACTGCACGAAGCGTTTGTCGTGGACGTCCAGAATGTGTTTGTCGGGAAAGGCCTTTTCTTTAAGGCGGTCGAACAGGTTGCTCTTCAAAATTTCTTCCAGAATGACGTTCACGCGCACCGGAACTTCGACGTACCCCTGATCTTTGATGTGGTGCATGACGTGCGCATCGCTAACGGCGAGCGCGATCTTTTCGTCTTGGGCAACGCCGCGGTAGACCGGCGCCGTCACCTTGCGTGCATACTTGAGCGGGCGCAGCTGTACGGGGTCGTCCTTGAAGGACTCGAGGATGGCTTTCACGCGCGAGTCGCTGAGCTTGCCCTTGTATTTACTCTTGAGAACCGCGCGCACGGCGGCGACCGCAAAATCCCGGCTCAGCGTTTCGCCCCGACCCAGGCCGTCGGCGACAAGAAAATACGCATTCCCATCGTTCGCCGCGCGCGGTTCTTCGTAGCGTGTGCCGGTTACCGGAACGGCGCCGTGGCTTTCATAGAAGCGCAGCCGCGCCGCGTTTTCCTTGTTGAACGCGGCGTCGCCGTGATGCTCCGGCAGATCGCTCAAACATTCCAAGAACAGCCACGAGCAACCCAGCGCGAGGCATTCTTCTTGCACGCGTTCGTACAGGGCCGCGCCGATGCCGCCGCCTTTCACCGTATCGCGCAAGGCGATGAGATCGAGAAACCCGAAACGCAAACTGGGGCTCACCGACAACTGGGCAAACCCGCGCACCCGGCCGCGGCTGTCTTCATAAACGAACAGCATCGCCCGGAAATCGAATTTCATCGGGTTGTGTAGTTTTTCCGGCAACTCGGAAATCTTGGCTTCCGTCAGGTCGTTGAATTGCGACCGGATGATGCCCTGAACTTCTTCAACCGCTCGGCGGTTGGCGGGTGCCGCAGTATCATGAATACGGCGAATACGAATCATATCTTCATTCTAACATATGTAACGGCGCGCGCATCCTCGCCTCGGCTTCTTACTCGGTTATCCGCACGCCGTTGAGTGCTGTCATCTCATCGTCGTCCGGCGGTTCCCACATGTCTTCGACAAAATTGAACATTTCTTTGTCGACTTCCAGCATGAAGGCCTTGTTGAGGTTCTTGCCCTTGCCCAACGCGTCTTCCCGCTTGGCGTTGCGCTTCTTCACACGTTCCCAGCGGTCTTCGCGCGGCAGATCGACAAAGTGAAGCTGCGCGCTGAGCCCGCTCTCAGTGGCCAGCCGCGCGAACTTCATGCGGTGATCCCGGGTGGAGAACCCCAAATCCAGCACCGCCGGGATGTTGTACTGAGTCAATTGCTGGGTCATCGCCCACATTTGCAGTTCGCAGCGGTTGATCCGCTCCATCGTCCATTCGGATTCAATCGGGTCCGGGCTGTCGTCCCAGAACAGGGTGACCATCCATTCATCGATGGACAGGTGAACGCCGCCGATGTCGCCGCACAAATCCAACGCATAGGTGGACTTGCCCGCGCCTGTCGCCCCACAGACCATGTGAATCATATGTTCTGGTCTGTGCCGGGTCACGCCGCTACTCCAGCCGCTCCGGTTGGAAGCCTAGGATCAGGAAATCGCCGGCTCCGGCGCGCAGCGGTTTAATCTCGCTGACGTACGGCTCGCCGTTGTAGAACGCTTCCCACGCTTCACGGCATGGGTAAACGGACACCATCGTGGAGTAGTCAGCAGGCCAATCCCCTTCCAGCACCTCTTTGGGCTGGCCGCCGAACAGCAGCGTATAGCCCGCGCGGCGCGGCAGGTTGGAGGACCGTATGGCCTGGCTGTAGCGGCTGTAGGCCTCTGTGTCCGTAACTTTGGTCATGCCGACGACGAGAAACGGGTCGGTGCAGGCGTCGGGCACAACGTCTTCGGTTTCCGCGCGCGCACCGGGGTCACATTGATCGAACATGCCGACATCGTAAGCCCCGGCGTCCTTGCGCAGCGGTTTGACCTCGTTCTGATAGGCGTCCGAATACCAGAATTCCAAACCGGTCTCGCGGCACGGCCACTTGGAAATTACCACGGCTTTCCAGTCGGGCCAGTCGCCTTCGTAGATGACATCCGGGACATTACGCACGAGATAGAACGCACCGTAGCTCTCGACCAGATCCCAAACCGCGGGGCCGTATTTTGCCGCGCGCTCGGGATCGGGCACGGACGCTGGATCGGCGACGCCGCCCATAACCAGCATATAACCGTCGGCGCTACAGGCGGATTCGCCGTCATGCCCGTCTGCGGCGGCGGGGCCGGACAGCAGGAGGAAGAGGGTTAGAAGCGGCAGAGAAGGCAGATGCTTCATGATGGCCTCAATTGGTTGCTCAGTGGGCTAGCTGCTGGGTGCGACACAGCGGAAAAAGATTCGCGTCGGATTGGCGATCGAGCAGGCAAACCCTTCCTGACGTTCATAACGGGGGACGCGGTCGGTCTTGGCGCACTCGGATTCGGCCAATTGCCACACCGTCTCCGGAGTGGTTGACCGCCCGTTGTAGCAAATCGCCACGCGGCTGACACCGGACGGCCCGACCGCGCGGGTCGATCCCGCTTCGCGGCGGCCATCGACAAAGGGCTCGGCGGCACAGCCATAGAGACTCGAAACCGCCACGAAAGTTGCGAGAATCCAAGTCCTTGCAGGTGTTTTCTGAGGTCGGAACGGAGCTTGATCTGCCATTATCCGGACTAAATACAGTATTCCCGGTTGCACCGCCACGTGATCCGTCGTACGTCCCGTATTCAGGGTCGCGGGAGGCGATGTCACGTCGCGGCTTTCCTGTTTATCTTTGGCGCGGGACGCGCACATGTCGAGGGGAGTTTTCCATGACCGTCACTCCTGAGGATCTTATCAATTCAGGCATAAAATACCGTCTGGTCACGCGCAGTGACTTCGATGGCTTGGTCTGCGCCGCCATCCTTAAGGAGCTGGACCTGATCGAAGAGATCAAGTTTGTCCACCCGAAGGATATGCAGGACGGTGTGATCGAAATTACCAGCAACGACATCACCACTAACCTGCCGTATGTGGAAGGCGTCAAGGTTGCATTCGACCACCACGAAAGTGAGACCATTCGTGTTGGCGAAAAGATCAACCACATCATCGATGCGAATGCGCCGTCTGCGGCCCGCGTGGTTTACGACTGGCTTGGCGGCAAGGATAAGGTGCCACGGATTTCCGACGACCTGATGATCGCGGTCGACAAAGGGGACTCCGCAGACTTCAACAAGGACGAAGTCCTTAACCCTCAAGGCTGGAACCTGATGAACTTCCTGATGGACGCGCGTACCGGCCTTGGCCGCTTCCGCGAGTTCACCATTTCCAACTATCAGCTGATGATGGAGCTGATCGACAAATGCGTCGAAATGCCCATCGAAGATATTCTCCAGCTGCCGGACGTTCAGGAACGTGTCGACCTCTATGTCGAACACGAAGGCAAGGCCAAGGAACAGATCGAGCGCTGCGCGACTGTTCATAAGAACCTGGTTGTTCTGGATCTGCGCGACGAGGAAACCATTTGGGCGGCCAACCGCTTCCTGATCTACGCCATGTATCCGGACACCAATATTTCGATCCACGTTATGTGGGGCCTGAAGAAGCAGAACACTGTGTTTGCCGTCGGCAAGTCGATCTTCGACCGCTCGTCGAGAACCAACGTCGGCGAACTCATGCTCGCTCATGGCGGCGGCGGTCATCAGGCTGCCGGCACCTGTCAGGTTCCCAACGACCAGGCAGAGTCCGTGCTTCAGGGCCTGATCGAACGGATCAATGTGGACGGGTAACGTTCTCTAGCCACGACACGCAATGAAAGTGCGGCGCCTCATATCCGGGGCGGCGCGCTTTCCTTTTAAGCTGCGATGCTTCACTACGATCTTCAACATGACGCGCCATGACTGACGGACCGCTCACGCGATACCGCGCGATGGTCGAGACCGGTGAGCTTAAGCCTGATCCGGCTCAAGAACTCGCGGCCGAGAAACTCAATAGTCTTCATCATGCCCTGCTCAACTACAGGCCCCGCAGCGGCCGAAGCGGATGGCGCGACCGTTTCGGCCTCGGTGGCCGCAAAGACGCCGCGCCGCCGCCGCAAGGTCTGTATCTCTTCGGCGGTGTTGGCGTAGGGAAATCCATGCTCATGGAGCTCTTGGCTGGCGCGCTGCCGGATCGCAGCGAGCGTCTCCACTTCCACGAGCTCATGCGTGACATTCACGCCGAGGTTCATCGATTGCGGCAAATGCCCGGCAATGACGAAGGTGACCCTCTGCCGGGAATCGCAGACGCCATAGCTGAAGAAACCACCCTCTTATGTCTTGATGAAATGGAAGTGCGCGACATCGCAGATGCCATGATCGTCGCGCGTGTTTTCGCCCGTCTGTTCGCACGCGGTGTCGTTGTCGTCACAACCTCCAACCGCCATCCCGACGATCTGTACAAGGATGGCCTGCAGCGCGATAAGTTTCTGCCGTTCATCGCACTGCTGAAAGACAAGCTCGACCTGTTGCAGCTCGAAGCGCGCCAGGATTACCGCATCGGCCGTATTCTCGGTGAGTCCGTTTATCACACGCCCGACGATGATGCGGCACGCGCTGCGCTGGACGACGCCTGGAACCGTCTCACCGACGAGGCGGAGCCCGTTCCCGACTCGCTCACCGTCAAGGGCCGCAAGATCGAGGTGCCGGCTGCCGCTCACGGTGTCGCGCGTATGTCCTTCAAGGCGTTGTGCGAAACGCCGATGGGGGCGAGTGACTATCTGGCCCTGGCCGCCCAATACAGCACGCTCATCGTCGACGGCATTCCCGCGCTCGGGCCCGACAAGCGCGATGTCGCCCGGCGTTTTGTGACGCTGGTGGATGCATTGTACGAGCACCGCTCGGTGCTGGTGTGTTCCGCCGCGACGCCGCCGGAGGATATCTACGCCGGAGACGACTGGAAATTCGAATTTCAGCGCACCGTGTCACGTCTGGTGGAGATGCAGGCCGAGGACTATATTCGCGCCCGGCACGTAGAGTAAAATCTGCCGGCATATTTCCTTCTAGCGCGGTTGTTACCGCGTGAAAGTCTGACATGTCGTTTATACTTGTGTGTGGCGGGTTGATCCTGCTCGCAGGTGGCGCGGAAATCATGATCCGCGGCGCCGCATCTCTCGGCCGTCGTGCCGGTGTGTCGCCCATGTGGATCGGCATCGTCCTTGTTGGGTTCGGCACTTCCATTCCCGAATTGCTGACAAGCCTGCAAGCGGCGATGAACGGATCGCCCGGTCTCGCTGTCGGCAACATTGTCGGCAGTAATATCGCAAACATATTGCTCATCCTGGGGGTGGCCGCGTTGATATCTCCGATGCCGGTGATTCCGCAGGGATTTTTGCGCGACATGGGCGCGTTGCTTGCCGCGACATTCATTCTTACCGGCATGACGTTTGCGGGTGTCATTGGGGCGCTGGCCGGCACGCTGTTTCTGTGCGCGTTTGCCGCTTACATCGTCGTGCTTTACCGCGCCGAACGTGAAAAGCCGGATGCTGCCGGCGAAGTGTATATCTCCGAAGGTATCCAGATGACTCCAGCCGCCGTCAGCGTGGTGCGTGACCTCGCGTTATTTGTGCCCGGCCTTGTGGCCGTGCTGATCGGTGCCGGGTTGCTGGTACGGGGCGCGACGAACGCGGCCCTGCTTCTAGGTGTATCGGAAACCGTCGTCGGTCTGACCGTGGTTGCGGTCGGGACGTCGCTGCCGGAGCTGACCACGTCGGTCGTCGCCGCGCTGCGCAAGCAGACGGAGATCTCGTTCGGCAACGTCGTCGGCTCGAACATTTTTAATGCGCTGGCCATCCTTGGCGTGACCGGGCTCGTCGCACCCATTGACGTGCCGCAAGAGGTGCTGCGCCTGGATATCTGGGTAATGGCCGCGGCAGCGATCCTGCTGACTGTGTTCGCCGCGACCGGCTGGCGCCTGTCGCGTGTCGAGGCCGCCGTTTTTCTTGCGTGTTATGTCGCGTACACAGCGGTGCTTGCGGTGCCGTCCTGGCGATCAGCGGTTACGTTGCTCTAGCGCTTTTCAAAGCTCGCAATCCACGCTCGCGCGGAACTTCATCTGCTCCATGATGGCGGCGCGCTCTTCCTCTTTGGTGGCGTATGCCTCCGGCGCAGGGGCGATGAGCAGCAGAAACGTGCCTTCATTCCGATCGGCTTCGGTCAGCGACGGTGTCGCCGGATCGTCGACTTCAATGGGATGGACCACGGCGATGCTCAAGGACGGATCGCGCAAGGTCACGCGCTCCGCCGTGCCCAGAAACCCTGCCGAGTGAAACGACCCGTTGAGATGTACGACCTTAGTGCCCGGGTTGGCGGTGATGTGCGCGACGATGGACTCCGCCATGGTGTCGTCTCGGGTCACCTGGGCGGCATAACTGCGCAGCACCGCTTCGCTGATCTGATCGTCTTCTCCTGACGGTTCGCCGTGCGACGCGCTGCCGCCGGCAAATGCAACGAATTTGTCTTTATAGGGACCGTCGCCAAGGTGCAGCTTCGCTGCGGCCCAGCCGCGCGTCTCCGCCGACATCGTGTCAAGAAACTCCGGTCCCATCCGGCCGACGCAGCGCACCACCATGTTCGGCGCCTCGGCAGCGATCACGGCCAGACCGTGCGCTTTGGCGTATTCCACCAGCGGGCGATAACTGACCGGATAGTTGTCCCAGGCGCGGCCCTTGTCCCGCAGGGTCGCTTCGCCGATCTCGCCGGCCAGATACTGATCGAGCACCGGTTGGACGTCGCGCTCGAACTGTTCCAGCGACAAGGCCACGTCGCCGTTGCGCTTGGCGAGGGCGCGGTAAAGATCCATCTGCGCCTGGTGATTGCCGGGATGACGATGGCTTTCGCCCAGGAATATCACATCGGCCTTGGCCAGCACGGCCGCGGCCTCGGCGATGCTTGCGGGCGCGCCGCTGGCGGGATCGACAAGGAGGTATGAGGTCAGGTCGGGCAGCGGCGGCAAGGATCTGTCCGCACGGTCGCCAGGCGCGCCGCCCGCACATCCGGCCAAGGCCAGTGTTGCTGCCAGCGCCATCGGCGTAATCATTGTGCGTACGGTCATTGGTCTCATCTCCAGGATTAGGCGTGCCGCAGTATGGCAGTTTGTTCTGTCGCCCGCCATTAGGCGCGGAATTCCGCGCCTTTGGCCGGTGCGTGCGCCGCCCCGCCCTTGCCCCGTTCGGCGTTTCGCGCTACCAACCGGCGACGGGGTCAAACGGTGCTTTTCGGCGCTCGAGGGGGCCTCCAAGATCAACCCAATAGCCAGGCGGCATTCCGCCGGTTTGGCGCAAGACCACAAGAGGACGCTATGGCTCGCAACAAGATCGCGCTGGTGGGCGCCGGAAATATCGGCGGCACCTTGGCTCACCTGTCTGCTTTGAAGGAACTCGGCGACGTCGTACTGTTCGACATTGCTGACGGCATCCCCCAGGGCAAGGCGCTGGACCTGGCCGAAAGCACGCCGATCGACGGCACCAACGTCAAGCTGGCGGGCACCAAAAGCTACGCCGGTATCAAGGGCGCGGACGTGGTCATCGTCACCGCCGGCGTGCCGCGCAAGCCAGGCATGAGCCGCGACGATCTCCTCGGCATCAACCTCAACGTCATGAAGCAGGTCGGTGCCGGCATTAAGAAGTACGCGCCGAAAGCGTTCGTGATCTGCATCACCAACCCGCTCGACGCCATGGTCTGGGCGCTGCGTAAATTTTCGGGCCTCAAGCCGAATATGGTGTGCGGCATGGCCGGTGTTCTGGACTCGGCCCGCTTCCGATATTTCCTGGCCGAGGAATTCAATGTCTCCGTGCGCGACGTCAACGCCTTCGTGCTCGGCGGTCACGGCGACACCATGGTGCCGCTGGTGCGCTATTCAACGGTTGCCGGTATCCCACTGCCCGATCTGATCAAGATGGGCTGGACCGACAAGAAGCGTCTTGACGCCATCGTTCAACGTACCCGCGACGGCGGCGCGGAAATCGTCGGCCTGCTGAAAACCGGCTCGGCCTTCTATGCCCCTGCAGCTGCGGCGATCGAAATGGCCGAAAGCTACCTCAAGGATCAAAAGCGCGTGCTGCCCTGTGCCGCCGCGCTCGACGGCCAGTACGGCCTTAAGGACACCTACGTCGGCGTACCGACGATCATCGGCGCCAAGGGTGTTGAGAAGATCATCGAAATCGATCTCAACGCCGCAGAGAAGAAAATGTTCACCAACTCCGTCAAGGCCGTTCAGGGTTTGATGGCGGCGTGTAAGAAGATCGATAAGTCGCTCGGCAAATAAACGCGCGCAGATAAGGGAAGCCGGGGGCACCTGCCTCCGGGTTGCAGGGGATCAGTCATGAACATTCATGAGTATCAGGCCAAGCAGGTCTTGAAGAAGTTCGGCGTGCCCGTGCTCGATGGCGGCGTGGCTTACACGGCCGACGAAGCGGAAAAGGTCGCCAAGGATCTCGGCGGAGACATCTTCGTCGTTAAATCGCAGATCCATGCCGGCGGCCGCGGCAAGGGCACCTTCAAGGAAGACGGCGGCAAGGGCAAAGGCGGTGTGCGTATTTGTAAGTCCGTCGCCGAGGTGAAGGAAAACGCTGCCGATATGATCGGCAAGACCCTGGTCACCCACCAGACCGGCCCGGACGGTAAACAGGTCAAGCGCATCTACATCGAAAGCGGCTGCGACATCGCCCGTGAACTGTACCTGTCGATGCTGATCGACCGCGTCACCAGCCGAGTGACCATCATGGCGTCCACCGAAGGCGGCGTGAACATCGAAGAGGTTGCCGCTGAAACACCGGAAAAGATCATCCTTCAGCCGATCGACCCCGCCACCGGCATTCAGGGGTTCCACTGCCGTAAGATCGCCTTCGGCCTCGGTCTTGAGGGCGGCCAGGTCAAGTCCTGCGCCAAGCTGCTCAATGCGCTCTACACGGCTTTCCTCGCCAGCGACGCGTCGTTGTTGGAAATCAACCCGCTGGTCGTCACCAAAGGCGGCGACGTTATTCCGCTCGACGCCAAGATGAACTTCGATTCCAATGCGCTCTACCGTCAGCCGGAAATCATGGAGCTGCGCGACGAGGACGAAGAAGATCCGATGGAGCTCGAAGCCTCCAAGCACGATCTCAACTACATCAAGCTCGACGGCACCATCGGATGCATGGTCAATGGCGCCGGTCTGGCGATGTCGACCATGGACATCATTAAACTCAACGGCGGCGACCCGGCCAACTTCCTGGATGTCGGCGGTGGCGCCACCAAGGAACGCGTGACCACCGCGTTTAAGATCATCCTGTCCGATCCAAACGTTGAAGGCATTCTGGTCAACATTTTCGGCGGCATCATGCGCTGCGATGTCATCGCCGAAGGCGTGGTCTCGGCGGCCAAGGAGGTCAGTCTGACCGTACCGCTGGTGGTGCGCCTCGAAGGCACCAACGTCGAGTTGGGCAAGAAAATCATGGCCGAGTCCGGCCTGCCGATCATTTCCGCCGACGATCTCGGCGATGCCGCCGCCAAGGTGGTCAAAGCCGTGAAGGAGGCAGCGTAATGGCCGTCCTCGTTAACAAAGACACCAAGGTCATCTGCCAGGGCTTCACCGGCAGCCAAGGGACCTTCCACTCCGAACAGGCGATCGCCTACGGCACGCAAATGGTCGGCGGTGTGACCCCGGGCAAAGGCGGCACCAAGCATCTCGACCTACCGGTGTTCGACACGGTGGCCGACGCGGTCAAAGACACAGGTGCGAACGCCTCCGTGATCTATGTGCCGCCGCCGTTCGCCGCGGATGCGATCCTCGAAGCCATCGATGCCGAAATCCCGCTGGTTGTCTGCATCACCGAAGGCATTCCGGTGCTTGACATGGTCCGCGTGAAGCGCGCGCTCAATGGCTCTTCGACCCGCCTGATCGGCCCGAACTGCCCCGGCATCATCACACCGGGAGAGTGCAAGATCGGCATCATGCCGGGACACATTCACCAGCGCGGCAAGATCGGTGTGGTTTCTCGCTCCGGTACGCTGACCTACGAAGCGGTCGGTCAGACCACAGCCGCCGGCCTCGGCCAGACCACCTGTATCGGTATCGGCGGCGATCCGGTCAACGGCACCAACTTCATTGATTGCTTGGATGCCTTCCTCGGGGATCCCGAAACCGAAGGCATCATCATGATCGGCGAGATTGGCGGCACCGCGGAAGAAGAAGCGGCCGCTTTTTATAAAGCGTCCAAGACCAAGAAGCCGATGTGCGGGTTCGTCGCCGGGGTCACCGCGCCGCCGGGTAAGCGTATGGGCCACGCCGGTGCGATCATCTCCGGCGGTCAGGGTACGGCGGAAACCAAAATCGAAGCGATGAAGTCTGCCGGTATCCATGTCGCAGAAAGCCCGGCAGCGCTGGGCTCGACCATGCTTAAGGCGATGGGGGCCTAGCACCGGTTTCCGCAGCCGCCTCACGCCTGCGTGAGGCGGTGCAACGCCCCGTTTCATGGCGCGTTTTTTTAAGGGAAACGAGATCCTGAGAGGAGAACGACGCTCATGAGAAAGCTTCTTTTGACCGCGGTGGCGGCGGCTGGTTTGTCGGCCCCTATCTCAGCACAAGACTCAGACTCATCCATGCGCGACATGGCGACGGCTGCCGCACAGGCAGCTGCCGACCGGTTCAGCGGCGCGGAAGCGGATCAAATTCGTGATTTCTTCCGTCAGCGTGCCAATGATCTCGGTGTCGAGGACATCCTTGATGTGGCCCGTACGGGCGGCGGCCGCGATGAAGACGACGCAGATGACGACGACGACCGCGACGACGATGATGGTGATGACGGCAAGGGTCGTGACAAAGCCGTGAAAGCAAAGGGTGGCAAAGGCAAGGACAAAGCCATGTCCCGGGGGCGCGGGAATCGCGGCCAGGGCGGCCGTCCGTCCCTGCCGCCGGGCATTGCCAAAAACCTGGAGCGCGGCAAACCTCTACCGCCGGGAATTGCGCGTAATTACCTGCCGGACGGTCTCGAGGGCGAGTTACCGGCCCGTGATGGCCAAAGCCGTGTCGTGATCGACGACGACGTCGTGCTTGTCGACGAAGCCACCAATGTGGTGATCGACATCTTGCAGGACGTCTTGAGTCCATAACGGGTTCAACAGATCAAATAAAAAGGGCCGCAGCATTGCTGCGGCCCTTTTTTGTTCTTTGACGTTCGCCGTTTAGCGGCGCTGCGCAACCTCACCGCGCGCCATTTTCCGGGTCGCTTTTTCCGTGCGGGTGTAGATCCGCTTCAGGTCTTCCTGGTGAATCGGCAGCAACGGATCGTCGGGTGCCACCTTGGACCCGCGAATCATGCCCTTGCACTGCGGGCTGCCGCAGCGGCATTCGAAACCACGGAATAAACGGTCTTCGGTCGACTCGTAATCCATGGTGATGCAGTCACCCGGATTAATGTAATCCAACGCAATGAACCGGCGTTCCGCCATGACCACCCGGGCATTGGGTGAGCATGAATGCAGGACCTTGCCCATGAAGAACGGATCATGGACGTGCGCTGCTTCGCCCAACTGAAGCGTGAACAGCGTGATCTCGGGCACCACCGCACCGGTGAACACGAACAGTGTTTCACCCGGCTCGAACGATGTCAGGGAAACGACCGCCTCGCCGCGGCCATCGGCCGTGGGCAGGATGTCGAATTTGTCTCGTGTCGGTTCGTAGAGGTACGGGGTAATGGTGTCGGGATAAAAACGCATCTGCGTGTTCATCGACGTAACAAGTCCCTAACGTTCATCGATTCAGGGGCGAAATATTCAGTCACCACATCGACAACAGTGCCGGCCTGGAAGTCCTTGCAGCTGAACACGTCCAGGTACAAATCACGGGCTTCGTCATTGGTGTGAAGGGAAATCGCACTGGTTTCGATCAGCTGCACGGCCGAGATACCGGTCTCGATGCCGCCGCCAAAACGGGCGCTCACGATGTCGCCATAGGCAACCATATCAATGCGCTTGACGAGTTCCGCCACGAAGGCGTTGATGTCGTCCAACTCCAAAAGGCGGTCGTTGCAAAGAGTTGCATCCACCATGACGTGCCGCCCGTAATGGCGTTGGCCGTTGAAGACGATACGCTTATAACCGTCTTTAGCGCTGATCTGGTCCATCGTGTGGAAATCCTTTCCTAAATTGGACGAGAGTTGCAAAAAAAAGCGGCGCTATTTAGGGCTCGCTGTAGCAAATCGCAAGCGATATTTGAGGGTTCCGGAAACTTTAATTTTGCCTTTAGCCTCAGTGACTTACACCAAACCTGCTCCAGGACTCAAAATGCTTACTTTTACGCCATTTTTTACCGCCGCCCCTCAGACAACGCCGAGAGCCCCGTCCGGGTTCGCCGGAACCGGCGGCCAGGTTGGGGGCTAAAAATATGACCCCGGAGGGACTCACTCCCCGCGGCCTGCGGCGCGCTGACATCGGTCCTGTCGCGGAGTCGCTGACCCGGGCCTTCGCCCGCGAGCCATTCCATCAATGGATGGTCCCCGACGCCGCGGCCTGGGCCGATCGCGCACCCCGGTATTTCAAGTCCTATTTGAAAATGATTCTGCGCGATGGCTACGCCGACACAGTTGCTGGCGGCGCGGCGGCGGCTCTGTGGCTGACGCCTGAAAAACCGGCCGGCGGTTTCTTGAGCCGTCTGCAGGTGCCGTTTCTGCTGTGGCGCATTGCCGGTCAAAAGTTTCAGGACGTGACGAACGTCATCCCGCTGATTGAACGCCACCGTCCTCAGGACCCGCATTGGTATCTCGACATCCTCGGTGTCGATCCGCAGGCGTCCGGCCGAGGTGTCGGCACGGCATTGCTGCAGCACGGGCTCGCGCGCGCCGACGACAGCGGCAAGGTCTGTTTCCTGGACACCTTGTCTGAGGACAACGTCCGCTTCTATCAGCGTCAAGGCTTTCAGGTTACCGCACACTTCGACCTGCCCACCGGATTGCCGTTGTGGTGCATGGTCCGGCCGGTCGGCGGCTAAACGATGAGTCCGCCCGGTCGGCGGCTAAACGATAAGTCCGCCCGGTCGGCGGCTAAACAACCCACGGACCCGGCGGCCAACAAAATTCCGCCCGGTCGGCGAGCGTTCTTAATCGGACACGCCTCTAGCTCTGGACACCTGCGCCAGTAGCGGCTTTTATGACGGCCATGAACATGCCCGGCCCGTTTCAGATCGTCCGTATTACGGAAATGGAAGGCTCCTTCCGTCCGCCTGAGTTCCTGTTTCCGGATGCGACGCCGGAAGAGTTTGCCGCCTGCAAGGTGGCGAAGGACCCGCGCTACTACGATGCGGGACAAAACCTGCTGATGATGTCGTTCCACACGCTTGTCATCCGCACCGACCGCAACACCATTCTGGTCGATACCTGCATCGGCAACGACAAGGAACGCCCGGCGCTGCCGGACTGGCACCGGCGCAGCGGCACGTTCCTGGCCGACCTCGCCGCGGCGGGTGTGCCGGCGGAAAGTATCGATTTTGTGATGTGCACGCATCTGCA
Organism: Rhodospirillaceae bacterium; assembly: GCA_038148375.1. Taxonomy (GTDB): domain Bacteria; phylum Pseudomonadota; class Alphaproteobacteria; order Rhodospirillales; family Rhodospirillaceae; genus CAWUEX02. Next base: position 71,333 of record JAYQVH010000001.1, on the reverse strand, counting down.
CGCCGACCACGTCGGCTGGAACACCAAGCTGTTGGATGGCCGCTGGGTCCCGACCTTTCCCAACGCCAAATACATCTTCGCCAAGTCCGAGGCCGAGCATTGGCAGCATGTGCGCGCGACCTCGGACGATGCGGTCAATCACCGCTCCTGGGATGACAGCGTCCAGCCCATCCTCGATGCCGGTCAAGCCATCCTGGTAGACAACGACTACGAGATCGAGCCGGGCATCCACCTTATGCCCGCGCCCGGTCACACCCCTGGCAACGTCGTGCTCCATGTCAGCGACGGCAAGCAGGTTGCGTATATGGTTGGTGACACCATTCACCATGCCGTACAGATCGAGCGGCCGGACTGGTCGAGTACGTTCTGCTGGGACAAGGACATTTCGCGCAAGACACGCACCAAGCTGCTTGGCGACATTGCCGATACCGGCGCGCTGCTGATGCCGGCGCACTTTCCGGCGCCCTCGGCGGTGCGCGTACTCGGCGCAGCGTCCGGCTTCGATTTTGAATCCGTCGCGCCGGACGAGTAAGCTACCCCCTTCATTCTTACCGCAACGGGAGCATCCCATGGCAGATGGCGGCATCACCGGAAAAGGGTTTCTCTGGCGCTGGGCACTGTGTCTGGTGCTGGTGTTGATCACGTTCAACCCATCGGGATTCTCCTATTACAATTGGGTTGTCGGCGGCGGTGCCGAGTCCTTGCCCATCAAGGCGCTGGGGGGGATCGTGCTGTTTGCGGCCTACGCTTTTGTCGGTCACGCCACGTGGGAATCTCTCGGCCCGTTCGGTGTCGCCCTGTCGGCTGCGTTTTTCGCCGCGGTGATTTGGGTTCTGGTGGATTTCGGTCTTTTGTCGCTCGACAGCGTCTCCGTCATTGCCTGGATCGCGCTGGTCGCGGTTGCCACCGTGCTGGCCATCGGCATGTCGTTCTCCCTGGTCCGGCGCAAGGTTACAGGGCAGGTTGATGTGGACGATGTCGATGATTGATTGGCCAATCGATCCCGCCCGCACGGCGCTCATTAATGTCGATCTGCAAAACGTCTTTGTCGAAGGCTACGAGTTTTCGGCGGAAAACGGCCCGGATGTGGTGCAGCGCCTCAACAAGCTGGCGCGCGTGTGCCGCGAACACGGCGTAATGGTCATCCACACCATCAATGAGCTGCGAGCCGACGGATCCAACCGCGGTGTCGGGGCCGAGGTCGTGACCGCTTACTTGCAAAGCACGGGCGCCAACCGCAAGGGGGGGATCACGGCGGGGACCGATCCGGCCAAGCTGCATGACAGTCTCGAGGTCGAAGAGTCCGATGTCCTGCTAACCAAGCCGCGGTACGGCTCTTTCACCGGCACCGATCTCGATCTCATTCTGCGCTCCCAGGGCATCGACTCGGTCATCGTCGGCGGCATTGCCACCAATGTGTGCTGCGATACCACCGCCCGTGAAGCCAATATGCGCGACTACAAGGTGTTCTTCCTTTCCGACGGCACGGGCAATCACGGCATGCAGGGCCTGACCGCGCAGCAGATCAAGGATGCCACGCTGGCCGCGGTACGGCTCGCTTTCGGCCAGGTCCTGACCGTCGATGAGTGCATCGCCAAGATCGAGGCCGGCGGCCAGGAGATTGTCGCGGCGGAGTAACGTGGACACGGCGGATGCCGTTAACGCGTTGTTATGGCCGGATTTTTCGTCTAAACTGGGAGATTCTGACGCGCTGGAGCTGTCCGGCGCCTAGCGGGGGGATTGAACCCAGTGGATCCCACTTTTCTGTCCAGCGCGAACGCGACGTTCGTGGCCGAACTTTATGCCCAGTATTTGCGCGACCCGTCCTCGGTTGACGCGTCGTGGAGCGGTTTTTTCCGCGATCTCGGCGACGAGGCCGGTGAGTTGCTTGGCGAGCTTGATGGTGCCAGTTGGGCGCCGTCGGACGCGGCGGTCATCGGCGTGGCCGATCCCGATGCGGCGCCGGCGGCGGCGAAGGGCAACGGCAAGGCCGCGCCCGCCGGTGATTCGTCTGCCATGCTGCGCAAGATCGAAGATTCCATTCATGCCCTGCAGCTGATCCGCGCGTACCGCGCCCGCGGTCACCAGATCGCCAAACTCGATCCGCTCGGTCTGCAGAAGGTCGAGTTCCATCCGGAACTCGATCCCAAGGTCCACGGCTTCAAGGACGAAGACTTCGACCGCGACATTTATCTCGGCGGGGTTCTGGGTATGGACAGTGCCCCGCTGAATCACATTCTACAGATTCTGAAGGACACGTACTGCGGTTCGATCGGTGTTGAATTCACCCACATTCAGGATCCGGATCAGAAGTACTGGCTGCAAAAGCGCATCGAGAGCGAGCGCAACCAGACCGACTTCTCCGAGAACGGCAAGAAAGCCATCCTCGAGCGCATGACCGAAGCGGAAGGCTTCGAGAAATTTCTCGGCACCAAGTACACCGGCACCAAGCGCTTCGGTCTCGACGGCGGCGAGGCCGCTGTCCCGGCGATTGAGCAAATCCTCAAAGTCGGTGGCAAGCTCGGCGTCGAACAAGTCGTGCTCGGCATGGCCCACCGCGGCCGCTTGAACATCCTCGTCAACGTCATGCACAAGCCGTTCACGGCGATCTTCTCCGAGTTCCAGGGCAACTCGCCCAACCCGGACGACGTCGAAGGCTCCGGCGACGTGAAATATCACCTCGGCACCTCGGCGGACCGTGAGTTCGACGGCAACAAGGTTCACCTGTCTCTGACCGCCAACCCGTCGCATCTGGAAGTGGTCGACGCCGTCGTGCTCGGCAAGGTCCGGGCCAAGCAGGAACAGCTTGAGGATACGGACCGCAAGAAGGTCATGGGCCTGCTGCTGCACGGCGATGCCGCGTTCGCCGGTCAGGGCATCATCGCTGAGTGCTTCGGCTTCTCGCAGATCGAGGGCTACACCACCGGCGGGACGCTGCACTTCGTCATCAACAATCAGATCGGCTTCACCACCACGCCGCAATACAGCCGCTCCGGTTTGTACTGCACCGACATTGCCAAGATGGTCGAAGCGCCGATCTTCCACGTCAACGGTGACGACCCGGAAGCGGTCGTGCACTGTGCGCGCATCGCCACCGAGTTCCGTCAGGAGTTCGGCGTCGACGCGGTGATCGATCTGGTGTGCTACCGCCGCCACGGCCACAACGAAGGCGATGAACCGAAGTTCACGCAGCCGCTGATGTACGACAAGATCGGCAAGCATCCGACGGCGCGCACCATCTATGCCGACAAGCTCGTCGCTGAAGGTCTGATCACCCAAGAGCAGGCCGATACGCAGATGAGCCAGTTTCTGCACATGATGGAAGTGGATTTCGAGTCCGCGGCCTCCTACCGCCCCAACAAGGCGGACTGGCTGGAAGGCGCGTGGAAGGGCCTCGACCAGCTCGCCGGCGAAGAAGAATATCAGGAACATAAGACCGGTGTGGCGGTCGACACGCTGAAGGAGGTCGGAACGGCTCTCGCCACGGTGCCGGCGGACTTCAAGGTCAACTCCAAGATCGCGCGTCAGCTCAAGGCCAAGAAGCAAGCCATCGAGTCCGGCGAGGGCATTGACTGGGCCACCGGAGAGGCGCTTGCTTTCGGCACGCTGTTGATCGAAGGCGCGCCCGTGCGTCTGTCCGGGCAGGACTGCCGCCGCGGCACGTTCTCGCAGCGGCACGCATCGCTGGTCGATCAGAAAACCGAAGCCCGCTACGTGATGCTCAACAATATCCGCAAGGATCAGGAGTTCTGCGAAGTCATCGACAGTCCGCTGTCGGAATTGTCCATCGTCGGCTTCGAGTACGGCTACTCCCTGGCGGAACCTCACGCCCTGGTGCTGTGGGAAGCGCAGTTTGGCGATTTCTCCAACGGCGCGCAGATGATCATCGATCAGTTCATCTCGTCCGGCGAAAGCAAGTGGCTGCGTCTGTCAGGTCTGGTGCTCTTGCTGCCGCACGGCTACGAAGGCCAGGGGCCGGAGCACTCCTCGGCGCGCATGGAGCGCTATCTGCAGATGTGCGGCAACGACAACTGGCAGGTCTGCAACCTGACCACGCCGGCCAATTACTTCCACGCCCTGCGCCGCCAAGTCCGCCGCGATTTCCGCAAGCCGCTGGTCATCATGACGCCGAAGTCGCTTCTGCGGCACAAGAAGTGTGTCAGCCCGCTGTCGGACTTCAACACCACGTCGCAGTTCCAGCGTGTTATCGGCGAGACCGAAAAACTCGTGGCAGCGGCCAAGGTCCAGCGCGTCGTGCTGTGCTCGGGCAAGGTCTATTATGATCTGCTGCAGGCACGCGAGGATGCCGGGATCAAAGATGTCGCCATCCTGCGTGTCGAGCAGCTTTATCCGTGGCCGAAGGAAACGCTGCAGGAAGAACTGAAGAAATACAAAAACGCCGACGTCGTGTGGTGTCAGGAAGAGCCGGCCAACATGGGCTCCTGGACTTTTGTCGATCGCCGCATCGAATTCGCGCTCGATGGCATCGATATTAAAGCCACGCGTCCGGTGTATGCCGGGCGCATGCCCGCCGCGTCGCCGGCCACCGGTCTTATGAAGGTCCACGTCAGAGAACAGAACCAGCTTGTCGAGTGGGCGTTGAAAACGCCGATCGATGAGATTCCGCAACCCTTCCGGCGCGTGACCAAGCTCGCCGCAGAATAATTCAACTGAAACCCTTTCCGGTCAGGATCCCAGGACGCTATGTCGACAGAAATCAAGGTGCCCCAGCTTGGGGAGTCCGTCTCCGAAGCCACCGTCGCCAAGTGGCTCAAGAAGGCGGGCGAGGCGGTTGCCGCTGATGAGCCGATCGTCGAGCTCGAAACCGATAAAGTGACGCTCGAGGTCAACGCCCCGGCCGCCGGCGCGCTTGAAGAGATCATCGCCGAAGAAGGCGCAGACGTCGAAGTCGGCGCCGTGCTCGCCATGTTCAAGGATGGAGCCTCCGGATTGTCTTCCGCCGCCAAAGCGGACAAGAAGGAAGAGAAAAAGGAGCCGCCCAAGGAAGACAAGCCCGAGAAGAAGGCGCCCGGCAAAGAAGAGCAGGCGCCGGTCAAGGAGCCGCCAAAGGCAACCGGGTCAAAACCCGCGCCGTCGCTGGCTGCGGATTATCCGCTCGCCCCGTCCGTGCGCCGCCTGGTCGATGAGCACCAGCTCGATCCGAAAAAGATTCCGGCCACCGGCAAGAACGGCCGCCTGACCAAGGGCGACGTGCTGCAGTTCATCGCCTCGGGCGGTCAGGGCGAGGGTAAGCCGTCCGTGCCGGACCGTGGTCCGCGCGAAGAACGGGTCAAGATGACGCGTCTGCGCCGCCGCATCGCCGAGCGCTTGAAAGAGGCGCAGGATACCGCCGCCATGCTGACCACCTTCAACGAGGTCGACATGAGCGCGGTGATGGACGCCCGCAAACAGTACCAGGATGCCTTCGTCAAGAAGAACGGCATCAAGCTCGGGTTCATGTCCTTTTTCGTCAAGGCGTGTGTGTCGGCGTTGCAGGAAATTCCGGCCGTGAATGCCGAGATCGACGGCGAGGAAATCGTCTACAAGAACTACTACGACATCGGTGTTGCCGTCGGCACGCCGACGGGTCTGGTGGTGCCGGTGGTGCGCGACTGCGACGAGAAAGACCTCGCCGCCATCGAAGCGGATATCTCCGGCTACGGCCGCAAAGCCCGCGACGGCAAGCTGACGGTCGAGGAAATGACCGGCGGCACCTTCACCATTTCCAACGGCGGCATCTACGGCTCCATGCTGTCGACGCCGATCCTGAACACGCCGCAGTCGGCCATCCTCGGCATGCACAACATCAAGCAGCGCGCCGTGGTGCTGGACGACGGCTCCATCGTCGCCCGCCCGATGATGTATCTGGCGCTGTCCTACGACCACCGCATCATCGACGGCCGCGAAGCCGTCACCTTCCTGGTGCGCGTGAAGGAGTGCCTGGAAGACCCGGCGCGCATGCTCTACGGCGTTTAAGCCTTTCGATCCCGCAGCCGCGGGACGCACCTAAGACGAAACGGGATGTGATATGAGCGACTCTTCTTACGACGTCATTGTCATCGGCGGCGGCCCCGGCGGTTACGTCTGCGCCATCCGCGCCGCCCAACTCGGCCTCAAGACCGCCTGCGTGGAAAGCCGCGGTACCCTCGGCGGCACCTGCCTCAATGTCGGCTGCATCCCGTCGAAGGCGCTGTTGCAGTCCTCGCACTTGTTCGACGAAGCCAACCATCACTTCGCCGATCACGGCATTAAGGTCGGCGACGTCAAGCTCGACCTCAAGACCATGATGGCGCGCAAGGACGATGTCGTCAGCCAGAACACCTCCGGCATCGAATTCCTGTTCAAGAAAAACAAGGTCGAATACCTCAAGGGCAAGGGCAGCCTCACCAAGTCCGCCACCGGCGCGCACGAAGTCACGGTCAAGCCGGACGGCAAAGGCAAGGCGCAGACCTACACCGCCAAGAACGTCCTCATCGCCACCGGCTCGGACGTCACCCCGCTGCCGGGCGTAACCATCGACGAAAAGCAGATCGTCAGCTCCACTGGCGCGCTCGAACTCTCCAAGGTGCCCAAGTCCATGGTCGTTGTCGGCGCTGGCGTCATCGGTTTGGAAATGGGGTCGGTGTGGCGCCGCCTCGGCGCGGACGTCACCGTGGTCGAGTATCTCGATTTCATTCTGCCGCCGATGGACGCCGAAGTGCGCAAGAACATGCAGCGTATCCTGGAAAAGCAGGGCCTGAAATTCAAACTCGGCGCCAAGGTCACCGAAGCCAAGTCCGGCAAGGGTGGGGTGACGCTGAAAGTGGAGCCCGCGAAGGGCGGCGATGCGGAAACCCTCAAGGCCGATGTGGTGCTCGTCGCCATCGGCCGGCGCCCCTACACCGAAGGCCTTGGCCTGGATAAGGCCGGCGTAAAGGTGTCGGACCGCGGCTTTGTCGAAGTCGACGATCACTATCAAACCAATGTCGAAGGCGTCTTTGCGATCGGTGATGTCATCGGCGGCATGATGCTCGCGCACAAGGCGGAGGACGAAGGCGTGGTCGTCGCTGAAGCGCTCGCCGGGCAGACGCCGCACATCAACTACGACGCCATCGCCTCGGTGGTCTACACCTGGCCGGAAGTCGCCGGCATCGGCAAGACGGAAGAACAGCTGAAAGACGCCGGGGTCGAGTACAAATCCGGCAAGTTCCCGTTCACCGCCAACTCCCGCGCTCGCGCCAATGGTGATACTGACGGCTTCGTCAAAATCCTCGCCGACGCCAAGACCGACGAGCTGCTCGGTTGTCACATCATCGGCCCCGCCGCCGGCGACCTGATCATGGAAATCGCTGTCGGCATGGAATTCACCGCGGCGGCGGAGGACATCGCGCGCACCTGCCACGCCCACCCGCAGCTGGGCGAAGCGGTCAAGGAAGCCGCCCTCGCGGTGGATAAACGCCCGATCCACATGTGATTTCGGACTCAGGCGCGTGAACGTCTACGAAATCGGCGACTACACCCACGGCTTTAACCTGCACAAGGTCGAGCGGCCGGACCCGGAGCCCGGCCATGGCGAAGTGGTGATGAAGGTCCGCGCCACCGGCGTCAATGCGCGCGATCTCTCCATCATGGAAGGCGCGCTTGGGCCAAATAAAATGCCGTTCACCCGCGTGCCCCTGTCGGACAACGCCGGCGACGTGCTCAAGGTCGGTCCGGGAGTGACCTCGGTCAAACCCGGCGACCGCATCACCTTCACCCACTACTGGAAATGGCTCGACGGCGACTGGCAGTGGGAGTGGACCAAGGAAGACTACGGCGCCACGCGCGATGGCTTTTTGGCGCAGCAGGTCATCATCCCCGAAGCGCCGCTGATCAAACTGCCCGACGCGCTCGGCTATGAAGAGGCCAGCACCCTGCAAAGCCCGGGCCTCACCGCCTGGAACGCGGTGGTCGAAGCCGGGCGCACCCGCCCCGCCGATACCGTTGTCACGCTCGGCACCGGCGCGGTGTCCGTGTTCGGCATGCAGTGGGCCAAGATGCTCGGCGCGCGGGTCATCGTCACTTCGTCTAGTGACGACAAGATCGCTCGCATGAAGGAACTCGGCGCCGATGACGGCATCAACTACCGCACCCATCCCAACTGGGCCGAAGCGGTGATGGACCTCACTGGCGGACGCGGCGGCAACGTCATTCTCAACAACGTCGGTATGGCCGAGATGGAGCAATGCCTGCTCGCCGCCGCTTCGGGCGGGCGCATCATGTATATTGGCGCGAATCCCGTGACCCACGGGTCTGACGCCAGACCGGCCCCGGCCCTGGCGAAATTTCCCAACCTCATCCTCAAGGACCTGACCATTAAGGGCATTATCGTCGGCAGCCGCCGCATGTTCGTCGACATGATCAACGCGATGGTGCGTAACGACGTTCATCCCGTCATCGACAGAACCTTTGGCTTCGATGAGATCATGGACGCCATCGCCTACATGAAAAGCGGCGCCAAGCTCGGCAAGGTCGTCATTAAGGTGCAATAGGGGTAATCTGCCCCATGCCTAATCTCCGTGACCTGATCACTGCCGTCGCTCTGACGTTGCCGTCAGTGTGTCCTATCGCATGGGCGCAAGGTCCAAACGTCATTGAAGACCTCCCGGACCTCGGCAGCGCCTTCGACGCCGCCGGCACGGAGGGCACCTTCGTCATTGTCAACGTGAGCACAAATGAAGCGCGGGTTTATAATCCTGCGCGCGCCGCCAAATCGTTCCCGCCTGCGTCGACGTTCAAGATTTTCAACAGCCTCATCGCGCTCGACACCGGCGTCGTCACCGACACCGACACCCAGGTCCTCAAATGGGATGGCCAGACGCGCCCCATCGCCGCGTGGAACAAGGATCACACCTTGCGCTCCGCCTTCGCCGCATCTGCTTTTCCTGCGTACCAAGGCGTCGCACGGCAGGTCGGCCTTGAGCGTATGCAGGGGTATCTCACCGCCATTCCCTATGGCGCGGGAGACATCAGTTCCGAGACTCTGGACGTGTTCTGGGTGATGCGCGGTTACACCATCACCGCGTGGCAGCAGGTGGATTTCCTTAAACGGCTCTATCTCAATGACTTGCCGTTTCCCCAGCGCGTGTTGGACGCCGTCAAAGACATTGCCGTTGTCGAGCGCGGAGACAGTTACGTTCTCTCCGGCAAGACTGGCTGGACCGTCGACACAGACCCTGGCATGGGCTGGTTCGTCGGCTGGCTCGCCCGCGGCGATGATGCCTATGTCTTCGCCACCAATCTCGACATCTTTAGTCAAACACAGGCCGATGCCCGCTTGGGTATCACGCGCCAGGCCCTTGAATCGCTCGGCCTTTTAAGCTGACGCCAATGCCTTCGTGCATTAAAGTACAGCGATGCCCAATCTCCGTGCGCCGTCGATTGCCGTCATCATTCCCGCCTACAACGCGGAAAAAACCCTCGACCGCACCCTCGAAAGCGCGGTCGCCAGCGTGGGCGAGGCGCGTACCCACATCCCTGATCTCATCGCTGAGATCGCGGTGGTGGACGATGTCTCCACCGACGGCACCCGCGCCCTGATCGAAGCCTGGGCGGCCAAAGTGCCGGAGATTAAACTCGTCACCTATCCTGAGAACAAAGGCCCCGGATTCGCCCGCAACGAAGGGGTGCGCAAGACCACCGGTACGTTTCTGTTTTTCTTGGATTCGGACGATGTGTTCTATCCCAACCACATTCATGTCTGCCTGGAGCGGCTGTTAGAGCGCGACGATCTCGGCTACGTCTTCACCAAGCTGCATATCGATATGCCGATGCACGACGAATGGCGCCGCTCCCTTGATGAGAGCAACCCGATCAACTTCTGTGTGCGCCGGGTGTGGCACGACATGATCATGTGCTACGCCGAGGAGCCGGACTTCCGCACCTATCGCACGGAAGACACGCTCTACCGCAAATGCCTGCGCGAGCTGGTGGCGCACGAAAAAATAGACATCGCGACCTGCGAGCAGTTCGTCTCGCCCGGCAATGCGCTCGACCGCCAGCGGGAGAAACTCGCCATGCCGATGAAGGAGTGGCAGGCGCTCGGTATCGACGATGGGTTCCGCGTTACCGAAGCAATGAAAGAGGTCATCTTCGCGCGGCTTGAGCACGTCAACATGCTGCGCGCCGTGCAGAGTTAACCCGCCACCGGTGTGCGCATCTTCGGATAATCCGTCCACAGGTTGTAGCGCTCGCTCCACGGTTCGTCGTCGGCGAACAGCCGCGGGTGCAACCGTTCGATCATAGCGCGCACATCGGGGGGCAGCTCATCCGGGCTCGACATTTTCACGCCTTCGGTGTTCCACACCAGATGCCCCGGTGTCCGGCCCATCAGCAGCCACGGCCACCACGGCATTGTCACGTTGAGGCCGTAGGTCGCCGACGCGTTCAGGATCGACGGGTCGGCCATCTCGCTGACCAGTCCGCTGTTGGTGGTTTTTTCGGAATAGATCAGGTCCGGGCCGGAAAACTCCAGCGGCCACTCTTCTGAATTCAGAGGGTTCTGCGCGTACACGCCGGACGAATAGCGCGACATCCAGATGCGCCCGCCGGCCTGATACCAGTCGAAGGTATAGGGTTTGCCGCCACCGAGGGTCACCCACTCTCCGTTGCTGCGGCGGATTTTAGGCCCGGTTGCCGTCCACAGCGCCTGGCCCCGGCCCTCGCGTTGGTGGAACGGGCGCACGGTGCGGCCGTTGAGCGGGTTGACGAATTCGTCCAGCGGTTCCGTCTCGCCGGGCCGGTGATAGACCGTGCCTTCCCACACGGTGACGTGATGGCCGTCCTCGCGTTCCTCGATCTGCCGGCGCAGCAGCGTCGTACAGGCAACCAGATTGACGATCTCCCGGCCCGGCACCATGGCTTCCAAAGTGCCAGTGTAGGTGTGATAGATCGTCTCGCTGGCCAGGCTCAGATGCAGTTTCAAAAACGCGCGGATATGATCGGCGGGCGTGTCGAAGGTCAGCGGCCCGGCCGCGGCCTGCGCCGTGCCAGATGATTCCGCAGCGGCCAGCCCCATTGTTGCGGCACCGGCCGAGGCCAGTACGTTGCGTCGCGACACCTGTTTCATTGTTGGACCTCCGGTGTCGGAATAACCAGCGGCGGCACCGGGCCGCAGCTCGGGTCGAAAAATATGATGGTGTCGGTTTCCAGGCGGCGCTTGCACAACCAGTTCTCGCGCTGCGGCGCCATGGCCGGGTCGTCCATGGCGAAGATTTTGCTGATGCAGGGCTCCGCCCCGATGCAGCCTAAAATCTGGTCGTTGAAATCGCCGCGCCAGATCGCGCCGAACACGGTGAGGTCCTCGGTCAGGAAGGAGGTGCCGGTGCGTAGGTCCGCGTCCGGCGCGTCAGGGCCGCCCGGCATCAGTGCGCCGATACGGAACACGGTGTAGGGCACACCGGAGCCGCGCAGGATGTATTCGGCGATGGTCTGGTCCTTGGCGACTTCGAACAGCGGCGGGCTCAACAGGCAGTCTTCGGCAAAGGTGTCGTTGCACGCGCTGCCCAGCAAGATGAACTGTTTGACGCCCAGCCGTTTCGCCAGCGGCACGAAGTTGGCGTACATGCGCGTGTAGCTCTGCTGATCGGTCACATCCAAAATCTGCACGGTGTCGAGGATGACGGTGTAGCTGCCGCCCTCAAGTGCGGCTTCGACCTGCGCGGCGATCATGGCGTCGCCGACGACATAGTCGACTTCGATGCCGTCGAGGCGGGAGCGGTCTGTGCTCGGGCGCACGAAGGCCGTGACCTTGTCGCCGCGCGCGACCAGCATCTTGGCCAGCGCCGCGCCGGTGTTGCCGGCGCCACCGATGATCAGCACGTGTTCGCGGGCGTGAGCTGCTGCCGCAAAGAAGATCACGGCAATCGCGCAGGCGCGTAACGTCGCACCGGTAAAATGTGCCATCATCGCGTCCCCCTGGCGGCCCAAAACCGGCCGCGAAAAAGCCAATGTTTTCAATATCCTACGGCGTGCATGGGCTCGTGTGTTTAAAATCGTAAGGTATTGAAATCGCTCACGAAAAAGGCCCGCCACCGCCCGTACGGGCGGCGTGCATGGGCTCGTTCCACGCAGTTCCTTAGTGAGATTTTTCAGCCGGGGGCTTCACCCGCATCGTTGCGGGTTCACTCGGCGTCTTTGACGCGGGCCTCATGATAGAGCGGCCGGTCGTTCAGCGTCTTCCACTGAACGATGCGTTTGCCCAGGCCGTCGAGGCCGAGCGCCGGGAACAGATACAGGGCCGAGGCCTGATCCAGGTAGCGCCGCACCAGCTGGCGGGTGAGACCCTCGCGCGTCTCGCGGTCGGGGGCGACGCGGGCCTGCTCGTACAGGGGTTCGGCGTCGGCATCGCAGTACCAGGGCGCGCTCCAGCCGCAGGAGTGCAGGCGGAACGGCCGCAATCCGTCCATGCTCGGGCCGGTGGCGAAGTCGGTGCTGAACATCGTGCCCTCCCAGCCGCCGCGGGTCATCTTCTGCACCGCGTCCGTGAACAGGATCGGGCGCACTTCCATGCGGATGCCGACGCGTGCCAGGTCGGCGGCGACTTGCTGGCTGTAGGCATCGGTCATGCTGCTTGCCCCCGCGGTGACCTCATAGATCACATCGAAGCCGTCGGGATAGCCGGCCTCGGCGAGCAGCGCCTTAGCTTTGTCCGGATCGTAGGCATAGCCTTCGAGCTCAGGATCATAGCCGATCGACCCCTTGGGCACAGGCTGGGTCGCCGGTTCGACATAGCCGCCCATCAGTGCGTCGGTGATGGCCTTGCGATTGACGGCGTGATTCACCGCCCGCCGTATACGCACGTCGGCGAAGGGCGAGCCTTCCTTCACGGCGTTGAACCCCATCACCAGAATGCGCACCGGGTTGCGCATATACAGCCCAAGGCCGTTGGCACGCAGGGTTGCTTCGTCGTCTGGGCCAAGGGCGTAGGCGACGTCGATGCGGTCGGTCACCACCGCCTGCAGGCGTGCGGTCGGCGTCGGCAGCACGAGTGCTTCCATGGCTGACACATGGGCTGGCTGCCAAGATCGGGGATTCGGCGACAGCAGCACGCGTTCCGCCTGCCAGTCGTCGAGCACGAAGGGTCCGGAGCCGACCGGCTCGTTTGCCAGACCCTGAAGCCCGACCTGCGTGACATAATCCGGCGGCGCCAGGTAGAAGAACGACAGGTAGCGCGGCAGCAGCGCGTGCGGCCAGGCGGTCGTCAGTTCGACCTCGAATTCGCTGACCACCCGGGCCGATTTCAGCATGCGGAACTCGCGGGTGATGCTCTGCGCTGCGAAGGCATCGCTTTGCAGGTGGGCAAGTACCCCGGCAACCGTCTCCGCCGTCACCGGCTCGCCGGTGGAGAACACCACGTCGTCGCGCAACCGGAAGCGCCAGGTGAGATCGTCAACGCGCTCCCATGACTGCGCCACCTGCGGTACGACCTCGCCGCTCTCATCGACCATGGTCAGAGTGTCGTACAGCGCCGGGTAGAACATGTTCGGGGTCGTCGCGGTCGTGAAGTAGGGATTGGCCTGAGCCGGCGGCATCGCGATCATGCCGACGCGCAGGGGCCCGTCCGCGGCAGCGGTCTGCGCGAAAGCCAGCCAGAGGGCCGCGATCAGACCGCTAAGACGCATCAGTCACCGACCGTAATCTCGTGAAACGGAATGATGCCGTTAACCTGTGAATAGCCCTCGACGCGCGGACTTACGCCGTCGATGCCCAGGTTTTCGATCAGCAACAGCGCCACAGCTTCATCATGATAGTGGCGCAGGACCTCGTGTACGGCGGCGAGGCGCGCCTGAGGTTCCATCTCCTGCTTGGCCTGTGTAATCGCCGGCTCGATTGTCTCGTCGCAGTACCAAGGGTAGGGCCAGGCGCAGGAGTGCAGGCGGAACGGCCGCATGCTGCTCCCAGTGGGCAGAACCTCGTATTCGAAGCCGAAGGCCTGGCCGCCCCATTCGCCCTGCAACACGCCGCGTACATACTGACTCCACGGCAGCGGCCGTACTTCCATGTCGACCCCGATCTTCTTCAGGTCGGCAGCGACCTGCTGGAACATTGACGGCATGTGTGTGCCGCCGGTGCCGAAGCTGAACTCGAACACGAAGGAGAAGCCATCCGGGTAGCCCGCATCAGCAAGCAGCGCCTTGGCCTTGTCGGGGTCGTAGGAATACGGCGCCAGGTCCGGGACACGCTCCGGGTTGATCACCGGTGTCATCTGATCGGCGACCCGCGTGCGGCCGTCCATGATCGCGGCGACGATGACCTCTTTGTCGATGGCGTAGTTGAGCGCCTGGCGCACCCGCGCATCCTTGAGCGGAGAGTCGATCAGGGTGTTGAACGCAATCACTTCGATCGCCGTCGCTGGGCGCTGATAAACGACCATTCCGGCAGCCTCGACCTGATAGGCATCGTCCGGGCCGATCTCGGAGGCGATGTCGATGCGGTCGGTGAGTAGACCCGCGACCCTGGCTGCGGTCTCAGGAATGGCAAGGATTTCGAGTTTGTCTGCTTTCGGTGCGCGCCAGGACTCGCGGAAAGCCTCAAGCTTTATACGCGCTGGGCGCCAGTCGGTCACCCGGAAGGGCCCGGTGCCGACCGGTTCGAAAATGAAACCTTCGAGCCCAACATCTTCCCAATACCGGGGCGGGACAATCGGCACCACCGCCAGCAGACGCGGAAACTCCGGCATCGGAATGCCGGTGACGAACTTGATCGTGCGTTCGTCGAGGGCTTCCATCGCGACGATATCGGCCACATCGCGGGACAGCGACTCAAGCGCGCCCGCATCTGTCTGCAAGTAACGATAGCTGAACAATGCCGCTTCCGCGTCGAGAGGCTCGCCGTTTGAGAAAGTCACACCGTCGCGTAGGGTGACAATCCAGGTGAAGTCGTCGGTGTTGTCCCACGCCACGGCCAGCGCGGGCTCGATTTGCAGGTTGTCGCCCAATTGCGCCAACGCATCGAAGAAGGCGCGAAAAGTGTACCAGGTCGTACGCGCGCTGGAATCGAACGGATTGCCGTTGCCGTTCGGTAGCGACGCCAGGCCGAGGCGGATGGTCGACTCTGCCGCAGCGGTGAATGCCAACAGCAGCGCCATTGCGCCGCTCGTGGCGGGGATCAAAGCTTTCAGTTGCATGACGAGAGAGTACGGAGGGTTCGCGGTGTCTGTCCAGGCGGGGGGCGGCTTGGCTATACTCATCTAATGCTAAAGGTCTGGACCTTACTTCTCTGCTTTGCCGCCGCAAATATGCTCGCCGTGCTTACGGGCGCGGCGGCCGCTCAGGATGACGGCCCCAGATACCGCTCCACGCTGGGCTTTGACTACACCTCCGGTACCTACGGCGCCGAAGACGCAACCGAAATCATCTACATGCCGCTGTCGCTTCAGGCCGAGCAAGGACCGTGGACCGTGCGCGCCGTGATCCCCTGGCTCAACGTCAAAGGGCCGGCACTGATTCTCGACGGTGCTGAGGGCGGCAGCGCCGGTACCCGCGCCACCGACAGCGCATCCGGTCTGGGAGATGTGTCGCTTTCGCTGATGTACAGTGTTCAGCAGTGGTGGGAGCGTGGATTGTTCGTCGATGTCACGGCGCGGGCGAAACTGCCCACCGCTAGCCTTGCCGCAGGGCTTGGCACCGGCGAGCCGGATGCGGCGCTGCAGCTCGATGTCGCTCAGGCGGTCGGCCCGTTCATTCCCTTTGCAAGTCTCGGCTACAAGTGGGCGGGCGTGCCGCAGGGATTCAAACTGCGCAACACCGCCTACGGTAGCGTTGGTTTGCAATATTCATGGTCGGAGCGCGTCGCCACTGGGCTGTCGTACGATTACCGCCAGTCCGCCATCAAAGACTCGGCGGATCCCCAGGAAGGTCTGGCCTACCTGAATATTCAGATGAACGACGCGTGGTCAGTCAATCTCTATGCGGTGATGGGCTTTTCCGAAAACAGTCCCGATGAAGGGGCCGGCGTCGCCTTCGTCTACCGCTTCCCGTAGAGCCAGGTCGTCACACCATCGGCGGGTCGCCGTCACACCATCGGCGGGTCGCCGTCACACCATCGGCGGGCGGAACGCGCCCGGGCGTTCGCGAGGACGTTCCGGCGTGGTCGGACGCTCAATCGGGCGCACCGGCCGTTCGATGCGCTCGGGACGATCCGGCACGTCGGGTCGCAAGCGCACCGGACGCATCAGTTCCGTCGGCCGCAGCACAGTGATGACCGTGCGCACCCGTTCGATCTGTTTCGCCGCAATTGTACCGTCGGCGCCAACGCGGCCGGAAACGACGACGCGGTCGCCCGGTTTGACGTCGCCGGGCAGATCCATACCGGTGACCGGCACGCCCTGGACGGACAGCGCGACGGAGGCGGTGCCGGGCACGTAGCCTTCGAGATAGACGTCGGTGACACGATCATCGAACGGCAGGGCCGGCTTTTCGACAATGACGTCGGCGACGAAATCGTTATCGATCAGGCGGCCGGCGATGAAGGCGCGGTCTCCGGTGTCGAGCGCATCTGCCAACGCGGCGTCGCTGACGTTTACCGCCAGTTCGCCGATGGATACCGTGCTGCCAGTGGAAGCCATCACGGGGCCGCGGACGAGAACGCGGCCGTCGTCATCGGTTTGATCGAGGCGCGAGGCGACGATGACGCCATCGCCCAAGCGCAGTCCGGACACGCGGACCATGTCGCCGACTTTGAGAGAGCCGAAAGCCGTTCTCTGTGCGCCGTCGCCGGCAAGATTGACACGTACGGTCTGGCCGAGGACGACCAGGCGTTCGTTGTCGTAATCAATGCTGCTGATCGGGCCGGTGACAGCGTGGCGGATTTCCAACTGCTCGAGGTGGAGCACACCGCGCTCACTGCGGAAGGCGACGCCTTCGATCACCTGGCCGATCTTGAGGTCGGTCAGGGCGGCGGGGCGGCCGTCGCTTTCGACCACCGTGTCGGTGTCGTAATCGAGTTTCAGTCCGTTGACGATGATGCTGCCGAAGCCGGAGATGGTGCCGACGATACCGGTGCCGCCGATGCCATCGCCGCCGAGTTCGGCCACAACACCAGTGCCGCCGATCCCGTCGCCGCCCATGTTGGTGCGGGCGATAACACCGGTGCCGCTGATGCCATCGCCAGCGTCATACTGAGCGACAATCCCCGTGCCGCTGATGCCGTCGCCATTCGCCGCGGCATATTGCGTTGTGTTCGAGGCGCAGGCCGAAAGAAACGCGAGCGCGACAACGGCCACGGCATAGTGCCGCAGCTCCCGCAAACTCAGTCGTGACCCCCTCAGGTCCATGGCTAATCGCCGTCTCCGCTGTTTTCACCACTCAGGCTGTGGCCCTCGTCGTAGAAATACAAGCCAAAATTGAAGCGTTGGTTAGCGTCCGGGTCGTCCTTGTCCGCTTCGACCCGTTCCCGGGCCAACTTGTTAAGCGCCAGCATGGACTCCATGCCGGTCTTTTCGGCCTGTTCCGCCAACATTTGAACCGACGACTCGGTCAGTCCACTGTAATGAACGCTGCGTTCAAGCCGGGGGTTGCCCTCTTCGGTCAGGTTTGCAGCCGTTGCGGCCAGGTGATCATGGATGTTGCGGCCAAAATAGAAGGCCTTTTCGTCGAATCCCTTTTCGGGCACGAAAGCCTGGCGATTGAGCACAATTCGGTCACTGTCATCTAGAACCGCGACGCCGAGGCGCAGCCACTCGTCCAGCACCGCCCGAGGACGGACATCCTTGGAGATGCCTTCCACCAGGCTGTCGAAAGATGGTTCGTCTGGGCTTTTTGCCTGGCGGGGCAACGGTATAGGCCGGCCTTCTGAGTCCGTGGTCGAAGCGTCGCTGACCCAGCGCGAGACGATCTGAGCGCCAAGTCCGACCGCAGCGGGAATCTCCCGCTCGGTATGCTTTTCCTCACGCAGACGTTTAACATCTTTGCGATGAACCCCCGTTAAGAGGTTGATTCGGCTATCTGTTTGCCGCTTGCCCGGAACCGGAAAATCTTCCTCTGCAACGGAGACATAAGCCTCTTTCAGCAGGTTGGTTACTGTAGGCAGGGTGATCCCTTTCGCGATCATCAGACGCACCAATGGCCGCAATACGCGGCTAAGCGCGCTAACTAAAGCCTCAGGCGGGCCACCCGGTAAATTTGCCTGAGCCATGGTCCTCCGTCTGGCAAATTAAGCTACTCCCTCAGCATATACATCATTGTGGGAAAATTTCCCACATATTTTTCTTGACCGGTGAGATTTTATTGGACTACTGTTGGCTTGTTCGTGGGAAATATTCCCACAAATTGGATAACTACGGAGCAGCAGCAACCAAAGGACAAGCCAACCCAGAGAAACGTGTTCAGTACCCTCTGTGATCAAGCTTTCTCGTCACTGTCCCTGAGTCAGTTCCTACCCCGGTGACAGAAAGCTCAAGTTGCCTCCCGTCTTTCTTTAGATATTCACTGACGAGTGATGTCTTTGGAGGGGCGGGAGGTAGCATTTGGAGGCCAGCGTACGGCGTAAACCGGAGGTGTTCGTTACTAGCTAGTATGCTCTTTCACCACGAATAAGATTTCGAATAGCAAACCGCCCAGCGTGAAGCGTGTCCGCGACACTCTTGGGCACGGGAAGCGGCTCTCCCAAGGCGAGGCTCGCAATCATTTCAGCAAGTATCGGAGCCGAAACTGCTCCGCGGGCGCCCAGACCGCTCAGAACATATAGTCCATCGTGATACTGCGCTTCAGGATAGGTCTCCCAGTGACGTCCGTGCCGCAGGTCAGCATAGGTTTTTGAGAAGACCGGAAAATCAGGGATTTGCCCGGCAACAGGTAGGTGATCGGGCGTGGCGCATCTCACGCCAACCCAACTCCGTCCCTCAAGCGCGGTCGCATCGTCAAAGACCGCCGGAAACGCCCTCCTTGCACTTTCTAGGTTGCGACGATCTGCATCCACCGTCGGTTTGGCATGGCGCGCAGCACCGAAATTTGAAACATGATCGAATGTTGCGCCAATCCAATGCCCATCATCTACAGTAGGCGTTACTGTCGCACCTCCAGTGAGCGCGCACTGTAGGCCCGATGACAATGCTGTCTGCGAAACGCGGGTTAACTGGCCAAGGCGTCCAATCAATGGAAGAGCGAGAGTTTGCTCGAAATCGCTCGTGCCCATTCCACAGGCGATCACCACGATATCAGCCACGGTAATAATTGCGCCATCGTCATCGACTAGGCGCCAGCAAGCGCCATCGCGGATAACATGGCGAACCCAGCGATCAACGACCCGCTCAGCGTTATCAATCAGTGTGCGGCAGGCGACTGGGAGGTCAATCAAACCGCCTTCCGGAAAGAAAAGTCCGCCCCGATCAAGTTTTATGCCGCTGACCGATGAGGCTTGCAGCGCGTCCAGTCGCTTGAGAGATCCCTCGGGAAGAAATTCTTGTGCCAAGATTTGATCATGCTGTTCCTGGTGTTCTGGGTCGGTGGTGACGAGTGTGCCGACTTGGCGGAACACCGTATTGTCGGATTGAATCTGTGAGTTCGAGTAGAGGTCGACCGCATATGACCATGCATGAATATAAAACGTTGAATCGGGGCTTGGATTCGCCGTAAGCCGCGGCGACAGAATGGCTGAAGGGGTTGCAGAAGTTTCGCTGCCGGCTTCAGTGTTCCGTTCAACAAGTGTGAACGACTGATTTCTTCTTCTGAAGGCAGCGGCCACGCAGGCTCCCGCGATTCCAGCGCCAACGACCGCAATTCGCGCGGCGGATTTTTTTGTTACACTGGGCCGTGAAAACCAGGGACGGTCGTCTTGCCTTGTCTGTTGAGAGGCGTCCGTCTTGAGACGAGCGGCTAACACTTCTCTCTTGGAACCGAACCCGGCTCGTTTACGGACATCGAATCCAACATTGGCCAACCTTCTCCGGATGATGCCGGAAACAGTATAGGTCGCCAACGACGCGCCAGGCCTTGAAAGACTGGCAATCGTCTCAATAACCCTCTGAGTCCACATTTCCGGATTGCGGTCAGGGGCAAACCCGTCGAGAAACCATGCATCGACAGAAGCCACGCATTCGCGAAGCATGTCTTGGACGTCGCCGTGCAATAACGTCAGGCAGATACGCTCCTGATCGAACCAAAGGCGTTGAAAGCCGAGCCGCGGATTTTTGTAGGTGGTCAGTAAAAGGTCGGCATATTCACGTAGCTCTGGCCATACTGATAGCGTTCGTGAAATCTCCTGAGGGCTGAGAGGTGCCTCTTCGACAGCGATGTAATGAAGCCGTTGCCACGCTTCCGAAGATTGGCGCCAGGCGTCCCAGGCTGAAACAAAGTTGAGACTGGTTCCAAAGCCCAATTCGCCGATGACGAAAGTCTGGGCACCTCGCCATTCTTCTCTCAAATTGCAGCCATTGATGAATACATGACGCGATTCCGCCAAGCCATCTTCTCGGTCGAAATAGGTGTCATTATACCGCACCGAATGGGGAACGCCGCTCTCGCTCCAGCGCAATTCCGCTTTTCGGGGGCGCTTGCCGTTAAAATTGGGTGACGAAGTCATGATGTCATGCGCCTGTTAGCCGTGGCGTGCGCTGGCAGAGATGATTATCATAACGCCACCGTTACACATGCCTTCATTCACGCAGTTTAGGTCGATGATTGCCGTCAGCATTTCATCACTGGTCCGGACCTATATACCCGTAGCCGGCTTTCTGGCTTTGGTCATGGTCCTCAGTCTACCCGTCAGATCTGCTGAGGGTATCGTAGAAGAGGTCGTTTCGTTCAAGGCCAGTGATGGTGTTGAGCTGCCCTCGCTGTTTACGTACCCAGCAACGGGTATGAATATCCATGGCCCTGCCATCTTACATTTACATGGAGGTCCAGGCGGCTCCCCCGTGCGTGCCAATAGTGCCGCAAGGTATTCTGCCAATGGCTTGGCGCGCGCCGGATATACAAATTTGTCGATTGAGACCCGGCACGCCACACGTTACGCGTTTACGCGCTTCGATGAAGTTATCGAAGATATCCGTGGTGGGATAGACGTACTTTCCGGGCGTGGATTTGAAGACATAATTCTTGTTGGCGCGGGTTTGGGGTCTCTGCGCATGTCGCGATATATGGTCGAGAATGACGATCCCCGTGTAAAAGCGATGGTGCATTATTCGCCGACGCAAAACATGGCTGACAACTGGCGTCAGAGGGTCGGCGAAGATATTTACTGGCAAACAGTCGACGAAGCTGCTCGGGCAGTCGAAGAGGGTGGGCGGCAACCGTTTATTGATCTCGGTGACGGGCTCATTTTTATTCCTACAAGTTTTCTCGATTGGTTTGGCCCGACGGCAAAAACGTCGTTGTCAGCAAACATTGCTGGCATTGACCGGCCAATGCTGATGTTGGCCGGTGCCGAAGACCCGCTCGTTCCGAAAGGTCGTTTGGAAGAGCTCCAAGCCGTCGCTTTCATCAGTCCGCGGGTGAATATCAAGTCGTATCCGGGCGTCGGGCGCCTGTTCGAAGGGGCGCGCGATGAAGTTGTGGCAGACACGGTCGCTTGGTTAAGTGATGTCGGGCTCCCACCTCAACCGAATATCAGGACTGAAATATTGGATGCGGTCGCAGAAGATGGTTCGGCGATGTCTGGGGTGCTGTACCAGCCTGCGGATGGCGTCGGTTCGGACCGGCCCACATTCGTTATCCTTCACGGTTGGACCAGCGATATCATGCGGTCTGTTCCTCACTGGCTAGGTGTCCGTCTCGCCCAAGCAGGATTCGCAGCGGTTGCGATTCAACACAGGTCGTCCGGTTTCCGAGGCATAGTTCGAGGCACACTTGAGTCCGTCGCGCCGGACATCGGCGTTTGGATCGATGAACTGTCAATTCGCGGGTTCGATAGACTCATTGGGGTGGGGCATGGCGCCGGTGGTTTGTGGTGGTCCTATTACGTTGAAGAGACGGGAGACTCACGTGTGGATGCGCTTGTTTACCTGTCACCTACGCCAGACATGCCAAGATTGGCGCGAGATGGAATGGGAAACGACCTTTATGCGCGGGCTGTGCTCGAAGCCCAGGAAGCTGTGAACGCCGGGGACGGGCGAACACACCTTATCGATTATCCTTTTCCGCGCGCTGGGTACCCTGACGATCCACGTCAGCCGATGTATCTTCCACCGCCCGGATCGGCATTTACGTACTACTACGCGGATGCGTTCTTAAGTTACTGGGGCCCTAACTCCCGGGCAGAACATACGAAGCTGATCTCCAAGATTAAATTGCCGGTTTTCGCGCTCGGCGGCTCTCGTGATCCATTTATGCAGAACGCCTTCCTGATTACGTTTACCGGAGCAGCAGGTGCCTCCGCCAAGTATATTTTTTATGGCGGCCCATCGGGCGCTTCATATGGTTTTGATGGATATGAGGCGCGCGTAACCGGGGATATCGTCACCTGGGTGGGGCAGCTGCCCAATTGAACCGCATCTAGGTCGTGGAACGCTAGGAGAAGGCGGCGATTGCCGTCATAGGTGAACAGAATAAACAATCCCAAGACAACAGCGTGATCTCGCATTAGGCTGCCTTTAAACTTATTACTCGCAAGTTACGATATGGATATCATTCGCAATTGGTTTAGAACGATCTCGGACAATCCGCAGTTGACGCTGCTGATTTTGTTGCTGACGTTTGTCACGGTCGCTCTGGTTTTTACTGCCGACATTTTGGCGCCGTTCCTCGCCGCTGTCGTCCTCGCATACCTGCTTCAGGTTTTCATCGATAGGCTGGAAAATTTCGGAGTCTCCCCCTGGCTTTCAATTACGCTAGCCTTCGTCGTATTCGTAATGGTGACTCTGGCCATTGTATTTGGCCTGATTCCGCTTTTGATTCGTCAGCTTACGCAGCTTACGCGACAAGCGCCTGAATTCCTGTCCAGTTTACAGGACTCGGTCAGCCATCTACCCGACAGGTATCCGGCGCTGATTACGCCTGTCCAGGCCGATCAGATCATGAATCAACTTCAGACCGAGGTGCTCGATTTCTCCCAGTCGCTCGTCGGCTCGCTTGGCGGAACCGTTGTCGGTCTTATGACCTGGATTGTCTACTTGATCATCGTCCCTCTAATGGTCTTCTTCCTGATCAAAGACAAAGACAAGATCGTTGAATGGCTGACCACATTCCTGCCTCGTGATCGCGAGTTGGCAGGACAAGTGTGGTTCGAGGTGCACAGTCAATTGCAAAATTACGTCGGCGGTAAGGCACTCGAGATTCTCATCGTCGCGGTTGTTACATACATCACGTTCAAGTTCATCGGCCTTCAATACGCACTGCTGCTTGCAGTAATTACCGGTTTCTCCGTTTTGATTCCTTACATCGGCGCTGCTGTCGTAACCCTGCCGGTTGCGGTTGTGGCGTTTCTTCAATGGGGATTCGGTCCGGACGCCTGGGTTGCGATCATCGCCTACGGCGTGATCCAGGCGCTAGACGGCAATGTTCTGGTTCCATTTGTCTTTTCAGAAGTTGTCGACATTCACCCCGTCGCAATCATCGTCGCGATCTTGTTTTTTGGCGGAATTTGGGGGTTCTGGGGCGTGTTCTTTGCGATACCACTTGCGGTCGTCGTTCAGGCCGTTATCCGCGCTTGGCCTAGAGCGCCAGAAAACCTTGAGATGGAGGTTGGTCCCGGCGCCAGCAGTTAAGAATGCGGTCGCCTGTAACTCCAGCATTTCTGTTCCAACGTCTCTCGGAACTTAAAATTGAGACAGAGACAGTTACGCACCCTGCTGTGTTCTCTGTCGAAGACGGTGAAGTTTATGTCGGCGATTTGCCGGGCGTTCACGTTAAGAACCTATTTCTGTGCGATGCAAAGAAAAAGATGTGGCTGATTACAGCGCCGTGGGATCGCGCAATCAACCTCAAAGC
Source organism: Rhodospirillaceae bacterium (assembly GCA_038148375.1). GTDB lineage: Bacteria > Pseudomonadota > Alphaproteobacteria > Rhodospirillales > Rhodospirillaceae > CAWUEX02. Next base: position 47,451 of record JAYQVH010000001.1, on the reverse strand, counting down.
TTTGCCGACGCATATTGGGTCGAAGCGCTTGTCGTTCGGCTCATCCGACCGCCTCCTGCGTTTCCTTGGTGTCACACCGGGGTCTGTTTCGCCATTCTGCGTAATTAACGATCACGACGGAAAAGTCCAACTCGTGCTCGACGCCGCGATGATGACAGCAGATCTCATTAACGCACACCCTCTTGTGAACACCCAAACAACGGCAATTCGGCCATCTGATTTGCTGCAATTTGTTCGGGCATGCGATCATGATCCTCACATTCTCGACCTCACCCAAATTGGCGAATAGAGTCTGATGGCCGACCGAGCGCTGAACGAAGACTTCGACCAGTTTGTGGTCGTGCGGACGAGCAAATTGGATTGGCAGGCTAGCCCCAGCCCCAATGTCTGGCGGAAGAGATTGGATCTGTCTGGTCCGGTTGAAAGCGGCCGCGTCACGTCGGTCGTGAAATACGAACTTGATAGCGCGTTCCATTCTCATCCTCACCCAGATGGCGAAGAGATATTTGTTCTCAGCGGCATATTTTCGGACGAGCACGGCGATTATCCTGCGGGCTCATACTTGTTAAATCCCGCAGGCTTTGAACACGCTCCTTTTTCCCGCGGCGGATGCGTCTTGTTTGTCAAGCTTCGGCAGTATCCGGGCGATGACCGCACGAAGGTTGCCGTCAATACCGTGTTAGAGGATTGGCAAGAACGCGCGCCAGGTTTTAAAGGGCTAACACTCTATTCGGAGGCACCAAACCCGGAGACCGTTTCGCTTGTCCGCCTTGAAAACGGCGCGGAGTTGAAGGTGCTTCCGGAAGCACCTGGCGCGGAGATGTTTATTCTCGATGGTCAATGCGATGATGGCCATGCTGTCTATCGAACCGGAGACTGGCTACGATGGCCCACACAAAATATTCGCACATTTAAGGTTCTTGAGCCGATGACGGCTTACCTTAAGACCGGACACTTTCCCCAATGATTAAACCGCTATCTCGGCGCGCAATTCTAGGCACTGTTTCCGCATCCGTGCTCACGTCATGCGATTCCGGTTTAACCGGGCTCCATTGGGATCTCTCAATGCCGTGGGGACCCAGTGAATATCATGTAACCAACGCCGAGAGGTTCGCCAAAGCGGTGAATGCTATCACCGATGGACTGCTCACCATTCACGTTCATGCGGGTGCTGTGCTGGGTATCAAAGGACCTGAGACGATTCGTGCCGTTGAGGAGGGTATCGTCGATATGGCGGATACCGCAGGATTTCATCAGGTTGGCACGGAACCCATCATGAGCATGGAATCGCTGCCCTATCTCGTCGACAACATGGACGAATTGGCGGTTCTGTACGGTTTAATGCGCCCAGCGGTCGAAGCGGCCTGTGCGCGCCACGGAATAAGAGCGCTCTACATAGTGCCGTGGCCAAATCAAAATTTCTTCTTCGATGTCGAGATAAAGAACGTCGAAGACTTTGCGGGCCTCACCATGAGAACGTACGACAAGTTGTCCACGGATCTCGTGGTCGGCTTGGGCATGACACCAATACAAATGCCGTCCCCTGATGTTGTGCCAGCCCTCGCATCCGGCGCATTGGACGGAGCCATGACATCAACAACCACGGCGGCCGCCCAGAAATTCTGGGAATTTCTGACTTACACCATGCGATCCAACCATACGTGGTCTTGCAATATTATGATGCTCAGCGAACGCAGCTGGCAGCAGCTCCCGGAAGATGCGCGCGTGAAGATTGACGCCCTCGCGCGCGAGGTAGAGCCCGAATTCTGGGACATCGCGCGCCGCGACGATCTAGCCAAGCTCAAAGTGCTTGAGTCCAACGGGATGATTACGCAAGAGCCCGATGCGTTATTGATGGCGGGTATGCGCCGCCTCGCGCTTCCGATTTGGAAACGTTTTGTCGATGAGGTGCCGCAATCTAGATCTATTCTTGAGCAGTTTCTTAATGTGACAGGAAAAATGGTTGCGCTATGACGGCGTTGCTCAACGCAATTGACCGGGTGTGTTTTGCTGCCGCCGTGCTGGCCGCATTTCTTCTCGCGGCCTTATTTGTCCTGGGGCTTTCTGAGATCGTTCTACGCAGCGTTTTTAATATTAGCTTGCCCTTCGTCATTGAGTACTCGGGATACCTGCTCGCATTCGTATTGTTTTTGGGTTCGGGCTGGACGCTGACCCAAGGTGGACATATCCGAGTCACCCTGTTGTCTGAACACGTCAATAAACGGATGTCGCGGCGTCTGGACCTTTTTTGTACAGGGGCGGCCTTGATCATATCTTCGACCATGACATTCGCGTTCCTGGACTTCGCATTCGGAACTTTGATTCGCGGCACTGTTTCCTTCTACCCGAGTGCGACGCCGTTGGCATATCCGCAGTTGGTGTTTGCCTCGGGCCCATTGGTGCTGACATTAGCCTTCATTGCGCGTCTGATACGATTACTTCGCGGCGACCAGGTTGAAGCGGATTTCACTGAATTAGGGGACGGCGTTTGATGCTTGGTGCCCCGATCATCCTCGTGCTGACCCTTCTCGCCGCGTTGCTCGCGGCAGGCCTATGGGTTGGCTTCAGTCTTATAGCAGTCGGGTTTGTCAGTTTGTCTGTCTTTCGCGACATGCCCGTTGGAACATTTCTAGCGTTTGACTTGTGGAACAGCCTCAATACGCCGGAGCTTGTAGCGTTACCGTTGTTCATCCTTATGGGCGAGATTCTGTTTCACACCCGTTTGTCCGAAAGCGTTTTTCGCGGTCTTTCGCCGTGGGTAACGGCAGTGCCGGGGCGGCTCCTACACGTTAACGTCATCGGGTGCACGTTGTTTGCGGCAGTCTCTGGCTCGTCTGCCGCGACTACGGCGACCATCGGCCGTATGACTCTGACGGAACTGAAGTCCCGCGGGTACGATGATGAATTGGCCATGGGATCTCTATGCGGTGCCGGTACTCTCGGATTTCTAATCCCTCCGAGCATTATCCTGATCCTTTATGGCGTGCTGTCAGAGACTTCAATTATCGACTTGTTTATCGCCGGACTGATACCCGGTTTAATCTTGGCGATAAGCTATATGGGGTACATCGCTGTTCGCGCTGTTATGGAACCAAGTTTGTTGCCCGATGAGGCTGGCTCAACTACGTGGACAATGCGTGTTAGAGCGCTCGTTGATCTTGGTCCGATTTTTACGCTGATTGCGGCCGTCATCGCGTCAATGTATGCGGGCATCGCAAGTCCCTCCGAAGCTGCCGTCGTCGGTGTTACCGGAGCACTCATTATCGGTGCCTGTCAGAACTCCCTTAACCGCGAATCCATGACGCAGGCTTTTCTGGGGGCTGTTAAAACCTGTTCTATGATTGGACTGATTGTCGCCGGTGCGTTGTTTATCTCTAAGGCAATGGCGTTTTTAGGTCTGCCACAGGCGGTTGCAAACGCAATTGGGAGCCTCGATTTGAGTCCGTTCGTGCTGATTATTCTACTTACCGTTTTCTACATCGTTTTAGGATGTATCATCGACGGACTGAGCGCGATTGTCATGACCTTAGCCTTGGTGTTGCCATTGATAACATCTGCCGGCTTTGATCAGGTTTGGTTCGGAATCTTTCTCGTGATCGTCGTCGAGATGTCGCAAATCACGCCGCCTGTAGGCTTCAACCTCTTCGTCGTTCAAGGTCTAACTGGTGCGCCGATAGGTCGAATTGCGCGCGCTTCACTGCCGTTCTTTTTCATCATGGTTGCGTTCGTCATATTGATTAACGCTGTCCCTGAAATCGTGACTTTTCTTCCGCAGTCCATGAGCAAGTAGCGGCAAGGTGCACGCCCCGCGCGTCGGCGAGCATCCAATAAAATCAATCTTCAGTGAAGCGTTACGCGTCCGTCGACAGCTCTAAATTCCGAGGGCTGGATGAGTTGCGCGTGCGCTACCGTCACGGAGTGAAGTTTGCCGTCGATATTGCACGACCAGAAATCGAGGAACTTTGTAAGCACTGGGTACTGTGGTGCGAGATCCAGATGCTGCCAGAGAAATTCTTGGAGGAGACCCGGGTGATCGGGCATGTGGTAGAGGATTTGGGCTGTGGTGAGTCGGTAACCTTGCAACTGCAACTCAAATGCTGTCATCAACACTCTCCGATACCGTTACGCAGGACGCCAGAGAATCGTGCCAGAGATACCGGTGGAAAATCAATAATCCTTTAGAATCAATATGTTAGCAGCCAGCCACCCAGACTGCTAACAATCCCCTCTAACCGCCTGAAAATTTTTTATTTTGCCCCCTTGATCGTCGGCATCCGTCCCCCTAAATCGCCGATGGCCTTCCCCTGGGGAGGCCCTAAATCCACTTTTTAACTGTCATTTGCTTCGAAGAGGAATGACGCACATGTCGACTAAATTTCGACCCCTTCACGACCGTGTATTGGTCCGCCGCTTGGACAGCGATGAGCGCACGTCCGGCGGCATCATCATCCCCGATACAGCCAAAGAAAAGCCGATGGAAGGCGAAGTGATTACCGTCGGTCCCGGGGCCCGTGCCGAAGACGGTTCGGTCGCTCCGTTGGATGTTAAGGCGGGAGATATCGTGCTGTTCGGAAAGTATTCCGGCACGGACGTCAAAATTGACGGCGAGGATCTCTTAATTATGAAAGAGAGTGACATTCTCGGCGTTATCGAAATCAAGAAAACGGCATCTCGCAAAGCTGCCTAAGTCGAACGGAGTAAGATTGAGATGGCTAAAGAAGTAAAATTTTCTGAAGACGCGCGTGCACGGCTTCTCAGGGGCGTGGATACCCTGGCCGACGCCGTCAAGGTCACGCTGGGCCCAAAGGGCCGCAATGTTGTCCTCGATAAGTCGTTCGGCGCGCCGCGCATTACCAAGGACGGTGTAACGGTCGCCAAGGATATCGAACTTAAGGACAAGTTCGAGAACATGGGCGCCCAGATGGTTAAAGAAGTTGCGTCCAAGACGAATGACATTGCAGGCGATGGTACGACAACCGCGACCGTGCTTGCGCAAGCAATCGTTCGCGAAGGTGCCAAGGCCGTCGCTGCGGGTATGAACCCGATGGACCTAAAGCGCGGAATCGACCTGGCAGTGTCGACGGTCATTGACGACGTTCACAAGCGCTCGAAAAAGGTCAAGACCAATAGCGAAATCGCTCAAGTCGGTACGATTTCTGCAAACGGAGAAGAAGAAATCGGCAAGATCATCGCCCAAGCGATGGACAAGGTCGGCAATGAAGGCGTGATCACCGTCGAAGAGGCCAAGGGCTTGGAAACCGAGCTCGATGTTGTCGAAGGCATGCAGTTTGACCGCGGATACACGTCACCTTACTTCGTGACCAACGCTGAAAAAATGGTCGCAGAGCTGGACGATCCGTACATTCTGATCCACGAGAAGAAGCTTTCTAATCTGCAACCGCTGTTGCCGATCTTGGAAGCCGTGGTGCAGTCAAGCCGCCCGCTTCTGATCATTGCAGAGGACATTGAAGGCGAGGCACTCGCCACTCTGGTGGTTAACCGTCTGCGCGGCGGCCTCAAAGTCGCCGCCGTCAAGGCTCCGGGCTTCGGCGATCGCCGTAAGGCCATGCTTGAAGACATTGCGGTTCTAACCAAGGGGCAAGTGATCTCGGAAGACGTCGGCATCAAGCTTGAGAATGTGACGCTCGATATGCTGGGCACGGCTAAGCACGTCACAATTACCAAGGAAGAAACAACCATTGTCGACGGTGCCGGCAAGAAGGCCGACATCAACGGCCGTTGCGAGCAGATTCGCCGTCAGATCGAAGACACGACGTCGGACTATGACCGCGAAAAGCTGCAAGAGCGTCTCGCGAAACTCTCCGGCGGCGTTGCTGTCATCTGCGTCGGTGGTGCGACCGAATTAGAAGTGAAGGAAAAGAAAGACCGTGTCGACGACGCCCTTCACGCGACCCGTGCGGCTGTCGAAGAGGGTATCGTTGCTGGCGGCGGTGTTGCCCTTCTTTACGCCGTCAACGCACTCAGGTCCGTTAAAGTCGATAATGACGATCAGAAAGTTGGCGTCGATATCGTGCGCCGCGCTCTGGAAGCCCCTGTCCGCCAAATTGCGGCAAACGCTGGCTTCGACGGCGCCGTGGTTGCAGGGAAGCTTCTAGATCAGAAAGACACAAATCACGGCTTTAATGCCCAGTCAGGTAAGTACGTTGATCTCGTAAAGGCTGGCATCATCGACCCAACCAAGGTCGTCCGCACAGCTTTGCAGGATGCAGCGTCTGTCGCGGGCTTGCTTATCACAACAGAGGCGATGGTGGCCGAAAAACCCGAGAAAAAAGACTCGCCGCCAATGCCGGACATGGGCGGTATGGATTTCTAAACCACGCACATACCAGCTACTAACATTTGGGCCGTCCCTAGGGGCGGCCCTTTTGTTCACTTTGATGGCTGCGTCACAGATTGAGCCTCGTCATCAGCGGTGAACATCCGTGTTTGGGTCGTTTTGCCAAACGTAACGTTTACCGTATTGACTTGAGTCGGGTGCGCGTCGGTTAAAATCTGATTGTAAATCATCAGTTCCTGATGCTCTCCGGACCATGGCGCTTCCTGATAAACGATTACGCTACTTCCTATCTGCTCAAACCCCACCCAATTGACGGTTAAGTCTTTGCCATCGCCGGATTGAATGGAGAAATACTCATGTAGGTAGTCTTCAAGCACAGCCTCTATGTCGCCATCCTTATCGAGCTGGACAACGCGTCCAAGTCGCGCGGTTAGTGCTAACTCAAGATCAAGCGCCATGAGGCGATGGATGATCTCAAGTGTTCCTGCGCGCGGGTTGTGTTCAATGATTGCGAAGCCGGCATGGGCGCCGTCAGCTCTTACGGTTCGCCCACAAATAATAAACCCAAATGACGCAACGAATGTTCGGCGCGAACATAACGAGAGAGACATTTTTCTTGGGTTAAGGGTCTGCGCTATTCTTCCTCGCTTTCATCACCTTTTTCGTCTTTATCGTCTTTCAATTCTTCATCGATATCTTTCATGAGATTGCGTCCGCGACGCCCTTCTCTTTTGAACAGCTCGAGGCGGGATTCGACCTCACGGCGGGGCCAGTAGTTATTGTTTAATTCGACATCCGCTGTTTCCCAGTTGGGGTCGAGAGTTATGCTTTCGATCTTGCGGTCGGAAACCAAGAGCTTTGAGAATTCCTTGGGGTCGTGACGCCAAACTTCTGCAGGAATCCGGACCTCTTCGCTTTTTCCATTGTCGTACGTGACCTGAAGGATCACGGGCATGACCAGGCCCCCTATGTTCCTAAAGTCGACCATGGTGAAATGATTGTCGTCATCGAGCAGTTCTTTCTCCCAGTCCTTAAGTCTTTTTGTCGAAGACCGGAATTTGTTCCGGTCCGCGTTGCTCACCGTAAAACGGTCGTTTTCACTATAGAAATCCTTAAGGCGAGGATTGTCGTCGACCATTTTCTCCAACTCTTCATTGCGCTGGCGCGTCAGGGAGATTGGGTCGGACGCGGCCTGTTTCTCACGCCATGGAAATTCGACGTCCGGGTTTTTTGTGTCGACTCTGTAGTGAGTCACATTGTCGATCGCGATATCGACGTGATCCGTTGTGTAAAACCAACCATGCCAAAACCAGTCGAGGTCTACACCCGATGCATCCTCCATTGTTCTAAAGAAGTCCGCCGGTGAGGGGTGTTTGAATTGCCAGCGCCGGGCGTACTCCGCGAATGCAAAATCAAATATTTCTCTGCCTAGGACCGTTTCACGCAATATAACCAGTGCCGTCGCCGCCTTGGCATAGGCGTTTTCACCTAGGTTCTTAAGGGACTCTCCGTCTGTCATAATCGGCACTTGATTCTGGCTCTTCATGAAATCCGTAATGTCGCGCGGCTCGCCACGGCGAGACGGAAAATCGTCCTCCCACAATTGCTCCGCGAGGAACTGCAGGTACGTGTTCAAACCTTCATCCATCCACGTCCAGCGCCGTTCGTCAGAATTCACGATCATCGGGAACCAATTGTGGCCAGCTTCATGAATAACGACTGCAATCAGCGCGTTCTTGGTCGCCCGTGAATAGGTAATCTTTCCTGTCTTCTTATCTTTTTCTGGCCGGGGCCCATTGAACGCGAGCATGGGATACTCCATGCCGCCAACTTCTCCGTTGACAGAGATGAGAACTGGGTAGGGATAAGGAAAGACTTTCTCGCCGAATACCTTCAAGGAGTGGATGAGCGAGGCAGTGGAATACAATCCCCAAAGTGGATTGGCCTCTTTCGGGTAATACGACATGGCCATGACGGTGCGCCCATCCCGTGTTTCATACCCCTGCGCATCCCATTGAAACTTCCGTGACGAGGCCCAGGCAAAATCCCTGACGTTCTCTGCCTTGAAGTGCCATGTCTTGCTGCGGCGAGTGCCATCCTCTTCATTACGAATGGCTTCTTGCTCATTCACGATCATTACGGGTATGCGAGCAGACTCAGCCTCTTTTAGGCGCGCCTTCTGCTCATTGGTAAGAACGTCGTCAGGGTTCTGAAGCACACCGGTGGAAGCGACGATGTGATCTTCCGGAACAGTAATCTGTACATCAAAGTCTCCGAATTGAAGCGTGAACTCGCTGCGGCCCATGAAATTCTTTTGATGCCATCCCTGTTCATCTGAATAGACTGCCAAGCGAGGATACCATTGCGAAATCTGGAAGATGTCGTTTCCGTCGTCTTCGAAGTGTTCATATCCACCCCGTGCAAAAAAAGTCTCGGCCTCGACGATCTTGTGATCCCATTCAATGGTAAAAGTTGTCCGCGCTCCCGAGGCGAGGGGTGCCGGCAGGTCTATACGCATCAAAGTGTCAACAACGGTATACCGTCGATCGGATCCGTCGGCGCCTTTGACGGAACGAATATTAAAACCGAAGCCGCCATCTCGATGTTCATATTCTGCGCGGAGAGATCCGTAGGATTCTTTGTTGTCGCCGTCCGAGCTGCGCTGCGCGACATACATCGAATCGCCTGAAAATCTGTTCTGTTCAAGGTTGAGCCACAGGTATGTCAATGTGTCGGGAGAATTATTCGTATACGTAATGATTACGGACCCGTCTAATTTCCGCTTCTCTTCGTCTAGCGCGATTTTGATGACGTAATCGGCACGTTGCTGCCAATACTCGTGTCCAGGTGCGCCGGAAGCCGTCCGATAGCTGTTAGCCGTCGGCCAAATCTCATCCAATTGACGGAATTTGTCCTCCCACGGGATTTTTGTTTGCCGGACGGCTTGGGCATCTGCCTGCTGCGGTCCAGTTAGAATGGTGACGGCGAGTGCGAAGCTCATGATAAGGACGCGCATGACGGACCTCAAAGTTTGGCGTGTAGTACAAGTGCAAGACAAGCAGTTCGCGACCTGAGGTTCAAGCGCGAACGATAGTCTCGGCCGGGCTAGGCCGCTTTTTGAGCGATGAACAGGTATCGGGTCACGCTGAAAAAAAAATCTCCGGACGCATCCAGTGAGCGCATTTCTTCCAGCCAAGCAGCGCCGACCCCAGCCGGAACCAGCGACTTTCGGTCTATGTATTTTGCGATTGAATTCAGAACTTCTCCGGCATAGGTCGTGCTCGACATGGCAGTGTTGATAATCGCGGTTCCTGCGGTCCGAAGCTCTGTAAAGCGGGCCGCTTCAAGGAGGCTGGGTAAACGCACTGGTAGGTCGGGCTGGACAAAGTGATTGCGCCAGGCATCGAACACCATACGGGTGCGAGCACTGTCTGAAGACCTCGTGATCGCGCTTTCCCATTCAGTATCAAGAACGGCGATACGTCCCCCAGGTTTGAGAACACGAGAGGCCTCTCGGAGGGCACCTTCAACATCCGAGACGTATTCAAGAACTTGTGTCGCGATCAACACGTCTTGGCTCTCGTCGTCCAATGGGAGCGCCGTCGCTTCTCCGTCCATGACCTCTATGTTGTCGAAATCTCTACATCGTGTAGCCGCTATAGCGCGCATGTCGGCGCTCGGATCGAGAGCGATGACGTGGCCATTCGGTCCGATATCATCGGCAATCTCTTTGGCAAGTAGTCCTGGGCCGGCCCCGACGTCGACTACGTTGCTACCCATTTCAATAGGTAAGTGCGCGCGCAAGAATGCGCGTTGAGCCACGATATCGGGATTCTGATAAATGCGTTCGACACGTGCCGACGCTTCGGCATCGAAGGCAACGGGTTTGTTCAACGTCACGGCTCACCAGGACAGTATGCGTTCACCGAGCATTTTGCCGAACGCGAGTGCGGGCGTTAACGAGAGGCCACCCACAAAAGCATCCCCTGAAGTGCGGCCGAACCCAAGAATTTCGCCTGCGGCATAAAGGTTGCCGATGGGCTTGCCATCATGCTTGAGAACACGAAGGTGGTCGTCTACTGCCAATCCTGCCGGACTCAGTACCGTAATACCCATCGCCTTGATGCCGTAGAAGGGTGGCTTTTCTATCTTGCGGATCAGAAAAAACTTGTCCCAGGCTTCATCGGTCTTCGCTTCGACAGCCGCGTTGTAGTCGGCGATCGTCGCCGCGAGAGATTCGGCAGGTACGCCAAGTTCCTTGGCCAAGCCTTCAACTGTATCTGACTTTACGAAATTGGGGTGGCTCCCGAATTTCGCTCTATAGGTTTCGTTATCGAGCAACGTGATGGGGGCGGCATTTTGAAGAATGGCTTCGTCAAATACGATGTTCATGCGCATTCCTGGCTGCTTCAGCAAGGAACGTTCGCGGTAATCGATGCTTTGATGGTCTTCCTTCATGAAGCGTTTGCCGTTCATGTCGACAAAGATCTCCCAGATATTGCGGACCTTGGGGGACAGGGCGAGGAACTCACCTGATGTCGGATCATCTGGATCTTCGAGCCAACCCGCGAACGTGCAGAGGAATTTTTCCTTTCCATCAATCACGGCGTCGAGTTCCCGAGCGGCAACAATACCGTCTCCGCGCGAGAATGGGTTGCAGTGAGAGCAAAGGGGAATTTCGGGATTTATGTCATTCCATAGATCTGCGCCGGCGGCGTAACCGCCACATGCTAGAACGATGCTCTTAGCGTGAAACTCTTGAAGCCCGTTCGGAGTTTCTGCCTTGATTCCTTTAACTGCACCGGTGTCGTCTGTTAGCAAGCCGGTCAAGCGGTGCTCCAGCCGCAGCTCGATCTGACCGCTGGCCACATGCTTTTCATGCACCGGCCTTAAAGTATCGAGAATCGAGATCGCTTGGTTGTTGCCCCATAGGTAGCGGCGTGTGCTGTAAGCCTCATGCGCTTCTCCAGCGACCGGGGTTCCAGGGGCAGGTTCAAACCCGATGCTCATCAACCAATCAATGGTGTCTGCTGCGTTGTCGACGAAGAGACGAAGTACAGTCGGGTCGATATTTCCGTTGGCAACGCGTTGTGCGTCTTCATAGTGCTCATCGGGGCTATCTTCGATCCCCCGCTCTTTCTGTAAGCGCGTTCCCGCTGCAGCGATCTGGCCGGATGACCAATGCAGAGTGCCGCCGATGCGGTTATCGGCGTCAATCTGGAGGACGCGCGCGCCCCTCTCGGCTGCCTTAATTGCCAGCGGTAGACCGGCAGACCCCGCGCCTACACAAATGATGTCGAATTCTTCCGCCATGACGACTTCCTATGTGACTTTGAATTCGCGAAGCCTAGCGCGGCTTGGCATTTCTGGCCACACAAGAACCGATCGTTGCCTAGCCGAAATCCGGAAGCGGAATGGGAATCTGAGCGCGCAGGGTCTCAATTTCAGCAAGTGTCTTTGGAGGCGCGGTCCACATTGGCGCATGGGATTGAATGGTTTCTTTCAGCCACGAGTTGGGAATTTCGTCAAACGTATCGAAACGCCATCCGCGCTGATTGGCTATATTTCCTTCCAAATTGGTTCCGACCCAGGTCATCTGGAAGCGTTCGTTTGTTTTTTCTATGCCGGGTCCGTTATCAAAGTAGTCATAGACTTCCCCGCTGCGCACCTGCAATTGACCGTCAGGTCCGGCACGCCTGGGGAACGATGCGTAGTTAACATGTGTTTGATCACCCAGTTTGTTCACGGTGAAGGTGACTCCCGTTCCGCCTTGGCGCACGCCGCGCAGGTCGTGGCTCTCGACGCGGTACTGTATCGCGCCACCTACAAGTTCGAACTCGCGTACCTGATACGCAAATATGCTTGGTCGCTGCGGTAAACCCGTTTGAGGATTGACCCAGATCTCATCTTTGTCCAAATGCAGGAGGAAAAACAATTTTCGTGACAGAGATACGGCGGTTGTGCGTGTTCTCAGGGATGACGGCGTCACCCAGGTTTCTATTCCGACCATGCGGGATTGGACTTCTCCCCACGTCTGAATCGGGCGAATGAGCCCTTCCGAATACCAATATGCCGCCTCGGATTCGCCGCCGCGAAGCGAAATCCAGGCATCGAACATCTCTGGCGTTACCGATGGTGCCATTGCCAACAATGCTTTTTGATTTGCGAGAGCCCAACCGAATCCGAATGCTCCAGTTGCGCTTAGCAATTTGCGCCGGTTGATCCGCATGTGTTTTCCGCTCCACATGAACCGCGGGATGGCGGAGAGGGTAGGATTTCGAACCCACGGTACCTAAAGCGCAAAGCGGTTCTTGAGTTTGACGTCCGCCATCCCATTCTGTGTCATCTCGTGGTGAATGGTGCCTGTTTAGCTGGGGTTCTGCAATCCTTTGTGTCGGTCTATGCCGTTAGGTCATGGTTCGTTATTTGCCGCTCGTTTGCAATCCGGATTGCAAGACATTTTTCATAAAACATCGACAGAGCGGGTCGACTGTTAAATTTAGGGCGTGAACACGACCTTACCTAGCCGGGCGCTGCCGGATTGAGCCGCGTGGTCAACTGCCTGCTTATAGTCTTCAAGTCTGTATGTCGCGGCAATCGCAGCAGACAAAGTGCCATCCGCCACCATGTCTCCGATGTGCCGCCATATATGTACGACTTCCTCTCGCGGAGTTTCGATGAGGTTGTAACCCGCATAGAAACCGATGAGAGAAATTCGGCGGTACAAAAGTAAGTTACATGGAACTCTGCACTCTTCACCCGACATCATGCCGTAGTTGGCAATGGTGCCGCGATCGCATATGCACTCGGCCATTCGAGCGGTAGCAGCGCCCGCTACGCCATCGAGCCCCCAGCGAATTTTTGCTCCACCGGTCGCGTCACGCACTTGCCCAGCAACATCGGGCCCGTCGATGGCGATTACATCTGCGCCCATGTCTTTGAGCGGCGCCCCAGCAGCTTCGCTACGAACGATATTTACCGTTCGGATGCCTTTCAGACTTGCCAGCTTAACCAGTGCCCGGCCAACATTCGAATTGGCGCAATTTTGTATCAACCATTCATCTGGTTTTAAATCCGCCATTAGCTGATTTAACGCGAAGTATGCTGTGATCGGATTCACCATAAGGGACAGCTGAACGGCATCGCCCTCTGGCGCGGGGATTACCTCTTCCGCTTTCGCAATAATGTGACTGCGCCAACTACCACACTGCGCGGGCAGGAATGCGCGCTTTCCATTTGACCATATGCCGTCGCAGCCAGGGCCAACTTCGACGACCCGTCCAACGCCCTCAATCCCGGGAATTTGCGGCAGTGATACTTCTGGTAGGCCGCCGAGATCACCGCCACGCAACATGATCGGCAAGCCTTCAATGTTGTATAGGTCACCAGCGTGAATAGGCGCTGCCTCGATCTCGATTAGCAGCTCGCCTTGGGCGAGTTCACGCGGTTCGGTCTCTATAAGCTCCAAGGCTTCTGGCGGCGCTCCGAAAAAATCGTGCTGAAGCAGTTTAATTTTCATGCCAGGACTCCTTTTGTCACAAAGGCTGTGAAGGCATCATTGTGTTCTAAATCCAAAGCCTGGAACAAGGACAATGCACATGATCCGCAAAGCGTACGTGGATACCTCGGCTGGACAAGTTCACTACTATTTCACCGAAGGGACAAAGCTTCCTCTGGTGTTGCTGCACCAGACTGCCAGTTCTGGAAAAATGTTTCACGCAGTGATGGAACGTCTCCGCGGAACCCGACCAGTGTATGCGTTCGATACGCCAGGCTTCGGCGAATCATTCGACCCGCCAGGGTCACCTAGTATGACGCAATACGCTGATTGGTTGTTTGAGGCATTAAAAGCCGTCGATCTGCAGCGTTTTCACCTGTTGGGTCACCATACCGGTGCATTCATCGGCGTGGATATCGCGACAAGGTATGAGGACGCCGTAGCGAGTCTCGGTTTAATTGGACCAATGCCAATGTCCGAGGAAGAGCGCGAAAAACTGCGCGCCGAAGTCGTTTACGAGATGCCCCCAACAGTTGACGGTAGTTATCTCAAGGACACATGGTCATATCTTATCAAGCTTGGTGCGAACGAGGACCTTGCTCTGCAGCATCGAGAAATGGTGGATACGCTGAGGGCGTACCGCGGAAGAGTTCAAGCGTACAACGCTGTGTTCGACCAGGATTTCAAGGCTCTGTTCACGAAAGTCAAATGTCCGCTCCTTATCGCTTGTGGAGAAGGAAATGCGGTTTGGCCATTTTTCGAACGCGCCCGTGAATTGCGACCGGACGCAACAGCCGCGAGCCTTGGCGGCGAAAATTTGGAACCTGATTTAGATCCAGACGGCACGGCGTCGGTCATTTCAGGTTTTCTGGCTGACTTTGACTGAAATCGTTGTCGTAAAAGATCTGGCGGAGAGGGTGGGATTAGAACCCTCGGAGAACGCAAGCCCTCAACGGTTTTCGAGACCGCCCCGTTCGATTTTCAATTTCCAGGAGCCAGTGACGCCGAACGCGGTAAGAAATTGCGGGAAGGCATGGAAGCCACTGCCAAGCGATACCGAATTGCCGGGCGCGGTACCACTGCGGTCTTGAATCGCTCAAGAAAAAGGGATGACTCCAGATAGCGTATAACGAGTCATCCTGACGCGATTTCTGGCCGAGCCAACGGCATCGGCGTTTCAACAGGCTATTGGCTTGTTGCCGATGGTCTTCTGAAAATCACCAAGATAGGCGCTCTCTCATACGTTAGCCGCGAGGACAGGGAAGCCTTTCGCAAGGCTGTCCAAGATGCCGCCTAAACGAAAGACCCCGCACCAGATGCACCTGGGCGGGGTCTCTTTGTTCAATCAACCCAAGTCTGGAAACAAGAGTAGCGAACATGCCGAAACATAACCCAAATCAACTCGACTTTCATGATCTTTTGTCGCCAAACCTCGGATCGAAGCACGTTCACCATAGACCGCAATGCGACCTTGTGCGGCTCGCAAAGCGCCTTGGTGTACCACCTGATACCGCTCAGACATTCGCTTTTGTCTATGGAATTGGTCCGAGGTCCTTGCGCTGATGGCGAAGAAATACAGACGCAAGACCAACGCCAAAGGCCGCAACATTGGCGTGCAGTAAGCAAAGCTCGCATACGACATGATGCGGGCAGTGGCTCGCAACCTGTCTGGTCCCGCACTCAAGGTCTGGCTGGAACTGGGAACCCGCTATTACTGCGGCAAGAAGTGCGACGTGTATCTGTCTCTAGACGAAGCCACTCGATTGCTCGGCATAGGAAAAAGCACGGCGCGGAAAGCCTTCAAAGAACTGGAGGCCTACGGGTTCATTGTCATGGTTGAGGAAGGGTCTTGGTACTGGAGCCGCGCCACACGCTGGCGGTTCACGGAAAAGCCGTATGACGGGCAACCAACAAATGACTGGAAGCGATTGTGCGGGCAAAAACAGGCCCCCGGTACTGAGGCTGCACGTAAGGAGGGCGAAAACGTGCGCTGTGAGTACCGAGACAATGAAATACGTGCGCCCTGAGGACCGTATTTGGCGGTTATCAAACAGTGAAACGGTACTGAGACCGCACACCAATTTTACCACTCTCTGGGAGACTTAATGGATATGGCAGGAAAGCGATCCAACAAGCGTGAAAACAACAAGCAACTTAACGTTACCGCTCACGAAAACGAGAATGACGTACTCAAGCATGTTGCTGGAAGCAAGCTCGACAGCTTCAACAACCAGGCCGTAAATGACGCCATACAGGCCCTGTGGCTGCCGGGCAAAGGCGATGGGGCGACTGAACCCCAAGGGGACGGGGGGATGAGAAAAAGCGATTACGAAATCAGACGCGCAATCGGTGGGGTCAGTTCTTGCCAAACCGGCGCACGATGCAGGATGTGGAAAAATGACTCTGAGATAAAGTTAATCCCGTGTAAAAATCATGTTTAGCACTCTCGACCTGTGAACCGTTGAGAATTGAAATTTTTTGTGATGTATGAGGTAATTCAGATCAGATGGAAGCTACCGAACATTCAAAACTGTCTACTGGGGATGAGGATCCTCACTGGTCACGTCGGCACTCAATGCGAGCTGCGTATTGGGCAGTGCTTCGGATATATGAGAGGAGTGTGCCTGGAGACATCGTGGAGTTCGGTACATTTGCAGGCAATACCGCCAAATCACTGGCGTATGGAATCAGCAGTGCTGAACGAATGCACAGAGGGAGGAAACAAGGGAGAGAAGCAGATACTAAGAGGGATTTGTTCCTTTTCGATAGTTTTGAAGGACTTCCCAATGTCACTTCTGAGGTAGACCGAAATCATCCAGATGTTATTGCGGGGCATTGGGGGCCGGGGAAATGCAAGATGCATGGACCCGTTGAATTATTGGAAATATGCGGCAAGTTTCTGGACAAAAATAGAATCCATATTTTTCCAGGCTGGTTTTCTGAAACTATTCATAAGTTAGAAAACGATCAAAGGTTCTCCGTTGTATATATAGATTGCGACTTATATTCATCGACCGTCGATGTCTTGGATGGGTTGTTTTCGGGGCATCATATTTCGGCTGGCGCACTGATATATTTTGACGATTTCCATTGTGCGGCGTCATTTGAGGAATTGGGGGAAAGGCGTGCCTGGAATGAGGCAGTGGAAAAATACCAAATAAAATTTATGACCGGCGAGTCCTACGCGGCAACCGGTCAGGCCTTTCTAATTGATAACTATAATGCTTTGGCGATCGAGAAAACGTAAAATTACAATCTAGGAGACAAGTAGTACAGAAATAGTCATGTCTTAGTGCGCTCTACTTGCCGGTAGACGTCGAGCTATAATTATTTGATTAGTCCAGACGTGTGCAGAGACAGGCGCTCGGTTACGTCCAAACGTATGGAACTAATGTAACAGTTAACTTGAGGCGTCCTTGGTTAGCTTGCAGCGTTGTTAATCTTTGGGGTAGGCGAATCTGTTCTGCTTGCAAATTAATCGGCTAATAATTGAGGTCTACGCATAGTAAAATTCCAAAATCAGAGTGGAAAGAATGAGCAGCTCTATGAGATTGCTCAGCACTTCGAAAACGTCGGGAATCGGCGTGATGCGCTAAGAACACTGTTGTTCATTGTCGCTGTAGACCCGACAGATTCTTCCGCTCGAATGCATGCTGGCCGTATGTTGATCGAAATGGGCAACATAACGGAGCGGGCTCAAGCGCGTGACCTTTTGGAGGAAGGGCTTCAACCAGGCATCCGATTAGCGTTTGGGAGCATTACAGACCTTATCGACATCTACAACTCAATCGGTCCAATTGAAAAAGCAAAAGAGCTTCTAGATAAATATGGCGATAGGATTCGCGAGGCCTATGACGCCGATCAGCTTGCTGGTGTGGAGGCCAAATTGGCCGCCGAGATAGAAACTCATGTGGACTTAAAAGTCGATGGCGGTCGGAAGCGTTTCAAGCGTGCGCAGTATCCAACCAAAGAGGCATTTAACGGACCTTTATACGAATTATTCGTGAGGGATGTCGCGTCCGATTTCAATGCTGAGGCGGCACGCTTCAGTCGATCCGACTACATCCTCACCATTGGTTCTTGTTTCGCCAGGCGAATCGCCTCCGCGATGCGCGAACAGGGTATCAACGCAACTTGTTATTCGCTCGCCGAAACAGTCAATACGACATATGCCAATCGAGATTTTTTCGGTTTCATTGCGGGTAACAAAGGAAAAAATGACCAGTTCTGGGAGTCGGAATTAAGCGATAGAAGTGAGAAGAGCCGTAAGGGCAACATTATTAGAGTCGTCGAAAAGTCATCAATTATCGTTTACACACTCGGCGTCGCACCAGCATTCTTCAATCGGGACTCTGGCGCTTTCACGCCTCACTCTGCTGACAGCTTTAAGACCCGCTCATTCTTGAAGGACAACGTTTATAGGATGACAACGGTCGAGGAGAACGTCGAAAATCTTTCGTATATCTTCGAGAACCTAAATTCTCTGAACCCAGATTTTCGACTTGTATTAACAGTGTCACCGGTCCCGCTTCGTGCGACATTTGAAAGCGGTTCAGCAATTGTAAGCGACTGCGAAAGCAAGAGTACATTGCGAGTTGCTGCAACGCAGTTTGCACGCATGCATCCGGGACGCGTCGTCTATTGGCCTTCGTTCGAAATGGTGAAGTGGGTTTCGCCGCATCGAGAACCTTTCTACGGGACGGATGATGGTTTCTCGATACACATATCCGATGAAGTCGTGTCGACGATCGTCAAAGCGTTCTTGGGCTTGTGCTTGGTCGACTGAGAAGTCTATGTCCGCTTGCCACCGCCTATGCCTATGTCGTTAACCCCTACTTAGGTGTCAGGTTTGGCGACAACATCGAAGTCCGCATTTTCAAGTCGGCGGTTGATTAAAAGCTTGTTCAAAAAGATTAGAGGCGATTTTGGATAGCAATTAGCTGGGGCGCCCTTAAGAGATGGATAGAAAGATGGGTTGGAAAGAGTGCGTGACATTAACCAACTGAAATCAATTACCTAATAAAGGCAAATGGCGGAGAGGGTGGGATTCGAACCCACGGTACGCAAAGCGCACAACGGTTTTCGAGACCGCCCCGTTCGACCACTCCGGCACCTCTCCGCATTTCCGGTCGAAGGACGCGGGACCCTACAGGAACAGCGTATGGTCCGCAATTGCAGAAAACGGCTTTTTTATGCGGTTTTCTGAATAAAATCAGGGCCTTGGCGGACGACAGCCTGACCGACGGTGAGTTGCCTTAGTGCGCTGTTTTTGTTAGCAAATACCCGATTTTCGCGGTTAACCCCATTGACTCTGGAAGTGGCGTACGTATATTCCCGCCTCATCGCGCGGGGCTTGAACCCGCCGTTTTCGTTTTTTGGAAAGGTCAGTCATGCACGCAGTCATTCGGACCGGCGGCAAACAGTACCGCGTCGCTAAGGACGACGTCATCACCGTTGAGCGCCTGGCAGGCGACGCGGGGGCGTCGGTGACCTTTGATGAAGTGCTGATGCTTGGGGATAAGGTCGGGACCCCCGTTATCGAAGGGGCAGCCGTCCAGGGTGAAATTGTCGAGCAGGGTCGTGGCGACAAAATCATCGTATTCAAGAAGAAGCGCCGTAAGGATTACAAGCGTACGGCCGGGCATCGTCAGGATCTGACAACAGTCAAGATCACGGATGTCGGCGGTGCAGCTCCGAAAAAGAAAACTGCCAAGAAAACCGCAGCCGCAGAGACTAAGGCTGAGGCAGAAGCAGACGGCGAGAATTAGGAGGCCATTAGATGGCACATAAGAAATCAGGCGGGAGTTCCCGCAACGGCCGCGACTCAGCCGGCAAGCGTCTTGGAGTTAAGAAGTTCGGCGGAGAGTTGGTGGAGGCCGGAAACATCATTGTGCGCCAGTGTGGCACCAAATGGCATCCGGGCGAAAACGTTGGCTTGGGCCGCGATTACACAATCTTTGCGCTCGTTAATGGTCATGTCAGCTTTCGCAAAGGTTTGAAGGGCCGCACCTTCGTTTCCGTAGACCCGGCAAGCTGACGTTTCACGGTTAAACGTCCAGTCACTGTTTGAGTATTTTTTAGGGGAATGGGCGTCCATTCCCCTTTTTCTTTATTTAAGTCCCTTAAGCATCCAGTGCGGTCATGAAATTTCTCGATCAAGCCAAAATCTTTGCCAAGAGCGGGAAGGGTGGAAACGGATGCGTGGCGTTCCGCCGGGAGAAGTATGTCGAGTTCGGTGGCCCTAACGGTGGCGACGGCGGTCGAGGCGGAAACGTTGTGTTCTACGCGGACCCCAATCTCAACACTCTCATCGACTTTAGATACCGCCAGCACTTCAAAGCGGACCCAGGACAAGACGGCCAAGGTAAGGACCGGGCCGGCAAAGGCGGAGACGACCTGCGCATCGCAGTTCCCGTCGGGACAGAAATTCTCTCTGAGGATCGCGAGCTCAAGCTGGGCGACTTGACCAAAGCTGGCCAGGAAGTGGTTCTTCTGCGCGGTGGTAATGGCGGGTGGGGCAATGCTCGTTTTAAGAGTTCAACGAATCAAGCGCCGAGGCGCGCCAATCCAGGTCAGCCGGCCGAAGAGGCCTGGTTTTGGCTCAGATTGAAACTCATCGCAGACATTGGTCTTGTCGGACTACCCAACGCAGGAAAGTCCACATTCCTGTCTACGGTTACGCGGGCGCGGCCCAAAATCGCGGACTATCCGTTTACGACATTGCATCCCAATCTCGGTGTCGCGTACATGGATGGTCGCGAAATCGTCATCGCTGACATCCCCGGACTCATAGAGGGCGCTCATTCTGGCGCGGGCCTGGGAACACGTTTCTTGGGTCACATTGAACGTTGTCGTGCGCTCTTGCATCTCGTTGATGGTACGGAGTCTGACGTGAGCAAGAGTTATACAACCGTGAGAAATGAGTTGGCGGCCTATGGTGCCGGCCTGGACGCCAAGACGGAACTGGTTGCGCTCAACAAATGTGATGCCCTCACTGACGCAGAAATATCCGAAAAAAAGGCCGCGTTAACTGATGCAGGCGTGAATGACGTATTCGAATTGTCTGGGGTGTCTGGCGCCGGCCGCGATCAGGTTTTACGAGCCATTTTTAATGTTGTTCCCAGGCGCGGTGTCCCGGAGATTGATGGCGCGCTCGAGAGCGTCGAGGAGGCAGGCACATGGTCTCCATAAGAGTACCCGATATCGCGAAAGCGGGCCGACTGGTCATTAAGATCGGTTCGGTATTGCTTGTTGACGAGTCAACTGGGCATTTGCACGAGGCGTGGCTTGATGCCGTCTGTGACGACATAGCGGCGTTGCGCGCTCGTGGTCAGGACGTGGTTATTGTTACGTCCGGCGCGATTGCGATTGGCCGCGGGCCTCTGAATTTGCGTGACCGCGCGTTGCGCCTTGAAGAGAAACAAGCGGCTGCAGCGACCGGACAGATGAGATTGGCTCAGGCCTATCAGGCTTCTTTGGGGCGCCACGGCCTGACGGTTTCTCAGGTGCTTTTGACGATCGGCGACACGGAAGACCGCCGGCGGTTTCTCAATGCCCGGGCAACACTGAATACGTTGCTGCGTCTTGGCGCGATACCGGTGATTAACGAAAACGATACTGTTGCTACCCAAGAAATACGTTTCGGCGACAATGACCGCCTCGCCGCGCGCGTAGCCGCGATGATCGGCGCAGATATATGTGTATTACTATCGGATGTAGATGGGCTGTATACGTCCGATCCGCGTACAGATGACTCAGCGACGCACATTGCTCACGTGACAAAAATAGATGACCAAATTCGCAGCATGGCGGGAGTTGCGCGCGCCGGCCACGGAACGGGTGGAATGGTGACCAAGCTCCTTGCTGCCGAGATTTGTATGAATGCAGGTAGTCATATGGCAATCGCGCGCGGCACCGAATTAAATCCGGTGGCTGCGTTAGAAAACGGAGCGCCCTGTACGTGGTTTATCAGTTCTGCGGAACCTAGAGCTGCTCGCAAGAATTGGATCGCAGGATCGCTGAATCCAACAGGCCGATTGTTCGTTGACGATGGCGCGAAAGCGGCACTGCTGGGCGGTAAGAGCTTGTTGCCGGCCGGCGTGACCCGCGTCGAAGGTGCATTTGAACGCGGAGATGCCGTGTCTGTATGTGACTCCGAGGGTAATGTCCTGGCGAAAGGGCTGAGCGCCTTCGGTTCTGCCGATGCGGATTTAATCAAAGGCATGAGAACGGATGCTATCGAAAGAGTTCTCGGTTTTATTGGACGATCTGAAATAATTCATCGGGATGATCTCGTTTTGGGTGCCTGAAATGAGAAGAGGCGCAGGCTTGATGCGCATGATTGGGAGTAGTGCAATGGACGGGGCTGCACAGAAGAGCGAATTAGATGGCAGCATCGATCAGGTGATGGACCGGGTTGGTCGGCAGGCCGTAGAAGCGAGCCGTCATTTAGCGCGCGCGTCCGCAGAGCTCAAGAACAATGCATTGAAGTCCGCAGCAAGTTGTATACGTCAAAATGCCGGCGACATCATCGATCAAAACAAGATCGATATGGCCGCCGGACGTGAAAAGAATTTGACATCCGCATTGCTCGATCGCCTGGAACTTAATGAGAGCCGGATTGAGTCAATGGCTTCTGGCTTAGACGCAATAGCGGAGCTCCGTGATCCGGTCGGCGAAGTAATCACGTCATGGGAGCGTCCGAACGGTCTTAGAATCGAGCGCGTGCGCATGCCTCTGGGTGTAATCGGCGTCATTTATGAATCGCGCCCCAATGTGACCGCAGATGCGGCCGCGCTATGCTTGAAATCTGGCAATGCATGCATCTTGCGCGGCGGGTCGGAGAGCTTTCACAGTTCGCAAGCTATTTTAACACAGCTCCATACCGGCTTGCGCGACGCCGGATTGCCTCAAGACTGCATTCAAATGGTACCGACGACGGATCGTGCAGCCGTTGGCAAAATGTTGACGATGACTGATGCCATCGACGTTATCGTTCCGCGCGGCGGACAGTCGCTCACGGAGCGCGTCATGAGGGAGAGTCGTGTCCCGACGTTTCTGCACCTAACCGGCCTCTGTCACACATATATTCATTCAAGCGCAGATCCCGAAAAAGCGCGGAAAGTTACAGTTAACGCGAAGATGCGTCGCACCGGTATTTGCGGTGCCACCGAGACTATTCTTGTCGATCGGGTTGTCGCCGCTGACATGCTGCCGCTGATCATCTCAGAACTGAACAAACTTGGCTGTGAAGTGCGAGGCGACGAGGTTGTTCAAGCGCTATCCTCTAGCGTGGTGCCTGCGACGGATCAGGATTGGGATACCGAATATCTGGATGCCATCGTATCGGTACGTGCAGTAGATGGCATCGATGCAGCGATTTCCCACATCAATCAGCATGGGTCGCAACATACAGACGCTATTATTGCGGAAGACCAGCAAGCAGCCGAATACTTCATGGATAGCTTGTCCAGCGCGATCGTCATGCATAATGCATCGACGCAATTCGCGGACGGTGGGGAATTCGGTATGGGAGCGGAAATCGGTATTGCCACCGGCAAGATGCACGCCCGCGGTCCAGTGGGTGTCGAGCAACTGACCACGTTCAAATACAAAGTTCGCGGCGGCGGAACGACCCGGCCTTGAAGATGGCCCGTCCTATCTTTGCACCTTCCCGCTGGGGGGATCGCCGGCGGACACGGGTCGGCATATTAGGCGGCTCATTCAATCCCGCTCATGCCGGTCATCTTCATATCAGCGAGGATGCCTATCGGCGTATGGGTCTGGATGAGGTGTGGTGGTTGATCAGTCCGCAAAACCCGTTGAAACCTACCGCAGGCATGGGAGAATTCGAGGCTCGACTTCAGGCAGCCAGCGCCATTGCGGATCACCCATGGATCAAGGTCACCGGAATTGAGCAGGCACTGGGATCAAACCGGACCTGGGCAACTCTGCGCGTACTAAAAAAGCGATTTCCAAAGGTGCGTTTTGTATGGCTTATGGGTGCTGACAATCTCTCGCAAATTCCAAAATGGCGCCGGTGGTCGAATATCTTCCAATCGGTTCACATTGCAGTTTTTGACCGTTCGCCGTATTCTTATAAAGCGCTGTTCGGCCAGGCAGCGCGACGATTCGCTCACCGGCGTTTGACGTCGGCACATGCCTCGGCAGTTTGGTCAAAAAAGAGACCAATGTGGATGTATGCGGCGCAACGGCGACATGGCGCATCGTCAACGGAAATTAGGCGTTCTCAGCCTATTGCGTAACGCGGTATTGGTACGCGCGCTTTAAAAGGGAGTTGACCATTAGCGCAAAAAAAACTCCGGTCGACCTGGAGCATACGGTCGAATGTATAGAGTCCTCGCTTGAGGACGATAAAGCCGTAGACATCGTCACCATCGACCTTGTCGGTAAAACTTCCATCGCAGATAAAATGATCGTCGCATCTGGCGGCTCGGCACGGTTGGTTAACGCCATGACAGACCACATTGTCGAGAAGTTGAAAGCGTCCGGTATTCGAGCCAAGACAGAAGGCGCAGGTCAATGCGATTGGGTTCTCATTGATGCTGGCGACGTTATCGTTCATTTGTTCCGCCCCGAAGTGAGGGCGTTCTATAACATAGAAAAAATATGGGCTCTTCCAAGTGAAACGGTGCCGGATGAGCTTGCGCCGGCAAGGTCTGCATGATGAGCCAGCCATCACAAGCTGTTTGACGCGCTGACGGACCGACGTTAGATGAACGTGACAATTTGCGCGGTGGGCCGATTGCGCTCCGGTCCCGAGCAGTCTTTATTCGACAGTTATGTTGAACGTCTTCCATGGACGGTTCGTGTCCATGAGATCGAGATAAAGGGTCAAGCGGACCCACAAAAAAAATCCATTCAGGAAACCCAGGCGATCACGGGAAAAATCCCTCCGGGAGCGATCGTCATTTGTCTGGACTCCCGCGGCAAGAGCGAAAGCAGCGAGAAGCTTGCAAAGCGAATTGCATTTTGGCGCGATGAAGGAGTGCGGGACATTGCAATCGTAATTGGTGGCGCGGACGGAATAGACGGGTCGCTGATTGATAATTCAGACTTGGTGTTGTCATTTGGGGCCGTAACTTGGCCTCATCTGTTAATGCGTGTGTTGGTGGCTGAGCAACTCTATAGAAGCCATTGCATATTGACAGATCATCCCTACCATCGCGGACATTGAGTCATCTGAATATCGTGGGCTATGACAACCAAAATTGCCACATGGCGTCTGACCTACACTGGTGTGCGTGTTGACCGGGCAGGTGAGCTGCGAATTGACGCCGCGAAACTCAGCGCTTTTCTAGAAAGCGACGAGGCTCACTTTGTCCCGGTATGGAATACACAACATTTGTTCGATGTCAGGTCCGGCGAAGCGATCATTGTGTCGCACAAGGACTTAGAGGCGTCTACGAGTCAAATCGCTGATCCGATTTTTCTAGGGATTGCCGAAGACAAACCAATTTTCGCCGTTTCAATTCCGGGGGACGAGGAGCCCGATTTTCTCAGGGGTTTAGGTTCGTTTGACCAGCTTCATCCCCGCGTCGGCGGATTGCATGCGGACCAAGCCGCGTTGCTAGCCTATGCGCGTGGAATGTTGTTGTGGCAGGCGAACCACGCGTTCTGCGGCAGGTGCGGTGCGCCGACCCAGGCCGATCAAGGCGGGCACGTACGGCAATGTACTTCAGAACTGTGCGGCTGGCGTTCATTCCCACGCACAGACGCTGCTGTCATAACCCTTGTCGAGCATCCAGACGGAAATCGCTGCCTTCTCGGTCGTCAAAGCAAGTGGCCGCCAGGAATGTATTCAGTTGTCGCCGGTTTCGTTGAGCCTGGCGAATCTCTTGAAGAGTGTGTGATCCGAGAGGTGCGTGAAGAGACCGGCGTAGAAGTGCGTGATGCAACCTACATCGCGTCCCAACCTTGGCCTTTCCCTTCGTCTCTGATGTTGGGATTCACGGCGCGAGCGATAACGACTGATTTTAAACCGGCTGATGACGAGCTCGATGATATCCAGTGGGTGGCGCGCGCTGATCTCGATAGGTATGGCGAAATGGGAGATCAATCAGAGGGCCCCAAGCTTCCAAATCGTCATTCGATTTCGCGCATGCTGATAGAGCGTTGGCGCTCCCAGGGTTGACCGTCAATCTTCTGCCAGCGCGGCCGATTCCTTACGATAGGGGTGCGCATTGTATGTGCCGAGAACTTTGACTTCCTTTGAATAAAACGCGAGTTCTTCCATCGCCAACTGGAAAGAGCGATCGTCTGGGTGGCCCTCGACATCGGCATAGAATTGCGCTGCTGTGAAATGACCATCTACCAAGTAGCTCTCCAGCTTGGTCATATTAATGTTGTTGGTCGCGAACCCGCCGAGAGCCTTGTACAGGGCAGCAGGTACGTTGCGAACGCGAAAGACGAACGACGTTACCGCGATGTCGTTATCAAGCGGCGGTATGGACGCTTCCCGAGCCATAATCACGAAGCGCGTAGTATTGTGTTCCGCGTCTTCAATGTTTGAAGCCAAGATTTCGAGCCCGTAGATCTCGGCTGCCAAGGATGATGCAATCGCCGCAACTTTGGGGTCACCGCGCTCCGCAACATCTTTTGCCGCGCCTGCGGTATCGGCTGCCGCAAACTGTTCAAGGCCATATTTACGAATGAAATTTCTGCATTGCGATAATGCCGGCAGCTGACTTTCCACGCGCGACAAACCATCGAGAGAAGCGCCTTTTACCGCCAGTAGATGATGGTTCACGCGCTGGAAATGCTCGCCGACAATGAACAGGCCCGACTCCGGTAAGATATGGTGAATATCGGCGACGCGTCCCATGACCGAATTCTCGACAGGAATCATGGCGTATTTCGCCGTGCCATCGGCTACCGCGGTAAACGCGTCTTCAAAACCTGCGCAAGGCATGTGCTGCATTTCAGGATACATCGCCTGACAGGCCAAATGGGAATTGGCGCCAGGCAGCCCCTGAAATGCAATCACCGAGTTTGGGTCAGGCGGCGATGTCATTGGATTGCACTCATCTCTCCGCTAACCTGCTAACAGGCGCCGTGCCCGCTCCAGGTCGGCCGGAGTATCGACACCGAACGGAATCGTGTCAACGAGACCTGCCGAAATCGTCATCCCCAGTTCCATGGCGCGCAACTGTTCCAAGCGCTCTCTTTTTTCGAGGCCCGTTGCAGGCGCTCCGACAAATCGTGCGAGCGCATCACGCCTGTATGCATAGATGCCGATGTGGTGATAATGAGGGCCGTCGCCAGACGGAATGCACGACCGGCTGAAATATAGAGCCCGGGCGACGGATCTGCCCTCCGAGTAATCGACGGCCGCTTTCACAACATTCGGATCATTAGCCTCTTCAGTATCGGTAATTGCGGCGACCAAAGTCCCGATGTCTGCGCCACCCTCTTCCAAGGCGTCTACCGCAGCGCCGACCAGGGCGGGCTCCAAAGTGGGCAAATCTCCCTGAACATTGACTATGACGTCAAAAGTTGCGCCGGGGTCGAATTCTAAAGCTGCCGCCCATACCCGGTCTGAGCCGCTGGGGAGATTTGGATCCGTCAATACGGCCTGACCCCCAGCAGAGTTGACGGCGTCTGCGATCTCTTGGTCGCCGCAGGCAACCAAAACAGGCCCAATTTCTGCCGCCTCGGCGCTGCGCAAGACATGTACGATCATGGGGTCCGCGCCAATGAGGGCCAGCGGCTTGTTGGGCAGCCGGGACGCGGCAAGCCGGGAGGGAATAATCACCAATGCTCTAGCGGGGGCCATTCAAGATCATCCTCGTATTGGCGCCACCGCTGCGCATAATAGTTGTGGGCCAAGTCATGGAAACGCTTCACTTTTTTGCGTGAACCGGGATAATGCACGCGCTGATCTGTTATCTGTTGAGATTCGCCGCCGAACCCGGTAAGTGAAGGCGAATTCTACTCTCAGGGGACCGGAAAAATGGCCGAAAAACCCTCGCCCGACAAGTTCAAGTCTAACTCCGCGATGATGGCGGGATTTGCCGCGATCTGGCTGACAATTGGGGCGAATGAAGCCAGCCACTTCCTTGTGCCGGAAGATGAGGCTGTTTCGACTTTCGGATACGAAATCGAAGTACCCGAAGGTTTCGGCGCCGATGGCGGTGGGGAACCGGTCGAAGACGTGCTGGTCGATATTAAGCCGATGCTGGCCGCGGCGGCTGTCGAGGACGGCGAAAAGGTTTTCCGCAAGTGTCAGTCGTGCCACACGGTAGAGGCTTACGATGCGGGCGGGAAAAACGGAACGGGGCCGACTTTGCACAACGTAGTTGGGTCCACACTGGCAACTCGCGACCGGCAGGGCTTTGGCTTGTCGGAATCCATCCTTGCTGGGGTAGAGACGTGGACATACGACGATCTCAACGCCTACCTCAAGGACCCCAAGGCGGTCGCGCCTCAGGGTACGATGTCGTTTATCGGCCTGCCGAAGCCAAAAGATCGCGCCGCGGTGATCAAATTCTTGATGGCCAATACTGACAATCCCCCTGAAGTTGTTCTCGATCCGATCCCACCGGCAGAAGAAGAGACGGCCGACGTAGAAATGGACGCTGAAGGCGCTGAAGCCGGTGCGGAGGAGAGTCCGTAAAGTCTCCTAATGGCTGACACCAAGGACGCAGAGTCTTTCGTAAAGCTCGGCCACACGCTCGCGGATGCCGCAGCGGCAATAACACTGTCGTATTTTCGCTCTGACGTTGCCGTCGAAGATAAAGACGATGAAAGTCCTGTCACACGTGCCGACAGAGAAACTGAATCTGCTCTACGAGAGATCATTTCGGCCAAGTTTCCCGGCCACGGGATCATTGGCGAGGAATTCGGTTCCGAAAACCCCGATGCAGAGTTTGTATGGGTTTTGGACCCGATAGACGGGACCGTATCATTTATAAACGGCGTCCCGCTTTTTACGACAATCATAGGCCTGCTTGAAAATGGTACGCCCGCTTTTGGCGTATTGGATCAGCCTGTCCTAAGGGACAGGTGGATTGGCGGCGTCGGTTTGCCGACACAGCGGAATGGTCAGGTAGCGCGTGTTCGGCCATGTTCGGGATTGGGTCAAGCTTCGGTTTACATCACAGCGCCGGATTTTTTTGATCCAACGGAGCTGGCGGCGGTAGGCCGCCTTGAGCACGCCGCAAAACTTCGGCGCTACGGTGGCACCGATTGTTATCATTACGGGATGGTGGCAAGCGGATGGACAGATATCGCCTGCGAAAAACTTAGTGTCTATGAATATGGAGCGATGGTGCCGATTATCGAGAGCGCCGGAGGTGTTATGACCGATTGGCAGGGTAAGGCCCTGACCGGCACCGCTGGCCGTCAGGTATTGGCGTCCGCGAATAGGCGGATACACGACCAGGCCATCGAAGTCTTGAACGGCTAATCGGAGACCGCGAATGAAAGCGCATAACCACATGTCATCTCGGATTGCGTTCTTCGCTTTTTTCACGGTGTTGACCGCACAGCCCACGGCGCATGCTGAAACGGGGCGTCCTGTTCATGGCTTTGCGATACAGGGTGAGCCAAAATACCCGGAGGGGTTTGCGCATTTCGACTACGTGAATCCTTCCGCGCCCAAGGGAGGAACTCTTGTCGTCGATGCGTCATCACAAACCTTTGATTCCCTGAATCCATTCATTTTGCGCGGCACGCCCGCCGCGGGTCTCGCGTATCTACATCAGCACGACCATTTGCCGAGCATCGGCAACCCAATTTCTGAGAGCCTTATGGTCGGAAGTTTGGATGAGCCGTTCGCCAGTTATGGCTTAATTGCCGAGACCATCGAGGTTCCGGAAGACCGTTCCTATGTGAAATTCCAACTTCGGCCAGAGGCGCAATTTCAAGACGGAACGCCAATTACTCCTCGAGACGTTGTTTTCTCTTTCGAGACGCTGATGGAAAAGGGTCAGCCGCTGTACCGCGCCTACTATGGTGACGTAGAAAAGGTTGAGGTGACCGGGGATCGCGAAGTTACGTTCACGTTTAAGGTCGTAGGGAACGCTGAACTCCCGCTGATCATTGGCCAGATGCCGATCTTATCCGAGGACTATTGGAAGGATAGGGACTTTTCTGAACCCGGCCTTGTCGGCCCGTTGGGTAGCGGTCCGTACAAAATCGCATCCTACGAGCCAGGCCGCTTCATCGAGTACGAACGAGATCCGAATTATTGGGGCAAGAATCTAAATGTGAATGTCGGTAGGTTCAATTTCGACCGCATTCGTTATGACTACTATCGGGATGAAACAGTGGCGTTTGAGGCATTTCTCGCCGGTGAGTATGATCTGCGCTACGAAAATTCCGCACGCAACTGGGCCATTGGTTACAACGGTAATGCATTGGATCAAGGGCGGATTATCAAAGAGTCCTTCGAGGACCGTACGCCGGTAGGAATGCAAGGCTTCATCTACAATACGCGCCTTGCCATTTTTTCAGATAGGCGAGTTAGACGTGCGCTCGCCTATGCCTTCGATTTTCCGTGGACCAATCAGACAATCTTCTACGGTCAGTACAAGCGGACGCGCAGTTACTTCGAAAATTCGGAAATGGCCGCGACCGGTCTGCCTTCGGGGCGGGAACTCGAATTACTTGAACCCTACCGGAACTCGCTCCCTCCGGAAGTGTTTACGCAGGAATATAATCCTCCTACGACCGATGGCAGCGGCAACATTCGCGAGAATCTTCTGATTGCCCGACAGTTGCTTGAAGAGGCGGGCTGGACACAAACACCTAACGGGCTAGTAAACTCCGATGGCGTGCCCTTCGAATTTGAAATTCTACTTCGGTCCCCCGCGTTCGAACGGATCGTTGGGCCCATGCTGCAAAACTTTGAGCGCCTGGGCATTAGGGCGACGATGCGCACTGTCGATGTATCCCAATGGGTAAACCGAATCCAAGCATACGAATTCGACATGATTGTCTTCCCCTGGGCGCAGTCGACATCGCCGGGAAATGAACAGCGAGAATTTTGGAGTTCAGAGGCAGCGGACGAGCCAGGGACACGGAACTTCGCCGGCATCAAAGACCCAGCTGTCGACGAACTGATTGAGGGGCTTATTCAGGCTAGCTCGCGGGATGAGCTTGTCGCTTACACCAGGGCTCTCGATCGCGTTCTCCAATGGGGATATTACGTCATACCTAATTGGCACGCGGGGGAAATCCGGGTCGCATCTTGGAACAAGTTCGGTCATCCAGACGTTGTTCCTCTCCGCGGCGTTGCGATTTCGACGTGGTGGCTCGACCCCAGCAAAGCAGCGCAAGTGGCTTCAAATGCCCAAAGCTCTGACGCGGCTGAAGCAGACGGTGCGAGTACACAGGTCAACGCAAGTGAGCCAATTGAAGACGACAGAACGCTTATCCTGGTGATTGCGATTAGTGGCGTTGTGCTCCTGCTCTGGAGTTCTATACGGCGTCGTAATCGCAAATGACGTTACTCAATCACGCTGTATGACCGCTTACATTGTTCGCCGCCTGTTACTGATCCCGCTGACATTGCTCGGAATCATCGCGATCAACTTTCTAATTGTTCAGCTCGCTCCCGGTGGACCGGTAGAACAAGTCTTGGCGAGGCTTCAGGGGTTGGACGTCGGCGCGACAGCCCAGTTTGCCGGTGGCGGAGCCGAAACTACGTCTGCGCGCGGAGACTACCGTGGTGCCCGAGGATTGCCGCCTGAATTGGTCGCCGACATCGAACGCCAATTCGGCTTTGATAAGCCGCCGCTCGAGCGCTTCGTGCTTATGGTCAAGCGCTACATGACATTCGACCTAGGCGAGAGCTTTTTCCGCTCCCAGGGTGTCGCCGAACTTATCGTCGATAAGTTGCCCGTTTCTGTCTCGCTGGGTCTTTGGTCGACACTCATTATATATCTGGTCTCTATACCTCTCGGAATTGCGAAAGCCGTACGAGATGGCACGAGATTTGATGCAGCGACGTCGTACGCTGTGTTTATTGGCTACGCGATGCCGTCTTTCTTGTTCGCAATCTTACTCATCGTGCTATTTGCTGGAGGTCAGTATTTTAGTTGGTTTCCGTTGCGGGGTCTGACGTCAGACAACTGGGATGAATTGTCTCTTCTCGGAAAGGTCGCGGATTACTTTTGGCATCTCGCTTTACCCCTACCGGCGATGGTGGCCGGCGGCTTTGCTTCGCTAACGATGCTGACTACGAATTCGTTTCTCGAAGAAATCAATAGGCAGTACGTGCTTACGGCGCGCGCCAAGGGGCTGACGTCGCGCCGCGTCTTATATGGTCACGTTTTTCGTAACGCGATGCTGATCGTTATCGCTGGTTTTCCGGCGACCCTCGTATCGATGCTCTTTACGGGGTCCGTTTTAATCGAGGTTATTTTCTCGCTCGACGGCTTGGGTCTTTTAGGATTCGAAGCCGTTATCAATCGTGATTACCCAGTCGTGTTCGGTACACTATTCGTTTTTAGTTTGATTGGCCTCGTCTTGAATCTGATCAATGACGTTGTTTATACCGCTATCGATCCGCGCATCGATTTCGAGGCGCGGCATTGATGGCTGAGCAGTCTGTGCAGAGAGGCGGCTGGCTGTCTCCAATCAATAAGCGGCGTCTCGATAATTTTCGCGGCAACGGCAGGGGTTACACCTCTTTTAAGATCCTTTTGTTTCTGGTGGCTGTCTCACTGCTAGCCGAGTTCATCGCAAATGACCGCCCGCTATACGTCGAGTATGAAGGGCAATCTTATTTTCCGGTATTTGTGGACTATCCGGAAACGGCATTTGGCGGAGATTTTTCAACATCGGCTGACTATCGTGATCCATATCTAACAGATCTGATTGCGGATAAAGGCAAGATCGTATGGCCACCGGTGCGGTTCAGTTACGATACAATCAACTTTAATTTGGATGGACCTGCGCCGTCGCCGCCGTCGCGTGAAAACGTCCTGGGTACTGACAGCCAAGGGCGCGATGTTTTAGCCCGCGTCATTTATGGCTTCAGATTATCTCTCCTGTTCGGCCTCACTTTGACAGTCGTCTCGTCACTAATCGGCGTCGCCGCAGGCGCGGTACAGGGCTATTTTGGCGGCTGGCTGGATTTGTTGTTCCAGCGTGTCATCGAAATTTGGAACGGCCTACCTCAGCTTTTTATTTTGATTATTGTTTCGTCGCTGGTGGCATCGGGGTTCTGGACACTTCTGGGTGTTTTGCTTCTCTTCAGCTGGACGGCCCTGATCGCTGTTGTAAGGGCAGAGTTTCTGCGGGCACGTAACTTCGATTATGTACGCGCAGCGCAAGCGCTCGGGATGCATGACTTCAAGGTCATGATTAAACACGTCCTTCCCAACGCTATGGTTGCCACGATTACGTTCTTGCCGTTTGTCCTGTCCGGTTCGATTGTTGCATTAACGTCGCTGGACTTTCTGGGCCTCGGTCTGCCGCCAGGATCGCCGTCGCTCGGCGAACTTCTCCGTCAGGGTAAGGACAATCTTCAGGCACCTTGGCTCGGGCTGTCTGCATTCGTGGCGTTGGCAGGAATGCTGACTTTACTTGTGTTTATTGGTGAGGCCGTTCGCGATGCGTTTGACCCGAGGCGTGACGCACCATGAATGAGGGAATCAGTAACCAGCCGATTTTGGATGTGAGCCATCTGTCTGTTTCTTTTCGCCAAGGCGACAACATCGTGGACGCCGTTAGAGACGTGTCATTCCAGATTCGGCCTGGCGAGACTCTTGCGCTTGTCGGGGAAAGCGGATCAGGTAAATCTGTCACCGCACTTTCTGTGCTGCAGCTACTGCCAAGATCGGCAGAATACTTAACCGGAACCATAACTGTTTCCGGTACGGAGATGATTAAAGCCACAGAGTCGGTTCGCCGTGCCGTGCGGGGCAGCGATGTCGGGATCATCTTCCAGGAGCCGATGACATCCCTCAACCCGCTTCATTCGATTGAAAAGCAGGTCGGTGAAACGCTTTTTGTTCACAAAGGGATAAGAGGTGAAGAGCGCCGGGCTCGCGTATTAGAACTTCTCGATCTGGTTGGCCTTCCTGATGCCGCGAGCCGACTGTCAGCATTGCCCCACGAACTCTCTGGCGGCCAACGTCAGCGCGTCATGATCGCAATGGCTCTCGCATTAGAGCCTAGCTTGTTGATCGCCGATGAACCCACCACCGCTCTGGATGTCACGATTCAGGCCCAGATCCTCTCATTATTGGAGGATCTGCAGAAAAAAATGGGAATGGCGATCCTCTTCATTACGCACGATCTCAACATAGTGCGCCGTATCGCTGACACGGTCTGCGTAATGAAAGATGGGGAAATGGTAGAACGTGGCGCGGTAACGGAAATATTTGAGACCGCGCGACATGCGTATACGAGACAGCTACTCGCATCTCAAGCTCGGCCGAAGGAGGCTGAGCCCGCCGAATCTGACGAAACTCTTATCTCGGCTATAAATCTCAGGGTGTGGTATCCGATTCGCACAGGTTTGTTGAGACGCGTTAGCAGTTATGTCAAAGCGGTTGACGGTATAGATCTAACGATCCGGAAAGGTAAAACGCTAGGCGTGGTAGGCGAAAGCGGTTCCGGAAAAACAACATTGGGTTTGGCATTACTCCGTTTAATCGATAGCACTGGTGAAGTAAGATTTCTTGACCAACGCATTGACGGACTGAGTCGGGGCGCCATGCGGCCTTTGCGGCGGCAAATGCAAGTTATCTTTCAAGACCCATTCGGTTCACTCAGCCCTCGTCTTTCGATCGGCCAGATTGTCGGCGAAGGGTTGGAAGTTCACGATCTAGAAAAGTGCCGTGAAGAGCTTGGCGCCCGGGTCGCTGAGGTGCTCTCGGACGTTGGCTTGGACCCGGGGGCCATGCACCGGTATCCGCACGAGTTCTCGGGCGGCCAACGCCAGCGTATTTCGATCGCACGTGCGCTGGTGCTAAGGCCGACATTTGTTGTTCTCGACGAACCGACGAGTGCCTTAGATGTTTCCGTTCAGGCGCAAATGATTGAATTGCTCTTATCGCTTCAGGAAAAATACGATTTGACGTATCTCTTCATCAGCCATGACCTTAGAGTTGTGCGGGCGCTTTCTGATGACATTTTGGTCATGAAGGATGGCCAGCTAGTGGAAACCGGATCGGCCGCACGAGTTTTCGATCATCCCGAACACGCTTATACCCAAGCATTGTTAAGCGCGTCCGTTGATTTGCGCACTCGATCATTATGACAGGCGGATATCACTTGATACGGAATTGGCCGCCGAAACACCGAGTCTGACACGAATGACATGCTGATACTTTATCACCACCCCCTGAATACGCTTTCGCGCACCGTTCGGTTGGCATTAAAGGAGAAGCATCTTGAGTTTGAGCTCCATGAGGAGCCGTTTTGGTTGCGCCGGCCGGAATTCATGGCCCTTAATCCGGCGGGTGAAGTTCCGGTTCTGGTCGAAGATGGGCGACCCTTAGCCATCGGTGGATGGGCGGTTTGTGAATATCTCGAAGAGGTTCACATTGAAGTTCCATTGATGGGGCAGGGCGTCTCCGGGCGTGCTGAGACACGACGGCTTATTAACTGGTTTGAGGGTAAGTTCGCGCATGAGGTCTCAGCTTTTCTATCAGGTGAGAAACTCCTCAAACGAGTCGCAAGTAATGCGACGCCAGACTCGCGCGCGATTCGGGCCGGGCTAGAAAACGTAAACGTTCATCTGGAATACATTGCTTGGCTCACGGAACGGCGAAGTTGGTTAGCTGGAGACATACTGACTTATGCCGATTTGACAGCGGGAGCGCACATTTCGCTTCTGGATTATTCCGGAGACGTCCCTTGGAAAGATCATCCGCTTGCTAAGGAATGGTACGTCCGGCTGAAGTCCCGTCCTAGCTTTCGCCCACTTCTCGCCGACGTGCTCCCAGGTATTCCACCAGCACCGACTTATGCCGACTTAGATTTCTAGTCACCAAGTTCGCTGCCGCCGATTGCTGTTGCCTCAATGCGTGCACGGACAATATCGGCTGCAGGCGAGTCGGGCTCGAGCTCAAGCACGTTCATCCAAGATTCTAGCGCGCCTTTGTCATTCCCCAGCGCATCCATCACGATCCCACGTTCAAGCCAAGCATTAACATTGGCCGGCTCTATCTCCAGTGCTCTAACGATATCGTCTAGTGAGAGCGTCAAGCTGCCGATATGGCGATAGGCGCTGGCGCGCAGCGTGAGCGCGAATGCGTCAGTCTGATGAATATCGAGGTAGACGTTCAGGTCGTCTATTGCGGCCCAGAATCGGTCCATCGCGGCCAGCACGATTGCTCGATCTAGGTAAACGGAATCTGGGGCGTTAGGTAAGGCAATAGATTGATCGAAGGCTATGACGGCTTTTTCAAAATCTTGAGCATCAATCCAAACTCGCCCGGCCTGACTCCACAACTCAGCCTTGATGAGTGGCAGGTCCCCATCGGCCTCGGCGAGGTCTTCTAACAACGCGGCGGACGCGTCGAAGTCGCCCAACTCTCGGAGGGCAACCGCTTGGCAATGCTTGGCGGGATTGCCGCCTTCCAGCCGTGCCCACCGCAGCGCCATATCCATGGCTGACTCTGCGCTATCAGCCGCTGCGCGGAGGCAGCGCAAGTAGGTTACTTCCTGATTATCTGCGATAATGTTGGTGTTTGAGGCTGCCATCGCTGCACAATGTATAAGCAATGCGATGCTCAAGATCATTATGGGGTGTGGCTTACGAATGAACATCGATGCCCGACTTCGTGTGTACGAAACGTCGCACGCGCTTGAAAAGCCCAGTCCGCGTATCGACCTCGCCTTCCGCCCCAATACCGCCGTGTTTGTAACCCAGAACGCCGTTAATCAAACCAAGGACGCCGACTTTGTGCTGACCAGCGTATACGCCGGTTTGCACGGTGCTATGCTTGGACAGGCGTTCGTCGCAAGAAATTCTCGCGTTAATCAATTGGGTCATTGCGTGCGCATCGCGTGCCAATGCATCGTTCAGTATGGCAAGCGCGCGTTTCAAATTCGGGTCCGGTGACGCCATATCTGATCTGCGCTAGGAGTTTGCGTTGCACATTTGGATCATATGATCGGCAACACGTTCCAGCAGGTCCAGGTCTGTCCCGCGAGACAACCGGTGATCACCGTCCGCTAGCAAGGTCACGAGTACCCGATTGGACGTCAAATTATCTTGAAGCCTAAGGGCTGTTTGCCAGGGCACGTCTGAGTCCTGCTGTCCATGTATGAGATGTACTGGCCTGTCGATCTCAAGTGGCGAGCGTAGCACCAAATTTTTCCGTCCATCCTCTATAAGTCCAAGCGAGATACGGTAGGGTTCATCACCATATTCCGAAGGCGAAGCAATGAACCCTGATCTGGTCAGTTCTTTCCGCTCCGCTGCGGACATTTTCGCCCACATCAGATCTTCCGTGAAATCTGGGGCGGCGGCGATGCCGATCAGTCCGGCGACCCTGTCCGGATGCTGTTGCGCGACACGCAGCATCACCCAGCCGCCCATGCTCGAGCCGATCAAAATTTGTGGTTGAGGGCATACCTGATCCATTACGTCGATCACGTCTTCAGTCCATTGCGAAATTGTCCCGTCTTCGAAATTGCCAGACGAATCGCCATGACCGTACATATCGAGTACGAGAAAGGGATGGCCAACTTTGCGACAGTACTCCATTAGATGATGAGACTTCGTGCCAGACTTATCAGAGTGTAACCCATGAAGGAAAACGAGGCCGATTCCGGTTCCTTCAACTGACTGGTAGGCAATTGTTGAGCCGTTCGACCGTGTTAGAATGCTAGTTCGAATTGCGATCTCGCTGCTCACTGCTCAGTCAATCTATTTCAAGACGAAAATAACGAACGTTATCTAAGGTGAAATTCGGAAATCAAGACCGTGATGGACAGTAACACTGATATCGTTCGTGATCCTAACGTGAAGACAATTCTTCAGGTTTTGCCTGCGATGAGTGTCGGCGGCGTCGAGCGTGGAACGGTCGAAGTTGCTCAAGCTCTTGTAAGGTCGGGCTGGCGCTCTATCGTCGCGTCTGCCGGTGGGCAGTTTGTCAGGGAGCTGGAGAAGTGTGGTGCTGAGCACATTGAACTGCCGTTACAAACGAAATCTCCATTGGCTATTCGCCGAAACAGTCACGCATTGGCTGAGATAATATCAGATGAGAAAATTTCACTTGTACACGCACGTTCGCGGGCTCCGGCATGGAGTGCGCACGCCGCTGCTCAGAAGGCAAATGTTCCCTTCGTTACAACGTTTCACGGCTACTACGGAACAGGGGTGTTTGGTCTGAAAAAAATATGGAACCGCATCATGTCGAAAGGGCGGCCTGTGATAGCGATTTCGGAATTTATCGCAGACCACATTATTGCTGAATACCATACGGACCCTAAGGATGTTGTATTAATTCACCGTGGCGTCGACTTGTCTATGTTTGACCCGGCGGCCGTTACACCGGCACGGATGATCAAGCTCGCCAGTGAATGGCGGCTTCCGGACGATGGTCTCGTGGTCATGTTGCCTGGCCGGCTATCGCGATGGAAGGGGCAGAGCCTGCTTATTAGTGCAATAGCTGAGCTCGCAAAAGCAGGCGAATTGCCTGAAAACCTAAGGTGCTTGATGGTCGCGCCTCAGCCGGCGCGCAGTTCTTACAGGCGTTCACTTGATGCGAAAGTGCGCACCCTCGGTCTAGAGGGATGCGTTCAAATTATCGATAACTGCCGGGACATCGCGGCAGCCTATATGGTCACTGACGTTGTGGTGTCGGGTTCGACGCGCCCAGAGGCATTCGGGCGGGTGGTCGCGGAGGCGCAAGCTATGGGGCGTCCTGTTGTCGCACCTGCATTTGGCGGCGCACCCG
The DNA here is from genome assembly GCA_038148375.1 of Rhodospirillaceae bacterium. Lineage (GTDB taxonomy): Bacteria > Pseudomonadota > Alphaproteobacteria > Rhodospirillales > Rhodospirillaceae > CAWUEX02. Next base: position 8,768 of record JAYQVH010000001.1, on the reverse strand, counting down.
AGATCTTATTGCCGGCTGTCACAGGTTGGCTATACACGCCGTCCGATCCAGTATCGCTTGCTCAATCTATTGCGCGCGCGATCGCACTGACTCGGGACCAGCGTGACGAACTTAAGAGAATGGCTCGAGAGCACGTCGCGAAAAATTTCACCGTTGAGCAAATGACAGACGCCACGCTCGCTGTCTATGACTCCGTTTTAAACGGTGCGTACCCGGTATCAGCGCGCAACAATGACTGAATTAGACCCACCAAATAATTCAGATACCGGCGCGCGGCCGGAGGTTCTGATAATCGCAGGACGCGGACTTCAAAATTTTGTACATGCGTTGGCAGCATTCTCCGCTCTTAGGATGCATCACGGCTCGGATAGGATACATTTCATCATCGACCCCGATCTCGTCGCGTTTGCATCCCTGTCTCCATACTTTGACTCAGTTATCGAGCGACCGAGTACTTCGTTCCGCTTAGCAAAACTACTCAGATCACGGTCCTGGAGTATGGTTTACGATCTCGAGTGTTCGGCGCAAACCGCATGGGCGTATCGGTTGGCATACGGATTTGGCCGCAAACTGGGGCGTTCGTCTCCGCCACCTTGGTCGGGTCACGTTGCCGGTTGCTCGTTCCCGGTAGAACGGAATCAGAGTGCGAATACCCATATTGCAGACCGTTTGCTTAACCAGATAAATCAGGCAGGTGTCCATGATAGGCCGCCTGCATCTCTGGCATGGGTTTCGCGCGCTGCAAATTCGTTCTCCACTCCGTTTTCCCTAGATCAGAGTTTCATCTTGATCGGAGTTGATGCGGCGGACGGGTCTAGTGGCTGGTCCGAAGCATTGCTTGGCGAATGTTGCGCGTTAATTGAAGGATATGGGCATACACCGGTTTTAATCGGTTGTTCGCCTGATCCGCGTCGGGCGGACGAAGTGGCCCAGTTTGCGCCGAAAACGATCGATATGGCCGGGCACGTATCTCTTGAAGACATCGTGTTTATCGGGTGGGCTGCTTCTGGGGCCATCGGATACGACAACGATACAATGCATCTCATCGCAGCCGCTGGGTGCCGCTGTATCCTTCTCTACGATCCCGTTTCTGACGCCGCATTGACAGGGCATCGGGGCCCCGATGTTGCCATTCTCCGGCGTCATAGAATTGATGCCATCGCCCCTGCCGAAGCTGTGCAGAAACTGTACGTTAAAGCTGTCGCTTGACTTGTGCGGCTGGAGACTTAGATTGCGCCCGCTCAAGTGAACAAAACACGAATTAGGTACTGCCATGGTTGCCATCACCCTGCCCGACGGCAGTGTGCGGGACTTCGATAGATCCGTCACCGGCGCTGAATTGGCTGCCGATATTGGCCCTGGCTTGGCCAAGGCGGCGCTCGCAATCTATATCGATGGCGATCTCATGGATTTATCGACCGAAATTTCGAGCGATAGCGACGTTGCGATTCTAACGGCGAAGGACGAGGCAGCACTTGAGTTGCTGCGCCACGACGCTGCCCATGTGATGGCAGAGGCGGTTCAGGAGTTGTTTCCGGGAACGCAGGTCACCATCGGGCCGGTGATCGAGAACGGATTTTACTACGACTTCGCCCGGCCCGAACCCTTTAGCCCGGACGACATGGAAAAGATCGAGCAACGTATGCGAGAGATCGTTGATCGCGACGAGCCGATCAAACGTGAAGTCTGGGATCGGGACGCTGCAATTCACTATTTCAATGAACGTGGCGAGAAGTACAAAGCTCAAATCATCCAAGGGCTGCCTCAAGGCGAAGACGTCTCAGTCTATCGTCAAGGCGAATGGCTTGATCTTTGCCGCGGGCCTCACCTTCCGTCTACGGGTAAACTTGGTAAATCGTTCAAGCTGATGAAGCTTGCGGGTGCGTATTGGCGCGGCGATCACCGCAACGAAATGTTGCAGCGGATTTACGGGACGTGCTGGGCCGACGACAAGCAACTCAAGTCACACCTGCAAATGCTCGAAGAAGCCGAGCGCCGGGACCACCGTAAACTAGGCCGAGAAATGGATCTGTTTCACCTCCAGGAGGAGGCGCAGGGATCCGTATTTTGGCACCCAAAAGGCTACACGATTTGGCTGGCGCTGGAGCAATACATCAGGCGACGGTTGTCCAATGCGGGGTACGTCGAGGTTAAGACGCCACAACTGCTTGACGCGCGGTTTTGGGAACAATCGGGCCACTGGTCCAAATTTAGGGAGGACATGTTTGTTGTCCCGGATGAGATACCCAATACGGATACGGAAAACCCCAAAATCTCATCAGACGCGAAATTCATGGCGATCAAGCCCATGAACTGCCCGGCGCACGTTCAAATATACAAGAATGACATTCGCAGCTACCGCGACTTACCCATTCGCATGGCAGAGTTCGGATGCTGCCATCGTAATGAGCCGCATGGTGCTTTGCACGGCCTCATGCGTGTCCGGCAAATGACGCAGGACGATGCGCACATATTCTGCCGTGAAGACCAGGTAACCGAGGAAACGACAGCATTTTGCGCCTTGCTGACGTCCGTATACGAAGACCTTGGCTTTGAAGAGCTTGAAGTAAAGCTCGCGACGCGCCCTGAGACGCGGGCCGGAGAGGATTCCGTCTGGGATAGGGCGGAAGCAGCGCTTGAAGCTGCCGTGAATGCTGCGAATCTCGAGTACGGGATCACACCCGGCGAGGGCGCGTTCTACGGCCCGAAGCTTGAATTCCATCTTAAAGATGCCATCGGGCGCACATGGCAATGCGGGACGATTCAGCTCGATTTCGTCCTGCCCGAGCGACTCGATGCGGTTTACATCGGCCAGGACGGCGAAAAACACCGTCCGGTAATGCTACACCGCGCCATTCTTGGTAGCCTCGAGCGCTTTATCGGCATTCTGATTGAGAACTATGCGGGGAAGCTGCCACTTTGGCTCGCGCCGAGCCAGGTCGTCGTGGCAACCATTACATCGGACGCCGACGGCTATGCGCAAGAGGTCGCAAAAGCCCTGGAAAGTGCGGGACTCAGGGTAGAGGCGGACCTCAGGAACGAGAAGATCAACTACAAAGTTCGGGAACATTCGAACAAGAAAGTTCCGGTCATAGCGGTTGTGGGGCAGAAAGAGGCTGAAGCTAATACGGTCGCTCTGCGCCGCCTTGGTGGAAAAACCCAAGAAATCCTTGCTCTTAGCGAGGCGGTGAATACACTTTCGAGCGAGGCGGCACCACCCGCCTAACTAAATCGACAGAGTGCTTTGATCTGTAGCCCTTCCTTCGGCGTTAAGCCGAGATTTTTCATTCAGTTTCGATAGCGCTTTCATTCGTTCCGTAACTATTAGAGGAGACTTATCCATATCTAGACCAATGATGACGACGCCGCCGTCCAAGGATGGACCACGCGTCAACGAAGATATCGACGTGCCAAAGGTGCGTCTGATCGGCGCAGATGGTGAAAATATCGGTGTTGTCACAGTCAGGGAAGCAATTGGCTACGCCGAAGATGCTGGACTGGACCTGGTCGAAATATCACCGAATGCGGAGCCGCCCGTCTGTAAGATTCTAGACTACGGTAAATTCAAGTACGAAGCACAGAAGAAGAAGAACGAAGCCAAGAAAAAGCAGAAGGTCATCGACGTCAAAGAGATCAAGCTGCGGCCGAATATCGACGACCATGATTATGACGTGAAAATGCGCAACATGCGTCGTTTTCTGAGTGACGGCGACAAGGTTAAAGTGACTCTGCGCTACCGGGGCCGAGAAATGGCTCACCAGGAACTCGGTGTCGACGTTCTCAATCGCGTGAAATCAGACACTGATGCCATAGCTAAAGTCGAGCAAGAGGCCAAAATGGAGGGCCGGCAAATGGTGATGGTGGTCGCTCCCAGATAGGTCCTTAGGGCATATTGCGCGGAATTCCGGGCTTCTTAGGCGGCCTGAAGGCTTGCAAACCCTCGTCTCTGAATGTATACAGCGCCCTTTCCAGGGCGCCATGCGCGCTTGGGAAGCCTGTTTTCAGGCCAAAAACGGTGCGGCAAGAGGCATTTCGAATGCCTGGGCATGCCCAACCGTCAGGAAAACCCGAATTTAAGGAAGTAAAAATGCCCAAAATGAAGACAAAAAGCGCCACGAAACGGCGCTTTCGTACGACAGGTTCCGGCAAGCTGAAGGGTAATTTTGCCTACAAGCGGCACTGCCTTGGATCCAAATCTCAGAAAATGAAACGTAAGGCGCGTGGTTCGTTCGTCTTGGCTGACTCAGATGCCAAGATCGTTAAGACGTTCCTGCCTTACGGAACATCGTCGTAACGGAGGCGCCACATGTCACGTGTTACTAGGGGCGTCACAAAACACGCCCGCCACAAAAAGATTCTCTCGGCTGCAAAGGGCTACCGGGGTCGGAACTCAAAGAGCGTCACGGTCGCGAAGCAAAAGGTCGAGAAGGGCCTTCAATACGCATATCGTGATCGCCGAGTTAAGAAGCGTACGTTCCGTTCGTTGTGGATACAACGCATAAATGCTGGTGCACGCGAGCACGGCTTGACGTACTCCCGATTTATGGACGGGCTTCGCAAATCAGGTATCGAAATGGACCGTAAGGTCCTGGCAGATATCGCGGTTCGTGAGCCCGAGACCTTTGCCAGCCTGGTCAAACAGGCTCAGTCGGCACTCGGATAAGGCTGTACCGGCGTCACAGGAGCGCCGGTCAATCCCGTAAGAGACAAGTCTCGGAGGGGGGCCGCCCATGGGCCGGCCCCCTTTTTCGTATGTCCCGGTCGCCGATTGGATCAAAAGTCGAAACGAGAAGCACACATGGATCAGATAGACGAGCTTAGAGGCGGAATTCTGAAAGACGTCGACGCGGCGGATAATTTGGCTGCGTTGGACGCTGTGCGGGTGGAGGCTCTCGGTAAAAAGGGTCGCATTACGGCGTTGATGAAGACGCTCGGCGGTATGGACGCGGAATCGCGTAAGTCCGCCGGCCAGGCTTTGAACGTGCTTAAAGACGAAGTCGCAGCCGCGATCGCATCCCGGAAAGCCGATTTGGAGGAAAGTACGCTCAACGCCCGGCTTGCCGATGAATCGATAGATGTATCTTTACCAATTCGGCAAGAGTCTCACGGCCTCGTCCATCCCATCAGCCAAACTATCGAAGAGATCGTCGAGATTTTCGCGCCCATGGGATTCGAAGTCGCTGAAGGTCCCGACATCGAGGACGATTTCCATAACTTCACGGCACTGAACTTTCCGCCCGATCATCCTGCGCGTGAGATGCACGACACGTTCTTCATGCCGCGGAAAGAGGACGGTACTCGCAATCTTCTTAGAACGCATACGTCACCTGTGCAGGTGCGGGTCATGCAGTCCTCTTCTCCGCCTATCCGCATTCTCGCGCCCGGCCGGACCTATCGATGTGACTACGATATTACGCATACACCGATGTTTCATCAGGTTGAGGGGTTGGTGATCGACAAGGCCACTCACATGGGCCACCTAAAAGGATGTCTTATAGAGTTTGCTAAAGCGTATTTTGAAGTCGACGATCTGCCGATCCGTTTCCGTCCGTCCTATTTCCCGTTTACAGAACCGTCTGCAGAGGTCGATATCGGGTGTTCCCGTTCCGGCGGTGAGTTGAAAATTGGCGCCGGTGCGGATTGGCTAGAAATTCTCGGGTGCGGCATGGTCCATCCGAACGTTCTTCGAGCGTGCGGTCTCGATCCTGACGTTTATCAGGGCTTTGCTTTTGGCATGGGTGTCGAACGCGTCGCAATGTTAAAATACGGCATACCTGACTTACGCACTTTCTTCGATAGCGATCTGCGTTGGCTGCGGCACTACGGGTTCTCGGCTCTTGATGTGCCATCCCTAGCGGGGGGGCTGAGTCAATGAAGTTTACGTTGTCATGGCTGAAGGATCATCTCGCTACGGAGGCCGACCTAGGCGCGATTTCTGACACCCTCACGGCAATCGGACTTGAGGTGGAAGGTGTCGAGGATCCAAGCGCCGCTCTTAAAGGCATGGTCGTCGCAGAGATTATCTCAGCCGATAAGCACCCCGACGCGGATCGTTTGAAAGTTTGCCAAGTCTCAACCGGCTCTGAAACTCACACTGTCGTGTGCGGCGCACCAAATGCGAGAGTCGGGCTGAAGGGAATCCTAGCAAAGCCCGGTGATGTCATTCCAGCAAGCGGCGACAAACTAAAGATCGGTAAAATTCGCGGAGTTGAGAGTCACGGCATGATGTGCTCGGCCCGGGAACTCAATCTCGGCGACGACCATGACGGCATCATTGACCTTCCGGTTCATGTCCAAGCGGGCGATGCTGCTGCTGAAGCGTTGCAGTTAGAGCCGGTGATTGATATCGCGTTAACACCCAATCGCGTCGACGCCCTGGGCGTGCGGGGCGTAGCGCGAGATCTTGCAGCGGCTGGTATCGGTACACTAAAGCCCTTTGACGTCTCACCTGTCGTCGGCACGTTTCCTTGTGGCATTCAAGTCACTTCTGGCCTCTCCGAGGACCAAGAACACCTGTGCCCTCACTTTGTTGGGCGCGTCGTTCGTGGTGTCCGGAACCGTGAAAGTCCTGAGTGGCTTCAAGCGCGGTTGCGAGCGATCGGACTGCGCCCGGTTTCGGCTCTCGTTGACATTACGCAATACATAAACATCGATCTCGGCCGTCCGTTACATGCATTTGACCTAAGCAAGATCGGATCGCAAATCGGCCCGAGGCTAGCGCGTCGAGGCGAAAAGATGCTTGCGCTCAACGGTACGGAGTACGAACTCGACGACAGCATGGTCGTTATCGCCGACGAACATGGCGCTCTTGCGATCGCAGGGATTATGGGAGGCGAGAATTCAAGCTGTACTGAAGATACGACAGACATCTTCCTTGAATCTGCTTTATTCGATCCGATAAATATTGCCCGTACGGGGCGTGCGTTGGGAATTGTATCTGACGCCCGGTATCGATTTGAGCGCGGTGTTGACCCAGCATCGACGGCGGTTGGCGCTGAAGTTGCTGCCCGGATGATTGTGGAGATCTGTGGCGGCGAGGTTTCCGACTTGGCGGTTAGCGGCGATCAGCCGTCGATGGTCCGGACAGTATCTTTTCGGCCCGAGAGAGTATCGCAATTGGGCGGAATTGAAGTGTCGCCAGTGGAGGCGTCGCAGATTCTCGCGCGCCTTGGATTCGGTATCGATAACCAAAAGACTCCCTGGATAGTCGATGTGCCGTCCTGGAGGCGAGATGTCGACGGTGAACACGATCTTGTCGAAGATGTGCTGCGAATCAAGGGCTACGATTCTATCCCCACACTCTCGCTGCCTCGAATCGCATCAACGCGCCCCGCATTCAGTATCGAGCAACGCCGAGCGCGCTCGGTCAGGCGCAGTTTGGCAAGCCGAGGATTATTTGAGACCACGACTTGGTCTTTTATGGCTCACAGTCAGGCGGCTCTATTCGTCAGCGCAAGCAACATCCACTCGCTTGAAAACCCACTGAGCGCCGAACTTGATGTATTACGGCCCTCTTTGCTGCCAAACCTTATCGCAGCGGTTGGCCGTAATGCGGTACGTGCGATGCCCAATGTATCCTTGTTCGAGATCGGCCCCCGGTTCGAAGGCGATGCGCCGGGAGAGCAGACCTTGATAGCCGGCGGTGTGCGGGCAGGCGATGCCATTTCCCGCCACTGGACGGAATCACGGCGGGATGTTGATGTACTAGATGCAAAGGCTGATGCGTTGGCTGCGCTCGCTGCCGCCGGTGTGCAAATAGAGCGCGTTCAGATTGGCAGGAGTGATAAGGCCGCAGCTCCGAGTTGGTATCACCCAGGTCAGTCCGGCACGATTTGCCTGGGCCCTAACGTCTTGGCGGAGTTTGGCGCCGTCCATCCAAATGTTTTAAAGCAGATGGATGTCAATGGACCTTTGGTCGGGTTCGAAGTCTTTTTGGATCGCGTGCCGATCCCGAAAAAGTCGGGCGGACCCGCAAGACCCAAGTTTACACCGTCTCACTATCAACCGGTCGAGCGAGATTTCGCATTTGTTGTCGCCGATAGTGTGGGCGCTGACGATGTGCTCCGTGCCATTCGCGGCGTGGACAAAGATTTGATTACGGCAATTACGCTTTTTGACGTATACACCGGCGATAACGTCGATGCCGGCAACAAGTCTCTTGCGCTTTCTGTAAGGTTTGAGCCGCGGGATGCAACTCTGACAGACACCGACATCGAGTCTCTATCTCAACGAATCATCTCGGCGGTTGAGAAAGCCGTCGGCGGTCAGCTGCGAGTTTAGGAATTCTCACAATCATATGACCGATCCAAGTTTGATTCGTAATTTCGCCATTATCGCCCATATCGATCATGGAAAGTCCACGCTCGCCGATCGGCTCATTCAAGTTTGCGGTGGTTTGACGGACCGCGAAATGAAGGAACAGGTCCTCGATAACATGGATCTGGAGCGTGAGCGGGGCATCACCATCAAGGCGCAAACAGTCAGGCTTGCGTATACGTCAAAGAACGGCCAGACGTATCAGCTCAATCTTCTGGACACTCCAGGACATGTCGACTTTGCCTATGAGGTTAGCCGTTCCTTACGTGCGTGCGAGGGGTCGCTGCTTATTGTTGACGCCTCTCAAGGCGTCGAGGCGCAGACCCTTGCGAACGTCTATCAGGCTATTGACGCAAACCATGAGATCATTCCCGTACTTAATAAAATTGATCTCCCGGCGGCAGATCCGGAACGCGTACGCCAACAGATTGAAGATGTGATCGGTATCGATG